>NZ_JBLFER010000002.1:0-1318756 GCF_047345145.1 Maribacter taeanensis
CAAAATCTTTTGGATTTTGCTCTGGACAGGAAAAAGTAAATCAAAACAAAAAGATTTCGCTATGTGCGTGGCGGAAAGCAAACGCTAGTTTGACCCCGTACTGTTCATAGCTCAACCGTTGTACACAATTTAAAATCATCATTATTGAAATACCAAAAAAGTTTATTTATTCTCATTTTTATTTTTGGGATTAGTTGTTCATCCTATAAATCAAACCTGCATCGGACTGGACAAAAAAATGAAATTATTGAAAATGCAATAATGGATTTTTTAAGCACCAATTCTTATAGAAACAAAAGCAATGCTTTTCAAATTGAATATCTGGATTTTAATGAAAACATAGCAACAGTTACAATCGATGCAATTATCGGAAAAGAACTACTTCTGCAAAAACCGGACACTATTGGAAATAGGAGTAAATGGTTTCCATCAAAATTTCGGGAAAAGAAAAACAAACTTTTTGTCGAAGTTGATTCCAGTCATGGTTTAAGCCGAGAAACAATTTCAAAAATGTCAGAATATGGCATCTTAGACTCAACAAAAGTAAAAACTGGACAAGCTACACTATTCAAAATCGATGAATCATGGAAACAGACTCATTATTTCTTTTGTAAAAGTAATATCACTAATTATAGAAGTTTAAAAAGTACTGCTGTATTAGGTCAGGACACAAGAATAGAGGAATTCAAATGTTCGGAATAAAAACTGTGTACAACAAAACCTATAAACAATACGGGCTTCGAGCTTAAACGAAAGGTTTGTGTATTTTTATGATGTCCGCAAAATCTTTTGGATTTTGCTCTGGACAAAGAAAAAATAAATCAAAACAAAAAGATTTCGCTATGTGCGTGACGGAAAGCAAACGCCAGTTTGCTCCCGTACTGTTCATAGCTCAACCGTTAGGCACAATCTTAAACCAATGAAATTCCCTCTACTCTACTCCATGTTTTTGACATTTGTGACTTGTCTCGGACAAAGCTCTCAAACGGATTTGAAACCATATTTTTCGGAATCTCAAATTATGGACTTGAATCTGATTGCGGACTTTTTTCAAAGTGAGCTTTGTGGGGATAAGGACCATGCAAAATATGGAAAATGTATGAAGGATTTGGTGCCGAAAATTACTGACTTAGAAGATAATTTCATTGAGAAAAACATTAGTTATCGAAAACAAAAAAGGCTTTATCGAACAATTTCCAAAAGCACATTTGAAAAAATATGGGCTATATGTAAAGGCACTAGATTGAATGAACCTGTTTATAAATACGAAAGTCTTTGTTTTAGCGGCAACCAAAAATTTACTGATTTTGTGCTTGAACTGGGAAAAACAAGTGGTTACTTAATAAATTACGGACAAACTCTTCAGAGCGGATTAGGAAATGGAAATTACATTGCAAATAACATTATCGATTTTCCGCTATCTATGAATATAGAGGACAGAGGAGTTCAAATCATATTTGCAATTCATTATTTAACCCTAAATGATAATCTAAAAAGGGACAAAAAATTAACTCGTTTATCGAAACGCGATTTGAGAAAACTCAACAGAACGGCAAAAAAAACTGTGCCTAACAAAACCTATAATTAATTGCTACGGATTTTTCCATCGGAAATCACGCGCAAAAAGCTATCTTTAGGTTCGGCTGCCCCGAGGCCTCGGGGTTCGGACGAATCACAGCAACTAATCATAGCCGAACCGTTAGACAACATATGAAATTACCTTCTACCATATTGATAATTTGCAGTTTTTTGTTTTACCTAAAAGCCAATTCTCAAATGACATCAAACAAATTTGAAATGGAATTTGAAAAAGGAATAGAACAAGAAAATCCTGAATATTATAAAGGACTAAAAACTATTCTCAAAGAATTTCAAGAACATTTGATTTCAAAACATATAATCGACAATTCTGATTTTAAAAATTACGCTGAACTTTTGGACAAAATTAGTGTTGATAAGGACAAGGAATATGAGATTGAATATAATATTAGTGATTCGCTGCAAAAGCTTGCGAAAGGACTTAACTATGAAGGACCTTCTCCTGAAAGTTTTGTAAAAGGAATGAAATACCTCAATGCAACAGATTCAAAAAGTTTTCTTTTTAATGAGAAAGTTTCAGAACTGATTCGAAAAAAAGAAGAGTACAATCGGTCTGTTGTCGCGACCATTTTGCTCGAAATCTACGATGAAAATGACTTCGAACTACCGATGATAAAATTGAAGTTTTTTCGTTTCCTAGACCCAAACTCCAACTTTGTCGTTACTACATACATGGGTAAGCCAAATCTGGAATAAATACGGTGCCTAACAATGCCTAAACGTAATGCGGAGTTTAGGGCTAAAACGAAAGGTCTGTGTATATTTATAATGTCGCTAAATCTTTGGGATTTAGCTTTGGACAAAAAAAAGAAAAAGCAAAACCAAAAGCTCTAGCTTCGTGCGCAGACGGAAACGAAAAGTCTCCTTACCTCCGCCCTACTTTTCTTATACTAGACCGTTATGAAATATTTACACATTATAGAAACAAACTAATAAATAATGAAAAAACAACTATTACTTCTTATAACATTGATTTTAAGCTATAATTGCTATACTCAAATTTCTTTTGAAAAAGGATATTTCATTGATAATAACGGAAATAGAATCGATTGCTTAATTGAAAATATTGATTGGAAAAATAACCCTACTGAATTCAAATATAAACTTTCCGAAAATTCAAAATCCAAGAAAGCAACTTTAACAATGGTTAAGGAATTTAGTATTCAAAATTTTTCTAAATATGTTCGAGGTAATGTTGAAATTGATAGATCTTCTAGTATTTTGAACCAATTGAGTTCCGTAAGAAATCCTGTTTTAAAAAAAGAAACACTTTTTTTAAAAATTCTAGTAGAAGGTAAATCCAACTTATATCATTATGAAGATGGTAATCTAATTAGGTTTTTTTTTAGTAAGAACGACTCTAACGTAATCGAACAACTAATTTTCAAGTATTATCTAACCTCTAATAATTTTCGTGCAGAAAATAACCGGTTCAAACAACAAATAATAAATAACTTAAAATGTAATTCAATTTCATCTAAGAACATTGAAAAAACCAAGTATGATAATGAAGATTTAATACATGTCTTTATTCAATATAATCAGTGTATGGATTCTGATTTTATTAATTATTATGAAAAGGAGAAAAGGGACTTATTTAATTTTAATCTTCGACCCGGGGTAAACATTTCTTCATTAAATGTAACTAATCAGGCAAATATCTTTAGAAATGTAGATTTTGGAAACAAATTTGGATTTAGGTTTGGGCTTGAGGGGGAAATTATCATGCCTTTTAACAAAAATAAATGGGCTATTATTGTTGAGCCTACATACCAACAATTTAGTTCTGAAGAAGAATCACCAATTAGTGCGGTTGATTATAAGTCAATTGAAATTCCTTTGGGGATAAGACATTATTTTTTTCTTAATGAAAACTCTAAGTTTTTCATTAACGGTTCATATGTTCTAGACAACGTATTAAACTCCAAAATATCCTACTCAAATACTGATTTTGAGATTACGAAATCAACTAACTTAGCATTTGGAATTGGCTATAAACAAAAAGACAAATATAGTTTGGAACTTAGATATCATACAAGCAGAAACATATTAAGTAGTTTATTTTTTTTTAGTTCCGACTACAACGCACTTTCAATAATATTTGGATATTCATTGTTCTAAAAAAACATTTCATAACAAAACCTATAAACAATACGGGCTTAGGTTTTAAACGCCGAGGATTGTATATTTTTATTAGGTCGCGCAATCTTTGGATTTCGCTTTGATACAAAAAAAGAAAAAAAACCATAAGCTTTAGCTCGTGCGCAACGAAAACGAAAAGTTTTCTTGCCTCCGCATTACTCTTAACCCAGCCGTTGACAAATATTTTAACATGAAGAAAGAAATATATTTAAAAATGCTCATTTGCGTACTTATATTCAACAGCTGTTCTGATGATAATGAGGAAACAGGCCCAATAGGGAGTTGGAACTCAATAAGTATTATTCTAACAAACCCTTTTGATTTTGATGGAGATGGGATTGAGGACAATGATGCAAAAGCTGAGCTGCCATGTTTAAATCATAGTTTTGTGCTTAACTCAGATGGAACAGGACAATACACTTCTAATTTAGCAAGTTTGGCACCGCAACCTTCTACATCACTTTATACTTGTTCTCTAGAATTTACCAATTCAATTGAATGGACCGAATCTAATGGGACAATTTCAATTATTGGGACTCAATCAGATGTGGCCTTTCAAATTAATATTATAGACAATAATTCATTAGAAAGGATATTACTAGGTTTCAATGATATAGAGGAAGGAAGAATAATTTTTAAAAGACAATAAAAACATTTGCCAACAAACCTCGAATCAATACGGGTATTGGTGCTTGACTAAAAGTTTAAAGTGGTTTTAACCAAGTCCGTCAAATCTTTTTGATTTAGCTTTAAAATGAAAATATAAAACAACCAACATAATGAAAGACATTTTCAACTTAAAGAATATCAAAATGGGATTAGGATTCGCAGCCGGATTTCTTATTTATGACTACTTTGTTCATGGCGAACTAAATTGGATTGCGGCTGTAGTAACAGCAATTATAATGGCAGCATTAATGCCTCTTTTTTATAAAAACAAATAACCTTGGGGCAAGCCCAGAAGGCATTAGAAGTAAAATTAACATGGTATTTTCTAAGAGTAAATCATGCCCAAAAAGCATCAAATGTTTCTGCTACATTGTAATTCAGATGAACTACAGCAGCCCATTTAAACAGAGACTATCAATTGCTCAAAAAAATGTACTCACGCAACTTTTATGAAAAAAATCATCTATTTATAAAAGACAAAAATGAGACGCTTAACACTCATTGTAATACTTCTTATTACCCATTTTCTGCAGTTTTCTTGTTCTGAAGAAAACCAAGAACCAATTTCCGCACTTTGCGATCATTTAGTGATTGTCGATAGCAATATATTTCAAAACAGGTCTGATGATGATGGAACAGGTCGGAATGCATTCGAAATCATTAACGCAGAAATAAATAATGACTGTTTATCATTAACTATTCAATCTGGTGGATGTAACAATGGCACTTGGCACTTAGATTTGGTTGATGCTGATAGAGTCGCAGAAACGGCCATTCCGCAAAGAGACCTTAAAGTATTTCTTGATAATACAGAGCTTTGCAATGCACTTACTACGATGACCATATCATTTGAGTTAACACCGCTAAGAATAAATGACAAACTAATCATACTCAATTTGGAAAAATGGGGTGAGCAACTTGAATATCGATATTAGAAAACCAAACTAAAAAGTCCGGCCAATTGGCCAGACTTTTCAAAACTAAACTAACTCAAAATTGTAAGCCGCTACCCTACATTTCAATCCAGTTACCTTCAGCATCAGCGTAAAGCTCAAGAGCTTCACCATCTTCTTTGGCAACTTCTAACTTGTACTGAGATGCCTCATTTACATAAGCTTTAGAGATCGTAGCTCCTGGATGAGCAACCTCTAAAGCAGCTGTAATTGCTTCTGGCAATTCTTCGATTGCGATTTCAGCGAAAGCATCTTGAGCTTCCATTACTTCAGTTGCAACCTCAGCTACAGCTGTTTCCTCTTCTTGTGCGAAAGCAGTCATGGTACCTAAAGACAACGCTGCTACTAAAAATACTTTTTTCATTTTAATGTGTTTTAAAAATTAATATGCATTTGTTTTGTTATTACCAATAGAGGGAAAATGATGCCATCGCAGGAGCAATTCATCAAATGAATATAAATATTTGATTATCAGATAATTAAATCTATTGTATTTTAATTAACAGATGTATAGCAGTGTGTAATAAATTCTAAAAGTGTGTAAGATTTACACACTTTTAGCCCAGTCTGTCTGGTACTATATTTAGCTTACTTGATGTGAAGGTTTTAGCAAGTCGTTTACGGTTTTCACCGGATTGAAAGTCAAAAGAGGTACTTCTACAAAAATGGTGTTCCAAAACGCCATTGCGCCGTTCCAAAGTCCGGGAAGTTCCAAAGCCTTTAGCTCCTTTCCATCTTTTGTTTTTCCAGTTATAAAACCTTGTTTTGGGTCGACAAAATTCAGAAGATTATATTTCTCCCCTTTGTAGTTTCGAACCCCACAAACCAAGTCTACAGGATTAAAATGGGTTGCTTGTGCAACAATATCTTTTTGACTTTGATTAGAAGTATCCATCTGGGCTGATTCAACAATCTGCAACGAGATTCGATTGCTACTGTCTTTAATCCAGAAAGGTCCACCACCCGGTTCGCCTTCATTCTTCACCATTCCGCAGATACGAATAGGTCTATTGATTTTATCCTTCAGTACTTTCATCTGTTCATCAGCCGTAAACGATTCATAGGTATTCGAAAACCGAACGTTGAGCTCCTTCTCTAAAAATTGCTTGATGTCTGCAATCTGTTCTTCACTAATCTTATGTGCGTCTAAAAGTTTGGCATACATGAATGCTTTTTGTTGTACATGCAATAGTACTCCCGCAAGAACTTTTTTGCTTCTTGTAACACCATCAAAATTTTCAGGAACTACTACATTATCAATGTTCTTAATAAAAATGACATCTGCATTCTGCTCATTGAGGTTTTCAATGAGTGCGCCATGACCTCCTGGTCTAAATAATAGAGAGCCGTCAGAATTACGGAAAGGCTTGTTTTCCATATCCACGGCAAGGGTATCGGTAGAAGATTTTTGATACGAATATCCAATATCAAAACCTGTGTCAGTAGCCTTCGAAATTCGATCTTCTATTCTATTGAGTTCCTTTCCAAACAACTCTGTATGCTGCTCTGAAATGGTAAAATGTATTTTCGCTTTGTTTCCTGTTTTAGCATATGCAGCACCTTCTTTTAAATGCTCTTCAAAAGGGGTTACGGCTTGATTAGGGTATTTATGAAAGGGAAGAAGTCCTTTAGGAAAAAATCCGTAGTTAAGACCTTCTTCAGACAATAGTTCATTTACGAATAGGTGTAAGGCCCCTCCTTCAGATATTGATTTTCCAGAAATTTTATCCTTTAGGATATCGTAAAACGGAAAATCTTCTAGACGTTCTGAAAAGACTTTCAAATCTTTGTCTTCAGTGCGAGAGAAATAGTCACTAAGGTTTTCTTCGGATGGATTATAGGCATCAAGAAAATTAAAAAGTGCTTTAAACATTCGGGAAGCTGCACCAGATGCTGGCACAAATTTTAACAACGACAAGCTTGTTCTCAATTTATCAAAGTCTGCAATTAAGTCCTCTTCTTCATGAGCAGAGAATTTAGAAATACCCTCTCCTATTACAGCTGCTTTTTCAAGATGCACAAACGGAATTCCATCACGGAAAATTTCCAATTGGTCACGAACTTTGTCTTTTGATATACCTTTTGCTCGCAGTTGTTCTAAATCTTCTTCTGAAAGTAAGCTCATTTTTTCAATAGTTTGTCAATGTGTTCTACGGACTTATTTAATCGGGTCTTTTTATCACCAGTTAAAGTAATAAAATTTCGATTGTATTTTTTTAGAGTGTCTTTAAAATACAAAAACATTCGTTCACGTTCATTGGGTTTGTCTCTTAAGTCATCACCAACCCATGGCACATCAATATCAGTGAGCAGGTATAGATCATAAGTGTTTTGCAAAGCATACTTCTCTAATATAGGATCACAATGACCTACATAATACGCTTCTGAATATACTTTGGTCTCTAACAAATCGGTATCACATATCAGAACTCTGGTTGCTTTTTTGGCCAGATCATTTTCCATTCGCATTTGTCCTTCAGCGATTGGCAAAAGATCATGCGGTTCACAGGTCTTGCGTTCATTATTCCATTTATTCTGTAAATATTCGCGTGCATATTCAGGCACCCAAACCGTATTATAATGTCTTGCTAGCTGCTCAGACAATGTGGTTTTGCCCGTAGATTCTGGTCCAAACAATACTACTTTAATAATGTCTCTGGACTCTTGTTTAAATTTTTCTTCCATGAAGAATATCCGTAAAAGGCAATTATAGTTAACAAAAAGAATAGAATAGAACTAAATATAAGCCCTTTGAACCAATAAAGAGGGACGGTTATCACATTCCCAGCAATCCAATATATCCAATTCTCTAATTTCTTCTTGGCCATTAACCACATTCCCACAAAAAAGATTGCTGTTGTTAAAGTATCAACATAATCCGTCCATACATTAAATCGATTGGAAAGCAGATAGACAATTGAAACGAAGATAATCGTGGCAAGAAATAATAAAACGGACCATTTCTTCTCTTTTGAACTTGTTAAAGTTATCGGTATAAAGTGGGTGGCATCGACTTTTCTCGTCCAAGCATACCAACCAATGATACTCATTACAAAATAATAGGCGTTTATGAGCATGTCACCTAGAAGTCCGTATTCCAATAAAATATAGGCCATTATTCCGGTTCCAATTATTCCAGTAGGAAATACTAAAATGTTCTCGCGTTTCGAATAGATGACACTCAATAAACTAAAAAGCACACTGATGAATTCCAATACTACTAAATGAGTAGGTACACCTTCGTATTGAGAAAAAATCCAATCAAAAATTTGGCTCATATTCGCTTCGGTCAGATTTGACAATTTTCATGTAAAGTAAGCCTTTATCCATCAATTCAAATGCTACTTTTATTTCAGCCTGAAGTATTTTCATAACCGTTTCGTAATCACCAAATACCTGAGTACTCAATGGGTTTTCTAAAATGGTAAGTTCTGATGCACGTAGTTTTTTGATGAAATTTATAATGTGTTCTTCGAAGTCATTTTGAAGAGGAGAAAAAGTAAGTTCTACAGATATGTTCATATTAATTAGTTGATGGTTGATCGTAAAATTACTACTAACTGACAATTCTCAACTTTCAGCTTGACGAATCGCGTAGACACAGGTAAAGCCTTCAAATTCTAGAAAACTGATTTCAAAGTTAGTCGTATTGCCTTGATATAAGACCTCACCGGTTGTGAAATCATTCATAAGCGAAAAGTCTTTGATAACGATATGATGAAAAAAGCTTAATCCTCTCTCAGCATAAATTTTATACAATGATTCTTTACAGCCCCAAACTACAGTCAATTTTCGTATCAAAGCTTCGGTATTTGCGATAGTTCGATATTCTTCTATGGGTGTAAATTTATGCGCAATTCTAAGGATCTTATCTCGCTGCATTTCAATATCAATTCCTACCTCATTAGAACTGCTAACGATAATACCTGTAAACTGATTGGAATGGGTAATCGAAATATGATTTCCATCTTTTAAATGTGGTTTTCCCGCTTCATCATAGAATAAGTCTGCATCAACATAACCAGCCTCAGCCATGAGGTGACGAATGCTCAAAAACCCTTTTCGATGCATTTCAGATTTCATTCCATCCATTCGTCCTTGACAATGGGGAGTCAATTGAATACCCTTAGCAAGTTCATTTTCAGATTCTTCAATCTTCCAGATATACACCTTGATTGATGAGCTTACCGTTAATGTATTGTAAAGAGGCATTTTATTATTCTGGTATTTTGTACCTTTGCGGCTGCGATATTGCGCAGAGAATTGCTAATAACGAAAGTAAAAAATAAAAAAGAATATGAGCACAGAAACTATTCCATACGTTCCCTACAAAGTGAAAGATATTTCATTAGCAGATTGGGGAAGAAAGGAAATTAATTTAGCCGAGGCCGAAATGCCAGGTTTGATAGCTCTTCGTGAAGAATATGGTGATGAGCAACCTTTAAAAGGAGCCCGAATTGCAGGCTGTTTACATATGACCATTCAAACAGCTGTTTTAATCGAAACTTTGGTTGCCTTAGGTGCTGATGTTACTTGGAGCTCATGTAATATCTTTTCTACTCAAGATCATGCGGCAGCGGCAATTGCAGCAGCTGGAATTCCTGTTTATGCCTGGAAAGGAATGAATGAGGAGGAATTTGATTGGTGTATTGAACAAACCTTATTTTTCGGAGAAAATCGTGAGCCTTTAAACATGATTTTAGATGATGGCGGTGATTTGACAAATATGGTTTTAGATCGTTATCCTGCTCTTACCGATGCTATCAAAGGTCTTTCTGAAGAGACTACAACAGGGGTTCACCGTTTATATGAGCGGGTGAAAAATGGAACGCTTCCGATGCCAGCCATCAACGTGAATGATTCTGTTACAAAGTCTAAATTTGATAATAAATACGGATGTCGAGAAAGTGCTGTAGATGCTATTCGAAGAGCTACAGATACCATGCTTGCCGGAAAACGTGTTGTAGTTGCTGGTTATGGTGATGTAGGTAAAGGTACGGCAGCTTCTTTCCAAGGTGCGGGTGCGATTGTAACTGTTACAGAAATCGATCCTATCTGTGCATTACAAGCTTGTATGGATGGTTTTGAAGTAAAAAAATTAGAAAATGTTGTTGGCAAAGCTGATGTTGTAATCACAACAACAGGTAACAAAGACATTATTCAAGGGCAGCACTTTAAAGCGATGCGAGACAAAGTAATCGTTTGTAACATCGGCCACTTTGATAATGAGATTGACATGGCTTGGTTGAATGGGAATTATGGAGATACTAAGGATGAAATCAAACCCCAAGTGGATAAATATACCATTGATGGTAAAGACATTATTGTTCTTGCAGAAGGTCGTTTAGTGAATTTAGGATGTGCTACAGGTCACCCAAGTTTTGTCATGAGTAATTCGTTTACTAACCAAACCCTAGCACAAATCGAGCTTTGGAAGAATAGTGACAACTATAAAAACGAAGTTTATATGTTGCCTAAGCATTTAGATGAGAAAGTTGCCAAATTACACTTGTCTCGTTTGGGTGCCGAACTCACCGAGTTGCGAAATGATCAAGCAGAGTATATTGGTGTTACTGTTGAAGGGCCTTTTAAGCCAGAATATTACAGATATTAAAAAAAATCTTATTGTATTCACGAACCCCTTCTGGCAACAGTTGGGGTTTTGTTTACTTTGTAAGTATAATTAGAGCAAAATTCCTGAATTTTAATACGTTAAAGTCTTGTTATTTTGTTTAACAATTATTTAAAATTGATAAACGTTTAGTATATTTCCAACTAACTCAAATCAAAAAAATCCTAAAAACTTAGTTATTAGAGCTTTTTCAAGAAGATTTGGAGCTAAAAGGATTAATAAAATGGCGGAATAGGAATTAGTTATCCAACATGTGGTAAAATTCAAATGATTTTACATACATTTCCGCTTTGATTATTAGTATTTAAAATTTATTAGAAAATTTAGTATATGGATTTAATGGAACGCGTTGCGGAATTCGAGGGACGTAAAATGTCCGGAATGACAACAAGTGATAGAGTAAGCTCCTCAAGAGAGGTTAAAGCTTTGATTCTAGAAATCAACGAAATTTATAAAGAAACGAAGGAAGTCGAACTTATGGATACCATGAAGCGACTTACTGTGCTTAAGAAAAAAATTGAAAAGCGTTTGAAAGGAAACCCTACTATCTAAATGGGTTTTGCACAATAGATAGGTTTCTACTTAAAAATTTGAAGATGAAGTTCTTAGATAAGTTAAAGTTCAAGTCATCTTCAAAAACGATTCAAGTAAAAAATAATTTAAATAGGTCTTCTATTTATTCCATTCCTGTGAATGGCTTAGATGGAAGACCTATTTCTTTATCTGATTTTAAAGGAAAGTACGTGCTATTTGTAAATGTGGCTTCTAAATGCGGATTTACCCCACAATACAAAGAGCTACAAAGTCTTCAAACCGAATTTCAAAATAAATTGGTCGTTGTAGGGTTACCATGCAATCAATTTGCCAATCAAGAATCGGATGACGCAGCTAAAATTCAATCCTTTTGTGAGCGAAATTTTGGAGTTACTTTTCCGCTTAGCGAGAAGCTTCACGTAAAAGGTTCTAAACAGCATCCGTTATACCAATGGTTGACTAAAAAAGAACTCAACGGAAAAAGTAATAGTTCTGTTAAGTGGAATTTTCAAAAATACCTCATCAACGAAAAAGGAGAATTCGTAGATTTTTTCTATTCTATTACTAAACCCAATAGTTCAAAAATTACAAAATATCTCAAGTAAATAACCTCTGGGCAAACCTGGGAAGCATTGAAGAAAAATTAAGTTAAAGGGCATGAACAAAAAGAAGAAACCTGATAACGTTGTATTTGATGAAGATTCTCAACAATATAATGCCTCACTGAAGCCTTACGCTACAGATGTTGGTGCACCTGCAATTACCACCACAGATACCGTAGCATGGAAAAATAGAAATATTCACGCGGTTAATAAACAAATAAATGCCAAATACCTTGAACTAAAAGCGGAATATGACGCCATGATGGATCAGTTCGAATACAACAATTTGGTCTACAGCGCCAAATTCAATTTTGAACCTGTTATTGGTTACACCTACCACCTTTATCGCAATAAAAACGAGGAAGCTTTCTTATCGGTTATTGCACCTAACGAGTGTAATTTTGACTTTTTGGGAACTTTCAAATTGAATGCTGATAAGATGTGGGAACAAATTAAAGACTAAATGCAGTATTCAAAACAAGATATTGATCAGATGGATCGCATTCAGAAGATCAAATTCATCAATTCTATTTCAGGGATAAAACCCGCTAATCTAATTGGTAGTGTATCTAATAGCGGACAGGTTAATTTGGCTATTTTTAGTTCTGTTTTCCACTTGGGTAGTGACCCGGCTTTACTAGGTTTCATTACAAGGCCAACGGGAGAAATTCCGCGTCATACTCTTGAAAACATCAAAGAAAACAAACAATATACCATCAATCATGTCAACTCTTCTTTTACCGAAAAAGCGCATTATACATCGGCAAAATTCGAGAGGGGCCAGTCTGAATTTAAAATTTGTGGCCTTACCGAAGAGTACATCGGTGATTTCAAAGCTCCTTTCGTAAAAGAAAGTGGAATCAAGATGGGTATGGAATTCAAGGAAGCAATCGATATTAAGCTAAACGGAACCATTTTAGTAATTGGCGAAATTCAACATCTCATTATTCCTGAAAAAGCTCTCGGAGAAGATGAAGACATCGATTTATCCAACATTAATACTGTTGGTATTTCAGGGCTGAACACTTACTACGAACTAAAAAAAATATCGCGTTATCCTTATGCGCGAGTGAATCAGATTCCAGATTTTGATGCTGAAATATGACTGTTGAATTGCTGCGCTTGTTATTTGATTTCGGACTCCTAGTACTGATTTGGTTGGTTCAGTTGGTAGTTTACCCCGGTTTTCAATATTACAATGCAGAGAACCTTTTAAAATGGCACCAGAAATATACCATTGGAATATCTGTTGTAGTTATACCACTAATGTTTGGTCAATTAATCACTGCGGTGCTTTTGCTATTTGAACTAAAAACAATCTTCACCATTGGAAGTCTTTTCTTAATAAGTATGGTTTGGGCGATTACCTTTTTGCAATTTGTTCCCCTGCATCGTAAAATAGCCGTCGGTGAATTCGATAATACACTTTTAAAAAAATTGGTCAGAAGAAATTGGTCAAGAACCCTCATTTGGACAGTGATTTTTATATGGACTTTTCTTACATCCCTTTAAATTCTTGTATCTTACAGTTACTTTGACAAAAGAATTAACACCCCGCTGAAAAATGAAAATTATACTTACAGGAGCTACGGGAACATTGGGTTCACGAATTCTATTTTCGTTACTAGAGCAAAAGTTCGATCAAATTGACAGCGTCTATTTACCCGTTAGAGGTAAAGCAGCAACCCACCCCGAAACACGCATTCGAAATATGTTGTCAAGCCAGAACATTCCCGAATTTATTCAAAATAATAGGAGTGCTATTGCCCATAAAATAAAAGTTATAGATGCCAAAAACATTCTTGAACCGACTTCTTATTTACAGGATGAAAATATAGACTACTTTATTCACTCTGCTGGTTATGTAAATCTATCAACCGACCCAGCGGCTAAAAAAGAAGTTTTTAAAGAGAATTTTGAGTTTACAAAAGACATTTTTAAAGCCTATAGCAATCGTATAAATAAGTTTGTTTACATAAGTACTGCTTTTTCCTTTGGTGATATCGGTGGTATTGTCAAAAATGATTACGTAGACAACGATACCGGAAATTATCGAAATCACTACGAGGCAGCCAAACATGCTTCTGAAAAGTATCTGCTTGAAAAAAGTAAAACAGAAAATCTTCCTGTTCAAATATTACGACCCAGTGTTCTCGGTGGTAATATTGAAGAAGCACCGAATTTTTTCATCTCAAAGTATATGGTTTTCTATCTATTTGCTAAATTCTTCTATAACAACAAATCTAAAGATGGAATTCGTATCGCTACTGACAGCGCAACTGGACTAAATATTATTCCTACCGACTATGCGGCTAATGTGATCGTAAAAGTTCTTGAGACCAATATTCAACAATTGAATATTGTGCATGCTGAAGAGACAAACATGATGAAAGGTATTGTTCAAGTTTTAGACGCCGTAGGCTTTTCAAATTTTAGCTTCACAGATGAGCAAATTACAACTGCAACCGGTTTTGCTTCTAAACTTGAAGAATTCTATTACGAAACTATTGGTGTGCATCTTCACCCCTATTTGAATTCAAAACCTAGCGAATGGGATACTACTCTTTTAGAAAGTATTCTACCAATGCCCAAGTATAACTTGGAAGATTACTTAATGCAAACTGTATCGTTTGCAAAAGCAGCGAATTTTCGAAATCAGAAATGGTAATTGATTCAATTCTCTTTCATCAAACACATCCATTTTGTTAAGTTAAATGAAGCTTGCATTTCATTAGAAACAGAAACAACCTCGTATAAAAAAGCCCTCTTCATTTCTGAAGAGGGCTTTTCTAATATGATTGACAAAATGTTTCTTAAGCCTCAAATGGCTCAATAGAAACATAAGACTTTCCGCCTGCTTTCTTTGTGAATTTTACAAGTCCGTCAACACGGGCGTGTAATGTATGGTCTTTACCTAAATACACATTCTCACCTGGGTTGTGCTTGGTACCACGTTGTCTTACGATGATGTTACCTGCAATTGCAGCTTGACCACCAAAAATCTTTACACCTAAGCGTTTCGATTCTGACTCTCTACCGTTTTTCGAACTACCTACACCTTTTTTGTGTGCCATGATATATTGTTTATACCCCGAACTAGTTTCAGGGTCTGGTTATTAATTCTGAACTTACGCTTTTCCGCCGTCTAATTCGTCTTGCCATTTCTTCAACTCATCCCATTTACCATCAGCTGCTAACTTAGCTTGTGCTGGCCACGTATCAGTCACGTGATTTCCACGAACGTCTGCGATGATTTCAGAAATTTTTGCTGGTTTTGCTTTTGCTAAATCTGCAAAAGTTGCTATACCTGCTTCGATTAAAGTAGTGGCGATTTTTGGACCAATACCTTCAATCTTTTTCAAATCGTCAGCTTTAGCGGGTTTTGCTTTTGGAGCTGCAGCTTTTTTTGGTGCTGCGGCTTTTGGAGCTGCTTTTACTTTTGGAGCTTCAACCTTAGGAGCAGCTTCTTTTTTCGGAGCGGCTTTCCTTGGAGCTTCTGCTTTCGCTTTTTTAGCGCCTTTAGCAACGATGCTTTCGATTACGATTTCAGTCAATGACTGACGGTGACCGTTTTTCTTACGGTACCCTTTACGTCTTTTCTTGTGAAAGACGATTACTTTGTCACCTCTAAGGTGCTTAATGACTTTAGCCTCAACAGCGGCTCCGTCTATAGCTGGGGCGCCAATAGTTACGTTCTTTCCGTCGTCTAAAAGAAGTACATTGTTAAAAGTTACCTTTTTACCTTCTTCTGTTTGCAAACGGTGAACATATACTTTTTGGTCTTTCGCAACTTTAAATTGCTGCCCTGCCATCTCTACAATTGCGTACATAGCGTGTATATGATTTAAATTTCCTCGATAATCGAGATTAATTGCTCAAATTTTCTTTAAGCGGATGCAAATATAAGTGTAAATGAGTAATCTACAAGGGATTTGACAAGATTTTAAGTTGTTTTTTATACTCCTCCTTTTTAATCTTGAAAAAGCAGTTCCATGATCTTTCTTTTTTTGCCGCGTTTACTTCTAAAATTACTGTTAAATAATGTAAGGCTAATTTATGATGCTACTAAAAAAAAATTATATTAGCCGTAACACAAATATCTAAAAAGACACTAACCATAGGTATTTGATCAAGTAAACACAATTTATATGAAACGAAAATTACTAGTGGCCCTTCCTCTTTTCTTAATGGGATGGGTGACACAAGCCCAAGAAGTGGCTTACGAAGAATATGACTTAGACAATGGTCTACATGTTATACTACATCAAGACAACACGGCACCTTTGGTAACAACTTCAGTGATGTATCACGTTGGCGGAAAAGATAGAACCGAGGGTCGTACAGGTTTTGCTCATTTTTTTGAACATCTTCTTTTTGAAGGCACAAAGAATATAGGTAAAGGAGAGTGGTTCAAAATTGTTTCTTCCAATGGTGGAAAAAACAATGCAAACACTTCCCAAGACAGAACGTATTACTACGAAGTATTTCCATCAAATAATTTACAACTTGGTTTGTGGTTAGAGTCTGAACGCATGCTTCATCCCATTATTGATCAATCAGGAATCGATACACAACAAGAGGTGGTAAAAGAAGAGAAAAGACTTCGTTATGATAATAGTCCCTATGGGCAGTTCCTTTATGCCATTGGAAAAAACTTATTTAAGGTACATCCTTACAAAGATCCTAATATTGGGTACATGGCTGATTTAGATGCTGCCACCCTTGAAGATGTTACGGCGTATAACAAAAAGTACTATGTGCCTAATAATGCGGTATTGGTAGTAGCAGGTGATTTTGAAAAAGCAAACGCTAAAAAAATGATTGCTGATTATTTCTCGGGAATTCCTAAGGGAGAAGATATCGTTCGCAGCTTTCCCAAAGAAGAACCGATTTCTGAGGAAATGAAGGCGACTTTTTACGACCCGAACATTCAAATTCCTGCCTCTATGATTGCATATCGAACACCCGGTTTCACTGAAAGGGAAGCTTATGTTTTAGATATGGTTTCAACGTATCTAAGCGACGGAAGAAGTTCAAAATTATATAAGAAAATGGTAGATGATCAAAAGCAGGCCTTACAGGTAGGTGCTTTCAATATTGGCCAAGAAGACTACAGCATGTACGTCGTTTTCGCTCTCCCCGTCGGAGAAACGACATTAGATGTTTTAAACACAGAAATGGAAGAAGAAATCGCTAAAGTGCGCTCAGAACTTATTTCTGAAAGTGATTATCAAAAACTACTGAATAAGTTTGAAAATCAGTTTGTTAATTCGAATTCAAGTGTTGAAGGTATTGCAAATTCATTGGCTCGATATCATATGCTTTATGGAGATACTTCTTTGATTAACAAAGAAATAGAAATATACCGCTCAATTACTAGAGAGGAAATCAAAGAAGTAGCTAGCAAATTTTTAAATCAAAACCAACGCTTGGTGCTCTCATATTTACCAGAGGATACTACTCAAAACTAGAACATGATGAAAAAGTTATATACCCTATTATTTGTACTATTTGCAGTCAGCTTATCTGCACAAATAGACCGAACACAAATGCCCAACCCTGGTCCGGCGCCAGAAATTAATTTGGAAGACCCGCAACGTTTTGAGTTGAAAAACGGACTCAAAGTACTGGTTGTTGAAAATCATAAATTACCCAGAGTATCTGTGCAACTGCGCATCGATAATCCTCCCATAGCGGAAGGCGATAAATCGGGAGTTTCTTCTCTGACAGGAAGTCTTTTAGGAAAAGGTTCAAAATCCATTTCTAAAGACGACTTCAATGAAGAAATTGATTTTTTAGGAGCTCGATTGAGCTTTGGCTCTCAAAGTGCTTTTGCGAGTTCATTGTCGAAATATTTTCCGAGAATTCTTGAATTGATGGCTGACGCCGGTATAAATCCGAATTTCACTCAAGAGGAATTTGATAAGGAAAAGAATAAGTTAATCACTGGGCTCAAAACCCAAGAGAAAGATGTAAAAGCAATTGCAGGGCGCGTACAAACTGCTTTAGCTTATGGCACAGATCATCCCTATGGTGAATTTACTACCGAAGAAACCGTGAATAACGTTACCCTGACTGATGTTCAAAAATTCTATTCCAGCTATTTTGTTCCAGCAAACGCTTACTTGGTGATTATTGGTGATGTTGAATTAGAAAAAACCAAAGAACTTGTTGAAACCTATTTCACACCTTGGACGAAAGCCTCACCCCCTTCTTTTAAATTTTCAAATCCTGTAGATGTGCAGTATACGCAGATTAGTTTTGTCGATGTACCCAATGCCGTGCAGTCAGAGATATCAGTACAAAATCTCGTAAATTTAAAAATGAGAGACGAAGACTACCTTTCTAGCTTAATGGCAAATGAAATCTTAGGTGGAGGCGGTGAAGGTCGTCTATTCTTAAACCTTCGAGAAGATAAAGGATACACTTATGGTTCGTATTCCAGACTTGGAGATGACAAATATGGTGCTTCAAGATTTAGAGCAGTGGCCAGTGTCAGAAACGCAGTAACAGATAGCTCTGTAGTCGAACTTCTTAAAGAAATTGATAAAATTCGCCAAACTCCTGTAACTGATGAAGAGTTGAAGAATACAAAAGCGAAGTATGTAGGTCGCTTTGTTATGGCTCTCGAAGACCCAGAAACCATAGCGAGATATGCTTTGAACATTGAAACGGAAGATTTACCTAAAGACTTTTACAAAACGTATTTAGAAAAAATAAACGCCATTTCTGTAGCTGATGTTCAAGAAGCAGCTCAAAAATATTTTAGTTCCGATAATTCAAGAGTAGTTGTAACTGGCAAAGGAAGCGAAGTATTAGAAAACCTCAAAAAAGTTGCCGTTAACGGAAAAACAATTCCTGTTAAGTATTACGATAAATACGCCGCTTCAGCTGAAGAACCTAATTATAACTCAGAAATGCCAGCAGGTATTGGCATTAATGAAGTGATGAATAGTTACATCAATGCCATTGGCGGAAAAGAAAAACTAGAGGCTGTTAATTCATATATGCTTATTGCAGAAGCGGAGATGCAAGGGATGAAATTAAATCTTGAGCAGAAAAAGACTTCTAAAAACCAATTCATGCAAGATGTGAAAGTCATGGGTAATTCAATGAGTAAGCAGGTTTTAAATGATGGCTCGGGTTATGTGGTAATGCAAGGTCAGCGAAAAGATATGGATGAGGAAGAATTGAAAAAGGTTCGAGAAGAATCTGCACCATTTCCTGAATTGCAATATCTCAACGGAGGAGTCGCCCTAGATGGGATAGAAGACGTAAATGGCAAAAAAGCATATAAGGTGAAGATTTCAGAGGAAAAGACGCTCTATTATGATGTTGAAACTGGTCTTAAAGTACAAGAGGTTACCAAAAATGAAATGATGGGGCAGCAAGTTACCAGTACTGTAATATATAGTGATTATCGAGAAGTAAATGGTATTATGTTTCCATTCTCAATCGCTCAAACCGTAGGACCTCAAAGTTTTGAGTTTATAGTTAGTGAAATCAAAATCAATGAAGGCGTTAGTGATGCCGATTTTGAATAATTAACTACCTTATATTAATAATAAAGGAAGCCTCGTTCGAATTTAACGAGGCTTCCTTTTTTTAAACACTTAAACAATATTATCCGATTTTTCGAATCCTCGCTTCACCAATTACAATTCCTTTATCCACATCAGCATTACCTTTGTAGTTGATTTTGGTTTCACCATAACAAGTAACTTTTAGTCGTTCTGAAACATTAACTCTAAAATTACTCTCACCATAAGCCGTTATTTTTGTAGATGTGTTATTCATATCCATAGTGTTTACTTCACTTTCTCCGTAAGCTCTATAAACTTGTCTACCTACATCACCTCCTTGAATTTCCAAATAACTTTCGCCATAAATAGCAACCGTTAACTCTTCTGTTGTTACCGAATTGAAATATACTTTTGACTCCCCATAAATTGCCAACTTTAGTTCTTTTTGTTCAAAGGGACTTTCGCATTTTACGATTTCTTCACCTCTAATTGATAGCATTTTTAATCGTTTATAGGTAATTGTTGCCGTGGCCATCGTTCCATTGTAAATTGATTTTTTCCAATTGCCGCTACTCCCCTCAACACGTTCAGATTTTGTAACCGTTTTCGCTCCGTCTAAATACAGGCGAAGTGTTTTTCCCTCTACTTCAATATTGATTTTCTCTTCGGAAACCTTAGCATTATCAATTCTCACAGATTCCTCGTCTCCTTCAACCAGGACAACCTCTATATGTGGACTTACAATTACTTTTTCAAAAGATTTGACATTGGTTGTTTTTTGAGCATGGCTAACATTGGGAAGCAATAAGACTATGCCAATGACCATTAGAGATAGAATTGATTTTTTCATGATTGTCGTTTTTTAGTTAAATGAATTCAGAAGAAAGAGTATCAAAAAATTAAATTGTTACAGTAAGTTAACTGGTTTCTTCTTTTTATTTACCAACCAAACGCCGAAAAGAATAATAGCTCCACCCAAAAGTTGGTATATATTGATGCGTTCACCATCCCAAAAACCCCATAAAACAGCTACCAAAGGAATAGTATAGGTAACCGATGCCGCAAAAACAGGACTAGAAATATGAATCAACCTATTAAATAGAATGTTTGCCCAGGCTGTGCCTAAAATAGCGAGCGCCAACAAGTACCATATCGTATCTTGCATCTGGGCATTCGTCGTAATTTCCTCAAAAAATCCGGAGTAGCTCACTATGAACAGAGCAGGTACAAAAGCAACTCCAAAACTAGCCGTTGTAATAGACAATGGCCCCAAATGTGACAAATGTCTTTTTATGATATTTATGTTGAAGGCATAACCCAATGCCGAGAGCAATATAAAAATGGCATACCAATAATTTTGCTCAGGCGTAAACTCCATTCCAGTCACGATTAGAGCAACCGTGCCAAATAGACCAATGAACACTCCTAAAACCTGCCTTTTGGTTATAATTGCTCCAAAAAGAGCGATTCCGACGAGAGTTGTCATTAAGGGAACTATGGAATTGAAAATAGAAGTAATACCGCTATCCAATTGTGTTTGTGCTAATGCGAATAAAAATGGTGGGAAAAACGAACTTGTGAATCCGGCGATAATCAACCACTTCAAGTCGGTCTTTTTAATTTCCGATAAACTTCGGAATCCAAATAGGAATAAAGTCAAAGAAGCAAACACGATTCGTAAACCTCCAAGTTGAATGGCAGTAAAACCTACAAGTGCCTTTTTTATCAATATAAAGGAAGAGCCCCATATAAGGGAGAGTAATATCAGATAAAACCACTTCTTTTGATAGTCGTTCAAGAGATGCTAATTTTTGACAAAAATGGCATTTTTTTATGACTATGGTATCAGTACTTTGTACCTCAGGTCGTAAATTTGTTTAAATCAAACGATTTAAATTATGAAAGCAAAAACGAGTTGGCTGTTCTTTTTCTTAACTTTTTCGAGTGCTTTTATATATGCGCAAGGAAGCAATGAAAGCATGATGTTGTCCGACGAAAAAATAACAGCAGTTATTACCATTGACGGAATGGCTTGTCAAGAGGGATGTGCCAATACAATTTCTAAAAACCTTCTGGAAACAGATGGGGTACATATGGCAGAAGTAAGCTATGAAACGGGAAAAGCAATTGTTCAATTCGACAATAGCCTATTGACTATCAATAGTTTGCAAAAAATAATTACCGACACCAAGGTCAAAGATTATATCTATGTTGTTAAAGAATTGGTCATCAAAAATGAAACTTTAGAATGAAAAAATATATTTTAATTGTAACCACCCTTGTTTTCACTATTGCAATAGGTTGCAAGGAAGAAAAGAAGGAATCTACAGACTCAAATCAAATGGAACAAGTAATGGCCATTCATGATGAGGTAATGCCTAAAATGAGCAAGATCGGTAGGTTGGTAGCCCAATTGAGAAAGAAAATTGATTCTGACCAGGGTGGAGTTGAAGAAAAAGAGGCTATGGAAGCTTTACAAGATGCCAACAAAAGCATGATGGATTGGATGCAAAGTTTCGGAAATCGTTTTGATTCTGATGAAATCATGAATGGCAAAGCACTGACCGATGAGAAAAAACACTGGCTGAATGAGGAGGAGGAAAAAGTAAAACTTGTGGCTGAAAAGATGAATTCAAGTATTGCTGCGGCTGAGGCCTTGCTTAGTGAAAAATAAGTGAGTTTTTCTATCAAATAAATCTCCTTATTTAGACTTACTAATAAGTTCCAGTGCTTTTTCGATAGCGGCATCGCCTTCCGAATTAAGGTCGTCCACCACCTTTTTCAAAAACTTTTGGGTATCTCGCTCATAACCAATTTCTATATCAGGCGAAATTCCTACCCCTTCATAATTATTACCATTTAGGTCTAGGTAAACTTCGCTTGACAAACCAAACTCCCAACCATTGGGAAGTACTCGGTCTAGAATATCAGAGAACACTCCTTCAGTTTTCGACCCTATTCTTGTTATATTAGGAAGTGATAACGAACTTAGGGCCATAATCTCTGTTGCACTCGCTGATTCCGGACCTATCAATAAATAGACTGGTTTGGAATAGGGATTTTTTGATCCCTTTTGAACCACTTTGTTCACAGGTGTAAAACCATCTCCCATTTTGCCTTTCTTGATAAAGACCGTCCTATCCTCCTTATTAAGGCGTTCGAGAACTGCCATACCAACTTCATCTTGCCCACCACCATTAAAACGCACATCAACAATTAGGGCATCGGTACCCTCAATATCTTCCATGATACTATCCAACGAAGCGTTAATTCCGTCAAGTTCGTCCTCATTATCATTTTCGGCGGTCTCTAACTTTTCGAAATAAGCCATCCAATGGTCTCTATATGAAAGTGTATCGCTTATTCCATAATCGGCCATACCCATCATTTGATTCATTTGAAGATAAGCAATATTGCTCTCTAACTTGCCCCAACGAAGGTTTCCATTTTTAATATAAATGCCCTCAGGGATGTACTTCTTGGCTACCTCTGCTGCAACCTCATAATTACGAAGTCGTTTTTTTGACTTTTCACCAGAAGCATCTTCTTCATTTTGAGCAGCCTGCTTTGCTTCATAAAGCTTCATAGCAGCTTCCTCCACTTCATCTGATGCGTCAAGGCCAATATGCCCGTCATCAAAAGATTCCAACATTTCATTCAACACTAAGAACAACTCGGCATCTGTAGTTTCTGCCGTTACCTTAGGGCGGTATTCGGCGTACATCTCTTCTGGATTCACATTGCGCAATTCAAAGTAGGCATAATGGTCTTTGAAGGTTTCCCAAAGGACTTCAAAATTATATTCAGGGTTATTTGCCTTTGCTTGAGCGTCGGCATACTCCGAGGTATCATTCTGACATACAGTTGGAGCATCCTCAATCCTGATGAAATGGTAATTATTTATACCATCTTCCAGAATTATTGTATCGTTTCGCACCTTCAGTTTGTCTCCAAAATCTGAAATGTTTCCCTCCATTAGAGGCATACATGAAATAGTAGTGACATCGGCCATTGTGTATTCGCCTTCCTCTATATTTACAACTCTTCCATAGCCCAAGGATTTCCATACGCCATCCAAACTTTGTGGGTCTTTTTTATCGGAAGATTCACAAGACAGGAGAGCTATGATGAATAGGAATGCAAAGCCAGATTTGAAAAATTGCGATTTTTTCATGGGATGATTTTTGATTGATATTGTATATATTAGGAAAGTAAGTTACTTAAATTCGTTGAATTCTAAATAACGCTAAAACTCCTCCCACCAGCGCTCATTTGAAATTTGGTCGGCTTCCAGATAAATATATTCCCCAATTTTAGGAATTGTAGTAGCAACACCTAATTCCTCAGCTTTTTTGGAAACTCTTTCTACGGGTTCTGTCCACGGGTGCATGGCTAGTTTGAAAGCCCCCCAATGGATTGGCATAATCTTATTGGCCTGAATATCCAATCCTGCTTGCGCTGTTTCCTCTGGCATCATGTGAATATCACTCCAAAATTCATTGTACTGTCCGCATTCCAGCATCGCAAAATCAAAAGGACCGAGTTTCTCGCCGATTTCCTTAAAGTGCGAACCGTAACCGCTATCGCCACTAAAGAAAATGTTCTCGGTAGAAGATTGAATCGCCCAAGCGCTCCACAAAGTTTTTGCGCGGTCTGTAAGTCCCCTACCTGAAAAATGTTGCGCCGGGGCACAGGTAAAACGCAGGCCTTGAAAATCAGTTTCATCCCACCAATCCATTTCTACTATTTGCGCTTCGGCAACACCCCATTCTGAAAGATGAGCCCCAACACCTAAGGGCGTATAAAACATATCTACTTTTCCTTTTAAAAGTTGAATAGAACCATAATCAAGATGATCATAGTGATCATGTGAAAAAATGACAGCGTCTATTTTAGGCAACTTCTTAATTTCAATAGGTAAGCCTTTGCTGAATCGTTTCACTCCAAGCAGTGGATGTGGAGCAGGAACCGCACCGAACATTGGGTCTATCAATATATTTTTACCTTCCATTTGCAGTAGAAAAGAAGAATGCCCGAACCATACCAACCGACTTGGTCCTTTATAATCTGCTACGGTTATTGAATCAATTTTCTCAACAGCTATTCTTTTTTCAGGTTTTGAATTGGGTTGCGCACCTAATGATTGACGAATAATCTTCATCATTTTACTAAAACCTATACTCATTTCAACATTTGACTGATTTACAAAAACACCTTCCTTATAGTTCTTGGATTGCGTATATCGCAACCGCTGTTCTTCGGTAGGTTTACCCCCGAATTCCGGACTTATATTTACAAAAAGAGTAACAAAAATGACGAGAATCAACAACAATCCACCGAGGAGTAATCCCATTTTCTTTAGTATTTTTTTTAATTTTTGCATGCATTAAGATATCTCAAAGGGCAAGTTTAAACTATTCAAAGTGAAATCGGACATCTATTTTAATTTGTCTTAAAAAGGAAGTTTGCTCAGATCAACATTTCCACCAGAAATAACGATTCCGACCTGTTGTCCTTTGAAATTTTCTTTGTCCCGCAAAAGCGCTGCTAAAGTAACAGCACTGGAAGGTTCTACGATGATTTTCATACGCTCCCAAATCAATTGCATGGCAGAGACAATTTCTTCTTCGGTTACGCGAATGATTCCGCTAACATGTTCTTTTATGATTGGAAAATTATTGCTGCCTAATGTAGTTTTTAGTCCGTCAGCTATGGTGTTTGTTGTTTCATTGCCCTCGATTTTTCCACTTTGTAAAGAACGATAGGCATCATCTGCTTCAAAGGGTTCTCCGCCAAAAACTTTACAATCATTCCCAAAATAATGAGCTGCCAAAGCAGAACCTGCAATCAGTCCTCCACCCCCAACGGGGCAAAAAATGGCATTCAAATTGGGATGATCTTCTAGGAGCTCCATCGCAGCTGTACCCTGACCAATAATTACATCTATGTCGTTTGACGGATGCAAAAGTGTAGCCCCCGTTTTCTCCGCAATTTGATTAGCAGTTTTCTCTCTAGCTTCTAAGGTAGGTTCGCATTCGTAGATTATTCCCTCATATTCTTTTACTCCGGTTTTTTTTACTTCAGGAGCTGAATTGGGCATTACAATATGTGCGGTTACTCCCAAACTTTTGGCACCCAAAGAAACTGCTTGCGCAAAATTGCCTGAGGAATGAGTGACGACTCCTTTACTCCGCTCTTCATTTGTCAACTGCAAAATGGCATTGGTGGCGCCTCTCATTTTGTAGGCTCCACCCCGCTGAAAATTTTCACATTTAAAGAATACCTCCGCACCAGCTTTAGTATTAATTAGTCTAGAAGATAAAACCGGAGTTCTGTGAATAAAAGGTTTTATTCTTTGATGGCAATCAAGTAGTTCTTGTTTTTGTATCATACGGACTACAAAATACAAGATTAATTTTTTTAAATGCCTAGTGTAAATTCCTTTTTAACGAGCTAAAGTTTACTTGCCATGAATCTTTAACCTAATATAGTCAGACAGTTCATTAGAGTTATGACCATCGGCCTGTGTTCTCTTAATATAACGAGCTGTCAACCCGTGAATTTTAGCTTTCTTGAAGCTATTTGGGCTTGCATCATTGATGCCAGTATCTTTTAAGGACTTAATATATTTTGGGCTTATATCATGAACTGCAAAGTTCTTCAACATTCCAGGTTCTAAATTTGCAAAGCCCACCGCGGATAAACCTTGAATATAATCAAGTGTAATATCATGAACAGCGAAGTTTTTAATCATATTAGGGTCCAAATTACTATAGCCAGCACGAGTGAGACCATTTATATAATCAACACTCACATCGTGTATGGCAAATTTCTTTATCATATTGGCATCTATATCGCCGTAGCCAGCTTTTTCTAAGTCTTTGATATAATCGATTGAAATATCGTGAATCGCAAATTTTATAAGCATATCGACTTCCAAACCTTTATAATTAGTGTTGGCAATCGAATTGATATACTCCAAATCCACACCGTGGATTCCAAGTTTGCCAAGTTGCTTCAAAGTTGGTTTATACCCATGTCTTTTTAATCCAAGAACATATTCTTTTGATACATCTCCTAAGAACAACTTGAAATAGTTATAACGATCATCACCGTTGGAGATAATCCCCTCTTTATTTAGGAAAGCCTCAAACTCTCGGTTTTTTACGAAAGTGAAATCACCATAACCTTTGTCATTTGGGAATGCCCCTTCAAACTTAATGGAGCCTGAAGGTTTATTTAACTCAAATCCTCCAGATGTATTCAAGGTAAATTCCTCAACCGGAATACAGAGACTAATCATAAAGGATGGATTGCTCCTATTCTTTGAATCCATCAATTGAATACAAACAGTTTCCCTTTCGATAGTACCAAGCCAAATACCACTATCAATTTCAGCTCTGTGATTAAATGTGGAAAATGAGATGGTATGTTCTTCTTTCTGCTCTTCTTGACAAAAAGAAATCTGGAACATAAATAAAAATGCAAATAATAGACTCGCGTAAAGGTTGATTGTAGTTTTCATGATATCGTTTTTTGATGTATACCATGGTAAACTCGCCTTTTTGAAAATGGTTACATGAAATAGTAGAAATCTTTATTTCGGGTAATCCACATAAGTGTATGACTTATGAATAATCTTCCAACTTCCCTGATACTTTAAAAGCATTAGATAATCCGTATAAATTCTTTTGGGGCCTGGCATAATGATTTCAATCTTGCCAACCGCAGCGTCGTTTTTATAATCAATGGATACAATTCTACCGATGCGATTACTCTTTTTTCCTTGTTTTATACCCCCAGTATAGTCTTGCCCATACCAGACTCTTAGGCTATCATTAGCAACACTATAAAGGTTAAGTTCAGGGTGAAAAGCTCTTTTTACACGTTCTGGTTCTCCGTTGGCGGTTCCTTCAAGATAGTCGTTTAATGTACTGGTAATCGATTCTAAATCAGTTTGTGCGCTTACTGTATGGATTCCTATAAATAGAAAAGCCATCAGTATGATTTTGTTCATTTTCATAATTTCAATTGTTTAACTTCTGTTCGTATTTCTCTAAAATTTTATGAATCTTTCGATATTGTTTCCATAGTTTCTCGTCATCCTCCGCATTAACATTGGCTAGAACAATCCGACCTATTTTGCTGTCTGCATTAAACTGTAGGTCAGTTTGAACTCCTGGGTCGCTACCGCCATGACCAATATTTCGGCTTTTTACTCCCATACCCCAAAAAGCCCTATTGGCATCGGCATCTCCAGGAAGTAACAATTTAGCATATTCTGGTGGCAGATAACTACTATTGCTTGAGTAGGCCTTAATGATTTCCTGAAGGAAGTTAGACAAATCGGAAACACTAGAATAAAGCCCCCCATCTGGGAAGGTTATCAATTGATATCGGGGCACTTCCTTCCCGTTAGGAAAATATGGAGTTGCTAATTCATTTACCTGTACTTCGTTAAGCTCCCAAGAAGTACTCCTCAGTGCCAAGGGGGTAAAAATCTTGGCTTTCGTATATTCTTCAAAAGAAGTCTTGGTCACAACCTCAATCAAGTAAGCCGTCAATGCTGTGTTTAAGTTTGCGTATTCTTTGTTTGAACCTGGCGGGCTTTTCTGAAAGTTTTTTTTACGGTTCCATTGCCCATTTTCATTTAAAATATGAAACAGAAAATTTTTGAGCGATATCTGTTCATGACTTTTTAGGAATGCCAGATAGTCTTGATGTACATTTTCGGAAGGCTTGAAATTAGAATCTAAAATATATGACTTACTATAGTTTTTGGTATCAAGAATGCCAGAGGTATGATTGGCCAAATGACGAACTAAGATTGGTGATTCTTTGAAGTAAGGATTAACGACCTTGAAAGGTAGTATATCGTTAATCTTGGTATCCATTGTTAGCAGGCCATCTTCAATAGATTTGACCAAGGCAAGGCCAACTATTGTTTTGGAAACGGAACCTAAGTTTTGAACTGTTTTCGTCTCAAAGTTCTTACCTGTGCTTTTATCAGCAAGACCGAAACCCATTTGATATAAAACTTTGTCTTCGTCGACTAAGGCAACCGCGAACCCTGGAATATCGGAGTTGGTTAAATGATTTGTTAGTTCTGCGGTTAAGGACTCTGAATCGGCTTGACCTTGTAATTCCAGAGAAATAAAACCTAGAAGTAAAATGAACAGGTGCTTTTTCATTTGGTTTTCATCAAATTCTGGCTTGAGGGGATTTCCTTTTTAAACCAAATATTAGCTACTCCGCTCGTGGCAAGTTGAAACCCCGTGATTGTACCGTTTAAATCCCTTTCAAAAGCGAGCGATGAAAAATGTCTTTGGTCTCCAGTGAATACATCTTGTATTCTTGGACTCAATTGAACAGGTTCTAGCCTAGGATGGGTTATTAAGAGCTTTCCTTGATTAGTTGTCAGGGAATACCAAGTATCCAAAGCCGCTGCGTAATAATTTCCGGTAAACATATCAAGGTCATTTGCCCAACTTGCATTGGCCTCAAAAGCAATTAGATGAAAGTTATCACCCCCGACCGTCACATTCATATTCTTAGGTATAGCTTTCGCATCAAAACTAACCGTTACCTCTGCCGGTGAAATCATTTTGAAGGAGTTCTTGGTCAAAGGTACTAGGGCACTTTCATTGCCTGGGCCTCTGGAATATCTCAAGGTATCGTTAACGATATGAATTTTTCGGGTGGAGTGGTTCGTAACATCCCAATAATCACCCTCAAAGTTAGCAAGTTGCTTTTTTGATAATTTTTTAGAGTTGATATTGGCAGGTGCTTCACCAGATGATGAATCCAAAAAATCTTCAATATATAGCGCACTGGCTCCTGTGCCCGCATATCCGTTATAGGCACCATCATTTCCCATAATAACAACGGCAAGGTCATAATCGGGATAGCGAATCAATTTACTGGCATATCCCCCAGCAACCTCAACATGGTATAGTTTTTTAGCTCCTCTAAAATTCCAATACCGGTGGCCTCCGGTATACAATGAAGTATTGACTTCCTCAAGAGTTCTTCCGTCAACAACTGAAAGTCCATCAAATTTTTCAACCATTTGCTTGGTACCAATTTTGGGGTTACCGAGCTCTTTGGACCAAAGGCACATATCTCCCACAGTAGTGTATACATCTGATAAAAGCGTGTGACTATAGCTCATGTTTGAACTGATAAAACCATCGTTTTGCGCAAAATACCCCTGGGCCTTGTTTGCGATTACGGCACCTTGAGTATCATATATTGAATTCTTCATTCCTAGTGGTTCAAAAATCTCCTTCGTCACAAAATCAGTATATGACATTTTAGAAATCTTAGCAATAAGGTCTTCGAGTATCAAAAAACCGGCATCCGAAAAGCGTTGTACACTCCCGCTATTGGGTACTGATTTCGCCTGGTTCTGAATCATGGTATATGCCTGTTCCTTGGTAAAAACATCTTCAGCTCTCCATCCTGCAAGGGCTTTGAAAACCTCTTCGTTGTTTAATCCACCGGTGTGATGTGTCAATTGTTCAATACTTATGGAGTTGGGAAAGGACTTTAATTTGGGCATATGCATCCGTATATCATCTTTCAGTGAAAGCTGGCCACGTTGTTCCAATAACAAAAGTGCATAAACGGTGAACTCCTTGGCTATGTCACCAATATGGAATCTAGTTTCGGCACTTATCGGAATCTTGTGCTCCAAATTGGCTAGGCCATATCCTTTAGTGTAGACGATTTCTCCATCGTTAAGAACCCCCACTGCAATACCTGGTCTATCAGGAGTATCCCACTGGGAAAAAACAGCATCTATTTGCGCTGGTGAAATCTGTCTTTTTTGTTCCTCCTGTGAAAATGTAGTGGTTAGTGCGAATAATAAAAATGCCGTGAATAGATTTTTCATGTCCTGTTCGTTTTTTGATGATTTATAATTGCTGTAATGTCTCAATCACTTTTTCTGCCACCAAGCCCGCAGCTGAAGGGTCTTGTCCGCTTATCAATCTTCCATCAGATACCATAAAGCCATCCCAGCCTTCTTCGGAAAATTGAAAATCCCCTCCTCTTTCCTTGAGGATTTCTTGGATTGAAAAAGGGAAGGTCTTGTAGTACTCTGCATCTTTATTTTCGAAAATATCAGGAAAACCGTTTACCTTTTTTCCAGCAAATAGGTAAGAACCATCCTGAGTCTTAAGATTGACTATACCAGCGGTGCCGTGGCAAATGGCCGAAACGATTCCATTGTGCTGCTCGTAAAGTTCCATCACGATTTTTTGGATGGCCTCGTTTTCAGCCACTCCGAACATTGCGGCTCCACCACCTCCATAATACACTGCTCTATAATCGGATGCCTCAATTTCATTTGGTTTTTTTGTAGTCTCCAAGTCATCCATAAAATCATTGTCATAGATATATTTCTTTTGAAGCGAATCTGAAGTGCTAATATATCCGATTGGTATTGCTCCTCCCTCAGGGCTCACAAAATCGATTGCATAACCTTTCTTTTTAAAGACTTCATATGCCTGAACTATTTCGGAAAAATGATTTGAAGCACCTATATCGGAATCTCCATAAAAATGGGCATTCGAAACAATGAACAAGATTCGTTCTGCTTGCTGGGCAACTTCAATATTGCTAGATAGTGTTTCAGGGTTTTGCTTGCATCCTATAAATAAAAAAAGGATGGTAAAAAGAGCGTACATGGTATTTTTCATGCTAATGTTATTTTGATTCGGTCACAATACTATGTCGAATCAAAATGAAAGTAGGTCTTACTTATAAATCTGGAGTACGGATTTATAAATCGGGAAGGGATTTAAGGAATCTTTAGGAAATACTTTCCTTGTATTTGGCCGGAGTAGTATTCGTCATCTTCTTGAAAACAGAATAAAAGGTGGATTTTGAATTGAAACCACAATCATAGCCTACGGCCTCCAATTTGATGTGGTTGTTTGATTGAATTAAGTTTTTGGCTTCCTGAACACGATACTCGTTTATCAAAGAAGTAAAGCTCTTTCCTAAATTATCATTAATCAATTGCGATAGCGTGTGCGGTAGAATATTCATTTTACTTGCCACATCGGAAAGCTTAAGGTCGGCATCTGTAAAAATTTTCTCCTTCACCATCAGATGGTTCAATTGTTTAGAGAGATTTTCAGCCTCAGCAGCTTCTATTTTCTTATTGGAATACTTATGGTTCTTATCAAAAATAGCTCCTTTAGTTCTGCGAAAATGAATCAAAAGAATTAATAAATAAAAAATAAATGAAAATGATAATGCCCCAACGATGTAGGAGGTGTAAGAACAAGTTTTATAGGCGACCCATATGATTACGTTACCAACAAAAACGCTTAATACCCAGAAGTCAAAATCAGACAGTTTCTCATTGGTATTGAAAATTTTATTTATTGTACCCCTTATAACCCAAGCAGATGCAATGATATAACCCAACCAAACCAAATAGATTATTTCCACCCAACTAAGGCTTCGCCCTATTATCCATGGATCATGAGTTTCTGGGAATAAAACCCCAATCAAAACAGATAAGCCTAACAATACCAAAAAGTGAAGTGGCCAAAAACTCATTTTAGAATTTGACCGTACACAAGATTTCATATAAAAATAGAGTGCAGGTCCAATTAATATGCAAGCAGCTAGCCCAACCTTAATAAATTCTATAGCCAGGTCATCATTGAAATAATAAAATACCGATTTACCAACCCTAATAGCAAGCATTAAAAGCAAGAGGCCTAAAAAGAAATTGGAAATATTCTTTGGCTTTTTAAAAAAGAAAAAATAAACACTGATGAGCAAGGCATTGAAAACTCCCAAGGCACTAAAAAAGAAAAGAAGTTCATCAGAAACGTTCATAATCTTGAAAATTTTTGCACTGTTATAAAAGTAGCAAAAAATAATAGCTCGAAAAATTTGAGGAATCTAAGTTATTTCCACCTTAGCGACTCCATTATTCGCCCCATATCTTGTTGCAGATATACAGCGGCTGGATAGATAGAATCATAATTGGGTCTTGTTTTAAAATAGAGCGAACCCGTCACAAAATGATTTAGACTATCAGTAACATAAAATTGAGCTTGTGAAGCTGCATCACCTCGAACTTCAAAAAATGCACCGTATACTTTACTTAAGTCGTCTTCGTATGCTCTTGGTCGAATACCATCTGCCTTTGCTGCGTGTTCATAGCTCAATTTTTGAGCATCTGAAATAAGGTTTTTGATATCGTCGTCTACCTTTCGATAACTCATAAATATAGTGGCCTTCATTTCTGGGTATTCAAGTATGATCGACCTACTGCTCTTTTGATTAACGACTGCTTCTTTATTAGAATCAAACCTAAAATAATCAGTTTCAATACTCTGCGCCGATGGCCTCTCATATTCCAAACGAAGCATTGCTTTGGGTTTAGGCAAAATGGTTTCATCATTGCAAGAACTGATCGTAATGAGAATAAGAAAAACCATAAAGATTATACTAGGCTTCATTTGGCAAGGTCACTTTAATTTGTTTTAATCGCTTTTTATCCAGACTTTCTACTAAAAACTGATAGGCATTGAAATGTACTTTTTCTCCTTTTTTAGGGAAGTTTCCAGCAATTTCGAGAACAAATCCTGCAATGGTCTCAGACTCTCCTTTTTGATTTTCAAACTCCTCTTGATTTTCAATCTTAACAACGCGATAAAAATCTTTTAGGGCCGTTTTTCCATCAAAAACATAATTGTAATCATCTAATTTAGAGAAAATCAAATCTTCATCATCAAACTCGTCACTAATATCACCAACAATTTCTTCTATGATATCTTCCAAAGTTACGATTCCTGAAGTACCTCCATATTCATCAACAACAATGGCCAAATGGTTTTTCTTATCTTGGAACTCCGACAGTAAATCATCTAACTTTTTATTTTCTGGAACGAAATAAGGCTCGCGAATTAGCGATACCCAATTAAAAGTTTTTCTATCAATATAAGGCAACACGTCTTTAACGTAAAGTACCCCTTTAACAGTGTCAATATTTTCTGAAAAAACAGGAATTCTAGAATACCCATGCTTTTTGATTTCCTCTAGTACCTCCAAAAACTTCATTTCTTCTCCTAAAGCAAAAATATCAATACGTGGTCGCATAACCTGTTTGGTATCTGTATTCCCGAAAGAAACGATTCCCTCTAAAATTTTTTGCTCTTCTCTTGTTGTATCTCCTTCAGACGTTAACTCTAAAGCTTGCGATAAGTGATCAATGCTAAGATTGGATTTTTCCTTTCCTAATTTATTATACAAGAAAATAGTACTTGACCTCATTGGAAGACTAAGGGGAGAAAAAACAAAGTCTAATGCTTTCAGAGGATAGGCCATGAGTTGTGAAAAGCTGGAGCGATTTCGATTGGCATAAACTTTAGGAAGTATCTCACCAAACATCAATATTAAAAAGGTAATTACAACAACTTCAAGCAAAAAACGAACTGAAACAAGATCAAACAACTTATAGGTAATATCAGAAAACAGGGTATCACCAATGACATTAAACAACAATACAATGCCAATATTAATGGCATTATTAGCAATCAAAATTGTAGCTAATAGCTTTTTAGGTCGTTCTAGCAGTTTAACCACAATTGATCCTCGTGTGGTTTTTTGATCGTCAATTTCGTTTACTTCGGTTGGTGAAAGTCCGAAAAAAGCAACCTCTGCACCTGAAATTAAAGCTGAACATAAGAGCAGCACTAATAAAATGACCACCTTAAAAAAGAAAGAGCCGTCAAAAACGATAAAATTTAGCAGAAAACTAAGGGGGTCAGGATCCAATAGTTGCGATTTAGATTTTTATTAATTAAAATGGTAAATCATCATCTTGTTCAGGCACATTTACCTGTGAAGTCTCATTTGACACCGCCGGTTTTTGAACCTGAGCTGGTTGAGATTGTGTACTAGCTTGAGCATTTGCCATACTCTCTTTCTTAGTAGATAAAAAGGTAAACTCTTGTACATGTACTTCAGTAGTGTACCTTGTATTACCATCTTCACCTTGCCATTGTCGATTTTTTAGTCGCCCTTCGACATAAATTTTATCACCCTTACTTAAATATTTCTCACAAATTTCGGCGGCTTTATTGCGAACTACAATATTATGCCAGTCTGTATTAGTAACACGTTCGCCAGTTTGCTTATTTGTATAACTTTCATTCGTTGCGATAGGAAAACGACCAATACTGCCTCCACCTTCGAAATAGTGCATCTTTACCTCGTCACCCAAATGCCCGATAAGCATCACCTTATTAAGTGTTCCACTCATGTTTTATTTTTAAATTTTCTTATTAAGAAATGTACTGTTTTCGATATTAGATACCATTCTTTAAAGTACAAAGAATTGGGTCAAAAATACGAAATTTTAGCCGTTTTGATGAAATCTGCAATCAAAACAGGTACGGCATAATCTTCAACTTCCGCTACCGGAATAGACCCTTCTAATTTGGTGTCGGTCTTAATCAACCAAAAACGAGTGTGTAGGTGTTGATGTGAAAGCTTATGCACAATTAATTTTTCATTGAAGGGAGTTACTTCTGGAGAATCATGCAATTCTAAAACCTCTGACAAACCACTCAACACCTTTTCTAAACTGATCTCATCGTCGGATTCAAGTAAAGGAAATTCCCATAGATTCTGCCAAATGCCTTTACCCTTGCGACGTTTTAAAAGTGTTCGCTTCTCTCTATTTTCCGAATCAATTAGGGGCACCAAATAATTGAAATACCGCTTTCTAACTTTCGTTTTATTTAGCTTAACAGGTAGTTTATCAATCGTATTTTTTTGCAAGGCAACACAACTTTCATTCAAAGGACAACTCAAGCAATTTGGTTTTTTTGGAGCACATTGAATTGCCCCAAACTCCATAATACCCTGATTATAGTCTCTGATATTATCGGCATTCATTATTTTTCGAGCCAATTCTTTAAAATACCTAAGGCCCTCAGTACTATTTATAGGCGTATCAATACCAAAGTAGCGAGCCAAGACTCTATAAACATTACCGTCAACTACCGGTTGTGGCTCGTCAAAACAAATAGAAGCAATTGCACTTGCAGTATAATCACCAACACCTTTTAGCTTTAAAAGTTCTTTATAGGTTTTAGGAAACTCACCTTCATACTCCTCAACAACCATTTTTGCTGTTGCGTGTAGATTGCGTGCTCTCGAATAATAGCCTAGTCCTTGCCATAACTTTAAAACCTGTTCCTCCGAAGCTTTTGCTAAGTCATAAACTGTTGGAAAATTTGCAACAAACTTCAAATAGTAGGGGGTACCTTGAACTACACGTGTCTGTTGTAGCATGATTTCTGATAGCCAAATTTTATAAGGATCTCTAGTTCGTCGCCATGGAAGTGTGCGTTTATTTTGAGCGTACCAGATAAGAATATTTTGAGAAAAAGTCATTAGCACGAAACGATTGCATCAAAAGTAAGGGTTTATTTATTTAGTGCTTTCTCAAATTCTATTTTTAGTATAATTTCAAAAAATCAACTTTAACACCAAAAGCCCAATGAATTCACTTAAAATTAGTCGTTTAAGACTAAAAGAATAAATTTAATTTATATATTTGCTCGCCAAAATTTTATACCTAAAACTTAATTTAAAAGATGACGAAAGCGGAAATTGTATCGAAAATCTCAGATAAACTGGGAATCGAAAAAGGTGATGTGCAAGCAACAGTAGAATCATTCATGGAGGAGGTAAAATCTTCCTTAGAAAGTGGCGATAACGTTTACCTACGAGGTTTTGGAAGTTTCATTGTTAAGACAAGAGCTGAAAAAACTGGAAGAAACATTTCAAAAAACACGACAATTAAAATTCCTGCTCATAATATTCCTGCATTTAAGCCTGCAAAGGTTTTTGTTGAGGGTGTTAAGAGCAACGTTCAAGTAAAATAAAGTACTAATCATAAAAAGTAACCCTTTATGCCAAGTGGTAAGAAAAGAAAAAGACATAAGGTAGCTACTCATAAGCGTAAGAAACGCAGAAGAGCTAACCGTCACAAGAAAAAGTAGTTGTAATAACTACTTTTTCACTTTATACGTTCTTTGACATAGAGATTCCAAAAGTGAATTTCGGCAGGTGGTATGCCCCTGTTTCAATATTGTTTAATCCATTTATCCGCTCGTAAGCGGATAAGTATAAATAAATTCAGGTGAATAGAGAATTAATCGTAAGATCTAGTTCCGACGCCGTCGATTTTGCTTTACTAAAAGATGGAAAACTTACTGAATTACATAAAGAAGAAGACAATAACGACTTCTCCGTTGGTGATATTTTTCTCGCCAAGGTAAGAAAACCTGTTACCGGTCTAAACGCAGCTTTCGTAAATGTAGGTTATGAAAAAGATGCTTTTTTGCATTATCATGACCTTGGGCCGCAATTATCTTCAATGTTAAAATTCATTAAGCAAGTTAGTACAGGGAAATTAAGAGATTATTCCCTCAAAAACTTTCCAACTGAAAAAGATATAGATAAGCATGGTGTAATAACTGACGTTATTAAAGCCAATCAGTCCTTATTAGTGCAAATTGTTAAAGAACCCATATCAACCAAAGGCCCAAGAATTAGCTCTGAGCTATCATTAGCTGGGCGTTATTTGGTGATGGTACCTTTTTCTGATCGTGTATCAGTCTCTCAAAAGATTGCTAGTAGACAAGAAAAAGACAGGTTAAAAAGGCTTGTAAAAAGCATTAAACCCAAAGGTTTCGGAGTAATTATCCGTACAGTTGCAGAAGGCAAAAAAGTGGCAGAACTCGACAAAGATCTAGAAAACTTGCTGAACAAATGGTCAGCAATGTGCAAGAAATTATACAAAGCGCCAACCCCCTCTAAGGTACTTGTTGAAGTCAATAGAGCTTCTAGTATTTTAAGAGACGTTTTTAACGATTCCTATACGGGAATACATGTAGACGACCAAACGCTTTATAACCAAATTAAAGATTACCTGCTGGAAATTGCACCAGCCAAAGAATCCATTGTAAAACTGCATAGTTCGTCCGTTCCTATTTTTGAGAAATTTGGAATAGAAAGACAAATCAAAACCTCTTTTGGCCGTACTGCTACTATGAGTAAAGGTGCATACCTTATCATAGAGCATACCGAAGCATTACACGTAATCGATGTAAATAGCGGAAACCGTTCAAATAAGGCCAAAAATCAAGAGGATACTGCCCTAGAGGTAAACTTATTGGCAGCTTCTGAAATAGCAAGGCAATTACGCCTTCGCGATATGGGAGGAATAATCGTAGTAGATTTTATCGATATGGTAAAAGCACCACATCGACGAAAACTTTTTGATCATCTTCGTGATGAGATGAAAGATGATCGTGCGAAGCACAAAATACTACCTCCTAGTAAATTCGGACTCATACAGATTACAAGACAAAGGGTTCGGCCCGAAATGAATATCAAAACAACAGAGAAGAACCCAAATGGCAATGGTCAAGAGGTAGAAGCTCCGATTGTTCTGGTTGACAAGATAAATGCCGACCTAGAACGCCTTTTAAAAGGACCGAAAGCTAATAATGGTATTACTTTAAATATACATCCATTTATAGCTGCGTATTTGACGAAAGGCTTTCCATCTATGCGAACCAAGTGGTTTTTGGAGCATAAGAAAAGAATTAAAATACAACCTAGAGATGCGTATACGTATCTTGAATACCGTTTTAAAGATAAAGACGGTAAAACTATTTACTAAGCCATTTTGGCTATTAAAATTTAAGCGACCTTTCGGCAACGAAGGGTCGCTTTTTTTGTATCTAGTTATTTTATTTTCATTCCCATGAACATGGGAATCTTAAAGATTTTTGTATTTTCCTCATACTAAACACAACACTATGAAAGAATACAAGGTTGAGTCTTTTCTTCTCTATTCAAAAATGACTTTTAATACAAAGCATATTATTCAAGACGCCACAAAGAAAATTCAAGAGCTCTTAGACCAATATGCGCAAGATGGTTGGACTCTTGCTTCAACCGACGCCGTTACTTTTGGTGCTGCAGTATATCATTATCTTTATTTTGAGCGTAATAAATAATGGCAAATTCAGACATTAATCGCTTTCAAAATAAAACAGAAACCTACACCCTAACAGAAGCTACTAAAAAACTAGAAGGCTACTGCGCCTATCAAGAGCGCTGCCATAAAGAAGTAGTTCAAAAGCTTCGTAATATGAACATGATTACTGAGGCAATAGATGAAATTGTTTCGCATTTAATTCAAGAGAATTACCTAAACGAAGAGCGCTTTGCGCAAAGCTTCGCAAGAGGGAAATTCAATATTAAAAAATGGGGTAGAAATCGCATTGTTAATGAATTGAAGTTTCGGGGAATTTCTAAATACAACATCAAAACGGCGCTAAAAGAAATTGAAGATGAAGCATACCTAAGTACTTTAGATACTCTTTCTCTAAAACGCTTAGAAGCTATCAAAGAAACTAATCATCAAAAACGACGGAAAAAACTAGCAGACTACTTGCTATATCGCGGATGGGAAAGTCATTTGGTATATGGTAAAGTAAAGGAATTGATTCCTTAAAAATAGATCAGCTCATTGCCCGATTGGTCTTCTCAATTGCTCTTTTATTCTTTCGATCTATCCATTTTTGACCCTGTAATTTTCGCATGAAAACATCAAAATGACGCATAAAGAAAATATTATAAGCAGCCTCCAAAAAATTTAAGGGATTTCTCGCCAAAGCCCGCAAACTCATTGAAAAACCAGGCGTCAAATACTTCATATAATGCCAATAACCCTCGGGCATATACAACACTTCACCGTGCTTTAGAACAGATTTAAACCCTTCGGCTTTTTTCAAGGCTGGCCATTTCTCAAAATCTGGATTTGAGAAATCTATACTTTCATGTGTAATTATCGAATGCGGTACGCGATACAGGTATTTGTTCTCCGATTGGGGGAAAAGAATACAGAGCTTCTCACCCTCAAAATGAAAGTGAAAAATATTAGCAAAATCAATATCATGGTGCATGAAGGTGTGCGAGTTTTTACCTCCAAAGAAAAGCATGGGTACACCTTTCAATAGTCGAATGCCAAAATCAGGGTACGAAAAATCCTTTTGTAAAACGGGTACTTCCTTTAAGACATTCCATAGAAAAATTCGAAACTTCGTAGGTTCCTTTTTCAGTAAATCAATATATTCTGACATCTTCATCTCAGCATGTGGTTCGTTAAAACCATCATCATGATGCACAGGCCTATCATCATATAAGGGAACAATTTTATCTCCTGCAACTTCCTTGATATAGTCTAGACTCCATTTGGAATGCGCAGCCCAACCATCATCAAATTCTTCAATAATCACAGGTTTTTGTGGCTTTAGATAAAGCCGCACAAAATCTTTTTTTGAAATGGATTTTACCCTCGGAATTTCAACTAACTTCAATGGAATCTGGGTTGATTTTAAAGAACAAATTTAGTCAACCTAAAGAAAAGATATTCTTAAAATTTTCTGAAAGAAAAATAGAAACTAAAATGTAAGTTTGGGCCTGTAGAAGACATTGCTAGAAGTGTTTCGATAAGCTCAGCAAGACTAACGTATTTCTTAACAGACGCTTATTTTGCAGCAGCTTTCGCCTCTTCGTTACGCTCGATTTTATGGCCAGGGCGCGTCCATTTTGGTTTTTCACCTAAGGGCTGCAATTGAGAATCTTCTGCTTCTACAGTCTTTGGTTGCGATACTTTGGTGAATGGTTTTTGCGGATTCAAACCTAAGAGTTTGAACATTTCCATATCCTGATTAACATCCGGATTTGGTGTGGTTAACAATTTATCTCCCGCAAAAATAGAATTGGCACCTGCGAAAAAGCACATTGCCTGTCCTTCTCTGCTCATTTCCGTTCGACCTGCAGAAAGACGTACTTGTGTCTCTGGCATTACAATACGTGTGGTTGCTACCATGCGAATCATATCCCAAATGGCGATGGGTTCCATATCTTCCATAGGAGTGCCTTCTACAGTAACTAAAGCATTAATTGGAACCGATTCTGGTTGCGGATTTAAAGAAGTGAGTGCAACTAACATTCCCGCTCTATCTTCTAAAGCTTCTCCCATGCCAATAATTCCACCACTGCAAACAGTTACATTACTTTTGCGAACATTGTCAATGGTTTCCAAGCGATCTTCAAAGGCTCTGGTTGAAATCACGTCTTTATAATAATCTTCAGAAGTATCAAGGTTGTGGTTGTAAGCATATAGTCCGGCTTCTGCCAAACGATTTGCTTGATTTTCAGTAATCATCCCTAAGGTACAGCAGACCTCCATGTCTAACTTGTTAATCGTACGTACCATCTCAAGAACTTGATCAAACTCTGGTCCGTCTTTCACATTACGCCATGCCGCCCCCATGCAAACTCGAGAACTTCCAGATGCCTTGGCACGCAAAGCCTGAGCTTTCACATGCGAAACTGTCATTAAATCATTGCCTTCAATATCAGTATGGTAGCGAGCAGCTTGCGGACAATACCCACAATCTTCAGGGCAACCTCCTGTTTTTATTGACAATAAGGTTGAAACCTGAACCGTGTTTGGATCATGATTCTCTCTATGGATTGTTGCCGCTTCATAGAGCAATTCCATCAAAGGCTTATTGTAAATATCTAGGATTTCTTCTTTTGACCAGTTGTGTCTTGCTGTGCTCATATTCTATTTGAATTCTAGTTCAAAAATAAGCTATTCGAAGTCAAAAGCCAATGAAAGAAAAGTCCAAAATGAATTGGAAATTGATGTTTTTTAGTCCTCGACTGCTCTCGAAGGGACAGTAATTTATTATTTGGAAAGTAGAATACTAACCGCATTCCCTCCAAAACCTACGGCATTTACCATAACTTTTCGAATCTTTTTTGGTTTAGATTCATAAGAAATAAATGGCGTTCCTATAAATTCTTGATGCTGTAACATGAGAACCGCTAGTTCAACACTCAACATTCCAGATGCACCAAAGGTATGGCCTACCTGCCATTTGTTGGAAGTCAGCACAGGTTGTTTCTTTTGAAATATTTTTTGAACTGCTTTGTACTCTGAGGCATCCCCTTTTATGGTTCCTGGCGCATGCATCACTATTACGTCTACTTCTTCTGGATTCATTTCTCCTAAAGCCATTTGCATCGAACGTTGAAAGCATTTTGCATCCGAAGAAATAGAAATATTATGCTTTAAAATTTCCGTAGCATAACCAATTCCCAATATTTGAGCCAGAGCATTTTTGGCAAGTCCTTTTTCCAAACAAGCTACTGATGCACCTTCACCTAAGATCATTGTATTTTGCTTTTTATCGAGGTTTAAGGCTTGACAGGGATAGTCGTCTAAGGGGTCTTTCGACTGCGCTAGAGGAGACATTCGAGCATAAATCTTTAATGCCTTCATTTGAGCAATTGTAAACGGAGTTAGAGGGGCTTCACTTCCGCCTACTAAGAATTTATCTGCCATTCCAGATTGTAGCCAAGCGATTCCGTTCAGCAAGGCATGTAACGCGGTAGAACAGGTTATGGAATGTGATACTTCAGGCCCTTTAGAATTCAAATCATGACCTACCCACGAAGAAATATTTCCCAAAGTGGTAGTCGGCGATGTTAAAGTAGAAGACTTTTTATTTTGAATATATTCGGAATGATATGATTCAAAAAGGGAGGTCGCTCCGCGAGAAGAGCCTATGTTAATTCCGAAATTATCGCTAGCCCTCCACTTGGCTTCTTCTATAGCTTTTCTCGAAACATAGATTGCAAATAAGACAGAATCATCAAGCTTTTTATATTTGGAATCTGAATTTCGAAGTTCCTGTATTTCTTTGGCCGCTTCAGTATCTAACTGCGCTACCCATTCCATATGTGCATCAAACATTTTTTGCTTAAAAAGATGCTCGCGCCTTTGATAATTAGACCAAACTTCATCTTTGGTTGTTCCTAAAGCAGAAATTGAACTTAATGCCGTTATTGAAATGGGTTGAATCACAAATTTGATATTTATGGCAAAAGTAAAAGTTCTTATCTTCATCTTATGCAACAAAATCAAGAAAGCATGAATAATGAACTGGTAGAATACCCGAGTTGGTGGAAACGCAATTGGAAATGGGTCGTACCCGTTGGTGGATGCCTTAGCTTAATTGTACTATTTATTGTGTTTCTAGGCTCTGTTTTTTATGGTGTTACCTCAGCTTTAGAAGAGTCACAACCTTATGAGTACGCCTTAGAGAAAATAAACCAAGACCCCGAAATAGCTAGTGTTTTAGGTACTCCAATCGAAAAAGATGGAATGATTCAGGGAAATTATAAATATTCTAACGGTAAGAAATCGGCTGATATGAAAATACCTATTTCAGGGCCAAACGGCTCTGGCACTTTGTTCGTTGAAGCCACAGGCGAAGATGATAATTGGACTTACAATGTGATTCGTGTGGAAATTAAAGACAATGAAAGTATCGATTTGTTAGAAGGGGAATCAGAAATGTTCTAAGGCCTCTTCTATTGAAGAATACACCTTTCTCAATTGCATATTAGTAATCACATAAGGAGGAAGCACATAAACCGTGTTTCCTAAAGGTCGTATCATAATGCCTCGCTTCATAAAAAACTGATACAATTTATCGCGTAAATTGCCATAGCGTTCCATTTGCAAATTCAAATCAACAGCAAGTATAACTCCAAGACTACGTACCTCTTTCACTTTTGGGTGTTTCTCAATGGTTGCTGCAAATTGTTTGTGAGCATTTTCAATATATCTTCTTCGCTCCATAATTTCAGGAGAAGAAAGCAATTCAATACTAGCCAATGCAGCAGCACAACCCAACGGATGCGCACTAAATGTATGTGCATGAAAAAAACCTTTATGTACTTCTTCGCTTAAAAAACCATCAAAAATCGCCTGCGAACAACTCGTAATACTCAAAGGAAACATACCGGCCGTTAGTGCCTTGCTCAAGCAAATAATATCAGGATTATTTTCAAGGTAATCAGAAGCAAAGTTCTTACCCGTTTTACCAAACCCAGTCATAATCTCGTCTGCAATACAAATAACACCTAATTCTTGGCATCTTTTAATCAATACGTCAAGTCCTTTAGCCGAGTGAAATTTCATTCCCGCAGCTCCTTGGGCCAATGGTTCGAAAATAAAAGCAGCACAATTCGTATTCTGAATTATACTTTCTAACTGTGCTAAAACCTTTTCAATAGTATCTTCTTGAGGTGGAGGTATACGTTCCACTTTCAATAAAAAATCTTCAAACGGACCGTTATACGATGAGAGTCCAGATGCGCTCATGGCACCAAAAGTATCTCCGTGAAATCCATCTTCAAAAGCGATAAGTGTTCCTCGCTTATCTCCTCTATTATGATGGTACTGCAAAGCCATTTTAATTGCAGCTTCCACGGCCGTAGAGCCATTATCATTAAAGAAAATTTTTGCTTGGTTTTCAGGTAGAATTCGCAATAAGTTTTCAGATAATTTCACAGCAGGTTCATGGGTAAAACCACTGAACATCACGAAATCCAACTTTTGCATTTGATTCTTGATGGCAGTTGTTATGGTGTCATTGGAATGCCCATACATACAGGTATACCATGACGCAATACCATCGATATATTCATTGCCATCCTCATCCCATAACAGGGCATCTTTGGCTTTTACAATTCCGATAGGAGCAGCGGCGGTTTGATGCTGCGTTAGTGGATGCCAAATAAATTTTTTGTCTCTTTCAGAAAGATTTTTCGTTACCATTGAATTTATTAAACGGCGGTTTCTTTATCTTGCAAAGATGGGGAATTCATCCCAAAATGAAGTATGCTCAACCGCCTTATAGACAAACTTACGCCTAACTATAACCAAATAAAATATCGCACTGTTTTCGGTATTCTATTTGTGATTTCGCTCTTTGTTCGTTTTCCTTTTTTCTTTAGGGATTATATCGATAGAGATGAAAGCACTTTTATTTTAATGGCGCAATCATGGGTTGAAGGGCATTTGCCGTATACCCAACTTTGGGATCTTAAACCTCCCTTGGCCTTTTTGTTCTTTGCAGGAATCATAACCGTTTTCGGGAAAAGTTTTTTTGCAATCCGTTTTGTGGGGGCATTAGTAGTTGCTACCACAGCATTCTTTACTTATCAAATCGGAACAACTATTTCTACTAGAAAAATATCTTTTTGGGCGGCCATAGCTTGCGTGGCATTGCAAAGTATGTTTGGAAGTATTCAGGGCGTAATGTCGGAGCACATTTGCGTCGCCTTTCTAACTGCGGCCATTTATGTTATTATTCGTTATAAGGAATGGTATTGGCTTGCCCTTGCCGGATTATTAATGGGCATTGCTATAATGGTAAAGCTTAATCTTGCCTATGTAGTCTTATTTGTAGGTCTTTATTTAATCTATTATTTCATTGGAGAACGGAAAATTAAAAATGGAATCCTTGGCGTTACAGCCTATGGAATTGGGATTATAACAATTGTTTTACTTACATGGCTTCCTTATTATTTTCAAGGGCTTCAAGAACTTTGGTGGAAATCTGTGGTCATCGCTCCTTTAGATTATTCTGGCGCTAGGCGCTATTCAGTATTCAAGTTAATGCCAACTTTTCTTTTGCTTGGAGGCTTTTTCTTTTTGGCTTGGAAAAACAAGTATTTGAATTTCAAAGATGCCTCCATTCAAGTTCTTTTGGTTGCCATTCTAGGAGTGCTTTATGCTTTCTTTAAAGGCGGAAGAATCAATAGTCATTATTTGATTCAGCTCTACCCTATTTTGATCGTCTTAGTAGGAATCGTTTTTGGTAAACTATGTACATCTTGGAAGGTAAAAATACCCAAAGCATTTCTATTATTATTGCTTCTGTTTCCAGCAGAAAGTTACTTGGAGTATTATCGCATTGTCAAACATAAAATAGAACGTGGAAGCTTTTACAATGGAGAAGGAATTACCGTTCCTAAATATCTGTCTGAAAACAATATTAATGCGGATAATATTCTCTTTTTAGAATATCATATTGGGTATTGGAAATTAAATAAAAAACCTCCCACAAAAGCCGCCACCCACCCTAGTAATATCTGTAAGCCTGAAATGTTTGCGGCATACGATAATCCTAGAAGCACTTCTATGGAAGAGTTACGCTATATCATGGAGACGCTACAACCAGAGACCATAGTGACCAGAAAAGATCGACTCATATTTGACGAGCAACAAGTTGAGGCAAACGCATATCTAGAAAAATACATTCCGAATAACTATAAACTTCATACTGTAGTTGACGAAGCAGAAATATTTATACGCTTAAAGTGATTGTAGTGTATTTCGAAACTTATTGGCGTATTTTTTAATTACATCTTTGTTGAATTCTGCTTCCTCATCAATTCTGCCGATTAACGGGACTCCCGTTTTATGCAGAATAATTTGCTCGGTTGTTGGGTGTTCATTTCCGCTAAATAAAAGTGATACACTATAACCTTTCTGCTTTAGCCAACCTACTGTTAAAAGCGTGTGATTAATGCTGCCTAAATAATGTCGGGAGACCACTATGACCTTATAACGTGGTGATATTATATCTAAAATAGTATCCTCTTCATTCAAAGGAACCAATAATCCACCCGCACCTTCAATAACCAAATGATTTTCGGTTTTGGGAGCAACTATTTTTTGAGTATCAATCTGAATTCCATCAATATCAGCAGCCGCATGCGGACTCATAGGTGTCTGAAGTTCGTAACTACTTTTGTGAATTTTTGTCTTCAGATTCGAAATTAAACGAGATACTTTATGGCTGTCTGAGTTATCTAAATCACCAGCTTGAATGGGTTTCCAATAATCAGATTCAAGCGCTTCGGTTATAATTGCGGAGGCAATTGTTTTTCCTACTTCTGTAGAAATACCTGTGATGAAATAAGTATTTGCCATTTTACAAAAATAGGAAACAGTCTCTAATACCTGATTGAAGACTGTTCCTTATTTACATGATAAACTTACTATTCTATAGACTGAAGCACAGTAGTCAGTGCTTTATCTGCCAAAACCTCTATTGTAGGTTGCACTCCCACACGATCCAATCTAGTACCTGCTGCAGTTATATAGTCCAGTACTGGAAGGAAAATTGTTAATTGATCATCTAATTTAAAATCCATACCGCTCATCATTTCACCTGCCGTGGGTTCGCCCACGATGGTTACTACTTTTTGGTTCTTTAATAAATATACCAAAGGCTCACAAGCGCTTGCAGTTTTCTTACTGGTCAGTACATATACTTTTCCAGAATACGTTGAGTTATTATGAGGAGGTAAGACCATTCTAAATGCTGGATTTTGTGATGCCTCCTGAAATCCTTGATAAGTCATCTCCTTGAGGTATGGAAAACTATTAATTTCATCCAGAGAAGGGTATCTCTGTTTTTCTTCAAACCAGGATCGACCAATATAGGCGCCTGCATCAATTATTTCTGCCGTTAAAAAGCGACCTAATACTACCGCCGCATCCAAACTTCCGCCCTGATTATTGCGCAAATCAATGATTAGGTTTTTATATCCATTTTGTGCAATTTGCTGTACAATATTGATCATCAATTCTGTATTTGAATCAAAGGATCGTATAAATAAAACGGCTGTGGTATTATCAATTGGCACCAATTCAAACGGAGGTATTTCATTGGTCTTGGTGTTTCTATTTTCTTTTTTGGAGCTTCCTGTGTGTTTAAGATAATAATGGCTAAAAGGTAGTTTGTCCGAAGCGTTATTAAAAGCTTTTGCAAAATCACGGTCACTTAATTTCTGCTCTGCCAAAGCTTTAATTTGAGATTCAAATTCCTCCCAATCTTTGGTTTCTAAAAATGCCGGATTGCAGATATTTTTGTGTGTTGTTTCTATTAAAGTATTGAATAGTTTTTTGTGTTTTTTTGCTTCGTTCTGTGCGTTTCCTGCGCTCAAAATTGTACACGCTACAAGGATTAAAATTCGTTGTTTCATAAAGTTTTTATTTGTTGATGAAAAACAAATAGAAACTATTCTGTAAAATGAAAAAAAAGATTGTGATTAGTTTGTAATTTTTGTGCTCAAATTGTAAACCTTGGGACGATTTTGTTTTTTCTGGGATGAGTCTAAAAGCTTATTTCTCAATGCTTCAAAGTATTTTTGAGAAATAGGAATAGGTTCTAAAGGAAGCGTAAATACCATTTCTCTTTTACGTGAATTACCCTTAACTCCTTCTAGAAATTTTAGATTCACAAGATATGATCGATGTACTTGATGTGCATGAGGCAATTGTTTTTGTATTATCGTAAGTGTTGCTCTTAGCATTTCCTCCTTAACGATATCATCTTGTACAAATACAATGATTACATAATTTTGTTGTGCCCGTGCATACACAAAACTGTCTGCTTCGAGTATTAATTCATCATATTTATTGGTTCCACGCAGCACAATCTGCTTATCATCTTCTTCATCACTTGTTGCTAATTGAATCGTCCCTAAGCGTATTCTAAAATAGATCCATAAGGGACCCAAAATGGGAATGAATGGTATTCCAGCATAACTCATAAACCCTTTCCATCTATTCAAACTCAATCCTTGCATACCATCCATCGCCACCCATTTATAGAGATAACTTACACTGAGCATTACGAACAAACTCAGTAAAGTATACAAGATTTCATTAATGGGATACCAACGTCGTTTTTGAACTTTATAGATGTAGTTCTCCAATGGATGTAGTGCAAGTATGGGAATCAAAATTGCCAAGGCATAGCCCGCCAATCTTAGGTTTTTATAAGAAATAGTGGACTTATCGGTATTAAAAGGCTGCAGGAAAATAAGAATTAGACTTATACTTACCCCCATGATTAACCCTATATGTAAGGTAGATTTCCATTTCTGGTTATATGCAATTACTCTATTAATGGGCTGGATTATTTAGAAACTATGAAACTAAAGATAGCAAATTAATTATTCAGGGTTTAGTATTAAAACTATGCATACAAAAACGTAATCGTTCAGCTCCCTCAATGACCAAATGGTTATCCGTTTTGGAAGCAACTATTTTTTGAGCATTAATCCGAATACCATCAATATCTACCACTTTATGGCTATCCAAATTATCTAAATCACCTGCTTGAACACGTTTTTAATAGTCGGCTTATAATGCTTCGGTGATACTTGCTGAGGCAATTGTTTTTACTACTTCAGTGGATATTCCGGTAACGAAAATTTGTTGCATTTTACTCAGGTTTGGTAATTATTCCGCAGTTGAGACACTTGTATTTCCTCTTTTCAAAAAATGGAAAGAGTCTATGAAATATACTTTTACGTTCATAATATGCTTCTGACTTTGTTGCCTTGCAATTTGGACAAACGATAGGGTTACCATCACCATCTAAGGCGTACGCCCGTATTTCATTATAAATTTCAAGAGCACGATCTTTATCTTTTGTATATACTTGCAGCTTCACTCCTCCAATAGCATTGCTAATTAAAGGGTCAGAATTTAAAGTATTCTCATCTCGAAGAAAAACAGGAATACCTTCTGCTTCCAATTTACCTTTTATGATTTGCACGTCTGCTACAAATTCAAAAGCACCAATCATATAAAACTTCTCTTCCATAGTTCTCAAAGATAACTTTTAAGCAACTGAAGTACTAGTCCGATTTCATCGGGACTATTAAAACTATGCAAACAAAATCGCAGCCGTTCTTCACCTTCAGGAACTGTTGGCGAGAGAATTGCTTTTACATCAAAACCTTTATCGTTTAGTTTTTTTGAAACGGACTTCACTTTATCGTTTCCTGAAATCATACAACAATGAATCGCGGAATCGCTTGGCACAAAATACTTCGCAATTTCAAGTGATTGTATTTTGCTTCTAAAAAGCGAAATATTGTCTCGAAGGTATTTCCCTTGATCCTCTACATCTGGAATTTCTAGATAGGCATATGATGACAAAATGGTAGCAACCGAATGTGGTGGAAGTCCTGTAGTGTAGATAAAACTCCTTGCGAAATTCACCAGGTAATGTTTCAACTGCTCACCTCCTAAGATGGCAGCGCCATGGCAACCCAAAGCTTTTCCGAAGGTAATGATACGTGCTAAGATTTGTTTTTCTAAACCCAAATCTTGAACAATTCCTTTCCCATTTTTCCCTAATACCCCAATCGCATGTGCCTCATCAACTATGAAATGGAATCCTTCAGAAGCACAAAAATCAGCAAACTTTTTTAAGTCTGGAGAATCACCATCCATTGAAAACACGGATTCGGTTACAATGTAAATTTCTGTTTCATTTGGGTTTCGGGAGCGCTCAGCCTGACACTTTGATTTTAAATCTCCTAAATCGTTGTGTTTGAACTTGTAGCTTTTCGCATTTCCCATTTTGATACCATCACGAATGCTGGCATGAATGTATTCATCGTAGAATACAACATCACCACGCTGTGGTACCGCACTAAAGAAACCAATATTGGCATCATAACCTGAATTGAAAACTAAGGCACTTTCTGTCTTATGAAATTTCGTTAGCTGCCTTTCGAGTTCTGCATATAAATTGTGATTACCAGATAAAAGCCGAGACCCAGTTGCTCCGTTTTGAGAAATATTTTTTTTTAGACTAAGTTGAAAAGTATTGGCATAAATCGTCTCATTGTTTGCAAAGCCTAGATAATCATTACTAGAAAAATCAACTAGATTTTCTTCAAAAGGTAAACTCCGAAGCGCGTTGTTTTCTTTTCGTTCTTGTAATTTTTGTTGTAGTTTTTTCGGGAATTTGGCCATGGGCTAAAGATAAACCATCCGAAGAAAAAAAAGGAAATAAGACTCATCACAAATGAGTATAAAAATGTAAAAACTTAGCTAAATGCAGGTGGGAAATAAATTACACAACAAGATTACTTCTGTTTACAAGTTTTAGAAAGGCACTGACAACAAAAATAAGTGTGCAGTTCATCGAAAAGTTTATATTTAATCGGCCTTTTAACTTAATTTTAAGATAGTGAACTGGTTTTGACTTTTTCTTTTACCTGCAAACTTCACATTTTGCACCCTAATTTTGTCATTTTTGATTACCGTAGCTAAGGCTATGCCGATAAAAAACAACTTCATTAGGTCACAAAAGCCGAAATTCTCGGTTCCAAACAAAAAGTCAAAACCAGTTCAATCAACCAAACACAATTGTCCAAACTAATTGTCCCCTTCATGCTATTTTGCACTCTTGGCATATCCCAAAGTATCAACTTTGACCAATTGGGCAAAGAGAAATGGCTACGCTATAATGGCGGAGTTGCGGCAAATGCTGTTTACTACGATGGCACTGCGAACAGACAAGATTTAACTTACTTTTTAACGGGAAACTTAAACTTCAATATTGCGGGGTTATACAATATTCCATTGTCATTCACCTACTCAAATCAAGATTTCAATTTTCAGAATCCGTTTAAGTTTAATCGTTTGAGTTTGCATCCATCATATAAATGGGCGACGGCACATATTGGTGATGTGAATATGACCTTTTCACCTTACACCTTGGCTGGGCATCAATTTACAGGTGGTGGTTTTGATTTGAATCCTGAAGGAAGATTCCAAATAAGCGCTATGTACGGGCGTCTACTTCGCGCTACAGAATATAATGAAGAAGAACCAAGAGCGATTACCGCATACAACAGAAAAGGCTACGGACTAAAAACAGCCTACGATTTTGATTTTATGAAGTTGGGCTTGATTCTTTTTAAGGCTTCGGATGATATCAATTCTTTGGATAATCCATTTCCGGTTGAATTAGGTCTTTCACCAAAAGACAATGCAGTCGTCTCTTTTGAATCAGAATTTCGACTTTTTGATAAAGCACAAATTCGTGTAGAATACGCCATTTCAGGAGTCACGGAAGATACACAGCTGACAGATGCTCGAGAAACCAATGGTATTCTATCCTTTTTATTGGATGAAAATATTAGCACCAACTACTACAATGCGTTGAATGCTTCATTCAGCTATCCCGCAGGTAATGGAACGATTGGCGCAGGCTACGAACGTATTGACCCTGATTATAAAACCTTAGGAGCCTACTTTTTCAATAATGATTTGGAAAACATTACTGTAAATGCTAGTCAATCGTTGTTCGAAAACAAATTAAGCCTAAGTGTAAATGCAGGTTTACAGCAAGACAATTTAGATAATGCTAAGTCATCAGACCAACAGCGAATTGTAAGTGCTGTGAATGCCAATTATAGCGCTTCTGAGCGTTTGAGTTTGAATGGGTCGTATTCCAATTTTCAGTCCTTTACCAACATTCGTGACCAGTTTGATTATATCAATCAAGTGGGCGATTTCGATAATGTAGATACGCTTAACTATCGTCAAATTTCACAAAATGCCAATTTGGGCGCGAACTTTATCGTCAAGAAAACGGAAACCCAACAACAAACTACGAATTTGAATTTGGTGTATCAAAACTCTACCAATCAGCAAGAAGGGGAAACGATTGAAGGCGGTGAAAACCAATTTTATAATGGTGTTGCGGGTTATACTATCGGATATCCTGAACGGGCATTAAATATTTCTTTAGCAGCAAACGTATCTTACAATACGGTCGCTGAAGATGATAATATGACTTTGGGCCCTACCCTATCCATCGGAAAACAATTTTTTGACAAGCAATTACGCACCAATTTTTCAAGTTCGTATAACACCTCATTCACCAATGGAGAACAGCAAGGTGACGTTCTGAACTTTCGATTGGGCAGTAGCTATGTATGGTTGGAAAAGCATAATCTCAATTTGAATTTCTTGATGCTATTTCGAAATTCTACTTTAAACACAGGCCGTGATCTGACCATAACATTTGGATACAGCTATGCCTTCGACAATTTCAAGCTAAACCTCAAAAAGGGTCAGCGTGTACCGAATGAGCGAACACCTCGCAATCGAGAAGCTTCAGTCAGCTTTAGATATCGCAATGTATCTTACAGCGGAACACTGTCGGAAGTCAGTGAACAATTGACCAACGTCTTTGAAAGTGGGCAATTTGCAGCTATTCCACAGTTTAAGAAAGATGAACTGACTATTCTTTTAGCGATAACCAAAGAGCAGGAAAAAGAGAATAAATACCAAGAAAGTGCTCTGAATTTTCTTGCAGAATTATATGAGTATGGCGATTTTCAAGATCTTTACAACCAAGCGCTTTTTGACGTAATTGATCGTATTCGTGACGACATCAAACGAATTGATTTTATATTAGAAAAACTCTACATAGAGACCAAAGAGATTGTAGATAAGCATCCTCTCTATAAAAAACCGGTAGAAAACTATACGGATACTGATAAAATTTTAAAGCCGCAATTCGACAAAATTATAGCCGAACATACTGATCGAGCCGAAAAACTAGCCGGTCATCGTTGGCTTGAAATCAAGTTTGCCAAATACAATACCGTTGAAGATATTGAAAACCCTAGTGGTTATTTAAAGGACTTTAGAGACAGTATGTCGATAAAATCATACGAGATGTACGATAAAACAGGTGATTTAGACGAATTAGAGTACTTTTTAGAAAAGGAAATCATCGATTACTACTATAAGAAGTCACTGAGCATTACCGACCCAGATAATTTGGAGTTGCGGTATATTAATAAGAACTAAATCTAAGTACGAGGTAAAAAGTACGAAGTACGAAATATTGGATGGATAGATTTTTACAATTTTTAATTGGAATTTTTTCTTTTAAAAAGAAGAATAAATTCCCTTCCCTTCGGGAAGGGCTAGGGAGAGGTCTATTCGTACTTTGTACTTTGTACTCCGTACTTTCAACAGCCCAAACCTTCCCCGTACAAGTAATTCCGCAAGCTTTACCACCTGCACCAATCTATATTTCAAACTACGCAGATGCTAGCACTGTTACGAGCCCTTTACGTGTGCAGATTATCTTAAATGATTTTGAAATCGCCAATCGTGAAATTCGCCTAAAAACCTATTTCACCGGAAGCGGACTGTCCTTCCAAAGCAACGATCTTGTAGTGGGGGCGAGTCCTTTGTTTTTAGAAGGGGGAATTCCTTTGATATTAACCAATGCCGAATTAGCCCCTTATTTTGAGTTTAACAATATAACAGGCATCAATGCCAATCAGTATGGAAGTGCCATTCCCGAAGGTGCTTATCAATTCTGTGTTGAAGTATACGATGTATTGACGGGCAGTCGCCTCTCTAATAAAAATTGTGCCGTTAGTGTAGTCTTTCAAAATGAGCCTCCCTTTTTGGTACTACCCAGAAATAAAGAAAATGTTGATGAAATCAACCCACAGTACATCGTCTTTCAATGGACACCGCGTAGCATCAACGTCAGCAATGTAGAATACGAATTGAGCATGGTTGAAATTTGGGACAACCAAGTAGATCCACAGCAAGCCTTTTTAAGTTCTCCCCCTGTTTTTCAAACAACGACCACAGCCACGACATATGTATATGGGCCATCAGACCCACTCTTACTATCTGGAAAAAAATACGCTTGGCGCGTTCAGGCAAAAGCCAAACAAGGGACCGAAGAAATTGGACTCTTTAAAAATGAGGGCTACAGTGAAATCTATTCTTTTAGTTATGCCGCCTCTTGTGAGCTTCCGGCAGCAGTTAACCATGAAGTAAAAGGAAGTACCAATGCGAACATTTTCTGGGATGATTTTTCTACGGAAATACCTGAGTATACAGTACGCTATCGTCAAAAAAATGTACAAGATGCTGAGTGGTTTCTAGCCAAAACTACGGGTAATGAACTTACGATTTGGGAACTCAAAGCCGGCACCACCTACGAATACCAACTCAGTAAAAACTGTGGCGTTGCTCAAAGTGATTGGAGCTTTACCAAAGAGTTTACCACGGCATTAGAGTTTGAAGAAGAGAGCGTTCTTGATTGTGGAGTTTCTCCTGATATCAACTTAACGAATATGGAGCCTTTAGCTAGTATTGCTACTGGCGAAACTTTTGTTGCCGGAGATTTTCCTGTAAAAATTCTAGAAGTCAGCGGTTCTAACGGAAAGTTTACTGGTAAAGGTTATGTATCGCTGCCTTATCTTGAAAACATCAAAGTCGCTGTTGAGTTTACCAATATTTTGATCAATACCGATCGAGATATGGCCGAAGGCTCTGTCATAACGGTTTACGACCCCGACTGGAAAAACATTCTTGATGTCGATGTTGTTATAGATGTCGCGGACGATATTTTAGATGAATTTACTGGTGGTGACCAAAATGTCCCCATAAAAGTTGACTTTGAGGTTCCTTCTACGGATAATATTAAAATTGAAAATGGTAAAATAGTTATCACAGGACCCAATGGAGAAACAACAACTAATGACTACGATGAAGGTGATAGTTATGTAATTACAGATAGCAAAGGCAACACCTTCAACATTGATAAAGATGGTAACATTACTGAAGGTGATAAAGGTGCCCCAGGTGGTGAGGCTACCGCAGATAATACTTCTGGTATTTCAGGTGGTTCTGGTACTGCAGCCGACCCTTCTGTACAACAAATAACCGCTACAGATATCACCGTAACTTTCGATGCCTCAACTTCGACCTATGGTTTTGATGAAGCTACAAGTGATTTTGAAAAAGCAAACTACCCTAAAGTTTCTCTTCCCAATGGAGGAGATTACTACCCCGTTCATAAAGCAGTGGTTGCAGGAAAAAGCGATAACCTAATTGCGAATGTTCAGACTACAAACCCAGACATTCAGCTCGACAGCCTCATATTCAAAACGGTTAAAGGTACCCTAATACCAACCACTAGAAATAACAATTCTTTCACTCTAACCCTAAACGGAAACAATAGCTATCATTCTGATGAAGCCATTGTAACCTACAAAGCTAAAGATGGCAAATACAAAATAGCAGCTAGCTTCTTTATTCATCATATAAAACAGCATGATAAAGTTGATGTGGTCATCGTACAAGTAAATAATGCAGATGCACTCTCCAATATAGATCAAAAATTAGATCCCCTTTTTAAAACTGCCGGAGCCAGTTTTAATATTATACGCAAGCAACTTTCAGTTACCACAGAACAATGGGATACAAAAACAGCCAATAATTCACTTGATTATGACGGTAGTGGCATAGCCTCCAATTACCCTGATGAATTTAAAAATATTACCCAAGCTTATAAAGACGACAATCCAAATTGGAACCGTCGTGCCTACCACCTTTTTGTCCTCCCTGAGGATATACCTAATACTAAAGGAATCAATGGTTTTATGCCTAAAGGTAGGCAATGGGGTTATGTTTTCGAAGCACATAAAGGCAGTGGCATTGAAAATAAAGCAACGCTAAACTTAACGGCCATGCACGAACTAGGGCATGGTATTTTTGGCCTACCACACCCATTTGAAAACGACGAAGACACCAGTGGTGAAGGCACTGATTGGCTCATGGATTATGGGGGTGGGGAGCAGCTCTCTTACTCTAACTGGGCACATATGAGTGATGAAGGCCTGAAGTTGTATCTGTTTCAGACCGATGAGGATGGGGAGTATAGTAATTCTGAATATTTTGAAAAACTCCTGCAACAAATTCGATGTGCTTATGCCTCAGGTATAAATTCAATTGAAATGCCCGAGAAATACATAACGGGATATAACAAACAAGTAATTACATTCAACTATGGTCTACCTATTCGCAGATCGGATATTAATGGAGAAAAAATTACCTCCGGTTGGTTTACCTCAACGAGTGGCGCAGCTACAATTACAAATATTCGAAATGCTATTATTGACCCAAATAAAGGAGATATTATATTTGGAAACTTTAAAATAGATGTTCCTGTACCAGTTTATACCTTTAATAACAACATAACTCCATTTGAACATTTAATAGATTACTTATTTCCTACTTCGGCCGATATTGAAAAAGACTTCAACACAATATGGAATGATAATATAAAGCAGAAAGTAGAGTCAAATCAAATGCTTTCAAGTGATGACATTAACAATCTTAAAAAAATTGCTTCTTGTGGAACGGAGCTATTGAGCAGTGACACAAAATACAAGTTGTTAAAGAGTCTGTTAAAGGTAGGTTGGACGAATTGGTGGATTGATGAAGAGCAAGAAGATTTAATTCTTGATATTATTGCTACAACTCCCCCTGGAAATAAATCGAAAGAACTTTTTGATAAAATAAATGCCGACAATGCTTTGTTAGAAGATCTAATGGGAAGTTTGGATGATACCTCGGGTAATGAGAATAACTTTGTAAGACTAGGTAAAGAAATATTTTCCTTATTTGACAGAGCATATTCAGATGCTGCCCGAAATTCTCTTTACAACAATCTTGATGCTGGCAAAAAACTCTATTTCTACGGGGCTAATAGCCCAGAAATGTGCACATGGAGAATTAGCGCTTCTAAAGGGAGCAACAAGTTCAACTTTGATGAAACTCACGTATTTAATATTCAATATGGAGACTACAACCCTTTAATAGCGGGTTCAAGTCTGCCAACATGCCAAACAGAAAATAAAAAATATAGTTTCTCTTATAGCGATTTTATAGCCGTTAAGTTCATCGGTGACCAATCTACCTATGATTTTGATGATGGTCTAAATTTAATGCCTGCATCGGTTTACTACATATTACTTAAGTCAAATTCAAATCAAATTATAAGGACCCAACTTGAAACTTTTGTTTTCGTTCTTGGTATACTTACTCCAATAGATGAATTCTATCTTTTAGGTAAAGCGATACAATATGGGAACAGAGGTATAAAAGCTTTAAGGTATTCTAGTATCAAATCTTTGTCTCAGGTCAATAAAATTAAAGTACCTCTGGATACCAGTGGCAAAAAACTTGAAGAACTTAGTAATGGCAAAGTAGATAAATTTGTTGAGTTCGTTGATGATGGAGCAGGCCTGTCAGATGAACTGCTTACAGCTATAAGGTTGGGAAAAAGAAACGATGGGACTCTTGCTAAAGCACTTGATGATGCTGGTTTTCCAAAAAGTGCTGATGCAGTTAGAAAATCAAGCAATGTTCAATCTAATAACACTAAGGGATTGGATTTGGGAGACGCTCAGATACCAAATGCAATTGAGGACTATACTTTTAATGTGGATGGGATTACATTTTCCAAGAACTCCAGTGAAAATTGGAAAGAATTTTTTGATAGAATTAGCGCCAGTGGTAAACTTAATGCATTTGAATCACATCATATATTCCCAGTAGATCTCTTAAAAAGAGAATCATTCAGAAAATGGTATGAATTAATAGGACATCAAAAAATAGATTTGAATGGGGTTTCAACCCTAGAAAATCTAATTATGTTGGAAAAAAAGCTTTTGGCGAATCAACGAGGCGTTCATAGCAACCATCCTAAATACACAGATGAAATAGGAGTATATTTTGACGAACAATGGGCAAAATATAAAGCTGACAACACTTCTTGGGATGACTCGAGAATTGCAGCAGAAGTAGATAAGGACGCCAGACACTTAGCAAATGAGATTAAGAAATCATTATTGGAAAACTCCGTTAAAGAAAATACTGAAATTGTGTCTTTCTGGGATGTGATAGATTTTGATGACCTAATAAGATAAAATTATGAATTTTTACGAGCTAAAAACCGATAGACGTTCGAATAGTGAATGGAACTGTTTTCTTTCTAATGAGGAAAACCAAAAGTACAATATTATAGAAAGTTTAGAAGCTGGCTCTAAGCTTCAGTTATCAAATGGTGAATTGCTTACGATGAATTTAAGAAATTCTCTTAAAGACGATGGAACTAGAAAGGAAATCCCATTCGAAGCAGACCTAATTAATTGGTTTGATGATATAAGCCTAAATACATATAAAACTTTTGCGGCTTCGGTAATAATTATTAGTTCGAAGTTTAAAGAGTTTTTGTCAAAATTTACCTTACCGAATCATTCATACTATAATTTGAGAATAATTAATGCAGAAAACGAAAGTAATACAACAAACTATTTCATGTTGCATATACATGGGAATATTTCAGATTTTACGGATTTTTCAAAATGCGAGTATACTTATACAAAGTGGGAAAATGATAGTTTTATAAAATTGGAAAAAGGTTCGTTTAACTCATTAGAACAATTTCAAATAGCTGAAAAAGAAGCATTCGAAAATGATAAAACTCAAATAAAAATATCTTCCCGAGTATTGACAGGAAATTTTGATATAGTGTGGGGCTTTACTAACTGCTTGCGTGTAAATGAACAGGTAGATTGGCAATTAAAAAATATGGAGCTAAAAGGAATAAAGACTAAAATTTTCAAGGATTATCACATTATCAATAAGTCTGATTATTCCATTTAATAAAAAGTACAACAATAAGTATTTCATTAACCAAGTAGTATGAATAAAAACTACATACATATCATCTTTATCCTCTGGGGTAGCCTACTCTTGGCAAGCCCAGCAATGGCCTCTTTTGAAAACACAACCACTTTTGAAATAGAAACACTTACAATTTCAAAAGACACGCTAAACCCAAAAGAAAAAGACACGGTCAAAACCCGAGTAGTTGCGAAAGACCCTTTAATGGCACGCTGGCAAAAAGAAAAAATAGCCAAGATTGAAGAGGTGCCTGTAAAGGTGGTCACCGACAACAAATTCAAAAGCTTTCCTGAATTAGAGAAGTACACTGAAAATTTAAACGATGGCATTTTAGGCAGACTTTCAGAGTTTACAAAATCTTATGTAGAAGAGCTCAAATCAAAAGCTAGAGCCAAATTAGACAACAACTCAAAAGAAGTTTTAGAAGCCGGTGAAAATGTCTTCAAAATTTTAGATGAAAACCAAAACTTTATAAATATCATAGGCGGTCAACAGGTAGTTGAAATGCCTGTAGGCATCAAAAAAAGTGTTTCAGATAATTCTGATATCACATTAGGTATTGTTCGTATGGAGTACCACACCAACTACACCGTTGTTGATATGTTCGCCAGATTGAACTTAGGTGAATTAGGCGTTGAAAATTTACTTTTCGCTGCTAACGATGTTAAAATATCGAAAGATGGGGGTATTTATGGTGAAGCGCGTTTGACCTTATTAGAAGATGCTTATGTGGGCCAAAATGGTGGACAATGGTTATTTATTTTCAAAGGAGGCAAAGACCCTAAAACAGGCAAAGGCAATGGTGCAACCTATCTTGATATAGATTGTGAGGGCAAAGTAAAAAAAATAGGCTTAAACCTTGACGTAAGAATAGCAAAATCAGTCGCGATACCCATTAAAGATGATGGAAGTCCTGAATTTCCTAATAGTGTAACACCAGGAACGGGGGAATCGCCAAGAGATAATGATACGTATCTCGGTACCTCTTTTGCCTTAGAAACTGATGAGCTTGGTGGTTTACTGATAGAGCTTGACCTTCCCATGTTTCAATTAAAAGCTTTACCGAATTGGGGCTTTAAAATGGAGAAAACGGTTTTAGATTTAAGCGATACCAAAAACTCTGCAAGTATTAATTTTCCTGAGATTTATAGAACGCAAGGTCTTTTACAAGGCAATGATAATCTCTGGCGTGGTTTCTATTCTAGTGAAGTTCGTGTATTGTTACCTCCCGAATTCAAAAAGAAAGGCTCTTCTGAAAGAATCGCTATTGGCGCTCGTGATTTGTTGATTGATAATTTCGGAGTCTCAGGTGATTTCTATGCTACTGATGTATTGGATATCAATGAAGGTGATGCTAGTAAATGGCAAATTTCAGTAGATTCTATAGGAGTCGATTTAAAGGTAAATCGATTTATAAAAGGAGGCTTTAACGGTGAAATTGTTTTGCCCATAAGTGATAAGAAATCTACGGGTGGTAAGTTGGCCTATAAAGGCGTAATTACTGCAGATCAGTACTATTCTGTAAATGTAGAAGCGGTTGAAGATGTGAGTTTTGACGTATTTAAAGCCAAAGCCAAAATTTTTACCGGATCTTATGTCAAACTCGAAGTTGAAAACAATCGTTTTTATCCTGAAGCCAATTTGACAGGGCTGATGTCTTTCAATGCCAAACAAGATGCGGAGTTCAATCAGTTTTCCTCGGAGTCACTTAATGATACTACAGCAGTTGTAGACCTAGAATTTGATGGACTTTCTTTTCAAAATTTTAAAATTCAGACCAAACAACGCCCATACCTTACTATAGAATATGCAGGTTTCAAAGACGATATTAAACTGCCAAAAATCGCTGGTTTTGAGCTCGGTTTTTATGATGTCAGTATAACAACTGATGCTGAAGAAAATGCAATTTTAGCTTTAAATAGTTACATAAATCTTGATAGCGAAGGTATTCATGGTGATATACGCTTAAGCGTTATCGGGGAATTAGACGAAGGCGATTTACTCCAATGGAAATATAAAGAAGTTGACATCAGCAGAGTTGATATTGATGTAAAACGAAAGTCTTTTGAGTTTAAAGGTTTTGCAGAGTTTTTTAAGGACGACCCCGTTTACGGGCAAGGTTTTGCTGGCGGCTTTGATTTAAACCTAACCAGTATTGAGATAGAAATAGGAGCCCGTGCCCTTTTTGGTAATACTGGTGATTACAGGTATTGGTTCGTAGATGCCCATGGTCGGCCTACAAAATCGAATAGCACCACTTTCAAAATTTTTGATTTAGGCGGTGGGGTATATCACCATATGCGAAAAGCGGGCATGAACGAAGATAATGTAAAATCGATGTCAGGTATCGATTATCAACCCGATATTGATACAGAAATAGGTTTTAAAGCCCTTGCTGCATTTGAAGTAAAAGAAACTTTCACAGGTTTGGTAGCCATAGAAATGGCTTTTAATTCAAAAGCTGCTGGCGGTGGTGTTAGTAGACTAGGGTTTTATGGTGGGGCTATGTTGATGCAAAGTAATTCTGGCGGAGGTGAAGGCGCAAATAGCGGCGGCAATCCGCAATACCCGTTTGGTAGTCTAGATGACATGCAAAAAGAAGTAGCTAGCAAGGAAGAATTGCTAGGTAATTTTCATGAAATGTCGATAGACAAAGATGGCATAAAAGCTTTTTCAGATGCCATTTTTCCAGATTTATTGACGGGTGAAGAACTTTTCGCGGCTCAAGTAGGTATCGATTTTGATTTTAGAAATCGCACCTATTGGGGCATGTTTGATGTATTCTTAAATGCGGGAGCTATCAAAGGGGAAGGCGAAAAAAATCGTTTGGGATATCTTGAGTTTTATAATTCTCCAGACGATTGGTACATATGGGTGGGCACCCCGAAAAAACGATTTGGACTTAAAGAGATTCCCATAGGTCCGTATTTAGCAAGTTTTAACCTGTACTTCATGACAGGTACAATTTTAGAAGACCCAGCTTTACCGCCTCAAAATGTTATTGACATTTTACACCTAACGGATGAGGAGCTAATGTTTGGAAGAAATTTTGACCAAGAGTTAGCAAGAGGAGTTGGTTATGCCTTTGGTGCAAAATTTGAATTAGGCATGGGCTTCGATTGGGAAATCGTTTATGCAAAAGTAGCCGTTGGTGCAGGGTTTGATTTGATGATGCGTGATTTTGGAGATGCGCAATGTAAAGATAGAGACGGAACCATTGGTATGGATGGCTGGTACTCCATTGGTCAAATGTATGCTTATTTGCAGGGTGAAATTGGCGCTCAGGTGAAGTTATTCGGAGTCAATAAACAAATACCTATACTAAGTGCAGGAATAGCCGTTCTGGCCCAAGCTCAGCTACCAAATCCGGTTTTTATTAAAGGATATGCTGGTGTAGACATAAAAGTTTTAGGCCTAATTAACATTCACGCAAGACTAAAAGTTGTTATTGGTGAACCTTGTGAAATTATTGGTAAAACAGGTATACAAGACTTGGTAATGATTTCCGATATAACACCTCGTGATGGTCTTACCGATGTAGATGTTTTTGATGCTATTCAAGTGGCATTTAATGCCCCCATAGACAGTGAAATTCCGTTCACCGATGATCAAGGTTCAAAAACATTTCGAATAAGTCTAAAGGATATAACAATTACGACAAACGGTGAAGAAATTAAAGGTTCATATAAGTTAAACAATGAAAAAGATGTATTGATATACAACTCAGATGAAATCCTCCCACCAGAACAAGAAATAAATGTTTTAGTACGTGTTTCCTTTGATGAAAAAGTCGGAGGTAATTGGGTAGCCGTTGCGAATGAGGGTGTGCCTGTAATTGAAGAGAAAGAGGTAACCTTTACCACAGGGGATGCCCCAAGAAAAATACCGCATAAGAATATTCAGTATATGTATCCGGTAGTAGACCAGCAGTATATGCTTCCTAAAGAGGCAAATGCAGGTTTTGTTCAATTAGACAAAGGTCAAGAATATCTATTTGGCAATGGTTTCAGTGATGAATTGTACTTTATTGATGAGAGCGGAAATAAAACAAAAGTTAATTTCAGTTACAATACTGCTGAGAAAAGATTGAATTTCGATTTACCAGATTTAAATAATGAACAAAAGTATACCTATGCACTTATTACGCTAAACCCGGGCGATGGTGATGAGGGTCAGGCAATGACAGCAGTAGAGTTCATAGAAGTCTCTGAAGATTTGGAAATATCCAATAATACCTTAACGGGTAGCGCTTCAAATGATGCATTTATTAGTCGATTGGATTTTACTTTTAAAACAAGTCGATATGATAATTTTAGTCAGAAAATAAGATCCATTAAACAAAAGAATAGTTATATATATCTTGACACCTACCCTGGCACCGGAGAAACGGTTTCTAGTGTGGCTTATCTATCTATAGGAACAGAAGAGTTTGAACCCTTTGGCATAAATGACCTAACAGGAACAAATTTTACGCAAAATAAGCCCCTGATTGAGTTTGAGGCTTTGACTACAGATGATTATTATAAGGAAGAAATTTATCCATTGCTTTACAGGGAATATCCCCTAGATTCTGATATAACATTGTCAAGAAATGAGGCTGAACTTGGAGTTCCACCTTTAAAATCTATCAAATTGATTAACACGTATCTGAATTACGCCACCCACCAACCTGAAAATGTATTGTTAAAGACACTATTCCCATATAGGTGGCATTTGCCTATTGCTTATTACTTAGATTATCAAGAATTACAATATAAAATCAATAATCGTTACGCAAGATATGGTGAAATTCAACCGCAGTATGACAACTATTCTTACTTAATAAAAGGTCTGTTTCCATTTATTAACAAAGAGAGCTATCAAGTTAGATTTAGTTATGTATTACCGAATGGTGTAAGTCGTAATTCTGAAATTATTAACTACACGAATACATATTAAAAATGAAGAATTTAGTACAATACATTTTATACCTAATTTGTTTTTTGCTACCTAACTTTAGCGAAGGTCAAGATCAAATTGACGAAAATGTAGCTGAACCCAAGATTGTCATAAAAGCTAGGGGTAAACAAAATTCTGTCCTTCTGCGTTGGGGAGTTAACGATAAATTTGTTTGGGAAAATGGTAACAAATATGGCTATATAATTGAAAGAGCTACCATATTAAGAGATGGAAAACCTGTTTCAGATGCGCAAAACACGATATTAACTGGAAAACCAATCAAACCCAAACCTCTTGAAGAATGGCAAACTTTGATAGAGGAAAATGATATGGCAGCAGTTGTTGCACAAGCTCTTTATGGTGAATCCTTTAATACGAATAACCAAGGGATAAATAGTGTATCACAAATAATAAATATTAGTTCTGAAACCCAACAACGATTTGCTTTTTCAATGTTTGCAATTGACCAAGATTTTGAAGTGGCACAATATGCTGGGCTAGGCTATGTGGATTTAGATGTAAAACCAAACGAGCAATATCTCTATAATATTAAAATTGCAGCCCCAGAAGAGCTCAGTACACCAAAAGAAACTGGTTTAACAATATCACTTTCTTCTAAAAACATATTACCCAAACCATATGATTTTGTAGGCTACTACTACAATAACGCTTTTATTCTTATCTGGGAATACGACGATTTAATACCCTATTATAATGCCTACGATTTAGAAAAATCTGAAGATGGCTTGAATTTTCAGAAAGTAAATAAAGTGCCAATAACTAAATTATCTGACACGAACGTATCTGGCATCTCATTTACTGATAGCATACCTCAGTATTCAAAAAAATATTGGTATCGGATAAAGGGGAAAACTATTTTCAATGAAGTAAGTCCGGCGTCAGATACCGTTAGTGTTATTGCTTATAAAGAACTCCTGGTTGCCCCCGAATTCAAAGAAAATACGATGGTCTCTGATCAGGAAGTAATCCTTAAGTGGGATTTCGCTCAAGATGAAGCATGGAAATTAACTGGCTTCGACCTCTTACGAGCAAATAAAGCTCCGGGACCCTATATTATTGTCAATGAAAATTTGAACCCTGAGCAAAGAAAAATAACTTACACACAGCTTCAAGATATTAACTATTTCAAGATAAGAGCAAAGGGAATTGCAGGTGACAATCAAGATTCCTCTCCAAATATGATTCAACCAATTGATTCGATTCCACCGAGCAGACCAATGGGTTTAAGAGGAATAATAGATACTTTGGGAGTTGTAAAATTGTCGTGGAATCAAAACACAGAACTTGATTTAAGAGGGTATTTAATTTTTAAAGCGAATCGCCCAAATCAAGAATTTACCCGATTAAACAAGCAAGAGCTTAGCGAAGCAAGTTATACTGACACTGTTAATCTGAAATCGTTCAATGAAAAAGTATATTATAGAATTGTTGCTGTCGATAATAGGTATAATGAATCTATACATTCAGAGATTTTAGAATTAAAACGACCTGATAAGATTCCACCCGCAAATGCCATTTTCACAAACTATGAAATCAAACAAGAAGGGGTAATATTAATGTGGGAAAATAGCCCATCTCAAGATGTGGTTAAGCATATAATCTATCGAAAACAAATTTCAAATACAGAACAAGTTATGTGGGAAAATATTTTTGAAACTGATGATTCTGCAGCAAATGAATTTGTTGATGCCCAAGCAAAACCTGAGAACAAATATTTATATACCATAGTCGCAGTAGACAATTCTGGATTAGAGAGCGAACCAACACCTCCAATATCCATCAACACACTACCCGAACTTATTAAACCGCCTGTAAAAGGATTATATGCAGATGTAAATCGAGAGCGTGGAGAAGTACGCTTAAGCTGGCGTTACAAAGAACCTAACGTACAAGAGATACAGATTTATAAAAAGGAAGTTGGAAAAGAATTTAGTCTATTGACAGTTTTAGACGTTAATAGCAAACAATTTTTAGATCAAAAACTCTCACCAAATAGCATATATAGCTATGGAGTAAAAGCTCTTTTTTTAGACGGCTCAATTAGTGAATGGAGCCAAATTGAAGTAAAGTATTAAAGAAAATAGCTATGAGAAAGATACTTATTTTGTTTATTTTGATTTTGACGCCATTTGCTTTTGCGATTGCCCAAAATCCTCCTGAATACACCTATAAAGTTGAATTGTCTTACCGATTTGAAAATTTAGGTTTTACAGAAAGGGGGTTTGTAGCGATACCTTACAATGGAACAAATACTCCTTTAGGTCCAGCTTTAATAAGTGTAGATTTTTTTGGGCCTGGCACTAAAACTGTAACCGTTGATGATGTCATTACTTATAGCCGAGAAATAACTAATTTTCAATACCGATCTTTTGGTGACACTAGTTGTACTCCTCCTTTTGGTGGTGGACCTCAATTTACATCGTTTTCAGGATCGGAATGTACTTTTGTGAACATCGGTTTTTCCACATGCATTTCAGTGAACCCTGCATCTTTTCCAAATCTAAATAAGTTATTTCTTGTAGAAAATTTCGCAGATCTTAACCCTGGCCAAAACGCTATTAAAGAATGTGAAGGTAAACAAATCATAATATCTAGCCACTGTGGTTTCAGATATAGCTTAGTGGCTATTTATAATGGAGTACGTACCCCTATTCTGGAATATGGTGAACACCCAAGAGTTTATCAACTCCAAAAATCTGATTTACCTTCAAACATTGGAAACAATGTATTTGATTTGCAGGTTGAGTATGTCGACAACCCAAATTTAAATGTTGGTTCCACCGATGTTTCTGTTCGTAGATCCTATAATTTTACCGCCTGTGCACCAGAACTTGATGGTCCTCCAGTTATTACTAACCCTACATGTTTTGAAGCTACAGATGGTTCTGCGAATATTACATTAGTAGATGACTTTCCAACGGGTGAACAAATGGCTATTAGTTTACTTAGAAAAGTTGGCAATGCGTATGTCCCTGTTACCGAAGTCCCTCAGGTAACAGTAACTGAAACTAATTTTACTAACCGCTCATATACTTACAATTTTAATGGCCGAACACCTACAGGCACTTATATTCTAAGATTCTTATTTGGCAATAATGGTGATGATCAAAGGGATAGTGCTGAATTTCCTATAACTGAACCAAGTGCTTTGAATTTTGCAGAAACTGTAAATAATACTAGTTGCGAAGGTACGGTAGATGGCTCTATAGAAGTTACTCCTCAAGGAGGAACAGGCCCTTACACCTATTTTTTGACTCCTGATGGAGGTAGTGAAACAACATATTCAACCAGCACAATTCCGACTCTAGCAAGCGGTAATTATAGTTTGCGCATTAGGGATGCTAATATGTGTTTTAGTACCTCAAAAGACATAACTATTCAAGCAGATTCAAGTTCTCCTGAACTCGATTTATTTGATACAGTAACCAACCAGTTTGACACATTCCCTTTTGGAGAAGCTAGAATTACTCTGGGCACCATCTCTGGCGGCGACGGTAATTATGCCTTTAGTTGGACACGTATACCTGATAATGGCTTTGCCGAAACAACACGTAATTTGACTAATCTAACTGAAGGAGAGTATACCGTAGTAATTACAGAAGATAACGGTGCGGGGTGCGAGTCTATTCCATATTCGTTTACCATTAATCCTTTTACTGCTCTTTCTGTAACTCTAGATAATCCCTCACCCGATTGTATAGATGGACAAGTACTTGTAACAGCAACTGCAGTTAACGGAGTAGGAACCTATTTGTATCGTTGGTTTAGAATAGACCCAATTAATGGGGAAGAACTAATTCCCGGGGAGACGGGCAGCACTATTTTTGTACCCGTAGGGGAATATAAAGTCGAGGTTACTGATGGTGGTTCTGCTATGGATACTGCAACAACTATTATTAGTGTTGACAATCCGTTAACAGTGACCGAGTCAAATATAACTGATGCATTATGTGCTGGAGAAAGTTCAGGTCGAATTACCTTAAATATATCTGGTGGGGCAACCCCATATCGCATATTCTGGGATGGCTCTAATAACCAAGGCCTTCAAGACAATACCACCTTAGCTGCTGGAGACCATACCTATGAAGTATTTGATGCAAATGATTGTTCTGTTACTGGAGGCCCAATTACTATTGGTGAACCAACAAATTCTCTTGAAGTCACAGGTGTCAAAATTGACGTAACAACGAATATGGGGAGTGATGGAGTAATTACATTAACCATTATCAATGGAACTGCACCTTTTCAATTTAACTGGGGAAAACTAGATGCTGATGGTGTGAACTACTCACCGTACAGCCCTGTTCAAGGTGCTAACCCTCTCCAATTTACTGGTTTTGTAGAAGGAACCTATCAGGTTACTGTCACAGATGGAACAGCCAATGCTTGTACTGCAACATTAGTTAATCCAATAACGATTACCGAGCCAGGACCTCTAAACATTACCGATGTTCAAATTCAAGAAGAAATTTCATGTTTTGGTCAAATGGATGGTGAAATAGTCGCAACGGTTACGGGTACATCACCCATAACTTTTGAATGGCGATTAAACGGGGTTCCATTTAGAACACTTATAGATGACAATGTTTTAACTGGACTTGGGCCTGGGGATTATCAATTATTTCTAAATGACGGCTCACTACCAAATCCCAGAGAGAGTGCCATTATAACCTTAGCTCCAGTATCTGAAATCCTAATAACTCCACCTAACATTACCCCAGTCTCTTGTAATTTGGGAAGCGATGGTAGTATTACGGTAAATGCAAGCGGAGGAACAGGCGCTTTAAGGTATCAAATAACAGGTAGGGCAATTCAACCCAGCCCATTGTTCGAAAATCTTTTTGCAGGCACTTATTCAGTTACCGTATTCGATAGCAATGATTGTTCATCAACCCCATTTGATGTTGAAGTACCTGAACCAACCTCTCTCCAAATTACGGGAGAAACTATAACCCCAGTAACAACTTTTGGAGGAAATGACGGCGCAATAACTATTGTGGTAGAAGGAGGAAATCTACCTTATACATACGAATGGACAGGGCCAAATGGATACACAAATGATATTCAAAATTTAGAAAACCTAGAAAGCGGATTATATTCTGTTGTTATTCGAAGCGTGGGAAATGGCGGAGGAATAGATAATTGTTTTTTTGCCCGTAGTTTTGAAGTTCCAGAACCCGGTGCCCTATCCGTAACCATAGCAGACCAGCAAAACCCATGCTTCGGTGAAACCAATGGTAGCATAACCGCCTCAATCGCAGGCACTGGGCCCTACACCCTTCAGTGGTCAGATGCATCAGGTCCATTAGCTGGTGAAACAGGACTTACATTGACAAATATTGGCGAAGGCACTTATACCCTGAATGTAATTGACCTAGGTTCAATGCCAAATGCTGTAGGTAGTAGTACTCCTGTCCTTCTTGTAGAACCACAAGAAATCACCGCAGATATCAACACAACACCAAGTTGTACCGATAATGACACGGGCACAATCATAATTTCAAATGTTCAAGGCGGCGAACCCGATAATCTACAAGACTATACCTATAGCCTTGACGGAATGGACTTTCAAAATCCGCCACTTTTTGAAAATCTAGCTCCAGCTACCTATTCTGTTTGGATACGAGATGGCAACGGTTGCGATTTAATTCGATCGGGAATTACTGTAGACACATCCCCAGAAATTATCTTTGATGAACCGAATACCATAGTAACAAACGCAGGCGCACAAAATGCCAGTGATGGAAGTATAACATTAGCGTTTACTAGTGATGCAACAAATTACACTTATCAGTGGAATGGCCCAGGAACGGTTAACGAAACCACTCAGAACCTAGTTGGGAAAGCAGCTGGAGTATATACCGTCAACGTAACAAATGAAAATGGCTGTTCACTAGAACGTATTTTTACGATTGCTGAGCCAGGTCTTCTTGAAATAACGGTCACAGGAAGTAAAAACCCATGTTTTGGAGAAAATAACGGAAGTATTCAGACTACGGTTAATGGAACCGGCAACCTTAGTTTACAATGGTCGGAAGCTGTTCGAGGTGATTTGATTGGTGAAACCAACGAAAACCTTAACAATGCGCCTCAAGGAACATATACGCTTACCGTTACTGATAATGCGGTCAATCCGCCTAATATAGTAGCTAGTGTCCCAGTTACACTTAGTGATCCAGCTGCAATCTTAGATGCTCAAGCTATTCCTACTGATGCGCAATGTGCTGGTGAAGCAAATGGCGCGGTTACGATTAATGCAAGTGGTGGGATACCACCTTATGAATATTCTATTGATGCTGGTATAACGTATCAGGCGCAAGCTACATTTAACGACTTAGGCTTGGGTACCTATTCCATTCGAGTAAGAGATAGCAATGACTGTATTGCCGATGCTCCGTTTACCATCAATGAACCACCAGTTATCACTTTAAGTTCGACGGCCACTCCACTAAGTGCTGCCGGTTCTGCAGACGGTGCGATCGATATTGCGGCAAGTGGTGGTACCGGTAATTTAAGTTTTAGTTGGGAAGGCCCCCCAGGTTTTACACCAACTACAAACGAAGATATTTCAGGTTTGACTGCCGGAGATTACACAGTAACAGTAACAGATGAAAATGACTGTACGTTTATATCAAACCCTATTACAATTGATGAGCCCGGTGCCATTATAATCATGCTTACGATCAACGAGGAGATTCTTTGTAATGGAGATGAATTTGGAGAAATCATGGCAGACGTTCAAGGTGGTGTTCCCGACTATACCTATCAATGGTTTCAAGAAGGCAATAATACACCTCTAGCTGAAACCACAAACTTGTTAAGCAACCTTAGTGCAGGCAACTATTTTTTAAGAGTTACCGACGCAAATGGCATAGTTCGAGATTCTAATACGATTCCACTTACTGAACCTAGTGACTTGGAAGCGACACTCCAAAACAAGATAGATATTGTATGCAGTGGTGAAGCTAGTGGTAGCATAAATATTAGTGTTCTAGGCGGTACCCTTCCATATACATTCCAATGGAGCAATGGGGCTACCTCTCGAAATTTAGCGAATGTCGAAGCTGGTGATTATTTTGTAGAAGTATTTGATAACAACGGTTGTTTTGACCTATTAGAAGTAACTATAAACCCTGCACCAGATGCCCTTCAAATTGACGCAACAGTATTCAATACTTCAGAATATTTGGCCAACGACGGAAGCATTGCTCTCGACATTACAGGCGGTGCAGCTCCCTATACCATAAATTGGACAAGAGATTCAGATAACACTCCTTTAGGAGATACTGTAACCATTTCATCTCTTTCTGCTGATACATATACCGTTTCCGTTTCTGATACGAATGGATGTAGCGTAACGGAAACCTATGAAGTTACCCAACCTGATATCGTTGAAGATACTATTGTTCAGCCTAGCTGTCAAGGCGATACCAATGGAAGTATTTCGGTCATTGTCAATCAAGGGAATGGTTCTTTTACCTATCTCTGGAGTACAGGTGAAACTACAAACACCATTACAAACTTAGGTGCCGGTGAGTACTCTGTTACCATTACAGGCTTTGGCAACGGACCTTTAACACGAACTTATACCCTCATAGATCCATTGCCTCTGGAAGTAGATTTGGGTTCCAATCGGGTACTTTGTGTTGATCAAGTACTAGAACTAGATGCTACTGTAGAAGACGAGACAGCGACCTACGCATGGACATCAGATACCGGATTCTCAAGTTCGTCTCCCAATGTCACCTTAAACGCAACAGGAAACTATACGGTAACCGTACAAACGGCTTCTGGCTGCACCGCTGTCGGAACCCTATCTTTAGAAGTTAGTACGGACGAAATTGATGCAGAATTCGCCTTATCAAGTCAGGTGTTTACCGGAGAAGTTTTAGTTGCCGTAGATATTAGCTTTCCACTTCCAGAAGTTATTGAATGGCAGGTGCCAGAAGGAGCTACTGTCGTAAAACAAGATTCTGATGAAGTCGAAATGATTTTCGATCAAGCAGGCGAATATGAAATTACAATAGTTACCAAGCGAGGTGATTGTATTGCACAAAAAACCAAAAAGGTATTAGTTGTCGCAAAAGATGGCAGCGTCAATCAAGATGATGATCCGAGTAGGTTGGTTGAAGATTTTATCATTTATCCGAATCCGACTACAGGTCGATTTACTGCAGACGTCTCTCTTACCGAAAGGGGCAATATAAGTATAAAGGTCTTCAATTTTGCCAATAATGCCTTAATGGCTTCCGAAAGAGGAACTGGCGATTCGTCGTATAGTATTCCTTTTGATATTTCAGGTATGCCCACTGGAGTTTATGCGGTACTTTTAGAAACACCCTATGGTACTTCGCTTCAAAAGATAATTGTGCGATAAGTTTTATAGAAATCGTATTTGGGTGTTCCTTTGGCTAAAGGGCCAAAGTCGGGCTTTCGGCTTTATCTTAAAATGCGCTTTCAGGCATTTCAAGTATACCACCTCTATCCCTAACACAAAAGCTGTGGTCACGATTTCGAAATACAAATGGAAGAATTGGTATCTTAGTTGACAAACTACTTTCAACTATGAAATCATTCTTTTCAGTTCTTCTTTTCGGTATTTCAATACTTGGTTTTTCTCAAACCAACACCTATGAAATTTCCTTCGAAAATGCCGTGCACCATGAAGCAGAGGTAAAAGTTACCTTCCCTGAAATTAAGAGAGATACCCTTTCTGTTCGAATGAGTAGAACCTCCCCTGGGCGATATGCCCTTCATGAATTTGCTAAGAATGTATATGCGGTAAAGGCAATCGACGGAAAAGGAAAAACATTGAAAATTACTCGCCCTAGTCCTTACGAGTGGCATATTACGGGTCATGACGGTATTGTTCATTTGAGTTACACTCTATTTGCTAATCGCGGTGACGGCACCTATTCACAAATTGATGAAACGCATGCGCACTTGAATATTCCTGCTACTTTTATGTATGCTCCAGAGCTAAGTAATCGAAATATTAAAGTGAATTTTAAGCTTCGTGAAGACTTGAATTGGAAAATAGCCACACAACTACCTTTAGTATCAGGTTCAACCCATAGTGCTCCCAACCTATCCTATTTTATGGATTCCCCTACCGAACTAAGCAATTTTCACTTGCGAAAATTTCAACTTGGTTCTGAAAACAGCAAACAAACTATTCAATTAGCCTTACATCATAACGGTACTTCAAAAGAAACAGATGAATACTTTGAAAAAGTAAAAAAGGTAGTCACTGCGGAAAATGAGGTTTACGGAGAGCTTCCCGTTTTCGATTATGGAAAATATACGTTTCTAGCCTGTTACATTCCAAATGCCTCCGGAGACGGAATGGAGCATCGCAACTCTACCATTCTAACAAGTACTAGAAGCTTAGCGGAGGGTGGAATGGAACGCAATATTGGTACTGTATCTCACGAGTTCTTTCATGCTTGGAATGTAGAGCGTATCCGTCCAAAATCATTACAACCCTTTGATTTTGAAGAGGCCAATATGAGTGGAGAACTCTGGTTTGCTGAAGGATTTACCAGCTATTATACCAATCTAATTCTATGTAGAGCAGGTATCGTTAGCCCTGAAAAATACGTTGAAGGATTAACCGGGGCTTTTAATTACGTTTGGAATTCGCCAGCAAGACAGTTTTTCAATCCCATTGAAATGAGCTATCAAGCGCCATTCGTTGACGCTGCAACCTCTGTTGATCCTGTGAATCGTGAGAACACCTTTATATCTTACTACTCCTACGGTAGTGCTTTAGGCTTAGCCCTTGATTTATCTTTAAGAGAAAAAGGACTCAACCTTGATGATTACATGAAGCTTGTATGGACAAACTATGGCAAAAATGAAGTCCCATACACCGTGGAAGACCTTCACAAGACACTAAATGCCTATGCTGGAGAATCCTTCGGAAACAACTTTTTCAACGGCTACATCTATAAAAGCGGAATGCCTGATTACAAAAAATTATTGGCCTCTGTTGGGGTTGCATTACAGCAAAATACGGAGACTCCTTATTTTGGAGCTAATATTAGAATCAAGGATTCCGTCGGAAGTATTCAACGAAATGTGAAAATAGGGAGTCCGGCCTACAAAGCAGGATTAGAGAAAGGGGATGTTATAACTACAATTAATAACAAGCCGTTTACCAATGATCAAAAGTTTGATGACGTAATCAAGCAATATGCAGTAAGCGATACACTTTCTATAAGGTATAAACGGTTAGGAGTTGAAAAAACAGCAATAGTAACTTTAGAATCTGATCAGACATACGAAATTCTCTTTTCAGAAAAAGTGGGTGTGTCACCTTCAAAGCAAATACTAGCAAAAAGAAAAAGTTGGCTTAAAGTGAAATAAATGAAGATTACTTATTCACGGGTATCATCTGAAGATGAACTATATCAAATTTTAGCCCTTCAGAAAAAAAATGCCATAGACGCCGTATCATCTGCCGAAAAAAAGAACGAAGGCTTCGTTACCGTTTCACATTCTTATGCCATTCTAAAGCAAATGAATGATGCTTGCCCACATGTGATTGCCAAAGATGGCGACATAGTTGTTGGTTATGCGCTAGTAATGCTAAAGGAGTTTCGAGATGAAATATCTATTCTCTCAGCCATGTTTGAAACGGCGGAGGAATTGCTAGGTGGTAAAAAATTTCTAGCGATGGGCCAAATATGTATTTCTAAAGCATACCGCAAACGGGGCATTTTTAGAGGGATGTACAATTTCTACAAAGAAGAGTTACAAGATGAATTTGATTGTTTGCTTACTGAAGTGGCAACAGACAACCAGCGTTCATTAGAAGCACATAAAAGTACAGGGTTTAAAGTGCTTAAAACTCAAGTTACCGATGGTATCTCATGGGAATTGATAAGCTGGGATTGGTAGGCAACAAAAGTTCGTTACTCCAGTACTTCAAATTCAGTATCTAGTCTTCCGTCTACCGAAAAGCTGTGATAAATACTAATCTGCACTTGTTCAAAGTCATAAGGACTTTGAATATAAATATTGTCAAAATCAAATCGGAACAGACCATCCTCAACCAAAATAATCCCAACAGTAGTTTCATAAGAATCTTGAGCTTCATTTAAACCAACGGAAGTTCCATAACCGCCGTAATAATAAAAAGTGTCTAAATCTCTTTTCTCGGCAACAACAAACTCTTCGTCTATATTTATAGGGCTAAATCTATTTTCTAACTCAGAGAACTTCTGAAAATCAAACGAGAATGAGAAGTGTTCAGCTTTTGTGGTTTCGAAAATGTCTACAGGTTCGTCAAAACCTTCTTCCGCCAGGTATCTGCTAAATCGCAAGTCAAAAAAGATAGTGTCACCTACGTTATATTGCTTTAAGTTTTCCATCGAAATAGCATCTTGAATATTTAGGGAAACAGTTCGCCCAAATCCGCCATCATCGTTAGAAAAACAGCCAACTAATAGTAAACAAAAAACTGTAACTCCAACTCTAATTTTTATATCCATAATTCAATATTTAAAATCTATAACCCACACGGATTCCCGTTCGAACTACAGCACCGTTTAAGAAATAGAAATCTACATTAAAATTTGTGCGAATACCGAACTGCGCTTCTAGAACGAGTCGCTTATCTAAGAAAAGAAAACGGTATCCATAACCAGCCCCGAGACCTCCAACAGAATAGGTTTTCGTACCAATTTGATATACTCCAAAACCAGCATCATTAACCGTTCGTACAACTCGCCCAGTTTCCTCAACCTGACTGATAGAACCAAAAAGCTCTACGAAATGACTTTTGTTTTGAGCTCCTTGAAAATACAGCCTCATATAAGGCATTATTTCATAAATGGTCTTATACTCAAAATAACTGGATCCTGTACTCAAATCAGATCCGCGCTCTCCATAGACTGCACCCGCCAATCCAATTGCCCATTTATTGGCCACAGTTCTTTCGTAATTGAAATCAAAACTTTCGAAAATGGGCAACATCAAGTTCGTTGACACCTGATTTTTATAAACTATAGAATCTCTTTTTTCTTGGGCATATGAAGAAATACTACATAGAAGAAAAAGCAAAAAAGAAAGTTTATGAATACTTTCTAAGAACTTTGGTTTGATCATTAAAATATTATTTTGTCGAATACACTACTTAGACAACTGAGTACAAAAAAACCCGACTTTTACATCAGGTTTTTAGTGTTATGTTTGAATGAAGGAATTAGTCTGCTAAAACAATCACCTTATTATCTTTCATCTCAATAGTACCACTTGAAATGGCTAAAATTGTTTTTCCATTAGCATCTGTAGAAAACTTACTTTCATAAGCTTCATCAATAGAAATATTCCCATCAATCTGAACATTTCCTTCTTGAAGTAAAGAAACGATTGGTGCGTGATCTTTCAACATTTGAAACTCTCCATTGATTCCAGGAACAGTAACAGAAGTTACTTCTCCGGCAAATAATGTTGCTTCAGGTGATACGATTTCTAAATACATAATTCTAGTATTAAGTAGTTAGTACAAAGTAATAAGTACTTAATACTCATTACTTAGTACTCTGTACTAATTTAGGCTTCTGCTAACATCTTTTCTCCAGCTTCGATAGCTTCTTCGATGGTTCCTTTTAAGTTAAAGGCAGACTCTGGCAGATGGTCTAACTCTCCATCCATAATCATATTGAAACCTTTGATAGTTTCTTTGATATCTACCAATACTCCTGGTATACCAGTAAATTGCTCAGCTACGTGGAAAGGCTGTGACAAGAAACGTTGTACACGTCTTGCGCGACCTACTGCCAATTTATCTTCTTCAGACAACTCTTCCATACCTAAGATGGCGATAATATCTTGAAGCTCTTTATAACGTTGTAACAACTCTTTTACACGTTGTGCACAAGCATAATGATCATTTCCTAAAATTTCAGCAGTAAGAATACGAGAAGTAGAATCTAAAGGATCTACCGCTGGATAAATACCAAGCTCGGCAATCTTACGAGATAGTACTGTAGTAGCATCTAAGTGAGCAAAGGTTGTCGCCGGTGCGGGATCGGTTAAATCATCCGCAGGTACGTAAACCGCTTGTACTGATGTAATAGAACCTCTTTTGGTTGAAGTAATACGCTCTTGCATAGCTCCCATCTCTGTTGCCAAAGTTGGTTGGTAACCTACCGCAGAAGGCATACGACCTAAAAGTGCCGATACCTCTGAACCTGCTTGGGTAAAACGGAAAATGTTATCTACGAAGAAAAGTACATCTTTACCTTGACCTTCACCTGCTCCATCACGGAAGTATTCTGCTATGGTCAATCCTGAAAGCGCAACACGCGCACGTGCTCCAGGAGGTTCGTTCATTTGACCGAAGACGAAAGTCGCTTTCGAATCTTTCATGGCTGATTTATCTACCTTAGATAAATCCCATCCGCCATCTTCCATAGAATGCAAGAAATCATCTCCGTATTTAATAATACCAGATTCTAGCATCTCACGAAGCAAGTCGTTTCCTTCACGTGTTCTTTCCCCTACTCCTGCGAATACTGAAAGTCCACCATGACCCTTTGCAATATTGTTAATCAATTCCTGAATTAATACGGTCTTACCAACACCTGCACCACCGAATAAACCAATCTTACCTCCTTTTGCATAAGGCTCGATCAAGTCAATTACTTTGATCCCTGTAAATAAAACTTCTGTAGTAGTGGTAAGGTCTTCGAATCTTGGAGCATCTCTGTGAATTGGAAGTCCGTCTTTACCAGCTTTCGGCAAATCTCCTAGTCCGTCAATAGCATCTCCAATTACATTAAACAGACGTCCATAAACATCATCACCTATTGGCATTTGAATTGCAGCTCCTGTAGCAGCAACATCAGTTCCTCTACTAAGACCATCGGTAGAATCCATAGAAATGGTTCTAACAGTGTTCTCACCAACGTGCGATTGCACTTCTAAAACTAGTTTTGAACCATCTTGCTTATCAATTTCCAATGAATCATAGATTTTTGGAAGTTCATCTCCTGATTGAAATTCTACATCAACAACTGGCCCGATGATTTGAGAAACTTTACCTGTAACTTTTGACATTACTACTTTATTTAGGAATTAAGATTTTTATTCTTTAAAAAGCAGCACTAAATACGGCTGATTTTCAGGCTGCAAAGATATGATATTACTCTTAAATTGAAAACTACTTTCAGTTCTTTTTTGGCATAAAAAAAGGCAGCTGAAAAAGCTGCCTTTAATTTTATAAAATTCGATTTACTTATGGATTTATCGTCCAAGAAAGATAATAGATAGAACCTATAAGGCCAGTACCTACAGCTGTGAAATATTCTTCCCCTAAAAGGTTAGATCCACCTAACTTAAAAACTGACTTAATACTAGGAACACCATAACTGATTTGTGCATCAAGAACACTAAATGAAGGTACCGTACCATCAGCAAATGTGTTTTCCCATTCATATTCATCACTCCATCTATAATTAATATTAAATCCGAAATTCTTGAATAGCTCCGTATTACCAAAAGAAGCTTTCACTTTATGTTTTGGTGTATTGAACTGTGTTCTGAAATCAGGATAAGCCTCTTGATTAAAATCTAAATCAGCAAAAGTGTAACTAGCACCTAAATCAAAATTACCTAAGACCTTAGTATCAACTCCTAAAATTACCCCATAAGACTCGATACCAGCTTCAGAGTTCGTATAGGTTTGATAGGCTTTAAAATCGCCATTCTGTAATGCCAATAAAGACAATGCTCCATCACCCGCTTGACCATATAGAGGAACAAGTGTTGTTACGTTTGAAATGAAATTAGTGTACTGATTGTAATAACCGCTTAAGTCAATAGCCGTCTTACCGAACTGAGCACGATAACCCACTTCAAATGCAGTAATTTCCTCAGGTTTTACCAATCCGGTATTAACGGCAGTTGGAGCTCCTGCAGATACTGAGGCTAATGAAAATGCATTTTCATACGCTGCTCTACCTACAATAGTTGCAGTTTGCTGACCTGTAACAGCAGCACCACTTGCACTCAAATCAAATGTTCTAACATCTCTATCTAAGTTATCAGGTGCAGAACCCACTAAAATAGCACGCCCAGCATTCAAACCAATAAACAAATCTTGAGTTGTTGGATTTCTAAAACCTTGTTGAACAGATGCTCTAAAGTTTTGGTTCCTATTCTCCCCTGCAGTAAACACCGCCGAAAGACGAGGCGAAAAGAAGCCATCGAAAAATTCATTCTTATCATAACGAATAGAACCTGTAAGTTTCAAACGTTCATCGATAAGTTTCTTTTGAATTTGAAGGTAAGCTCCAAATTCGCTGTATTTTATCGGACCGTCAATATCTGTAAATATTGTTCCGCCAGAATCTAATGAGTATTGTCTATACGAACCTCCTATTTGAATATCAGCAATATCAGCTGTTAGATGACTGAAGTTATAATTCGCATCAGCATGTCTCAGACTTGTTCTATCAATGAACTTAGCACCAGTTGTTAAGTCACCATCGCTTGTAACCCTATTAAAAGCACTTTGATATCCTGGAGTTCCTGGCACCAATCTACCTGTATCTGCTTGTTGTCTTGCAAAAGCATGTGCTGCCGTTTCATCTAATCTATTTCCTCCTGTAAATCTCCCTAATCTTGCTCCTATAAAAGCTCCAGTATATTCAGTAAACCACTGTAGATCTGATTTCCAAGATCTATTGATATTGATCGCCGCAAAGCGAGTATCATAAGAATCTCCAGAACGTTCTGTGGTAACATATCCTCTAACAAAGAAGTTATCGTTTCTCACTTCTAACTTATGCTGTTGCATAATAAAGTTTTTCAGTGAGTATCGGTTAGCACCTTGATATAAGGTATTACCACGACCAACACGAGCATTGTATACAATCTCAAAGTCATCTGCAAAGGGCTTATAGTGCACCGAACCATCAAACTTTACACTTTCTGCTTCGTAATTCGCTAAATCAACTTCATCATAACCTGTTCTTGATACATATGCAGAACCAAGTGTTCCAGGAGCCAAATTAACAGGGGTGTCAAAATTCAAAACAATACCTACTTCATCACCATAAACATTAAGTCCGTCATAAGCTGGATTTTCTCTAGTTCTACTTGGATCCGCTAAATCAGTTCTATTCGCTGCATGCCAGTCTTCACCTTTGAGTATAGACAGGTTAGCTTTTACCGCAAATTTATCACTAAAAGCGTGTGCACCTCGAACTCCTATATCATAATAATTATTGGTTCCTGCCGCCTCTTGAGAAGTAACACCGCCTTTGACATAAGCACTTATACCTTGATAGTCAAATGGATTTTTACTACGCATAAAAAGAATACCATTGAAGGCACCAGCTCCATAAAGAGCAGAAGATGCACCTGGTAATATTTCAACGCTTTGTACTTCAAGCTCTGACATACCAACCAAGTTACCAACAACAAAGTTTAAACCTGGAGCAGAGTTGTCCATTCCATCAACCAACTGTAAAAATCTAGTATTCGCAAAAGTGGCAAAACCTCTGGTATTGATTGATTGGAAAGTCAAACTGTTGGTGTTTACGTCAACACCTTTTAAGTTTTCCAAACCTCCATAAAAAGAAGCCGCAGTTGTATTTTTAATTTCTTTTAATCCAAAACGCTCTACAGAAACTGGAGATTCAAATATTCGTTCAGGAGTTCTAGAGGCAGAAATAACAACCTCGTCTAAGAAAGTCTGTGTCTCATTCAGTACAACCGTAATCGTCTGATTATTTTCAGTTACATTCTCAGTTGCGTCTGAATAACCAATACTAGTTATTTTTAACTGAAAGGGGGGTACTTCCGATGTTTCCAGCTTGAACAAACCATCAAAATCGGCAGTAGTTCCAATTGCTTTTCCAACAATCACAACATTTGCCCCGGGGATTGGTTCGTTGTTCTGATCAACAACTTTTCCGTTTACTGTAGTTTGTGAAATGCCTGTAAATCCACATAACAGCAACGCTATAAACAGTAGTTTTCTCATGTTAAGTTTAAGTTAAATTAGTTTGAGGGCAATATACAGATTTTTTCATACTCAAAATCATAAAATGAAAAAAATTATGCATGCATAATACTTTTTCCATAAAATGCCCAGATTGATTTTAGCAATATCTTAAAAATAACAAAAAAATAAGGCCTTGGACAATTCCAAGGCCTTAAACTTCCTTATATTCTTTGTAGTAATTATTCTACTGTTACCGACTTTGCTAGATTTCTAGGCTGATCAACATTACAATCTCTCATTACAGCTATGTGATAAGATAACAACTGCAGTGGAATCGTGGTCAGTAAAGGTGTAAGACTTTCTAAAGTCTCAGGAACTTCAATAACATGATCCGCTAACTCTGTAACCTGCTCATCACCCTCAGTTACAATTGCAATAATTTTTCCCTTACGGGATTTTATCTCTTGAATGTTACTTACTACCTTTTCATAATGTCCTTTTTTAGTGGCAATTACAAAAACTGGCATCTGCTCATCGATCAAAGCAATTGGGCCATGTTTCATTTCTGCTGCTGGATAACCTTCTGCATGTATATAACTTATCTCTTTAAGTTTTAGAGCGCCCTCAAGAGCGACAGGGAAATTATACCCTCTTCCTAAATACAAGCAATTTGTTGAGTCTTTATAGACTTCAGAAATAATTTCAATCAGTGGGTTTGACTCCAATGCTTTTTCAACTTTACTTGGAATGGCTTCAAGCTCTGTTAAATATTCATGAAACTTCGACTCTGAAAATTTACCTTTCTCCTTTGCCAGCTTTAATGCGATTAAAGTCAATACTGTAATCTGAGTGGTAAATGCCTTTGTGGAGGCTACACCAATTTCAGGACCCGCATGAGTGTAAGCCCCTGCGTGAGTCTCTCGAGCAATAGATGAACCAACAACATTACAAACTCCGAAAACAAAAGCTCCATTTTCCTTGGCCAGTTTTATAGCGGCCAAAGTATCTGCGGTTTCACCAGACTGTGAAATAGCAATTAAAACATCTTTATCAGTTATTACAGGGTTTCTATATCTAAATTCTGACGCATATTCAACCTCAACAGGAATACGTGCTAAATCCTCAAAAATATATTCGGCTACTAAACCTGCATGCCATGATGTACCGCATGCAACGATAATAATACGATCGGCATTCATGAATTTCTCTAAATGCTCGTCGATGCCAGCCATTTTTATTATGCCTTGATCGGCGCGCAATCTGCCTCGATAGGTATCCAATATGGCCCTTGGTTGTTCGTATATCTCTTTGAGCATGAAATGATCATAACCTCCCTTTTCTATTTCCTCCAAATTCATTTGAAGTTCTAGAATATTGGGATAGGCAATCGCGTCATCCTTTATTTTTCTTAGCTTGATTTCTTTTCCAAGACGAATAATTGCCATTTCTTCATCTTCAAGATAAACAGCATTATTTGTAAATTCAATAAATGGTGAAGCATCTGATGCAATGAAGAATTCATTATCTCCAACTCCGATTGCTAGTGGACTACCTAATTTTGCAACTACAATTTCATCTGGTTTTCTCTGATCAAAAACTGCTATGGCATATGCCCCAACCACTTGGTTTAAAGCTATCTGAACCGCTTTGCCTAATTTTACATCTTCAGTTTTCTTTACTTCTTCAATAAGGTTTATTAAAACCTCTGTATCTGTATCAGAATGGAATTCATAACCCCTCTTAACCAACTCCTTTTTAATAGACTCATAATTCTCTATGATTCCGTTATGAATGATAACTAAATTACCAGAATTGGAGTAATGCGGGTGAGAATTTACATCATTTGGAACCCCATGTGTGGCCCATCGGGTATGTCCTATACCAAGCTTCCCTTTTGTAGAGATTGTACTTTCTGCTTTTTTCTTGAGATCTTCTACTTTCCCCTTAGTTTTAGCTAAGTTTATTCCGTTACCATCAAAAATGGCAACTCCTGCACTATCGTATCCTCTATATTCTAGTCTTTGAAGTCCTTTAACAATTATTGGATAGGCATCTCTATGACCAATGTATCCTACAATTCCACACATAAATTTTGATTTTATTGGGGTATATTTCTAATTCAGCTGCAAATTTACGCACACTTTTAACAGTAATCTACCATTATAGATGTAGAACGCAAAATTTCTTCAAGTGGTATAATCAGTCCTAGAATTTGTACCTATTAGGTAATAACTCAGCCAAAAATTAAAGTTTAATTCGTCTCAGTGTAGAAAATTTCGAGTTTTAACTTCTTTTCATCTGTATTTGGCAAGTTGCTTCCGAATAAAACGGTTCCTAAGGGACTCAATACAGAAGCTGCTGGGAGGTCTTTTTCATTTCCATCAGCAAGCATTACGCTATTTGCTCCAGCAAGCCTAATATCAGGAGTGATAGTCAGCCCTAAGGTCGCGTTCGTAGAATCTCTTACGATTATGTCATTGATATAATCAGTTATTCTAACGGTATACCTTAAACCTTGACCATCAGATTCTTCCAACACACCATCATGATTTGGAAAAATACCTAAAGGTGTATTGACCTCGGTGACACCTCTTTCGGAGAGAGGATCGTATAATGGCGCATTTGTCTCAGCATTGTACAAATAAAGTCTTGGTGGCTCGATACTCATTGCTGGTATGGCTTCTCTATCGATAAAAAATACCAAATTGGCCTCATTAATAATCCAATCGTTTGCCTTAATTTCATTGATAAGTGTTTCAGCCTCTTCAATGTCCTCGTCAAACAATTTCACCTCCGCATATGAACCCGCACCACCCTTTAAATATATTTTTGAGGCGTTCTCTGAATTATTGAAAGCGTTTGTGATGTCAGCAGGGTAAGTTTCATTTATAAGAGTATTGACTGCATTACCAATAATTGGGTTATTTCCAGTCTGAGTAATAAGATTAAGCTCAAGGGTACCCTGAAGTTTTTCTATACTTTCGTCATCATTAATATTATCATACGAATAGTATACATTGATTTTGGCATCTGTTAAATCTAAAAAGAAAAGAAGGTCATTTGTTATTGGTGTAGCGGAGATATGAATTCCTCTAAAAAATTCTTTAAAATTTGAGCTGCTCAATAGTTCTGAGCCGCCTTCTTTGTCTAAAATATTTGCTTGAAAAAAATTATTTGCGACATCATTTAACTTCACTCTTATACCCGGATCTAGTTTACTTGAAATAGTGCCAGACTCATCTGCTTCAGTATCTGGGTCATCTTCTTCAACCACAAACAATATCTCTCGATCACTTATGATAGTATTTCCATCAAAAAAAACTTCTTCAGTAAAATCTGGTGAATATCTCTCATTGGAATAATACTGTTGTGCGTCTTGAAAATTTGACCCCGGATCAGCATCTCTTAGAAAGAAGGTTGATCTCTCCACTTTTAGATTAAATGATTGACCAAGAAAATTAGGTTCTGACTCGTTTTCTGATTTTTGATTGTTGTAATAGATACTATCTAATTCGAATCTTTCTGCAAAACGTCCTCCCAAAGTAGAATCGTCAACATTGTCATTATCGCCATCGCCATCTGTATCTTGATTTAGAGGATCAGTATTATTGGCAACTTCTATATTATTGGGGACTGTATCTCCATCACTATCATTTGCTGGGTCATTAGGAGCACTATCTAATGCATCTACTACACCATCATTATCGGTATCTATTTGACTATTTAGATAAGGAATATATATAAAGACACTATCAATTGTTTCATTCTCTAGGGTATTATTAGCCAGTTCATTTTGCTGAGTTAAATCTCCAAAAGTAGGGCCATAGGCACTTAGTTGTAGCTGTGAGGTGATGCTAGCCTCCGTTTTTCCATAAATAGGATCAGTGTAAACCCCTAATTGATAAATAGGCAGTTGATTGGTTTGTACTGCCTCTATTTTTTTGTTGAATGCAAACACATCATAAGTTACCTTATCTGTCGTAAAAGGCTCTCCCCCTATTACTCCATCGCCAATAGTAGTTAAATCTTGTTCACAAGAAGAAAAAAGCCCTACAACAACTAAAACCCCTGCCACGGCAAGAATTTTTAATCCTTTTAAAAAATTCATTTAGATTATTTTAAAACTTCGGTGTTATAAAAATTAGCATATGCTTCTTCAAATTCTTGCAAAGCAACATATGGTAACACAGGTTTTTCTAGGTTGGAAATATGGTTTTGTAACTCATCTGGAATTTCTTCCGAGGCTAAAATAACGGCATCTGAAAAATCTACCGCAACTTTTAACAAATTATTATAATCAGGGTTCTCAAGGGAAGTTATTTGATCAGCTTCAATACCATCAAAACCGATTCTTTTAATTATGCCTTTATCAAGAGCCCCATCAAAAGCTTTTCCGTAAACTGAAGTAACTATTTTGCTATCACCAAAAAGAGGTTCGTCGGCATAATACTTCTTCAAATAAAGCGGAAGAAGAGAAGCCAACCACCCATGAACATGAATAATATCTGGTGTCCAATTTAACTTTTTCACGGTTTCAACAACACCTTTGGCAAAAAAGATAGCGCGCTGATCGTTATCGGCAAATAAATTACCATTTTCATCAGTGAAAGTTGATTTTCGCTTGAAATATTCCTCATTATCAATGAAGTAAACTTGAATACGTTCACGTGGAATTGAGGCGACTTTAATAATTAATGGCATATCCATATCATTAATTACTAAGTTCATCCCCGATAAACGAATAACCTCATGTAGTTGATGTCTGCGCTCATTGATGTTTCCATAACGAGGCATAAAGATTCGTATTTGTCCTCCTTTACTATTAACCATACGAGGGGTTTCATATGACATTAGGGAAACTTCATTCTCTGGAAGGTAGGGCACTAGTTCAGAAGATACAAATAATATCTTTTTACCGTTCATACAAGGTGTGTTTGATTTTGTGTTCTCTTAAAATTTAAGCGTAGCTGCAAAATTACAAAAATTATGTAGATTAGCCGTAATTATAGTAAGTTTGCTGGGTTTTAAATAAATTTCATGGTACTTACTCAGACCAAAAAAGAGTTGGATGCAATTCTTTCTTCTTTTAATTCTACCAATAATTTGGGTTTCGTACCCACTATGGGCGCTCTTCACAAAGGTCACATAGCTTTAGTTCGTAAGGCGGTGTCTGAAAATAAAAATGTGGTAGTAAGTATTTTTGTTAATCCCACACAATTCAACAACAAAGAAGATCTAAAAAAATATCCTAAAACTTTAGAGTCAGATATTTCTCTCTTAAAAAAAGTGTCCGATTCAATTTGTGTTTTTGCACCTAGTGTTGCGGAAATTTACAGCAATTCTATTAAAACCAACGTCTATAACTTTGACGGATTAGATAAAGTTATGGAAGGGGAGTTTCGTGATGATCATTTCAACGGTGTTGGTACCGTAGTCGAAACCTTACTCAACTTAGTGAAACCAGATCGAGCCTATTTCGGAGAGAAAGACTTCCAGCAACTACAGATCATTAAGAAAATGGTTGATTTAAAGAAGATTCCTGTCGATATTATTGGCTGTCCAATTGTCAGGGAACCTAACGGGCTTGCTATGAGTTCTCGAAATGAAAGACTCTCTAAAGCAATGCGAAAAGAAGCAGCTCTTATTTATAAAATATTAAAAGCTGCCAAAAAGAAATTTGGCACAAAAAGTGCTAATTATATATTGGAATGGATCGAAAAACAGTTTCAAGAACATACTGAATTTGATCTTGAATACGTTACCATTGCCGATGTTGATACCTTGACCCCAATTCAGAAAAAAGAAAAAAACACTAAATACAGAGCTTTTATTGCTGTTTACGCCGAAAACGTGCGACTAATTGACAATATAGCGCTTAACTAAGCTCAATTAATTAACTTTGCCCTATGCAAATTGAAGTTGTAAAATCTAAAATACACCGTGTAAAGGTAACTGGAGCAGACCTTAACTATATTGGCAGTATAACTATTGATGAAGATCTTATGGATGCCGCTAATATTATTCAAGGTGAAAAAGTACAAATCGTCAACAATAACAATGGCGAACGCTTAGAAACCTACGCCATTCCTGGCCCCAGAGGCAGTGGAGAAATCACTTTAAATGGTGCGGCATCGAGAAGGGTTGCTGTCGATGATGTCTTGATTTTAATAACCTACGCTCGAATGGATATTGAAAAAGCCAAAACTTTCAACCCCTCTTTGGTATTTCCAAATGAAGAGAATAATCTTTTGAACTGATTTTGAATAACGGTTTAAAAAAAATATTAAAAACACTACTCCCAATTGCATTGGGAGTTTTTTTAGTTTGGTATCTCTACGATTCTACAACTAGCGAACAACGCAGTATGATTTGGAATCAGATCAAAAATGCTGACCCATACTGGATTGGTCTATCTGTTCTAATTGGCGTGTCAAGTCATGTATCGAGAGCCATCAGATGGAACTATCTTTTAGAACCTCTTGGGTACAAAGGTTCTATATTGAATAATTCAATGATGATTTTTACAACTTATTTGGCAAACTTAGGTGTACCTCGTTCAGGAGAAATTCTGCGCCCTACAGAGTTAGCAACCTATGAAGGTGTGCCCTTTGAAAAAGGTTTTGGCACTATTGTTACCGAGCGCATAGTAGATGTGATCATGCTGTTGATAGTAATTTTTATTTCAATACTATTTCAGGCTGATTTAATTCTAGGTTTTCTCAATGAAGCAGGATTCGGAATCTACGCAGGCCTAGCCATTTTAATAGTAGGAGTAATCGGGCTTGTGGTAACAATTCAAATTGTGAAAAGATCAAAATCGCCTTTTGCCCAAAAAATCAAGGTATTCTTAACAGACATGCTTGCTGGCATTACTAGTATTTTCAGAATGAAGTATAAATGGGCCTTTGTTTTTCATACACTTTACATCTGGTTTGCATACATCGCTATGTTCTACGTTATAAAATATACAGTACCAGAAATGGCGCATTTAGGTTTGGGTTCAATGTTAGTTGCTTTTGTTGGCGGAGCAATAGCCATGACCACCACAAATGGAGGTTTTATTGCCTACCCCGCTTTTGTAAGTAAGTCGCTGGAAATATTTGGTATTTCTGCTGTCGCTGGAAACGCGTTTGGATGGATTATGTGGATTGCCCAAACCCTTATGGTTATTGTATTTGGTGCAATATCTTTTCTCTTATTACCGTTATTAAATCGAAACCGATAGCCATTACTATCAAAGCCAATTTACCATGCAACGTTTATTTACCATTTTCGCCCTTTTTGTTTGCATTAACATAAGCGCACAAGTAACTCAAGAAATTTTCGAATCATTCAAGTTACAAGAACGTCGAGATGTTCAGTATTACATTCCTGAGGATTATGATGCGGAAAAGAAATATCCATTAGTTATAGTTCTTGATGGAGAGTATTTATTTGATCAGGTGGTTGCAAACTCGAAGGTATATAGCAGGTTTCATGGAATGCCTCAAATGATAGTTGTTGGTATTAATCAAAGCGAAAATAGTATTCGATTAGATGATTGTGCATGGAATGAAGAGGATGGTTTACCAAGTGAAAAAGGAAAAAAATTCTTCGAATTTCTGGGCATGGAGCTTATTCCGTATCTTGATTTAAATTACAGTACGGCACCTTTCAAAATGATCGTGGGTTATGATGTCACTGCCAACTTTCAAAACTATTGGTTATTCAAAGAAAATTCTCTCTTTAACGCTTATGTAAACATATCACCGACTTTGGCTCCTCAAATGGAGAGTAGAGTCGCTTCAAGACTTGGTGCATTTAACAAGCAAATTTTTTATCAATTAATTCTTGAAGGAGAAAAAAACAGAGATACCCCTAGAGTTCTTGAAATGAATAATGCTATAAAAGCCATTGAAAAAGAGTCATTACATTACTTTTTTGACGAATACCCCGACGCAGATCATATTTCAATTGCCACTTATGGAATAGGAAAAGCTTTTGACAATATTTTTGGAATGTTTAAGCCTATTAGTCCGAAAGAATACAAGAATGAGATATTGACCTCAGAAGAACCTGTATTCGAATATCTCGAAAACAAATACAAAACTATAGAAGATCTCTTTGGTATTTCAAAAACTGTCGATTTAAATGATGTCATGGCCATTTATGCCGCAACTCGAAAAAAGGATGATTTTGAATCATTAAAACCACTTTCTGATTTGTGCAAACTAGAATTTCCAGGGACCATGTTGGGCTTTTACTTTGAGGGTGAGTACTTAGAACTTGCGGGAGAGCCTAAAAAAGCACTTAAAACTTTTGAAAAGGCCTTCATTATGGATGAGATTGATTTCTTGACCAAAGAAATGGCTTTGGAAAAAATTGATGCACTCAAAGCCGATTTTGGGTTTTAAAAATTTATCACTCAAACCTTTTCAAACTTCTTGTTACCTTTAACGCCTAACTTCAAAAATGAAGTAATGGCCAAAACAAAAACAGCATTTTTCTGTCAAAACTGTGGTACACAATATGCCAAATGGGTCGGACAATGTTCTGCTTGTAAAGAATGGAATACCGTTGTCGAAGAGGTAGTCCAAAAGGAAGATAAAAAAAGCTGGAAGCCCGCTTCAAATAGCACAAGAAAAATTGCTAAGCCTCTACGAGTAAATGAAATAAGCACCGAAAAGGAAATTCGCCTTAATACATTCGATCTAGAATTCAATCGTGTTTTGGGAGGTGGATTGGTTCCTGGCGCACTAGTTCTTTTAGGCGGTGAACCCGGAGTTGGTAAAAGTACTTTACTACTTCAGATCGCGCTAAAGCTTCCTTATAAGACCTTGTATGTTTCTGGTGAAGAAAGTCAAAAGCAAATCAAGATGCGAGCTGATCGAATTCATCCGAACAGCGAGAATTGCCTTATCCTGACGGAAACAAAAACTCAAAACATCTTTCAACAGATAGAAGCCACTGAACCTGATATTGTGGTCATTGATTCAATTCAAACTTTACATTCTGACTATATCGAATCAGCAGCCGGAAGCATTTCACAAGTTCGTGAATGTACCGCTGAACTTATCAAGTTTGCAAAAGAAACCAATACTCCTGTAATTCTAATTGGCCATATCACCAAAGATGGTTCAATTGCTGGACCAAAAATTCTTGAGCATATGGTTGATACAGTCTTGCAATTTGAAGGAGACCGAAATTATGTTTACCGAATACTCCGAGCTTTAAAGAATCGGTTTGGGTCGACAGCAGAATTAGGAATCTATGAAATGCAAGGAAGTGGATTACGGCAAGTTAATAATCCATCAGAAATACTAATTTCAAAAAACGATGAGGGATTAAGTGGTACAGCTATCGCATCAACAGTTGAGGGCATGCGACCTTTAATGATTGAAATTCAAGCTCTGGTAAGCACGGCTGTTTATGGTACTCCTCAAAGGTCCACAACGGGTTACAATGCAAAAAGGCTAAACATGCTTTTAGCAGTATTGGAAAAAAGAGCGGGCTTCAAATTGGGTGCCAAAGATGTGTTTTTAAATATTACTGGAGGCATTTCAGTTGACGACCCTGCCATTGATTTGGCGGTAATAGCAGCTATTTTATCAAGCAATGAAGACATCCCCATAGAAAAGGGGGTTTGTTTTGCTGCAGAAGTTGGCTTAGCAGGAGAAATACGGCCCGTTCAGCGTGTAGAACAACGTATTCTAGAAGCTGAAAAATTGGGCTTCAAAACCATCTACGTATCTAAAAACAACAAAATCGGACTCAATAATTCGAAGATAACTATCGAATTAGCGTCTCGAATTGAAGATGTGGTTAGTGGTTTATTTGGTTAGCGTTTGTCCCTCATAATTCTAGCCAAAATCATAAATATTACAATTACAACTAAAATCAGTCCAATTTGCCAAATGCCTATTTTAAGAAAGTACGTAGTCATCCTTACGGCGCTGGATTTGGAATTTCATTATGAATAGCCTCTATTCCCTCTAAAACTTCGGCACTTAACTCAACATCAATACTCGCAATATTTTCTTCTAGTTGTTTCATAGTAGTTGCTCCAATAATATTACTGGTCAAAAAAGGCCTTGTGTTGACAAATGCAAGCGCCATTTGAGTTAAAGACAAATCATTAGCTTGTGCTAGATCATAATACTTCTGAGTGGCGATTACCGAATTACCTTTGATATAGCGATTGTAATTTGGAAAAAGTGCCAAACGTGAGTTTTCAGGAAGTCTATCTCCTAAGTACTTCCCACTTAAAGCTCCAAAACCAAGCGGCGAGTATGCCAAAAGCTTAATGTCTTCTCGCATGGCAATTTCAGATGAACCAATTTCAAATTGACGGTTTAGTAAACTATACGGATTTTGAACTGTAATCATTCGAGGTAAACTTGCATGAACTTTACTTTCTTCAAGGTAGCGCATAATTCCCCATGGGTTTTCATTGCTTATTCCTACCTGCCGAATTTTACCTTCACGAATTAAATCTCTTAAGGTCTCTAAAACCTGATGAATATTATCTTGCCAATGGTCATCTGCAGAATGTTGATATCCTCTTTTTCCAAAGTAGTTTGTGTTACGCTCTGGCCAGTGAAGCTGATACAAATCAATATAATCAGTCTGCAAACGCTGTAAACTACCTTCAACTGCCTCAATAATAGAATCTCTTGAAAAACCAGTAGTTCTAATAAATTTGGCAAAAGGAGCTTTACCAACGATTTTAGAAGCTAAGACAATCTTATCGCGGTTGCCATTTTTCTTAAACCAAGTACCAATAACCTTTTCGGTCAGCGAATGACGATCGGGGTGCGCAGGAATAGGATACAATTCTGCAGTATCAAAAAAATTAACCCCATTCTCAAGGGCATAATCCATTTGTTCGTGACCTTCTGCTTCGGTATTTTGATTCCCCCAAGTCATAGTGCCCAAACATATTTTGCTTACTTCTATGTCAGTGTGAGGTAGGTTGGTATAAATCATAAAGAATTAAAAAAATTAAGGGGCAAAGTTACAAAAATTAAGAAAGAGCGTTATCAATCTAGCTCAACCAAAATAGGACAATGGTCGCTATGTTTAGCTTCCGATAAAATTACAGAACGCTTTAATCGATCTTTCAAAGGTTCAGCTACCATAGCGTAGTCTAATCTCCAACCTTTGTTGTTATTTCTGGCATTGGCGCGATAGCTCCACCAGGTATAATTATCAGGTTCTTTGTTGAAGTGCCTAAAACTGTCAATGAATCCGCTTTTCATTAAATTACCAATCCATTCTCGTTCAACCGGTAAAAAACCAGAAACATTCTTAAGCCCCACAGGGTTATGAATATCTATTGCTTCATGACAAATATTATAATCTCCCAAAACAATAAGATTTGGCTTTTCATTTCTTAAATCATTAAAGTACTCTTGAATCTCAGCCATGTAATTTAGCTTGAAGTCCAAACGATCCATGTTACTTCCAGATGGCAAATACATACTCATGATGGAAAGGTCTCCAAAATCTGCTCTAAGGTTTCTTCCTTCAAAATCCATGGTTTCGATTCCTGTTCCGAATTCAATATGGTCAGGTTTGGTTTTTGATAGAATGGCAACACCACTATATCCCTTCTTTTGAGCACTGTACCAGTAATTGTGCGCATATCCTGCATCCTCAAAAACCGACAAATCAAGTTGATCTTCTTGAGCCTTAATTTCTTGTAAACAGATTACATCAGGATCTACAGATTGCAACCATTCAATAAAACCTTTTTTTAATGCAGCACGTATACCATTTACATTATAGGATACTATTTTCATCTTCCAATATTTTGCCCGAAAATAAGCAATGTTATCTTCAAGTGAAAGAAACATTCGAGAATCGACCTATTCGAAACATCATCGTAATTCAGTTAACGAAATACGGTTTTAAAATCTTATTTTTAGATTTTATTTTAACTTCCATGAGGGTTCTTTTCCTGATTTCACTTTTTTGTCTTTGTACGGCGCATGCGCAAAACCCCATTGAAAAAGATAGTATTACACAACTCGATGAAGTTATTCTCTTAGATGCCTTAAAAAAGAAAAATGCAACAGGAATAACACCTTCAGAAGTTATTTCAGCCAAAACATTTCAGAATTATAGTCCAGTTTCTATGGTTTCTGCCATCAATCAAATTCCAGGAGTATTCATTTTTTCGGGAGCTTTAAATACCAATCGCATTACCGTAAGGGGAATTGGCGCCAGAACCCTTTTCGGGACTGACAAACTTCGAATGTACTATGAAGATATTCCGGTTACGGATGGGTCAGGGTTTTCATCCATAGAACAATACGACCTTGAAAACCTAAGTCAGATTGAAATTATAAAAGGTCCAAAAGGAACTTCCTATGGTTCGAATTTAGGGGGAGCAATTATTTTAAGCCCAAAGGAAGCCTTGGGTAAATCGACTAACTTTTCAAACAATTTTACTGCAGGTTCATTCGGACTTTTAAAAAACAATCTCTCTTTCAATCATTATGATGGTGAACTGCGTTTGGGATTTCAATACGGCCATATGGAAACCGATGGTTATCGTCAAAATAGCAATTTTGAACGAGATGGTATGCTTTTGAACGCCTCCTTCCAACTCAATGATAAAAACAAAATTTCCCTTTTGGCAAATCATATTGACTTCAGGGCGCAAATTCCAAGTTCTTTAGGGGCAACGGCTTTTGCCGAAGACCCACAGCAGGCGACATTTACTTGGCGGGTATCGCAGGGTTTTGAAGACAATAATTCCACATTAGTTGGACTTTCTTATGCTCATAAATTCAATGAAAAATTCGAAAATTCAACTAGTATATTTTATAATTATTTGGATAAAACCGAAGCTGCACCTTTTGGAATTTTGAATGAAATCACCAAGGGTTTTGGATTTCGTACACGATTTTCAGGGGCGTTCAGCTTATTAGAAAAAAATGCCGACTATACCTTTGGAGCTGAACTTTTTAAGGATGAATACGATTGGGACAGATTTAAAAATCTTTGGGAAGAGAATAATGGAAATGGAAGCGTAAAAGGGGAATATGTTAGTCGCAATAAGGAATTTAGAAGTCAGTGGAATGCTTTTGGAACGTTGCTGCTCCCTTTTTCTTCAAAGTTCTCAGCCCAATTTGGGCTAAACATTAACCAAACTCAGTACGATTACCGCGACCTTTTCAATTCTGGAGCTGAGAACAAAAGTGCTGACCGGAATTTCAAAGCCATTCTACTACCCAGTCTGAACCTCGAATACGCTTTTTCTGAAAACCAGATAGTATATGCAAACCTAAGTCGTGGATTTTCAAATCCCACTTTAGAGGAAACCTTGACTCCTGATGGAGTAGTTAATCCAGATATAGCTCAAGAAACGGGGACAAATTATGAACTAGGTACAAATCTATCTTTGGATGAAGGACGGTTTACTATAAATCTTGCCATTTATCAAATGAACATTAAAAATCTTTTGGTTGGTGAACGGATTGACGAAGATCAATTTGTTGGGAAAAACGCTGGCAAAACAAGTCACAGAGGATTGGAAATCGGGTTGAATTATACTTGGACTATCTCAGAAAACTTTCAATTATCTCCTTTCGTCAACTTCACATTAACCGACCATAATTTTGTAGAATTCGTTGATAAGGAAAATGATTTTTCGGGAAACCAACTTACAGGTGTTCCCAAACAACGCAGAACTGCTGGAATACAATTACACCTTTTTGAAAACTTCTATTGGAACACCACCCATTCACATGTGAGTGAGATTCCCTTAACGGATGCCAGTAATTTATTCAGTGAACCATATACTATTTTCAACACTCGAATGGGTTATCTTAAGAAACTCTCCGAAAAGTTTACAATTGGAGTCGACTTCGGAATCAATAATGTATTAGATAAAGTTTATGCCCAATCTGTTCTCATCAATACACGAGGTTTTGGAGGTGGCGAACCTCGCTATTTTTACCCTGGTGATAAGCGGAATTTTTACGGTAGTATTCGGTTAGGATATAAGCTATAAGACTACTTCATTTTCATCAACCAAGTCTTCATATCCACTTCTTTATGAATAATCAACTTGAGTTCTGAAATGGCAACTCGCTGTTGTTCCATGGTATCTCGGTGACGAATCGTTACTGTTTTGTCTTCTAACGATTGGTGATCAACCGTGATACAAAACGGTGTTCCGTTAGCATCTTGTCTTCTATATCGACGCCCTACTGCATCTTTTTGGTCGTAAAGCACATTAAAATCCCACTTTAAATCGTCAATTATTTCATGAGCCAATTCTGGCAATCCATCCTTTTTAACCAATGGAAAAACAGCGGCTTTTGTAGGAGCTAAAACAGCTGGTAATTTTAGAACTGTTCTTGTAGTTCCATTTTCCAATTCTTCTTCTTGTAGTGAATTTGAAAAGACTGCTAAAAACATTCGATCCAGACCGATAGATGTTTCTACCACGTAGGGTACATAGTTCTTATTCTCATCTGTATCGAAATATTGTAATTTTTTACCTGAGAACTCTTGATGTTTTGAAAGGTCGAAATCCGTTCGAGAGTGTATTCCCTCCAACTCTTTAAATCCGAAAGGAAAACGAAATTCAATGTCAGCGGCCGCATCAGCATAATGCGCTAATTTTTCATGGTCATGAAAACGGTAGTTATCTTCTCCCATTCCTAAAGACAAATGCCATTTCATGCGATGCTCTTTCCAATGCTCGTACCAGTCTTTTTGAGTACCAGGTTTGATAAAAAACTGCATTTCCATCTGTTCGAACTCCCGCATTCTAAAGATAAATTGACGTGCTACTATTTCGTTTCGAAACGCTTTTCCTGTTTGAGCAATTCCAAAGGGTATTTTTAAACGACTAGTTTTCTGCACATTCAAAAAATTTACGAAAATACCTTGCGCAGTTTCAGGGCGAAGGTATAGGTCCATTGCCGTCTCGGCGGAAGCGCCCAACTTTGTTCCGAACATCAGATTGAATTGTTTGACGTCCGTCCAGTTCTTAGATCCTGACATTGGGCAAGCAATTTCAAGTTCTTCGATTAGCTTTTTTACATCTGCTAAATCTTCGTTCTCCAAAGATTTTCCCAGACGTTTTAAAATAGAAGTTGCCTTTTCTTGATAATCAACCACACGCTGATTGGTTTCCAAAAATTGTTCCTTATCAAAAGCATCTCCAAATCGTTTGGCGGCTTTTTTGACTTCTTTGTCAATCTTTCCTTCTATTTTGGCTACATAGTCTTCAACCAAAACATCAGCACGATATCTTTTTTTTGAGTCTTTATTATCAATTAAAGGGTCGCTGAACGCGTCAACATGGCCTGAAGCTTTCCAAGTTGTGGGGTGCATAAAAATAGCAGCATCCAACCCAACAATATTCTTATTGAGTTGCACCATGGCTTTCCACCAATATTCCCTTATGTTCTTTTTGAGTTCAGCTCCGTTTTGCGCATAATCATAAACTGCGCTCAATCCGTCATATATTTCACTTGATTGAAACACGTAGCCGTATTCCTTTGCATGTGAAATTACCTTCTTAAAATCATCTTCTTGTTTTGCCATGCGGCAAAAATAGAATAATGAAGTGATTTAATAAACTTATTTTAATTGGAATTCAGAAGTCTGAAGTAGACGTTGATCTTCAAAAACATTTAAGATATAATCACCAGACTCTAAAGACCCTTCAGGTATAGTAACATAATCAACCACTTCAGTTTGAGAACCAGAAAAGTCAACAACGACTCGCTTGCTATAAATGTTTCCATTTACATTTATCGTGTTCGCATTGTCTTCAATTATACCCATATTTGGCCCTAAGAATTGAAAGTAAAGTACACGTTCTTGATTGGCCAAAGAAGCATCTGGAGCAATAAGTACTCTACCTTTCAATCTCTTGACCGTAGATGCTTTATTTGTTTGAATAGGTTTGCCAGATCGAATTCTGATAGCAGTGCCCTCAGTTGTTTCTAGAACTAGATACTTTTTAGTTTTAAGCTCTTTGTTAATATCTTGAATTTTATCTCGCTTTAAAGCCTCTGCTCGTGCCAACGCGGCATTGGCATCACGTATCTTTTGAATTTCGTTTTGAGAAGCTTCATACTTTTCGGCAAGCTGCATATTATTGTAATTCAAGAAGTCATTTTTCAATTTCAAACTGTCATTTTTAGCCTCAAGTCTGCGAAGTTCTCCTTTAAACTCTCTTAGTTTTTCAATTGTGAAGTTGAGTCTTCCAACCGAATCAATTAACTGTTGAACACGATATCTTGAAGATTGAAGTTCAATGTCGTTAACCTCATCAAGCGCTGAAAGTCGGTCTACATCAGCCTTCATAAGTGTTAAATCTTTTACAAGAAGCTCCTTTTCATGTTCAAGAAAATTTATCTGTGCCTTTGATTGCGAATAACTGTAATAAAAGGCAATCAGAATGCCAATAACAACAGCGGCTAAAGCGGCTAGTATTAGTTTGTAATTGAATTTGGTATCTTGGCTGTCCATCAGAAAGAAACTAAGGTTTTAAAAGTAGGTTATAAACTATAAATTTTAAGATTTGATCACAAATCAGTTTTCAAAGATACTAAATGATATCACCAACACGCTCCTACCTATGGTCTGTTTTGGATGTAATACCCATTTAAATAGAAGAGAAGAACACCTATGTACCGTTTGTCGAAATCATTTGCCACTCACCGATTATACCTTTAACGATGAAAACCCCATTGACCGTATTTTTTATGGCCGAATTCGAATAAAAAAAGCCAGTTCATTCTTATTTTTCACAGAAAATAGTATTGTTCAAAGCTTAATTCATCATTTAAAATATAAAAATCAAGAACAGATAGGTGGTTTTCTAGGAGATTGGTATGGTCAAATCTTAAAAGAAAACCAGTTTTTAGATAAAATTGACATTGTAATACCCGTTCCTTTGCACAAAAAGAAACTAAAAAAAAGAGGATATAATCAAGTTTCAGAATTTGCCAAGCATTTGGCACGTCATCTTAATGCCGATTATTTCGATGATATTCTTATTAAAACCGCAAATACCAAAACACAAACTACAAAGGGTAGAATGGGGCGATGGTTAGAGAACAATGCTTTATACACATTGTCTGATGTTGTTAGCCTAAAAAATAAAAATGTGTTATTGGTTGATGACGTAATTACTAGCGGTGCCACTATGGAAATTTGCTCAAAAGCTTTACAAAAAGCGGAAGGAGTTAATGTCTATCTTACTAGTATGGCTACCGTACCTCAATTTCAATAATCTGTAAATTAGTCGTTTCTTTGTGATTGACATTTATTGCTATGTTTCAACGTTTCTTAAGCGCCCTTTTTTTTCTACTAATATTAGTATCCTTAGTTCATTGCGGGAGACGAGGTGGAACCTTAACTGGAGGTCCAAAAGATTTGGACCCACCTGTTTTATTAAAAGCGGATCCTGAAAACCTATCTATAAATTTTAAAGCAAAAAAAATTCGTTTATATTTTGATGAATATATAAAACTTCAAGATATACAGGATCAACTTATTGTATCTCCACCTTTAAAGTACAGACCTGAAATTACACCACAAGGAGGGGTTCAAAAATATGTTGAAATTAAAATCAAGGACACTTTAAAATCTAATACCACTTATACTTTAAATTTTGGGCAAAGTGTTCAAGATAACAATGAGGGTAACCCAGTTCCTTTTTTGACCTATGTTTTCTCCACAGGAGATTATATTGATTCATTGGAAGTTTCAGGAGTTGTGAAAGATGCATTCAATAAGAAAGTTGATGAATTTATTAGCGTAATGCTCTATGAAATTGATACCGCCTATACAGATTCAACACTATATAAAAAGCCCCCTAACTATATCACTAACACCTTGGATAGCACCGTAATTTTCACACTTAAAAATTTGAAAGAAGGAAAGTATGCTATGTTTGCGATAAAGGATGAGTCGAAAAATAACATTTTTGATCAAAACACTGATAAGGTTGCTTTTTTACAGGATACAATTACCCTTCCGACCGATTCGACATACCTGTTGACATTATTCAAGGAAATTCCAGATTATAGTGCTTCAGTGCCAAATTTTGCTGCTAAAAATAAAATTGTATTTGGCTACTACGGTGGTGATGAAGAAATCGAAATTAACCCTTTGACTGTAATTCCGGATACGGTAAAAACAAGAATCCTAAAAGAAAAGGACAAAGACACTTTAAACTTTTGGTTTACCCCTTATGCCGTTGATTCAATGATGTTTACAGTTAGCAATAAAAAGAAAATGGTGGTTGATACCTTCACAGTTAAAAGCAGAAAAGTGGGTATCGACTCTTTGAAAATAGAGCCTAATCAAACCGGAGGTTTAGACTATAATACTCCTTATTTTTTGACAGCCAATACGCCTATTGTAAATATCGATACTGCCAAAATGAAGATGACTGTCAGTGACTCAATTCCAAAGAATTTTAAGGTTGATTTTGATAGTATTTCAAATAAATTGGATTTTGATTTTGAAATTAAGCCCAATGAAAGTTATTCTTTGAACTTATTCCCCGGAGCTATAATAGATTTGTTCGAACAGACCAATGATACCTTAAGTTATGGGTTGGCTACAAGGGGTTTTGAAAACTACGGTGTTCTAAGGTTGACCCTAGCGGGGAAAGTAGAATACCCCGTTATAGTGCAATTAACCGACGAAAAAGGGAAGACGAAACTTGAAGTTTATGCCACAGAACCAAAGCTTTTGGAATTTAACAATATCGAACCATCAAAATATTTAATTCGGGTTGTTTTCGATAAAAATGAAAATAAAATTTGGGATACCGGTTCTTTTCTAAAAAAAATTCAGCCGGAAAGAGTCATCTATTTTCCCGAAGCAATCGATGTTCGAGCCAACTGGGAGTGGGAGCAAACTTTTACAATAACAAATTAAACTCATCGCCATCTTCTAAGAACTTGAGTTTATTCCTTGTTGAATTAATATGTTCTTTAGACAGCTTAGCATAAACGATTTCCTCTTTTTCCGAATAGGCCTTCTGTTCTCCAAGAACATCATAAACCGCAGAATGACCTGAGTAGTAATGTCCTGATTCGTCGCTTCCGATTCGATTTACGCCGATGCAATAGCTCATATTTTCAATTGCCCTAGCTTTCAATAAAACATCCCAAGCATTAATGCGTGGTTTGGGCCAATTTGCAGCGTAAATCAATACATCATAATCTTCTGTATTTCTTGCCCAGACAGGAAATCTTAAATCGTAACACACCATGGGGCAAATGTGAAAACCTTTATACTCAACAATTAGCCTTTCAGAACCTGCTTTATATACTTTGTCCTCCCCAGCCAAAGTAAATGTATGACGCTTATCATAGTGATGGTAACTGCCATCAGATTTCACAAAAAAAAGGCGGTTGGTATAACTTCCGTTTTCATAGAATGGAAGGCTTCCTACTAGTGCAGCGTTTTTTTCTTCAGATACTTTTTGCATCCATTCCAAAGTATGTTCGCCTTCTTCCCTACCAAGGTTTTCAGGATTCATAGTAAATCCCGTGGTAAACATTTCTGGAAGGATTATCAAATCGACATCCGTAGATATTGAAGCAATCTTTTTCGAAAAATTAGTTCTATTCTGTTCTGGGTTTTCCCAAATCAAAGAAGATTGTACTAGTGCAACTTTGAGTTCTTTATCCATCCCATAAAATTAATCAAAATATACATCAGCTTTCCCCTTTGCCAAGGAGAATAAATGCTCTAGCTGTGATTTCAAAATACGGTCTTCAGAAAGTTCAGGAAGATTATCCAACGGAAAAAAGTCCGCTCCTTGCATATCAAAACCATGTGAAAGTTCACCACCTGTAATTTTGCAAAAGAACATCAACTTATAAATATAATATTGCTCTGGCGGATGTGGATGACATCGCTTGTCGTAAATCGCAAGCAATCGAATAATCTCAGTATCAAAGCCCGTTTCTTCTTTGATTTCTTTTAGGACTGCCTCGGAAGGAGTATCACCGATATCGGCCCAACCACCGGGAATGGTCCATTTGTCATCAACGCTTTCTTTTACCATTAAGATTTCATTCTTTTCATTTAAAACTAAGCCGCGAACATCGACCTTAACTGTAGGGTATTCTGTAACCTGTGAAAAGGAAGTTGTGAGTTTTTCGACTGATGTTTCAGTTATCTCAGCCATTAAACCCAAAACAATCTGCTTAATTTGATCATAACGCTCTTTGTCATATCCATTCTCTGCATATACCAAGCCCGTATCAGCCAAGGCTTTCAATCTCTTAAGCTGCTCTAAAGTAGCACGCGCCATTTATTCTTCTTATTTATTTGATAAGCCTAATAGCTTCTCTTCTGCTCAAACTAGACAAAGGTTTATTGTGTACATAGTCTAAAACCCATTCTGGATTTACGCGACTATAGTCTCGCAACACCCAACCAATGGCTTTGTTTATAAAAAACTCATTTGAGCCTAATAGCCTTGTAATGGTAAACGCCAACAATTCTGTATCAAGTTCTTCTTTATATTTCAATTGAAAGAGTAAGGCCGAACGTTGTAGCCAAATATTACCAGACTTCAACCACTTCTCAAGATAGTGTCTTCTTTTCTCTGGATACTTTTTCAGGTACGCGCCCATTAACTTGGTTGCTATAAAATCAACAGTATCCCACCATGATTTATGAGTAACCATAAACTCGAAAATAGCCATATCTTCTTCCTTCATCTGGCTCGAATATTTAAGCATCAGTTCTTGTGCTACGTAGTGGTAATCACGTTGTGGTTTATTCCATAAAACTTTGACTATTTGAATGGCATCGGTCTTCTTAGGTAAAAACTGTTTGACTAAAAATGGTTTTTGAATTTCTCTCCTTTGGGCTGTTTTGATTCCGTAATACTCAAATTGACCACGCATATACGCTTTTTGCTCAACAGCAATTTTAGGATTTGCATTTTTTTCAAATTCTAAGCTTAGCGTATCAACGAAATCTTCAATCATTTAATGGGTACTTAACAAATCAATAAGCTCTGGAGCACCTTGTAGTTTGGCATGATCGAGAGCGGTATTACCCCTTCCATCTTTTATCGAAACATTGGCACCATTTTCCAATAGGATTTTAGCAATATCAAAATGCTTGAAGTTTACCGCATATATTAGGCTTGTTGCTCCCATGGCATTTCGCTCGTTCACATTGGCTCCTTTTTCAATTAATAGCTTTGCCCCTTCAGTAAAACCCTTGAAGCAAACTCCCATCAGAGCAGAATTTCCAGAGGCATCCTTTTCATCGATTTTTGCCCCATGCCTTAAAAGCAAATCTGCAATTTCAGTGTGGTTATAATATGTTGCCAAAATTAATGGAGTTGAACCTCGTTCATCTTTAGTTGTCGTAAGGGAATCGTTTTCGACCAGCATCTTACCTACGGCTTCCATATTTCCATTACGAATTTCCTCAAAGAAAGCTTTGCTATTTTCCATAGATTTAAAAGTATAAAAAAAGTGTTATATCCTGAGGTAAAACTGATGAACATCAGTCGATAATTTGATTTTTTCAAGTACCTTGGAATCCCTTCCAGAATTTCGAGGGAAACTATAGATATTATCAATACTAAAATAACTCAAAACAAGATTCTCACTATAGAGAGCTACCGACAATTTGATAACTTTACGTAACTACTAAGAAACAATCATTTAATAAATAATATATATAAAATGGGAACAGGAGATGCAAATAAATGTCCTTATCTAGGGGGCGAAATGAATAACGCAGCAGGTCAAGGAACCACTAATAATGATTGGTGGCCTAACCAATTAAAATTGAATGTACTACGTCAAAATTCAGAATTATCAAATCCGATGGAAGAAGATTTTGATTATGCTAAAGCATTTGAATCTTTGGATTTAGCAGCGGTAAAAAAAGACATCGTAGAAGCTCTAACTACTTCTCAAGATTGGTGGCCTGCCGATTATGGTCATTACGGTCCGTTTATGATTCGTATGGCGTGGCATAGTGCCGGAACTTATAGAATAGGAGATGGTCGTGGTGGTGCTGGTTCTGGTTCGCAGCGTTTTGCCCCATTGAACAGCTGGCCAGATAATGGTAACCTTGACAAAGCTCGCTTGCTGTTATGGCCTATCAAAAAAAAATACGGAAAGAAACTTTCTTGGGCTGATTTGATGATTCTTACCGGAAACTGTGCTTTGGAATCAATGGGTTTTAAGACTTTTGGTTTTGCTGGTGGCCGTGAAGATATTTGGCAACCGGAAGAGGATATTTACTGGGGATCAGAAGAGACATGGCTTGGTAATTACGAGCGTTTCTCCCAAGGAGATTATGTTTTGGAGGCTAACCTCGGTGCTTCTCATATGGGGCTCATATATGTAAATCCTGAAGGACCAAACGGAGTTTCAAATCCGTTAGGAACTGCAAAATTAATGAAAGAGACCTTTGGGCGTATGGCGATGAACGATGAAGAAACCGTTGCTTTGACTATTGGTGGACATACTTTCGGAAAGGCTCACGGTGCTGCTAATCCTGATGAATATGTTGGCGCAGAACCTGCTGGCGCAAGTATCGTGGAGCAAAGTATGGGATGGAAGAACTCTTTCGGAACTGGTGTACTAGATGATACCATTACTAGTGGTATCGAAGGTGCTTGGACGCCCAACCCAACCCAATGGGACCATGACTATTTAAAAGTACTATTAGATTACGATTGGGAGCCCACGAAAAGTCCGGCTGGTGCAAATCAATGGCGACCAACGACTGAATCAACGGCGAAGCAAGCACCACGTGCTGGTGATGCATCTCAAACACAATCGTTGATGATGACCGATGCCGATATGGCACTAAAAATAGATCCTGATTACCTGAAAATATCGCAACGTTTTCGTGAAAATCCTGCAGAGCTTGAAGATGCTTTTGCAAGAGCATGGTTTAAATTAACGCATAGAGATATGGGTCCTAAAAATCGTTATTTAGGTCCTGAAGTTCCTGCTGAGGATTTAATTTGGCAAGATCCACTACCTAAAGTGGACCACGAATTAGTGAATGATGCTGACATTGCCGAACTGAAAAAGCGCCTTTTGGCTTCTGGCCTATCTATTTCCCAGTTGGTAACCACCGCCTGGGCCTCAGCTTCAACCTATCGTGATTCAGACAAAAGAGGTGGTGCTAACGGAGCACGTATTCGATTAGAGCCCCAAAAGAATTGGGAAGTAAACAATCCGATGGAGCTTTCAAAAGTTCTTGAAGTATTAGAGGGAATTCAGAACGAATTCAATTCGGGACAATCAGGAAACAAGAAAATATCATTGGCAGATTTAATCGTACTCGGCGGAAGTGCTGGTATTGAAGAAGCTGCAAAGAATGGAGGTCACAACATTGAGGTGCCTTTCTCAGCTGGTCGTACAGATGCATCTCAAGAGCAAACGGATACCTATTCGTTTGAAGCACTTGAGCCAGCTGCTGACGGATTCAGAAATTATAAGAATGCAGATTATAAAGCCTCTGCAGAGGCTTTATTGGTAGATCGTGCCCAATTGATGAAGTTGACTGCTCCTGAAATGACAGTACTAATTGGTGGTATGCGTGTTCTTGATACAAATTTTGACAAATCTAGACATGGGGTTTTAACAGACCGTCGTGAAGTATTGAGCAATGACTTCTTTACAAACCTTCTCGATTTAAGTGTGAAGTGGGAAGACACTTCGGCTGATGAAACCTTATTCGCTGGTCGTAATCGAACGACTGGAGATATTAAATGGACTGGTACTCGTGCTGACCTTATTTTTGGTTCGAATACAGAACTCCGTTCTTATTGCGAAGTATACGCATGTGATGATTCTGGAGACAAATTTGTAAAAGACTTTGTAGCCGCATGGACTAAGGTGATGAATGCAGATCGTTTTGATTTGAGCTAAAACTTAAGTACAAATATTTAGAAAAAAGGGTGGTCTCTTCCGAGACTACCCTTTTTTTGATCTAACTATTATCGAACCGAGAATTTAAAAATCAATAAATCATAATTTAGTTTTTTTTAACTACATTGAATGTAGAATTTACTTACTTTTAATACATAACCATTCGAACCAAATTTTATTGCCTTGCATAATATTTCCTTTACGCACTTAATAGAAGATTCCCCTACCGCCATTGCCTCTTTCGATACAGATTTAAAGCTTGTCTTACACTCTCATTTTTGGTATTCCACATTTCAACTTCCTCAGCACAATTTAAAAGGAAAAAAAATCTCTGCTATGCTTACAAAAGCCGGTTCAGAATTGGATAAAATATTTATGGCTACGTTAAATGGGTTATCGCATCGAATAAGAGAGCAAAAAATAATTTTAAATGATTCAAGTGTCAAATGGTTCGACCTTAGAACACTTCCAATAAAAAATGATGAAGGCTTAATAGTCGGCTTGCTCGTTTCTGCAAATGATGTAACTGAAAGAAAAAGAGAAAATGATCTACTGAAAATGACTAAACAGGTTTCCTTAACAGGTGGTTGGGAAGTGAACTTAATTACAAAAGCGTTTTATTGGACAAGTGTAACGAGAAGTATTTATGAGGTATCTGATGATTTTATCCCAGACATAAATACAGCCGCTTCTGAATTCTTCAAAGAAGGTATATCAAGAGAATCCTTGATCAGGGCAAGACAAGCAGCTATCGAAAAAGGTACACCTTTCGATATCGAAGCAGAGCTTATTACACCAGCAGGAAACGCGAAATGGGTTCGTATAAAAGGAGAACCTGAATTTAAAAATGGCACATGTTCTCGAATTTTTGGTGCAATTCAAGATATAAATCAGTATAAAATTGCAGAATTACAATATCACCAAGAAGCAGAACGCTTGAAACAAGCTACCCAAGCATCAGAGGTAGGCACTTGGCAACTCTCATTGCCATCTCGAATCGCTGTCTGGGATGATACTTGTTTCAAACTTCATAATATCGACAAAACTACCTGTGCTAGTATTTATGATAGCTGGGTCTTGGCATTGCCTCCAGAAGTTCTTCAAAATGTCATTACGGAAGTATATTCAAAATATACGCAAAAGGAGAAAACAAGTATTGAATACCAAGTTGTAAATCCCGATAAAACGTTAAGAGATATCCGTGCTATTGTTACCTTTTTGAAAATTGAAAATAATTTTGAGGCACAAGCAATTGGTATTGTGATGGATGTTACCAAAGAAAAGGAAGCTGAGCGCAAGCTTCAAGAATTCGCCAGAATACGAAAACAACAAAATGAACATTTGACCAGTTTTGCACATATGGTATCTCATGACCTTCGTGCACATTCAACTAACTTATCAATGGTAGCCAATTTTTTGGTCGAAGAACAAGACAATGAAGAAAAATTGAAACTGATGCAAATGCTTAAAAATGCAACTGACAGTTTGGTGAATACAGTTAGTAATTTAAATACCGTGGTGCAATCCAGTACAGAATTACCTGGGCAAATCACCCAACTAAATCTTTTAGATGCGATACTGCGGACTCAAAGTAACATTAGTTCACTGCTGCTAGAAAAAGAAGTGAAATGTCTTGTAGACGTTTCAAAGAATCATACCGTTAAGGCCCTACCAGCATATTTGGATAGTATTCTCTTAAATCTGTTTACGAATAGTATTAAATATGCTTCTCCTGAAAGAAAACCACTAATAAAGATAAGTTCAAAAATAAGGCGAAGCTGTTTAGAACTTTCTTTTGTTGATAACGGCAAAGGTATCAACCTTAAAAAACATAGCAAAAGTATATTCGGCATGCATAAAACCTTTCATAGAAATAAAGATGCAATGGGAGTTGGCCTCTATCTCACAAAAAATCAGATTGAAAGTATTGGTGGAAAAATATCAGTGGAAAGTGAAGTTTCAGTGGGTACAACTTTTACGCTTGAATTTCAAACTAATTAGAAAATAAACTGAATGAGTTCAAAGATTGGTGCTGTTTATATCGTCGATGATGACCCGATAATAGTTTATTCCATGAATCGGTTGATGATGGAGATGAATTTTTATGAGTCTCTTAATACGTTTGAAAATGGAAAAAAAGCAATTGAAGCCTTACAAATGGCGCATGAATCTGACGAAAACCTTCCGGATATTCTGTTTCTTGACTTGACCATGCCTGAAATGAATGGTTTTGAATTCTTAAATGAACTCAGTAAAATGGATTCAAAAACAAATGGTTTTCAACAAATACGAGTTATCGTAATTAGTTCGTCAGTAAATCCCCGAGAGATTGAAAAAATCAACTCCTACCCTATGGTTGAGAAGTATATTGTAAAACCCCTAACACCATCTGATTTAAAGCAACTAATAGAAATTTAATCGACTTTTCAGTTCTTAACTGAAAGTTGAAACCAATGAAAATTATACTTTAGTTTTCGAAATAATAAGATAATTGCAACTTATCGATGAAGTCTTTAAAAAGCAGTAATGGCAGTAATTTGTTAATAGCATCGCTATAAATTGTTAATAAATATCTCTTAAACAAGAAGAAACGATTTCTCTAAATTGTGTAATTTCCTACTATGGAAATAGTATCTAAAACCAAAAAAGGTCCCAAAAAGATAAAAATTTCCCCCCAACCTCAAAAGTGTTCCTTCTCAGGAAGCACTGCGGATTTTTATGTCGGTCTTTCTGGAATAAACGATAGCAGCTCCAATGTACGCATTGTTGGTGCGGTGCGTAGTGACTTGGTCGAAACTGCTATCAACAAACTGCTAGGTCAAGGTTCTGACGGAATCAAATGGCCGGTTGTACTCGATATGAAAAAGAAAATTCTCTTTCATTCTCATGAAGCTTATGAAAATGGTACATCAGCCATTCTTGGTTGGAAAGCATACTTTTCAAAAGTTTCCTAACACACGCTAATTACGAATTCCTGGAGTAAAGTCTTCTGGTGCATTTTTAGTTTCTTTCGTAGTTCCTTGTCCACCTGTATCATTAAAAATTCTCCACTCGTCAAAAGTATAAATCGGGTTTGCTTCCTTGACTTTCACATTTCGAACTGCTCTACCATCTTCAAACTCATGATTAGTGTTGGACCCATCTTCACCAACTACCCCAAAAACATCAATTACGGTTCCTAAAGGGTCAACCAATTGAAGGTTATCATCTCCATTTGAGTCTGCAGGACTGTTCACCCCAACAGCCATGTCTGGTTGAAAGCCATATACTTTTTCGAACTCCATTGCATTAGGTGAAATAATGAGAGTGCTTTCTCCCTCAATGGTAAATCCTGATAAATCGATTGTGGAACTGACTTCAATATTATCATTTGTATAACGGAGAAGTTTCCAGCCATTCAAAAGTAGTGGTTCACTTGCCGAATTGTACAACTCCACAAATCTGGCTTTAGAATTGTTATTCGGGTCTGCCAGTTCACTTATAAATATCTGATTTGATGTGAACTCGGTAATGATTTCCGCGCAGCGCTCTTCGGTAAAATCTATATCGTTGATACTTCGAATAGCCAGTCTAAAATTATCCTTCTCCCTTAAAAGAATTCCTTTTATTGTGCCGTTCCCAGAAGGTAAAAGTTCAGATTGAAAATCAGAGAAACCGCTATTCACGAGTGGTAAAGTATTTCCATTACAATCTATAAGTGTGCGTTCTGTTTCTTCCCTTTCTATGGCGAAAGACTCCCCTAATTCTTCATCTGTTATCTCTACTCCATTGATTTCAACCAACGTATTTGTTAGACTTTGATTTAGACTTTCGATAGATACCGAAGTAGGTTGTATAGCAACTTTTTCTTCGGAAAGAAAATATGTTTGTCAATAACTGTAGCTGGAAGTCGGCCGACGGAGACATTTCCAAAAGAAGTAAAAACTCCTCCAATCTTAAAAACATCTTTGCTTTTGCCCAAATAAAGTCCTTTTAATTTAATGTAGATTTTACTCCCCATAGGAAAGAATAAATGCGAATCTCGAGCATCGATTTCTATTTGAAATCCTTCATTAGGGTTCGCAGGTTTATCTTGAAAATGAAGCACACTAAAAAAGTTCCCCATTTCATCTGAAGAAGTTACGTTACCCTCAATTACCAAGTCTTCCTGTATTTGGAAGGTTTCTCCTTGAAATCGATTTTTTACATCTGAGTATGTTGTGTTTGCAACTAAATCTGTATTTCTAGTATTTTCTGGCGAATTGAAATGTCGGTCTTTGACACAACTCAGTAGAATAATAGCTATACCTGCTACAAACCAGATTCTAATTTCTTGTGTTCTTTTCATGATTTCATTTTTTTACTCCCCTCCTTTTTCAAGGAGGGGAATGAATCCGCCAATTGGCGGAGAAAGGGGTGGTAAAACCCAAATTAACAGCTCAGCACCAAACTTTTATCTTTAAAAAATGGCCGGCGCCTTCAACCCCTCCACTTTTCCATCCGCCAGCTGGCGGAGAAAAACCACCTCCCCTCAGATGAGGGGAGGAGCCTATATTTTGACTTCGTTAAAAACTATATGCCAAATTCAAAAAATAGGTCCGACCGTAGCCATACCAATATTTTGGTGCAAAAGAAGGTGTTCCGCTTAAGTTATCTTGAGCTAATTGACCATAGTTTCCGTTTCGACTTTGTTCATATCCCCCTGTTCGGAAACTTGTATCAAATACATTGTTGACACTGGCAAAAATGCTGATGTACTTTCCCTTTTTTAACCAAGATTTACCTCCAACCAAATTGAGTAAATAGAAATTGTCTAATGGGCTTTGGGCCAATAGTTTATTTACATTTTCATCAGTAGCTACTGGAAATCGATTGCCAGTTTCAGGGTCTAAGAAGAAACTTGCTGTTCTGGTAATAGTTGAGATGTTGGTGTAGTTATCTGCTAAATAATTCGCTGTGGCACCTATCCACCAGTATTTTGGATCTCTATAATTGATGCCAAGAGCAAAGGCCTTTTGTGGACCTTGCGCCAATTTGTAGCCTTTAATATTTGCAGCTCCTAAATCAACGCTCCCTTCGGGATTTATAAAGTCTTCTTCAGCACCAGCAGTGTCAAAATTGATGGCTACTAAAGGATTGCTTGCATAAGTATAGTTTCCGACAGCAGCAACTGCTGTGACCTTTACCTCAGATGATAGTTCATACTCAAAACCTAATTCTATGCCCTTATGCAACTTGTCCAAATCTGTCAATACCTCTTGAACAAAATCGGACCCTACTCCGGAATCAACAAAGAAGAAATTGACGTCGGTGCTATTCTGAAACCGGGTGTAGAAGGCAGTTATTCTTCCGGTTAGCTTTGGAAGACGGATGTAATAATTGAAATCGGTGGCGGTAATTTTTTCATTTTGCAGGTTCGGTACTATCTCATTATTCTCTCTCGGATTAATAAAAATATTCTGGGTTGTTGGAGGTTTATTCAATAATGCACCATTGAGCACCAATTGATGCCTACCATTGAAGCGATATGTAAATCCCGCTTTGAAACCTAGATTTGCAAATGAAATAGGACTGCTTATTCCCAAGGAATTTTCAGGGAATCGTTCGTTTTGAAATTGACCGTTTCTTTGATAATTCATTGAATTATAATCCGCAGATACAAAGCCATCCCATTTATTTCTGTTGTATCTGAGCTGAGCGAAAGCATCAAAATGAGAAACATCAAGAGTGTAGTTATAGTTAAAAATGTCTTTCTCCCCTTTTGAAGTACTTCCATTTATATCATTCAGGGTATTTGAAAATGGGTCTTTATCCTCATGGTATTCTGAACCAAACAAATCATGAATCCTAGCAAAATTGTCTGATTTCAGGCGTCGATAGGTTAATCCGAAATCGAATTGAAAAGCTTCCGTAAGCTCTATATTACCAACGGTACTGGCTGTAAACTGAGTATCATTAGTTACGTCGTCATATAGCACGTAACTAGCCTTATCATCAGTGGCATTTGCTTGATAGATTTTACTCCAATCTAATTGCGGATTTTCTAAAAAGCCTTCTTTTGCCGCATTTGCACTTATAAAATTCGCGCCAATAGGCGAGTTGATATAAAAACTAGGCAGATAGCGATAATAGGTAGGGTCAGGATTCGGAGCATTATAATAACCTAATCTACTTCGATAATTCGTTCCAAATTGATACGAAACCCCGGTGTTTAAACTTACCTTTTTAGATTCATAAAAATGGTTTAACATCAAGATAGGTTCTGCTATTTTCCGTTCTCGGGAATTTCGAATTTCACCATTTTGAAATCCCCAATAGGGATTATATTTTTTGCCAACGAGTTCAAAAACTTCTTCCGTTATCGCCGATGAGCGCCCCCTTCTATTAGAAGCTAAAATGCCCGTGAAAGTGACTGAATTTATTTTGTCAAATTTGTATTCTAAGATTCCTGAAACAGAATATGCATCATACAGCGTCCCATCAATATAGCCTTGTTTTGCCCATCTTCTTGAAGCCGAAATACTATAGGTAAATCCTTTTTCTTTGGATTTTGAAGTATGGGTAACCATTAATCTTCCGGCATAAGTTCTATTGGAGGCCGAAGAAGAGAATCTTGTTCCGGGTCTTAATCCGGAAGGTCTTGTGTCAATATTCGTTGTGCCTAGTATACCTCCAAAATTATACGCCGAGGCTTGTAAACCATGCGTGAATTGTTGGTTTCGTGTTGCGTCATTCAATCCTCCCCAATTATTCCATTGAGGTCTACCGTCATAGAATTTATTCATGGGGATTCCGTTCAACAAAACCTTGCCATACTGTGAATCATATCCGCGAACGCGAAAAAAGGCTTGCCCAAAATCAAAGGCAGCTCTGCTTAAAAATATATCTCGGGTCGCTTGTAACAGGCCAGAAGTATTAGAACTTATAGCATCATCCAAAACCTCAGAGTCAGTAAGCGTAATCAAATTGTCAGTTTGTTCCGTGGATATATCCCTTTCCAAAAAGATAGTACCCACATCTATATTTATTCCTTCCGATTCAATGGGAATTCTTTTTGTAACATAGTCCGGATAGGAAATATTCAGAATGAAATCTCCGTAGGTAGGTACATTAATTTGAAAAAAACCATCGGCATTTGTCAATCCCGCCGATTTAATCCCCTCCAGGGAAATATTAACCTCCGCCATTACACTCTTGTCTTGCTGATTCAAAACCCCTCCAGACAGCATCACAGTATTTTGAGCACTACATGATACACATATCAAAAAGGCAACAAATAGTAGCGGTTGATTGGACATTTAAGTTGGTTGAATTTCTAAATGCGGGATAACAATATATTAAAAAGTAAATAAAGTGTAGGAATTTTCTTTATTTTAAATATATTTAGTTCTATGGATTTGTCTAAAAATAAATGCTTCATCCTACTATTTCTATTGGTTAGTCTTTTTGACGCTTCTTCTCAAGAGAACAAAACCTACGCGATTAAAACCATAGCTTTTTACAATATTGAAAACCTTTTTGATACCGAAAATGATTCCTTAACCTTTGATGATGACCGAACACCAGATGGCAAGGACAACTGGACTCTAGAACGATATAACCAGAAGATTGAAAATATGTCGCAAGTGTTATCTGAAGTTGGGGCCGAAACCACCCAAACCTCTCCAGATATTATCGGTGTCTGCGAAATTGAAAACAAAGGTGTTCTTGAAGATTTAGTGAACCATGAAAACCTCAGGGATAAAGATTATGGAATAGTTCATCTAGATTCGCCTGATGAAAGAGGCATCGATGTGGCCTTGCTCTATAAAAAGAGTTCTTTTATTGTTAATACTTTTAAAAGTCATCGTCTCCTACTTAATGATACGGAAGGCTTTCGCGATTATACACGCGACCAACTAGTTGTTAGCGGATATTTAGATAATGAAAAGTTTCATTTTATAGTGAATCACTGGCCTTCAAGAAACGGTGGAGAAACTCGTAGCAAACCCAATCGCATAGCTGCAGCCAAACTGAATAAAAGAATCATTGATTCAATTCAACGAATTGATATCGATTCAAAAATTATTAGCATGGGTGACCTTAATGACGACCCCATAGATGAGAGTTTGAAAAAAGTATTGAAGACAAAAGGAAAGAAAAAGAATTTGGAACCAACAGATTTGTTCAATCCTTTTGAAATACTATTCAGAAAGGGAGTTGGCTCACTAGCCTATCGTGATAAATGGAATCTCTTTGACCAAATGTTCTTCACTAGTAATTTAATCAATGAAACAAAAGATACCTATAGCTTCTGGAAGGCTAGTGTTTTCAACCGCTCATATCTACTAGACCCTAGCGGAAGGTATCAAGGCTACCCATTGCGTACTTACGCTGGCGGGAGTTATATTGGCGGGTATTCGGACCATTTTCCAGTGTATCTTTACTTACTAAAGAAAGTCAAATAAGTATTTTTGACGCAACCCTTTTTAAAGAACTCATCTCTTTTATAAATAGCTATGAAAAATTTACGTTATTTTCTTTGTCTTACTTTTCTATTGGCGGCCTGTGCTAAAAAAGAGAGTGAAGGGCCTTGTATTGGAATCATTGATTTCGTAGGACCGCCAAGCTTCCAGTTGACATTTATTGATCAAGATGAAAACAATCTAATCGAAAACGGTCATTTCGATTCTAATCTTATTTCTGCATCAATAAATGGGTTTTTATATGAAAATCAAATTGTTGATTTTGACACTCCGAATTTTGAAAATAAAGTTATTCTACCAACAGGTTTAGGCAATGAAGGAAAAAATACTTGGATTCTTAGACTATCAGAAAGTGAAATAGACACCTTAGTGTATTCTTTGGTATTGACAGAGGTAAAACAAGACGGATTTTGTGGAACCGAATCATTTGTTACGACCGCTAGTTTTAATGGAAATGCTATCGACTTAGGAGGTTCAAATGGTTATGACCTTCTGATAAACAAATCTATCGAATAAGCCCTTGCTCTCTGCAACGAAAAGTAAGCTATCTCTACAGTTCAGTAAGCATGAGGTTGCGCCATCTTACCTTAATTCCACCACCATCATGAATTTGAAGGGCAACCGACCCTTCGCCGGCGCCAATCTTTTCATCGGTAAGGGTAATCATTTCGGTGCCATTTAACCATGAGGTAATCGTATCGCCATCAACTCGAATTTTCATGGTATTCCATTCTCCCATTTTTAGGGCTTTGTCTTTTTCTGGGTCTGGTTTAATTAACCAACCACGGCCATAGGATTCGTAGACACCGCCAGTATTGCTTCCTGGAGGTGCAACTTCTACCTGCCATCCACTCACTTTTGTACCTTCAACCGTTGAACGAATAAAGACGCCACTGTTTCCGTTGGCTTCTTGTTTGAACTCTAAGGTCAATTCAAAGTTTTTGTAGTGCTCGTTGGTTCCTAGATACCCATATTGTTCATCTGGACCACTTTCACAGACTAGAAGTCCGTCTTCTACGTACCATTTTTCGGTTCCGTAGATGGTCCATCCGTCTAGGTTTTCACCATTGAAAAGTGATTTCTGCGCTGTTATGCATATTGAAAACAAGACTGCTGTTAGTAAGAGTGTTTTTTTCATTTTATTTATTCATTATTTAGGTACTATAAAAAGATTCCCGCCTTTACTGAAACGAGTTCAGCACAGGCGGGAATGACAATTTAATCAAACCATTGTCCGTATGGGATGCGGCTTAAGATCAAAAGCAATCCTAATCCGTAGAAAATGGCAATACTTTTGAATTTCTTCTTGCCTTCCATAAATTTCTTGTGTCTAGACCAACCAACCGTTATTAGAATAATGGCTAGAATGTTCGTAAATGGATGTTCAACCGCTAGAAGTCTTGCAGAAGAAGATAAGCCACCCATACCCAATTCTTGGATGGCATTCAATCCACTAGGAGAGACAAAAAATAATATCAAACCTATCACTAGCATAATATGAGACAAAATTAGTGCAAAGAGACTGAGTCGAAAATCTTTCTCAGGTGTAAACATTTTGTTGCCTACAAAGCCTGATATAGCATTGATTACTGCTAAAATCAGAATTGCCAATGCTGCATATGCGATATAAGAGTGTATAACTTGAATTGTTTCGTACATGGTATAAATTATTTAGTATTTAAATGTACTGAATTTTGAGCATAAAAAAACCCTGCCTATTGGCGGGGTTTCTTAAAGTATCACTCCGAAAGGTGATAGTTATATTTGTAGTTTACTACCATTTATTCTCAGCGCTAACGCCACCCCAAATTAGTGTAGCAATATAAGGGTTGTCAATAAAAGGGTTTCTGACACCTTGCGCAGCTTGAATAACGTTATTTCTTTGAATTTCAAAAGAAGAAACCGGGTCTTCTACATTCCATTTTAAAAATAACTCAACGGTACCAACTCTATCAAAAGTTTCTCCATATCGTACATTAAGATAAAATATCATTCGTGCGACATCGCCCTTCCATTCATCACCTGGGTACCAATTTTCGCCATTGAGACCATATGAACCCGTGCCTTCAATGAAAGGAAAATTTAATCGTTCTTCATTTATAATGGCATCTGTAGATCTTAGATGGTGTAAGTCTGTTACAGCATCTTCTGTTCTTAACCTCGACTGCGGATAAACGTGTTCCGTATTAAATGTTTGTGGTGAATACGAATTCGTGCCAGACGTATATTCTTCCCAATATCTAGATTCTCCAGAATACATTAAAGTAACATTATCAGGGTTTGATAAATCTTCATCAGCATTATAAAGAAAATTATGTCTTTGACCATATGACAGAATAGTAGTGTGATTATTTTTGGTGTGACTTGAAACTTCAGTATAATTAAGATTAAAATCTGTAGTAAGAACTAAATCATCGTAATAATCACCTAGTATTGTAGGAATGGTAAAGTCTATTGGATTTAATACTGTTACTTCAATATTAGCAATTGTGCAATCAGCTTCTGGTTGATCATCATCGCATAATGTATAACTAAAACCATCTTGGCCCACAAAATCTGTCGATGGCGTGTATGTAATCGTACCATTTTCATTTAAAACTACTGAACCTAAAGAAGAAGAATCATCCACCGAAAAAATAATTGCATCATCAATTACAACGTCATTAGCCAAAATATCATCTATTACTATTGCCGTGTTAATTATTGTTGCAACAATATCATCTGTAGCCTCTGGTGAACCTTCATCCACAACAGTTATTGTAACTGTAGCTGTCGAACAATTTGGAGTTGATTCTGCATCGCATAACTCGTAAGTAAAAGTATCTTGACCTACGAATGCTTTTTGGGGAATATATGTATATGTGCCGTCTCTGTTATCTTCTATACTTCCCCCCTCAGTTGTGGTTATATCAAAAGAAGTAATTCTAGCATTATTAACTACTTTGTCATTATTTAAAATGTTAGAAATGATATTTTCCTGATCTTCCATTGCTGTGAAAGTATCATCTTCAGCTACTGACTTTTCAAATGAAACGGGAGGTTCTATTTCTGGTTCAAGCGTTTCTCCACTAGAAGAGGAACAGGCAGATAAAATAAAACTAAAAATGTATATAAATAGTTTCTTTTTCATGTTTTAAAAATACATAAAACCTCCATCATAAAATGATGGAGGTTTTATTTTATATCATAATATATATTCTAACTATTGAAGTACCCAGTCACTTCCAGTCTTAATTACTGCTAAGCTTTCTGTGCCACTAGATCCATTAAAAATATCAAAAGTTACTACATATTTCTGACCTTCTTCTGCAGAGGGATCTAAATTATTTAGAACTACTACAGTTGCTTCTAACAACATACTATCTGACCAGAAATTATCATTACCACTTCTACGGTCAAAGTTACTAAAGCGTTCTGCACTGCTTGCCGGACCAGGATATTTATCAGCCAAAGCTGTAGAGATCAATACAAAATCTGAGCCCGTGAAAGTATACGCTATTGTATTGTCTGGCACCCATGTCATCCCATCAAAACCAAATTGCAAAGTTTGCTCTAAAACATTATTATAAACGGCCCAGTCAGTACCGTCAAAAATAAAGTTCTTAACAAAGCTATATGTTGTCCTGTCAGTTGTATCTCCATCTTCATCTACATCATCCTCATCAGTTTGAAATAATTTAAACATAAATGGAACGATATCACCTGCTGCTTTAGGCTCAAATTTAAACTTGTCTTTTATGAAGATTGGTAATTTTACTTCAGCCTCATCTTCTGAAGAAAAGTTAGGAAACCCTTCTCCAACAAAGTTATACTCATCATCTGTTAAACCCTGAATAAAATTCCATTCTCCATTAGAATATAAAAACCCATTGTTGAGGGTATTAGTCGAACCATCAAAGAATTCATAAGTCAAAGAAACTAATGTTCTATCCTCTGGGTCAGGATACCTTGTATTCAAGAAAGTAGTAATATGAGAATCTCTACTAAAATTATCAAAACGTTCTGTATCTGGGTTGGCATCATAATCATCTGTAGTTACCTCATAGACAATAAGGTTTCTTTCCGTAGATGCACGAGAGAATAATTTATAGGTCACATTTGCTGTTGAACCTTTTCCCCAAAACGGAAATACATCATTTAAGATCGTTGGTATCATAGATTTTGCGTCATCCACACTACTAAAGTTTCCAAAACCTAGATCTAAAGCCGCATAATCATCATCGGAAATAGTATAATCTGTTGTTCCAACAATTCCTGCTTCATTAGCTTCTAATTCATCAAAAATATCATCTACCGGATTACAACTAGAAATAAACCCAGCCAAGACTATTACGATTAAATATGTTATTTTTTTCATTTTCTTTTTTTTTAAAAATTAATTTTTGCCCCTATTGTATAGGTTCTTCCAGGGCCAAAATAAACTAAGGCCGTTTCTGCTACAGAGCCGTTACCATCTCTAGCATCAGATATGTATTCTGTATTAAAAACGTTATTCACGTTTGCTCTTAATGTGGCGTTGAGCCCTGCAAAATCAAACCGATGTGTTAGCCCTAAATCTACAAGACCATAATCTGGTTGTTTCCAAGCCTGAATATCTGTATCAGTTCCCCTGCTTGTTGGATCATAATCTGCATAATAATCTCCTGCAAAATTAAAATCTACTCTTAAGTCTGTAGTAGGTAAGATTTCATAATTTGCACCGATAGCAAATGTAGTTTGCGCCGAATTACCTACTTTAAGGCCGTCTATAAATAAATCTACCTCTCCAACAAGTTGTTGTTCTTCGTTAAAAATTTGAACATCAGTAACATCATTAGCCCACTGCCAATCTCCTATAGAAACCATACCTGTTATGGTAAGTCTGTCTGAAGCATTGTATTGTCCTTCTAGTTCTATACCTTGGTGCAAAGCGTTTACCCCTAAAATATTTGCTATAAATTGAGTATTATCTGGGTTTTGGAATCTTCTTGTTAAAGTTCTGTCATTCCATTGTGTACGGTACAAATTCAAGTCTAATTTCAATTTATCATTACGGTAGCCGTATCCAAATTCAACACTGAATATTTTTTGATTCTCCGCCTCCTCATTAATATCGTTTCTAAAGTTTAAGAATACAGCATTATTAAAAGGAGCTCTTTCAAAGTAACCAACATTTGCAAATATTTTGTTGTGCTCATCTAGGTTATAGTTTGCCCCACCTTTTCCGCTGTAGCCAAAGAAGTTAATCCAATCTGTTTCTCTAAGGGGGTCAGAGTCCAAATAATTAAAGTAATCTATTCGCTTATAACTGGTGTTAGATCCAGCTAATGATAAAAATGCTGAAAGATTATTTTTGCTATACTCTGCTTGTAGAAAAGCACCAGTCCATCTTGTGAAACCATCATCGTCATATGCAATTTTATCCCCTACTTTAGCAATGTTATTTGGGTTATTAACGTTACTATTATCAACAAAAAACTGACCGCCAAGGAGATCTGTTAAATCTGTGAAGTGTGAACCTTTGTAGGTTCTTAAATCTATTCCTCCTATCAAATCTATATTCTCTGAAAGCTTAGTGGTATAGGTTGATAATACACCTAACCATTTGTGATTATTTCTAGATGCCCTTAAAATTGTTTCAGACCCTAATGCACCCAAGGCAATATTTTCTTCAGCAATAACATCAAGATTTACTGGAGCAAACTCAGTATCTCTGTAATTAAGATTGCTTTTGCCGAACTTATTAACACCTCTAACACCTCCTCCACCTCCAGTACCAAAGGAAACGTAAGCAGATGTTGCCAATTTAGACTTTTCAGATATGGTCCAATAGTGGTTCAAAGCTAATTGAGGTTTATGGTAAAAATTATCTTCGATATTTACAAGTTGACCATTTCTATAACCATAATCAATATTAGTTCTAATACCTCGTTCACTTCTTCTAAAATCATCAATTAATAATCTGTTTTGGCGTTGACCATGTCTCTGTGGTGCACCAAAACCAGTAAAAACCAACTGGTGGTTATCATTTAATTGTTTAGAAATATTAACAAAGTAAGAATATGCATCTATTGTAGTTGCATCAACGAATTGTTGCCCTGTAGTTCTTGATAAAGAAACTGTAGCAGCCCAATCGTTTTCCATAAGACCAGTTGATAAGGTAAAACCATATTTAGTATAACCGTTATTTCCTGTAGTCATAATAACATTCCCACCTTTTTCAACATCAGTAGATTTGGTAACAATGTTCATTGTACCTCCAATAGAAGGAACTGCCAATTTAGAAGCTCCTAAACCACGTTGTACTTGTATTGTTCTAGTCACATCTGAAAGACCTGCCCAGTTACTCCAGAAAACACGACCATTCTCCATATCGTTAACAGGAATACCATTAATCGCAACAGCTACATTTTCTGAGTTAAATCCACGTAAACGCAACTCAGCATCTCCAAAACCACCGCCACCTCGTGTAACATAAACACCCGGTGTGGATTTTAATATTTCCGGAAATTCTTGACTCCCCAGTTTATTTTCGATTATTGCGGCTTTAATTGTAGAAACTGCAACTGGTGTTTTACGGTCAATAGCCAGAGAAAAGCTGCTTACAACAACCTCATCTAGTGCACTCGCATCAGCTTCCATTATAATTTTTCCTAGATTAACCGCAGTGTTACCACTAAAGGTAAACTCAACATCTTTCGTTTTAAAACCTATGTAAGAAAACCTTAATGTACCTGAAGCCTCCTCTACTTCAATGTTAAAATCTCCATCAAAATTGGTAGTAACACCATTTGTTGTTCCAATTACCATTACGGTAGCTCCAGGCAATGGTTCATCTAAATCTCCGTCAATTACGGAGCCTGTGATTGTTCCCTGAGAAAATGCAATAGCCGTAACGAAAAACGCAACCATTGCTAAGTACTTTTGTTTCATCTGTCTCGTATTTATTTAGTTTTGATTTTGCTGCAAAAGTGATGTTTTTATCTTTTTTCTACATTAAGACAAAGTTAACTTTTGCGCACGCAAATTTAACACAATTTTAGCATCGCCTGTTAAAAAACCCCTGAAGTTATTAGAGGTTATTAAGAATTCACAAAATCTCAGTCTAACTCTTAAAAGATTGTAAAAGTTGCGTTGTAGAGCTGTCGTGTTTGCTAATTTCAAAGTTTTCTAAGTCTTTTAAGGTGGTGCCTGCCAGCTGTTTACCTAACTCAACACCCCATTGGTCATAACTGAAGATGTTCCAAAGTATACCTTGAACGAAAATTTTATGTTCGTAAAGTGCGATTAAAGCACCCAAACTATTAGGTGTAAGCCTATCAATTAGTATTGTATTTGTCGGATTGTTACCTTCAAATTTCTTAAAAGGAAGTAGTTTTTGAATTTCAGTTTCAGTTAGTTTCTTTTCCTCCAATTCTGTTCTTACTTCATCGCCTGTTTTCCCATTCATTAGTGCCTCAGTCTGCGCAAAGAAGTTTGCCATTAATTTGTTATGATGGTCGGTATTTCCATAAAGAGATTTCTTAAAACCGATGAAATCTGCAGGAATTAACTTTGTGCCCTGGTGTATCAACTGAAAGAAAGCATGTTGAGAATTCGTGCCTGGCTCACCCCAAATTATGGTGCCTGTTTCATAGTTCACACGATTACCATCTCTGTCTATACTCTTGCCATTACTCTCCATAATGCCTTGTTGCAGATAAGCAGAAAATCTACTCAAATATTGCGTGTAAGGAATTATAGCTTCAGTTTCAGCACCATAAAAGTTATTGTACCAAATGCTTAGCAAGGCTAAAACAACCGGAATGTTTTTATCAAAATCTTCGTTTTTGAAATGCTCGTCCATTTCATTTGCTCCTTTTAAAAGTGCATCAAAATTTTCAAACCCTACGGCCAATGCAATTGAAAGTCCAACAGCGCTCCACAGTGAAAATCTGCCACCTACCCAATCCCACATGGGGAAAACGTTTTCTTGAGCGATTCCGAATTCGGCTATTTTCTTTGTATTTGTTGATACGGCAGCGAAATGCTTGGCAATATCTTTTTGACTTCCACTTTCTAAGAACCACTCTTTTATTGTAGTGGCGTTACTCAGCGTTTCTTGCGTAGTAAATGTTTTTGAAACGACTACAAATAAAGTTGTCTCAGGGTTTAGTTCACGCAACACTTCCTGTACATGGTCTCCATCTACATTACTAACAAAATGGACTTTCAGATGGTTTTTATAGAATTTTAGGGCTTCCGTGACCATTGCGGGGCCTAAATCTGAACCTCCTATTCCGATATTCACCACATCGGTAAAAGATTTCCCTGTATACCCCTTACTTTCCCCAGAAATTATAGAATCTGTAAACTTTTTAATGTGTTTTTTAACCTCGTATACTTCAGGAACTACGTTTACTCCATCTACAGTAATCGCATCTGATTCTTTTGCTCTTAGCGCCGTATGCAGTACTTCACGCCCTTCCGTTTCATTAATAACGGCTCCACCAAATTGGTTGGTGATAGCCTCTTTAAGATTTACCTCATCTGCCAGTTGCAAAAGCAACTGCATGGTTTCTTCGGTAATTCTATTCTTAGAAAAGTCTACAAGAAAATCATTCCATTTTATGGAGAACCTGCTAGCCCTATCATCATCATCGCTAAAAAGGCTTTTCATATGACTTTCTTTCTTTTGATTATAGTGGTCAGCAAGCTTTTTCCAAGCTTGGGTAGTTGTCGGATTGAAGTTGGGTAATGACATTAAGGCTTTTTAAAGTTTATGACTTCTGTTTTCTCACCTAGTCGTGAAGTGCGAAGACGCAAAAATAGAATATAATACCGAAACTTCGGAATTGATATCCTAACCTTGAAATATCGTTTTGTTAGAATTCTAAAAAGAAAGGTCTGAATTTAAAAATAACGCTATATAGACCCAGCGAGAAACTACTGATTCAAAGTAACTAAGTCATCCTCTTCTTCCTCCTGAATTGGTTTTTCAGGATACAGCATACAATCAAGCTGATCTTTAATGGGCTCAACATAAGCAAAGTATTCAGGTTGTAAGGTTTTTGCCAAAGGTTCGGCCTTAGGAAGCTCTTCTTTTCTTGGGTCGACTTGCCTTCCATTTCTCCAGAAACGGTAGCAAACATGCGGGCCACTTGTGTTTCCTGTCATTCCAATCCATCCAATGACATCACCTTGACGAACGAAATCACCTCTTTTCACATTCTGCTTACTCATGTGTAGATACTGCGTGCTGTATTTTCCGTTATGGCGAATTTTCACATACTTACCATTGCCGCCTCTTCTTGTCGATTCTGTTACCGTGCCATCGGCAGTTGCCAGTATAGGCGTTCCTCTTGGAGCCGCATAGTCCGTTCCTTTATGTGGTCGAATGCGATTTCCATAATATCTAATTCTTCTCTTTAGATTGTAAACCGAAGATATACGGCCAAACTTTAAAGGTGCTCGTAAAAAAGTTCTTCGAAGATTATTGGCTTCTTCATCAAAATAATCAACAACATTCTTCAAAGAATCATTCTCGTATGCAAAGGCATAAATAGGCCTCCCATGATGCTCAAAATATGCAGCTTCTATTGGTTCAGCACCAGCATAAATAGTATCGTTAATATACTTTTCTTTGTAAATCACTTTAAACTTATCCCCGGCTTCCAACTTGAAGAAATCAATCGTCCAAGCATAGACGTCGGCCAAATTATGGGTAACGTTATAATCTATGCCTTGTTCTTGAATTACTTGGGATATTGAAGAGCCTTGTTCAATAATTCCAGAAGCTTCTCTTTCTACATATTTTACCTCCTTTTTATCAGTGTAAGCAGAAACGCTATCTCTAAAGTCAACAACAGTATAATTGATTCTATCGTTTTCATAGATGAATATCTGAGCAGCCTCAGTTGTATCCTTGGAAGCTAAAATTGTGTATGGTTTACCCACTCTTATTCTTCGAACATCAAATGTATCTTTGAATTCAAGTGATAACTTAGAAATCTTCGGATAGTCAACCTTGTGCGCCGTCATTAACTCTCCAAAACTGTCCCCGTTTCTAATGGTATCATATTTTACGGTAAACTCATCTAGATTAAAGCCAAACTTTGTAACTGGCTTCTCAATAACAGGAATTGTCGCTACTTCTTTTTTGGCGTCTTCGTTTTTAACCTCATTTTCTTCTTTACAAGAAAATAGTAGGATTGAGATTAAAAGAATGCCCCAGAACTTTTTCATTTTGGTTTTGATACTTTTTCAGGATTAAAGATATGGTCTACCCATTCTTTACCCCAATTATTTAACTCTTCTTTGGTATATAGGTCCGGAAAAAATACGACTTTTTGAAAACTTGGCGGTAAATATTTTTTCCAGTTTGTACCGCCTGAGGCATTGATATTTTTCTTGTCTTTGGCAAGATAACGATGGGCGGAACCAAAGTGCATCAGGGGCCAGTTTACGTTCGCATTTAAATCCAATGTCTTTAACGCTTTTATAAGGGCTTTATTATCTTGTTTTTCTTTGGGTAATTGTAAGTATTTATCCAAGATAGTGATGCCTTTCACTTGCTTAGCAATGCGAATAAATCTTGGTGTATATCGGTACTCAAATTGTTTTAAGGTTAGGGTTTTTTCACCTGTATCGGCATCAGTAGCTCCTTTCTTCCAATATATATGCTCATAAAGTTCTTCAATACTATCTTCGGATGAAAATTGATCTCTTTCCGTATGATGCACTAAGTGCTCCATAGCGGTGGCATAAATCTCAATCATTCGATACTGCGCAGATTGAAACCCACTAGCAGGAAGCAAAGCCATTCGATATTGTAGAAACTGCTCACGTTCCATTCCCTTAATCATAATACTAAAGGAAGATATTAGTGCCTGATAGTAACTATTTATACGGCGGGCCTTTTCTATAAAAAAATCAACGTTTTGCGATTTATCATCTACTAATTGCCTTTGCTCATGTAAAATCAACTTGAAATAAAGCTCCGTAATTTGATGGTACATGATGAAGATTTCTTCATCAGGAAAATAGGTTCTCGGAACCTGTAAACTTAAAAGGGTATCTAAGTGTATATAATCCCAATAGGTAAGGTAGCGCTGATATAATAAACCATCTAGATAAGAGCTTAAGTCTTGGCCTGAATCTTTGTATTTCTCTTGAAGTTTAGAAATTTGAGAATCAATCTGCTCTTTGTTCTTCATTTTCATGTAGTTTCAATTGCAACTTTCTGTTCTAAAAAAGCAACAACTTCTTTACTTTGCCAAAACTACACAAAGATTTTATAAAGAAAAATTTAAATATTTTGAAGCAGTGCTCTGCTTATTTCATGATAATCTTGAACTGATGTTTTAGTCCATTATAGCCATCGAGATCAGCCTTAATCGCTCCAACAGCTAACTCAGCACTAATTCGAATTGGGATTCTGTTATCGTCCGCAGATACCCACAAGGAAAGACTTTCTTGTTCTTTAAATACTCTACCTGATTGCACCATTGGGCGGAATTTATAACATTCAACTTTCCCGAATTTTGTTTTCACGATTTCTTTACCCAGATATTTCAATTTGAAATCGAAAATTCCGTCATCATCATAAAGCATTTTCAATTCTACTGCTTTTCCAACAACCAAATCTTCTGGTATATAATTGTTTCTCAAATAATAAAAAGCAGAAAGCAGATCTTGAATACTGTCTTGAAATTCAAAATCCATTTTTTTATTGTTCTTCTTATCATTGAAAATTGCTTTTTCCTCTTTATGATCAAAGTTTATTTCTATATCCTTTGTATAACCTCCCTCATTTGTCTTCCTAATAAATTTATAAGGTTTTCCATCTTCCACTCCGAAGTAACTTTCATAAGTATCATCAACCTTAAAAAAAACACTTGCGAAACCAGTTGTTTCCCCGTGACCTACTACATGGTATACGGGCACATCATCTATTTCGGCAGACTTTACATGTAATGTTGCATAACTGGCATTCAAAAATCCATAGTGCATGCGAAATTTCAACCATTCTCCGGGTTTAAAAGCGGACTCCTTCTTTTCTTTCTTCTTGGTTGTAGATCTCTTGATATTCGAATTAACCGCTAAATCATTGGAAATACCTTCTTGTGCATTCAAGCAAAGACTAACAGAAAGGAATGTAAATAGTAAAAATTTCTTCATAGCTAGAAGTATTATTGTAAAAATAGTGAATGTGTACTAAAACATTTATTGGTTCACTATTACTAGAACAAAATTTATTCCAAAGTATTGTCAGAATCAAAACAAAAAAAAGCCTAGTTAAAAAAACTAGGCTTTTCCTAAATAACCAACCAAACTTTAAATTATGAAAAACCAATACTTAAAGTTGTAAGGGAACCACCCCTTACTGATACAAATTTAATACATAACCCGCTGGTTCAAATCCCTTTTAACTTACTTTAACTTATCTCTTAACACTTATTTATATATAGCATTCAAAATTTAGGAAATCATTAAGAAAAATCCCTATTTAAAGGGTTCCTCGCGCTTGTTGCTCTCTTTCAATAGCTTCAAAAAGTGCTTTGAAATTTCCAACTCCAAAAGACTGAGCTCCTTTTCGTTGAATGATTTCGATAAACAAAGTTGGTCTATCAACAATCGTTTTAGTAAACAGTTGTAATAAATAACCTTCTTCATCTCGATCAATTAAAATTCCGTGTTTTTTAAGCACTTCAACATCTTCATCAATTTCGCCAACACGATCTAATAAATCGTCATAATACTCCTCAGGAACATATAAAAATTCTACTCCTCTATCTCGCATTGCGGAAACGGTTGCCACAATATCATCTGTTGCTAGGGCCATATGTTGAACCCCTGGACCGTTATAAAAGTCTAAATATTCTTCTATTTGTGATTTCTTTTTCCCTTTTGCGGGCTCATTAATAGGAAACTTCACTCGACCATTACCATTACTCATCACCTTACTCATAAGAGCTGTGTATTCAGTAGCGATATCATCATCAGCGAAGGAAATAATTTGAGCAAAGCCCATTACTTCTCCATAAAATTTACACCATTGATTCATTTCACCCCAACCAACATTGCCCACCATATGGTCGATGAATTTCAGGCCAACTGGCTCTGGATTATAGTGTGATTCCCATTTTCGATATCCTGGCAAGAAAATACCATTGTAGTTTTTACGTTCCACAAACATATGCACCGTTTCACCGTAAGTATATATTCCTGAGCGAATTACATATCCGTTTTCATCTTCCTCTTTAGTGGGTTTCATATAAGGTTTGGCACCTCTTTTCGTGGTTTCTTCAAAAGCTTTAGTAGCGTCTTCAACCCAAAGCGCCATGACTTTTACCCCATCACCATGGGTATCAATATGTTTGTTTATTTCACCACCTTTCTGCAATGGTGTAGTAAGTACCAATCGTATTTTATCTTGTCTTAAAACATAAGATACTCTATCTTTTAGTCCTGTTTCAAGTCCGGCATATGCTTCAGATTGAAAACCTAATGCCGTTTTATAAAAGTGTGCAGATTGCTTTGCATTACCTACATATAGCTCTACGTAATCGGTACCAAGTAAGGGAAGAAAGTCTTCAGCTTCTTTGAATAATTTTTTTAAGGAATATTCTGTGTTCTGAAGATCTTTTAAATTTTTTATTTCTGCTGCCATGAGAATTGTTTTTTGAATCAAAAGCGTTTTTAGAATGTATTGTTAAAAAGTGTAGAGGAACGAAAAATTCCACAAAGCGCCTGTCGGCGAACAAACATCTTGCTTACCACATTGCCCTAAGATGAGCTGTTATATCAATTCTAAATTGCATCATACAAATTCATACTTGTAGACTACAAATATCGTGAAAAAGAATTCAACTACTGTAAATCTTGACTCAGCTTTTAGAAAGTACTAGAACCAATACCCTATGCTGAAAAAGAAATTACCTTTGTCAACTTCAGGAGACCAAGAATATAAAACCTGAATTGGCCCTAAAAACGACTTTAACCCATAACCCAAAGCATAACCTGAATAGGTGGGTTCTGTAAACCATTCCCCTGTTCGAAAAAGGTCATCATCAACATTGGCAAAATTAGCAGCAAAGAGCAAGTGGTTCTTTGGAGCAATTTCCCAATCTAATCTACCATATGCTTTTACGTAGCTATTACCTGGTAATGATAAGAAGTCATATCCGTAAAAAGGAATGAAATTATTGATAAGGTTTGTACCATAACCGCCCAATACAAAATCAAAAGAAGTTACATTAGAAGTACCAAGTTTAAACCCTCCTTCAGTCTCTAAATTTATTGCGAGATTATGAAAAATTGAAAAGGCACCCCCAAGCCGCGCCTTGCTGACCGAAAAGTCCTTAAAATTTTCATTAAAGTCAGAAGACAAGATGTAATAGTGAAAATCTCCATCGAAGAAAAGTCCTTTTGTTGGAAAATACTTATTATCATAAGTGTCCAGAGTAAGTTTACCAAAAGCACTATAAAAATCGCTTTTTTCAAAAAGGGTTCTACCATTTCCATCTGTTCTTGCTTGAGACAGAGCGTTCACATTTTGATCATCAAGTTCTGCAAGGGTTCTAGTACTGTACTTTAGAAATTTTTGCTCAATTCCCATAGTAAAAGCAAACTCTTCTTGCCAAACGGTTTGCACATAAGCTTGATTGGTAAAGTCTTGAACCCCTAAATTAATTGTATTCACATTACCCACATTTGGCACCTCATAATTACTTCGAATCACATCAAAATCAACCTCCTTTTCAAAATCATTAAAACGCGAATTAAAACCAAAACTCCAATACGAACCTTTGTCTACATAATACTGTAAATTATAACGCACATTGTCTCCTAAAATAAAATCAAATGAGGCAACGTCATCTTTCATAAAAAGCTTTTTTCTTGTCAAATTAATCATCGCTGCACTTTTATAAAGGTCGTCATAGTGAGCTCCCAGACGTAAAAAAGTTTTATCTGAAGTTTCTTCCAAGCGTAAAACCAAATCTTCACCAATTCCGTTAGAAACTAATTGATAGCGAATCGTTTTAAAATTGCCTGTTGCTGATAAGTTGCTTATGCCTTGTTGTAGCTTTTCAAATGTAATTTTATCCCCAAGTTCAAAGCGTAATTTCCCTTTTACATACCCTCTTGAATAGGTGGTGTTGCCTCCTGATATTACCAATCGATTTATCCTTAGTGAATCTTTAGGGGCTACTGATTTTACAAGTGTTCTTTTTTTGTTTTGGTTAATAGAAAGTTCTTTTAAAGCAAGAAACTTTTTGCGCGCAGCAGTTTCACCCAACTGAACAATAGTATTTCCTTCATTAAAGTCTAAAACAGTGTAATTCTCAATATCTGGTTTAATATATACATCCGTTTGTTTTGACTTTTCTTGCATTGCCTCAACCGTTCTGAAGTTATTGATCTGAAGTAGAATTTCTGTCGCCGAAAGCAATTCTTTTCGATCAGAAAGTCCGTGTTGTACATCAATTCCAATAACAATATCTGCGCCCATTGCCTTCACTTTCTCAATGGGGTAGTTATTCACAACCCCACCGTCAATTAATACCTTTCCGTCAACGATAGCTGGCTCAAAAAGAGAAGGAAGCGTTCCACTAGCCATAATTGCCTCAGGTAAATACCCTTTGTTTAAAACTACTTCTTCACCAGTCTCTACATTGGTTGCAATGCAAACAAAAGGAATAGGCAGATCACTAAAGTTGTTTACATCTTTTACATGATATAGCAATTTTACCAATTCTTGGTAAATATTTTGACCACCAGAATACGCTGGGGGAACGGATATCTTAAATTTATTAAAGGGCAGCGTAACAGCGTATCTTTCAGAATCTTCTTTCTCATAAAATGTTTTCGCACTTCTAGGCAAATTATCTTGAATGAGACGATTAAAATCCGTAGTTCTAAAAATAGAATCTAATTCATTCGCAGAATACCCGGCAGCATAAAGGGCCCCTATAATTGCCCCCATACTCGTACCTCCGATATAATCAATTTTAACTCCCGCCTCCTCTATGACTTTGAGAGCACCAATATGAGCAAGACCTTTTGCCCCTCCTCCGCTAAGAACTAGCCCAACCTTAGCTTCTTTTTGAGCATTTGAGTTTTGGCCAAATAGACCCGTATAAATAAAAAAGGCAATCGCCAAGAAAAGTATTTTTTGCATGCTTTCTATACGACGTTCTTTTTAGTGAAATGTTTCAAATATCTTTTTTGCTTTTGCCATTCCAACGGTTTCAGCGAGATTTTCAAGCGATGCTTCTTTAATTCGTTTTACAGATCTAAAAGCTTTTAACAAGTCTTCCGCAGTCTTTTCACCAATCCCTTCAATACCTTCTAATTCTGAATTAATAGCTGCCTTACTTCTTTTGTTTCTATGAAAATTAATTCCGAACCGATGCGCTTCATTACGAAGTTGTTGAATGATTTTGAGGGATTCCGATTTTTTATCTAGGTACAATGGAATCGGATCTTCAGGAAAATAAATTTCCTCCAAACGCTTTGCAATTCCAATAATAGCAATCTTTCCTCTCAATCCTAAAACATCTAAACTTTTCAAGGCAGAAGAAAGCTGTCCCTTTCCTCCATCAATGACAATTAATTGTGGTAAGGGTTGCTCCTCAGTCAATAATCTTTTGTATCGCCGATATACTACTTCTTCCATCGATGCAAAATCGTCTGGCCCATCTACTGTTTTAATATTGTAATGTCGGTACTCTTTTTTAGATGGTTTTCCGTCTTTAAATACAACACAAGCAGCTACAGGGTTGCTTCCTTGAATATTACTATTATCAAAACATTCAATGTGACGAGGTTCTTCTGATAACCGAATATCAATCTTCATCTGAGCCATAATGCGTTTCGTATGTCGATCAGGATCGGTAATCATAATTTGCTTAAAGCGCTCTTGTCTAAAAAACTTAGCATTACGCTTTGAAAGATCAAGGATCTTCTTTTTATCTCCTAACTGCGGAACTGTTACTTTTAAATGCGGCTCAACGATTACTTCAAACGGGAGATAAATTTCTTTGGACTCAGATTTAAAGCGATCACGAATCTCAACTATGGCAAGTTGCAACAAATCTTCATCTCTTTCTTCTAGTTTCTTTTTAATCTCTACGGTATGTGATCCCACAATGGAGCCATGAGAAAGCTGCAAAAAGTTTACATATGCAAAGGCCTCATCTGAAATAATAGAAAAGACATCCACATTATTTATTTTAGGATTTACTATAGTACTTCTAACTTGGTAGCTCTCTAGCACCTCAATCTTATCCTTAATCTGCTGCGCTTCTTCAAATTTCATTTCAGCAGCAAGCGCCTTCATCTGACCTTTAAAATAATGTAGCGATGATTTGAAGTTTCCTTTTATTATACCTCGTATATCTGAAATCTGACGCTCATATTCTTCAGCCGTTTGTTCTCCAATGCATGGTCCTTTACAATTGCCTAAATGGTATTCTAGACAGACTTTGTATTTACCAGCTTTTATTTTTTCTTCGGATAAATCATAGTTGCATGTTCTTAAAGGATAAACACTTTTAATAAGGTCTAATAATGTTCGAACCGTCTTCATACTAGTATAAGGACCAAAATATTCAGACCCATCTTTTATCAATTTTCTAGTTGGGAATATCCTTGGAAAGCGTTCATTTTTAATACAAATCCAAGGGTAGGTTTTATCATCCTTTAAAAGCACATTGTATCTGGGGCGATATTTTTTTATCAGATTGTTTTCTAATAAAAGTGCATCTGATTCTGTTGGCACAACGATATGTTCAATTCGAACTATTTTCTTAACCATAACACGGGTTTTCCCGTATTCATGGTTTTTAGTAAAATAAGAGGATACACGTTTCTTTAAATTTTTTGCCTTCCCAACATATAAAATTTTATCCGTTGAATCATAGAACTGATACACCCCAGGATTATTGGGAAGCGTTTGCAGCTGTATTTCAATTGTTATCTTAGACATAAGATGTTATCGGTTCATCATTGTTTGGTAGGAAGCGTTAAATTACCATGTTTTTGTAAAACCTCATTCGATTTTAAATTAATTTAACGTAGTTAAAGAAGGTATCATCAAATGATAAAAATCAAATTCTTTAGAGCAAAAGAGGCTCTCTCGTAGACCCCATTTTTTCGATTTCTAAGCGATTTCAAAAAACCGCCTAATGGCTAAAAAATAGTCTACATTTTAATAATTAAAAGTTTAAACTATAACTTTCTGTTTATCAATTATTTAAATCAATATTTGATTGTATTTACCTATAATTCAATCTTACTCAAATGTTAAAATTTGATACAAAACGTGCAGTTCATCGATTAAAAAGTACACTTAATAGTTTTTTTTTGTATATATTTAGCCATCAAAATCAACCAACATGGACAAGTACCTCATCACTATTGGCACATACTTAATATTAATGCTTTTTTGCAAGGTTTATTATGCCGTTGCAATCAAAGATTAAGGCTTAGCCTCAACAAATCGAATGGTGTCAACTAATCTTTAGATGTTAAAAAAAGATTTAAGACTTCAGTATACTGCATTACGAAAAGATGTTTCCCCACATTCACTTTTAAATTCTAGCTTATCAATCGCTAATAAACTTCTGGCACTCGATATCTGGCATTTCGATTATTACCATATATTTCTCCCTATTACTTCCAAAAATGAAGTAGACACTTCTTTTATTCTGTCCATTCTGCAAGGGAAAGACAAAAACATCGTCCTCCCTAAAGTAAAAGCTGAGCGAAGTTTAAAACATATTTTACTTACCGACAATACAAAGTTGATGGTAAATTCTTGGGGGGTTCCAGAACCATTAGATGGCATCGAAGTTCCTATTGAAAAAATTGATGTAGTTTTTGTTCCTCTTTTGGCATTTGACAAAACCGGAAATAGAGTAGGTTATGGAAAAGGATTCTACGACGTCTTTTTATCGAATTGCAGAAAAGATGTTATAAAGATTGGATTATCGCTATTTACGGTTGAAGATAAAATCACCGATGTAAGTGAAAATGACATCCCCCTAGACCATTGCGTAACTCCTGAAGAAATCTATTCGTTCTCTAGAATCTGATCTGCTATTTCATCTACAACCGACTCTCCGGTTGAGGTATCTTCTTCATTCTTAGGGAAAGCTTTTTTGTTAAATACTAACAATACTCCAACACCAGTGCTGATCGCCGTATCGGCCACGTTAAAAACTGGTTCAAAAAAGCGAAAACCTTTCCCCCCAAAATAAGGCACCCATTCGGGCCATACCGTATCAACCATAGGAAAATAAAGCATATCAACTACTTTTCCGTAAAAAACACCACCATAAGGTTCATCTGAAAATAGAGTGGCTACTTGACGTTCACTATGATCAAAAATAAGTCCGTAAAAAACGGAATCTATGATGTTTCCTAAAGCTCCAGCGAAAATCAATGAGACTGCTAGAATAAGTACTTTAGGTGATTTTTTTCTTATGGTATCAAATAACCAGTATCCAATTCCGGCGACAGCAAATAATCGAAAAACTGTTAAAACTAACTTGCCAGCTGATTCCGAAATTGGTAAAAAATCGCTCAATTTAGCTCCCCAGGCAGCACCTGAATTTTCAATAAAATGAATCTTAAACCAATTAAAGACCTCCGTAGATTGTCCCAATTCAAAATGGGTTTTTATGTAGATTTTACTAATCTGGTCTATAATTAATATAACCGCAATCAGCAGCAGCGACTTCTTTAAATTCATTCCGTAGTTATATATGTGGCAAAAATAGACATATTATTCGATTCTCTTTAAGTGGATGTCTCCTGTAACGGTATTAATCAGGTACTTATTATCTCCCATAGGTATTTCATTTTCATCTACCTTTCCATATTTGCTATAGGGATGTATTTCCGCTGAAATGCTTTCTACAATAATATCACCGCTTTGAGAAATTATTTCGGCTAGACCATTGACCTTATGTAAGCGACTAACACCATCATTTAAAGTCACTTTTAGCTTTTCGTAAAGTCCGGTTGCACGCACATTACAGTTTGTTCCAAAAACCCTAACACTCTTCTCCTCAGGCAGTTTAATTTTCAAGGCGATTGACACTACTTTATGAGCACTAAGTTTGTCATTTGGGTTTTCAAAATTCGGTTGAAAACCTGCACTTATCAAAACCGTTGTGCCTTCTTCATTAACATTTAGAACAAGGTCTTTTCGATATTCTCCTTCAATATTAGCCTCTACCTCTATTGCCTCAGTATCGCTCGTTTCAACCTGTACTTCAAAACAGTTAGAAACGTCTATTTGAATTGAAGAAACAGTACTATCTACAATCGATTTTTTTACCACTTTCTGGGCGGTAAGAAAATTTAAAGTCAAGAAAAGTACAAATAGAATTCTCATGGTTTTATACTCTTATTAGCTACATAAGGTCTCCTTCCAAATAGGTAATCCCTAAAATAACACAAAGCCAAAACACTAGTCCAAAATAATACCACTTCAGTAAGGTTGCTTTTTCTTTCGGACTACCGCTCAAATTTGCGAAGTAATGTTTCCCTATCAGCAAAACAAAAATAAGACCAAAGAAAAATATGAGCCCCTTGTCTGTTCTGCTTACTGGTTGACTTGGTTTTTTGAATATTGATTTTTCTTTTTTAACTATAAACAAAAAGCCCACAAGGTCTTAAAGTCTTGTGGGCTAATAAAATATAAATCAATAGTCTATTTCTGCATGTTCTTTGCCTCAATACTCAAAGTAGCATGAGGAACAAGCTTCAAACGCTCTTTATTAATTAGCTTTCCGGTTACACGGCAAATTCCATAGGTTTTGTTTTCAATGCGCAATAAGGCATTTTTAAGGTCACGAATAAATTTCTCTTGACGAATAGCCAATTGGGTATTCGCCTCTTTACTCATCGTTTGAGAACCTTCTTCGAAAGCTTTAAATGTTGGTGAGGTATCATCAGTACCATTGTTTCCATCATTCATATATGCGCTCTTCAAAAGCTCTAAATGACTTTTCGCCTTTTCTATTTTTTCTTCAATGAGCTCTTTAAACTCAGCCAAATCTTTGTCGGCATATCTAACTTTTAAATCTTGTGCCATTTTTCTAGTGTTTTGTAATAAATAGTTTCGTGTTCACTTCATCAAAGGCAATCTCCGTGCCTATATCTAGTTTTTCTTCAAAATTCAGTTCTGCGGTGAGCGTTTCGGTTTTAATATAATTCAAATTATCAGAAACCGCTTGTTCTACAAATCCGTCTTTTAATATTTTAATGTCAATTTTATCGGTTACTTCGAAACCAGAGTCTTTTCTCATATTCTGAATTCGATTGACCAATTCTCTGGCGACACCTTCTTTTCTTAGGGCTTCATTGATGGTAACATCTAACGCAACCGTAAGCGTTCCTGAAGAAGCAACCAGCCATCCTTCGATGTCTTGAGAGCTGATCTCTACATCTTGTAACTGTAAATTAATACTATTATTTTCTATATGGATGGATATTTCGCCCTCCTGTTCGATTTTCTGGATGTCTTCCTGATCAAACTTCGCAACTTCAGCCGCAATTTGCTTCATTTCCTTACCATATTTCGGACCTAAAACCTTGAAATTTGGCTTTATCTGCTTTACTAAAATTCCTGAAGCGTCATCTAATAGTTCAATTTCTTTTACGTTTACCTCAGACTTAATCAAATCAGCTACCGCTTCTATAGCATTTCGCTGTTCATCATCTGAAACCGGAATCATAATCTTTTGCAATGGCTGTCGAACTTTGATTTTTTCTTTCTGGCGGATTGATAATACCAAAGAAGAAATCGTCTGAGCCTTCTGCATCTTTCCTTCCAATTCAGCATCGACCATAGCGGTATTATACATCGGAAAATCCGCCAAATGTACACTTTCAAAGGTTTCTTTTTCTGTAGTATTTGTTAAATCTTTGTATAACCGATCCATAAAAAATGGGGCTACTGGCGCAGAAAGTTTTGCCACAGTTTCCAGACAAGTGTACAAGGTTTGGTATGCCGATATTTTATCCTGTTGGTAATCCCCTTTCCAAAAACGTCTTCTGCACAAACGTACATACCAATTACTAAGATTTTCCTGAACGAACTCTGAAATTGCCCTTGTTGCCCTAGTAGGTTCGTAATCCGCATAAGCCTCATCTACTTTTTTGATAAGTGTATGTAATTCTGAGAGAATCCATCGGTCAATTTCGGGGCGCTCATTTAAAGGAACATCTACTTCCGCATATTTGAACTCATCAATATTTGCATAGAGTGAAAAGAAGGAATAGGTATTGTAGAGTGTTCCGAAGAACTTTCGCTTTACCTCAACAATTCCATCGATATCAAATTTCAAGTTATCCCAAGGGTTTGCATTTGAAATCATATACCAACGTGTGGCATCAGCTCCATGAGCATCCATTGTTTCAAAAGGGTCAGCTGCATTGCCCAAACGTTTGGACATTTTTTTGCCCTCTTTGTCTAAAACTAAACCGTTTGACACTACATTTTTATAGGCCACGGAATCAAAAACCATAGTTCCGATTGCATGCAAAGTATAAAACCAACCTCTGGTTTGGTCAACTCCCTCAGCAATAAAATCTGCTGGGAAAGTCTCCCCTTTATCAATTAAATCTTGATTCTCAAACGGATAGTGCCACTGCGCATAAGGCATTGAACCACTATCAAACCATACATCGATCAAATCACTTTCACGTTTCATGGGTTTTCCTGAAGGAGAAACCAATGTAATTTGGTCTACTATATTTTTGTGTAAATCGATTTTGTCATAATTCTCTTCGGACATATCGTCGACCACAAAATCTTCAAAAATGTCTTTTTCTAAGACGCCTGCTTCTAAAGCTTTTGTCATTTCGGACTTCAATTCAGCCACAGAACCAATCATCATTTCCTCCGTACCATCTTCTGTTCTCCAGATAGGAAGTGGAATACCCCAGTAGCGTGAACGGGATAAATTCCAGTCATTCGCATTTGCCAACCAATTGCCGAAACGACCTTCACCCGTTGATTTAGGCTTCCAGTTGATAGTTTGGTTTAAAGCAAACATCTTGTCTTTCACATCAGAAATCTTGATGAACCAAGAATCCAAAGGGTAATATAAAATAGGTTTATCGGTACGCCAGCAATTTGGATAACTGTGTACGTATTTCTCAACCTTAAAAGCTTTATTTTCTTCTTTGAGCGTAATGGCTATTTCTACATCAATCGAACGCTCTGGAGCTTCACCATCATCATAATATTCATTCTTGACATACTTGCCACCCCATTCTTTCAATTCAGGTCTGAACTTTCCTTGCAGGTCTACCAAAGGCACCGGATTCTTATTTTCATCCAAAACCAATAAAGGCGGAACTTCAGGCTCGGCTTGCTTCGCCACCAAGGCATCATCCGCCCCAAAAGTTGGCGCCGTATGAACGATACCAGTACCGTCTTCAGTGGTTACAAAATCTCCTGAAATTACACGAAAAGCATTCTCAGGATTTTGATAGGGTTTCGCGTAGTCAATTAATTGTTCGTATTTGATTCCGACCAAATCCTTGCCTACAAATTCCTTCACCACATAAAAAGGAATCTTTTTGTCTCCTGATTTATATTCTAATAATTCAGGTTTACCCTCTACTTCAGAATACTTACCTGCAAACTGTTTTGCCACTAAATTTTTGGCCAAAACAACGTTCATAGGTTTGAAGGTATACTGGTTATACGTTTCTACTAGAACGTAATCAATTTTTGGTCCAACGGTCAAAGCAGTATTCGACGGAAGCGTCCAAGGTGTAGTCGTCCATGCTAAGAAATAAACATCGCCTTCATTCTGTAAAAAATCAGGTAACGTGCTTTCAATGGCTTTGAACTGTGCAGTTACGGTAGTATCCGTTACATCTTGATAAGTTCCGGGCTGATTCAATTCGTGTGAACTTAGTCCAGTTCCTGCTTTTGGTGAATAGGGTTGAATGGTATATCCCTTATAAATTAATCCCTTATCATAAATCTGCTTCAACAACCACCAAACGGTTTCCATGTATTTGGACTTATACGTGATGTACGGGTCGTCCATATCTACCCAATAGCCCACCTGTTCGGTCATTCTATTCCAAACGTCGGTATAGCGCATCACCGCTTTTTTACAGGCTGCATTGTATTCTTCTACAGAAATTTTCTTGCCAATATCTTCTTTGGTAATCCCAAGTTCTTTCTCAACACCTAGCTCGATTGGGAGTCCGTGTGTATCCCAACCTGCTTTTCGTTTTACTTGAAAGCCTTTCATGGTTTTGTACCTCGGAAAAATATCTTTTATGGTACGTGCCATGACATGGTGAATACCCGGCATTCCGTTTGCAGATGGTGGTCCTTCGTAAAAGACGTAGCTCGGTTTGGCTTCACGAGTGGAAACACTTTTTTCAAAAATTTGGTTTTCCTTCCAATAGGCAAGAATCTCTTCCGCTACTTTAGGTAAATCCAGTCCTTTATATTCTGCGAACTTCATAAGAAATGCTTCTGATACTGCGTTTTAAGGCTGCAAAATTAGCGATTTTGGTTCATATAATTGGCATCAGAAACACTAAACCCTAAGAAATGTAGAAAGATAATATTCTGCGAAAAGTCCTTAAAATCAATGTATTTGTTGACTACTTCCCTTGAAATGTTAACAAATTGCATCTAAATACCGAAAGCATACGTATATCTTTGCAATTAGAAACAAAACACTAAAACTAAAAAACATGAAAAAAGTAATTTTAAGTTCAATTATGGTACTTGCACTTTGTGTGTCGTTTGTATCTTGTAGAGAAGCTGCTGATAAAGCAAAAGAAGCTACTGAGGCTGCCGCTGACGCTGCTGAAGAAGCAGGCGATGCTGCAGGTGATGCGATGGATAAAGCAGGTGACGCTGTAGATGCTGCTGCTGAAATGGGCGAAGATGCAATGGACAAAGCCGGAGATGCAGTTGATTCTGCAAAAGAAGCTGGTTCTGATGCTATGGACAAAGCAAAAGACGCTGCAGGAGATGTAAAAGATGCTGCTGGTGATGCGATGGATAAAGCAAAAGATGCTGCAGGAGATGTTAAGGCCGCTGCTGGCGATGCTGTTGATAAAGCAAAAGATGCTGCAAAGGAAGTAAAAGATAAAGTGAAGAACTAATATTCTACTTTTGAAAATTATAACCCTGATGGAAACATCGGGGTTTTTTTGTGTCGATTTCTACTTAAAATCGAAAACCCAGACCTAGAATTAAATTTGTTCCGGGTGCTGCAATACCAGAAGAATAAGAACGATATCGTTGATTGGTAATATTTTCGAGGCTGAAGGTTGCTTTTAAAGTATTAGAAATAGTATACTGTGAACGTAAATTAAGAGTATACCATGACGGAGCATATGGATTGCCATCTGTATCAATTGCATAGATATATGCCTTATTTCGTTCAGAGAGCGCAAGATTTTTGAAAGCTATCTCTCCATTGTAGTTCAGAAAAAGATCTGCTCGAAGTTTTTGATTTTTCCAAACGAAATGAAAGTCCCCAAAAGTTGGAGCAACGTGTCTCCCAGGAGAATCTGTTCCATCCGCTTCCTCCTCTATTCCTTCAGTGATAGTTAAATTAGAAGTAATTGACAGGTTATCTGTCAGAAAAGCTTCAAGACCCAGTTCAAATCCATAAACATAGGCTTTTGCCGCATTTTGTATGGCTTGAACATTGCTTAGTTCTCCATTGTATTCAATTTGTGACTGACCATTGAACTGAAAATCTCTTCGTACTAATGCGTCTACTAAATACGAATAAAAGGCCGCACCTTTCAAGACCACTTTGTCGGCAAAGTTCTTTTGAACACCCAACTCAGTATTATAGGCATATTCAGGTTCCAAATCAGGATTAGGAACCACCACAGATCCCGGCTCGGAATCAAAAACTTTACCAACATCATCAATATTTGGAGAACGAAATCCGGTAGAGCCATTCCATGTGATTTGCAAATCTGCTTTAGGAAACCAACTCAAGCCAATGCTTCCTGTAAGAGCGCCGTTGTCTAATTTGGCATCATCAAACGGAAACGGATAAAACGTTTTATCAAAAACGGCATCGATCCAAACATGACTATATCGAAGTCCTGATAGCAGCGTAAAATTTGGTTTCGCTTTGTATTCGGCCTTTACGTAGCCCGCAATAGTCTGCCAGGTAGCCCCATCAGGATACCTAGAAGCTGCGTTTGAAATTATATTAGTTGCAATATTTTGATGGCTACCTTTTGAGCCTACTTTATTGAAAATATACTCTGTGCCATAGTATAATTGCAAATCGCCAATACGTTTATTTTCAAAATCTATATTGGCTGAAATTGCATCAACTTTTTCTTTTGTTCTATTGCGAATAATATCTTGAAAATCTCTATCATTTCTACTTTCCTCAAATCTTTGATAGGCAGTTGTGATTTTCAACCCATCATAGAATAATCCTTTACCTGTCTTGTTTATTTGCAAATTACTCATAAACCATTTCTGCGGACCGTAAAACCACTCCCCTGAAAGCAGTCCTGTATTATCCGCGTTTGGACGTATCAATCGATCATATCGTGAATAATCTGAGGTTTCCGAATAATGTAGACCTAAATCGTAGCTCCAATTATTATTGGGCTTATATGCTATTTTCTGAAGTAAATTAATTTGATTGTATCCTGTGGAAATTTGCTTTCTAGGATTGTCATTTGTCGCCAATTCATCTTGGCCATTTCTTCGAATAACATAATTATTTCTCAGATAGGACTCAGGTCCATGCGTTCCCATTGTCAAATCACCAAAATCATTATAGGATGCGCTTGTCAAAAATGCCCACTTTTTCTTACCAATATTAAAATCAAAGTGCAAGGTGTTTTCAGTATTTGCAGAGGCAAATCTATAGTTTGCATTTCCTGAAAAAGTAAGACTATCTGAAGTAGCAAACTCCGCCTTTTTGGTATAAAAATTCATAACCCCTCCAATGGCATCGCTTCCATAAATCACAGAGCCTGGTCCGAAAATCACTTCTGTATTCTTAATATTATATGGGTCAATTGATATTATATTTTGAATATTCCCGCCTCTAAAAATTGCATTATTCATTCGAATTCCGTCAACGGTAAGCAAAAGACGATTTGTAGCAAACCCCCTTATCATTGGGCTTCCACCACCAAGTTGACTCTTTTGAACAAATACCTTTCCACTATTCTGAAGCAAATCTGCCGAAGTCTGAGGATTTGTAAAAGCTATTTCTCGAGCGTCAATAGAAGCAATTTTATTGGGAATATCTTTTTTCTGCTGCTCCCATTTGGAAACTGACATGACTACTTCATCTAATTGTTCAGCATTTAATGAAAGATATATCCTATTCTTTTGCCGTTGAATTTGATTTTTTGTCGACTTACGGATTTCATAACTGATATGTTGAAAGGTAATCCGTTCATTTCGGTCAAAAATGGATACATCACATTTGCCATCAAAATCAGAAACTGCAGTTTTCGATTTATCTAAATTATAAACCGCAACATTGACAATAGGCTCACGCGTTTCAAGGTCAAGCACAGTAATTTCTTGAGCAGAAATTAGCTGTAGACCCAAAAGAAAGAGCGCGAAAAATATCCTCGTCATCATAGTCATGTTAGCTAAACACTTCATTTAAAATGGCAAGAGACTTGGGTTTTCGAAAGCCCTGTAAGTGCAATTCAAAATAGAGCACAAGAGATTTCAGTAGTTCTTGTCGGTTTGTTTTCGTCATTTTGATGGTATGTATGGCATCAAAATTTGTGCCCAAAACGGTTTTAAAAAAATTAAGATTCTCTCCTGTTAAAATTGGGTTCAACGAGGGGGTGTCAGTAAACTCACCTTCTAAGAGGTCAAAATGAATTGAGTTTATGGCATTTGTGTCTGGATAAAAACCCAAATATCGTGTCAGATTTAACAAAAACCCTAAATGGAAGTTGGCGATTTCATTATGTGTATCAAGCCATTGAAATGAGGCCTCTAAGAAATCAAATAGGCCTTGATTACCTTCTTCTTCATGTATACTATTACTCAGCATTTCTGCCAAAAATTGCGTCATAGCACTTTTGGCAATATCGGTATGTAAGGTTTGGTAATGGTAATTCACCTTTGCTTCTCGAATACTTTCTAAATTCCCTTTGTTTTTGTGATTAGCAACAATTTCCAACTGGGTTAAAGGTTGAAAATAGGCAGTTTTGAGTTTTCCTTTTTTTGATGCTAAAACGCCTTTTAAGAGATATGATTTCAAGCCATCAGAAGCCGTAAAAGCCCGAGTGATTAGGCTTGTATCTCCATACTTCAAAGACGTAAGAACGATGGCTTTTGTAGTGACCTGCATTCGGGTAGTTGGGTTTTTGGCAAAGATAACTTTTATAAATACGAAGTACGAAATACAAGGTTCGAGGTTTAAATAAAAAAGTGCGAAATGTTTCATAAGAAACTTTCGCACTCTAATACTTTGTATTTTGTACTTTTAACTTCGTACCTTAAATAACGCCTTGCGCCAACATTGCATCAGCAACTTTTACAAAACCAGCAATATTTGCTCCTTTGACATAGTTGCAATAACCACCTTTCTCTTTACCATATTCAATACAAGAGTCGTGAATGTCTTCCATAATATCTTTCAATTTCTGGTCAACTTCTTCACGCGTCCAACTGATACGTAGCGAGTTTTGAGACATTTCTAAACCAGATGTTGCCACACCACCAGCATTTGAAGCCTTACCAGGCGCAAACAATATTTTTGCTTTTTCAAACTCATGAATCGCTTCAGGGGTTGAAGGCATATTTGCACCTTCTGCAACACAGACACATTTGTTTTTCAACAACTTTTTGGCGTCTGCCCCACTTAATTCATTTTGGGTAGCACATGGCAATGCGATATCGCATTTTACCTCCCATGGTGTTTTTCCTTTCACGAATTTGGCGGACTTATATTTCTTTGCGTATTCAGAAATACGACCTCTTTTGTTGTTCTTTAAGTCCATCACATAAGCTAATTTCTTGGCGTCGATACCTTCACTATCAACAACATAACCTTGAGAATCAGAAAGGGTCAAAACCTTGGCGCCCAATTGCAATGCTTTTTCTGCAGCAAATTGCGCTACATTACCTGAACCGGAAATGACGACGTTCTTTCTGTCAAAACTCATGTCTCTGGTTTGTAACATACTTTGTGCAAAGTAAACCGTACCATAACCAGTAGCTTCTGGGCGGATTAAAGAACCACCCCATGAGCGACCTTTTCCTGTTAGCACTCCCGTGAATTCGTTTCTGATTTTCTTATACATTCCGAAAAGGAAACCGATTTCTCTGGCACCTACGCCGATATCTCCCGCAGGGACATCTGTATTCGGACCAATATGACGATTCAATTCAGACATGAATGCATGACAAAAACGCATTACTTCATCATCAGATTTCCCTTTAGGGTCAAAATCAGAACCTCCTTTTCCACCACCCATTGGTAGTGTAGTTAAACTGTTTTTGAAAACCTGCTCAAAGGCTAAGAACTTCAAAATACTTGCATTTACTGAAGGGTGAAAACGTAAACCTCCTTTGTAAGGTCCAATGGCAGAATTCATTTGAATTCTGTATCCGCGGTTCACATGTATTTCTCCTTTATCGTCAACCCAAGACACTCTAAAAGAAATCAATCTTTCTGGCTCGACCATACGAAGTAAAATATTTTTACCGCTGTATATTTTCTTTCGGGCAATGTACGGAATAACGGTTTCCGCTACCTCTTGTACTGCTTGAATGAATTCTGGTTCATGGCCATTTCTAGTTCTGACCTCATCCATAAATCCATCAATCTTTTTTTGCATTTTTGCGTCCATAAATTCTTTGGTAATACGTTGTTTTTTATTGAATTTAGAATATAGCGGCAAAATTATGCTATTATTATAATTTCAGCCCTATTTTTTTAAAAATTTGATAAATTATTTATTCGATAGCCTGTTCTAAATCTGCAATTAAATCAACTTCATCTTCTATCCCTACGCTTAAACGAATCAAAGCATCAACTACACCGCTTTTCTCTCTTTCTTCATTTGGAATGCTTCCGTGTGTCATACTTGCAGGGTGACCGGCTAAACTTTCAACTCCTCCTAGTGATTCTGCAAGTGTAAATAGTTGAAGTTTTTCAACAATCTTTATAGCATCTTCATAACCGCTTCCCTTTGGGATAAAGGAAATCATTCCCCCAAAATCTTTCATTTGATTTTTAGCAATTTCATGGTTCGGGTGGTCTTCAAAACCCGGCCAATACACTTTCTCGATTTTCGGATGCTTTGCCAAATATTCCGCAATGGCCCTTCCGTTTTCACAATGACGTTGCATACGTACATGGAGTGTTTTAATTCCACGAAGCGTTAGAAAGCTGTCCATCGGTCCACAAACCGCGCCACTCGCATTTTGAATAAAGTATAATTTATCGGCTAGTTCTATATCATTTACTACCAAAGCTCCCACCACTACATCACTATGCCCGCCTAAGTATTTTGTTGCGGAATGCATTACAATATCAGCCCCTAAATCTAATGGCAATTGCAAATAGGGTGTTGCAAATGTATTGTCAACCGCCACTAAAACTTCATGCTTTTTTGCTAACTGAGAAATTGCTTTGATATCCAAAATATTCATCATCGGGTTCGTTGGGGTCTCTACCCAAATCAACTTGGTATTTTCAGTAATATGTGCTTCAATACTATCCGCATTTTGCATCCCTATAAACCGAAATGTAATACCGAGGCGCTCAAAAATCTGTTTGAACAAACGGTAGCTTCCTCCGTACAAATCGTCAGTTGACAAGACCTCATCCCCAGGATTCAATAATTTTATTACCGCATCAATAGCCGCCATCCCGCTGGCAAATGCCATTCCAAAGTTTCCATTTTCTATGCTTGCCAAGGATTGCTCTAAAGCCTTTCGAGTTGGGTTTGCACTTCGTGAATAGGCATAGCCTTTATGTCCTCCTGGGGTAGTTTGGGCATATGTAGACGTTTGATAAATAGGGGGCATCACTGCACCATAGGCCGAATCTGGTTTTTGACCTCCATGAATCGTTTTGCTATTAAATTTTAACTTTTTTTCGCTCATGTGATGTGATTATACCTATAAATGTATCGTTATCTTTGGAAGCATACAATCATACCCCTTTTTTTACACACCCTCAAATGAAATCTACACTTTACTATTTATTGGTATTTCTTCTGTTTTTTGGTTGTAAGAATGAGTCTGGACTTACCTTTGAACAGGATATTTTTAAGAGTGAAACTTGCGCGGAATGTCCGGAAATTTCTATTGCTATTCCGAAGGCTTTGGGAAATGCGAAAATTTCAAGAACTATTAATACTGCCCTAGAGGAAGAGTTGATTTCTTTACTTTCATTTGATGATGAAGTAGAAGTATCTTCTATGGAAGATGCTCTAAAATCATTCAAAAGCGGCTACTTAGAATTACAACAGCTATACGATGATGAGCCCACTGGGTGGGAGGCGAAAATTGAAGGCTCAATATCCTATGAAGATGATAGTTTTATTACTATCATCTTAGATTCCTATTTATTCACTGGAGGAGCACACGGATATACTTCAAAACGATTCTTAAATTTCGACAAGAAAAAAGGCGTAGAATTGGAAAACGACGAACTCTTTAAAAGCACAGAAGATTTTCGAATATTTGCTGAGGAGATGTTCCGGAAGAAAGAAAAGATTCCAGAGGGCAAATCAATTAACCATACTGGTTTTATGTTCGAGCAAGGCTCTTTTTACCTTCCAGAAAATATAGGTTTTACCGAAAAAGGAATAACGCTACTCTATAACCCTTATGAAGTTGCCTCCTATTCGGATGGAGCTATTGAATTGGTTTTGCCCCATTCGGAAATCAAGAAATACCTTGCCAAAAAACCGAAGTCTTAAACCCTAGTTATAGTTTCATAGCTCTTCTTAGCGCAAAAATGCTACCCATATGTAATCCTTCGTGAAAATGATTGAATGCTATTGAGTCATCTATGTTAGTTAAAGTCACCCCTGCACTTGTTGGGTATTCTTTGAAGTTTTCGAAAAGTCCATTTTCATAGTCTTCAATGGTCTTCTCCACAGATGTAAAAAGCAATTTTTTTACCAGCTCTATTTCTTCGTTAGTTGCAGTTCCATCAGGCACAGTACCTTTTTGAAATTTAACAATAAACGCTTCTGAAACTTCAAATTGAAGCCCACTAAGGCCATAAATCAATCTTTGCTGTGTCGCAACAATATGTGCAATGTTCCACCAAATGTTATTATTAAATCCCGCGGGAATTTTTAATAACTCTTCCCTAGGTGTAGTTTTCAAAATATGGTAAAAACCTTTTCTTAATTGAAGTGTCTGTTCCAGAACATTTTTCATAATATGATTTTTCTAAAGCGGATGCTAAAAATAGTACAATTGAATGGAATTGGGTTTCTTTGTAAGGAACTTTAAATAGAATTAAAGTGTCTGTATTCAACTTTGATAACAAAACATTTACTCTTGTTGAAAACTCTGAAAATGGAAGTGCAAATTCAAAGACCATTTTCGAATACAAACAAGAAGGAAGTTTGGTTACTGCTGACTATCATGGTGGGGGAATTAAATACGGCAAAATTATCGCCAGACTAGAAAATGACACGCTACATATATTATATCAATGCCTAACAGATGAAGATGAATTAAAAGCAGGTAAAGCAACTGCTAAAGTCAGTTTAAATGAAGAAAGTAAAATTAGGCTGATCTTGGATTGGGAGTGGTTAGATAAAAATGAAGAAAAAGGAAGTTCAGAATATATTGAAAATTAAATGCTATGAAAATATACCACCTAAGTACCTGCGACACTTGTCAGCGCATCATCAAAGAACTCCAATTGCCAGAAAATTTTCAACTTCAGGACATCAAAACGGAAGCCATGACCGAAGCACAAGTGGAAGAAATGAAAGCTTTGGCCGGAAGCTATGAAGCTCTATTTAGCAAACGCGCACGCCTGTTTCGTCAACAAGGTTGGCACGAAAAACAACTTTCTGAGGCTGATTATAAAAAGTTGATTTTAGAACATTATACTTTTTTAAAGCGCCCAGTAGTCTTGTTTGAAAATCAAATCTTCGTGGGAAACAGTAAAAAGGTAGTTGAAGCTACCAAAGCGGCTATTCACTCTTGAACAAACGCACGCTAGCCATATTAGCTGCGATTGGGGCGACCTCCATTTACGGTGTCAACCATACCATTGCCAAAGGAGTAATGCCAGAATATGTGCAACCTTACGGATTGGTAATGCTTAGGGTAATTGGGGCTTCAGTATTATTTTGGCTGGCTTCTTTTTTTGGCCCAAAAGAAAAAATCGATAAAAAAGATTATCGCCGACTTTTTATTTGTGCCATTTTCGGAATGGGCATCAACATGCTCGCATTTTTAAAGGGGTTGGCCTTAACAACTCCTATTCATAGCGCTGTTCTTGTAACCTTAACCCCTTTATTCGTTCTTGTCTTATCCGTATTTCTTATCAAGGAAAAAATAACTTCCCGAAAAATAATCGGCATTTTGGTCGGACTTTCCGGAGCACTCGGACTCATCTTGTTTGGTAATGAAATACGACAAGATGCTCCCAATATTCCCTTAGGAAATTTCTATTTGTTGCTCAACGCGCTTTTCTTCGGAACCTATTTGATTATCGCAAAAACACTTATTGAAAAGTATCATCCCTTCACCTTTATGAAATGGTTGTTTTCTCTAGGGGTATTCATCTGTCTCCCTTTCGGATATGAAGAATTGATTGCCGTAGATTGGCAAAACCTCCCTTTTGAAGCTATCTGGAAAATTGCTTTCGTAATTCTAGGAACTACTTTTTGCACCTATCTTTTCAACATTTTTGCCTTAACACAGCTAAAAGCATCGACGGTTAGCGCGTTTATTTATGTGCAACCGCTCATCGGGATACTCTATGCCGTTGCAACGAGTCAAGACAGTCTTACTACCGTTAAGATTTTTGCTGCGTGTTTGGTTTTATTGGGGGTTTATTTGGCGAGTCGGAAGCCTAAGGTGCAATAGAAATTATTTCGTTGACCCTTCAAAATTGGATTAAAGCTTTTCAATTAAATCAGTACCTTCTTATTTATCCACCAATTTCAATTGTTCATGATAGGATAGTATTCGGGTATTGGCGTTACTATCTACCAGTAAAATTACCGTCATCATAGCAATAGTGGTGATACATATTGCGCGCCATAGCGGTTTGTCCATAAAAACAATGAGTAAGGCGGCGACAATTATGATAACCGGAATGACTTTAAAAACAATGGTCTTGTATTCTCCCATCGATTTTTCAGTGCGCACTATTTCCGATTTTACAAAAGCAGTCGCATCACTTTCATAATCATTGGCGAAACTCGTTATTCTTGAGGTATTGGCAATTAATATGCCAACACCAACCGCCATCAAGAGAACACCTGCAACTAATGTTGGCCAAATATAGGCTCTCGCTGTTTCCGTTTTACCAAGTTGCCAAAACCCTATGCTGCCCACAAAGAATAAGAGGGCAAAAAAGATGAAGAATTTGGATGAAAAGACTTCAGCTTTGGCCCATTCAATTGCGATTTTTGAGATTTCCATAGTTAGTTCATTTTATATTTTTCTCTGTATGCTGTTGGACTAATACCTTCCTTCTTTTTAAATACTCTTGAAAAATAAGGAGGATATTCAAAGCCTAAAGCATAAGCTACTTCAGAAATAGTTTTATTAGGGTTCAATAATAAATTTTTTGCTTCATCAACTAGATATAACTGCAAATGTTCCGTGGTGGTTTTTCCCGTTTCTTTTTTAAGGGTATCGCTCAGATAGCGTTGTGACACCGACATTTTATTTGCTATTTCTGCTATGCTTGGCATTCCTTTTTTCTGGAATTGTTCGGACCCGAAATGGGCTTCTAATTGCTGGTTAAACTGCTCAAGCAAATCATTCGAAAGCTCTTTTCTGTTTAAAAACTGCCTTTCGTAAAACCGATTGGCATATTTGAAAAGAGTGCTTAACTGAGATATGATAATATCTTTGCTGTACTCATCTTGATTATTCTGATATTCAATTTCAATATTTTCAACTAGTGTTTCTATTTGTCTTTCTTCTTTAGGAGAAAGATGAAGTGCCTCATTAACAGAGTACGAAAAGAACCCGTATTTCTTAATTTGTTGCCCCAATTCTGTTCCTTTCAAAAAATCTTCATGAAAGAGTATTGAAAAGCCTCTTTGCTCAAAAACCACGCTATCATCCCATTGCAGGACTTGTCTTGGGGCAACGAAAATAAGGGCCCCATTTGTAAAATCATATTTTGTTCGCCCGTAGTTTAAATTTCCCTTCACAAATTTTTTCAAACTAATGGAATAGCAATCGTTTATAATGGGTGGAGAACTTTCTCTGTGGCAAGGCAGATATCCATTGCCTTTTGAGGTAAATACACTCAACATAGGATGCTCAGGACGCTGTAATCCCAAATAATCTAAATAAGATGTCAAGGTTTTGAAATGTTGCATCATGATAAATTTATAAATTCCACTTCAAACCAATGGCTTTTTCTGATACTTCCCATAACTTCTCTGCCACAGCTTTATCTTTTGCATGTGGTTCTAATTTATGCGCTCTTACAGGACCTACCGTATTCATTCTTTTCGTTGGCCCATAAAACTCATGCTGGTCAAGATTTGACTCCGTGGCACACATCAATTGAGGATAAGCACCTTTTTCAGCGGACTGTACCAATGGAGACCATTTCATTAATTGCCAAACGAAGCGCGTCAGTAAACTACCGCTGGTCTTAATTAGTGATGTTCGGGAAGCACCCGGATGGCAAGCATATGCTTTTACATCCATTTTACCAGCCTTTTTCAATCGGTCTTGTAATTCGTAAACACACATAACCTGCGCCAATTTGCTTTGGCTATATACACCATTAGGACTGTAGTTCTTATCCCAGTTCATATCATCAAACTGTATGGTTTTAATACCCAAATTATAACCCATACTACCTACCACAACTATTCGTCCTTTCGATTCCTCAATTCGTGGGTAAAGCAGCGCTTGCAATAAAAAGTTGCCATAATGATTTACACCAAGCTGACTTTCAAACCCGTCAACGGTTAATGTTTGTTTTGGCACTTGCGCAATGGCAGCATTACAAATAAGTGCATCTATTTGAGGAACTGTTTCAAGCACGGTTGATGCCGCTTTTTTTACAGAATCTAGTTCGGCCAAATCCATTTTTATGGACGACACCTCTATACTATTACCAAGTTCTTGTTTTAAAGCTGTGATGGTGTCCTCTGATTTCTTTGAATTTCGATTGAGCATCACCACTTTTGCTCCCTTTGACAACAGTATTTTTGCTGCTTCAAATCCTGTGCCGCTCGTAGTGCCTGTTATAACGTATGTTTTGCCTTTTAAACTGTCAATTCTAACGGGTGTCCACCCTTTTTTACCAAATTGATTTGTTTTCATTTTGTCTATCATTAAGGAGTAAAAGAATAAGACAAAGGTCGGATGAAAATAGCCTTGACCCCTTATACAGATTTTCGAATGTTGTATACTTTTTGGCGCTTTTTAATTCCAAACAAACGTTGAAGATAATATGCTTATCTAGAAACTTGCAACAAACTCCAAAAAGACCTCCTTATGACTTTCTAGGTCTAGATTCGGTGAAAGTGATACGCGGGCAATATAATCTTTATCACCTTCTTTTGTGGTGCCCTGCGTGGAAGTTGCAGGTATCGTCCAGTAACATCCTTTTAGTTGTCCGTAGCTAACACAGTATTTGCTTTCTTCAGGAATCTTGGTAATCATCAAATGGATTAATTTGTGATTCAAGTCCCTTTTAAACGCTTCTCTTTCTTCAGGGGTATTCCCTTTTGTGGGAAGGTCTAATGAAAACACTGATGGTGTAAAACCTTGATTGGCCAATTCTTCGGATACAAAATTGATTTTTGCGGCTGGCAAAGTATCTTGTATAAAGTTTACGAATTCACGGGTGTTCTGATACGCATCCTGAATGCGTTGGTTCATAGAAGGCAACTGTTCGGCCAGTAGTTGATATTGTAGCGCAGTGGCCTCATTATCACAAAGATTGAGATGGAGTTCTATTTTTTCCATCAAGTTTTCCGTTTTCTTATTTCCGACAACATAGCCAGCAGTACATTTTCCGCCACTCGGAAATTTAGAACCACTTGCATAGGAAATCGTTCGAACTGAAGAAAGTATTTCTCCTTCTCCTAAAAAATGGTAATTCGGGCAAAAGGTTTGGTCCAATATGAAAACAGGGGTGATAGCGGTTTCACCAGTTGGTGTTTTACGAACAGCACTCAATGCCGTTTCTAATTGTACAAGATCTGGAACTTCAACTCTAGGGTTCGTTGGAATTTCAGCTATGATATACGGTACCGCATCTTCTTCCGCCATTTTACCCAGAACGGAATGAACACTTTGCACCATATCGTTATCACCGTCTACAGGCAAATCAACTACTTCTACATTTTCAAGGCAGGCGGCAACACGTCTAGCTTGGTCATTCGTTCCGCCATAACAATTGGGTGGAACCAAAAACCGAATCACTTTTCCTTCGTGGTTTTCTTGCGCATCATGAATTAGTCCCATCATAATAGCATATTGAACGGACAGTCCGCTAGACCCTACCAATGCCCTTGTTGGTGATTCGGTAACCGCTGCGATTACTTCAATTACTTTTGTCTTGTTTTCCGCACTTTCTTGAAGTTTGGAAGCAGCTTCGCCTGTCAGTTCTTGTAAAGCAAGCAAACAATTTGCTGGTGTCATGGCGATGGTTTCCCTTCTTCTTACATGCTGAATTTCCGAGATATAATTTTTATTACGCTCACCATTTACGATTAAAACACTTCCCAATTGCGAATGTGTATTGATGAAAAAATCAATCTCGATAGCTATCGGGAAATTCTCATCAAAATTATAAAGCTTATCGTCCTCTGAAATAAAAATAGTACTGCCTTCAAACTTGGATATAGCGGACACATTTTCAACATTTTTGAGTTCAAATTGATACCCATAAACACCCTTGATTACTTCAGCATTGAAAAAATTAGGAAGCTCGCCTTTATAAACGATTTGAGTGTTCTTATTCGCTAAAATATTTTTTCTTAGGATAGCTAAAACCGGAGTCGTCTTAGATGAAAAACTGATAACCCGTTCCGCTTTGATATCATTTAACTTCGCAATAGCCCATTCCAACACACAAGATAACGGATGCCCCAAGCGAACATAATCATATGCTGTAGGTAATTCACTGAGTGCCGATTGTTCTGAATTATCAGCATTAAATAAAGCTTCAAACTGTTCTGTGAATTGTGTTTTGGCCAATTCTTCGTTGTAAATATCTAGCCGATGTGTGGTTAGGTTTAACCAATCGGCAGGCATATTTTTTAGTATTTCCTTTATATAATTCTGCATTTTACTTTTCTGTCCAAATTGTTTCAAAACTTTCGAAAACGATAAGCATATCTTCTGTCGGTTTTTCTCCGTTTTCTTCCATTACGGTTGCAAAAAAGTCCCAATGCGCTTTTTTCCATTTTTTGAGGGGTTCGGTGTTCGTTCCCATATCCTTTGCGGCATAGGCTTTGGAGATCTGATTAAACGGAATCGTATCGACCTTGGTAATTTCAATTATGACTTTTGCTTTTCCATCAAAATCGGTTACAATATGTTTTGTCCCAATTTTTGTCAAATCAGCGCCAGCTTCTTTATACCATCGATATAAACCGGTGGTAGTAGCTGTCTTTTTTCCGCTTAAAGTTAATTCCGCTAACCGATTTGCATCTTCTTTATTATTATGAAAATACCAAGATTCTGGCATTTCTTTGTCTCTGAATTCGGGGTTCGATTTGACGAAATTGTTCCACATTTCAGAAACGGATTGGTCTATACTGTTTTCTGATTTTATTTCATTTTTTGGTTCGCTTTTGCAGCTGACTAAAATTAAAAGGAGGAGAATGGCTATATACTTCATTATGGGTTTATGTCAGGGTTACCATTCTTAGACACAGTCATTTCTGCGGTTTTAAATAATTCAATAGTTCTTTTAATATCATTTTCAGTTGTCATCCAAGAACAGATGCTAACTCTAATAACAGCTTTTCCTTGCCAAGTAGAGCCTCCTAACCAACATTCACCAGATTTTTGAATGTATTCAATTATCAGTTTTGTTTTTTCCTCACTCTCGGATGCAACAAGTACTTGGTTAAATACAACATCATTTACGATTTGAAATCCAATTTCTTCTAAACCTTTTTCTAATTGTTTTGCTCTTAAATGAAAAGCAGTAACCATTTCATCAATTCCCTTTGTCCCTAGATATTTCATTGTAGCCCAAAGCTCAATTGCCCTAGAACGTTTTGAAAGTTCAGGTGTGTAAAGAAGTGGATCTCTTTGTTCACTATAAATTATATATTCTCCTGTTGCTTGCAGAGAACTTATTAACACATCGGGATGTCTGCATAAAATAACTCCAGAATCATAAGGTGTGTTTAATGTTTTGTGTCCGTCAACTGCCCAAGATGAAGCTTTTTCCATTCCCTTGGTCAAATGGGAAAGCGATTTTGATGCAGCAGCCCAAAGTCCAAACGCACCATCAATATGCACCCAAGCTCCAACTTCATTTGCTAAATCACAAACTTGGTCAAAGTAGTCAAAAGAACCGGTATTGGCATTTCCAGCTTGCAAAAGGACAAGACAACTACGGTCTAATTTAGGTAACTCCTCTACTATTAATTTTCCTTGATTGTCAGACGGAATCCACTCTATACTTTTCTTGCCATAACCAAGCATTGCTAAGGTCTTTTTTACACTTGCATGCACTTGGTCGTGAGCAATAATTCTTAATTCAGGTGCTCCATTAAGACCGTCTTCATTAATATCCCAATCTAAATTTTTTAATAAATGAAATCTTGCCGCGGATAAACCACATAAGTTAGCCATAGATGTTCCACTAACGAAACCTGCAATAGTCTCCTTGGGCAGATTGAAAATTTCTTTGAGCCAATTTTCACATACAGTCTCTAACTTGGCATTTATTGGTGAAGTCAAGTACAACCCACCACATTGGTCCCAAACATCTGATAACCATTTTACACCCAAAGAAACAGGAACAGCTCCACCATTTACAAATCCGAAATAACGACCGCCAGTTTGAGCAATTGTTGCGGGTGAACCAAATTCGTGTAACTGTTCAATAATTTCCTTGGCGGAAACCGATTCTTTTGGCAAGGTTTGGTCAAAAGAAATCATATTCTCCAAACTTGATTTAGAAGGGAATACATCCATTACTTCGATACCGTCTATGTATTCATAAGCGCAAGAACGCGCTTGTTCAAAGATTTCTTTGTTCTTTAGCTCTTCCAACATTTGTTCTTGTATCGCCATATTTTTTGATTATGCCCAACAATTAACTAGCATCAACGATGCTATCTCACTCCTATTTTTTAATTATTTATCCCTACAAAATAAAGCTTTTCTGAACTATAAAGAAGTAAGCTATCCTTCAAACAAAGACAATTGCTTACTTTTCTGAGGTTTGACAAACCCATAAATACTTCGCCCGCCATATCTGTGCGATTCTTCATTTTCCTTTTTCACTAAAGCATCAAAATTTGTATTCGGTGTAAACCCTCTTTCCGCTTTTTGAGCTAGTTGGGTCAACTTTTTTACTGCTTTTAGCTTGTCGGTATTTCCAATTTTTGCTCTGTCAACGGTAATTCTTAGTGTGCCAATAGTCTCATCATACACTTTGGTGGGCACGGGGAAAGGCGTTGCATCTTTTCCGCCATGTGCAAAGGCAAATCGCGCAGGGTCGGAAAAACGTGAAGGTGTACCATGAATGATTTCACTTACCAAGGTCAGGGACTGCAGCGTTCGTGGTCCAAGCCCTTTGAGCAATAATAAATCCTCGAACCGCTGAATCTCATTTTCTTGGGCCAACCAAAGGATGCTACCCAAGCGTTTCATATCAACATCCTTTGGTTTGATATGATGGTACACAGGTACCAAAAGATGCGGAAGTTCCTTTAATATTTTATCTGGGTGCTCATTGGCAATCTCTAAAATACCTTTCTTGGTAGGAAGTGCTTCTTTATGGACCAAGTTCAAAATAGCGCCTTGGTTTTTTCCGCAAACCGCGGAATGCGGTTCTTCAACAAAAGACTTGAAACTTTCAGAATGCCAGTGGTAGCGACGTGCCATTCCGTTTGATTTGTGCATTCCTTGTTGTACAACAGACCACCTTCCGGTATCGCTAACTACGAAACTATGTAAATAGAGATTGTATCCATCCTGCAGCGCAGTATTATCCACCTTCGCACTTAGCTTGCTGCATTTGGCCAAGTGGTTTCCATCGAGTCCGGTTTTATTACCCACTTCGAGTAACTCATGAGGTGTTCTTGTGGATTGCTTCCCTTTTCCACCGCAAACATAAAGTCCTAATTGCTTGGAAACTGGATTTATGGATTGTTTCAAGACATTCATCACAGTTGTTGTTACTCCAGAGGAATTCCAATCCATACCAATAACAGAACCGAAACTTTGAAACCAAAACGGGTCGGATAAACGTTCTAAAAAATCCTCCTTGCCTTTTTCCTCAATAATGGTTTCTACCATGGGCAGCGCCAATTGCTTCATCCGATTAAAGAGCCAAGTCGGCACGGCTCCACCATGCAATAATAAATCCGCAGTACCCGAACGTTTCATTTTTAGGAATTTATCCAAATATATGGATTTTTTCCAAATCTAAACACGCTGCTTACGCTCTTCGTTTGGCATTTATTATGCATGCATAATAATTTAAAAATCCGTAGTTTTGAAAGCAGGCGAAAATTGCCTGATTATTTATTCCTATTTTTAAGCTACTAAAAATTCATATCGATGAGCGACAAACCTTCTTTTATCAAAGACCTATCCTTACCTGCCATGGCAGCACCCATGTTTCTAATTTCAGGACCAAAGCTGGTTGTTGAATGCTGTAAAAATGGCATCGTCGGCACCTTTCCGGCACTGAATCAAAGAACAAGTGAAGGCTTTGAAGAATGGCTTATCGAAATCAAATCTGAGCTTCAAAAATTTGAGGAAGAAACGGGTAAAAAAGCAGCTCCGTTTGGAGTGAATTTGATTGTGCACCCTACTAATCCTCGACTGGAGGCCGATATAAAATTATGTGTGAAGCATCAAGTGCCGATTATCATAACTTCCTTAGGAGCAGTCTCCATGGTGGTAGACGCCATTCACAGTTATGGCGGATTGGTTTTTCACGATATCATCAAAAAACGCCATGCCGAAAAAGCTTCCGAAGCTGGTGTTGACGGATTAATCCTTGTTGCTGCTGGAGCTGGAGGCCATGCGGGCACGATTAACCCAATGACCTTGGTAGCAGAGGTTAAAAAATTCTTTAAAAAGACGATTCTTCTCTCCGGATGTATTAGTACGGGGCGCGATATCGCTTCAGCAATGCAAATGGGCGCTGACCTAGCCTATATGGGCACACGTTTTATCAATACCGATGAAGCCAAAGCACCAGATGAGTACAAGAAAATGATTATAGATGCAGGTGCAAGTGATGTGACATATACCGCAGCTATTTCGGGAGTACATGCGAATTTTCTGGGCGCAAGTTTGAAAGCCGCAGGAATTACAGAGGAAGACCTTAAAAAAGATAGAAAAATAGACTTTGGAAAAGAACTCGATACCGAAGCGAAAGCTTGGAAAACGATTTGGTCGGCCGGTCAGGGTTCTGCGATGATTGACGACTCGGTTCCTGTTTCTGAATTGATAGACAGTTTGAAATCTGAGTTTAAATCTGCAATTGAGGAGCAGTATAAAATGTTAGAGACTTATCCCAAATAAGACTTCTAAACCTCCTCGGTTTGAAGTGCGTTCAATTCCCCTAAAAACTGATGGACCTGGCTTATGGCCATAGAGCCTTCCCCGACGGCTGATGCAACTCGTTTTACGGAGCCCTTTCGAACATCCCCTACAGCGAAAAATCCCGGGATACTTGTCTCTAAGGACTGAGGTTTTCGATGACTAAAAATAGCACAGGTGGAAAGTTCTTCGTCTTTAATTCTTGGTCCAGTGCAAATGAATCCTTTTTCATCGGTTACCACCAAACCTTTCAACCAATCAGTTCCTGGTTTGGCACCTATAAACGTGAATAAATTCGTAATTGATTTTTCGACCTTCTCGCCGTCTTTAGTTTCCAAGAGGACTGATTCAAGATGATGCTTCCCAAGAAGTTCGACAACCTGTGTGAATAGGTGAACAAAAATATTCGGGGCTGCCTCTATACGTTGTACGAGGTAGTCACTCATTTTCGCTCCTAAATCACCTCCGCGAAGAATCACATGAACCTCTTTCGCATGGTCTGCGAGAAATAAGGCTGCTTGACCAGCAGAATTACCTCCACCAACGACGCCTACTATTTCATCTTTGCAAGAAGAAGCATTCATTCCGGTAGCGGAATAGTAAACACCACTGCCTTCGTACTTCTCAATATTCTTTAAAGGCAAGTGACTGTAACTTGCACCCGTCGCCGCCATCAAAGCTTTCGATTTAATTTCTTTACCGTTTGTTGCTTGCAACACAAAGTGTTTTCCCGTATGTTCAATACTTTTTGCTCTATGGGGAATGGAGATATTACACCCAAATTTTTGAGCTTGTACATAGGCCTTATTGGCCAAATCAGTCCCTGAAATTCCTGTCGGAAAACCAAGATAGTTTTCAATTTTCGAACTCTTACCTGCTTGTCCACCAGGTGCGTTACTATCAATGGTCACCACTTCCAAACCTTCAGAAGCAGCATAAACGCTTGCCGCTAAGCCTGCCGGACCCGCTCCAATGACGAGCAAATCAAAGACCTTATCTTCAAAATCCATTAAAACACCTGAATTTCTTGCTACAGAATCCAAAGTAGGGTTAGTACAAACTTTAGAATCACTGGTAATCAAAATAGGTAAATTAGATTCCGTAAGGTTAAAATTCAAAAGCAGTTCTTTAGCCTCCTCCGATTTATCAACATCCAAAAAATTATACCAAATATGATTCTTTTCCATAAAATCGCGAATCGAATAGGTCTCTTTAGAATTTCCAGAACCCAATAATTTGATTCCACCTGTAAATTCATTCAATATTGTTTGTTGACGTAATAGAAAGGCATTCAAAAGTAGGTCGCTGATATCACTATGCTGAGTAATGGCTCTTCGCAGCTGAAGTGGAGTTAACCTTAAAAGTGTTGTTCCGGCTTTTGCAATAGCATGAAACTGTGAACTTCGATTTGAAAGCATTCCGCTATCACCTGAGAACTCATTCTTTTGATGGACGACAATCACATTGTTATTATCGGCAGGGTCTTCGATAGATATCTCCCCTTCCAACACTACGAAAAAGTCATACTGTAAATCTCCTAAGGCAAATACACGTATATTTTTATCAAATGATTCAATTACACCGCTCTCTTTTAAGACACTAATTTGTCGTTGTGTTAATTCTGGAAATCTTGGATCAGTCATTTTCTAATATCTAGCAATTAATTTATGTTCATAGCACCATAGCCATTTCTCACCAGGTTCGGCAGAATTGATAACAGCATGGCTTTTTGCAACTGCATGTTTACTGGCATGCTTGTTAGGTGAACTATCGCAGCAAAGGGTTATACCACATTCTTGACAGGTACGAAGGTGTACCCAAGTGCTTCCGCTTTTCACACATTCCTCACATTCATACGCCCGCGGTTTTTTGATTTCCGTAATTGCCTCGATATGCCCGCATTTCTTTATTCTTAAAGCCATCTTTAAATTTACAACAAAGTTGGTATTCGTGTTTTAATTGGGGTTTAATTATGAAACTTTTAAGTATTTTTAGACTTCAGATAATCCTAATTATCAAACCTTCGAATTAACGAGCCTATGTATGTAAAAAGAAATATTAGTTGGGGTATTATCATCCGATATGCATGGAAAAATTTACTTTTTTTCACCATTTATGGGTCTGCCATTTTTTGTGCCTATTATTTTCTAGGGTGGACTCATATCAGTATTCCTTTTCAACCCTTGAGCGTAATCGGTATCGCGGTGGCTTTTTACATTGGTTTTAAAAATAGCCAGAGTTACGACCGATTTTGGGAGGGGCGTAAAATTTGGGGTGGTATCGTAAACTACTCCAGAACATGGGCGAATAACGTTTTGAGCTTTGTTGACGACACCCCAGAAACCAAGAGAATTTTGATTTATCGGCACATCGCCTGGATTAATGCCCTAAGAATTCAACTTCGTCAACCTTCAAGTTTTTCCATAAAAGAAAATAGATCCGTTGAGAAGCTATTTGACCGTCATGGAGAACGAAATCCCGTTTGTGCGGGATTGGATTCATTTCTAAGCCCTGAAGAAGATGAGGATTTAGAAAACCGAAAAAATATAGCCACGCATTTGATTAAAAATCAAGGGCAGCACCTAAAGCAGCTTTTGAAGGATGGCAAAATAACAGAGTTTGACAAACAGGTGTTCCATAGTAACTTGGAAGAAATGTATAATTTACAAGGAAAGTGCGAACGCATTAAAAACACACCTTTCCCGAGACAATATGCATACTTCAGTACGCTTTTCACATGGATTTTTGTACTCCTTCTTCCCTTTGGTTTACTAAGTGTTTTTAAAACTCAGCTATCAGAAATCATCGAAACAACCCAATGGTGGTTGCTACCACTTATGATTTTCTTTTCGGTTTTAATATCATGGATTTTTACTACTATGGAAAAAGTGGGAAGCAATAGTGAAGATCCCTTCGAGGGTCGAATAAATGATGTGCCAATGACAGCGCTTTGCAAAACGATAGAAATCGATTTGCGAGACATGTTAGACGAAGATAACCTTCCTGAAAAAGTTAAAGCACAGGATAATATTCTTTACTAATGCCCATTGTTTCTTCTTCCTACAATCCGCCATTTTTGTTCAAAAACGGACATTTTTCAACGATTTATGCCGGAATTTGGCGAAAAATCGCTGATTTCGAGCAAAAACGTGAAAGAATCGATTTGCCAGATGGGGACTTTTTAGACCTTGATTGGAGCTTTTCAAATTCACCTTATCGCAAAGTTGCCATTCTAATCCATGGACTTGAAGGCAACGCTCAGCGTGCCTATATAGCCGGAAGCGCCAAGCAACTCAATCAAAATAGATTTGATGTTTGTGCCATCAATCTTCGCACTTGCAGTGGTGAACAAAATCGATTATTTCGTTCCTATCATTCCGGTGCAACAGAAGATTTGGATGCCGTCATTCAACATATTTTAAGCAGTAAGAATTACAGTGAAATTTTTCTCAAGGGATTCAGTCTTGGTGGAAATCTGACATTGAAATATTTGGGCGAAGACAGAATTATTCCGAAAGAAATCAAAGCTGCAATGGCAGTTTCGGTTCCTTGTAGTTTATATAGCTCATGCCAGGAGTTGTTAAAGTCAAAAAATACTCCTTATGCGATCAGATTCAAAAAGAATTTAGTGGGTAAGCTGAAAGAGAAACAAAAATTCTTTCCGGAAAAAATTACCGACACTGATATCAAAAACGTGATTACCTTAAAGGATTTTGATGATGTCTATACCAGTAGGGCGCACGGTTTCAAAGATGCTTTGGATTACTATGAAAAGTGCAGTTGCCTTCAATTTCTACCAAACATTAAGACGCCTGCCCTTATTTTAAATGCTGCAAATGATTCTTTTTTAGGTCCTGAATGTTTTCCCCATGAAGAAGCAAAAACCAACTCTCAACTTTATTTAGAGGTATCTAAATATGGTGGTCATGTGGGCTACTATGGGTCAAAGAATATCACGTACAATGAAAAAAGAGTGATAAAGTTCTTTAACGAGGTCCAATAATTTTAGCTATTCCTTATCTTAGTCGGGAAAACAATCAGATGCTGAAACAAGTTCAGCATGAAAATTCAGCATACATGAAAAAAATATTGAGCGTATTAGCGATTGGTGCATTAATTGCCAGTTGTGGTGAAAAAAAGGAAGAAAAAAAAGACGGGTTTGAAATGAACCGTACCAAAAAAGAAGTAAAAGCAGAAGCTGCCGAAGGAGTTCCTGTTGATATGGATAATGATGGTGTCGGACCTTTTAAAGATATTACCTTTTCAGATGATATTGACGCGGAATTAGCTGCAGCTGGTGAGGCGAAATACAGTGCAATTTGCACCGCTTGTCATATGGCAGAGCAGCGTATGATTGGCCCTGCACTTAAAGGTGTTTATGAAAAAAGAAGTCCGGCTTGGGTAATGAACATGATTAAAAATCCTGACGGAATGTTAAAAGAAGATCCTATTGCAAAAGCCTTGTTGAAAGAGTATAATAATGCTATTATGTTGAATCAGAATTTGACTGATGATGAGACTAGAGCAGTAGCCGAGTATTTGAGAACCCTTTAGAGCTTAAAACTTTTATAAAAATGCCATTTCCTGCCCATTAGGAAGTGGCATTTTCATTTCAACAGATTGTGGTTGTCGTTGCAATTAACATTACCATCTGTATTTTTAACAAAATTTTATCCTCCTTTTTCTTTTTGCATCGTCTTTCTAATAAACAGACCTTAAAATCAATCTATTATGAAAGATGTGCAGATTATGATAAAAGATGAGAGTCTAACCGAGAAAAAAAACAAACGATTTCAAAAACGAATTTCGTTACGATATTGGATGGGATGGGGAGGTGGTTATAGTTCTTCCAAAAAGAAACCGTAGACACTTCTACTATAATTCCCAAATATTAAAAGGACGTGTGATTTCCGAATCTCCATCCTTTTTTATTTTATCTACAACCACTTTGTAAGTTGGATCTTCCAACACATTAACATCTATAATTTCATCCGCATTTTCAAGAAGACGAATGCAATCTTTACTTAAATGTTTTAAATGAATTTTCTTCTTAGCTTTTGCATAACGTTCCGTCAATTTATTTAAAGCTTCAATACCTGACATATCAGCTACACGACTTTCCTGAAAATCGATAATCACCTCTTCAGGGTCGTTTTGAATATCAAACTTTTCAGCAAAAGCTGTCGTTGAACCAAAGAATAGTGGGCCGAATATTTCGTAGTGCTTTATTCCGTCATCATCAATATACTTTCTTGCACGAATACGTTTTGCATTTTCCCAAGAATACGCCAATGCAGAAATAATAACTCCCAATAAAACAGCAATCGCAAGATTATGTGTAATTGCAGTAATCAAGGTAACCAACACCATTACTATAACATCTGAATTTGGCATTTTTCGAAAGGTTTTAAAACTTGCCCATTCAAAAGTTCCTATGGCAACCATAAACATCAAACCTACCAAAGCAGCCATTGGTAATCGCTCGATTAGGCTTGAACCGAACATGATAAAAACGAGTAGCATTACTGCAGCCGTGATTCCTGATAAACGGGCGCGCGCTCCAGAAGAGGTATTAATTAAACTTTGTCCAATCATTGCACAACCACCCATACCTGATAAAAACCCTGAAAGGATATTTGCTGTCCCTTGAGCGACACATTCTTTATTTCCGCTGCCTCTCGTTTCAGTGATTTCATCAATTATGTTCAAAGTCAATAGACTTTCGATTAATCCTACTCCGGCAACGATTCCTGCATAGGGAAGAATTATCCAAAGTGATTCTAATGTATATGGAATCTGCGGAATGGATATTGGCGGAAATCCACCTTTAATGGTCTCTCCTGCACCCATAGTATCTGCCACGGTCAAGGTATCAACTCCAAAACCGATAACAATCGCTGAAACTACTACAATAGCTACTAAAGAGGAAGGGACAGCTTTTGTCAATTTCGGAAGTCCCCAAATAATAAGCATTGTTAATAAGGTTAGTCCGAGCATGATGGCAAACGGAGTAGTTTCCAATAGTGATTCTGTTCCTTTTTGATAGAAATTCGGAAACTGCGCCATGAAAATGATAATCGCAAGTCCGTTTACAAACCCAAACATCACGGGATGCGGCACCAAGCGAATAAACTTGCCTAAGCGCAAAAGTCCGGCCCCTATCTGTAATAGTCCAGCAATAATAACTGTTGCAAAAACATAATTCAAAATTGTTTCTGGTTCTATTCCGGGAAAGTTTCGTTTTAATTCTAAAATCAATCCAACGAAAATAACCGCTACTGCTCCTGTTGCTCCTGAAATCATTCCAGGGCGACCGCCAAGTATTGAAGTTACTAAGGCCAAAATAAATGCAGCGTATAATCCCGTTAAAGGAGAAAAACCGGGAATCAAAGCAAAAGCGATGGCTTCTGGCACCAAGGCCAAAGCCACGGTCAAACCAGAAAGAATTTCTGTTTTGTAGTCTACTTTCTGTTTGAAATCGAAAAGATTCAAATACTTTTTCATGGTCTCCGAAATTAAGCTTGCAAAAATAGGGCTTATTGCATTCTTAAAGAGCCTATTACAGGTAAAATTCGATTGAATATGCAGTAGTTATTTTAAGACATAATGTTCTTCAGAACATTTATCTGTACAAATCTCCTTGTAAATATTTCATACCCGAATCACAAACGACGGTTACAATCTTTTTCCCTTTTCCTAATATTTTTGCTCTTTGGATGGCGACCCATACATTGGCGCCTGAGGAAATTCCTCCAAATATTCCTTCTATCCGCGCCAATTTTCTCGCGGTCTCATATGCATCTTCATCTTTTACCGCTATTATTTGGTCCGCTAAATCTAATCTACATATTTCAGGTATAAAACCTGCTCCCATGCCTTCCAGTCTGTGAGTTCCCGAAGTACCTCCTCCAGACAATGCTCGTACATTAAAGGGTTCTATTGGAATACATCTAATCTGAGGGATTTTGTTTTTGAAAATTTCGGAGTTGCCTGAAAAACATCCTCCAGTTCCTACTCCTGCTAGAAATTCATCTATTTCGCATCCCAATTCATCCATTATCTCTTCCGCCATTTTGTGATAGGCATTTCGATTATCTATATTTTTAAATTGGTTTGTATAAAATGTATTCGGTTGTTTGGCAATTTCTCGCACCCTTTCAAGGGCTGTATCAATAACATTCGCCGTGATTTTTCCGTTTGCGCTCGGAACTAATTCCAATGTCGCCCCGAATGCCCTCATAGTTTGTAATTTTTCTTCAGCAAACGCATCTGATGAAACAAAATGAGCTTTATATCCTTTTGCTGAACATATCATTGCCAAGGAGCTTCCGGTGCTTCCTCCTGTATAATCGACAACAGTACCTCCTTTTTGTAGTTCACCTCTTCTTTCAGCCCCTTCTATCATGGAAAGAGCCATTCTGTCTTTCATGCTTCCGGTAGGGTTTGATCCTTCAAACTTTACATAGATTTCAGCGCTTTCCGAATCTACAAGTTTTTCAATCTTGATTAGTGGTGTATTTCCTATCCCCTTCATTATCTTTTCTCAATTGTTCTAAAAGTCAAATTCACCCTTGGTTTTGTAACCAATTTAGTTGGTGGAAGTCGATGTAACCAATTACTCTGAGTGGTGCCTTTCATGACCAATAAACTTCCATGCTTTAGAACCAAATCTATTTTTTCCTTGGTTTCTTTATTTTTGAAGGAGAATTTTCTTTCGGCTCCAAAACTCAATGAGGCTATCGCACCATGCTTCTTTAAGTCCTTCTCTCCATCACTGTGCCATGCCATGCCTTCACTTCCGTCATGGTAGAGATTTAAAAGGCAAGAATTAAATGCATCTCCTGTTTTTTGTTCAATCCTAGTTTTTAATTCCAGTAATTCTTGTGTCCAGTGTAATGCTCGTTTCGTAGTTTTTGAATAGGTATATTCAAAAGGTTCTTCAGCATACCAAGCCACTTTTCGTTTAGTTGTTATTTTTTTACCAAAAATGATTGCCTCGTCATTTCGCCATTCAATGGTCTTCAGCAATATTTCTAGATAGTGCTTCGCTTCCGTTTGATTGAATATTTCTCCATAATAGTTGACTGTTCCATCCTTAGGAAGGAGGTTAATCGTTGCATCAATATCAAATAACTCCATCTTTCCATTTTTTATAATCCGTCTTCATACAATGTCCGCAAGGTCTAAAGTTATTTTGAAGAGCTTCCTTTTCGGAAATAAAGAAAACTCTATTCTCTCTCTTCATTCTTCGACCCGACTTACAATCAAGTTTACCATAAATTTTCAGATTTTTATTGCCTCCGAACACTATTACTTCTGCTTTTAATTTTGTTCTTAGTTTGGTATCTGATATGTCTTTATGCTGAATCATAGCTTAACTAAGTGCATCGTGAAAAATAACGCCCATAGTATGCCTTTCCCCATGATGCAACTCACTAACCCCGTGCTTCATATTTACTCTGTAATATCCTCTTTTCCCCTTTACAGGTCTAAAATTAGTGGTAAAAATGAGCATATCACCTTTTTTAGGCCTTAAAACAATGGCTTTTGATTGTGCCCTAGGCGTCTGTTGGGTCATAACAAATTCACCACCTGCAAAATCGACATCAGGTTCATTTAAGAAAAATACGGTTTGAAGCGGGAAAAACACATCTCCGTATAAATCTTGGTGCAATGTGTTGAATCCGCCTTTGCCATATTTTAAAATTAGTGGTGTGGGTTTTAATTGATTGTTATCATGACACTGCCCTTGCAATTCATTATATGATTTAGGGAATTGTTTATCAATTTTTAAAACCTTCATCCATAGATTAGCAATTGGGGCTAATTTTGGATATACTTCTTCCCGTATGGTCTGAATTATTTTGGGCAAAGGATAGTCAAAATATTTGTACTCTCCCAAGCCAAAACGGTAGCGTTCCATGACTACTGTTTTTCGATATCTATCTGGATTCTCGTACAAGTCAATAAGTTCTTGACATTGTTTTTCAGAAAGGACATTGGGAACAATCGCATATCCCTTTTCATGCATTTCTGATGTGACTTTCTGCCAATCTATTGCTGCTATTTTTGAACTTAAACTTTCCATAAGGCTATCCGTTGATTTTTGCGGCTTCCCAACCGATGATAGCTGATTTTCGGGTGTTGCCCCACATATATCCACCTGAATTCCCCGATGATTGTATTACTCTATGGCAGGGAATTAAAAATGCAACGGGATTACTTCCAATAGCTGTTCCAATCGCTCTTGAAGCTTTGGGCTTATCAATTTTTTTAGCAATAGTACCATAAGTGGATAACTCGCCCATGGGTATTTTTAGTAGGGTTTCCCAAACTTTAAGTTGAAACGGAGTACCCGATAAATGCAATTTTATCTGGTCGAGTTTGCTCCAATCATGTCGAAAAATAAATAGTGCATTCTGCTGCGCTTTATCAACAACTTGATTATAAATGGCATTTGGAAATCGTTTTTGCAATGTGGTAAATGCATCATTTTTGTCATCGAAGAAAGCTATATGGCAAATTCCTTTTGATGTAGATGCTACAATGATATTCCCAAAAGGACTTTCTGCAAAACTGTAGCTTATCGATAGATTCTCTCCGCCGTTTTTATATTCTCCCGGGGTCATTCCTTCTATACTAATAAATAAATCATGTAAGCGACTCGTACCAGAAAGGCCTGTTTGATGGGCAGTTTCAAACAATGTGGCTTGTTTATCTTTCAATACTTGTTTCGCATACTCGATGCTAATGTACTGCATAAACTTTTTCGGACTTACGCCCGCCCAGTCGGTAAATAAGCGTTGGAAATGAAAAGGGCTTAAATGCACACTTTCCGCAATGTCGTTTAAAGAGGGTTGCTCCTTAAAATTTGTCCTGATATAATCTATCGCTTCGGCAATGCGATTATAATTAATTTGTTCTTGCTCAGTCATTTTCTTTGAATTTTATGATACAAACTTATGTTGCTTTTGAAGGTCATAAAACCCGATTCTTGCTGAACTTTTTCTACAACTGACTATTTTACCCAATAATCAACAACAAATACTTTTTCTACAAAAGGCTGTAAACTTGCCACAAATTCTTGGTGTTTTGGATGAGGAGTATACACACTATCGCGATCTTTTGCTGAATGAAAAGTAAGCATATAACAATGGGTAAAGCCCTGATGGAAATTTTCAGGACTATCATTTAATCCCCATTCAAAATCTTTTATGACAGAAATATGATCTGGTAAGGCGTTAAAACTATCGTTTAACTTTTCGACATCAGCTTCACTTGCGTCATCATTAAATTTAAAAATTACCACATGTCTCAATAAATCTTCATTCTGTTTTTCCATTTTTTTAGATTCTACTATTTCTGGTTCCGCTTTTTTACTCTTATCATCTTGACAGGATATCTGTAAGAAAGCCCCAATTAAAATAATTGTGAATACTCTTTTTGCTTGTTCCATAGATTTTGTAAATGTTTTATATATTGATATTATTATAAAATTCCTCCTGTACTACCACCCTCAACTTTTATAGCAGAACCATTTGTAGCCGCCGAAAGTGGACTGCACAAATAGGTAATTGTATTGGCAACTTCTTCCACTTTTGCAAAGCGTTGTAGGAGTGAAGATGTACGAACTTCAGTGAAGAATGCTTCCTCAACTTCAGCTTTTGTCTTGCCTTCTTTTTCAGCTGCGTTTTCTAAAAATCGTTCTGCTCCTTCAGATAAAGTAGAACCTGGAACAATCGTATTTACAGTTACCCCAGAGCTTTTAGTCAGTTGCGCCAATCCTCTAGAAACCGCATGCAATGCAGCCTTGGTCATGCTATACGGAATCATATCAACAGGCACCAAAGTCGCACATTCGCTCGAAACAAATAGTATTCGTCCCCAATCTTTTGAAAGCATTTTAGGAAGTATCCTTTTGGATAATCGAACCCCGCTCATTACATTGATCTCGAATTGACAATACCAATCTTCATCAGCAGTTTTGAAGAAAGACCCAGAAGAATAAATGCCCACATTATTGATAAGGATATCTATTTCGGGGAGTTTGCTCAATAACTCTTCTACTTCATTCGATTTGCTAAAGTCAGTTGCAAAGCCTGAAACTGTTGAATTTGGAAATTCTTCTTGGAATTTTTGAACAGCTTTTGCTACACTTTCTGCTGTTCTTCCATTCAAAATAATGGAAGCCCCTTCATTAGCCAAAGTTCGAGCTGTTGCGTAACCAATACCCGCTGTAGAGCCTGTTATAAATGCTGTTTTGTTTTTAAGTTGTAAATCCATTCTATTTCGCTATAATGTCTTCTCGAGCGCAGTCGAGAGGTTTTTAATCACCCGTGTATAAAGTAGGTCTCGCATCTCGACTGCGCTCGATGTGACAGCTCGATCAGGCTACTTTTTTATAATTAATAGCTATCCTGCAATACCCCATTTACTGAAAAGCAACCATAAAAGTAGTACCAATCCGATGAGAATAATAGTAAGGGTAGCGTCTGAAGACCATTTGAATTTGGGTCGTTCAGAACCTCTTTGAAAAGTAACTAGTTCTAATACTTCGGCTGGTTGCGGTTGTCCCATCTTGCTGACCACCATTAATATAACTGCGCAGAATAGGAATAAAAATAATGCGAAGTGCAAGAAATTAATCCCTAGAAACATTCCCAATAACGAATCATTGACAACACTAATGGTTCCTTCATTGGCTAAAAATTCAGCTACTAATCGAAATACTCCGATAACAAAACCTACCCATAAAGAAACGATGGCGCCTTTGGCATTTATCCATTTATAAAATAATCCGAAAAGGAAAACCGCCGCGATTGGAGGCGAAATATAAGCTTGAACACTTTGCAGGTAATGAAAAATCCCACCTCCCATTAGGGCTTTCATAAAGGGAATCCATCCTAGACTAACCACGACCAAAACAATGGTTGCCAATCGTCCAAAACGGACTAAATCTTTCTGAGTGGCATCGGGTTTATATTTTTGGTAGAAGTCGATTGTCAAGAGTGTAGAACTCGAATTAAAAGCGGAGGAGAGTGAACTCATTAGGGCAGCCAATAAACCTGCAATTGCTAAGCCTTTTAATCCTGTTGGGAGGAATCCGTTTATCATGGCTGGTAATGCTTGGTCTGCATTTTCCATAGAAAACTCAATGGCTCCTTCTTGCAATAATGCATAGGCGATTACCCCTGGGATAAAAAAGATAAAAACGGGAAGTAGTTTTAAATACCCCGCAAACAAAGCTCCTTTTCGCGCATTATTTACATCTTTGGCGGAAAGCGTTCGCTGCACAATGTATTGGTCGGTGCACCAGTACCAAACTCCCAATATCGGCGCTCCGAAAAGCATGCCCGTCCAAGGGTATTCGGTATCGGCCATAGGGCGCCAAAGGTTAAAAAATTGTTCTGTTGGTGGATTCCCTTCTTGTGTAGAGGCAGTTGTAATGACATCTATCATATGGTCCCATCCGCCTAAAGCATATAATCCAAAAACGGTTACGGCAATTGTACCCAAGAGTAAAATAAAAGCTTGTACCATATCAGTATAAATTACCGCTTTGAGTCCACCTAAAACCGTATAAAACCCTGTTGCTACAACTGTTATTATGGCGCCTGTCCAAAAAGGAATTCCAATAGTTTCAAAAACCAAAGCCCCTGCAAAAATGATAAGGGAAATTTTGGTGATTACATAGGCCAAAATAGAGATTACAGAAAGGTAACTTCTGCATGCTTTGGAGTAGCGTTTTTCTAAAAATTCTGGCATGGTATAAACTCCAGAACGCAGATAAAAAGGCACAAATACCCAGCCTAGAAGTATTAAAACTAGGGAAGCGATAATTTCAAAATTCGCCATAGGCATATTACCACGTGCTCCTGCCCCGGAAACACCTAGTATGATTTCTGAACCGATATTAGAAGCAAATAGTGATGCTCCGATAACAAGCCAGCCAGAGTTTTTACCTGCTAAAAAATAATCAATCGCGCTGCCAGAATCTGATTTACTTTTTGATGCCCATTGAGCTATCCATAATATAATTCCGAAATAAATTAGGATAATGGCAATATCCCAATAGCTAAGGCTTGAAAGCATAGGTTGGTGATTTTTAAAGTATTCGATTAATTACCAGTTGTTCAAACCTAGGAGTTTTTTTCCTAAATCAGATAATTCGGCTGTATCGTATTTGGTTTGCTCCCATTTTCTTGGATCTCCAGGAAAAGCGTAGCCTTCAGGAGCAATTCGATTTTTCCATGAATTGATACGCCAGTTTCTTAGTTCTTCGTTGTCTTCTTCCGCCGGCATCATGGAGATATATTGTGCAATTCGTACTTTATTTGCAGATTTGTTCGGGCGAATTCCGTGGGGTTCTGTGCTATTGAAAATGAGCAAATCACCAGCCTCCATCTTCACTTTTACAATCTTATCTTCCATATCTGAAATATCTGGTTGAAAATGGTCTCTATCTTCAGGCTGCGTTAATTTCCAAGTATCATAATTTCGATATAACCAGGGAATACATTGAAAGCCGCCCATATTTTCGTCGATCTGGTCAGCCAAGGCCAATACACCTTGAACGTTTTGTGGTTTGGTTTCTGGGTCATAATCCCAGTGAATAAAACCTTTTTTGTCTACTCCTGGTTTCAAAGGAAAATTCAAATTCGCTCTGTCTATAGTTACCCACAACTTTTCAGTTCCCCAAACATCAGCAAATGCATCATATACTCTTGGCATTTGACGATTATTCCATAAATGTTGATGATTGTAGACCTCAACCATTCCGGTACCTTCTAGTTCTTTCATTTGCATTTCTGCACGTGGAGGTGCGTACCAGGTTTCAGAATCGTTTGGGTCTTTTTCGTCAAATTCCCATATAAAATCAGCCGTAGCTTTTGCCTGTTCTATAGGGATAGCATTCTTGATGACAATGTATCCGTTGTGCATCCAGAATTTCCAATCTTCTTCGCTTAATACTCGCAACGGCTTCCCATTTGAACGGTCGTTTAATCTTTGTTTACTGCTCGTCGCCGTAGATGGATTTCCCGGGATTTCCTCATGCGCCTTGTTGGCCATTTCTACTTTATATTTTGAATCCATAGTGAAATATTTTAAAAATTACTTTCAAATTGATACTGTAAAACTAGAAATGAAAACAACCGCACTCCACCTCGATATTGATTAAAATTTGAACTATATTGATATATATAATATAAAATGTATTAAAAAAAGACAATTTAGGTACATTTGAATAATGAAAATCCAACTTGAAACGATTAATCCGGCATCTAAAAGTCCCTTTCGGCTTTTGCACGACCCTAAACTAAATCATCTCTTCTATTGGCATTTTCATCCAGAATTTGAATTGGTATATATTGAGGGTGCCAATGCTACTCGTCATGTCGGCAATCATATTTCGCAGTTTACCAGTAGCGACCTTGTTTTGATTGGTTCAAACATTCCACACTTAAATTTTGACCATGGAGTGACTACCAGCTATCGCAAAGAAGTATTACATATAAAACCTTTCTTCAAGGACAACTTCATTGCGCAAATGCCAGAACTACAGTCTTTAGAACGCTTACTGGAATTATCTAAATACGGACTGGCATTCTCGGGGTCTACAAAAAAAGAGGTTGGTGAATTGCTGAAGGAATTGCATCTGCTTCCTCCATTTGAGTTCTTCATGCAATCCATCACGATTTTAAAGAAACTGGCGCAAAGCAAGGAGTTTGAACTGTTGCATACTAAACCCTATAAAAATAGATATAGCAAAAAAGAGCAGGAGCGTATTCGTCAGATTTATGCGCTAATTGATGAACGCTACCAAAACAAAATCACAGTCGATGAAGTAGCAGAACTATGCAACTTAACAAAGCCCGCCTTTTGCCGATATTTCAAAAAAGCAACGGGAAATACTTTCGTCAGCTTTCTAAATCAATACCGTATTAGTCAGGCCAAGCGTCTTTTATTAATGGGAAAGAATATTAGTGAAACTTGCTATGAATGCGGATTTGAAAGTCTTTCTTATTTTAACCGGACCTTTAAAAAAGTAACTGAAGAAAATCCCTCGGAATTTAAAAAGAGACATACTAGTTTTGAATGAAAATCTTAGTCCGTAATAAATAGACCCTTCGGCTATACTCAGGATTGGTTGGATTACCCTAATTGAAGATTAGCTATCTCACTAAGAAAAAACCCCTCGACATTTCTGTTCGAGGGGTTTTCTAACTAAATAACCAACCAAAAGTCATCTATCTCTTTCTACTTCGTTTTACCTTCATTGTCGGATTCGAAGTTTTTGTTCTTTTCTTAACAACCGAGCTTTTACCCGATTTCAAGTACTGCTGATAACCTTTTCCTCTAAACTCATATACCGTTTCACTAGAAGGATGATACAGCTCTATAGTACTATCATTAATAACGTAAAGTTCGAAATAATCATTGCCCATAAAATCGTAAGCAAGTGTTAAAGTTTTGAGCGTTTCATCGTTTTCTACGTCATATATCTGATAATCTCCCACGAAATCCCACTGTAGATTTGAAATGGAAGTCCCTACCCCATCAATTGATGAACGAAACGTTTCCGTGTTAAATTGCAAGAAATTCTCATCATCAAAATCATTTATAGCGCCTTCTTCACTTGTAAATGTTTTCTCCCAGGCATCATACTCTTGTAAAAAGAAGTTGATGTTGTCATAGAAAACTGTATCGTAATCAAAATTATTGATTTGATATCCATTCAGAAAATAAGAAGTTCCAGAACGCGGGTCTCTGACTTCTATGGTATTCCCGTTTACTGCAAAGATATCCAGTAACCATAGTCCGTCAACGTCGTGATTGATTTCCACAGTTCCTCTTAATGTTCCATAACTGCCGACATCGATTCCAAAACCATTCCCGGTTTTTCCGATGCCTACAATATTGTTATTGGCGTACACAGTTCCATTATCGAATGAGATCGTAAAGGCTCTTTGTAAGAAAGGCACTTCGCCATTTCCTGTTGTAGCATTAATATCTACATACCATAAATCATAAGATTGTAAAACTTGATCTGTATTGAAAGCTGATTCTTCAATAAAGTCATCTTGAATGATTGTCTCGGTATAACACGAAGTCATCAAGGTTCCGATAAGGATAAGTCCGATAAGTAGTTTTGCTTTCATAATACTGGTATTTAAATTCAATTTCTATAAAACAAATGCTATGCCAATATTTTTAACTATTTGATTATCAGAATTTAAGGTTTCGGTTTTATTAATGATTAGCTTTGTAGTCTAATTGTATTTAATGTCAAAGAAAATGAGATTTGGAGTTTTAGGTGGTGGTAGTTGGGCCACAGCTATCGTGAAAATGCTCACGGAGAATCAAGAAAAGGTAGGTTGGTATATGCGGAATTCTGATGCCGTAGACTATATTAAAAAGGAAAAGCACAATCCTAATTACCTCACCGCTGTAGAATTTCATACCGAACAATTAAATTTAACGGATGATATCAATGAAATCATAAGTTCTTCGGATGTGCTCATTTTTGCCATCCCTTCAGCTTTTTTGGAAAGTGAACTTCAAAAATTAACGATGTCCATAAAAGATAAAATCATCTTTTCTGCTATAAAAGGAATCGTACCCGAAACGGGATTAATAGTCGGCGAACATTTTCATGACGAATACAAAATTCCTTTTGAAAATATTGGCGTGATTACTGGCCCATGCCATGCGGAAGAAGTTGCCCTTGAACGACTTTCTTATTTAACTATAGCTTCTGCAGACGAAGAAAAAGCAAAACTAGTAGCAGATAACTTAAGCAGTCATTACATCAAAACGAAAATCTCAGACGATATCATAGGCACTGAATATGCCGCAATGCTTAAGAATATTTATGCCCTAGCCGCCGGTATCTATCACGGATTAGGCTACGGCGATAATTTTCAAAGTGTTTTAATGAGTAATGCTATTCGCGAAATGAAACGCTATATCAAACGCGTTCATAAAATGAAGCGTAACATCAATAATTCTGCTTATTTAGGGGATTTGTTAGTAACTGGATATTCTACTTTTAGTCGTAATCGTATGTTCGGAAACATGATTGGCAAGGGCTACACCGTAAAAAGTGCCCAAATGGAAATGAAGATGGTAGCCGAAGGATATTATGCCGCCAAAACCGCTTTTGAACAAAAATCAAAGTTTAGCAAGAAAGTTGAAACTCCGATTATTGATGCGGTTTATAAGGTTCTTTATGAGCGGGGGAATGCGAAGCGGGTTTTTAAGGGGTTGACGGATAAGTTGGATTAATACGTCTTTGATAGAAGCGTGTTGCCAAGTTTAAACATAAGGTTAAAGTGAAAGCGACGAAGCAATCTGTTGATTTGATATTCCAAACTTATAGATGTGCTTCGACAAGCTCAGCATGACATCGTTGTTCCTATTTGGCTTTTCAAACAAATCAAAGCTAAGTTGTCAGTCCGAGCTTGTCGAGGACCTTGTTACAAAATTTAAAATCAGCTAATGTAAAAAGGAGGGGAGAAAGCGGTCTTCACGGATAAGACTTATATTAACTTTAAGAAGTCGGTCACGATAAGACCCCTTCCAAGCCTTGCCTTCGGCTGGCCCATCTTCCCCTTGCAGGGGAAGGAACACACGTATTTTAAACCCTGTCCATTGAAAAATCAGAATGCTCTTTCAACTCTCTATTTAATTCTTCTTTCCAAGCCAATAACTGAGTATCATCAACCTTGTAAATCGTTTTAAATTCCTGCAAAACAGGCTCCATCAGTGAGCGCACACTATCAATATCAAAATACAAGCGCCCTGTTCTTCGGATAAAGAAATCCATGGGGTTTTGTACCATTTCGTAGTCGATTCCGAAACGCAATTCTGCCTTTGCCAAGCGGACATAAAAGTCTTCATCTTTTAGTGAAGCATAGTTCTCTAAAATGATTTCGGTCTGTTTACCGTAATTGGTGACCAAAAACCAAGCATCGTGTTCTGTGAACCCATCGGACTTGATACGATTGTAAACCTCAGCTATGTATTTCGTAACGTGTTTGAACTTCTTAAAGTCTACGTTTCCTGCCAACGGAATTTCATCGGTATAACAGTCTTTCAATTTTGTACCATCTTCTTCTAACTTTTTGGCTATTCGGTCAACAACACGTTCTGCCATTTTGCGATAGCCAGTTAGCTTTCCCCCAGCAATACTAATCAAACCGGTCTCCGAAGTGAAAATTTCGTCTTTTCGAGATAGTTCTGAAGCTGATTTCCCTTCTTCATGAATCAAAGGACGTAATCCCGCCCAAGAAGAAACGATATCTTCCATCTCCAAATTAATCTTTGGAAACATATTATTCACAGCGGATAAAATATAAACCGCATCGGTCAAATCAGTCCGCACATCATCTTTATCATTATTATAATTCGTATCTGAAGTTCCCACATAAGTAGTTTTTCCACGTGGAATTGCAAACATCATCCTGCCATCAGGAACATCAAAATATGTAGAGTGTTTTAGTGGAAGTTTTTCATATGGAAATACCAAATGAACTCCCTTCGTCAAATGCAAACGTTTTCCTTTTTTGGAGTTGTTCACACTTCTAAGTTCGTCGACCCATGGCCCAGCTGCGCTGATGACGTATTTGGTTTTGATAACAAAGTCTTCACCAGAAATTTCATCCATAACACTTACTCCCGAAATCTTTTCGTCGGTATATTCGAAGTCTTCCACCGAAGCATAATTCAAAGCTGTAGCTCCAAATTGCAAACTGGTTTTTATATTCTCAATAGTCAGTCGAGCATCGTCAGTTCTATATTCTGCATAGTATCCAGCCCCTTTTAATATTTTCTTTGGAAGTAAAGGTTCAAGTTTTAATGCTTCTTTTTTCTCCAACATTTTACGTTTATCATCGCCAGTAACTTGGGCAAGAATATCATATACTTTCAGTCCGATTGAAGTCAGCCATTTACCATAGGAACCATTCTCAATTAAGGGAAGTAACATCTTTTCAGGAAGTACCAAATGCGGCGCTAGTTTATGTACAATGGCCCGCTCAGAACCTACTTCTTTTACCAACCAAAAATCAAATTGTTTGAGATAACGAAGTCCGCCATGGATTAGCTTGGTGGATTTACTACTTGTTCCTGAAGCGAAGTCGTTCTTTTCAACTAGAGCCACTTTCAATCCACGAGAAGCAGCGTCTAATGCGATTCCTCCTCCTGTAATTCCTCCTCCAATAACGACTAGGTCGAATTCCTCCGAAGAAAGTTTATCTACTGTTTTTGCTCTGTCTAGATTTGAGAATTTTATGTTTTTTGACATTTTAAATTAATCGTCATTGCGAGGAGCTTTTCGCGATGTGGCAACCTTTCTCCTCATAGTTCATACTTTCATTAGTGTTTCTAACAAACGGATTGCTTCGTTGTCGCCTTCCGACTGCGCTCAAGATGACAACTCGCAAAGACGTTTTCTACTGCTCTTCCCAACCTTTAGTTCTCTCAACCGCTTGCTGCCACTTTCCGTACAAACGTTTTCTTTTTACTCTGTCGAAAGTGGGTTTGAAAATTCGGTTCATTGGGCGGTTTTGGTCTACATCTTCCTGTTTCCAAAGTCCGACTTGAATGCCGGCTAAAAAGGCTGCGCCCATCGCAGTTGATTCAATAACTTCTGGACGATGGACTTCAGTATCTAATATATCCGCTTGAAATTGCATTAAGTGATTATTTGCACAGGCCCCGCCATCAACGCGCAGGTTTTCCAATTGAATTCCTGAATCATCCTCCATGGCTTTTAGAATATCTTTTGTTTGATAGGCTAAAGATTCTAAAGTTGCTTTTGCCAAATGTGCTTTTCCGGTGTCACGAGTTAATCCGAAGACAGCGCCACGTGCATACATATCCCAATACGGTGCTCCCAAACCTGCGAAGGCTGGAACTACATATACTGGATTCTCACCTTCCACTGAATCCGCTAGCGCTTCCGTTTCTTTAGCGTCTTTTATTAATTCTAGTCCGTCACGTAACCATTGTACTGCTGCACCGGCTATGAAAATACTTCCTTCAAGGGCGTAGGTTACTTTTCCATCGAGACCATATCCGATGGTCGTTAACAATCCGTTTTTTGAGAACATTGGTTTTTCACCGGTATTCATTAACATAAAACAACCGGTTCCGTAGGTGTTTTTAGCTGTTCCTTCTTTAAAACATGCTTGACCGAATAGGGCAGCTTGTTGGTCACCAGCAATCCCAGCAATGGGAATTTTAACTCCATCCAATTCATAATCTCCAAAATGATGAGCGGATGGTTTTACGTCAGGCAACATACTATATGGAATGCCTAAAGCTTTGGTCAATTTATCATCCCACTTCAGATTTACGATATCATAAATCAAGGTTCGAGAGGCATTTGTATAATCGGTGACATGACTTGCGCCATTAGTCATATTCCAGACCAACCAAGTATCAACGGTGCCCATCAACAAATCTCCAGCCTCAGCTTGTTCTTTTGCTCCTCCAACGTTATCTAAAATCCATTTCACTTTAGTTCCAGAAAAATACGAGTCGATTACCAGTCCAGTGGTTTGTCGCACATGCTCGGTAAGTCCGTTATTCTTCATGTTCTCGCAGATATCCGCCGTACGTTTATCTTGCCAAACAATAGCATTATAAACAGGTTCTCCCGTGTTTTTATCCCAAACAATGGTCGTTTCTCGCTGATTGGTGATTCCGATAGCTTTGATATCCGAAGCACTTACGTTTTGCTCCTGTATCAATTGTTTCAAAACGCTCATTTGCGATTCTAAAATCTCTTTGGGATCATGTTCAACCCATCCCGATTTCGGAAAAATCTGTTTGAATTCTTTTTGAACCATACCTTGAATGGCTCCTTCTTGGTCAACCAATAATGCTCTTGAACTTGTAGTACCCTGGTCTAAAGAAATGATATACGACATATGTACAATTTTTAGAATGCTAATATATACATAAAGTAGCATATAGTAGCATAGATATTGATACTAAATATAAGGGATTCTAAATGAGCAACAAAGTAGTTTTCATTACTCTATCGTTATCGTAACAGAAACTTCATTTCCGAGGGCATCTACAACGGTAATTTTGTGTCTTCCCAAGTCGGGAATCAAGCCAATTTCATGGAAATCTTTTGTTTGCGAGATGAATCGCTCATCCAAATACCAATACACTTCTGTTTCAGGTTTTGCATGCGCCAATTTCAAAACAACTTCATTTTTCTTTCCCTCAAAATTCTTGGTTAAAGAAATGCGACTGCCATTTTTCGGATAAATGAATTCCATCGGAGGGGCATTTGTGCTTTTGCAATCATTTCGAAAAGGAGGTAAAGGTTTATATAAAGGATGTGTTCTTTTGTAATAGAACTCTATCAACGGAGGAAGCGAAAACCAAGATTCGGATACCGCAGTCGATAGGTCAAAGCAAGATGAATTCACTCTAAACTGCTTTTGATTATTTAAATGAACCATCTGATGGTAATCACATGATTTTACATAGTTCTCTTTGTTCGGAATTGAGATTATTTTCTTCGGACAAATGTCGGTTGCCAAATATCCGCTCTCCGCACATACATCAATGTCGACAAACTCATCAAAGGGTTTTTGAAACCAATCGCTGGTCGGAAGCACATCAAAAACATCAAATAAAATGGGTGCCGCAGCGGTCACTCCAGTCACGTTTGGCCGTCCTTCTCCGTCTGCATTGCCAACCCAAATACCGACCACATAGTCGGTTGTAATTCCGATGGCCCAAGCATCTTTATTTCCAAAACTTGTTCCCGTTTTCCAAGCGATTTCTTTACTACTATCATAGAATTCCCATGATTCATTGCCCTCAGGGCGGTTTACTTCTTTCATTGCCTCAAAAGTGAGATAAATACTAGCCGCATCGAAGACCGTTTTTTGAGTAGATTTTTCGCCGAAACTGACCGATTGGTCTGTTCTATAAGTAGGTTCTGCAAATTCTGAGCTAAAATATTCACTAGAAGTGGCATTGAAATGGTTGAGCGTGGACGCTAAATTAGCATAGGTCTTACAAAGGTCCCAAAGGTTACTTTCTGCTCCACCGAGAATTAAAGTTAGTCCGTAATGGTCTGCAGATTTGTTTAATCCTGAGAGTTGAAAAACATCTAATTGGTCCCGGAATTTTGCCAATCCGTAAGATTGTAAAAGCCGCACTGCGGGAATATTAAGTGACCTTGCCAAAGCACTTTTAGCCTGAACAGCACCACTGTAATCCTCATTAAAATTTTCTGGAGTATAGCCAGCAATTTGAGTAGGCACATCAGCCACCAACATCTCAGGAAGCAATTCGCCGGCATCTAACATAGCGGCATAGAGTAAGGGTTTTATAGTGCTACCGGTGCTTCGGTTTGCCTGAACCATGTCTACATCTTTCTGATTCTCTTTGGTGGTTTTTGTATTTCCAACATAGCTCAACACTTCTCTGGTTTTTACATCCAGAACCAAAACCGCTGCATTGTGCACTTGATTTTGCTGCAGGCTTTTATGGTATTTATAGACAATGGGATTTACATTCAGTTGTAGATTTTCATCCAAAGAACTTTTAACCCGTTGCCCTTTTGCATTTTTGGCAATTTGCTCAACTAGATGAGGGGCAATTTTGGGAAGTGGATAAGGTTTTTGTGGTAGTTCCTCTAACAATGCCAATTCAAAAGTAGTACTGTCAATGAAACTTTCGGTCAGTAGTTTTTTGAGCAGGCGATTTCTTTTATCCAGCAATCTTTGTTGATTCTTTCCGGGATAAATCAAACTTGGGGCATTTGGTAAAACTGCCAGTGTCGCAGATTCCGCCCAAGATAATTGGTGAGGTTGTAAGCCGAAATAGCGCCATGAAGCAACATCGAGTCCGACCACATTTCCACCATACGGGGCATGACTGGTATAGAGCTTTAATATGTCTTCTTTGGAATGCCTGAATTCTAATCGTGTAGCCAGAATCAATTCAATAAACTTCTCGAAATATGAGCGCTTTTTGTTTCTTGATAATCGAATGACTTGTTGGGTCAATGTGCTACCACCTCTTACAGTTTTTCCCGCAGATATATTTGAGCCGATTGCCTTGGCAATCGAAGCGGGATTGAATCCAAAGTGCTTATAGAAATACGCATCTTCAAATTGGAGCAAACAGGTTTCAAACTTCTTGGGCACACTATCAATTACAGGAAAACGCCATTGCCCGTCATCAGCAATTTTGGCCCCTAACAAAGTTCCTTGCCGACTTTCAACAACGGTTGCCGTTGGTGTTTTGAATAATTCATTGGGGAGACAGAAATAGTAGGCGATGAGAAGAATGCCAAAAAGGATTAGCTTTTTTGGGTGTTTTTGAAAAAGTCCTCCCCTAGCCCCTCGGGAGGAGGGGGATGATTTTTGTTTTGAGATTAGCTTTTTATATCGATTCAATTTTATTTTTAGAATTATCCCTTCTTGAAATCATACTCCCTTTCTACCAAACAAATGCGCACCTTATACCAAGAGTACCAATCTTTAATTCCCTTTTGCTGAGCAAATAGATGGTCAGCATTTGCTTTCCAATTGGCGATTGCTTCCAAACTTTCCCAATAACTAATTGCTATTCCCAAATCTTCCCGAGCGCTTTCAAAATCTAAATAACCCGATTGTTGTTTGGCTAAATCTTCCATTTGTTGAGCCATTTCAGCATAACCATTATCACCTTCGGTTCGGGTTGATGTGAAAATTACCGCGTAGTAAGGGGTTTTTGGTTTCATGTAATACGAATTAAGCGATATACTCTTTTTCAAGAAAATAAGATACAATGGCCTCTTTCATTAGTACAGACTGCTCCCCTGCTTTTAATGGAGGTAACTCCTCTTTAATGGTATAATGAGGCCAACGCTCTTCGTCAAAATGTGAAAATTCGTAATACCCATAAGGTTCCAACAAACGGCAGATTGCTATATGCATCAAGTCTAGCTTATCATCTTTCTTATATTTTCTATGGTACTGCCCCAATTCTTGAACTCCCACCAAATAAATTATGGCATCAAGTTCCAGTGGGTCTCCGTCGGCAAATTGATTAGACAACTGCTCGACCAATTCATTCCAACGCTCTTTTAATTGTATATCTCTTGACATTTATTCTTTCCTTCAAAGTAACGATTTCAGGTCTCGACCTAGCCTGTCTTCAGCGACAGCCGAAAGGCTCAACCAGACAACGTATCAAAGGTACAAATCAAAGTTCTATATTTGTGAAAAGCCTTCACTTATGAGCTTCTTGGATATTATTTTGGGATTGTTACTTGCCTACGGATTGTATAAAGGCCTAAAAAACGGACTTTTCGTAGAATTGGCCTCTTTAGTAGCTTTGATTGCAGGGATTTTTGGAGCTATCCATTTTTCATACATCGCAGGAAACTACCTTTCTCAAAATATGGAGTGGGATGAACGTTACATCAATATCGCGGCCTTTGTTATTACCTTTATTACCATCGTTTTATTGGTCAATTTCGCTGGAAAATTTCTTACCAAAATAGCCGATTTTGCCATGTTAGGTCTCCTTAATAAAATTGCTGGCGGACTTTTTGGAGCCCTAAAAGTAGCCGTTATACTAGGTGCACTTCTGATATTTTTTGAACGTGTAAATTCATCCGTCGGACTCGTAAAGAACGAAACGATGGGAAATTCAGCTCTTTATGAGCCTATCAAAGAGATAGGGGCTTTTGTATTTAATGCAGTCTTAAAGGATGATAAGAATCCGGAAGAATAAAGCCATTAAGGACTACCAAAAACTACAGAGATTCAATCGTAAGGACAATTCAATAAAAACTGTCAAAGACCGCTCTTTCTTATTAATTAAAAGCCTTGACAAATTGTAAGAAGACTACTTAAAATTTGCGCTACAAAGATTTTCAAGGTACTTAGCCGACCAAAACAGAATCTCTCTCCTACATCTATTATCTTAGCTGCGAGAATTTGAAAATGAGATTTTTTGGAAAAGTTTAAAGACTCTGTTTTTTATCATGAAGCTATTCATGAAATTAACTATTCATTTGGGGACTTCTACCTCTTAGATGGTTTTGTAATTGCAGAAATTAATGAGGGAATTATATTTAATTGGGATGACCATGGCAAAAAAGCAGTGGAAGACATCTCATATTTATACGACTCCCATGGTCAGAATCTTATTCTGATAGCAAATCGCATCAACTCCTATTCGACCAAGCCTACAGATTGGAAGAAATTTTTCAAACATAGATATACTTTGAAGGGATATGCGGTTGTCAGCTATTCAAATTTCGGAAATTCTATTGCGCTAATAGAGAAATGGTTTATCAGAACAAGAACCAAAAGATTCAAATCATTGGGAAATGCTGTCGAATGGGCGAAGGGAGTTTCTGGTAGTCGGATGGTTTCTTAATTTATGTTTCGTTCAGCTTTGCCGGATTCGTTAATCTACTTGCCATTTAGAACTCACCCCAGCTGCACCAGCCCTACTTCGACTGCACTCAGCACAGGTCTCAATAGGGGTGCAAAATTATCTTAGAATAAATCCATTCTTCACAGGGTCATTGGGGTCGATGTAAAAAGTATGTGCCCCAGTGATATGTGCAGTTCCTTCAACTTGCGGAATGATTGCTTTAAATGGTCCAAAGTCTTCTTCAGATATTATCGAGCCCTTGAATACTGAGCCAGTAATACTTTCAATGGTCATGGTTTCCCCAAAGTCAATTTCTTTTCGCATTCGGTGAATGGCCATTCTTCCTGATACTCCTGAACCTGTGGGACAACGGTCAACTTCGCCTTCAGCGAAAATGCATACGTTTTTACTATCAATTTCAGGCTTGTCTGAATCGCCGATAAAAATCGTTCCGTATAAAAAGCTTAAATCTTCTTCAAATGGATGCAAGATTTCCGAATCTTGTTGTATTACCGCTCGTTTGATAGCCATTCCTGTGGAAATTAGAGAACGATACGAATCGCTACTTAAGTCGAAATCAAAGCTGTTCTTCTTCATATCCACATAGGCGTAAAATGCACCTCCATAGGCTAAATCGTAGGTGATTTTTCCTAGGCCTTGGACCTCAACTGTTCTATCCAACCCAACTACAAAACTGGGCACACAATGGAATCGTACTCCAGTTACGTTTCCATCCTTTACACTAGCAAAAGCCGTAATCCGACCGCACGGAGCATCTATTTTAAGCTCGTTATCTCCTTCTCTTATCTCTATCCAGTCCATCTCAACAGCCAAAGTAGCAATCGCAATTATAGCATGACCGCACATGGTACTGTAGCCTTCGTTGTGTAAAAAAAGAATTCCGAAATCACCTTCTTCATCATTTGGCGGAACTAAAATACAGCCATACATATCAGCATGACCTCGAGGTTCAAACATCAAGGCCGTTCGCAAATGGTCGTAATTTTCTTTACAGTAGCGCCGGTATTCTAAAACGGAATTTCCTTTTAACTCTGGAAAACCTGAAACAATTACTCGCAAAGGTTCTCCGCCCGTATGCATATCAATCGTCTTAATTTGAAGCCAATCTTTAGGCGGATTGAACTCTGTTTGCCTCAGGATATTTTGATAGGTCTTACTCATGAGTAAATTTTTCATAATAATAGGATGCAGCCACCAAGTCTTCAAGTGCATGACCTACGGATTTAAACAGGGTGATTTCTTTATCATCCATTCTACTGTTTGTTTTTTTAGAACAAAGGGAAAATAAATCTCCCTTGATGTCATCCTCTTTTAGAATTCCTTTTTTTAGCGGAATAAAAATATCTCCGCTTTCTTTTCTTCCTCCCAAGGAATCAACAAAAACAGCCGTTCTTTGGATCACCTCATCATCGGCTTCGCGCATGTCTTGCCTGTAGGTCCCAACTAAATCTATATGTTGTCCTTCTCTCAGAGATTTTCCAAGAACCAAAGGAATTTTAGAGAGTGTCGCACAGGAAACAATATCAACTTCACTTATTTTTTCTTCAATGGATGCTATAGCCCTACAACTAAAAATTTCATCTTTGAGGTCTTCGCAAATTGCTCTTGCTTTTTTAGGATTCCTCCCCCAAACATAAACTGTATCGATAGGCCGGACACTCGCATGGGCCCGAATTAAGTTAGTGGATAGCGCGCCAGTACCAATCATTAATAGCGAAGTTGAATTCTCTTTTGATAAAAATGTTGATGCTAGGGCTGAGGTTGCTGCAGTACGTTTTGCAGTCAGGCTTTTGGCCTGCATTGTTGCTTTTATGGCTCCTGTAACTGCATTCATCAAAATATAGAGGGCATGGACTGAAGGCAAACCAAACCTGTCATTTTCAGGACTCACTGTTGCAATTTTTACTCCAGCTTCTTTTCCAGAATGCCATGCTGGCATCAAAAGTAAAGTAGAATCCGCTCCTGTCTCAGGATTTGGAAAAAGATGATGATGCCGATTTGGAATACTAATATCCTCAGAAGCAAAACCCGATTTCAAAGCGGAAATCAGTTCTTTAAAATTGGTATGAGTATTGATAAAATCATCGCTGATTTGAATGATTGGTTCCATATTCTAAAAATATGGAAATAAAGATTAGAACCAAGTAATTGGATGTAGCTTTGAACCTCTCCTACTGAACAACCTCAACCCACTGCCCTTTCGTTCGAACAATATAATCATTGTCATACATTGCTTCCGCTTGCACTCCTGGTAAATAGTATTTGCCTAAATACGAAGCATTTAATAGAACTCTAAAGGTTTTTGTTTCGTTGCGTTTCATATCAAAATAGAAATTCGCCCGGTCATCTCTTAAATCGGTATACGTCACTTGGTTTTGCGCAAAGCTTCCAAAATCTGTAAAACGTGTATTTACGATTTCCCATCCACTAGGGAAGATTTCCGTTAACGCCATATCCTTTAGATTATTTGAAGATGTATTTGTTAGGGAAACCTCAGCTACGAAATCTGTTCCCTGCGTAATCGTTGAAGGGTCTAAAATAGAACCATTTCTTCCTTTGAAAACCATAGTTGCAGCTAAGTTTTTCTGAATTGTTTTTTCTTCTCCAACGGGAAGAATTCCGCTGTTTACAATACTCACATAAACCGTATTACTTTCTTGATTTTTAACCGTGATGCTATTGCTTCCTTTTTTGATTTCGATAGGTCTGCTGGCAAGTGTTTTCTCTGTTCCAACGTTTTCTGATTTTCCGTTTATGGAGACACTGGTTTTGATTCCTTTTCCACCGATCATTTCGGCAAATTTGGCCATAGCCATCAAACTATAGGAAGTACTTTGGGTACTCATATATCTTTTGTCGGAAAGGTTTTTGGCAATAGTTTTGGCCAACTCTTGCGCTTTGGTTTTGTCTTTCATCAAAACATAAGTTTCTAGAGCCATGGCTCTATTTCTGTCCGATGAACCGTAGGTATAGTAGTAATATTTGTTGTTCTCTACATCTAATCTCGCGGTGCTTAAAATCTTTTTCGCCACATTGGCTTGACCAATAATCGCATAGGCAGCTGCCAAACGGAATTTACCTTCATTTGAAACTCCTGAACTTTCTCGCAAACGGTTCATACTAGCCACATCAGCGTTTCCAGAAAGTGCTAAAGTGTATAAGCGATACGCCTGAGCTAAATCTGAATTGCTACCCGCTCTCCATTGTTTGGCGACGCCTTGTTGGTACTTTACCCAACTCGATTTAAATCCGATAGGTAAGACATAGCCTTTCTTTTCAGCTTCCAACAGGAAGTGTCCGGCATAGGTTGTTCCCCAGTCGTTGACATAGTTTTGACCTGGCCAATAGGAGAATCCACCACCGGGGTTTTGAAATCCACCTAAACGTTTGATTCCTCTATCTATATTTTGCTGAATACGTTTTTTCTTGCTAGTGTCTACATCAAAAACATCAGATAAGTACAACTGTGGGAATGCTCCTGAAGTGGTCTGCTCCACACACCCATGCGGATAGCGAATCAAATACTTCATGCGTCCGTTGAAGTTCATAGGAGGCAAGGTCGAAAATTCGATTTCTGCGGAATTGCTTCCCGCGATTCCGAAAGTTTCTAGATTTATAGTTTGACTTCCGTTTGCATCGAGAATTACTTCTGTTACTTCGGATGTCACCGGATTCGGATTCACCACATCAATCGGAATTTCAAAAGAAGCTTTTTCTCCTCCACCGGAAGCTTCAACAACTACTTTTCCAATTCCCGAGAAATCGGAAACATTCAATTGAAAATAGGCCATCTTTTCATCTGGCTGGGCAAAAGTCAGTTTTTGAGTTTGCTCCCCTTCAATACTAAATGCCTTGTCTTGTTTGATTTTCAAAGTCACATTTTTGACTTTCTTTTCCATCGCAAAAACCGTAACCGGAAGTGTAACTTTTTCACCTGGCGTAATCTTTCTGGGCAAGGAAGCCAAAATCATCAAAGGTTTACGTACCGGAGTAGTTTTTTCAACTTGTCCGTATGCTTCTTTGTCGTTATCAGCGGCTACAACCATAGTTCTTACTGAACCCACGTATTTCGGAATCTTAATTTTATGCGATTTGGTTTCTCCATCTTTCAAACTAAACGGACCTAAATACACCACCATAGGTTCAAAACGGTTTGCTTTTTTATTTTTTGCTCCCGCTAATTCACCATCACCACCAATGGCAAATACTTGGTCGATTCTTCCTCCGAAAGCACCGATAACGTCATCATAGACATCCCAAGTTTTAACTCCCAAAGCTTCTTTAGCGTAGAATGTATTCCACGGATTCGGCGTTTTAAAACGCGTTAAATCCAAAAGCCCTTCATCAACAATGGCTATAGAATAAGTCATTGCTTTCTTATTCTTCTCGTTTACTTTCACCGTAATCGTTTCTTCAGGACGTAAAACATCTGGCATTGAAACCACTGGTTCCAACTTTGTATTTTGGTCTTCAACACTGATTCCTGTAACGCCATACATACGAATTGGAGAATCATTTTTAGTCGTCGCGTGAGGTTGCAAAGACGAGATATTAATGAACACATTTGGCGTATACAATTCTGTTATAGGCAACTGGAATTTCGTTTCACCTTCAACCGTTTCTACCCACATCGATTCTAAAACCTCACTTCCATTTTCAACGGTAACAAGAGCTCTTCCTCCGAATGAACTTGGAAAGGTTACTGTAGCCGTCTCTCCAACATTATAGGTTTCTTTATCCGTAGAAAACACCAACATGGTAGCTGCAGAAGGATCTCCTTTTCGAGATTTTCCAGCCCAACCTGGCCAATCGATATAAACCGCTTTTCCTGTGGCATGACCGCCATTCGGGTCTTCAACGCGTATTAAATATCTTCCCCAGTCTGGGTATTTTAATTCAAACTCAAATTCTCCTTTTCCATTGGAATTTGTACTAATAGTTTTCTCAAAAAGTAAATCGCGGTATTGACTACTGCTATATGAAGAAAGGTTATCGGAAGAAGTATCCCACCACCATCTCCAGCTTACTTTAAAGATGGATACTTTTAAGTTTTTCGCTGCTTTGGCTTTTCCGTTTTCATCAACGGAAACTACCTCGAATTTGTGTTTTACATCCGTTAAGAGCATTCCCCTAGTCTTATCACCTTTGGGAGCATTCAGTCCGATATAGGTACTATATGGAGAATATGGTTTTGTAAATACATCGGTACTGAAATCACCTCCATTTTCGTATACCTTAGTTATGAATGCTGCATTTAACATTCCGGGTGCTTTACTCGTCAATTGTGGATTTATGCTAAAACTAGCTTTCCCTTCTCCGTCAATTTTACTGTCAAAAACGACTTGGTCTTCTGAAGAAAAACGACGTGTCGGGTCGTCAAAAATATATCCTGGAAAGGTTTCAAATGTGGTTCTCTTCGGATTGAACTTTGCGGTAATATCTGCTTTCAGGTTTTTGGCAATCGCCCCGTGCAACCATTTCACTTCCATATCACCATTGATGGGTTTGGCTCCATTTAGCACTTCAGCATCAAACTCTGTTTTAATCTTTAAGCGGTTCGGTTTTATGGTTTCAATCTTGATGGTTTTTGTGAAGGAAGCACCTCCAACTGAGACTTTTGCCAACCAATTTCCGGTAGGTGCATTTTCATCAGTTTTAATGTCAAAATGGAAGAAATTGTTGAGTCCATTTTTGGATACTTCACGATGCACCACCTTGTTATACGGGTCCATCAACTCCAACTTCACCGGATGATTTGCTGGCAACTTATTCGCATTATCATTCAACATAAAGGATAAGAATATCTTATCTCCCGGTCGCCAAACACCTCTTTCTCCGAAGATGAATCCTTTAATACCTTTTTGCAAACGTGTTCCTGAAACGTTGAATTTACTAACGGAAAGCGCATTTCCATCATTCAATTTCACGTAGTTCTTTTGTCCGTTATTTTCAACTACAGCGAAAAATGCTAATTTTTCAGAGTCAAAAATGGCAGTCCCTTCAGCATCTGTATTTACGTAACCTACAGACTGTTGCTGGAAGTTATAAAAGGTAACTTTTGCTCCTGCAATTGGATTCGTATTTAAAATATCGCTAACGGCAATGAAGTAGCTTTTGTTTACCCCTCTTTTAATCGTAATTCCGATATCCGTCGCTAAAACATTTGTTCCAACTTTCTTGTCATAGTAATAGGACTTGTCACAAGGATTTTCGCGTTCGTTCCAATTGTAATCATAATACCCATATTCATCATAGTAGTTTTCAATACCATCCCAAGAGCTATCTTCTTGTTCTTCATCAAAATTGTCTTCGTCTTCTTCCTCCTCGTCAAAATTCGTTGCATCACATTTATAAGAACTGTAGGCAGGGCGGTAATTGAATTCGACACGGTACATCGCTCCAACCTCAGGAGAAATCAAAGCACTCAAGTCAATAGCATGTGCCGCCCACTTACCTGTTGAAGCTGACAAATTATTCTCAAGTACTATCTTTTTTCTGGCAATGGGTCGTGCAACACTTCTTAAGTTAGAGCTTCCATTGATATTGTTACTTTGCAAAAACTGAAGTACATTATTCTCAAAGATTTTAAAAACAGATATATCAACCGCCTTAAGGTTTACCACTTCAAAATTGATTTTTAAATTGTTTGAGGAAGGTAAAATTGTTCCGTTGGAAAGCAGTCTAACTTGTGGTTTTAGTTGTTCGAAAGCAACGTATTGTTCAAACTTATTTTTGAGTTTATAGCCATCTTCACTTTGAATGCCTTGTAAGACTTCCAACTTGGCAGAGCCTTTCAATTCTGCGGAAGGGTATAGTTTTAGGGTATTGCCATCAACCGAATATTTAGGTTTTGAAACACCTTCAAGCGTAACTAAACCTTTAAAATTTTGCCCTTTTTTGATAGGGTCAGAAAAGTTGATAAGCACCACTTGACTTTCTCCGGTTTCTACGGAAGCATCTAAAACTGTAAAATTGTTCTTTCCTGATATTTTGACAACGTTCTTACCATTACTTTCAATATCGAACTTTGCACCATCCCAAGAAATTTCTAACTCAGAATCTTCTTCATAGCGCTGAATACTATCTATCTTAAATGAAAATTGAGTTCCTTTTTGGACAGCCTCATCAAATTTAAGTTTAACGGATTTCCCCTTATGGGAAACAGATAGCAATTGCTTTGCCGTTTCTAAGGGCAACACATCTGAGGCCCTAAGTTGTCCGGTAATATATTGTCTGCTTTTCGAATACGACTGCAAAGCATCCGTATAAATATTGAATTGTTGTTTTAAGGTTTTTACCCCGAAAGTCATTGTTTTTAATTCCCTCGGAAGGTCTTTAACGATTTCCGAAAGTGCAAATTCAAAGGTGTATTCAGTGTCTTGCTTGAATCCGTTTTCGGGAATAAAAGCAATCGTTCTTTTATCCAAGGAAACCACCTTTCCTTTTGTTCTGGGAGAAACGCGAAGTAAATCAGAATCTAATTCATCACCGTTATTCCATGATTCTATCGGAGTATTCAGAACAACCCGAACGTCACTTTGTGCAGAAATAATTCCGTGAGAAACTTCAGTAATGTATTCTTGATATTTATTTAGATTTTCGAATTGTTCTTCAGGTGATGCAATTTTTTCTTTGCATCCGGCTAGAATAAAAAGGAAGAGAGAAAGGCGTAAAAAGGACTTGATTTTCATGAAATAGAATTTTATTAAAAGTAAAGGAGCTTCAAATAAAATCCATCCCAAAATACTGTAGAATATATAGCCCCCAATACCCCCGTATTCAGTTAGAACGAAATTGATCGTTTCTTTATTACTTTGTTTCGTGATAATTCAAGTACTGTTAAATATGTACGGTTTGACTTATTAATTTGTTTTTGAACAGTGTAATTCATCGAAAAAAGCATTTTTTACATAGATGAGCTCTGTATTTTACGTATCATTACGGACGCTAACGTCCCCAGTTAGCAGAAGAACACGAGAACACCCCACGTCTCCACCACCTACTTTACTTTTAGAGCACCTACTTACAAATAGAACTGTTGTATGAAAATGAGAACGCACTATGTTGCCCTTGTTTTATTTGTAATTACTTTGGCTTCTTGTAGTAAAGAATCCTTAGAGAACACAAGTATTACCGAGGCTGAGAACGCTACAGAAGTTGAATTGGAATTGTTGGCGGTTGTAAATGACCATCGCATTTCTCTAGGGCAATCTGCATTAGATTTTAGCGAAGTGGCTTACGAATATGCGAATCAGCATAATGATTATATGATTTCTAAAGGAAGTATTAATCACGATAATTTCAGCTTTAGAGCTTCAAAAATTTCTTCTCAGGTAAGTGCTGAGTTCGTAGCTGAAAATGTTGCCAAGGATTATACGAATGCAGCGGAAGCTTTTCAAGGTTGGTTAAATAGCTCTAGCCATAAAAAAACTATGGAAGGTGATTTTTCGCATACTGCAGTTAGCGTCAAAATGAACGATGCTGGCAACTTCTATTTTACGCAGATATTCTTTAGGTAAGAATTTCTTAGGCCTATTTTCATTTACCCAAACCCTAAAGGGACTGAAAATATGCTGACACCTAGTAAAAAGTCCTACCTTTAGGGTTGGGGTAAAGACTTTTCCTTATTGATAATGGTATCCTTTTCTTTTCTTAAATTTGATGGAACCTCATGTTCATCTGGTGCTTACTAGATTGAACAAAAATCATTTATCCATCTATGTCAATAGCACCTCCGTTTAATCTCAACAAATGGATTGAAGAAAACCGCGACACCTTAAAACCGCCTGTAGGAAATAAAAATCTATATAAAGATGCAGGGGATTATATTGTTATGATTGTTGCCGGACCCAATGCGAGAAAAGACTACCATTATAATGAAACCGAAGAACTTTTTTATCAGTTAGAGGGAGAAATTGAAGTGCTTATTCAAGAGGATGGGCAGAAGAAAACCATGAAATTGGGGCCTGGAGATATGTATTTACACCCTGCGAAAGTTCCACACTCTCCTGTTCGCCATGAGGGAAGCATTGGTCTAGTGGTGGAACGCAAACGTGCCGATATGGAAGTTGACGACGGCTTGCTCTGGTTCTGCGATAACTGCAACCAAAAATTGTATGAAGCTTACTTCACATTACATGATATTGAGAAAGATTTTTTAGAGCATTTCAAATATTTTTATGGTTCCGAAAAATTGAGAACTTGTACTAATTGCGGGACGGTTATGCCCGTTGATAAACGTTTCATAGCCGAAGAAAATTAAAACTATATGGAAATCACTATCAAAATATTAATTGGGTTTGTAGCCTTTCTACACCTGTATTTTCTCTACTTTGAAATGTTTGCGTGGACGACAAAGGGACCAAAAATATTTAGAGGTTTTCCAAAGGATTTATTTGTGCCAACTAAATCAATGGCCGCCAATCAAGGCTTATACAATGGTTTTTTAGCTGCAGGACTCGTTTGGACATTTTTTATATCGGACGCAGTTTGGAAAGATAATATTTCATTATTCTTTTTAGGATGTGTTGCAGTAGCAGGAATTTACGGTGCCCTCACTGTAGAAAAGAAAATATTCTTTATTCAGGCTGTACCGGCACTAATTGCAATCGCTCTTATCCTTTTGTTTTAGGAAACTTGAACTCAACAATGATTTATGAAACAGTACTCTTCCCTTTTGACATCCCTATTTTTACTACTCACGTTTTTTGTTAAAGGACAAACACCGCAAGATTCATTAGATATTAAACAAGTTGCTTTGGACTATATCGAATCTCAACATAATCTAAAACCTGAACAATTTGAACGTGCAGCACATCCAAGAATGGTTAAAAGAACTTTTTGGACCAATAAAAAGACGAAAAAAGAATACTTGAGAGAAACCTTTACCGATGCTATGGTTTTGTTAGCCGAAACCTACAATCAAAATGGAGATAAGTTCCCTGAAAATCCTAAAAAAGAGGTTGTAATTCTTGATATATTTAAGAAAACAGCTTCAGTAAAACTTATAGCCGATGATTGGATTGATTATATGCATATTGTAAAATTGAATGGTAAGTGGCAAATCGTAAATGTGCTTTGGCAGTTCAATGATTCCAAACAACATTAAAACGATGAGAGTCTTAATACTATTTTTCTTGATTCTAACCCCATTATCTTTATCTGCACAAATGAGCCCAGAAGAAGTAGTACAAAAACAGTTGGAAACTTATAACAATCGCGATATCGATGGCTTCATGTCCGTCATTGATACAAACATTACCATGCATGATTTTTCCACTGGGAAAATTACCTTGGAAGGTTATGAAGACTGCAAGAAAGTATATGCTGAGGTATTTGCAGATTCTCCCAAACTCCATTCTAAAATATTGACCCGAACGGTTTTTGACAATAAGGTCATTGACCACGAATATATTACCGGAAGAAAAGGAAGTGACACGCCTATTGAATTAGTGCTTATTTATGAGGTAAATGATGAAAAAATCACCAAGATATCTGTCCTTCGAAAACAAGAATAAATCAGTTGTTTATTCGTAGTTTTGTAGAAATTTAACAATTCACGCTTAAAAAGTTATAAAATGTCAAAAATAGCCACGGAATTTGGTATTACTGAAGCCCTAAAAGCCTTAGGAATTAAAGAAATCAACGAAGGAACTTCTACTGGTTCTGACAATTTTTCTTCCGGAGAAATCATAGAATCGTATTCTCCCGTTGACGGAGCTTTGATTGGAAAAGTGAAAGCCACTTCCAAAGAAGACTACGAAAAGGTAATGACAACGGCTACGGCGGCATTCAAAACTTGGCGACAAAAACCAGCTCCGCTTCGAGGTGAAGTTGTGCGTCAGTTTGGTGAAAAATTACGTGAATTAAAAGAGCCGCTTGGAAAATTGGTTTCTTATGAAATGGGAAAAAGCTACCAAGAAGGTTTGGGTGAAGTACAAGAAATGATTGACATCTGCGATTTCGCAGTCGGACTTTCAAGACAATTACACGGTTTGACCATGCACTCTGAAAGACCCGGACACAGAATGTACGAGCAGTATCATCCATTGGGAGTTGTTGGAATTATTTCAGCATTTAACTTTCCCGTAGCCGTTTGGGCATGGAATACCGCTTTAGCTTGGATTTGTGGTGATGTATGTGTTTGGAAACCTTCCGAAAAAACACCTTTATGTGGTGTGGCTTGTCAAAATATAGCTGCTGAAGTTTTCAAAGCAAACGGACTTCCAGAAGGAATTTCTTGCATGATTAATGGGGATTATAAAGTTGGTGAAATGATGACTAACGACGGTCGTGTTCCATTGGTTTCGGCTACAGGTTCCATCCGTATGGGGAAAATCGTTGCGCAGGCAGTTGCCGCAAGACTAGGTAAGTCATTACTAGAATTAGGTGGAAACAATGCGATTATTGTTACTCCGGATGCAGATATTAAAATGACAGTAATTGGAGCCGTTTTCGGTGCTGTGGGTACCGCGGGTCAACGTTGTACTTCAACACGACGATTAATTATTCACGAGTCCATTTATGATAAAGTAAAAGATGCGGTTGTAGCTGCTTATGGTCAATTACGTATTGGAAATCCTTTGGATGAAAATAATCATGTAGGTCCATTAATCGATACCGATGCAGTCGGTCATTATAGCAAAGCGCTCGAAAAAGTTGTTGCTGAAGGTGGAAAAGTCATTGTCCAAGGTGGCGTTTTGGAAGGTGAAGGTTATGAAAGTGGTTGCTATGTAAAACCAGCCATTGCCGAAGCTAAGAACGATTTTGAAATCGTGCAACATGAAACATTTGCTCCTGTACTTTATCTTTTAAAATATTCTGGGGATGTTGAAAATGCAATTGCTGTTCAAAACGGCGTTGTTCAAGGGCTTTCCTCAGCTATCATGACGAACAATTTAAGAGAAGCCGAACGTTTCTTAAGTCAAAATGGTAGCGATTGTGGAATTGCCAATGTCAACATAGGAACTTCCGGTGCCGAGATAGGCGGTGCATTTGGTGGAGAAAAAGAAACTGGTGGTGGTCGCGAAAGTGGTTCGGATGCATGGAAAGTATACATGCGTCGTCAAACAAATACAATTAACTACACAACAGAACTTCCTCTAGCACAAGGGATCAAATTCGATTTGTAAATTCTAGGTACAGCTTAAATAAAATACTCCTAGTTGTTTAGCTCCTTCATCCACCAAAAGGCGAACTGGCTCAAACAACTAGGAGTTTTTTATTTCCAATAGAATTCCAAAACCTTTTTATACGGATTATCAAAAAGTACTTTGGTTAGACTATATTCTCTTCGGTTTCCCGATAAAATATCTTCGTTACTTATTAGTAATTATTTCCTTAGAAAGGTTAACACAAAAAGGCATAAAAAACCCGCTGTTACTCAAAATCTACCCGTTCCCCCGAATGATAGTCTTGAATTTACAGCGGGATTAACCAAACTAACTCAAACACTAAGTTTTATATGGAAGTCTTATTAATTGCTTCCATTTTTTGACTTCAAAGGTTCTGTTTCTTGAACCCGCCAGCTTCCATGAAGAAGAGCCTGTGTTCCAAGAACTATCACCATGCAAGCAAAAGTCATTATTTTTATAATTTCAGTTTTCATATCTGTTCTCTTATAACTTCGTTTCAAATATATGCTCTAGCGCTCTTTCAATATTTCAATATTGTACCATTTGATTCAATTCTTGTGTAAATGGCAAAAAATTAGTCTTTGTTTCACTTTTCATATATTCATGTCTACTAGGGAAAAAAGGTAAACACTTTCGTCTAAGGAATATTTTTTATCTACAAACCTTTCCCTACTACAATAAAAACAGAACCCCATCACAATGCCGATCTTTGTCGGGAGTGATGGGGTTTCCACTTATATATTTTTCAGCAATTTCAAAATTTATTTGTAAACCGAACAAAGGTATTTCGTGAATGGTATCAAAAACTGTATAAATGGCAGCAAAACTAAAGGTAAGCCATGTAATACTTACATGAATTCAGAATGCTTACCTACTCATTTATAGGATTTAATTCACAATAATTTAACATTTTAAGGATTTTTTTTAATACATTGTAGCTTCAACACTAAATCATTTTTAACAATGACAAAAACAACAACAAACTTGTTGCTGATGCTCATTACCATTCTGGCGGGTACGTACTTCTATATTACGTGCTGCAGTTCATGCGGTGCTTCTACAGCAGAAGAACCTGTTAAAGAAGCGGTAACAGCCCCAGTAACACCCGAAGCAACGTCGTATCCCTTTGCTTTTAGTGATGGCGAATACGCGTACAATGAAAACGACAATTATAACTTTAATGTGTCGTCCTCATCGATTTTAATGCCACTTTCCCAAAAGGTAACCGACGGGATTGCCAGCTTAAAGTCTTTCTTGGCTGAAAATGCCGGTAAGGTTATTAATCTGACGGGGTATTACAAAAGTGATGAAACGAACGATTCAGCTTTTCCAAACCTCGGTTTAGCTCGTGCCAATGCGGTTAAGAACCACTTGGTGGAAAATGGAGTCTCATCAACCCAAATCAATACGATGGGTAAATTGATGGATGACATGGTGGCAAAAGGCGAAATGTTCCTTGGACCGATTGCTTATAGTCTTGGTGATGCAGCCGCAGATGCAGAAGATGAGATGAAAGCATTACGTGATAAGATAAATGCAAACCCCCTTGTGCTTTATTTTGAAACCAATCAAGCTTCTATTAATCTAAGCGCAGAACAGCGTCAAAAAGTTGCAGATATTTCTAGATATCTAGACAAAGTAGAAGGTGCATCTTGCAACGTAGTTGGTCATACTGACAATGTTGGTCGTCGTGCTCCAAATGTTCGTTTGGGACAAGGTAGAGCTGATTTTGCCAAGTCATATTTGGTACAAAATGGAATTGCAGCATCAAAAATAAATGCCTCTTCTAAAGGACCCGATTCTCCTGTTGAAAGTAACGCAACCGAAGCGGGAAGGGCTAAAAACAGAAGAACAGAAGTCACATTAAACTAATAATTAACTAATAAAATAATATAAAATGGATTTTGAAAATATGAATATTTGGTGCTGGTTAATTCCGCTACTTGTAGGTGCAATTTGTGGAATTCTTGGATACCTTATCGGTAAAGGTTCAAGCACAACTATAGATAACTCAGGAGAACTAAACGCCTGGAAAGATAAAAATGCTAAACTTCAAGCTGATCTTGATGCTTGTAATGGTAAGTTGAAAACGGCAAGTGCAGCTGCAGTAGCCGGTGCAGCAACAACCGCCGCCTCATTAACTGCTAGCGCGCCCGCAGTCGAAACCAAAATTCCTTTCGATGCAGCAGCAGCCAAAGCGGCGATGGGTAAAGCAATTAAAGAGGATGACCTAAAAGTTGTTGAAGGAATCGGACCTAAAATCGAAGGTATGTTCCATGATGGTGGAATTAAGACTTGGAAACAACTTTCAGAAACGGCAGTCGCCAGATGTCAAGAAATTCTTGATGGTGGTGGTGAACGCTATAAAGTTCATGATCCAGCTTCTTGGCCAATGCAGGCCAAAATGGCTTACGAAGGAAAATGGGCTGAGCTTGCGAAATGGCAAGATGAGCACGACCACGGAAAATTGTAATACACAATTTATTTATATAGTACTAAAAAGGTCCGCGACTGCGGACCTTTTTTATATTATTCAGTTTAACTTTAAATCATTCCATTGGCTTCTACCCACTTGAAGCGATACTGGTCTTCAGGAAATTGCATTCTTTCCGAAATACGCAACAACCTTGAGGGCAACTTCATTAAATAATCCCTTGCTTTTTCCGCCTCGTCGCTTAAGCCTCTGATAGTATCTATTTCCCAATAACTATTTAGCTTGCTAAGAATATCTATATAGTCTTGTGCCGTATAAACTCCCAAACGCTGCGCACAGTTTGAAAAATTCTCAAATGCTGTACCAATGCTTCCACCAGACTCTCTTAAAAAGTGAGCCGGCATTACTATTTTCTTTTTCATCATATCTGTGAACGCCAGCATCATACCTGATGGATCTTCTCCAAATATGGTCTTTACAAATTCACGATATGCTAAATGATGTCGCATTTCATCTCCGGCAATAATAGTACACATCTTTCCTAGTAAAGCGTTACCTTTTTTCTTTGCCATCTGACCTACTCTTTTATGAGAAATGTTTGTTGCCAGCTCTTGAAAAGAAGTATATACAAAGTTCTTATATGGATCTCTATCCGTACCTATATCAAATCCGTCAGAAATTAAATGTTGCGTTGTAATTTCTACTTCACGCATGTTTACTCTTCCTGATAGATATAAATACTTATTTAGAACGTCACCATGTCGGTTTTCTTCACCTGTCCACTGTCTAACCCATTTTGACCATCCGTTTGCCTTACCGTCGTGTTGGTTGATTCCTTCAACATCCATTAACCAGGATTCATAGGTTGGTAAAGCTTCTTCCGTAATAGTATCCGCAACCATAGTCACCCAAAAGTCATAGCCCAATTCTTTAGATTCTCCGCGTAGGGTTTCAACAGCATCCAGAAAACCATCACTTTGTGAGTCTGGCAAAAAATCAGACGGTTGCCATATATCTTCAATAGGTATTAGAAAAGAGTCGATAAACCCCTCAACCTTATGCTCAATAGCCTGCATCACCTCTAATCGTATGTTCTTTTCTACCATTATTTAATTTTTTGTAAAGTTCGGAAATTATACGTGGTTATTCGCTTAAGAAGAAAGCTATTTTAATTCCTTCCTTTTTCTTCAGGATAAAAAGTGTACACAGGGTCGCTTTGCCATATCTCTTTTGTATCTACATCCATAATAGAGAGTGGCCCTTTGAATGCAGCTCCAGTATCTATATTCCAAACATTTGCCGCCATTTCTGGAACAACATGTGACATTTTTTTGGAAATTGGGGTATGACCGATATAGATTTCCGAATAATGTTTTAATCGGCTGGGGTAGTACTCGTCTTCTTTCAACATTTCAGGATTTAGTGATTGTGCCAACTCCCATAAGGTTCTATCCCAATAAAAGGTTTTGGTGAAGTACTCATGTTCTACTCCTTTCAGATTGGTGAATCCCGCATGTAAAAAGAGTCTATTTTCTGAATCAAGATAATAGTTTTCAAGCGCTTCATAAAACAGCAAATGCTCAGCTATAGTTTTATTATCTGCCTCATTATACGATGCCATCGTAGCCTCTCCGCCATGCTGAAACCAAATGGGATTGTCTTTTTTTTCCTTTAGCCAATCATAACACAACTCATCGTGGTTTCCTCGAATGTATATACAATTGTAGGTTTTTTTAAGTGCTAATAGGAAGTCGACAGTTTCAACAGCAGTGCTCCATCCATCTACATAATCTCCCAGGAAAATAATCTTATCTGCTGTGGTAACCTTAGCTTTTTCCAATACCTGTTCCAAAGCCCTGAATCCAGAATGGATATCGCCAATAACTAATGTCCTACTCTCTTTCATTCTGCAAAAATCGCAATTACAGCGATGACCGCAATGATAAAAAGGACCAAAAAGAAAATCTTCCAAAAAGAATAGGGTCGGGTTCCACTCAGAGCGCCTGTCTGTCCATTAATGTAAAAGTGATATTCCTTTCCATTATAGCGATAAGAGCTAATATACACAGGAAGTAAAATGTGCTTAAAAGTCTCGTCTGAAAGTTTAATATCTGAATGTGAAATTCGTTGTGTGTCACCCCCAATATCGCGGCGAATCCAATTATGGGCAATATGTTTAGCTTCCTGAAATGATTGATGATGCCCTTCTTTAAGGGAAACTGAATACTTTTCAGTAACAAATCCGGAGAGATACTTAGAATTAAAAGGCACTAATTTTTTGGTATCCCAAAATGCTACTTTTGAAGGAATATCTCTTCTTTTTTTCTGGGAAGCATTAATCAAAATATCATCAATAAAACCTTTTACAGAACCAGAGGCGGAAGACCAACGTGTTTTACGAACTTGTCGTGTTTGAACTCCATTTTTAGTTCTTACGCGTTGTTTTTCGTAATAGTAATCACCCCGTTGACCTTGATAAGCTGCGAATAAATTTGAATCAAAAGTCCAATACGGAACGTATAGACCATGCAATCCTTCTGGATCTAAAGCAGCTCGTTTCAAGTTGCTTGGAGCAAACCAAATTCCGCTTACCCAATTTTTGAAAATTCCTCTTGCTTTTTTAGCATCCAACTGAAACGGAACAACTGCCCCAGGTAAAATCCAGCCTTCTTTTTCAATATCTTCTCGAATCAGAGGTTCTCCACAATACACACAACTCAAAGACTTATAGTTTTCCTCTACATGTTGATTTGCGCCACAATGTTTGCAATTCAGTAAATCAATAGTGTTTGTGTAGGCGTTCTCACCAACAACCTTTAAATAATGTTGTAATTCGAGCTCTTCAAAACTACTTTTGGTTTGTTCAATAAATTCTTCATAACCACAGTACTCACATTTTAATTGATGTGAGCCAGGCTTAAACTTTAATTCTGCTCCACAATTGGCGCAATCTTTTTTATGTTCAGAATTTAGTGTTTCTTCTTCTTGCATTCTATTTAGATGGAAGTTGAGTGAAAAAGTCCTCCCCTAGCCCCTCCAGAGGAGGGGAATATCTTGAGTGATTTTTTAATTATGCGCTAGGTAAAGGTGGTGGAGTACTGCCTCCTAAGAATGATTTTAATTCTTCTACGTCTTTTAGAGCTGTCCAGTTTTGCATGCCTTGTTTCCAAACCAATGAATCTTTATTTACAGTTCTACTTGCAAACAACTCTTTTAGCTTGTCAATAGAGACCGGACCCATTTGTTGTCCATTACTAGCATAATGGTACATCACTTGCGTCGGCATTGGTGGCGGAACAGCTGCCTGCTGTGGCGCACCAAAACCCTGTTGTGGAGCTTGCGGATTCATCATACCACCCATTTGTTGGGCCAGTACAAAGCCCATACCCATACCCATACCAGCACCGGCCGTACCACCTTCATTCTTGGCAGCAGCTTCCATCGCTTTGGCAGCTTTGAATTGCGCCAACTTGGTCATGTCTAGTTTATCTAATCGGCTATATTCGAAAATCTCTTTTTTGAGCTCTTCAGGCATTGATACATTCTCAATGTAAAACTTTTCCAATTCAATACCTACTCGGCCAAATTCAGGCTGCATTACTTCCTGACATGTTTCGGAAAGCTCTGTGGTATTAGCTGCGTATAGTTCAACTGGGAGATTAGCTTCTCCGACAGTATCTGTAAAACGAGTTACAATTAAACTTTTTAAGTGCTCATTGACTTCGTAATTGGTAAAATTCCCATCAGTTCCAACAACATCGACAACGAATTTACCTGGGTCGCTGATTCTAAAACTATAGGTTCCAAAAGCGCGAATCTCTACCAATCCAAAACGTTCATCACTTAGCATGAATGGGTTTTTAGTTCCCCATTTTTCATCAGTAAACAATGTTGTATTTACAAAGTAGACCTCAGCTTTAAACGGACTATCAAAACCATACTTCCAACCTTTCAAAGTTGCCAAAATCGGAAGGTTTTGAGTGGTCAAATCGTAAGTGCCCGGCGTAAAAACATCCGCCAACTGACCCTCATTTATAAAAACCGCCGTTTGTCCTTCGCGAACAATGAGTTTTGCGTTGTTCTTAATCTCATTTTGATAGCGTTCAAAACGGTGAACAATTGTATCATTGGTATTATCAAGCCACTCTACTATATCAATGAATTCATGACTGAGTTTCTTTTTTATTTCATCAAATAAGCCCATTACTTTTCTTTTTAATTAGTTTTTGAAAAGGTATGAATTTCTTTGAAGGGGTGCAAAAAAGAGAATCTTACTTTCCACGTAAAAATAACCATGTATTTCATCGATTTTGAGGAAAACAGCTTACTATTTTAACATTTTATTCATACTTTATTCCCAGACTAATAACTAAAAAAAGAACACTTTATGAAAACACAATTACTCAAAAGGGTTTTTGGGTCTGTTTTGCTATTGGGAATGTTTCTCTTTTCTTTCCAAGGGCAGTCGCAAGATTTAAAAACATCACATGATGACGCTCCTAAAAAGGGCCACTCTCTTTACAAAAAGTCCAAAATATACGACAGTAAAAAAGGTGCTGTTGGAGGAAAACCAAAACCGGTTGGAGATCGAGCAATGGATAGATGGCTATACGAAAAACGCCAAACGCAGAATCCACTTACCAACGAAATTCCTGAAAATATTCGATTGATGGAAGGTGCTTTCTCAAATAAAATCAAAGAGAGAAGCTTGGCTACAGAAGCCTCTAAAAGCGCATCTGGCATGTCTGCCCGAAGCAAATATTCTTATTGGAAAAATCGAGGCCCTGGTAATGTAGGTGGTCGTACCAGAGCATTAGCGATTGATCGAAACAATGAAAATATAGTTTTTGCAGGTGGAGTATCGGGTGGACTATGGAGATCTAAAGATTTAGGGCAAACATGGAAAAAAGTTACCAGACTATCTCAAGCCCCTAGTATTACTGCCATAGTGCAAGATCCTAGAAAGAATAAAAACAATGTATGGTATTTTGCCTCCGGAGAACGTTATGGAAACTCTGCAAGTGGTGGCGGTGCTTTTTATGGTGGAACGGGGATTTACAAATCTGTTAATAATGGTAGGTCTTGGTTTCGTTTGCGTAATTCGAATGACAATGATTTAACTAGTATAACTTCTTTGGATATTATCAATAGTATTGCTGTAGACCCCGATACGGGCGATTTATATGCAGCTACTTTCGAAGGTGTATTCCGGTCTAAAAAAGGACGTGGCAACTTTGAGCTAGTTTTACCCAGTTCACGGGATAGCCAAACAGAAATCATGATTACTCCTGAAGGAAAAATTTATGCCACTGTGGATATTATTCGCGGACCGGAAAATGCAGGTTTTTTTGTTTCGGATGACGGGAATGAGTGGACGAATATTACTCCTGAAAACATTGTTCCTGCATACGGTAGAACTGTTATGACTCATGACCCTTCAGATGAAAACAGAATATATTTCTTCTCTTTTAATGCTGCAGATTTTTCAGAAGCTTTTCTATGGAGATATCAAGCTGACGCGGAAACACCAGAAGAAACATGGGTCGATTTAAGTGCTAATTTACCCACTTCAATTGGCGGTAGAGCTGGCAATCTTTTATTACAAGGCGCATATAATATGATAATTAAAGTGCATCCAACTAATCCCGATTTGATATTTTTAGGAGGCACCAACTTGTATCGATCAACTACAGGTTTTACTACTCCGGCAGGTTTTGAAAGTTGGATAGGTGGCTATACAAATCTTGAGGATAGTTTTGCGCTATATCCAAATCATCATCCTGATCAGCACAATTTGGTGTTTTTAGCTTCCGACCCTAATAGAGCAATTTCATCGAATGACGGGGGTGTTCAATTAACAGAAGATATTACAGTTGAAGATAGTTTTGTTGAATGGACTTCGCTTAACAATAATTATATCACTACACAACCTTATGCGGTTTCTTTTGACCCCGAGGCAAATAGTGATGATTTATTAGCTGGATTTCAGGATAACGGCTCATGGTACACCAATTCTAAAAGTGTAAATGATCCTTGGATAGAAGATTTCGGAGGTGATGGTTCGTACAACGCCATAGCAGATGGTGGTCGTACAAGATACGTTTCTTCTCAATTTGGAAATATTCTTCGCTTCAATTTTGATGAGGCAGGAGAATTTGAATCATTTGCTAGAGTTACTCCTGCAAATGCCTCTGGGTTTGATTTTGTTGCTCCGTTTATTTTGGATCCTGTTAATGATAATATAATGTATTTACCAGCAGGTGACAGAATTTGGCGAAACAATAATTTAGATGAATTGCCTATTGGGTCTTTTGCTCTTCCAACAAAAAATTGGGTAGAACAAAAAAACACAATCACTCCTGACGGATCGTTTATTACCTCATTGGATATTTCTAAATTTCCAATAGCAAGTCGTTTGTATTATGGCACCTCTTCGGGGGGGATTTTTAAAGTTGAAAATGCTAACTTAGACGATCAAGAAGCAGTAGATATTTCAACTGGCAAAGGATTGCCTGAAGGAGGTTATGTAAATAACGTTTATGCAGATCCTAAAAACCCAAATCGAGTATTTGCCGTTTTCTCTAACTATGGCATTCCAAGTGTATTTGTCTCTAGAGATGCAGGTGAATCTTGGAATGATATTAGCGGAAATTTAGAGGAAAATAGAGACGGCTCTGGCAATGGACCTTCTGTTCGTTGGTTCGCTATGAATGGTAAAAATGATGGTTATTTTGTAGGAACCAGTACTGGACTATATTTTACATATAAGCTTCAAGGGAAACGGACACGTTGGTATCGTGAACCTTTACGAATTGGAAATGGGGTGGTAGCTCAGGTGCGCACGAGAGCGGACGGTTTTGTTGCTGCTGCTGTTCATGGAAATGGGGTGTATAGCGCTAATTTTTATGTAAGACCTAGACCTGAACCAAATCTTAGCGTTGCCTATCTTTTAGCTGATAAAACTGTACCAACGAATAGCGAACCATTTGAGGTAGATGTTACAGACTTATTTGTGAATAAGAGACAAAGAAGAAATATTGATATTGAAGTCACCAATAGCAATCCAGAACTTGTCTCAGCTGTGTTGAATAATAATACATTATCAATATCTGTGATTGCAACAGACACAGAGGGAAGTGCTGCAATTGGATTAATTGCAACCTCAGGTAAAGAACAAGTATCAGAAGGCTTTACAGTAAATGTGCTAGAACCTTCAATTTATGAGCAAATAGATCCGGTCGTTAGTTCTAGTCCTTCTCAATTCTTTACCGATTTTGGGGCGTTAGTTCAGTCTGCTGATGACTTCATAGTCCCCGAAGGAACTTCTTGGAAAGTACGCGAGGTAGTTGCGTATGGGGGCGCCAATAACAATCCTGAATTTAATGATGCTACGGTCGTTATTTATGCTGACAACAACGGATCTCCTGGAGAAGAGGTTTACAATAGTGGTTCGATCGTTCCAACTTCAGATCCTCTTAATCCAACTCTCGAGTTAGAATTCCCGGAAGAAATAGAATTGTCTAGCGGGTCTTATTGGCTTTCTGTTTACACAAACCTTGCTTTCGGTGATGCTCAACAACAATGGTTCTGGTCCACTCAAGCAAATGTAATTGGGAATGACGCCCAGTTTAGAGATGATGGATTATTTGTTCCAGGCGGACTTGATTGGACCCCTAAATCTTTGGTTTTTGGAGGTGCACCTGATGATCTTGTTTTCCAGATATTTGGAACGATCAATGAAGCAGGTAGTCAGGAAGAATTGCCTACTGCATCAACTCGAGTGCTTGATATTCCTCTTGCTAATGAAAGTTTAGCAGAAGTTGAAGCCAATATTATAACAACTGTTTGGCCTAACCCTTCTTCCTCTGAGTTTTTCTTCTCTCTGAAGCAAAATCAAGATGATAGAGTAAGTGCTAGAGTGTTTAATGTTTTGGGACAGTTGGTTTATGAAAAAGATGATATTGACGCTTCACAAACTTTCTCATGGAATGCATCTGCTAATCCAGCTGGGCTTTACATTGTTAAAATTAGTGGCGCTACAACAAATAAGAGCTTTAGCATTGTAAAACGATAGTTGAACTCTGAATAATTACTAAAAGGCTCGGAATTTCCGAGCCTTTTTTATTTGACAGCATCCTAAGTCGTTGTAAATCCGTAGATATTAAAGATAATTTTTAACTTTAAATTCTATAAAACCCACATCAAATGAAAACTTTAATTCTCACATTGTTATTTTTAATTGGGAATAGCTGCGATCCTATTAGCAAGGAGGCTCCTGTACAAATTGCGGAAACCACTGTTGAATCCGTTGATAGTAATGACTCAAATAGCTTACCTCCAATACAAGAAAGCATGAATCCTGGAGAAGTAACTCTGAAAATAAAGATTATGGAAGTTTTCGACTCCACCCAAGACATTTGTGGAGTTTCGCAGACTAACGTAATGAAAATGTCGGTAAAAGAAATTCTATCAAGAGGTTCCAGCATTGTTAATCTTCCCAAAAAAAATGATGAAGCTTTAATGAATTTCTTGATAGCTCCTGTTGATTTGCCTTTAAACACATTAATTGAAGCCAAAGCCAAAGAAGGACTTTGTAGAGATGCTTCAAAAACCTACTACACCATAATTTCATATAAGATTGTAGACTAGTCTTATTTTGTCATTATCTTACCACCTTTTAGCAGTCGACTTAAATGAGAAATGTATATTGTATTGGTGAACTTCTGATCGATTTTGTTGCGGAAAAACAAGGGAATGATCTTTCAAAAGCGAATGAGTTTGCAAAAAAAGCCGGAGGAGCACCTGCAAATGTTGCTTGTGCCATTTCGAAATTGGGAGGTAAAAGCAAGTTCGTAGGCTGCGTAGGTAACGACCCTTTTGGTGATTTTCTACTTGATATTTTAGAAGAAAATGACGTAGATATTTCATTAGCGCAACGTTCAAAAACATTTACCACCTTGGCATTTGTTTCTCTAGCTGAAGACGGCGAGCGCGATTTTGTTTTTAGCAGAGGTGCCGACAAAAAATTGGTATACGATTCATCATTAAAAAATGATTTCAAAGAAAGTATAATACACCTCGGTGCTGCTACGGCATTACTAGGGGGAGATCTCGAAAAAGCATATGGGCGTTACTTTTTTGATGCCCTAACACAAGGTGCTTTTATTAGCTTTGACCCAAATTTCAGAGGTGACCTTTGGAGAGATGAAGAAGCGGTTTTTGTGAAAAAATGTATGCCCTTTATTGAAAAAGCCCATTTGTGTAAGTTCAGTCTTGAAGAAGCTCAATTGCTTTCTGGAAAAAAAGACCTTACTGAAGCGAGTAATTTTCTACATGAAGTCGGAGCAAAAATTATTGCTATCACCTTAGGTGGTGAAGGTACTTTTGTAAGCACTACAGAAATTAAAGAAATTATTCCAAGTATTAATGTAAAACCTATAGATACTACTGGGGCGGGTGATGCATTTATCGGTTGTCTGTTGCAACAAATTGCACGTCTTCAGAATCCAGATGAGGTTTTTGACGATTCTGCACTTTTACTTAAAATGGTCAAAAACGCAAACAAAGCTGGTGCCATAACAACAACGAATTATGGGGCGATTCCATCATTACCAACTCGTGATGAGGTCTTCGATTCGTCAGAACCTCACATTTAATTATATTTTACTTTACGCAAAATACGAAGAGATTCTTTTAGGGTCTGATAAATAGTTTTATTCTGTTTTTTTAGTAAAGGTCTTGCAAATTCCATTTGATCTTTAGCTTCTTCAAAGCCATTTAAGTAACAAATCAAATACGTATCAGGAAGGTGTTTCAAGTCGTTCAATTCAGATTTAGTGATGGCTATTTTCTTTTCTAATTTTCGCAATAATGCGTTGTTGGAATTCAAAATATGATGCAACGTTTTCTTATCATATTGTGGTGGTTCGAAAATCAAGTCACTTTGAATTTGATAAGTGCCATTATCTGAAAAAGTAATGACTACCTTTTCTAAAGGGAAATATTTTTGTTTCTCCCCTAACCCTAATTGAACATATTCTATTGTTGTAAAAGAATGTTCATCATACGATATAGTGACCTCGTCTAAAGTAGAGTAAAAAAGCTTCACTTGCTCGTTGATCAATTCGATATCAACTCTGGAAAAATAAGTTTCTCCTTTTACTTTTTTTTGATTCCCCGCCCAACAAACCACAAATTGCTCTTTAAAAACCTTGTAGTTACTTTCTAAATCTTTGTGTCGATTATTGATAAAATCGATAACCCCATCCAGAGTCAATTCAATATTATTTCTGGCGTGTTGTTCTATGGTGGCTACTGCTTCGACATTGATGTCTTTCAACTCAACATCATAAGCCTTGGGCATACTAATGCTGCCTTCTCGAAAAAAAACCATCCCTCCGTAATATTTCCAAATATTCTTTCGGAGAGCACATACCTTTCCATTAGATGTTATCGTAACTAGACCAACTACTTTCCCCTCCTCCAAATGGGGGAACGGAATATTCTCATAGGCTATTAAGGGGGGATTTTCTAAATAGGCATTAACAAGATTCTGAATCTTACTATCATCAAAAAAATCAACTCCAACAATTTTATTGTCTTCATCTTCAACACCTACAACTATAAATGAATTATTTCGCGGATTGCTGTTTGCTAGAGCGCAAACGTGTTTCAGAAATTTGGCCTTCCCCTCCTTCTGGCCAATAGCTATAAATCGCTTTTTGTCGTAAAAACTATTCTCGTCGTTGTGCGCGAGAAGGTTTTTGACTAAAAGGCGCTTATTAATCATAAATTCTTATTCACAATTGTTGAAGATGCCTGAGCAGTTGGCATAACTACCAAATCTGCAATATTTACGTGATACGGGCGTGTAACCACAAAATGAATAATGTCAGCAATATCTTCTGCCTTAAGGGCTTGAAAACCCTTGTAAACAGTTTCTGCCCGTTCTGAATCACCTTTAAAACGAACATCACTAAACTCGGTTTCCACAAGTCCGGGGTTTACTGCCCCTACTCTTATTCCATGTGCATTTAAATCCAATCGCATGCCTTGATTTATGGCATCAACCGCGTGTTTGCTTGCACAATACACATTGCCTCTGGGGTATACTTCTTTTCCCGCAGTTGAACCAATATTGATGATATGACCTGCTTTTCTGGCAACCATTTGAGGAATTATAGCTTTTGATATATATAGCAATCCCTTTACATTAATGTCTAGCATTGCATCCCAATCTTCAAGACTTCCCTCATCAATCGTATCTAGTCCATGTGCGTTTCCAGCGTTGTTAACTAAAATGTCAATTTTTGCAAAATCCTCTGGTAAAGATGTAATTGCATTAGAAACCAACTCTTTATCCCGAACATCGAAATTTAGGGTATGCACTTTTGTTTTCGAACCAAGTTCTGATTTGAGTTCATCCAACCGCTCTTGTCGCCTCCCACATAGAATTAAACGAATTCCATTTTCGGCAAATAGTTCTGACGTAGCTTTGCCGATACCGCTTGTAGCTCCTGTTATTAATGCTGTTTTATTCATTTAATGTTGTTCTTTAATTTATGGGACTTCATGTCCTTTACTAGCTTCTAAAAGTAGAAACCAGTCTTCTAATTCTAAATCTATTTGAGTGGCTTCCATGGATGCCTTTAATCGTTCTTTTGAAGCAGTACCCACAACCGGAAACACTCCTGAAGGATGTTTTAAAATCCACGCCAACAACAATTGGTCAGCAGTTGCATTATACTTTGTTAGTAAGGGTTCAATAGATTTAGAAATTCGCTTTGTTTGTGAATTATCTTCTCGAAAATAGGATCCTAACGGACTCCAAGACATCGCCATTCGCTCCTTTATCAGGCAGTCATCTAAAGAACCATCATACATCACTTCGTTCGCTGTCAATGAAAATTCTACTTGATTTCCTGAAACTGGAATTGCAGTCTCTAGCACCGCTATTTGTGTAGGGTTGAAGTTCGACACGCCAAAGGACTTGATTTTTCCATCTTCCAATAACCTTGAAATAGCTTCAGCAATTGGTTCGGGATTTAGCAATGGACTAGGGCGGTGTAATAAAAAAAGATCCAGATATTCTGTTTTTAAGTTTTCAAGAGATTGTTCAGCAGACCTGATGATGTAGTCTTTGGAATAATCATAATGTTTGACCTTATTTGACCTTGAATCATCAACCATTTGTATACCACATTTAGTGATGAATTGCACCTTATCTCTTTGAATATTGCTTTGAGCAAATGCATTTCCGTAGTCTTTTTCAGTTGAATACCCCCCGTAAATATCGGCATGGTCGAAGGTTGAAATACCTTGTTCCACACAAAAGTGTATCAGTTCAGTCATTTCTTCGGTATCGAATTTTTTACCCCAACGGCCCCAGGTCATGGTTCCTGCAATAATCTTTGAAAAGTCTTTTTTATCTCCCATAGGTTGGTGAAATTATAAAATAATATGGCAATTTTAGGTAGGAATTTACCGATTTTAAGCTTCTTTTATTTTTCCTATCTTTCGAAAGTTTCATTGTGTAAAAATCTATTCATTAAAATGTTAAAAAAGAAATCGTGACCGAAATACTCGCTACCCCTCGAAGAATGGATATTTTGAAATTTACCAATAGTCATGAAATGATTCAAAAAAACTGTAAATCCCTTAAAAACTTCATAAAAATAAAGGGATACCGAATTTTTTAACCAATCGTTAACAGCTACTCAATGAATAAATTTTCAATTTGCACCACCATAAAAAGGTAAACCAATCAGTACCTGAAATTTTAAATGTATATATGGAAGAAAATACTACTGTTGACATTAGCGCAGTAAATGAAAAAATAGCACAAGAAAGCGCTTTTATTGATTTATTGATTTTGGAGATGAACAAGGTAATCGTTGGTCAAAAACATATGATCGAACGATTACTCATCGGACTTTTAGGCCAGGGTCATATTCTACTGGAAGGTGTGCCCGGGCTTGCAAAAACCTTAGCCATCAATACACTTTCGAAAGCCGTTAAAGGAGAGTTCAGTCGTATTCAGTTTACACCTGACTTGTTGCCTGCGGATGTAGTGGGCACCATGATTTACAATATGAAGGTCAATGATTTTTCTATCAAGAAGGGGCCTATTTTCGCCAACTTTGTTTTGGCTGATGAAATCAACCGTGCACCGGCGAAAGTACAATCGGCTTTGCTTGAAGCAATGCAAGAAAAACAAGTAACCATTGGTGATGAGACTTTTATTTTAGACAAGCCTTTTTTAGTTATGGCTACCCAAAACCCTGTAGAGCAAGAAGGAACTTACCCATTGCCTGAGGCGCAAGTCGACCGTTTTATGTTGAAAACGGTTATCGACTACCCAAAGATGAATGAAGAGCAAATGATTATGCGTCAGAATTTGAAGGGAGCTTACGATGAGGTAAAACCTGTGGTAACGCTTAAGCAAATCTTGAGTGCGCAACAGGCGGTTCGTGAAGTCTATATGGATGAAAAAATAGAAAAGTACATTCTAGATATCGTATTTGCCACGCGTTATCCTGAGAAATACAATCTTGAAAATTTAAAGCCGCTAATTAGTTTTGGAGCATCTCCTCGTGGAAGTATTAACCTCGGAACGGCTGCCAAATGCTATGCCTTTATCAAGAGAAGAGGCTATGTAGTACCCGAAGATGTTCGAGCTGTCGTACACGACGTACTAAGACATCGTATAGGCATTACCTATGAGGCAGAGGCTGAAAACATAACTTCCGAAGAAATTATCAATAAGATAGTTAACGAAATTGAAGTACCCTAAAAACAGTTAGCAGTAGCAGTGGGCAGTAATCTTCTGAAATTACACCTGCCTACTGCTACTGGATACTGCTCACTGAATTCATGGATACTAAAGAATTACTTAAAAAAGTTCGTAAAATCGAGATAAAGACACGTCGTCTTTCCGACCATATTTTTGGTGGGGAATACCACTCTACCTTTAAAGGTCGTGGTATGACCTTTAGTGAGGTTCGCCAGTATCAATTTGGTGATGATGTTCGAAGTATCGACTGGAATGTCACCGCTCGTTATAATGAGCCTTATGTAAAAGTTTTTGAAGAGGAGCGTGAACTGACAATGATGTTGATGGTTGACGTGAGTGGTTCAGAACTCTTCGGAACCTCCAATCAAATCAAAAAAGAAATCATTACCGAAATATCTGCCACACTTGCTTTCTCGGCACTACAGAATAATGATAAGGCAGGTTTGATACTCTTTTCTGATGAAGTTGAGCTTTTTATTCCTCCGAAAAAAGGAAAAAGCCATGTACTCAGAATCATTCGTGAGCTTTTGGAATTCAAACCAAAAAGCAATAAAACAGATATCGCCGGGGCTTTGAAGTATCTCACTAATGTAATGAAGAAAAAAGCCATTGTTTTTGTGCTTTCCGATTTCATTGCTGAGGATTATGAGCGAACAATGAAAATCATAGGAAACAAACATGATGTAACCGGCATTCGTGTTTATGATGAGCGAGAGGAATCGATCCCCAATTTAGGAATGGTACAAATGCAAGATTTTGAAACCGGAAAGATTCAACTGGTTAATACACAATCAAAAAGTGTCCGAAATGCCTACTCCAACTATCATCGTGAGCGTGTTGCGTATTTCAAAGAAACTTTCACCAAATCAGGTTCGGGAGTTTTAGATTGTCGAGTAGATGAGAGCTATGTAAAAAAATTATTGGGTTATTTTAAGCGAAGAGGATAGATGCTAATGAGGAATGAAAAATTGAAAATTGAAAATTGTAATCACCTACTAAGGTGGAACGCTGCTTTATGCTTTTTTCTCTCTTTTGCTTTCTCCGGATATGCCCAATCTACACCGAAAATCACTTCTGAAATTGATACTACATTTATTAAAATTGGCGAACAGATTATTTGGACAGTTACCGTCGAAGTCGATTCAACCAAAAATGTAATCTTTCCTGAAGGACAGACCTTTTCGCCTTTAGAAACTGTTGAAGCTTTTAAAACAGATACTACGAGAAAAAAGGATAGGTTTACCCTTGAAAAATCATATGCGCTTACCCAATTTGACTCGGGTTCTTATAAACTCCCCATGCAACGTATTGATATTGAGGGCCAGGGCTTTTTTACAGATTCTTCACGAATCAATGTAGCCACCGTAACGGTTGATACGCTCAATCAAAAAATGTATGACATCAAAGACCTGATGGTAGTTGAAAAAAGTCATTCAGGTTGGTGGAAAATAGCCTTATGGGTTTTACTTGGTTTGGCTATTCTAGCAGGATTGTTCTATTGGTTCGTATTCCGTAAAAAGCCGTTGACCGAAGAGGAAAAAGTGGCTATGCTTCCTCCGTACGACCGTGCGATGTTGGAGTTGAAAAAATTGGAGAATTCGAAATACCTTATTCAAGATGAATATAAAAAATACTATTCCGAATTAACGGATATTGTGCGCTCCTATTTAGAGGAAGATGTAAATGTATCCGCCTTAGAAAGTACTACCGACCAGCTTATCGAAAAATTGGAATTAATGACCGATTCAGGCGAATTGGAATTGGACAAAGACACGATTTCTCAATTCAAAAGAATACTTCAAACTGCAGATTTGGTCAAATTTGCAAAATCAAAACCTGATACTTCAGTTGCAGAGCAGGACAGAAAATCTATCGAGAACATTGTAGAGAAAACGCATGAAGCTCTCCCAGAACCTACGGAAGAAGAGTTAATGCAGCAAGCAGAATACCTTGAAGAACTAGAAAAGAAAAAACAAAAGAAACGAATCATTATTGCGGCTGTAAGTTTAGCAGGTCTAATCTTCATATCTGTAATCGCAGCTTCAGCATATTTTGGTTTTCAGTATACGAAAGATACGATTTTAGGGCATCCTACTAAAGAATTATTAGATGGTGAATGGGTAAGAAGTTCTTATGGGTATCCTCCTGTTATTTTAGAAACACCTAAGGTTTTAGTGCGCGAAGAGGTTAAGCTTCCGCCCGAGGCGCAAGCGCAAATTAAAGAGTTACAGGTATTCGGTTATCGCAGTTCCATAGGTTTATTCACCATGGTTAGCTCTTCAATGTCGTTGGTCAATCCTGAACAAGAACCTGAATTTGAGCAATCTATTGAAGCAACCATTAAAGAATTTGAAAAAAATGGAGCTAAAAATATTATCACAAAGCAAGAAGAATTTAAAACCATTTCAGGTGTAACTGGCATCAAAGTTTTTGGAAGTGGAAAATTTTCAGTTCCAGAATCTAAAGAATTGATTCGAGGAAAATATACCTTAATCATGTTTGGGGGAAAAGGTTTTCAGCAGCAGGTAATTCTAACATGGTTAGATGACGACACCTATGCCCAAGAGATTGTAGATAGAATTTTAGCAACCCTAGAAGTAAAATTAGAATCCTAATGTTTAAAGATATTCAATTTGCGAATCCAGATTTCTTTTGGTTGCTTCTACTGCTTCCTCTGGCTGCGCTGTGGTACTTTTTTAAACGTAAAGAGCAAACACCATCACTTAAAATATCAACGATAAAAGGGTTTTCTTCTCAAGGATTTCTTCCGAAGTTAAAACCGCTATTATTCCTATTACGCCTTTTGGCCTTGACGGCGATAATTGTTGCCATAGCGAGACCACAAACCAAAGACGTATCTACAAGAACCAAAACTACAAAGGGAATCGATATTGTAATGGCAATTGATGTTTCTTCAAGTATGCTGGCTAGAGATTTGAAACCTAATCGTTTGTCGGCATTAAAAAAGGTTGCGGCAGATTTCATACGTAAACGCCCGAATGACAGAATAGGATTGGTTGCATATGCTGGAGAAGGCTATACAAAAACCCCGATTACAAGTGATAAATCGATTGTTTTGAGTGCCCTTCGTGAAATCACATATGGACAATTGAACGACGGAACAGCTATCGGAATGGGTCTGGCAACTTCGGTAAACCGTCTAAAGGAGAGTAAAGCAATTAGCAAGATTATCATTTTATTAACGGACGGTGTCAACAATTCTGGCTTTATTGAACCTCAAACAGCAGCGGACTTGGCGATTGAATTCGATATCAAGACCTATACAATAGGTTTAGGAACTAATGGAAACGCATTATCGCCAGTTTCTTATAATGCAGATGGCTCATTCAGATACGGTATGCGTCAAGTAGAAATTGATGAAGAGCTATTGAAAGATATTGCAAAAGTTACTGGAGGAAAATATTTTAGAGCCACCAATAATGAAAAGCTTGAAGAGATTTACGACGAAATCAACAAGTTAGAGAAAACGGAAATCGAGGAGTTCAAATATACCCGATACGAAGAAAAGTTTCGCCCTTGGATATTCTTGGCAGGCGTGCTATTACTCTTAGAGTGGATTTTGAGAAATACCTTATTCCGAAGTTTTATATAGACTATGATTCAGTTCGACGAAAAAATATATTTCTATTTGCTAGGCATCATTCCCGTAGTGATTGTCCTTTTCGTGCTGCTTCAATTCTGGAAAAGGAAAACGCAGAAGAAATTTTCAAATCTTTCTTTGCTAAAACAATTGACTCCGGATAAATCGGATTTTAAATCGAGTTTGAAGTTGATTCTGTTTGTTTTAGGCTTAGCTTTTTTAACGCTTGGTTTAGTTAACCCAAAAATTGGAACAAAATTAGAAACGGTTAAGCGCGAAGGTGTCGATATCGTTTTTGCCGTTGATGTTTCTAAAAGTATGTTGGCTGAGGACATTGCCCCTAATAGACTAGAAAAATCAAAACGACTGGTTTCAGAAATCATTAACCAATTAGCCAGTGACAGAATAGGAATTATAGCCTATGCCGGGCAGGCTTTTCCACAACTTCCCATAACAACTGACTATGGTGCAGCAAAAATGTTTTTACAAAGCATGAATACAGATATGCTGACTTCGCAAGGAACAGCAATTGACCAAGCCATTGAATTAGCCACCACCTATTATGACGACGAAGACCAAACCAATCGGGTTTTATTTATCATTTCTGATGGAGAAGACCATTCTGAAGGAAGTGCGCTAAAAGCGGTTGAAGATGCAAAGGACGCTGGAATTCGAATCTTTACCATAGGTGTGGGTAAAGAGAAAGGTGCGCCCATTCCTATAAAAAGGAAAGGTGTTGTTGAAAGTTTGAAAAAAGATGCCCAAGGAGAAGTAGTCATTACAAAATTAAATGCAGAAGTTCTTGAAGATATCGCCGATGATGGAGACGGAGAATACATTGATGGTACAAATACAGAAGCGGCTGTCGAGTTCATCAAAGAGCAATTGAACCAAATGGACAAAAAAGAATTTGAGGCAAAGCAGTTTGCTGAATACAAAGACCAATTTCAATGGTTTTTGGGAGCAGGTCTATTATTGTTATTTTTAGATGTTTTTGTTCTAGATAGAAAAACGCAATGGTTGCGAAAGTTGAATTTATTTAACGAAAAAAGAAACTAGGTTCTATGAAAACGTATATCCTATTTTTTGCTACACTGTTTGGTTTTTTTGCCCATGCTCAAGATGAGGAGAAAGATAAAGCTAAGGCTCTTGAGGCTTCTACGAATCTCACCTGGGATGCCAATAAGGCATTATCCGAATCAAAGTTTGTTGATGCGGAAGTTGATTACAGAAAAGCAATTGCAAAAAGTGGTGATAATGCCGCTGCTCCTTATAACTTAGGTAACGCCTATTATAATAAAGAAACTTACAGCGAGGCTTTTGGGCGTTATAAAGAGGCAGGTGAAACAGCAACCGACAAAAAGAGCAAGCATAAGGCCTATCATAACATGGGTAATGTTTTTATGAAGCGTAAGGAGTATGAAAAAGCGGTCGAGGCATACAAAGAAGCACTTCGAAATGACCCAACTGATGAAGAAACACGCTACAACTTAGCCTTAGCAAAAGAAATGCTTAAAAAACAGCAAGACGAGCAAAAGAACGACGAGAATAAAGACGACAAAGAAAACAAGGATAAGGACAAGAAGGAAGACGAAAACAAAGACAAGAACGAGGATAAAAAGGAAGGTGACGACGGAGATAAAAAAGACAACAAAGACCAAGACGAAAAAGATAAAGGAGATAAAGGCGACGAAGAAAAAGAAGACAATAAAGAAGGGGAGGGCGACAAAAAAGAGAAACAAGAGAAGAAACCTGAAGATGATAAGCAAGGAGAGCAAAAACAACCTCGACCTAATCAGCTATCAAAACAGCAAATTCAAAATTTGCTAGAGGCCATGCAAAACGAAGAGAAAAAAGTACAACAGAAAATTGACGCCAAGAAAGTAAAGGGCGTTAAAGTGAAAAACGAAAAAGACTGGTAGTGTTCATTATGCTTAAAAGAAACATACTGCTATTTCCCTTGCTTTTTTTAGCATTTATTTCAAGTGCTCAAGATACTGATGCTGTTACTTTCGAAATGTTGGTGAGTAAAGAAAAGTTGGGTATTAATGAACGGCTGCGTGTTGACTTTTCTATGAATAAAGATGGTGATGATTTTAATCCGCCAGATTTCTCTGGTTTTAGGGTGCTTATGGGGCCTTCGCAATCGATCAGTTCTTCATGGGTTAACGGAGTACGAAGCTATTCCAAAACCTACTCCTACACGCTCGCCCCAACGAAACAAGGTAAAATCAATATCAGGCAAGCCTCTATTACCATTGATGGAAAAGTATATAAATCGCTTGCCAAACAAATTGAGGTTACTGCCGCCGTAGATAGACCTAATGGTCAAAAAACCGTAGATGATGTTGCGGACGAAAGTCTACATCTTGTGGCAGAAGTCTCGAAGTCTAATCCGTATATGAACGAAGCGGTTAGTGTCGTTTACAAGTTATATGTTAGTCCGTCAATAAGTGTCTCTAACTATCGCCCATTAGACAATCCGAAATACAATAATTTCTGGAGTCAAGACATTCCGGTTTCTGTTCGAAACGCAAAAAATGGAACTTATAAAGGCAAACAATATCGCTATGTAATTTTAAAACGAGTTGTACTCTACCCACAGAAATCAGGAAAATTAGAAATTGAACCGCTTTCTTTGGATGTTACTGTGGATGTACCTACCAATAAGCGCGATTTCTTTGGAGGAAGAATTTATTCCCAAACCAACAAAACCGTTTCCGCAGGGAGGCGAATCATAAATGTAAAAGCACTACCGAGCGAAGGAAAACCAGCCGACTTTGGCGGTGCTGTCGGAAATTTTGATTTCGCAGTTACATCCAGTAAAAATAGTTTAAATGCTTCTGAATCGCTTCAATTGAAATTAGAGGTCAATGGGAAAGGAAATTTGAAGTTATTCCAATTACCAGAAGCTACCCTCCCAAGTTCTCTTGAGGTATATGAACCTGAGTTTGATGAAAAAGTGCGTACGACACTATCCGGAATGCAGGGAAAAGTATCGAATAGTTATACGATAGTACCGTCATTCCGTGGAAAATATCCCATCCAGCCGATTTCATTCAGTTATTTTGATCCCAAAATAGAACAGTACAAAACGCTCTCTTCAGATGAGATTCTTATCAATGTTCTTGAAGGTCCTACAAGTGCAAGTAGTACTACTTCATCTCCTTCGAGGAACAAACAAAACGTAATTACTACTGGCGATAAATTCAATTTCATCAAACTAAAGCCAAATCTTAGTACCATTGGAACTAACTATTTTTTAGGTTCTACATGTTTCTATCTTTGGTTGTTGCTGCCGTTGTTACTTATTCCGATCGCCATTCTTTTTGGAAAAAAACGTGACGCCATTGCAAGTGATGTGGCTGGAAATAAAGTAAGAAGAGCAAATAAGCTCGCCCGAAAATATTTATCCGCAGCTAAAAAATCATTAGGTAACAAAGAAGCATTTTATATTGCGCTAGAAAAGGGACTTCACAATTACTTAAAGGCAAAGCTTAAAATAGAGACCTCAGAATTTAGCAAAGATAAAATCGCGACATTGCTTATTGAAAAACAAGCAGATGACACCACCAAAGATGGTTTCATCGCATTGCTCAAGAATTGTGAAATGGCACGTTATAGTCCTTTTTCAGATGTTCAAATGCAGCAGGACTATGACAAGGCCAGTGAGGTGATTTCATATTTAGACAAACAATTGTAAGAATGAAAAGCATATTTACTTTTCTGCTCATCCTATTTTCCTTTTCTGTTCAAGCACAGAATGAAGCGCTTTTTAATAACGCCACAGAAGCATATAATAAAGGTGATTACAATAAAGCGATAGAAAATTACTTAGAAATTGTTGAGGCTGGGCAGCACTCGGCAGAGCTTTATTTTAATTTAGGCAACTCCTATTACAAAATAAATCAAGTTGCGCCAAGTATATACTACTATGAAAAGGCACTCTTACTAAAACCAAATGACACTGACATAAAAAACAATTTGGGGTATGCCCAAAATATGACTCTCGACGCCATTGAGTTAATGCCAGAGACGGGGCTATCAAAAGTTTATCAAGAAATTACTGGCTTCTTATCCTTTGACCAGTGGGCATATGCAGCAGTGGTATTCATGATACTTTTCGTGCTTCTGTATATTGGTTTCTATTACTTGAAATATGCCACGCAAAAACGAATAGCTTTCATTACCAGTATTGTTTCATTATTAATAGCAATAGTCTCCGTTATTTTTGCCTTTCTTCAATATGCTGACTTCGAAGCTGATCAACCGGCTATTGTTTTTGACAATGAGGTAAAAGTTACGGCGGAACCCAATGAAAGAAGTCAAGCAGTTTTCACACTTCACGAAGGCACAAAACTTAATGTGCTGGAAGAATTAAAAGATTATAAGAAAATTCGAATAGCAGATGGTCAGACCGGTTGGCTAAATTCACAAAGCATAAGACTGTTGAAAGATTTTTAAATTTTCTTTAACAGAAAAATAATAGTATTACTGTTATATTAGCGCTCTGTTGCAATAATTTTCTATGAAATCATCAGTACTTATCACTTTAGCTTTCTTGCTAGCCACGGCTATTTTGGCGCCGTCTGTTCTAACTTTGACTAGTATCGATGATTCTGTTGTAACCATTGATTTCAATGAAGAAGAGAAGAAAGAAGAGGGTAAAGAAAAAGATTTTTTTTTGAATGCTAACTTCAATTCCCTAGCCCAGTTTAAATGTGAAAAAATAACAATTTCATCTTTTTACCTTGAAAAGATTTACACAACTTCACTGTCAATTTTGTTGCCTCCCCCTGAATTTATCGCTTAGATATATTTCAATCGATTTTCCAATAAACTAATCAATCTCATCACGGCTAAAAAGCCTTTTATCTTTTAAATTATGTTTAAGCATTTAAAAAACGACTTGCCTGCAAGTATCGTTGTATTTTTCGTAGCTCTTCCCCTATGTCTAGGAATAGCATTAGCAAGTGGCGCTCCACTATTTTCAGGTTTAATAGCAGGTATTGTAGGCGGTATTGTGGTTGGGGCAATAAGCGGTTCAAATATAGGGGTTAGCGGCCCTGCAGCTGGCCTTGCGGCTATTGTTTTATTAGCAATTGATGAACTCGGTTTTCAGATATTTCTTTCTGCCGTAGTACTCGGAGGGGTTATTCAAATCATCTTTGGCATAGCCAAATTAGGCATCATTGGGTATTTTTTCCCAACTTCTGTAATACGTGGTATGCTAACCGGTATTGGAATTATTATAATTTTAAAGCAGATACCTCACTTTTTAGGGGATGATGATGATCCTGAAGGAGACTTTGCTTTCTTTCAAATTGATGGTGAAAATACGTTTTCAGAAATCATAAACGCAATAGGAGATCCAAGTTTAGGGCCAACAATCGTAGGCTTTATTTCCTTGGCGATTTTAATCCTTTGGAGTAACGTGCTTTCTAAGAAAGGTAGATTTTTTGAGCTGGTTCAAGGTCCTTTAGTGGCTGTTGTCGTTGGTATTATTTATTACGTGGTTACCCAAGGAACAGATTTTGGAATAACAGAACAGCATCTAGTATCTTTAAGCGAAGATAGAAACACGGATGGTTTATTAACTCAATTTGTCACACCCGATTGGAGTCAGGTATTCACTACACCCGTACTAATCACCGCTTTTACTATTGCACTGGTGGCCAGTCTTGAAACACTCCTTTGTGTTGAGGCTACTGATAAACTAGACCCGGAAAAAGGGGTTACGCCAACTAATAGAGAATTATTAGCACAAGGTGCTGGAAATATCGTCTCTGGTTTTATTGGTGGTCTGCCGATAACACAAGTAATTGTCCGATCGTCTGCCAATATACAATCAGGAGGCAAGACCAAGATGTCAGCAATTATCCATGGATTTTTATTAATAGCTTCGGTGGCTGCAATTCCCTTTTTATTACAAATGATTCCCCTCTCTGTACTTGCTGCAGTACTCTTCATAGTAGGATATAAACTTGCTAAACCATCAACGTTTAAGGCAATGTATGATGGCGGATGGACACAGTTTGTCCCATTTATGGTTACCGTATTGGGAATTGTATTTATGGACCTCTTAAAAGGACTCGCCTTGGGGTTAATCGTGGGGATTGTAATTGTATTGTACAAAAGCTATAAAAACTCGCACTTTCTGCACACAGAGAATGATGACCCAACTGACGGAAAAGTAAAAATGACTCTTGCAGAAGAAGTTACCTTCTTTAATAAGGGTGCTATTTTAAAAGAGCTTGATGCAATCCCAGAAAATTCTTTTTTAGAGTTGGATGTGCGTAAAACACGTTACCTAGATTATGATATTATTGAAATTTTGGAAGATTTCGCGCACAAGGCTAAACAAAGAAACATTGATATTAAATTAGTCTCAGAAAGAGGTGTTGTTGAAAATCCACCCAGTTATATTGAGTTTTTTAAACTCCGACCAAAACTGAACTAGTTCATGTTCAAATAATAAACTTTATTGACTTAAAAAACATACGAAATGAAAGCACATACAAAAGAAACACAAGCAGGGATTTCACCAGATAAAGCTATAGCGCTTTTAAAAGAGGGGAATGAACGCTTTGTTGCCAGAAACATGGCAAGCCGTAATTTATTAGATCAAGTAAGCGACACCTCCTCGGGTCAATATCCATTTGCGACAATATTAAGTTGTATTGATTCAAGAGTATCAGCCGAACTTATTTTTGACCAAGGGGTTGGTGATATTTTTAGTGCGAGAGTAGCGGGTAACATTGTAAACGAAGACCTTCTCGGAAGTGTTGAATTTGCTTGTAAGCTAGCAGGCACAAAAGTATTTGTAATACTGGGGCATACGGCATGTGGTGCTGTCAAAGGCGCTTGTGACGATGCGAAGATGGGGAATTTAACCACTTTGTTACATAAAATAAAGCCGGCAGTAAGAGCAACTACAGAACCATCTGATGCTAGTCAGAGAAATTCAAAAAATAGTGCTTTTGTTGATGATGTAGTACGCAATAATGTACTACTGACCATTGAAGACACACGCAGTTTGAGTCCGGTATTAAAAGAAATGGAAGATAACGGTGAAATAAAAATAGTTGGGGCCATTTATGATATTAGTAACGGTAAAGTCACCTTTATATAGGCTCTTTCGACACTAGAAGATAAAAGCCAATGCAGCCGCATTGGCTTTTTCTTTTCTTAAAATATACTATCTTTCGATTGTTCAAAATTTACTTAAATCATACCTATGAAAAATCTCTTCTCTAACCTTCGAGGTGACCTCTTTGGAGGTATTACTGCTGGTATCGTCGCATTACCCTTAGCTCTTGCTTTTGGGGTAAGTTCAGGACTCGGACCGAGCGCAGGGTTATATGGAGCTATTTTTATCAGTTTTTTTGCCGCTCTTTTTGGAGGAACACCTACGCAGATTTCTGGGCCTACTGCACCCATGACTGCAGTAAGTATGGTAGTCATTGCCGGAATTATAGCCGCGAATGACGGTAGCGTTGCGCAGGCACTCCCTACAATTCTTATTGTTTTTCTCTTGGCAGGGTTGATACAAATCGTACTTGGCCTTACAGGGATTGGTATGTATATTAAGTACATTCCCTATCCCGTAGTTTCTGGGTTTATGACCGCGATTGGAATTATCATTTTAATCACACAAATACTTCCTGCGATTGGCTATTATCCGAAAGAGGATACTCAATTTGTAAATCAATTTATTCCTGAAGCACAAGAAGTAATTCTTAAAAACATCCTTAAGGAAGAAGTAGGCGAAGATGTTTTAAATCTTCAAGACTTTGTCGGCACTGTTGATCGGGCAAATGAAATTGATGAGGCAAGCAAGCTCAAAGAAGCGGGTACCCTCGCAAAAAAAGAAGCCTCTGGGGTAATAGGTACTCTTAAGGTTTTGCCCAGAGCATTACAAAATATCAAATGGCTAGAATTCCTTTTAGCGCTTGCAACAATTGTTATAATATATGGTTTCAAACGCATCACCACTGTAATACCAAGTACGTTGGTCGGTTTGCTAGTAGTCTCAGGCGTGGCTTATGCCTTTGATCTGAACTACATCCCTATCGAAGAAATTCCTTCAAGTTTTCCATTACCTAACCTTGAAATTTTTACACAATTCGATTTTAATTCCATCTCACCTTATTTGGTTGCTGCACTGGCTTTAGCACTATTAGGGTCTATTGATTCATTACTTACATCTGTCATCGCCGATAACATGACAAAAACGAAACACAAACCAAATAAGGAATTAATCGGACAAGGCATTGGAAATAGTATCGCAGCAATATTTGGAGGCATCCCGGGAGCAGGAGCCACTATTCGTACTGTAGTAAATATTAATGCAGGTGGTAAGACAAAATTATCAGGTATGATTGCAAGTATCATTTTACTTATCGTGATGCTTTCCTTGGCGCCTGTCGCTTCCCAAATTCCCGCTGCGGTTTTAGCTGGTATCTTAATAACAGTTGGTATTGGAGTTATGGATTACAAAGGACTAAAAGCGATACCAAATATGCCTAAGGATATCAAGTTTGGGCCTATTAGACTAAGCTCAGAGGTGATTATTATGCTAGTTGTACTCGTATTATCCTCTGTTTGGGATCTAGTATATGCCGTTGGTGTAGGACTAGTTATAGCATCGTTGATGTTCATGAAAAAAATGGGTGATCTCACCGCGAAACGTTCTGATGTTAAAACGCTGGCAGAAGAAGAATCTTGGGACGATGAGATGGGCTTTCCAGAAAATCTTCGCGACCAGGTATTTATTAAACACCTCAAAGGGCCCTTATTCTTTGGTTCTACTACCGAATTTCAGGCCTTGTCGGATCAAATACCCAATGATGCGGATGCGGTTATTATTCGTCTAGGGCGCGCACCTTACATGGATCAATCAGGATTGTATGCCATGGAAGAAGTACTATATGAGTTGATTAAAAATAAGATAACCGTCTTATTCGTGAATCTTCAGAAACAGCCGCGATACATGATGGAACGTATTGATATCATTCCTGACTTAATTCCTGAAGAACACATTTTTAATTCATTTGACGAATGTCTAAAATGGATTATGCAAAATGTGAAGGATAAGGTTTAAAACTAATTTTTCTTATAATACAGCATTTGTAAAAAGTAAAATGTGGTTTTTTGGCAGCCTCCAATGACATACTGCTTATAAAGTTTTAAATTTGCGATCTTATCGCACCACTATGATTGATAAAATCAAAGAACATATTGCCGAAGTAGAGCAGTTTACTGCAGATTCGAAAGAAGCTGTTGAGGCTTTCCGGATTAAATATTTGGGCAAAAAGGGACTACTAAAAGAATTCTTTGCTGAATTCAAAAATGTCGCCAATGATCAAAAGAAAGAATTTGGTCAGACCATTAATACCTTGCAGAAGGCCGCTACGGAAAAAGTAAATACCTTAAAAGAAAGTTTAGAAAACAGTTCGGAGTCTCAAGGTAATTATGATGACCTGACAAGACCTGGCTACCCAATTGAGTTGGGAGCTCGACATCCTATTTCCATAGTAAAAAATAAGATTATAGATATCTTTTCGAGAATAGGTTTCAACGTATCTGAGGGGCCAGAAATTGAAGATGATTGGCATAATTTTACCGCATTGAACCTTCCAGAGTATCACCCAGCTCGTGATATGCAGGATACGTTTTTCATTCAAACAAATCCTGATATTTTGTTGCGAACTCATACATCATCTGTACAAGTGCGTTATATGGAGAATAACAAACCTCCTATTCGAACAATTTCTCCAGGAAGAGTATATAGAAATGAAGCCATTTCGGCACGTTCTCACTGTTTCTTTCACCAGGTGGAAGGTTTATACATTGATAAGAACGTTTCTTTTGCAGATTTGAAGCAAACCCTACAATTCTTTACCACTGAACTATTTGGGAAGTCTAAAATACGTCTTCGACCTTCCTATTTTCCATTTACAGAACCTAGTGCTGAAGTTGATGTGTATTGGGGTCTGGAAACAGAAACGGATTATCGTATGACCAAAGGAACCGGTTGGCTCGAAATCATGGGCTGTGGTATGGTAGACCCGAATGTTCTCACGAACTGTGGTATTGATCCTGAAGAATATTCAGGTTTTGCCTTTGGAATGGGTATTGACCGTATTGCACTCTTATTGCACCAGATTTCTGATATTCGCTTATTAAGTGAAAATGATGTTCGCTTCTTAGAGCAGTTTAGAAGCGCTTTGTAAATCATAAACTTTCTTCAAGGTTTAATTTTATTCCCATTCAACAGATTCTTAGGGTATGAAAAAAGATATTGAAATACCGATTGCTAAAGACGTATATGTTGCAGCAGTCCATGAATGGAATGAAGAATTCTTATCTAAGGACTGGAACGCATATATTATAAACAATAGAGCCACCCAGATTGATATGGTTCTAATTGTTTCAAAAGGTTATGATGGCGAGCGAAAAACTTCTTTGATGCGGCATGCAATTGGTGTCGTTGATGCTAAATCTTTCCAAAAGATAGAATTGATCCAAGAAGATGTTCTTGCCCTAAACAATGAATTTTTTGTTACCTACTATGCAGAAAATAAAATCTATGAAAGGCGATTTATTTTTGAAAAGAATACGGTGAATGAGGCTAGTCTTTCGGAAATTCCCTTACTAGAAAAAGAAGGTGTTTTTGCAAAATAACTATCGGAGTGGAAAACCTTTAGCAGCCCACCAGGGGTGTATTTCAATTACCAATCTTCCTGCTTTTACCATGGGGTCGGCATTTGCCAAACTATCAGCCATTGCCTGCGTTGGTGTGTTATAGATGGTAATACCTCTAATATCTCCGTCATCTCCAAAAGGTCCCGAAATATCAGCATAACCTTCATCATACATTTTTCCTAAATGAGCCATATGCAAGGCTTGTAAACTATCAGCTTCTTCTTTGCCTTGTGAACGGTTTGGTCCTCTTTTTAAGAAAGCAATAAAATACTGCTGCATAAGAACTGTATCCTTCGTTTTCTCATCTACATAATCAAAGATTTCAAAACCCTTAGAGGTCAATTCTTCCTTGGCTTCCTGAACGGATTTCACTTCCTCTTTTACAACATTGGTTATCGTATCATTCTGATCTACAACTTCTTTGCAGCCAGCCAAAACCAAAGCAACAAGAATCAAAATTTTACTTTTCTTCATGATTTACCAGTTTTTGTACGGTTGTTTACTTAATTGGGAATTATAATATTTAATAGTTCCCGTAACTTCTCTTCCAAGCCATTCTGGTTTTTCAAAGGTTTCACCTTCGGTATTAAGTTCAATCTCAGCAATAACCAATCCTTGATTTTCTCCATGGAATTCATCAACCTCAAAAATATGCTTCCCCTGCGGGATTTCATATCTAGTCTTTTCAAGCACACCTTCTTCACATAATGTCAAAAGTGCCTCTGCTTCATTAGCATCTATTGATTTTTCCCATTCAAATCGTGAAGTTCCCGAAGTATTGGAAATACCTTTTACAGTTAAGAATCCAGAATCTCCCTTTATGCGGACTCTTACCGTTCTTTCAGGATGTGTATTTAGAAACCCTTGTATTATTCGTGTTTTGCAAGAAGCTTGTTCCTTGAATTGATTAGATTTCACCAAAAATTTACGCTCTATTTCGACCACTAGCTGGAGTATCAATTATATGTTCAATAAATTTACGATATGGAACCGGATTTCCCTTTACGAAAAATCATTCATGTTGATATGGATGCCTTCTACGCTTCTGTGGAGCAATTGGACAATCCCGATCTTCGAGGGAAACCAATCGCAGTAGGTGGAAGTTCTCAAAGAGGAGTCGTCTCTGCAGCCAGTTATGAGGCTCGTAAATTTGGCGTTCGTAGTGCCATGAGTAGTGTGATAGCGAAACGAAACTGCCCTGAACTGATATTTGTAAAGGCAAATTTTGATCGTTATAAAGAAATATCAAGAGCCATTCGCCAAATCTTCTATGACTATACTGATCTGGTTGAGCCTCTTTCTTTAGATGAAGCCTACCTAGATGTGACGGTGAACAAAAAAGGAAATCCATCAGCCACATTAATCGCTCAAGAAATTCGTCAACGTATTTTTGATGAATTACATTTAACGGCTTCTGCGGGAATCTCCATTAACAAATTCATTGCAAAGGTTGCAAGTGACTACAATAAACCTAATGGACAGAAAACTGTAAACCCCGAAGAGGTTATTCAATTTTTAGAAGATTTAGAAATTCGAAAATTCTATGGTGTTGGTAAAGTTACCGCAGAGAAAATGTATAAACTCGGTATTTTTACTGGTAAAGATTTAAAAACCAAGTCGCTTGAATTTTTGGATGAAAAGTTTGGTAAAAGTGGAAGCTATTATTATCATGTGGTTCGCGGCATTCATAATAATGAAGTAAAACCACATCGAATTCCAAAATCGGTTGGTGCTGAACGTACATTTAGTGAGAATTTAAGCAGTGAAATATTTATGCTTGAACGTTTAGAGCACATTGCTCAAGAGCTAGAACGTCGCCTTAAAAAGTCGAAAATTGCCGGAAAAACAATTACTTTAAAGATTAAGTATAGCGACTTTACGCTGCAAACAAGAAGTAAGACTCTTCCTTATTTCATATCTGACAAAGATTTAATCATTGAAACCGCTAAAGATTTATTATATCAAGATAATCTTGAGAACTCCGTACGACTATTAGGCATTTCGTTAGCAAATCTTAATACAGAAAAGAAAGAAACTAAAAAAGAAGATAATGAGGTTTTGGTTCAACTTCAGTTTGATTTTTAGTTTACTATTTCAGAAACTGAAAAAAATGTGTGTACTACACAATAAATTTCAAAAGTGTAATTCATCGAATAAATTCAATTTTTACAATAAAAGGAACAAACATGGGTTTTAGATAGACAATTTTTAATAATAACCTAAATCATTAAACCATGAAAATTTCTTTCAACAAACCAAAAATGATGGCCTTAGTTGCAATCTCTTTATTCGCTGTTTCTTGTAGCGTTAAAGGTGAGCTTGAAGATCTAGCTGAAGAACTTGAGGACACTACTACAACTGCTAAAGTTGAGCAATCTGTAGATTAATTACAGTTCTCTCAAAATAAAAAAAGACCCAGGCTTAAGTCTGGGTCTTTTTTTGTCTTTGATTTAAAACTAATTTACAATCAAAGTGTTATCTGTTGCCGTAGGGTTCATTGGGCAGAAATATACATATTCTCCCTTAGCCAATTTTGTAGGTTTAGAGGTTTGCTTTTTACCTGTTGCAACAACTTCAGTAACATAAGCTGTTTCAATATGGTTTTCAGGTTTGCTTATGTCTTTACCTTTAGGTACCAGAACAAAACCTACTTCATGCCCAACTGAGTTATTTGCAATTTCAAAAATATATGTCCCTTCTGAAACTGTAATTTGTTTTTGAGTAAACTCCCCAGGAGTCTGTTCTAAAGAAATAGTACTTACTATTTCTTTCATCATTTTATCTTGAGCATTCATTGAAAATACCACTCCGAATACTAATGTTACTACTGCGATTACTTTTTTCATAATTACTTACTTTTTGTCATTTCCGTCTTTGCGGAACTCTTTTGTTTAAAATATTCTTATTTCTTGACTGAGCTTAAACGGACAGCCTACGTTTTACTTTTGCACTAAGCCTCTATAACTTCTAAAGGTTGAACAGCGGGAAAATCAACAGGTACATCTGTTGTCTTATGGAGGTAATTAGATATTGTTTTGTCTCCAACTAATACAATTGTATCGACAAGATTTTCTTTTGTCCATCCTTCATTAAAGAACTGGTCAACAACTGTATTGTCAGCAGCTCCTCTAGTTTCAGTCAAGTTTTTTGCTAAACCAGCAAGTGCATTTAACTTTGAATCAAATGATGCTTGCCCCCCGCGCAATTCTAAGATTTGCGTATCAGTAAAACCATTCATTTTGCCGATAGCCGTATGTGCAGCAAGACAATAACTACAGCTATTTACCTCACTTACAGCAAGGTTAACTACTTCCTTTTGTTTCGCGTTTAACGAAGTTTTAGAGCCGCTAAGGGTTAGGTAATTTTCTAATGCATTTTCTGAATGGGCATAGGTTGCATATAGGTTTGGAACAAACCCTAAAGCTTTTTCTAAGTTGTCAAAAATCGCTTGATTTTTTTCGCTTACTTCTTCTCTTTTTGGAACATTAAATGTGCTCATAACTAATTGTGTTTTTATAAATATTATTTTAATGGGATATAAACGGCTTCTCGGTGTCACAATAAAAATCGTGATGATGCTTTTGCTCACAATGAGATTCCGCATTAATGGATTTCACTTTGGATTTTCTCGTATGACGAAAAATCTCTATCAAATTGAAAATGGATTTTATTTTTTCTTTCATCTCGCTTCGTTTTTAATTACAAGGCAAAGATGCGATACAAAAGAGGGTATGTGTTATTATGAATTGCCCGACGGCTTGTAGAAATTTCCCGTTAGGCAGAAACCGCTTTACTTTCGCGGTAATCTGTCGGCGAAAGGCTCGTCATTTTCTTGAAAAAACGACTGAAATGTGCGGGGTCATTGAAGCCGAGTTCATAGGCAATTTCTTGATTCTGTTTATCCGTGAAACGGATAAGTCGTTTTGCTTCTAAAGCTAAACGTTCTAAAATAATTTGTTGAGGTGACTTCTGATTGTATAATGCAAACAAGTTGGAAAGTGTCTTTGGACTTTTAAAAAGCAAGTCAGCATAATCACTCACTTTACGTTTAGTCTTATAATGCGTATCAACTAAAACATTGAATTTACGAACCACATCAATCTGTTCGTTATCTAATTTTTTGACAATCAATTGCTCTTTGGCCAACCGCGTGCAAATAATGATTAAACGTTTTAAAAGCATTTGCAACATATCACCTTGGATCTTATCAGGAGTAGTGAACTCATCTTCAAATACCTCATACAAGGTATTGAACTTTCTTTCTTGTTCTTTGGGAATTGTTACAATAGGAAGGTCTTGTGTTCCAAAAAACAAGATTCCATTACAGGACACTTCACTATCATGATCTGAGATACAGTAAAACTCCCTGTTAAATAAAAAAGCAGTTAAAGGAAGGTTTGAATTCTCATAAGATATTTTTTGCAAATATGTGGTAGTCATCAATTGATTCGGAAGCAAGTGCACTCTCAATCCGTCGACTTCCAATTCGGCAACGGTATTATTTCTATTCCATAAAATAGTTATGTTACCCTCATTTACAGAGAACCGATTTTCGTTAGTTTTGATATCATCTGTAAAGGCAAATAATGAGCCTATCTTCTTATCCTGGAATTCAAATTTCATGTGCTAATTGCTAATATGAGCTTAATTTCAAGGAATTAGTCTGTTTTTTTGTTCATCCTTACGCCTACAAAACCATTGTATTTCAGCCATTTATTAAACAAGACTGTTAATCATTGCTTTAAATTTTAACATAATTGAGGCTTTTTCTAATTTTAAAAAAATTGTTCTGTAAGAGGGAATTAATTCTTCTTCTGTTTCATAGATAAAATCATTTTGTCTTAGATATTTAAAGCCCATCCTGAAGTATGAAAGAGATTAAAAACTACGACCGTGCTGCCAATAAATTTTATAATCAATTGGATATAAAAAGTTTACCCTTAAACTCATGGGATTTATACGCTACTTTTTTTGATAAAGTCTGTCAGACTGGCAAAGATCTTTTTCAATTGCAAAATTTAGCTAAACTCAATAAGTGGTCGTACACAGTAGATTTTGACGAATCGTTGTTCAAAAAAGAACATGTTGTTGTAATTACTGATGCTCAATTAACTATTGTTCACGCTACTCAAAATATAAAAAGCATGAATGGTTACTCCGTGGAGGAGGTTTTGGGTAAAAAACCAAAAATGTTTCAAGGCGTGAATACATGTAAAGAGACTACAAAAAGTATTAGAACTGCAGTGGAAAACAAACAGCCATTTGAGGCAATCTTACTAAATTATAGAAAAGACGGTAGTACTTATAAATGTTGGATAAAAGGAGAACCTATATTTAGCAAATCTGGTGAAGTAGTAAACTTCATCGCCTATGAAAAAGAAGTAGCCTAAAGGTTAAGTGTTTAAGTGAAAGAGCCTGTTTATTTAAATAAACAGGCTCTTTATTATTTTAGTAAGTTTTTGAATTAAAAATTACAGGTCTCTATTTCAGTTACCCTCAAAGTATTTACCATACCCTTATCTTTAATCGGCATTGCGGCAAGACTAATTAGCATATCGCCTACATCTAAAAATCCCTTTTTACAGGCAATTTGGTTTACATCTTCTATAGTCTCATCTGTAGAAACATACTTGTCATAATAAAATGCCTTAACTCCCCATAACAAATTCAATTGACTAAGTATTCTTTTGTTAGAGGTGAAAACTAAAATATGTGCACTCGGCCTCCAAGCTGATATTTGAAATGCAGTATACCCGCTATTTGTCAATGTAGAAATCGCCTTTGCTTTGATTTCATTTGCCATAATCGCTGCATGATAACAAACAGATTTTGTAATGTATCTATTGGTGCGAATATGAGGTGGGTCGTGCGGCACATTTATTAATTCAGAACTTTCAACACTTTGCAGAATACTTGACATTTTCTCTATTACCTGCACAGGGTAGTTTCCTACTGAAGTCTCCCCTGAAAGCATGACAGCATCAGCCCCATCCATTACAGAATTAGCCACGTCATTAACCTCGGCACGAGTTGGTGTTAAACTGGTAATCATGGTTTCCATCATTTGAGTCGCGATGATCACAGGAATTCTAGCCTTTTTAGCTCTCAGTACAAGTTGCTTTTGAATCAAGGGAACTTCTTGTGCTGGAACCTCAACACCCAAATCACCACGAGCAACCATTAATCCGTCACAATAAGCAACAATCTTGTCAATATTCTCTACCGCTTCTGGTTTTTCGATTTTCGCAATAATCGGAATTTTATGTTCAGAATGTTCTTTAATAATGTTCTGAAGATCGATAAGATCTTGGCTGAATCGAACAAATGAAAGAGCTATCCAATCAACATCCAAAGAAATTGCAAAAATAGCGTCTTTTACATCCTTTTCTGTTAGGGCTGGTAAAGAGATATTGGTATTCGGTAAGTTTACTCCTTTTTTCGATTTTAATGGTCCTCCTTGAATTACTTTAGTTTGGACCTGATCTTTCCCATTGGTAGAAATCACTTCAAACATTAGTTTTCCATCATCTAGCAAAATTCGTTCTCCTGGCTTAACATCCTTTGGAAAATTGGTGTAATTCATATAAACCTTCTCCGAAGTTCCCTCAAAAGGTTCTCCAGTAACAAAGGTTATCTTGTCTTCAGGTGCTACAACGACCTCCCCTGCCATTACCCCAACACGTAATTTCGGACCCTGTAAATCCGCAAGAATAGAAGTATAAACCTGCATTTCTTCATTGAGCTCTCTAATCATTTTTACCCGAGCAATTACGTCATCATAATCAGCATGAGAAAAATTTATACGAAAGACGTCTACTCCTGCCTCAATCATTTTTTTCAACACCTCTTTTCTACTTGTAGCTGGACCTAAGGTTGCTACTATCTTTGTCTTTTTCTTACTTGGCATTCTTAAAAAATTAAGTTGTTCTTAGATTTTAGATGGTCTACGTCTAAAACATAAGCGGTTATTATTTTAGGTATTGTCAGCAATTTCTTTACTGTTTTTCCCTCTATACTATCGTCATCATGTTCAATCTTCAAAAGATAATCTGCATCCTTATGTTCTGGTACTAATTGATGCTTGGTAAATGAAGGTTCGTTCATGAATAAGTCCGTCCTTACTGTGTTCTCTTCTTGTAAGCTAGTATTCGTGATAAGCGTCCAGTAACTATCATTACTATTATCCCTCCACTCAAAAATCGGAAATGAAATGTGTTCCGAAATATCTAAATCTTTAGAAGATCTTTTAAAATTTGATTTTAAGCATAAATTTAGTGCATATACCAACGCATAATCCTCCATACTACTGTGCAATGCAAGCAGTGTAAACGAATCTTCATAAAAATCATCTGTGATTTTATGTATTGCCATCATGTAAATGCGAACTTCAAATATAAGTCTAAAAAGGACATTAACCTAGCACAACAAAAGTATATTGTGTTCGTGCACAAAAGACAAAAAAATATCAATTTTATAATATTTAAGATTTTTGCATCTTGTCTTGAAGCGCAAAATAGGCTCTTTTTGAGGCGCGTTCTTCCGCCTTCTTTTTGGAGGTGGCCCTGGCTTTAGCTACCACATTATTATTTATAGAAAGTTTTACAGCAAAATGCTTTAAACTATCGTTACCAGTATCTTCATACACGTTGTAATTGAAGCTCTTTTTCTGTTTTTGACACCATTCAATAATCAAGCTCTTATAGCTAATAACTTTACCGTCTAATTGTTCAATATCGACATAAGGAGCAATTACGCGTTCATTGATAAATTTCTCGCAGTAGTTATAACCCCGATCTAGATAAATTGCCCCGACTAAAGCTTCAAAAACATTTCCGTGAATGTTATCTCCGAAATGGGATTTAGGAATTCTACTTTCAACATATTTGATGAGGTTCAAGTCTTTGCCAAGTTCATTAAGGTGTTCTCGACTGACGATTTTAGATCTCATCTTGGTGAGATAACCTTCGTCTCCCAAGGGTACTTCATTATAAATATGTTTAGAAATTATGGTGCCTAACATCGAATCACCTAAGAATTCTAGACGCTCATAATTCATCGGATTACCGTCCTTGTCCTTTTTATTGGCAGAACGGTGCAAGAAAGCTTTCTTATATATTTTTAGTTTTTTAGGCTTAAACCCTAAAATATTAGTCATTCCCAAAAAAAAATTCCCATCTTCTTTAGAATGGGAATTGAATAAGTTAGATGGGAAGTTCATTTTGCTGATTAGCTAATTTTCTTAAAAACTACACATGCATTATGCCCTCCAAAACCGAATGTGTTACTCAATGCCACATTAACTTCTCTCTTCTGAGCCTTGTTCAATGTTAAGTTCAATTTCGGGTCTATATTTTCATCAACCGTTGTATGATTTATTGTTGGCGGAACAATACCATGTTTCATCGCCAAGATGGATGCAATAGCTTCAATAGCACCAGCGGCACCGAGCAAATGACCCGTCATAGATTTGGTTGAATTTATATTAATATTAGCCGCGTGATCACCAAAAACTTCAGAAATAGCTTTTAGTTCGGCAACATCTCCCAAGGGAGTTGAGGTGCCATGTGTATTAATTGTATCAACATCTTCGGGTTTTAAACCCGCGTCATTTAAGCAATTTTTCATTACTTGAACCACTCCTATTCCTTCAGGATGCGGTGCCGTCATGTGATACGCATCACTTGACAAACCACCACCTACAACCTCAGCATATATTTTAGCTCCGCGAGCTTTGGCATGTTCATATTCTTCTAGAATTAATGCTCCTGCTCCTTCGCCCAAAACGAAACCGTCTCTGGTAGCATCAAAAGGTCTCGAAGCTGTTTCGGGACTATCATTTCTTGTCGAAAGTGCATGCATAGCACCAAATCCGCCCATCCCCGCTATTGTTACAGCTGCTTCACTTCCACCGGAAACCACGACATCGCAGTATCCTAATCGGATATAATTTAACGCATCTATCATTGCGTTTGCAGATGATGCACATGCTGAAACCGTTGTATAATTTGGTCCCATAAATCCATGTTTGATGGAGATATTACCAGGAGCAATATCAGCTATCATCTTTGGTATAAAGAAAGGATTGAATCTTGGAGTTCCATCACCTTCAGCGAAATTCATCACTTCGTTTTGAAAGGTTTCTAATCCACCTATGCCAGCTCCCCAGATAACACCAACACGAAACTTGTCGATGGCATCTAAATCTAAACCAGAATCTTCAATAGCCTCATCAGATGCCACAAGTGCATATTGCGCAAACTTATCTAGTTTACGAGCTTGCTTTCTATCAAAAAAATCCTCGGGATTATAGTTCTTTAATTCGCAGGCGAACTTAACCTTAAACTTTTCGGTATCGTAGTACGTCACGGGAGCTGAACCGCTCTTGCCGTTTACTAGTCCGTCCCAATATTCCTCTATGTTGTTTCCTATGGGGGTAAGTGCCCCCAAACCGGTAACTACAACTCGCTTTATCTGCATTGAACTAAATTTTACACGCTTACTAAGCAAATTAAAAAAAATATCCATGCGATATAGTTACCGCATGGATAATTTCAAATCTTGTTCAAGAAATCATAAAGATTACTTCGCTTCTTCTATATAACTTATGGCTTGGCCAACTGTTGCAATATTTTCAGCTTGATCGTCTGGAATCTGAATATCGAATTCTTTCTCGAATTCCATAATCAACTCAACTGTATCTAGTGAGTCCGCCCCTAGGTCGTTAGTAAAGCTAGCTTCTGTAACCACTTCGTTTTCATCAACTCCTAATTTATCAACGATGATAGCTTTAACTCTTGATGCAATGTCTGACATAATAATATTTGGTTTTAAAAATTTAAATTGTTGGCAAAAATAAAAAACTTTGGATTAATAACACGTTTTACCGTTAAAATGTATCGTAATTTAAGAAATTTAAATACAAGAGTGCTATTTTAGCTCCAAATAATTCTTCTTCGGTAACGTCGATTCTCTTCATGAAAAATATCGTATTATTTGCCTCTGGTTCTGGTTCAAATGTTGAAAACATCATACATCATTTTCATGACAAGCCAAACGTTACTATCGCCGGTGTGCTAACTAACAAAAGGGATGCCAAAGTTTTAGATAGGTGTAATATATTGAAAGTCAATGGCTTATATTTTAATAAAACTTCCTTTTATGAGACCGATTGTGTTCTAAACATTCTCAAATCAATGCAGCCTGATCTTATCGTTCTTGCGGGCTTTCTTTGGAAAATTCCCTCGAATTTGATTGAAAACTATCCTAATAAAATTGTGAATATCCACCCTGCTTTGCTGCCTAAATATGGAGGCAAAGGCATGTACGGAAATCACGTGCACCAAGCTGTCAAAGATAACAAGGAAACCGAAACTGGAATCACTATTCATTATGTGAATGAAAACTATGACGAGGGAGCAATAATTCACCAATCAAAAACGGAAGTATTGCCAGAAGATAGTGTTGCAGAAATCGCGGAAAAGGTACATGCCTTAGAATATGAGCATTTTCCTAAAGTGATAGAAAAGTTGTTGGCTGAAAAGTCCTCCCCCAACATCGCTTTGGGCGATGTTGACCCCTCCCAAGGAGGGGTGATGAATTAATTTGATTATGTTTTTACATGGCAAAAAAAGCAAAATTCTATACCGTTTGGAAAGGCAAACAACCTGGCATTTACGACACTTGGAAAGATTGTAAAGCTGCAATTGAAGGCTATAAAGGAGCGGAATACAAATCGTTTACTACTTTCGAATTGGCTAAAAAAGCTTACAACGGAAATTACGAAGAATACAAAGGCAAGAAAAAAGGAGAGGTATCGCTTACTCAAGAACAATTGCTCAAAATAGGGCAACCTAATTATCATTCCATTTCTGTAGATGCCGCTTCTAGTGGAAATCCTGGCGTGATGGAATATCAAGGTGTAGACACCAAAACCAAAAAGAAACTTTTTAAGCAAGGCCCGTTTGCTCAGGGCACCAATAATATTGGGGAGTTTTTAGCACTTGTTCATGGACTTGCCTATCTAAAAGAACGTAAAAGCGACCGCATAATCTACACCGATTCAAGAACCGCAATGAGTTGGGTTCGCAAAAAATCATGTAATACCAAACTAGTCGAAACTGCTAAAAACAAAGCCTTGTTTGATTTGATTAGGCGTGCGATTGATTGGCTAAAAAACAATTCTTATAATACCCCAATTGTAAAATGGGAAACGAAGGCTTGGGGAGAAATTCCAGCCGATTTTGGGAGGAAGTAAAAATGTCTCAAATATTTTATTATTTGATATAAACACCCCTATCAATTACCTATACAAAACCTTATATTTGCAGCTTAATTTTTACCCCACAAACCAAAATATGGGCAAATTAGTAATAGTAGGCACGGTAGCTTTCGATGAAATTGAAAGTCCTTTCGGTAAAACCGATAAAATTCTAGGTGGTGCTGCAACTTTTATCGGACTTGCAGCATCTCAATTTAATGTTGATTCTACTATTGTGTCAATTGTTGGTGATGATTTACCTCAGGCTTATCTTGATTTATTGATTTCCAAGGGAATTGATATTTCAGGCATTGAAATAGTAAAAGGCGGCAAGACTTTTTACTGGAAAGGTAAATATCACAACGACTTAAATTCCAGGGATACCTTGGTTACCGAATTGAATACGTTAGCTGATTTCAATCCGGTAGTTCCAGAAAATTATAAAGATGCTGATGTTGTCATGTTAGGTAATTTACACCCTATGGTTCAAATGAGTGTAATTAACCAAATGACAAAACGACCAAAGTTAATCGTTTTAGATACCATGAATTTTTGGATGGATAACGCTTTAGAAGATTTACTTGAAGTCATCAAACATATTGATGTAATTACAATCAATGATGAGGAAGCTAGACAACTGACTGGGGAATATTCTCTGGTTACAGCTGCCGCAAAGATTCAAACTATGGGCCCTAAATATGTAGTTATCAAAAAAGGAGAGCATGGGGCTCTTTTATTTCATGATGAGCATATATTCTTTGCTCCAGCACTCCCATTAAAAGAAGTATTTGACCCAACTGGTGCTGGTGATACTTTTGCAGGAGGCTTTACGGGTTATTTAGCTGCTACTGATAATATCTCTTTTGAAAACATGAAGAATGCGGTTATTCATGGCTCAAACTTGGCATCGTTCTCCGTGGAAAAATTTGGCACAGAACGAATGGAAAACCTTGAAAGAGATGAAGTCAATAAACGCTTGCATCAATTTAAAGCATTAACACAATTCGACATCGAACTAAAATAAAAACGCGCCCTGATAATTCGGGGCTTTTTTAATTTATATATCTAATGAGCGACGCTATCAAACATGAATGTGGTATATCGGTAATACGATTGTTAAAACCCCTAGAGTACTATAAAGAAAAGTATGGTACAGCTTTCTACGGAGTTAACAAAATGTATTTAATGATGGAAAAGCAACACAATCGTGGGCAAGATGGTGCCGGTTTTGCCAGCATCAAACTAGATATGAATGCTGGGGAACGTTATATGAGTCGTGTACGTTCAAGTCAGCAGCAGCCCATTCAAGATATTTTCGCTCAAATCAACGACCGAATCAATGCTGAAATTGAACAAAACCCCGAGTACGCGAATGATGTGGCTTTGCAAAAAAAGAACATTCCTTATATAGGAGAATTGCTTTTGGGTCATGTTCGCTATGGCACTTTCGGAAAGAATAGTATTGAGAGTGTACATCCATTCTTGCGCCAAAACAATTGGATGCATAGAAACCTCATCATGGCGGGTAATTTTAATATGACCAACGTACATGAGCTTTTTGACAACTTAGTTCAATTAGGCCAGCACCCGAAGGAAATGGCAGACACCGTTACCGTGATGGAAAAGATTGGTCACTTCTTAGATGACGCCGTTGCCAAGTTATACAAGCAGATTAAAAAAGAAGGGTATAACAAACAGGAAGCTTCACCGTTAATTGCTGAACGCTTGAAGATTGCCAAAATACTAAGAAGGGCTGCTAAAAACTTTGATGGCGGTTATGCCATGGCGGGCTTATTAGGTCACGGTGATGCTTTTGTTTTGAGAGACCCTGCAGGTATTCGTCCTGCCTATTATTATCAAGATGACGAGGTGGCAGTTGTCGCATCTGAAAGACCAGCAATTCAAACTGTTTTTAATGTTTCATATGATCAGGTGCATGAATTAGACCCTGGTCATGCATTTATCATCAAAAAAGATGGAAGTACTTCTTTAAAACAAGTCCTTGAATCTACGGAAAGAAAAGCCTGCTCCTTCGAGCGTATTTATTTTTCCCGCGGAAGCGATAAAGAAATCTATCAAGAGCGTAAAGAATTGGGGAAGCTCATTTTTCCTAAAATTTTGGATGCCATTGACCATAATATCAAGAAAACTGTTTTCTCATATATTCCTAATACTGCAGAGACTTCTTTCTTCGGAATGGTTAAAGAGGCACAAAACTATTTGAATAAGAAAAAAGAAGAGCAAATTCTTTCAATCGGATCAAAAATTACAAGTGAAGAACTTCATGAAATATTAGATGTCAGACCAAGAATCGAAAAAGTCGCCATTAAAGACGCAAAGCTGAGAACTTTCATCACCCAAGATGACAGTCGTGACGATTTGGTAGCCCATGTTTATGATATTTCATATGGTTCAGTCGATAAAGGTGATAACTTGGTGATTATTGATGATAGTATTGTTAGAGGAACTACACTTAAGAAAAGTATTCTTAGAATTCTTGATCGTTTATCCCCTAAGAAAATAATTGTAGTTTCTTCAGCACCTCAAATTCGATATCCTGATTGCTACGGTATCGACATGGCAAAACTTGAAGATTTCATTGCCTTTAGAGCAGCATTAGCTTTACATAAAGATAGAGGCACAGTCGGCATTGTTGAAGACATTTATAAAAAATGTTTAACTCAAATCGATACCAAAGATACTGATGTTGTAAATTATGTAAAGGAATTCTATGCACCATTCACAGCCGATGAAATTTCAAAGAAAAGTGGTGAGTTATTAAGCCCTAAAGATATTAAAGCGGAGGTTGAAATCATATATCAGACTATCGAAAACCTCCATCAAGCTTGCCCAAAGAATTTAGGGGATTGGTATTTCACTGGAAATTACCCGACAGCTGGGGGAAATCGTGTGGTCAACCGCGCTTTTATTAACTTCTTTGAAGGCAAAAACCAAAGAGCTTATTAATAATTTTATCGACGAAATGCACAGATTTATGTATTTCGTCGATAATATTCGTTATTCAGCGTGTTTTTAGTCGCTATGGTAGTCGGCTCATCTATTTTAGATTTGCCATAGCATAAGTAGGTTAAGTTCATGGTAAGATTTGGGGCAAAAAAGGTGGAGACTTCTCCACCTTTTTTATTTACATCAAATTTCATTTGAAACATTTTTTTCATCAAAAAAAATTCAATAACCAATACTAAGGTTTGATATTATTCACTTTATAACCTAAGCGAATATTTAATTGAAACACAATAGTGCTACAAATTCTAAAAAATACACTTCAACCGAAATATGGGGACTTAAACAAAGAAGTTTCTTAGAAAGACATAGCTGCTTTACTTTTGGAGAACCATAGCATAAGTAGGTTAAGTTCATGGTAAGATTTGGGGAAAAGGCGGAGCAATGCTCCGCCTTTTTATTTTAAAAATCTTTGAAGATTAAGCGACTATTCAATTTAGTCTACTCAGAATTTAAACAATCAATAAATCAAATTTCAAGCCGACAGCATGGTTTAATTTTATAGATGTTCTTTCCCGTATGATTGTCAAAGCTTTATGAGAGTGTCTGAAGAAAGGTCAAAAAATCACTCTTGATTTCAATAGATTTTAATGAGCCTCATCGACAAAATGCATTTCAACCCAACTTCTTGGGAGTTCATCTAAAACCTTTTAAAAGATCAAAAAATCACTATATTTTTGAAGAACCATAGCATAAGTAGGTTAAGTTCATGGTAAGATTTGGGGAAAAAAGGTAGAGCAGTGCTCTACCTTTTTTATTTGAAAACCCCAGTAATTAACAAGGTTAACCTCACTTTGAGGTAAATTCTTACGCTTTTGTACAAAAACAAAGCTCTTAAAAAATACCAAATTTTCTTTTTTATTTAACGCATTACCAGTAATTTAGTATTGCCATAGCATAAGTAGGTTAAGTTTATGGTAAGATTTGGGACGAAAAGGGTGGAGACTTCTCCGCCCTTTTCTATTTTTAATTAAGACCTAAAAAAAATCCCTCCTCTGAATTACAGAGGAGGGATTTTTTTTATTTAATAAGAGCTTAAAAGTCCTTTATTTGTTTGCAGCATATAACTCTGCAACCTTATTCCAATCAATTACATTGAAAAAAGCACTTACATAATCTGGTCTTCTATTCTGATAATTTAAGTAGTATGCATGTTCCCAAACATCTAAACCTAAGATTGGATGACCTCCACAACCTGTATTAGGCATCAGTGTATTATCTTGATTTGGTGTTGAGCAAACTTCTACTTTACCCCCAGGATGAACACATAACCAAGCCCAGCCAGAGCCAAATCTTGTGCCCGCCGCGGCACTAAACTTGCTTTTAAATTCCTCGAATGATCCAAAAGCTCCATCAATAGCATTAGCCAATTCTCCCGAAGGAGTCCCTCCCCCATTGGGCGACATAATACTCCAAAATAAAGAATGGTTGTAAAACCCTCCTCCATTATTTCTTACTGCACCATTTGACATATCTAAATTCTTAAGAATATCTTCTATAGATTTTCCTTCTAAATCGGTTCCTGCAATAGCAGCATTTAACTTTGTTGTATATCCGTTATGATGTTTTGTATGATGAATCTCCATAGTTCTAGCATCAATATGTGGTTCTAATGCATCATGTGCATAAGATAAATTCGGTAGTTCAAAAGCCATCTTATAGTGTTTTATATTAATAAATATTGTTTAACAAATTTACAGTTTTTAACAAACATATTGAACTAATTATTTGTTAAGAACCACAACTCGTATTAAAAGAGTTCTATGTAATTTGCATTAAAAACTAAGGTGCTCAAAAATTCTTTCAAAATATACAATGCTTCAGCAGGTTCAGGCAAAACGTATATGCTTGCTAAAGAGTACCTTAAGATAATTCTTTCCTCAGAAGGTTATCGGCAAATACTGGCGCTTACATTTACCAACAAGGCAGTTAATGAAATGAAAGAGCGTATTCTAAAAAGTCTCTTTGATTTTAGTAAAACGATAGCACTTGACGACGCCTCATCTTTATTTAAAGATCTCTTGTTAGAATTAAAGATTGAAGCGCCTGAGCTTCAAAAAAAATCAAAAATCGTCTTAAAGAAGATTTTACATAATTATGCTTTTTTTGACATCTCAACTATTGACAAATTTACACATCGTCTCATACGAACATTTGCCAAAGACTTGAAAATACCCCAAAATTTTGAAGTGATTTTAGATACCGACTTACTTCTTGATGAAGCAGTCTCAAGGCTTATTAATAAGGCGGGTAGTGATTCTAAGCTCACAAAAATTCTTATTGATTTTGCACTTGAAAAAATCGATGAAGATAAAAGTTGGGATATAGCTCTTGATCTTAAGCAGGTTGGCAAATTACTTTTCAATGAAACGGATGCCCGGCATCTTAAAAATTTTGAAACAAAAAAGATTGATGACTTCTTGGTCTTACAAAATACAATTCAATCAAAAATAAAATTTCTTAAGAAAGAAATGATGAACACTGCGTCAAGAGCTCTTGAACTTATTGATGAAAATGACTTAGACCATTCTGATTTTAAATCGAGCTATTTTCCCAAATTTATGCTTAAGATTCAACGAGGAGACTTAAAAATTGATTTTAAACCAGCTTGGAAGCAAAATTTTGGAGCCGAACCTCTTTACGCAACCAAGTGTCAAGAAGCAAAAAAAATCAAATTAGACAGTTTGCAAACTCAATTTGTATCGCTTTTCGAAACTATTAAAAACCATTGGTCTTCATACCTATTAGCGAAGAATATTTATCAGAATATTGTTCCCTTAACGGTATTGAATGCAATTCAACAAGAGGTTAAAAAGATTCAAGCAGAAAAAGATCAACTATCAATTTCAGAATTTAATACCATCATTTCGAACGAAATAAAAGATCAGCCTGCACCATTTATTTACGAGCGTTTAGGAGAGAAATACCGGCATTACTTTATTGACGAATTTCAAGACACCTCTGAAATGCAATGGAATAATCTGATTCCTTTGGTCGATAATGCCTTGTCAAGCGAAATAGGTTCTCTTTTTCTTGTTGGTGATGCTAAACAAGCTATTTATAGATGGCGAGGTGGGAAAGCAGAACAATTTTTGAATTTGGCTGGTGAGGTGTTAAATCCATTTGTTGTAAAACCCGATATCAAACTCCTTCCTTCTAACTATAGAAGTCATGAAGAGATCATCAGATTTAACAATGACTTTTTTACTCGCATCAGTCCCTTTTTCAATAATAAGATCTATGAAACTTTGTATAACGAAGGCAACAAACAGGAATGTAATTCCTTAAAAAATGGCCTTGTTCAGCTTTCCTTTATTACCGATAAAGATGAGGCCACTATTCACGAACAGTATGGGAATGAAGTTTTGAACAAAATAGTTAGTGTAATCGAAAAAAACTATACCTATAAAGATATCTGCATTTTAGTTCGTGGTAATAAGGAAGGGGTACTTCTCGCAAATTTCTTGGCACAAGAAAGTATCCCTGTATTATCTTCAGAAAGTCTTTTGCTAGTAAGTAGTGCTAAAGTGCGGTTTTTAGTGAACCTATTGCGCTATCAAAATCAACCCCAAGATGAAGAAATTGTTTTTGAACTCCTTTCTTTTTTATCTAAAGATGAGCAAGAAAGACATCGATTTATAGGCTCACATTTACAAAAAATTGAGCTTCTTTTTCAAACCGTGTACGATTTTGATTTGCTGAGTTTACAAAAAGTTTCTGTTTATGATGGCTTAGAATATGCAATCAAAAAATTTAACCTGGCACCCGAAGGTGATGCTTACCTTAATTTCTTGATGGATACTGTTCTCGATGTAGAACAGAAAGAAGGAACGGGTATTTCAGTCTTTTTATCTCATTGGGATAAAAAAAAAGAGAAGCTAAGTATTTCAGCTCCATCAGGCATTGATGCGGTTCAGATTATGACTGTTCACAAGTCAAAAGGATTAGAGTTTGAAATCGTGATCTTTCCATATGCCAATTCACAGATCTATAAAGAAAAAGATGCTAAATTATGGCTTCCAGTAGACCCAAATGTATTTGAAGGATTTGATGAGGTTTTGATTAACAAAAAGCAGGAGGTTGTACAATATAACGAACTGGCTGAGCACCTATTTGAAGAAGAAAACACTAGATTAGAACTAGATGCATTTAATGTTTTGTATGTAGCACTAACTAGAGCCATAAAAGCACTATATGTAATTACAAAAATAGAAGTAAAGCCCAAGCCCATTAATGATCCTAAAAGGTATAGCGATTTGTTTGTATCCTACTTAAAAGGTAAAGGGATTTGGGAAGAAAGCAAGAACATATATTGTTTTGGAACTTTAGACCACTCTTCAGGAGATAAAAAATCCGAAGAACAAGAAACAATTAGTTATCAGTATTCTTATAAGGAGAGAGAAGGCTTTAAAATTCTTACAAAATCAGGAGCTCTTTGGGATACAGAACGTGAAAGAGCCTTGTCAAAAGGAAATCTCATTCATCATATTATGGGTCTTGTTGAAACCGAAAAAGACGTTGAAAATGCTCTCAATTTTATTCTACGGAATGGGAGTATCACAATAGAGGAATTGGATTTGATGCGGAAAACGGTTTTGCATATCATTAATCATCCGAAACTTCAACAGTATTACGAAGAAGGCAGTAACATTAAAAACGAGAAGGATATCATTACCAAAAACGGAAGCATTTTAAGACCAGATCGGGTAGTTATTAAAGAAAAAGGAGCAACTGTAATAGATTATAAAACAGGCAGCAGAGATATTCGATACAAAGATCAAATCGATTCTTATGCAGATGCCTTACACGAAATGGGCTATGCCATAGAAAACAAAATCATTATTTATATTAACGAGGAAATTACACCAGAATTTATTTAAGATTATGTACGGAAAAATAAAAGAACATCTACAAGCTGAATTGGACCAGATTAAGGAAGACGGACTTTACAAATCTGAGCGAATCATTACTTCTCCGCAAGGTGCCGTTATTAAAATTTCTACCGGTGAAGAAGTCATTAATTTTTGTGCAAATAACTATTTGGGGCTTTCATCGCATCCTGAGGTAGTTCAAGCTGCCAAAGATGCTATGGATACCCATGGTTTTGGAATGTCATCAGTTCGTTTCATATGTGGTACACAAGATATTCATAAAGAGTTAGAACAAAAGATTGCAGATTTCTACGGAACTGAGGATACCATACTATACGCGGCAGCATTTGATGCTAATGGTGGCGTATTCGAACCGCTCTTAACCGCTGAAGATGCTATTATCTCTGACTCTCTGAATCATGCTTCAATTATAGATGGAGTTAGATTGTGCAAAGCAAAACGATATCGCTATCAGAATAGTAATATGGAAGATTTGGAGAAACAACTACAGCAAGCGAATACCGATAATGCCCGCTTCAAAATTATCGTAACCGATGGCGTTTTCTCTATGGATGGATTAGTTGCTCCATTAGACAAAATTTGCGACCTCGCAGACCAATATGACGCCATGGTCATGATAGACGAATGTCATGCCACCGGATTCATTGGCAAAACCGGGAGAGGCACCCTAGAAGAAAAGAATGTTATGAATCGTATTGATATCATAACAGGAACGTTAGGTAAAGCCATGGGGGGAGCAATGGGAGGTTACACAACGGGGAAAAAGGAAATTATCGAAATCTTAAGACAACGTTCAAGGCCCTATCTGTTTTCAAACTCGTTAGCACCTGCCATCGTCGGTGCATCTATAAAGGTCTTCGATATGTTAAAAACAGATACCAGCCTACGCGATACACTCCAAAGAAATACTGATTACTTTAAAAAAGGAATGAAAGACGCAGGCTTTGATATTATTGACGGAGAATCTGCGATTGTACCCGTAATGCTCTATGATGCCAAACTTGCGCAGAAAATGGCTAACATGTTGTTAGAGAGAGGAATTTATGTAATTGGCTTCTTTTATCCGGTTGTTCCCAAGGAAAAAGCGCGTATTCGAGTGCAATTATCAGCCGCACATAAAATCGAACATTTGGATAAGGCAATTCGTGCGTTTATTGAAGTAGGTAACATACTAAAAATCGTTTAAGTGCGTTATTTCACCTGCCAAATGCAATAAAAAAAATAACATATTGATTTTGTTAATAATTTTTAACAAGTTACATTTGCAGCTAATAAACACTTAAACTTAAATTTTTAAACATGAAACATCTTAGCAAATTAATGGCTGTTGCCCTATTATTCGTAGGTTTTAGCAGTATTCAAGCGCAAGACGAGAATAACCCTTGGCAAGTAAGTTTTGGGGTTAATGCCATTGACGTTTATCCTACTGGGGATGTAAGTTCATTTGGTAACGAGTTCTTCAACGCTAATGATCACTGGAATATTCTTCCTTCAATTTCTGCAATCAGCGTTTCTAAGTCAGTTGGTGACGGATTTGCTGTCGGAGTTAGAGGTTCTTTAAACAGAATCAGCAAATTAGGTGATGTAGCAATTGATGATATTTCTCACTATGCTATTGATGGAACAATCAAATACAATTTCCTTAAAAACAAAAAGTTCGATCCATTCCTAGAAGTAGGTGGTGGTTATACTTGGCTTAATGAAATTGGTGCAGGTACAGTAAACGGTGGTGTTGGTTTTAACTTGTGGTTTACAGAAAATGTTGGCCTTACCTTACAAACTACCTACAAACATGCATTTGAAGATTATAATATAAATGTTGGAAATGCAACTTTCCCAGCACATTGGCAACATTTAGTTGGTATCGCTGTAAAATTTGGTGGTACTGATACTGACGGTGATGGTATCTACGATAAAGACGATGCTTGTCCAGAAGTTGCTGGTCTAGAGGCTTTCAATGGTTGTCCTGATGCGGACGGCGATGGTATCGAAGACAGTAAAGATAGCTGTCCAAACCAAGCTGGTTCTAAAGAAATGAACGGTTGTCCTGATGCTGATGGTGACGGAGTAGCTGATAAAGATGATGCTTGTCCTAATGAAGCTGGTCTTGCTGCTTTAGCGGGTTGTCCTGATGCTGACGGCGACGGAGTAGCTGACAAAGATGATGAATGTCCAAATGAAGCTGGTCCATCTGAAAACAAAGGATGTCCATGGGCTGATAAAGATGGAGATAGCGTTTTAGATAAAGATGATAAGTGTCCAGACGTTGCTGGTACTGTTGCTAATAACGGTTGTCCTGAAGTAACTGTTGAGGTTCAAAAGCAATTGAATGACTATGCTAAAACAATCTTATTCGATTCTGGTAAGTCATCTATCAAAGCTGAGTCAACTGGAGTAATGGTTGATATCATTAGAATCTTAGCTGAGTATCCTACTGCTAAATTCTCAGTAGAAGGTCACACAGATAGTCAAGGACCTGCTGCTAGCAATCAGAAACTTTCTGAGTCAAGAGCAAATGCAGTTCGTGATTTCTTAATCGGTGAAGGAATTGGTGCAGATAGATTATCTGCTGCTGGATACGGTGAAGATAAGCCTATTGCCACCAACAAAACTAGAGCTGGTAGAAAAGAGAACAGAAGAGTTGAAATCAACTTAATCAAATAAGTAGATTATAATACTTCATTTCATAAAACAAAAGCCTCGCAATTGCGAGGCTTTTTTTATTTTAGACTATGCAGAGTTTTTTAGAAGAGCTTGTACTAAAAATTAGGAAAGAACACGATAGCCTTGAAAATCTAATCTTTGTTTTACCAAGTAAACGTGCTGGAACATTTTTAAGAAATTCTTTAGCCAATTCCTCGCAAAAGACATCATTTGCGCCCGAAATTTATAGTATCGAAAGTTTTATAGAAAAGATCTCAGGGCTTAGCTATGCATCGAATACAGATCAGCTTTTCGAACTTTATTCTACATACTTAAAAATAACTAGAAAAGAACAAGAGAGCTTTTACTCTTTCTCAAATTGGGGTCAAACATTACTTCAAGATTTTAACGAAATCGATCGTTATTTAATTGATGCTGAACAGTTATTTTCAAATCTGTCTGCAATTCAAGAAATAAGTGTCTGGTCTCCAGAGACAAAAAAGACCCAGATGATGCAAGATTATCTCAACTTCTGGAATAATCTTTTTGAGCTATACACGAACTTTAATTCGTGCCTATTAGAACAAGGGCTAGGTCATCAGGGACTTGTTTATCGACAGGCTAATCAAGAACTCTCCAACTATCTTAAAAACAATCAGAATAAAATACATGTTTTCATTGGATTCAATGCTTTAAATACAGCTGAAAGTAAAATCATTCAATCTATTTTAAGCACTACAAAAGCAGAAATTTATTGGGATACGGACTCCTACTTTTTGAATGACCCTATTCACGATGCTGGCTTTTTCATTCGAGAACATCAAAAATCATGGCCTTACTTTCAAAACCATCCACTTGAAGGGATTAGCAATCATTATAGTTCAGAAAAGAATATTCAAATTACAGGAGTTCCGAAAAATGTTTCTCAAGCAAAGTACGTAGGCGACCTTCTTCTTAAAATAAAAACGGCCCAACCTGAAACCTTAAAAAATACAGCTGTTGTTTTAGCAGATGAAACGCTTCTAAATCCAATTCTAAATGCAATTCCTCAAGAAATAGATGCAGTAAATATCACTATGGGGTATCCATTGGATAAAACGCCCTTGGCTAGTTTGTTTTTACAATTTATAGACCTATATATAAATAGAGATAGTCAAGGTTGGTTCTATCAAAATGTTCTTTCCTTTATATCACATCCGTACATTCATCAACTTCTGAATAATTCGGATTCAGAAGAGAATATCGACCTGAAAGCAACTATAAAGCTTAGAAACTGGACCTACATTACCGTTGCTAAACTAGAAGCTTTTGCCCAGGAAAATGCTATGCTCGAGTTGCTCTTTTTCGATCAACAGTTATCCCCAGAAAAATTTGTAGAGCAATGTCTTAAAATAATTGTGCAACTGAAGACAAAACTTCAAGATAGCGGTACTGCTTTGACCTTGGAATATCTATATCGCTTCTATACACTTTTTAATCAAATACTTGAACTGGTAAAAAAACATTCTTTTATTAACGATTTAAAATCACTTAAGAGCCTTTACAAAGAATTGCTGTCCTCCGAGACTGTTGATTTCAAAGGTGATCCGTTAGAAGGTCTTCAAATCATGGGAATGTTAGAAAGCAGAAATCTAGACTTTGAAACTGTAATCATTACTTCCGTTAATGAAGGTATTCTACCTTCCGGAAAATCAAACAATTCATTCATTCCGTTTGATCTTAAAACGAGTTTAGGATTACCTACTTATAAAGAAAAGGATGCTGTTTATACCTATCACTTTTATAGACTGCTACAGCGAGCGAAGAATATCCATATAATTTATAATACAGAACCTGATGTGCTGGAAGGTGGAGAGAAAAGTCGCCTTATTTCACAATTACAAACTGACCCTAATAAAGAAAAAGATATTAGTTCTAAAGTTGCTACTCCAAATATAGAACCTGTCATTCATTTTTTAGAAAATTTCAAAAAAGATAAAGCCCTAATGCAGCTGATTCAAGCTCACGCCTCCAAAGGTTTTTCCCCCACGTCATTAAGTAATTATATTAGAAACCCTATTGATTTTTATAAACGAAATCTACTGGAAATTAATGACACTCTTGAAGTGGAGGAGACTGTGGCCGCAAATACTTTTGGAACAATTGTTCACGATACTCTTGAAGAGTTATATACACCATTTATTGGGAAGTACTTATCGCATGATGGCCTCACCATTGCCAAATCAAAAATTCCAAACTTGGTAAAAGCGCATTTTGCAAAAAGTTATATTGATGGAGATATTAGTCGTGGTAAAAATCTAATTGCCTATAATGTGATCGTTAGATATTTGGAAAATTACCTAGGTATGGAAATTGAGGAGGCAAATGGTCATCAAATTAAGATTCTCGGCATCGAGGAAAAATTAAGTATTACCCTCAACATCCCTGAAATAAACTTTCCTATCAACTTAAAGGGGAAACTTGACCGAATTGATGAGAAAGATGGCATGCTCAGAATTATCGATTACAAGACGGGAAAAGTAGAATCAAAAAACGTTGAGATTGTCAGCTGGGATGAAATAACAGCCGAATACGATTACAGCAAAGCGTTTCAATTATTGTGCTACGCACTAATGTACAATAGGGATAACGCTATTATAAACATTGAATCAGGAATCGTATCCTTCAAAAATCTAAATGCGGGACTTTTGAAATTTGCAACAAAAGACAAAAGAGCTAGAGGGGCAAACAAAGATGATAGTATTACTCAAGAAACACTTTTTCAATTTCAAGAAGAGCTAAAAAAGCTCATCTTAGAAATATGTAATCCTGAAACTCCGTTTACGGAAAAAGAAGTCTAACCCATTTTTTTATCTGGTCGCGTAGGGCGCACTTCTATTTTACTTGGTAAGGTTCTCGGATGCATTTTGAGCAGGTCTAAAACTAACTCTCCAATATCCTCTGGTTGAATTTTCCAAGCGTCTTTTTCCGAAGGGTCATTATCGTTAAAATGTGTTGCTACAGACCCTGGCATTATGGTAGAAACCTTCACATCGTACTTTCTTAAATCTAACATCGCAGCCTGAGTAAAACCTACAACTCCAAATTTAGTTGCATTATACCCCGCTCCTGAAGCAAAGAAATTGGTTCCGGCTAAACTGGCTAGTGTTATATAATATCCTTTTGATTTTTTCAAAGCCTGAACGGAAGCTTTCAAGGTGTGAAAAACGCCACTTAGATTCGTGTCTATCATTTGATGCCATTGCGTTGCTGACATTTCATCAACGGGAGCAAAATGTCCCACACCAGCATTGGCAAGAACAACATCTACCTGTCCCCAGGTATTTAAAATCTTCTGAATGGCCTCCTTCTCATCATTAAGCGCAACAACATCAGATTGAAGAGCCAGTACGTTCTCCGACCCCCCTAAATATTGAGCGGCAGTTTCTACCGTTTTCAAGGTTCTGCCGCTTATGGCAACTTTCATTCCAGCAGCAACTAGTTTTTTAGCTACTCCAAATCCGATTCCTTTAGAACCTCCTGTAATATAGGCCACTTTACCTTTTAAATCTTGCATGTATTATAATTTAGGCTCCCAACCCGGTTGATATTCCCTTTTCCAGCTCTTCATTGCCTTTTCATTATTTAGAACCTTTCCAGTACTTGTATCAATCTTAAGAGTTTCTCCAGCATCTTGCGCCATGTTTCCTAAATGACATAACATGGTCGAAATGCTTGCATCATTAATTTCGGCATGAAGGTTTTTATCCTCACGGATTGCATCAAAGAAGTTGCCCACATGTGAAACGTCTAACCCGCCTTCACCTCTGGTATTGGTAGTTGCACTTGCTGATTTCTCAAATTCAAATTTTATGGGGTTTCCCTGTAAATCGTATAATTTATAGTAATTGCGGTCTAGTTGAATAGAGCCTTTGCTACCATAAATCGTGATGCCTCTTCCTGGTCTTTCAGGTTTTAAAACTCCTCGGCTATGACCTGTCCAAGTGATAAATTTGTCATCTGCAAATTTGAAAGTTACCTGTTGATTGTCTACAAATTCCCAATCGTCATCGAAGGTATATTTCCCCCCAAAAGAAGTAACACTTTCGGGTAAATCAACGCCCAAGGCCCATCGGCAAATATCTACTTCATGCGTGCCATTATTGTGCATTTCTCCTGTCCCCCAATTTCGAAACCAATGCCAGTTATAAGGATGAATATTGTCTTTGTATTCTTTTCTTGGTGCGGGACCTTGCCACATCTCCCAGTCTAGTGATTTAGGTACATCTATTTTCTTTCCTTTACCGATTGAACCACGATTATTCGAATAGTAGGCCTCCCCTTTATATACTTCTCCTATTATTCCATTTCTGATATCATCAATAGCCATAATCGAGGTTGTTGCTGAGCGTTGCTGATTGCCCATTTGAACTTTCTTACCATACTTTTTTTGAGCGGCAACCAATAAATCATTTTCATGAGGATTGTGACTACAAGGTTTTTCAATATACACATGTTTTCCCGCCTGTAAGGCTGCTATGGCCATAGGAGCATGCCAGTGTTCAGGAGTGGCTATAAAAACCGCATCTACATCTTTATCTTCTAGAATTTTTCTAAAATCTTTCTCTACTTTTGGGACATATCCTATGTTTTTTTGACACCAGACATTGTGTTTTTCAATAATCTTATCGTCAACATCACAAGTATAAATTACTTTGGCATTAACATCGGCATGTATCGCTTTGTAGTGTGCCTTCCCTCTGCTACGCACTCCGATTACAGCACAATTGATATGGTCATTGGCACCTAGAAAATTTGCATATGAGGTGCTTGGCAGCACTAATCCGCCGAGTGTGACGGCTGCGGTTCCTACTGTTGTTTTTTTTAGAAAATTTCTTCGAGTGGTCATGGCCTTAGGGTATTAATTAAGTTTCGCAACGACCTTAAATTAAGGAAAAAAACGTTTTGATAGAATTTAATAAAGATTTTAACCGTGTTTGAAATAGTATATATGTTCTAAAACAAAAAAACCACCACTTTTGTGATGGTTTTGTGGAGAATACCGGAGTCGAACCGGTGACCTCTTGCCTGCCAGGCAAGCGCTCTAGCCAGCTGAGCTAATCCCCCGTCTGACTGGCGACAAAGAAAATACTTTTAAGGTAAGTATCAAAATGTAAATACCGCTTATTCTATGAGTAATTAGTCCTTCTTAACTCGAAGCATCAAAACAGGTATTTTTACGAAGAATTCTGATTTTAAAATAGTATTCTTTTCCCAAAGTTTTTTGAAAAAACCTCTTTTTCGTCTAAAAACACAAAGCAAATCTGGTTGGTGTGATTGAAAATGCTCCAAAACACCTTGATAGGTAGTTGCATTTTCCGTTATCGTAAGTTGTTCACTAATATCCATAAGTGCAGGATGTACTTTCAAATCATCCGAATCGTATCCGGGTGTTTTTACCAAAAGCAAACTAACTAAAATGTTAAATTTTTTCTGAACGGACAACAATGGTTCTAGCATTTTCTTTTTCTTCAAGACGCCCGATTTAAATGCTGTTAAAACTGTTTTGAAAGGCTTAAAGACTGTTCCTCTAGGAACAATAAGCGCAGGTATATTCGTCTGTTTAATGATTCTTCCTGAAGTGTTTCCCAAATACAATTCCTCTTTAATATCATTACTACGCGGCGCTAGAATGATTAAGTCAATCCCTAATTCCCGGTCAATTTCCTTCAAGCCATCTGTAATTTCCCCGTTATAAGTGGCTATTTTTATATCAACACCTTTGGCGTCAACTTTATCGATAATTTCTTTGATGCGTTCTTTACTACTCTTTGCAACTTTTTCGGAAATATTGGCCAAGCTACCTGCCTTTGCCGAAACGACAAATACATCCATTACAAAAACCTGTGCTGAAAACTCGGAAGCAAAATCTACAGCATATTGCAATGTTTCGCCTGTATTTGAAGTACCAATAGGAACGAGAATGTTTTTCATGGAAGAGAATGTTGATTAATATTCTAAATTTACAATTAAATTGAACTTCACGAATGATTCGACGTGCAAAGATATCGGAAATACCCGACATTCTTACTATTTGCAAAGCTTGTGCCTCATATATGATTTCCAAGGGAATTTACCAATGGAACGAACATTATCCGTCTGCTGATGCTTTTGGAAAAGATATCCAAAGAGATGAATTATATGTTTTGGAGTTGGATGAAAAAATCATTGGTACCATAGTTATATCTACCCTTATGGATGATGAATATGTTTCCGTCAAATGGCTGACTCCAAACTCAAATAATGTTTATATACATCGTTTATCAATCGCACCAGATTTACAAAGGAAAGGTTATGCCCAAAAACTAATGGATTTTGCCGAAAATTACGCCAAAGAAAATGGTTTTGTTTCCGTTCGCCTCGATACCTTTAGCCAAAACAAACGCAATCAAAGATTCTATGAAGCTCGAGGTTACCAACGTCTTGGAGACATTTTTCTTCCCAAACAAAGTGAGCATCCTTTTCATTGTTTTGAACTCGTTTTATAGCCAATGAAAGTTCAAAAACCAGCAATCAATTTTAAAACAATCAACAAACTAGCTATTCCTGCGACCATTGCAGGAATCGCAGAACCTTTGCTATCTATTACCGATACAGCCATTGTTGGTAATATTCCCGTTGACGGAGTAGAATCTCTTGCCGCAGCTGGTATCGTCGGTTCTTTTTTGTCGATGTTGATTTGGATTCTTGGTCAAACACGTAGTGCGATTTCCGCTATCATTTCCCAATATTTGGGTGCAGGGAAAATTGAAGAGGTTCAAACGCTTCCCGCCCAAGCGATTTTTCTAAATATTGGATTGAGCATTTTAATTTTGCTGTCGACCATATTCATCGTTGACGACATTTTTAGACTGCTCAATGCCTCTGGTAAAATATTGGAGTATTGTATTTCCTACTACTCTATACGAGTATGGGGCTTTCCACTTACTTTATTCGTGTTTGCCGTTATGGGTATTTTCCGTGGACTCCAGAATACCTATTGGCCGATGATGATTGCCATTGTCGGGGCGGTTTTAAACGTAGCCTTAGACTTTGCATTCGTGTATGGCATAGAAGGTTTTATTGAACCCATGTACTTAGAAGGCGCGGCCTGGGCGAGTTTGATTGCTCAAGGCATCATGGCGATAATGGCATTTGTTCTTTTGATGACCAAAACCGATATAAGCTTGAAATTGAAGTTCCCCCTACATGATGAATTGGGTCGATTGGTTGTTATGAGTTTAAATCTTTTTGTCAGGGCAATAGCCTTGAATACGGCATTGATTTTGGCGGTTCGTGAGGCGACAGCTTTGGGCGACAAATACATAGCAGCTCATACCATAGCCCTGAATATTTGGCTATTCTCTGCATTTTTTATTGATGGGTATGGCGCTGCCGGAAACATTATGGGTGGTCGACTATTAGGTGCAAAAGACTACAACGGACTCTGGTCCTTAGCCAAAAAAATAATGCTCTACGGACTTCTAGTAAGTCTGGTTTTGGTGCTCTTCGGATTTCTATTCTACTACCCTATTGGTAGCTTGTTCTCCAATGAAACCATCGTTCTAGAGACTTTTTATGCTGTCTTTTTTATCGTTGTTCTAGGATGGCCCATGAATACAATGGCCTTTGTTTTAGATGGATTATTTAAAGGATTAGGAGAAATGAAATACTTGAGAAATACGCTGTTGACAGCGACTTTCTTAGGGTTTATTCCAATGTTATTTTTAGGGAAATACTTGAATTGGGGACTCCACGGCATCTGGATAGCCTTCACCGTTTGGATGCTTATTCGTGGTCTAGCTTTAGTCTGGAAGTTTCGCAGAAAGTTTCGACCCTTATTACAAAACCCTTAATTTTGACCAAAATACTATTCCATGGGAACTGATAGAGCAAACGGAAGTTTATATACCAATATTCAAGGCAAAGTTGCGACCGTAGAATTTGGTCATCCGGCTAGTAATTCATTTGTCGCCGAGCTTTTAGATAGACTTACTGCAGAATTTCATAAGCTTTCTGAAAATCCCGATATATCGGTAATCGTTTTAAAATCAGAAGGAGACCGTGCTTTTTGCGCAGGAGCTTCTTTTGACGAATTGATGGCAGTTTCTAATCTAGAAGAAGGAAAAATATTTTTTAGCGGATTCGCAAACGTTATCAACGCGATGCGGACTTGTAAAAAAGTTATTGTGGGTCGAGTTCAAGGAAAAACCGTTGGCGGTGGCGTCGGTTTGGCTTCCGCCTGTGACTATGTGTTTGCGTCCGTAGACGCATCCATACGTTTATCTGAATTGACGATTGGTATTGCCCCTTTGGTAATCGAACCAGCTGTTGAACGTAAAATTGGAACAGCTGCTATTTCAGAGTTATCGCTTTCTCCTTCAGAATGGAAAAATGCCTATTGGGCACAGGAAAAAGGCTTGTTTTCACGAGTGTTCGATAGTATGAAAGAACTAGATAAAGATTTGGAATTCTTTGTTGAGAAACTAGCTTCTTACAATCCTGAAGCTTTGGCAGAATGGAAAAAAGTGCTTTGGAAAGACACTTCCCATTGGGATACCTTATTGGTCGAGCGCGCTGCAATTACGGGAAAATTAGTGCTGTCAGAGTTTACAAGAAATGCACTATCCAAATTCAAGAAATAATAAGCCTCTCTATTTTTCGTTCTAGTTTCCTAACTCGATTATTAGTACCATGGATATTTTAAGTTTTTTAAACGGAGACCTTGTTTTTCCTATTCTCGCCCTTTTCGTAGTAGTTGTTTATTTTGTGCAACGCGTTCGTACAAGACGTAAGTTCAAACGTTAAACTTGAATCTTTTACGCAACTATTGAAATAAACCACATCTCTTTTATAGATGAAAAAGCTATTGTTCTTTAGTTTTCTTTTTTTATGCCTAGCGAATTGTAAGGATAATGATGATATTGATCTTACAGCACTGGATTGTGACGAAATTGCTTGTACTGAGATTTATGTGACATTGCTAGTATATCTTAAAGACGCATCAGGATTAGCTATTTCCTTAGATCGTTTTGAGGTTATAGACAAAGATTCATCAAAAAATATTACCATCCCCTTAAGCGACAGCGGATTTCAACACGCCCAACAATTTGGTTACTATCCTTTGTATGACGATTCCTTTCTTACAAAAAATGTAAACACTAAAAGATCTCTCGTTTTTAAAGGTTTTATCAATGATGAAAAAGTGGTTGAAGCTGAATACGTTATTGCTAATGATTGTTGCCATGTCCGCATGGTATCAGGCGATACAGATATCACTATAAATTAAGGTTTCCATCGGGTTCTTCTTTTTAGTTTCCCATTAAAGAATTCCTACCTTTGTTACTCAAGAATTTATAATGAGTAACATCAGAATCACCAAACAGTTTAATTTCGAAACAGGCCATGCCTTATATGGTTATGACGGTAAATGCAGAAATGTTCATGGGCACAGCTACAAATTGTCCGTAACAGTTATCGGCAATCCTATCACAGATACATCTCATGTAAAACAGGGAATGGTTATTGACTTCGGAGATTTAAAGAAAATCGTAAAAGAAGAGATTGTAGATCAGTTCGACCATGCTACCGTTTTCAATAAAAACACGCCGCATGTAGAGTTGGCAAAAGAGCTAACCGAGCGCGGTCACAATGTAATTTTAGCAGACTATCAGCCTACCAGTGAAAACATGGTTATTGATTTTGCGTCTAAGATAAAAGCGCGCCTACCTGAAAACATTAGATTACATTCTTTAAAACTACAGGAAACTGAGACTTCATTTGCGGAGTGGTTCGCTTCTGAAAATTAAGCGAACTTCGGTTTTTCCTATCTTTACACCTAAATGACAACCATCAACATTCCGCAGGGCAAAAAAGTCTATTTCGCTAGTGATAATCACTTAGGCGCCCCGACCATGAAAGCTAGTAAACCACGCGAAAAGAAATTTGTGGCCTGGCTGGATGAAATAAAAGAAGATGCTGGAGCTATTTTTCTCTTGGGTGATCTTTTTGATTTCTGGATGGAATACAAAACGGTTGTTCCAAAGGGATTTACAAGAACTTTAGGAAAATTAGCAGAAATATCAGATTCCGGAATTCCTATATACTATTTTGTCGGTAACCATGATTTATGGATGGATGGCTATTTTGAGGAAGAGCTCAATATTCCTGTTTTTCACAAACCTCAGCAGTACGAAATCAACGGTGTTTCTTTTTTTGTAGGTCACGGTGATGGATTAGGCCCTCACGATAAGGGATACAAACGAATGAAAAAAGTCTTTACCAATCCTATTTCGAAATGGCTATATCGATGGATGCATCCTGATTGGGGAGTTCGTCTAGCACAGTATTTCTCCGTGAAGAACAAATTAATTTCAGGCGATGAGGATGCTAAATTTTTAGGAGAGGACAAGGAGTGGCTGGTTCAATATGCCAAACGCAAGTTAGAAAGCCAACATTACGACCATTTTATTTTTGGACATCGGCACCTTCCCTTAGAAATCGATTTAAACGGGAAATCAAAATACACCAATCTCGGCGATTGGATTAATTACTACACTTATGCCGTTTTTAACGGAGATAATCTCTCTTTAGAGAAATACTCTAAGAACCAGTAGCTTCGTGTTCTTCCACCGCCTTGGTCAAATCAAGTTTCCGAAAAGATGGTGAAATAAAAGCTGTAAAACCTACAGTCAACAAAGTCATTGTTCCTCCAAACACTACAGCTGTAACCGTTCCCATAAGTTTAGCGGTTGCTCCGCTTTCAAAAGCACCCAATTCATTCGAAGACCCAACAAAAATAGAATTTACAGAGGCCACTCTTCCTCTCATATGGTCTGGAGTTTTGAGTTGCAATATGGTTTGTCGAATAACCATTGAAATACCATCTAAAGCGCCAAGAGCAAAAAGTGCAAAAACAGATAACCAGAAGTAGGTTGAAAGTCCGAATACGATGATACTAACACCAAATCCGAAGACCGCCCAAAGGAGTTTTTTACCAGCATTTTTATGAATAGGAAAACGTGTAGAGCCAATCATAGTGATTGCTGCTCCAACAGCAGGCGCCGCCCTCAAAACGCCAAAACCTTCAGAGCCCACATTCAAAATATCTTGGGCATAAATAGGTAGTAAGGCCACTGCTCCACCAAACAAAACAGCAATCATATCAAGGGTTAAAGCACCAAAAATGGCTTTAGAATTAAAAACAAAATCTAAGCCTTCCTTTAAACTTTGAAAAACGTTTTCACCAATTTTCGGATTTAAAATTGGTTTTCGGGAAATCCTTGAAATACAAATCAAGGCGATTATTGAAAATCCAAATATGAGGCACATTGACCAGTGTACGCCAATCCAGCTAATAGAAAATCCCGCTAAGGCAGGACCTAAAACCGATGCCATTTGCCAAGTAGTACTGCTCCAAGTAGCGGCATTCGGATATATTTTCTTCGGGACTATCAAAGCAATCAATGAAAAAATTGTTGGCCCTAAAAAGGCTCTTACAATTCCACCTAGAAAAACTAAAAAGTAGATAGCGTACAAAACGGTAGTGGTGCTAAACTCAGCTGAAAGCGAAGGTTTACTAAGTAAAAATAGTCCCAAACTAATGACTGAAAAACCTAAAATACACTTGATTAAGAGATTTCGTTTCTCTTTTTGGTCTACGACGTGACCTGCAAAAAGTGCCATTAAAACCGCCGGTAAGAACTCCATAAGTCCTATAATCCCCAAAGACCATGGGTCTTTTGTCATGGAATATACTTGCCATTCAATGACAATGAATTGCATTGACCAGGCAAATACCATCGCAAAACGGGCTACTAAAAAGATATTGAATTCTCGAAATCGGAGTGCTGCATAGGGATCCATTAACGCAGGTCTTTTAACTTGAGTTGTAGACTGACATTACCTTGCCATTCATTTTCATCCAAAGAAAAAACGGCATCAAAGGTTTTTCTATTAATCATCAGCGGAAGTTTATCTCCCAAATTGAATCCTATGCCGCCAATTGGTCCCCAACCATCTTGTGTAACCGCAAATTTGAGATGTGCGCCATCTTGTCCAACGCCTTTGGCATAACCGGAATCTTGAAGATTCTCCGCCATAAAAACGGGAGTCATATTCCCAGGTCCGAACGGAGCAAATTGTTTTAGAATTCGCATTAATTTAGGGGTGATATCTTTTACTGCCAGGGCCAAGTCAATCGTAATTTCCGGAATAAGTAAATTTGGGTCAATGGTTTCGGAAACTACTTTTTCAAATTGGTGTTTAAAGTTCCCATACTGTTCTTCAAGCAAGGTTAAGCCGGCAGCATATTTGTGACCTCCAAATTGCTCTATGTAATCGGAACATCCCTGAAGTGCATTGTATACATCAAACCCCTTTACAGAGCGCGCTGATGCTGCCAACTTCTCACCACTTTTAGTAAAAACCAAAGTTGGACGATAATAGGTTTCTGTCAATCGCGAAGCTACAATGCCAATAACTCCTTTATGCCAGGAATCTTTATAGACTACAGAAGTAAATCCTTCTTCTTCTTTATTTTCTTGAATCTGAGCAAGGGCCTCTTGAGTAATTTCTTTATCCAGACTTCGACGGTCGATATTGTATTTTTCTATACCTGCCGCAAACTTGGTCGCCTGCTCCATATCAGTCTCCGTCAAAAGGTTCACGGCATGTTGCCCATGTTTCATACGCCCAGCTGCATTGATACGTGGGGCGATGATAAAAACCACATCGGTAATCGTCAAGACGGTTTTCTTCGTTTGATTGATAATCGCTTTAAACCCAATTCTCGGATTGGAATTGATAACTTCAAGTCCGTGGTACGCCAATATCCGATTCTCCCCAGAAATCGGAACAATATCCGCTCCAATGGCCGTCGCCACCAAATCTAAATAGGGAATCAAATCTTCAATAGTTTCTCCTTGTTGTGAAGCCAGGGCTTGAATCAATTTAAACCCAACACCACAACCACAAAGCTCATCATAAGGGTATTCACAATCATCACGCTTAGGGTCTAAAACAGCAACAGCATCAGGTAAATTATCTCCAGGGCGGTGGTGGTCACAAATGATAAAGTCAATACCTTTTTCTTTGGCATAGGCTACTTTATCGATTGCTTTAACTCCACAATCCAACGCTATAATAAGTGAAAATCCATTGTCTTCGGCAAAGTCGATTCCCTGATAGGAAACTCCATAGCCTTCGCTATAACGGTCTGGAATATAGGTGGCCACATTCGGATAATAACTCAACAAATAGGAAGACATTAAAGCAACTGATGTTGTTCCATCGACATCATAATCGCCATAAACCAAAATATTTTCATTTTCTGAAATCGCCTTTTCTATTCGGGCAACAGCAATATCCATATCCTTCATTAAAAAAGGGTCATGTAAATCAGAGAGTTGTGGGCGAAAGAATTTTTTTGCTTCTGAGTAGGTTGTAATTCCCCGTTGTAAAAGTAATTGTGCGACCAAACCTCCGACATTTAGCTCATCAGCTAACCTATCGATTTCAGTTTGTTCTGGTTTGGGTTTTATGGTCCAGCGCATTGGTTATTCTTTCCAAAATATTTTAAGCTCCTCCCCTCAGACGAGGGGAGGTGGTTTTCCACTTTATTGTGGAAAAGCGGAGGGGTTGAAAGCGCAAGCCTTTGCTGATTCATATTGGCCTATGTTGGAAGCCAAAGCTTGGGCTTTACCACCCCTTTCTCCGCCAATTGGCGAATTCATTCCCCTCCTTGAAAAAGGAGGGGAGCTCAATAACTTTTATTTCTGATGAAACACAGTCTTAATCTCCAGCTCCGCAAACCGCCGAAACATCTCCATAACACCACAGTATTTTTCGATGGATAAATCCACAGCTCTCTGTAACTTCTTCTCTTCTAAATTTTTACCATGGAAATGATACTCGATAACAACTTTGTCGTAAAACTTCGGATGCTCGTCTGTAAGATCTGCAATGGTTTCAATAGTAAACTCATCAACCTCTAATTTCATCTTCTTCATTAAGGAAGCGACATCTAGCCCTGAACAGCCGGCAAGTGATGAAAGCATTAATGCTTTCGGTCGGAAGCCACTACTATCGCCCCCATCTTCTTTTGCAATATCAATTTTTAAGGTATCGCCAGAAGGGTTATTACTTTCAAAGGCCATATTCCCGAGCCATTTCGTTGTGATATGATTTGTTGTCGGCATAATTTTTCGTTTCTTGTGTGTTCACAAAAGTAAGATAATCTAAACTGTCATTTAGAGTAAAAAAAGCAAAGGAAATTACTATTTTGAGTTCTCTCTTTTTTAAGATAGGTCTCGACTGCGCTCGACCGGACAGTAATTAATAATCAATAATTTTCAATTTTATGCCCTTAGTAAATCCGCTTGATCCAACGCACAGTCCTGAAACAGCAGAACTTGCAAAATTCTTTAATGAGACCCTTGGGTTTTGTCCGAATTCAGTGTTGACAATGCAACATCGACCTGCCATTTCAAAAGCTTTCATCAATTTAAATAAAGCAGTGATGGCCAATGAAGGTCGCGTGACCTCAGCTCTAAAAAGAATGATTGCATGGGTAAGTAGCAACTCCACCGGATGTCGCTATTGCCAAGCTCACGCCATACGAGCTGCAGAACGTTATGGAGCGGAACAAGAACAATTGGATAATATTTGGGAGTACAGAACTCACCCTGCCTTCTCTGAAGCAGAACGTGCCGCTTTGGACTTTTCATTGCAAGCCTCTCAAGTACCAAATGGAGTAGATGCAGAAATCAAAGCGCGATTATACGAGCACTGGAATGAAGGTGAGATTGTAGAAATGTTAGGCGTGATTTCGCTCTTCGGATATCTCAATAGATGGAATGACTCTATGGGGACTTCAATCGAAGAAGGTGCTGTCGAAAGTGGTGACCAATATTTAGGAAAACATGGATGGGAAAAAGGGAAGCATGATGGGTCTAGGTATTAGAGCCTTTGATTGTTAGACCACTTTGCTATAAGAATATTAGACCCTGCCTTTTGGTGGGGTTTATCTTTCTAGGCAAGCTTTGACTTTATTCTGTAGCTCCTTGACAACCTCAATATCAAACCAAGGATTCTTTGTCAACCAAAATCGATTACGAGGTGATGGGTGCGGTAGGGGAAAATATTTCGGAGCATATTTTTCATAGGCCTTAACCGTTTCCGTCAAGTTCTTTTCCATGTCCTTTTTCAAATAATATTTTTGAGCATAAGTGCCAATTAGAATAATCAACTCAAGGTTGGGCATAACATCCCAAAGTTGTTGATGCCATAGTGGGGCACATTCGGTTCGCGGCGGTAAGTCACCTCCTTTTCCTTTACCGGGGTAGCAGAAACCCATCGGTACTAAGGCAATTTTGGTTTTGTCATAAAACACCTCATCTGAAACGCCTAACCATTTTCGCAATTGTCTTCCGCTGGGGTCATCCCACGGCACTCCCGTTGCATGAACCTTCGTGCCTGGTGCTTGACCGATGATGATGATTTTTGCATCGGGGTGACACGCAACAATAGGTCTTGGTCCCAAAGGCAAATGTGCTTTGCAGACTTTGCAGGCTCTTATTTCTTTGAGGAGTTTTTTCATTCAGCATATTTGTTTAAATGTATGAAAAAGCCTAGCGAACGCCTATTACCATTAATTTTATTCCATCCACGGTGTGTATAATTCTGTGGATTGAATACATACTTTGATTAAATTCAATCCATTCACCATTTCTGGGTTGGGTATTTAGCATAAGTTCTCCTACTTTTTCTTTACTATTATTTTCAATTAAAATCACTTTCATATTGATTTTTTTAAATGACAATTAAGGCACCAAAGCACATCAATCATAAGATTGACATGCTTAGTGCCATAACCAACCAAACTACTATTTGCTGCAATACTTCAAATTGTACTATACAGCTATTTCCGGCTTGTGTAAGCTGACCACAATAAGTACGGCGATGCCATTAATCCAATAGTAATAAGCATCCATTCCTTCAAAAGAAAAAATAAAAGGTGCTAAAATGAATACTATAGCGACCAAAAAGTCAACCGCTAGGTGAACCTTATAAGGAATAACTTTCAACGCCCCTAGGTGGTGGTCAGTTAAAAAGGTTAATACAAGAGCTGCAATTCCGGTAGCTACCGAAAGTTGTAAGGCCAATGGATTTGAACTCCCTAAACCCAATAAGAAGGGAAGTGCTATTAAAGCGAGGGCAACTGGGTAATCTAAAAATGCGTGTATTCTCTTGGTTATGAATTTCATGATTTTAGTATTAAATGATTATTAAAAAATTAATTACGTGTCTTGCTCAACTTCTTCCAATTCGCATCGGCTGTACTTTTTAACTTGCTATGGTCATTTTCCGCTAGCCATAATTGCTTTGCATCCAATTCTACGTTGTTCAAGTACAAATAATACTTTCCGTCCTTAACAATAAACTTATTGGGGTCTACTCTAAATTTGGCGCCCGCATATGCTCCAAAAGCACAGAAACCACCATATTGTGGTAAATACTTGCTAGGGTTTTTATCAAAAGTGGCTTTCTGTTCTGCAGAGGTGAGGTAGTACACCACCTTATTATGTTCAGACTTAAATTCCTTGCTTCCTCTTTGGGCTAGTCCCAAATCCAAATATGACACCGGACTGTAACCTTCAAGGGCGATGTTACTGTTATCAATATTGTTGGCCATATTATCTTGGGCAGATACCGTACTGGCAAATACAAAAGCTACTACTGTTACTATTGTTTTTAACGTTTTCATTTTATACTTTTTTAAATTGTTATTATTCTTGTTAAGCGGCGTTGAAATATTCTTCTTGAATTACCTTTCCTTCATCATTCCAAACCCGTCGAATGATTTCATGCCAGTAAATTTTACTGCCATCTTTCATGTCAAAATCGAATGTGAATTCTGATGCGGAGACATTTCCATCAACAATAGAATGATGATGTGTAATTCCATTTACAGCGGCAATAGCATCTGCAAAACCTTCCATTTTGGCAACCATTTCGTGCTTTCCGTTTGTTCCACCATTTCCATAGTCTGATGTGGTGGCATTGTCTGCAAAAAATTCTTTTACAGCATCAACTATGGCTCCTTGAGCTACTATTGCATCCATTTTTGTTACTTGTGTTTTGATATCCATCTTTATAATTTTTAGTGAATTTTTACACTGCAAAGATGAAGGAAGAGTGAAGTTTAGATGCTACAAAAAAGGCGCTAAGAATTGTACTTTTCTGCTTGGAAAGCCGTGGGAGTTTTACCAGTATAATGCTTAAAGAAGTTCGAAAAATGATTGGGTTCTTCAAAGCCTAATTGATGGGCAACCTCGTGAATTGGCGTCTCTTCGGCCAATCTCATTTTAGAAGAATTGATAAGTTCACTGCGTATTAATTGCCCTAAGGAAGTATTTAATTTATCTCGGGTCTTTTTGGAAAGTGTTTTTACAGACAGGTTCATCTTATCCGCATAGAACTCTAGTGCGCGTTGTTCTTTGTGATGCGTTTGAATGAGTTCAATAATGTCTTGCACAAAGATGTCTCGCTTTTCAAAGTCAAAATTTGAACGAAACTCTTTAGGCGTATTACCTGTAGTATTTTTAAAAACTCGGTTGAAGTAGGCCGCATCTTTAAAACCCATTTCATAAGATATTTCTTGTATGTTTTTATCCGTAAAAGCAATATTGCGTTTGCTTTCAATTAGCCTTTTTTTACTTAGGAGTTTGTTGATTGACAAGCCAATCTTTTTTTGAACTAGGGCTTGTGCGTCAATTCCGTTTTCATTAACTAAATTTACCAATTCAGCATTTGTCAGATGGTTTGGAAATTGGTCATCAATTACTTCTTTGACATCAAAGATAATTTGATACTCGTTTTTACTCGCCTGAAAGGGGTTTTGCCAATACCACTGTTTTGAGGAAATATCAATAATCTCTTCGGTATTCTCAGAAAAAATAGACCTGTTCAAGAATTTTTGGCAATCATCGCATTCTGCAAAGTCAATATAACCTAAGGATATGAGATGTTTGAAAAGGACGCGAACATCCTTATTTCTAAACATGGTTTCGTCTGGAAACTCTATTTTCCGTACTACAAAGTCATCTGATAAGAACTTAATGTATTGTCCTTTTTCAAGATAAATGGCCTTGTCTTGCCAATCGAAGTAATTTTCGAAATCAACCTGAATAGTGCCACTTCCTGAAAGGATATGTATCAAAGTATATTTCTTAATGAAATAAACCTTTTCTATCTCTGGTAAAAGTTTGGTGACCACTAGGAGCTGATTTTTAATGCTTTAGTCGTGAAGTTATGAAACATCTGACACAAGCCAATGTCCCATTCGTATTAAGGTTATTTTTTACCCGCAACGATAACCACAATCTCCCCTTTTGGCGGTTTTTCGGTGTAATGTTTTAAAACTTCCTCCGCAGTTCCGCGAATGGTTTCTTCGTAGAGTTTGGTTAACTCCCGTGAAACAGAAACAGGTCTGTCAGCTCCAAAGTATTCAACAAAGTTTCCTAGAGTTTTCAGCAACTTATGTGGTGATTCATAGAAAACCATGGTACGTGTTTCTTCAGCTAAAAACTTCAAACGTGTTTGTCTTCCCTTTTTAACAGGTAGAAATCCTTCGAAAACAAATTTATCATTGGGGAGTCCGCTATTAACTAAAGCTGGCACAAATGCGGTTGCTCCTGGAAGGCAATCCACTTCGATTTCATTTTCAACACAGGCTCGGGTCAATAGAAATCCAGGGTCAGAAATTGCCGGAGTGCCCGCATCCGAGATTAATGCAATCGTTTCTCCCGATTGAATTCGTTTTACAAGCGCATCAACCGTTTTATGCTCATTATGCATATGATGACTTTGCATTGGAGTAGCAATTTCAAAGTGTTGCAAAAGCTTTCCGCTGGTGCGTGTGTCTTCCGCTAGAATAACATCTGCTTCTTTCAAAACACGAATAGCACGCAAGGTCATGTCTTCAAGATTGCCAATAGGTGTCGGAACCAAATATAATTTTCCCATGCTATGAAATTAAGGTCGTACTGTTTTTCCTAAAAAGTAAGAAATCATCAAAGCTAAAAATGCAATGATTGAGAATAATTCTCCTCCATCTTTAGCCACCATATGTGCAGTAAAGGCCAAAGTTACATCAAAAAAGAATCCAGCATAAGCCCATTCTTTTAACGATCTAGAGAAGTTTCCCCATATGGCAACTAATCCCAATACCTTGGCAATCGCCAAAGGATATACCAAATATCTTGGATAATTGACACTCTCAAAATAATCAGCTATTGCTTCAGGATTTCGTAAATACATTTGAACAGAATATATCATTATGGCGGTTAATATTCCAGTACCGAGGTAGTATCCTATTTTTTTAATGTTCATAAGAAATGGTTTCTTGTAATAGTCGACAAGTTAATCAATGCTAACAAATATGGATATAAAAAAGCCCTTCATCAAGTTTGACGAAGGGCTTTAAATTTTATCTGTTTGGTTGGATTTATGCGAACCTACGTTCAATTAAATCCATAAATCTTTCGGCGTATTCTTCCTTACCTTCCCAATTGTTGTAATCAGGTTTTACCATATTGTCAATAAAGGCAATCGAACGTTCTTCAGTATCAATTGTGCTTAATTGTGATAAGACTCGATTATAATCTTCGGTACTTCCATTGAACAAATGTTTTACAAATGCAAGGCGATTATTCAAATCAACCTTTATTTCTTTTCCGTTTAACTTATCATTTAATGATTTGGTAACCGTTTCCTTTTTTACACCATTTTCTTTTGCTGGAGTAAAGAGTTCCTTGTCATTCTTCATCAAATCTGGCTTTCCTAAAAACTCAGCTAAGACCTCATCAACCGGAGTTTCATTTGGCATTTCAGATACCATGTCTTTTATGGTATCCATTCCTGGGTGCGTAATTATATCTTCCTGATGCGGATTACTTTCCGGCACTCCTGAATTTGCATTTAATACCGCATTAGCCATTGTCTCAAACTTGGCTGCAATTACATTTTTAGAAACGTCAATTTCTATATCCTTTAGCTTTTCATCAATAAATTTGAGAACCGCAAGTTTTTCATATAAGGTTTTCGCAGCCTCATACATATCGGTAATCTCGTTCATATCACGAGAGGTGATAATATCAGTAGATAATTTTACCAACTCTTCTTTTAATTTTCGTTTCATGTGGTATTTTTAATTTCCAAACCGTCACATGTAATCTTTGATTATTAAAGTAATAATTGAGTAAATTGAATTTTTACATTAATAATGTCGGTTTCATCTGGCCTTTTGTTAAAAAATAGGAATGCTTTCTTAGTTATATTATCTAGCAAAACTTATGCCTTTCTTTACTAAATTTAAAGTTCCGTATAAACAGAACGAAAAAACACCCTATTTTCGTCTAAAATTACAAAATGTTTCTCGAAAATACCGTTAATCATAAAGAACAATTCGGCTGGATAGAAGTTATCTGCGGCTCGATGTTTTCTGGTAAAACCGAGGAATTGATCCGGCGACTGAAGCGTGCCCAATTCGCTAAGCAAAGGGTGGAGATTTTTAAACCTATGGTTGATGTGCGTTACGATGAAGATATGGTGGTTTCTCATGATGCAAATGAAATTCGCTCAACTCCGGTTCCAGCGGCGGCCAATATTCGAATTCTAGGAGATACCTGTGATGTTGTCGGTATTGATGAGGCTCAGTTTTTTGATGATGAAATCGTCACTGTTTGCAACGACTTGGCCAATAAAGGAGTTCGCGTTGTAGTCGCAGGACTTGATATGGATTTTAAAGGAAACCCCTTCGGACCCATGCCAGCACTTATGGCAACTGCAGAATACGTTACCAAAGTACACGCTATTTGTACAAGAACAGGAAATTTAGCGAGTTATAGTTTTCGAAAATCAAGCAACGACGATTTGGTAATGCTAGGGGAAACGGAAGAGTATGAACCTTTGAGTAGAGCAGCATATTATAAAGCCATGCTTAAAGAAAAGGTAAAGGATATGAGTGTTAATTCTGAAGTGGTCTCCTCAAACAAAAAAGACGCCAATGCCTAAAACTGCAGAGACCGTTTTAGAAATCAATCTTAACCATTTAGAACATAACTATCGTTACCTAAGGGGAAAGTTAAAACCTGAGACCAAGTTTTTAGGAGTGGTAAAAGCTTTTGCTTACGGAAGTGATTCGGTTAAAATCGCCCAAAAGCTAGAAGAACTAGGTGTTGATTATTTCGCGGTAGCCTATGTAAATGAGGGCGTGCGACTTCGGGATGCTGGAATTAAAACTCCAATTTTAGTGCTTCATCCGCAGGCCGTTAATTTTGAAGAACTCATTGAACGCTGTTTGGAACCAAGCTTGTATTCTCCAAAGATTTTAAAGGAGTTTTTAGGAGTTGCGAAAGAGCTTAAACAAAAAGATTACCCCGTTCATATAAAATTCAATACAGGTTTAAATCGCTTAGGATTTTGGGAAAACGATATTGATTACATCAAAGAAAGACTTGAGGGGCGCGATGAAATAAAAGTAACTTCTATATTTTCACACTTAGCTGCATCTGAAGATTTAAATGAAAAAGAATTCACCCTAAAGCAGATTAGCAATTTTCGTAAAAATGCTCAGGAATTTGATGAAAAAATCAATCATACGCCTTTCAAACACCTTTTAAACACTTCAGGAATAATTAATTACCCTGAAGCACAGTTTGACATGGTCAGAAGTGGAATCGGTCTCTACGGATTTGGAAATGATACAGAAGTAGATTCCGAATTAAAACCAGTAGCAACATTAAAAACTATTATCTCTCAAATTCACAAAATTGAACCAGGGGAAACGGTAGGATACAATAGAGCATTTACTTCAAAAGGATATCAAATAACCGCAACGCTTCCACTTGGCCATGCAGATGGTATCGGCAGACAATACGGGAACGGAAACACTTATGTGAATGTAAATGGACAAAAAGCACCCATTATTGGCAATGTTTGTATGGATATGATTATGATAGATATTACAAATGTTGATTGTGAAGAAGGTGATGAGGTTATCGTTTTTGGCGAAAACCCCAATGCTGAAAAATTCGCATCTACCTCTAAAACAATATCTTACGAACTGCTTACAAGCATCTCACAGCGGGTAAAACGTGTTTTTTTAGAATCTTAATTTCTTATTTAACATTTCGTTAGCAACCTTTTTTTTTCTTAAATTGCAGAGCATTGATTTTGCAAATAGTTTAATTAACCAACTAAAAACACTATTTATCATGTTAAAAGAATTTAAGGATTTTATTATGACAGGCAACGTTATTGACTTTGCCGTTGCAGTTATTATGGCCACCGCCCTCGGCGCCGTAATTAATGGTTTTGTGAACAATATCGTTATGCCATTTGTTGGACACTTCGCTGGTGGAGTAGATTTTGCCGATAAAAAATTAGTTTTAGACGAAGCTGTAGTAGATGCCGCAGGTGCAGTAACTTCCCCTGAAAATGCCATCATGTGGGGTAGCTGGATTAACACAATCATTAACCTTATCATTGTAGGGTTTATAATGTTCTTAATTGTTAAGGCATATAATAAAACGAAAGCTCCAGAACCAGAAGCTGCTCCAGCAGGACCAACAGCTGAAGAATTGCTTGCTGAAATTCGCGATTCTTTAAAGAAGTAATAGAACACCTATCCTAAAATTAGGATAGCACCGCTACATTAACCAACCCTAAACCGTCAATCTTGTTATCGCTAACAAGCTTGACGGTTTTTTTAATGAGGTAGTATGTTCCAAAGAAAATAAATAACCGAATTAACACTGAGTTCATCTCAGTTTCCCTGTCTTTGTTCTTATTCCTTAGGTAAAAACGTATTTTTATAACATTTTGTTATATTTTTAATTTTCATCAAACTTCTTATTGTACAAAACTAGTTGTTACCCTACCTTTGCCCTTCAAATTAAGTTAAAGATGAAAGTAGCAGTTGTAGGAGCCACCGGAATGGTTGGCGAAGTAATGTTGAAAGTACTAGCCGAACGCAATTTTCCAATTACGGAATTACTATTGGTAGCCTCGGAACGTTCGGTGGGTAAAAAATTGTCTTATAAAGGAGTTGAACATACTATCATTGGTCTTGCGGAAGCCGTTGCCGCCAAAGCAGATATTGCTATATTTTCTGCGGGTGGTGATACCTCTTTGGAATGGGCACCAAAATTTGCAGAAGCAGGTACTACGGTAATCGACAACTCATCTGCATGGCGTATGGATCCCACCAAAAAATTGGTTGTTCCTGAGATTAATGCTGATGCTTTGACATCCGAAGATAAAATTATTGCCAATCCCAATTGTTCGACTATTCAATTGGTAATGGCCTTGGCCCCACTTCACAAAAAGTACCAAATGAAGCGGGTCGTCATATCAACATACCAATCGGTATCTGGAACAGGAGTAAAAGCTGTAAAACAGCTTGAAAATGAAATAGCGGGCATTAAAGGAGAGATGGCCTATCCTTACCCAATAAGCAGAAATGCGTTGCCGCACTGTGATGTCTTCATGGAAAACGGTTACACCAAAGAAGAAATGAAATTGGCTCGTGAACCGCAAAAAATATTGGATGATAGAAGCTTTTCAATTAGTGCGACCGCAGTTCGTATTCCTACGGCTGGTGGACATTCAGAGTCTGTGAATGTCGAATTTCATAATGACTTTACACTAAATGAAATTCGTGGAATTCTTAACGATACCGAAGGAGTTACCGTTCAAGATAATCCGGATACAAACACCTACCCGATGCCAATTTATGCGCATGATAAAGATGAGGTTTTTGTTGGACGCATTCGACGAGACGAAACTCAGCCAAATACACTAAACATGTGGATTGTTTCTGATAATTTGCGAAAAGGAGCTGCTACCAATGCCGTTCAAATAGCAGAATATTTAGTTAAAAACCAATTGATATAATAATCTCGACTTAGTTAGATTGATGTTAAAACCTTTGACTGTTGGACAGTTCAAAGGTTTTTTTGTGGTATTTTTATGAAGTATCAATCTATATGTCTAATGAAAAGAATAATCCTTCTACCGCTACTTGCAATTTTCCTAGTCGCTTGTCAAACACAAATCAAAAAAGAACCTATTGTTGTGAATTACCCCACTACAGCTAAAGCTGATTCCTTAGATACTTATTTCGGAACTGAAGTTAAAGACCCCTATCGTTGGTTAGAAGATGACCGCAGCCCTGAAACCGAAGCTTGGGTGAAAACACAAAATGAAACCACTTTTGGATATTTAGAGAACATTCCTTTTCGAAATGACCTCAAAAAGCGTTTGGAAAAAATATGGAATTACGAAAAGATTGGTACTCCCTTTGAAGAAGGTGACTATACCTATTTCTATAAGAATGACGGACTCCAAAATCAATATGTGGTTTACCGAAAAAAAGGAGAAGGTGAAGCTGAGGTATTTTTAGACCCCAATACATTCTCCGAAGATGGAACCACCTCACTTGCAGGGCTGAGCTTTACAAAAGACGGCTCAATGGCTGCTTATCTTATCTCAGAAGGCGGCAGTGATTGGCGAAAGGCAATCGTTCTAAATGCAGAGACCAAAGAAATCATGGAAGACACTTTGGTTGATATCAAGTTCAGCGGACTATCATGGAAAGGGAATGATGGCTTTTACTACTCCAGTTACGACAAACCCAAAGGAAGCGAGCTTTCCGCGAAAACAGACCAGCACAAAGTTTACTATCATAAATTGGGAACTCCGCAGTCAAAAGATGAGCTGATTTACGGAGAAAGACCTGACGAAAAACACCGTTATATTGGCGCTGGCGTAACAGAAGACCAAAACTATTTAGTGATTTCAGCATCTACTTCAACCTCAGGCAACAAACTTTTTATTCAAGATTTAAAAGACCCTAACGGACTTTTGATACCCATTGTAGACGATACTGAGTCTGATAATTACATCATTGAGAATGTTGGTTCGAAACTATTTATTGTTACCGATAGAAATGCTCCAAACAAGAAGATAATTACTGTAGATGCCTCCAACCCTAGTATGGAAAATTGGGTTGATTTTATCCCAGAAACAGAAAACGTTCTTTCTCCAAATACAGGTGGCGGGTACTTTTTTGCTGAATATATGGTAGATGCACTTTCAAAAGTTTTGCAATACGATTATGACGGAAAGTTAGTACGTGAGGTAAAGCTTCCAGGGCTAGGAAGTGCTTCCGGATTTGGTGGCAAAAAAGAAGACAAGGAGTTCTATTTCTATTTCACCAACTACATCATTCCTGGTTCATCCTATAAATTCAATGTCGAAACGGGAGAATACCAATCGTATTGGAAACCTGAAATCGATTTTAATTCCGAAGAATATGAAAGTAATCAGGTGTTTTATGAATCTAAGGACGGTACTAAAATACCAATGATGATTACGCATAAGAAAGGGCTAGAATTGAATGGAAAGAATCCGACAATCCTTTATGCATACGGTGGATTTAACGTCAGTATTACGCCGTCTTTCAGTATCACAAATTCCGTTTGGATGGAACAAGGCGGAATTTACGCAGTCCCAAATATCCGCGGTGGTGGGGAGTATGGCAAGAAATGGCATGATGCCGGTACCAAAATGCAAAAACAAAACGTATTCGATGATTTCATAGCCGCTGGAGAATATTTGATTGCAAACAACTATACCTCATCAGATTATTTGGCCATTCGCGGTGGCAGTAATGGTGGATTGCTTGTTGGAGCTACTATGACGCAGCGTCCGGATTTAATGAAAGTTGCGCTACCTGCTGTTGGAGTTTTAGATATGCTGCGCTATCATACTTTCACCGCGGGTGCGGGGTGGGCCTATGACTATGGAACAGCTGAGGACAACAAAGAAATGTTTGAATATTTAAAGGGATATTCTCCCGTTCATAATGTGAAGTCAGGTATGGAATATCCTGCTACATTGGTAACAACTGGAGACCATGATGATCGCGTGGTACCAGCGCACAGTTTCAAATTCGCGGCCGAATTGCAGGAAAAGCAAGCGGGAAGCAATCCAACATTAATTCGTATTGAGACAAACGCAGGTCACGGTGCAGGAACACCAGTAAGCAAAACTATTGAGCAGTATGCTGATATTTTTGGTTTTACCTTGTATAATATGGGCTTCGAAGAGTTACCAAACCAAGCTGTTATAAAAGAATTTAAAGACTAGTTTCAATATTTAAGAGCAAAGTCCGTTTCTTTGATAGAGACGGACTTTTTATTTGTATCACCCCAACTCTTGTCCCAGAGAATGCAAATAAAATTCAATCAAATTTCAGCTTATACAATGCTACAAGTAGATCATGTTTCTTTTGCTTATGATAAAACCCTCGTTCTAGAAGATATTAATCTAAAAGTAAATGAGGGAGAACATGTTTGCATTATTGGAGAAAGTGGTTGTGGAAAAAGTACGCTTCTCAAAATAATATATGGCCTACTTCAGGTCAAAACAGGTGAGGTCTACTGGAATGAATCTCAGGTTTTAGGACCTCTTTATAATCTGGTTCCCGGAGAGTCTTATATGAAATATCTTTCGCAAGACTTTGATTTGATGCCATACACAACGGTTTATGAGAATATCAGTCAGTATCTTTCTGTTCTTGAGCCAGAAATTCTTGAAGCGCGAACAAACGAATTGTTGGAGATGATTGAGATGACCAATTTTGCACAAACCAAAGTGCGGTTTCTAAGTGGTGGACAACAACAAAGGGTGGCATTGGCTAGGGTATTAGCGCAAGAACCGCAGGTATTGTTACTTGATGAGCCTTTTAGTCATATTGACAACTTTCGTAAAAATAGTATGCGCAGAAACCTTTTCGCATACCTAAGAAAACAGAATATTACTGTTTTAACAGCAACGCATGATCACAACGATATGCTCCCTTTTGCGGATCGGGTAATAGTACTTCGTGATAATAGAATTCTTGCCAAAGACAGTCCTGAGAATTTATATCGAAATCCGAAAGATCTTTATATTGCCTCGCTTTTCGGAGAGGCCAATAAAATCCCTATTAATATTGTAAAGTCCTACGCGGATACGAAACGACAAATTATTGTCTATGCACATGAATTCAAAGTTTCTGCAAAGTCAGGTTTAGAGGCAACAATAAAAGGTTCATACTATATGGGTGGACATTACTTAATTGTTGGAACTTATGAAGGACAAGATGTATATTTTAACCACTACAAAGTTTTGGATGAAGGGAAAGAGGTCTTTTTAAATATCTCCATTGAGGTGATTAATCAAAGAATGGGCAACATCTAGTCATGGAGAAAGACAAGATTGTTCAAGAGCTCCTATTTAAAGCTGTAAGAAGCGGAGGAGCTGGGGGGCAACATGTCAACAAAGTTTCCACCAAAATTGAATTGTCCTTTGATGTAAATAAATCAAATGCCCTGTCTGAGGAGGAAAAAGAACGCATTTTACTAAAATTAAAACATCGTCTTACCAAAGAAAATGTGTTATTACTTCAATGTGATGAAAGTCGGAGTCAGCATAAAAACAAAGAGCTTGTTATCAAACGCTTTTTAGATGTGATTGAGAACTCCATAGAAGTCCCGAAAAAAAGGAAAAAGACAAAGCCTTCACGGTCTGCCGTAGAAAAACGTCTGCAACGCAAGAAAAAGACAGCCCAGAAGAAAGCAAATCGCGGCAAGCCCGATTTGGACTGAATTTAAGTCAACTTCAAAGGCATTTCCCTTAGCCTTTTTCCTGTAAGTCTGAAAACCGCATTCGCCACCGCTGCGCCTATTGGTCCTAGGGGAGGTTCACCAACAGCACCTGGAACATCCGAGTTTTGAAGTAACACTATATCAATTTCTTTGGGTGTGTTTCGCATGGTAGCCATTTGATAAGGACCATAAATTGTTGGGGTAAGTTCACCATCTTCCACCTCCATCTTTTCAAACATTGAGGCGCTCATTCCCATGATGATAGCCCCTTCACATTGCGCTCTTACCTGATCAGGGTTTACCGCCAAACCTGGATCCATAGCACAGGTTACCTTATGCACTTTGATTTCATTGTTTTCTATGGATACTTCAGCTACCTGAGCGCAAGGTGTATTTACATCTGTAGAAGCCGCAAAGCCCATAACTCTTCCGTTGACCACTTCATCTGTATAACCCGATTTCTCTGCTGCTGCTTTGATTACCTCCTTCAAACGGAAGCCCCTATCATCATCTTGAATTTGAGCCAGGCGAAATTCAACAGGATTCTTTTTGGCCCCTATAGCTAGCTCGTCCATAAAACTTTCGACGGCAAAGGTATTGGCTAATAGCCCCAAACTGCGCCACCAACTGGTGGCAAATGGTAATTTCTTACGCCATGAAATTGTTCTGTAATTTGGTATTCCGCCATATTGAATCATTCCACCTCTCCAAGCACCTAAATCTGCCCCTAAAATTGGTTCAAGAATACCAGGCAGCATAGGTGAGCCCCAGGCCACATCTCCACTAGAAACATTGTGCTCTATGGCCTCAATCATTCCTTCTGAATCTAATGTTGCCTTTAACACATGATGTGTAGGTGGTCTGAATGTATCGTTTTGAAATTCTTCTTTCCTCGTAAAAAAACACTTCACTGGTTTTCCGACTGCTTTTGAAAGCACAGCCGCCTGAATTCCATTTGGAGTATGCAGGCGACGCCCAAACCCTCCTCCTAAGAAGGTCGGAACTATATTTACCTGATCACTATCCAGTCCGATTCTATCCGCTATTTCATCCCTTGTGATTTTTACCACTTGGGTCGACATCATAATCGTCGCCTTATCCGCTTCAACATATGCTAGCGCTCCATTAGGTTCAAGTTGGGCATGTGCACCAATAGGACTCTTATATTCCGAAACAATAGCGTCTTCTGAATCTTCTAGAATGTTTTTAGCACTTCCTTCTTTTTGTATTACGAAAGGTTCTCCTTTACCTACTGCTATCATTGCCTCAATATCAGAAGTTTGCCATGTACGTTCTACATCCCACTGGGCATCAATGACATTTTTAGCATTCTCTGCTTCGGTTTGGGAATTTGCAATTACGCCAACAAAATCTTTCTCTTTGACTATTTTAACTACTCCCGGCATGCTTTCGGCCTTTGATGTGTCAGCATCAATGAATTTGGCGCCAATCTTCGTTGGGCGAACCACCGCACCATAGAGCATATCGGGCATGGCAGCATCCATTCCGTACATAGGTGTCCCGAAGACCTTGTCCTTTAAATCGACTCTAGGAATCGGTTTTCCTATAAATTTGTACTCTTTTATATCTTTTAAAATAGGGGTGTCAGGAACTTCCCATTCCGAAACATCTTTGGCCGCTTCTGCATAGGTCATCGTTTTTCCATCCGAAGAAAAGACACCATTTGAAATAGTTAATTTTTCTGCAGCAACACCCATTTTATTGGCTGCCTCGTTTTTGATCATTTCACGCATGGTAGCGGCTAGTTCTCTGAGAGGAACCCATAAGGTAGATATCGAGGTACTTCCGCCAGTTGCAAAACCGTCCATATTGCCAGAAGCAGAATTGGCGTGAACAACTTGCATTTGTTCCATAGAAACCTCTAACTCATCAGCAGCCATCTGCGCCAAACCCGTAAACGTTCCTTGACCCATTTCTACCTTGGGACTGTGCAATATCATATTGTTATCGGAAGTAACTTCAAACCAAATTATGGGAGTACTTGTATCTCCAACATAGGGTGTTTCTCCTGTATCAATAGCACCCGCAATACCTCTGCGAATAGAATTTCGAAAAACATATGTGCCTACTGCTAAAACCCCAATAGTTCCTAAGCCTCCACGGACCAAAAATTTACGGCGCGATATTTTTTTCTTACTCATGGTCTACAAATTTGGGGTGTCAGTGATTGGATTGATTTCTGCATTCAATTCAGCCGCCCTATGAATTGCTTTTCGCATGCGATAATAGGTGGCGCATCGACAAACATTGGTGATAGTATTATCAATATCGTCGTCTGTAGGATTGGGGTTTTTATCTAGCAATGCCGCTGTGGCCATCATAAAACCGGGTTGACAATAGCCACATTGTGGGACGATTTCTTCAATCCATGCTTGTTGTACAGGGTGCGGATTTTCTCCATTTCCTAAGCCTTCAATTGTGGTAATTTGTTTTCCCTCAACGAGTTGGACAGGATAGGAACAAGAGCGTATTGCATTGCCATCTACATGCAGAGTGCATGCTCCGCATGCCGCTTTTCCGCAACCGAATTTGGTTCCCTTTAAATCAAGGATATCTCGAATAATCCATAGTAAAGGGGTATTCCCATCAGCGATTTCCAAAGATTTGGAAACACCATTTAAAATAAAGGATATTTTCATGAAAATGGGGTATTGAATTGTGTGATAACAAATTACGCAATTTGATCCTATGAAGAAAAAGGAAGTCTATAATATTTCGGAGATTCGTATTTTCTCTCCATCAAAGTCAACCACATCACCAATCGACTTGCCCAGAAGCAATTTTCCGATAGGTGCTGCTCTTGAAATACAGTAAATAGGATTAGAAGCGCCTTCATAAGCTCCTGCTGAAATTGCCAAAAAGTAGTCTCGTTTTGAGGTTTTAACCAAACTTCCTAATAGTACTGCGTTTGTCCTCATTGAAATCGATATTCGCGAGAGAATAATAGCCATCCTTTCAACTTCTAGTAATTGTTGTCCTAGTTTCTCTCTTTCCAACTGTAACATGGCCCTTCCGGTTTCATGTTTATCACCGGCACTGCTCTTGGTTTCAGAAGCTAGGGATTCTTGAATGTTACTAATACTATCTTGTATGCGTTTTGTTCTTTCCTTAACATATTCTTGACAAAACTCCTGAAGCTCTTTCTTTATACTCATGAAACGGAAAGATAATGAATTCTATCCTTCAAGATGATAGAGATCGGCCAATTTATAGATTAAATATTTGACCATTTTATCCTCTGGTAAGTTTCCTTTGTACATTTTAAAAATAAAATCTTCGTTTTCAGCCATAAAATAAAACATATCTCCTGTTCTATCTTCACTGAATAGATTCCATGATTTTAGTCCAGAAAGCATGTCGCTATGCGCCTGGTACTTTTTATAGGCCACATTAAATTTGTCTTGAAAAGCTTGATTGCCACCTCGGTCAAATTCTTGGTTTTCAAATGAATAACGTTCAAATTCAATTCTCAGCTTCCTTTCCGACTTTTGGGCTTCTGCAAGTAGTTTAAAATAGGCCCGAGCTACTAGATAATGGTACTTCTTCTCAAATGATTTGTTGGTTTTCGAACTAATATATGATGGTTCAAGGATAACCACTTTGCTATTTTCCGCACTCGCATACAAATTGTCGTTTTCTTGCGAAAAAAGAGAGCTGCAAAACAGAAATAAGGCCAATAGGATGCCCTTTTGAATTAGGTTAAGTTCGTTTTTCATGTGTAGTGTTCTTAGTACAATAATTAGCAGCTATGAATACGGTTGTTCTAAACCATTTTAATTTTATTGCTGCACCATTATGGGCACAAAACCAACATGCATGAACTTACATGGGGTAACGGTTGAGTTCTAATAAAATAAAGGACTCAGGGCAGAATCCTATTTTTTTTGGGGTGAGCAATATAGGGATAAAAACAACTTGGAGATAAGAAAAAGTCATGCTTTTTGGAAAATTCGACGAATGGAAAAAGCTATGTCCTTCTTTTCAATTTTTTAAATAAAAATCAAAAAAGAATTTCCTATAGTAGCTCGGATAATTCTTTACCAACCAAACTCCCTATCGCAATGCCCATTCCCCCTAATCGAACGCCACAGAACACATTGTTAGAAACTTGTTTGACAATGGGCTTCTTTTGATTACCCATACCCATTATACCACTCCATCTTCTTTCAATTTCAAAAGGAGTGCTAGGAAGAATGCTTTCTTTAAGAATACTTTCTAATTGGTTTTGAATCAAATCGGTTTCACCGAATTTCAAAGTTTGTTCTCCTTGGAAGTCTAAGTTTCGTCCTCCCCCGAAAAGAATTCGATTATCAATATTCCGGAAATAATAGTACCCTTCATCCAAATGAAAGGTTCCTTTGATATGCAAGTTCTTGATAGGTTTGGTAATTAAAACTTGGGCTCTTGCGGGCTTTACAGTTTCTTCTAGTAATTGTGAGGCGAAACCGTTCGTAGCAATACATAACTTTTTGGTTTGAAATTCAAATTGATCGGTTTTGACTGTCAGCATATCACCATTATCAGTAAACCCCTCCACTTTTATCGAATTTAAAATGCCAATTCTGTTTTTCTGTACTAGTTTTAGTAGGTTTGACACCATCTTACCAGTATCTATTTGGGCTTCAAAACGGTTGGTTATATAATTCTCCTGGATGTTTTTAAAATTGAAGCTATTCTCATTTGTCTGAAAAGCCTTTTCACCAAAAACTGGTTTTAGAAGTTGATTGACCTTCTTCAACTCCTTTAAACAACTTTGATAAAGGGTATCGTGGCTTTTTAGAAACAACTCATGTCCTCCATGTTGTTGAAAATCAATATTCGTATCTCCTAGGTTCTTTCTTAGTAGTTGAATGCCATCCCAACGTTTCTTAACCAGTTCTACCACTTCTTCTTCGGAATGATGTTCAAGATCTGCTAAAATCTCTGAAATACTTCCAAAACAGGCAAAACCAGCATTCTTAGTACTCGCTCCTTCCGGAAGTGTACCTTTCTCTAAAATGAGGATTTTTGCCTTTGGAAATCTTTCTCGAAGTGAGAGTGCACAATTAAGCCCTACTATTCCGCTTCCAACAACAGTAAAATCGATGTTAGAAAGCCAGGTTTTATATTCCCAATAGCTTAAGTTCATTCCACTAAAATACGAACAAAATGAATGCTAAAAAGACCCAGGTTTTGATTCAATTTCATGCAGTTCACCGATATTCTAAATGAAAGCGTGAACAAACTCAATGGTTTGTTTTAAATAAGTTACCCCGAGGTTTGTTTTTGTACACCTGCGTTTTAGGGTGGTATTTCATCGATAAAGTATTATTTCTCTTAATGCCAATCGATAAAACGCACCTTTAACAGACTCAGCGGTCGGTTTCTGGGTCTTTCAAATAACCGGTGAAATGGGTAAATTCCATAAAAAAACCCTCAAAATTTTGAGGGTTTTTTTATAATTATTCAATTTCAGGTTCCATTTCAAAATCTTCCATGAATTTGGTGGTGTAATTGCCCGCCAAATAATCCGGATGATCCATCAATTGCCTATGGAATGGAATCGTTGTTTTTATACCTTCTATAACAAATTCGTCTAGTGCCCTTTTCATCTTATTGATTGCCTCTTCGCGAGTTTGAGCCGTAGTGATCAGCTTCGCAATCATAGAATCGTAATGCGGTGGAATAGAATACCCACTATACACATGAGTATCCATTCGGACCCCATGACCTCCAGGTGTGTGTAATGTAGTTATTTTTCCTGGCGACGGCCTAAAGTTATTATAGGGATCTTCGGCATTAATCCGACATTCTATGGAATGTAAATTAGGATAATAGTTTTTTCCCGAGATAGGGACTCCGCCAGCAACTAAAATCTGCTCACGTATTAAATCGTAGTCCACTACTTGCTCGGTAATCGGATGTTCTACCTGAATACGTGTATTCATTTCCATAAAATAGAAGTTTCGATGCTTATCGACCAAAAATTCTACGGTTCCAGCTCCTTCGTATTTAATGAACTCGGCAGCCTTTATAGCCGCTTGACCCATTTCCTCTCTAAGTTTGTCCGTCATAAACGGAGATGGAGTTTCTTCGGTCAATTTCTGGTGTCTGCGCTGTACGGAACAATCTCTTTCTGATAAATGACAAGCCTTTCCATACTGATCACCCACAACTTGAATCTCAATATGTCGAGGTTCTTGAATTAGTTTCTCCATGTACATGCCTCCATTTCCGAAAGCCGCGGTTGCCTCTTGTACTGCACTATCATAAAGGTCTTCCATCTCGTCCTCTGACCAAACGGCTCTCATTCCTTTTCCACCACCACCTGCAGTCGCCTTTATCATAACAGGATAACCCATTTTCTTGGCGATCTTTTTGGCTTCGGCAACATTTTTAAGAATTCCCTCAGACCCTGGCACACAAGGAACTCCTGCTTTTTTCATGGTCTCCTTAGCAGTAGCCTTATCCCCCATCTTATCAATATGCTCGCCAGATGCGCCAATGAACTTAATATCGTGTTCCGCACAAATTTTTGAGAATTTTGAATTTTCAGATAGGAATCCGTATCCGGGGTGAATTGCATCGGCATTTGTAATCTCAGCAGCAGCAATGATATTAGGTATTTTCAAATACGATTCACTACTCGGGGCAGGCCCTATACAAACCGCTTCATCGGCAAAACGAACATGTAAACTCTCTTCATCGGCCTTGGAGTAGACTGCTACGGTCTTTATACCCATTTCCTTGCAGGTTCGAATCACTCGAAGTGCTATTTCTCCCCTATTTGCAATCAATATTTTTTTAAACATACTTTTTTAGTTTAAGAGTTTGTGGTTTAGTTGTTTACTTATTTGAAATTCAAGGGATTCCAATGTAAAACTTTAAACTTCTAAACTTAAAATTATGATGGATCTACTAAGAACAGTGGTTGGTCAAACTCTACTGGAGAGGAATCATCAACTAAAATCTTGACGATTTTACCTGAAACTTCTGATTCAATATCATTAAAAAGTTTCATCGCTTCGATTACACAAAGTACATCTCCTTTGCCAATATCAGCCCCTACCTCAACAAATGAAGGTTTATCAGGAGCAGGTTTGCGATAGAATGTACCAATTATAGGGGATTTGATAGTTATATATTTGGAATCGTCCTCAGCGGCATCGCTACTAGGGGTTTCTGCCACAGGGGCAGCTGGTTCAACTGGAGTAGGCGCCATCATTTGAGGCATGGCTGCTTGGGCTACCGGTACTTGTTGTACATAGGTAGTTTCTGACGCATTACCAACTGCCCCTGTTCGGATTGTTATTTTTAAATCATCCATTTCGAGTTTTACCTCGCTAGCACCTGATTTAGCCACAAACTTAATTAGGCTTTGAATTTCTTTAATATCCATATAGATTTCGGTTTAAGTTCTATTTAGTTTTAGTTGTACGCCCATTTTAAATAGATTGAGCCCCATGTAAAGCCTCCGCCAAAAGCGGCGAAAACCAAATTATCTCCTTTTTTTAACTGATTTTCATAATCCGCCAATAATAAAGGTAAAGTAGCGGAGGTTGTATTACCATAACGCTGAATATTCATAAGAACTTTGGAAGAATCCAAGCCCATTCTGTTCGCGGTTGCATCAATAATTCTTTTGTTTGCTTGATGCGGTACAAGCCAGGAAACATCAGTATTCTTTAAATTATTCCGTACCATAATTTTTTCGGCAACATCAGCCATATTAGAAACAGCGAATTTAAATACTGACTTTCCTTCTTGAAAAATATAATGTTGATTGGCATCAACAGTTTCATGTGTAGCGGGTAATAATGAACCCCCAGCTTCCATTCCAAGAAATTCTCTGCCTGAACCGTCAGCTCTCAAATATTCATCTTGAAGCCCTAAGCCCTCTTCATTTGGTTCGAAAAGTACAGCACCTGCCCCGTCACCAAAAATGATACAAGTAGTTCTATCTTTATAATTGATTATTGAAGACATTTTATCGGCTCCAATAAGCAAAACTTTTTTATATCTTCCAGATTCAATATAACTTGAAGCTGTTGACATTCCAAAAAGAAAACTTGAACAGGCAGCCAATAAGTCGTAAGCAAATGCATTTGTAGCCCCGATCTCTGATGCAACAAAGGCAGCTGTAGAGGCTACCATACTATCAGGTGTAGCTGTTGCCACAATAACTAAATCTATTTCTGTGGGGTCAAGGTTCTTTTTTTGAAGTAAATCATTAGCGGCTTGAATAGCTAAATAAGAAGATCCGTTACCTTCTTCTTCTTTTAAGATTCTTCGTTCTTTGATTCCTGTTCGAGCAGTAATCCACTCGTCGTTGGTGTCGACCATTTTTTCCAACATTTCATTTGTCATAACAAATTTTGGAACATATGATCCTACAGCTGAAATTGCTGCTGTTAACTTGCTCATATTAAAGCGGTTTTTATCAAAAAATCTTCAAAAATGATTGAAAAGCGGTGAAAATTACTCATTTTTCACGACTTTTTGCTTAAAAAACGTTTTTTTTGAAAAAATCTGTTTCAATTCAAAATTTAGATAAAACTTTTGTTCTGAAACCTTATTTCACTAAAAAACTCCCAACTTTAAAAGTGGGAGTTCCATATATTTTTGATTGGTAGCAAGTTATGCTTCTGCTTCCTCGGTCTTATCGATCAAAACTTGACCTTTGTAGTATAATTTTCCTTCATACCAATGTGCTCTATGGTATAAGTGCATTTCTCCAGTTGTAGAATCTGTGGCCAAAGTCGATGCTACTGCCTTGTAATGTGTTCTTCTTTTATCTCTTCTCGTTTTCGAGATTTTTCTTTTAGGATGTGCCATTGTTCAACTTATTTATCCGTTATTAACTTTTTTAAAGCATCCCATCGGGGATCTGTCTCTTCTTTATTATCTTTTCTTTCTTTTGGTTGGAGCTCTTCAAGTTTTCTTAGGGCTTCTGAATCCAAAGATCCATCTAAAACTCCTGGATGAATTCGTTTCTGCGGAACCGCTAGTACAATCATTTCATAAACATACTGTGCAATGTTCACTTGATGCTCACCATGTGGGATAATCAATATTTCATCATCCTCATCATTATATTCATCGCCAAACTTCACCACCAACTCTAAGTTTGTGGAAATAGACTGATCATACGGTTCGCTTGTAATATCACAATCTATATTGACAAACCCTTCTGCTACCAATTCAAATTCTAACATAGTGCTTGTTTTATTAAGCAAAACGTTCAATTTCAAATTTGCATCATTGAAATCCGTGTATCCAAAAGATTCAAAGAACTCATTATTTACTACGTAATCAAACTCGTGTTTTCCTTGCTTCAATCCTGAAAAAGGAACGCTAAACTCCTTTTTTTTCATCATAACCCACTTGTTTATAACGCAACACCTCTATTAAAGGCGGGTGCAAAGATACTATTATTTTAATAATAGACAACAGCTAAAAAACGAAAAAAATTGGTTCCTTTTAAGAACAAATGCTAAACTATTCTAGCGACGTGCTCTTTGTTTCTGTAAAACATTCTCAGTCAGTTCAGCATATTCGGTTCTATTCTTGAATATGCGAATTGCAGAAAAAACGGCTTCCTTAAAAGAACTATGGTCAGCTTTTCCTTTTCCCGCTATTTCATAAGCAGTACCATGGTCTGGAGAGGTTCTAACTTTGTTCAGTCCGGCTGTATAATTAACACCATTTCCAAAGGAAAGCGTTTTGAACGGAATCAAGCCTTGATCATGATATGCTGCTAAAATCGCATCAAAATTCTTAAACGAATCTGAGCCAAAAAAACTATCCGCCGCGTAGGGGCCAAAAACTAAATGTCCAGCATCTGACATTTCTTTGATTACTGGCTTTAATATTTCTTCATCTTCTTTCCCGATTGTTCCATTATCCCCGCTGTGCGGATTAATACCAAGTAATGCAATTTTCGGACTTCGGACACCAAAGTCCATAGTCAATGACTTTTCTATGGTTCGTACTTTGGTACGTATTAATATTGGATTGATTGCAGCTGGCGCATCTTTGACGGCTAAATGGTCGGTTAAAAGGCCTACTTTAAGTTCGTCAGTAACCATAAACATAAGACTTTCCCCTTCCAATTCTTCCGCTAGATAATCTGTATGTCCTGGAAACTTGAACTCCTCGGATTGAATGTTGTTTTTATTGATTGGTGCCGTTACCAGCACATCAATGTCACCAATTTTAAGCGCTTCGACAGCAGCCTTGAGCGACTTAATGGCATAGGCCCCAGCTTCTTCTGTAGCTTCACCAAATTGCAGATTAGGAATTTCCTTCCACACATTTACTACATTCAGTTTTCCATCAATGGCTTTTGAAGCTTCCTGAATTCCATTATATCTAACATCCATATGAAGCGCTTTTGTCTGCGCAGCAATGGTCTTACTAGAAGCAAAAAAGATAGGCGTACAGAAATCGAGCATTCGAGAGTCTTGAAAGGTTTTTAAGGCTACTTCGCACCCTATTCCGTTCAAGTCCCCAATGGAAATGCCCAGCTTTATTTTTCTGTTTTCGTCCATGTTATTCTTTACCTTTGCCTGAAGTGTTAATTTACAAAACTAGGTAATAAAAACGGAAGATGTTTACGGGAATAATCGAAACTTTGGGTAAAGTCACCAAATTAGAAAAAGAGGGAAGCAATCTGCACATTTCGGTCAGTTCGGCAATTACAGAGGAGTTGAAAATCGATCAAAGTGTAGCGCATAATGGCGTTTGTTTGACTGTTGTTTCTTTGAATGGAAGTACATACACCGTAACGGCAATCGAAGAAACACTTCAAAAAACAAGCCTTGGAAAGCTTTCCTTTGGGGATACAATCAATTTGGAGCGCGCCATGATTTTAGGAAGTCGTTTAGACGGACATATCGTACAAGGTCACGTGGACCAAACCGGAGTTTGTACTTCGGTAACAAAAAAAGATGGTAGCTGGATTTTCTCCTTTGAATATGATGCTTCAAAAGGTAATCCTACTATTGAAAAAGGTTCTATAACCATCGATGGAACTAGCTTAACTGTTATTGATTCTGGCAAGAATACTTTTAGCGTGGCTATTATTCCATATACTTATGAAAACACAAGATTCGGTTCTTATACGAAAGGAACGGTTGTGAATCTGGAGTTTGATGTAATCGGTAAATATGTGGCAAAATTGATGCAACAACACTAGATCTAACCTGCAACCTCCTAGTCTAATTTATATTCTTGGAGTTTTTCAATTGAGGTATACTCTAGCGCTTTTTCATGTGTAGATTCCAGACGAATCTTAGGGGCTTTGCCTGCTTTTTCAGCTTCTAACCAACGAAGAATACAAAGGCACCACTTATCGCCTGCTTTTAGTCCTGGAAAACGCCATTCGGGTTTGGGCGTTGATAGGTCATTCCCCTTTGTTTTGGTAAAAGCTAAAAACTCATCTGTCATTTCAGCGCAAACCACATGTGTGCCATGATCATCAGCTCCTGTTTTACAAAAGCCATCACGATAAAAGCCGGTTTTTGGCTCAAAGCAACAACTTTCTAACTCTCCTCTTAGTACATTTTTTGGATTTGCTTCGAACATGTTTTTTTGTGAATTTGTTTTCAAAATGAAAAGTCCTAAAGAAAGTACCATCGCCATTAAAAAGAAGTACTTCATTTTGGTCAAATTTTTATGAAAATCTTCCGCTGATACAAGACATACGCCAGTAAACAGTAAAATGCTACAACGCTAAGTCCATATAACAAAGATGAAAGTTGTAGCGACATAAAATCATGCGTATATACCGTATCAAAAAGCCATCCGTGAAGCGATGTTTCTCCTACTTTAATCATCCCCATAATTTTACTAATAAAACTGGATAGAAAATACAAGGTAATCGCGTTAGCTCCTGCATATCGAAATATGCTTCCGAATTGCATTTTCTTTACATCCGTTAGGTAATAAATCAAAGCCAAAATTAGATTGGCCCATCCCGCAGTTACGAGTACAAAACTACTCGACCAAAGGGCTTTGTTGATTGGGAAGAAGATATCCCAAACATGACCAATGATAAGTAGTGATCCTCCTATTCCCATTAAAATGGTTGCTTTCTTTTCTTGTTTTGAAAGCAAAATCAATCCTGTGAAAATCCCTAGTAAAGAACTAACTATAGAAGGTATGGTACTTAATAATCCTTCCGGGTCGTAATCTGCTTTGTAGTTGTGCGATCCGAATACTTTTACGTCCAGCCAGTTAGCCAAATTGTTAGGTGCTCTTTCCAAAGTTGATGCTACTCCTTCAACAGGAATGACCGTCATCAGCAACCAATATCCTATCAAGAAAAACGCAGCTATACCAATTAGGGTCTTCCAATTGAAATTTAGGAACAAGATAGATGCGAAAAAGAAAACTACCCCTATGCGCTGTAATACTCCAGGAAAACGGATATCTGCAAAATCTTTGAAAAATGGAAAGCTCAGGGTGAAAGCACCCAAAAAAAGTCCGAGCCCAATTAGTTTTAATGTTCGAATTACAATTTTCTTGTAGGTTCCAGAATTGGTTACCTTATTCGTATAAGCAAATACAATAGACGTTCCTACGATGAATAAAAAGAAAGGAAACACCAAGTCAGTTGGCGTGTAGCCGTGCCATTCGGCATGTAAAAATGGGGCATATACCGCAGACCACGTTCCTGGTGTATTTACCAAGATCATTAAAACAATTGTTGCTCCACGAAATATATCTACAGATGAGATTCTATCTTTCATCTTATAAGATATTTGATTTCAATTTATTCCATGCTTTAATCAACAGAAATCCTGAAACTGCAGCAACGGCTGTCAGAATTATTGCAGATGTAGTTCGGCCGTAAATCCAGTAACCGGTTGCAAACATGATAGAGTATATCAATACAACTCCTAAAAGCATGGCTGAAATGCCTGATGGAACACTCCATTTTTCATTCGATGTAATAATCTCTTCATTATCTATTTTCGCTTCGTCTACAACTTTTGCCCAACCAGGACCGCCAGGTTGAATTTTGCGATAAAAGCTTCGTAATACTTCTTTTGATTCAGGTTGCGTCACAAATGTTGCTGTCACCCATATAATAGTAGTTACAATCATAATAAATGGCAACTCTCCCCATTCAGGGAAAATGCCAACCTCAGCATCAAACAGGAAAGATTTTAGAGATGTAGTAGCTATCAAAATTGATAAAATTCCGGATGCAAACATCGCCGAAATTTCGCTCCATGCGTTAATCCGCCACCAAAACCATCTTAAGATAAAAATCAAACCTGTACCTGCACCAAACGACAATAATAGGTTAAATACATCCATTGCATTCTGCATAGCCAATGCCAAAAAAGCACTTAAAACCATCAAGACCACAGTTGATACTCTTCCGAAAGCAACCATTTGTTTTTCAGTAGCATCGGGATTGATTTGCTGCTTATAAAAATCAAATACCAAATAGGACGAGCCCCAATTCAATTGTGTCGAAATCGTACTCATATAAGCCGCAATTAAAGAGGCTAGAACTACCCCAAGCAATCCACTCGGTAGTTTAGTTAACATTGCAGAATATGCCAAATCATGACCCAACTTATCAGCTGGTACATTTGGAAATGCTTCGGCTATACTCGCAATATCAGGGTAAACAACCAAAGACGCTAATGCCACTAAAATCCATGGCCAAGGGCGTAACGCATAGTGCATAATATTGAAAAAGAAAGTTGCTCCTATAGCGTGATTTTCATCTTTAGCAGCTAACATTCGCTGCGCGATATAACCTCCACCTCCAGGCTCACCGCCTGGATACCAAGAACTCCACCATTGTACGGCCAAAGGAATAACCAATATGGTAATGACCATTTTTGTATCACTAAAGTCCGGTAAAATATCCATTTTAGATTTTACAAGATCATTAGAAATGACGGCTTGCAAACCACCTACTTCTGGAATATTAATGAGATAGAAAGCAGCTCCTATAGCTCCAGCCATGGCAACAAAAAACAACAGAAAATCCGTGTAAACAACACCTTTGAACCCTCCTAAAGCACTAAAAACAACAGTAATAAGTCCTGCTCCGACCACAGTTTCCCAAGGTTCAAGCCCTAACATGATACCGCCAATTTTAATTGCGGCTAAGGTTACTGCAGACATGGTTATAACGTTAAAGAGAACCCCCAAATAAACCGCTCTAAACTTTCTCAAAAAGCTCGCTGGTTTGCCCCCATAACGCAATTCATAAAATTCCAAATCAGTTTTTACATTTGATTTTCGCCATAGTTTAGCATAAACAAAAACCGTAAGCATTCCTGTTAGCAAAAAACACCACCAACCCCAATTACCTGAAACCCCCGTTGTTCTCACCAAATCTGTTACGAGGTTAGGTGTATCAGTAGAGAATGTGGTTGCTACCATTGAAAGTCCCAACAGCCACCAAGGCATCGTTCTACCCGAAAGAAAAAATTCCGATGAACTAGACCCTGATTTTTTAGAAACGTAGATTCCAATTCCTAAAACAAGTGAGAAGAATACGATTATAAAGCCATAATCGAGTGTACTTAATTCCATAGTCGGGTTGTTTGGTTCGTTGTTAGTGTTTAAAGATAAAATAAAATGGAATACTTTTGTTTAATACCAACTAAACTTCATCTGTGATCCAATCTTCCTTTCTTGAAGTATCTATCACCAGCTGGATATTGGCACTCTTGGCAGCTTTCATAATAGGTGTCTCCAAGTCGGGAATCAAAGGTACTGCCTTAGTAGCTGTTACCTTTATGGCTTTGGCATTTGAGACCAAAGCATCAACAGGCCTTGTTGTTCCCCTATTTATTGTTGGGGATATTTTTGCTGTCATCTACTACAACCGCCATACCCAATGGAAATATATTATCCGTTTTCTTCCTTGGACGATGATCGGTGTACTCATTGGAAACATTATCGGCAAAGACCTTGACGAGGCTACTTTTAAAATCGGAATGGCTATCGTGATTTTGGGAAGTGTACTAATGATGTATTGGTGGGATAAAAGAAAATCAAAAGTAGTGCCTACGCATTGGGCTTTTGCGGGACTCATGGGGCTGCTAGCAGGTGTAACCACAATGATCGGGAATCTGGCAGGTTCGTTTGCTAATATCTTCTTTTTGGCTATGCGACTGCCAAAAAATGAATTTATAGGTACTGCAGCTTGGCTATTTTTTATAATTAATATTTTCAAATTGCCCTTTCATATTTGGTCATGGGGCACCATTACCACAGATACATTGTTATTTGATTTGAAGTTGGTTCCAGCGATTATTCTCGGACTTTTCGTTGGGGTTCGATTGGTTAAAATCATAAAGGACGATTTCTATCGAAAAATGATTTTGATCCTTACGGCATTGGGTGCCATCGCTATAGTGTTTCGATAATAAAAATTAAGGCTAAGTCTGAAAAAAATCTTCTACTAACTAAAGAAGGCTCTGAAAAATCAGAGCCTTCAAACCAACTATTTAAATTCAAAACCCAACTCATCGCAATGGGGGAACTAACCTGCGAAACTTATACCATAAAACGCCGTAGTTTTATAGCAAACTGTGAGTTATTGTCATGGTTGGTACTGATAGATTTGGTTATCTGGTATTTTATCTTTCTTAATTGACCACTTCAGTAAAAAAAAATTAATTTTTATGTTGTTATTAAGTACATTTCTTCTCAAGCTCGCCTATTAATTTTTTAATGGTTTGCTTATCAATCAGCTAAATAGGGATAACCACCAGTTGAGGGAAAGTTCGAATTAAAACTTCTATCCTAAATGGGGGTTCGATAGAAACAATTTTTAAATTCAAACCAAACTGGCAACTTCCCTGTTTAATAGCCTAGACTTTAAATATTTTCATATTCATTGTCAAAGCCTCCATTTTTAAAAGCCCTGTAAAACAGGGCTTTAACGACCTTCACGAAAAAACCGCAACCGGTAATGAGAATAGTGTTCCCATAAATGGTTTTCATTGTGTCAGTAAAATGCCCCTATTTTACTACAAATCAAACCTCAGTTTTAACGTGGGCTGGCCGTGGGTAAATACGTAACGGTTAGTGTTAGTATAGCCCTAATATTATCTTATAGTTTAAATTTCTCAACCATTGTAGATGGTCAACAGTAAATTCCTAATTTCTTTTTTTTTAGGGGGAAACGATGTTTCTTGAATACTAGAAAAAATGCTTTTGGTATACTTTTTCCACAAGGCATTTATAAAAGAAGGTTTATTAAACGCTCTTTTCTTAAAAATCAACACTGGTAAAATCGCATATAGGGTTACCGCAAATACTAGGGTACTCAGGACAAAAAATATTTCAACCAAATGCGGAATGTCTAAAAGGTTCATGCCAAAACTGTTTTCTAGTTACTATTCTTTGTGGGGATGCCTTTAAAAGGTGAATAGCGAGGCTAATCTAACAAGTAAGATATGATTGGAAAGAAGATGACAATATTAAATTACAAGTATCGATTAACAACATATTTCATCGATTAATGACATATTTGTGGTATTATTCTTACTCATTTATTAATAAAGGGTTGATTTTCATTAAAAGCGACCAGGCACTACCTATGAAATTTTATTTCAACTTTTTGAGAATTATGTTGAGCAATTTTTCTTTTTCATAAGGTTTGATCACAACATCATTCATGCCAGCTGCTATACACATATCAAGGTTCTCTTGGTAAGCGTTTGCGGTTATTCCTATGATTGGTACATTCTTTATATTCTTAAAAGGGAAGTCTCGAATGAGCTTTGTAATCTGAATTCCTGTCAGATTGGGTAAATCAACATCCATCAAAATAAGGTCGTAGTCGTTATTAACCACTTCTTGAAGCACCAAAGCACCATCATAGGCCAAATCAATTTGAAAGTTATCCGTATTCAATAGAATCTTGAAGAGGGTTAGCTGGACATATTCATCATCTTCAACCAGAAGGATTTTATATTTTTTTCTTGCTTTCACCCCTTTGTCAACTGCCTTTTTGTTAGAATGCTCGGACCATCTAGACTCACTTGGCAAAGGGTATTTAAAGCTCATATCAAAATAAAATACGGAGCCCTTGTCCGGTTCGGACTTTAATTGAATCTTGCTATTCATCAATTCCAACAAGCGTTTGACGATAGTCAGACCTAAGCCGGTTCCCTTGCTTCTATCCTCTGATTGCTCTCTATGAAAACTTTCAAAAATCGCTTCTTGACTTTCTTCTGGAATACCAATACCAGTGTCTGTTACCTGAAATCGCAAACTGGTAGCATTGGCTCTTTTCTGATTGAATTGTATCTCAAAAGATACCTTGCCTTGCTCAGAATACTCAACAGCGTTATCCAATAGATTGGTTACGATTTGAAAAAGCCTAAGCCTATCGCCTTCAACAAATTCAGGAATTCTATAATCCCAAGAAGAAACAAATTTAAGTCCCTTTTTCTTCGCCTTTGCAGTATAAGTGAACTGCATAAGTTCAAAAAACTTGCGCAGATTGAACAGCTTGTGTTGTATCTCTAATTTACCAGCATCAATCATTCCGATACTCAAGGTGTCTTCTAGCATAAGACGCAGATTGCTATTTGATTCTTTTAAAAAATCAAGCATTTTGGACTGCTCTGTTGTCATCTCGGTAGCATCAAGAATATCTATAATAGCCATAATACTGGTTAACGGATTCCGCAACTCGTGACTGAAATTATGAATAAACCTATTTTTAAAACGCTCTCTTTCTTGAAGTTCAAGATTTTTTAGAACTGTCAACTCCGTTTTGATTACCGATTCATTACGTGATTGGGTAACCGATTGATAGGAGTCATAATGTTCGGTTAGGTCGGTTATTATTAACAGGAATCCATCCATTTTTTTGCGGAGCTTTACGTCTGTGATAAACGTATTCTCGTTAAAGGCAAGATGTATACAAAAGAAATCGAACTCCTCTTCTGTACTATCAAATAAGGCCGGCAAACTCTCAAAAAAGGGATGGAGCTCAAGAATAGAACTACTTATCGGAATGTCGAAAAGCCTTTGGTCACTTTCAATAACAACACCTTCAGCATTCATAAAAATGAATTGCCTATTCTTATTCGCAAATTCTTCCTGATACTGCTTAAGCATCATTAACAAGAAGTGTTGCCAGCTTCAAAAAAAGCTCGTTTACAAATTCACCTGTTTTGGCACTAGTCAGAAAATCTACAGGAAGTTCATTCTCTTCTAAAACAACTTTCAATTCTACTTTATCGACCAAATCGGACTTATTACCTACTACCATCAAAGGAGTGTCAGGAACCTTTTCCCTCACTATCTTCAAATCATTACTTAGATGCTCAAAAGTAGATGGTCTTGAAACATCAAATACGAATACCATACCGTGAGTTCCCAATAGATAGGAATCTCTGATGGATACAATATCATCAGTGCCTTCTAAATCCCAAAGTATGAGGGAGACCTGGTTATCCACTGAAATTTCTACCAACTTTTTGGTGATGTGAACTCCAATGGTAACCTTGTAATTATCAGAAAAAGTATCGGTAACAAATCTGCGAATCAAAGAGGTTTTGCCCACTCCAAAGTGTCCTAAAACGACAATTTTTTTAGAGCTGCGCATTGCCAAAATATTTTGCCAATTCTCTTTCTATTCTAGATTTAGGAACGGGAACAATACTCTTTTTTGCATTTTTAGTTTCGAAAACTAAATCAAGATTCATGGCCATGAAACTATTGTAGAAGTCAAAAATAATGTCTTGAAGTTTGTTTTTAGCGCTTAAAGTATAATTGCCCGAGATAACGACAGCTATATAGTGGGTAGCGAAACTTTGTAAATGGATTTCATACAATTCGTATTCTATCGACTCAAGCTCTTGATTTCTCTGATTAAAGGCATCTTCTACAAATGATTTAATTGCGGTCAACATTCCTGAAACCATCTCCTCGTCCATAGTTTTTGACCGTGAGTAGCTCGACTTTAAAATGCCTGAATCTTTTTCTATTAGAAGCACCTGCTGAATGTGCGCATTAGACAAATCGTTCATCATCAGTTCCTCCTCTTTTTTTCCAGAAAAAACAGATCTGAATTTTCTTTTTCCTACAGATAAAAAACTTAGTTGGCTATTCATCTTTTCAGAAAGCAGTTTCATTTCTTGCGCAACATACTTTTTAATCATTTTACCCAAAATGGGATAAAGGGCATCCACCACAACATCCTTGTTGATTTTGATTTCCTTTCGAAGTGTTTCGGTAATAGTCGGTCCTAAAGTCTCAGGAATGCTTTCTTTAAACTCATCAAGTTGAAAAGCAATAATTGGATCTACTTTTTCGGAAAGTTTTTCACGCTCATGTATCGTTTGCTCCAGCAGCTCAATCCTTTGGGAAATTTTCTCCTCAAATTCATGTTCATCTGCAAAAAGAATGTCTTTTAGGATCTCTATCTTGTCCTTTTCATTCATCTTTGGGTACATGACTTTGGCTTATTTGTCGCCGATTTTTTGGCCTAGTTCAACAAGTAACTTGCCTAGCATCTTTTTGTTAACCGTATCTTCCCCAATATCCTCAATTTTGTTTTCAAGATTTTTCTCAAGTTCAGTAATACGAATATTCAGGTCAGTTGACACATTGTCCATTGTAGTACTTAGCTCAGCTCGAATTTCTTCAATAAGATCTTCCAGGACTTTCTTTTTCTTGAGAATGTCTTTTTTAAGCTCTTCAAACTCTGAGTCATAAGCCTGAATAGTTTCTCCAAAAATCAGATTTTTGATAACATCGATTTTGGAAACTGAACTCTCGATTTTATCTTCTAGCTTAAACATAGCTTCGTGTTTTTTAGCCATAATGTCTTTAATTTGAATTGAACAGATCTAACATCGCTTTATCAAAAACTGAGAAAGCTTCACATTGAGGGAAGTCTAAAATACGACATTTCGTTGCTTCCCCTGCATTTTGCGTCATAAATTCTTTCAAAACCGTTTTGAATCGACCAATAGAAATATTGCGGTTTTGAAAACATGACATACCATCATAAATACCTACTTAAACGGTATCATACCAACTCGAAGCACCTATTTTAAAAGCTCAATTGACAATTGCTAGCAATAATTGTATCTTAGGCGTCTATCTATAGCGCTTATAACGTATTGTTTAGGTACAATTATGTTAAATAGATACCCCGACCCAGCCACTTCATACGAAACTAAAAATTGACGCGTTCGCTACTTATGAGACTGTTTGTCCTACTTGTTGGTTTAATATTGTTGAATGCTTCCTGTAGTACTATGGGAATTTTTGGCAATAAGAATTCTATTGCCGTTTCAGGAGAACAATCTGTTAATAAAGCTAAGGGTTACGATCGCATTATCACAAAAGATGCTATTTCCCAAAAAGGCCTTTTTGATGTACATAGAGTCGGTGAAAAGTACTATTTTGAGATTCCGGATAGTTTATTCAATCGGGAAATTCTTGTAGTTACTAGATTTATTAAAACTCCTTCAGGGGCGGGCAACTATGGAGGTGAGAAAATCTCTGAAAATACCATCGTTTTTGAAAAGGGGCCAACCAACAACATCTTTCTTCGTATTGCTACTTTGGTAAGTGCTGCAGATGAAAATGATGCGATTTCCAAAGCGGTTAACAATTCAAACATCACTCCGATTTTAGAGGCCTTTGATATTAAGGCTTCTCATGAAAAGAAAGGAACACATTTAATTGAGGTTACTGCGTTCTTGAATAGTGAAAATCCATTGTTGGCTCTGAGTAATCCACAAAAGGATTCTTATAAACTTATAGGAATTGAAAAGGACAAGTCCTATATAAAAGAAATAAATTCCTTCCCCATAAATACAGAAATCAAAACGGTCAAAACCTACAAGGCCAAATCTGTAAAAGGGAAACGAAAAAAAGCTTTGCCAGCTGCCGTGCACGCCGGAGTAGTAACCTTGGAAATCAACAACTCCTTTATCTTATTACCTAAAGAACCTATGCAAAAGCGCTATGCAGATGCCCGTGTAGGCTACTTTGCAAGTTCGTATTTGGAGTATGGAGATGACCAGCAAAAGGTAGATCGAAATACCTATATCCATCGCTGGAGACTGGAACCCAGACCGGAGGATATCGAAAAATGGAAACAAGGCGAATTGGTAGAACCCCAAAAACCAATTATCTACTATATCGACCCGGCAACCCCTAAAAAATGGAGACCCTATTTAATTCAGGGAATCAATGATTGGCAAGTTGCCTTTGAACAAGCTGGTTTCAAAAATGCTATTGTGGGAATGGAATGGCCAGAAAATGACCCAACCATGAGTCTGGAAGACGCCCGTTTTTCTGTACTACGATATTTCGCCTCTCCTTCAAAAAATGCGTACGGACCAAATATCGTAGATCCACGAAGTGGGGAAATTTTAGAAAGTCATATTGGCTGGTATCACAACCTTATGAATCTATTGCACAGTTGGTATATGGTTCAAGCTGGCGCAGTTGACCCACGTGCGCAACAAATGGAATTCGAGACCGAACTTATGGGTGACCTCATTCGTTTTGTGAGCTCACATGAAGTAGGCCACACCTTAGGATTACGCCATAATATGGGTGCAAGTTCTGCCACACCTGTTGCCAATCTTAGAGATGCGGAATGGCTTAAAGAAAATGGACATACTAGTTCTATAATGGATTATGCACGTTTCAATTACGTCGCACAACCTGAAGATAATATTCCCGTGGAAGACCTTATGCCCAGAATTGGCGACTATGACAAATGGGCTATACAATGGGGTTATTCTAAATTAAACGAAGATTTCACCCGAAATGAAGAAAGAGAGCTTTTGAGCCAAATGATAGTTGATAGCGTGAGCAATAATCGCAGACTTTGGTTTGGTGGTGAAGGACGCGACTTTGACCCTAGATCTCAGACTGAAGATCTTGGTGACAATGCCATGGAAGCCAGTATGTATGGCATCTTGAATCTACAACGTATCGCTCCATGTATTAAGGAATGGGTAAAAGAAAGTGATAGCGATGATTTTTCTAACCTCGATCAAATCTATAAAGATTTAGTCAACCAGTACAGCGATTACATTTTTCACGTCACCAAAAACATTGGAGGAATTTATGTGACTCCCAAAACCATGGGGGAAGAAGGTGAAGTATATCGCCCTGTTGATATTCAAACCCAAAAACAAGCATTGGTATTCTTGAACAACTACATTTTTCAAGAACCCAAATGGTTGATGCGCAATGACATTCTTAATGCCATTCAATCGCCTAGATCTAAAGAGTCAGTTACCAAGACCATGGAAAGTGTGATGATGAATCTGCTTGGCGGAAGTCGTCTGAGTAGAATGACCTTTATTTCGGAACGCTATGAAGATGAAAATCCATATCGGCCTGAGGATTATATCGATGACTTAAACCAATTGGTTTGGGGAGATATGAATGTATTTTATCAAACGAATGCTTACAAAAGGAAGTTGCAGAAGTCCTATGTTTCTAATATGATTGCACTTTACAAACCTGATGTGACGGAAGGTTTTGTTGAGGGACTTTTGGCTGAATTGTCTAAAGGATTTACTTCAAACACCGATGTGCGCTCACTCGCCCTAGACAACCTTTTAACCCTTCAAGGGAAGATAAAAAGAACTATTCCGGTAATGACAGATCGCTTAACCATTGCTCATCTTAATTATTTGAAAAGAGAAATCGAAGCTGTTGTAGGCGAGACCGACGATGTTGACCCATTATTTATTCCCTTTCGCAAAGATATTTCGATAAAGGAAGACGGAAAAGAATAGCTCACTCAACTTCTTCTTGCTCAAATTTCGACGAGTTAAAGGTTTTTGTAAAATGAGATTCCAAATAACTTTCTGCTACTCCAATTCTTCCGAACAAAAGCCTAATTCGATAGAGTTCCGCCAAGTCTTCATACCCAAATTTTCTATCCAGAATAGAGCTCACATGAATCACAGGAATATCTTGACATACCTCTACTAAGGTTTCTTGAGAACCATATAGGTTTTCTAAAGTGTGCAATACTTCAAAGTCTAAATCTTTGGCCCTACCAGAATCTAATAAAGCCTTCCATACCCCATCACTAAATGTGTAAATAGATTGATTGGTCGAAATTCCACGTTTCTTTTTCTCTAAGAAACGCGTAGGTAATCTTCCTAAAAAAGTATTATCACTATGAATTTTGTTCAATAATGTATCTAATTTAGTGGTAGTCTGCTCGTCCCATTCCATCCAAATGCTTAGAATTTGAGCATTACTTTCGATTTCTTGTTTTAATGCGATGAGTGCTTTTTCTTTTTGAGTTTTTTCCTCAATTCGGTCTTGAAACTCAAAAATTACTAATATCCCCAAGAGGATAAGTCCGATAACTAAAAAGATTGTTTTGTCTATGCGTAGTGTTGCTATTTTCACTGTACTTTATTTTAAAGTTCCGAATATTCAAATTTAAGCTTTAGTGCCAAGCTATTTCTCCCCTAAAACAGGGATAGCAATACGTCTTTTCCAAACTCCTCCTCACAAAAGTTAACATTGTACTTTGAATTGAAATTTTAGAGAATTTTTTGGCTTTTTAAAATAACAATAGCTTGAAGTTATCTTAACATTCATTGTGGGGCTTTTATGGAATTTTGCAACGCACTCGAAGCAGTGCTTTGGTTTGAGTTGGTTAGTTAAAACCGGTGTGGAGACATCGGTTTTTTTTCGTTTTGTAGATTTTCATTTTTAGTATCTTTAAAGGGCTATACCCTATTTTATTTTCTGAACTCAAAAATCAACACAATGAAAAAGCTAAAAAAAGAAGACATCAAACAGGAGGTATTTGATCTCTATGACGATTATGCACACGATAGAGTGAGCAGAAGATTGTTTTTAGATAAGTTATCGACCTATGCTGTTGGAGGACTTACGGTTTCATCATTGCTAGGTTTTATTTCTCCGGATTATGTGAAGAAGATTCAAATACAGCAAGACGATTCCAGACTGAAATCGGAATTCATTGAATACGATTCCCAAAAAGGAGGGGGTACCATGAAAGGACTTCTTTCAAGACCTGTCGATGTTAAAGGAAAACTTCCTGGGATAGTTGTTGTTCATGAAAATCGTGGCTTGAATCCACATATTGAAGATGTTGGTCGCCGCGCTGGTTTGGCAGGATTCATTTCGTTAGCTCCTGATGCCTTAACACCTTTAGGAGGATATCCTGGAACGGATGACGAGGGGCGTACACTACAGCGCCAACGTGACCGAAATGAAATGCTGGAAGATTTTATTGCGGCATTCGATCATTTGAAAAATCATCCTGAATGTTCCGGGAAAGTTGGTGTAGTAGGTTTTTGTTTTGGTGGATGGATTTCAAATATGATGGCGGTAAAAGTTCCTGATTTAGGAGCTGCAGTTCCTTTTTATGGCGGACAACCCAAAGAAGATATTGATAAAATCAATGCGCCTCTTCTACTTCATTTTGGGGAATTGGACAAGCGCGTCAATGCAGGTTGGCCGGCTTATGAAGCGGCCTTAAAAGAACACGGAAAAGAATATCAAGCCCATATCTATGAAAATGCCAATCACGGATTTCATAACGATACGACCCCAAGATATGACAGGGACGCGGCGGAATTGGCCTCGACTCGAACCATAGATTTTTTCACTGAAAATCTGGGTTAGTGCTTATCCATTAATTTTTAATCAATTTGTAAGATTCTGTTAAAATAAGTATTCGAAAACCACGTTATATATAAACACCCAATAAACTTCTGCATATATAGGACCTCTACTTTAAAATCTGCACAGAACGCATTTTTTGAAAAACCATTTGAGACTATTTTCAAATGTGTGATTAGAATTTTTAGAGTTCATTTTTGATGTTATTTTAGGCAAAATTTTCTGGCATAGCCGTAGCTATGGTATAAAATTCTAACGCAGAATGGCGCAAAAAGGCACCTAAAAAAATAATCGGCATATTTCAAAACAGTCTCTTAGACCAAAATCTAATCATGGGGCACAAAACACTATATAACACTTCGTGGAATACCGTCTACGATTATCTGAACGAACCAGGTAATCGAACAAAACATCAAAAATTTTACACCGCCGTAGCTCCAATAATCAAACATTGGTTACTTCGTTTGGGTTTAAAAGATGACCTTGACGGACATGCTAAAAGTATTTTCTCAGACTTGTTTCTCAAGGAATTGAAACGCTATCGTTCGGGAAAATTGGTACGTGAAAAATGTACGGCCAAAATCACCACTTATTACTTTCCGGTAATCAAAAACCTCTGTTTAGACTATATCAAAGTACTGCGAAGTGAAACCTATTTTACCGAAGATTCCTCTGAATTGGATGTGGAAGCTGAAATAGGTGTTTTCGATTCGATTTGGGGGGAACATAAAAACATGGTCTTTACCGAAATGACTCGTCATATCAAAGACTGGATAGAATTTTCAGGTTTTGCCCGTGCCAAAAGAGAGATGTTGCGAAAACGCTTCATCGAAGGGCGGAAGTTTCCTGAGATACTTCGTGGTGTTGACAAAAGTGTTTTCGAAGCACAACGAAAATGGGCCTGCAGGCAGGGTAAAAAAATTGCTGCTATGATTGCGGAAATATTGCTTCCGGCCTTTATCGAATTCCACCGCTTGCCGATTAGCAAAAAAATCGACCCAAGACTTATTGAAAAGTATATTCTGGGCTTACGAACGAAGCTCGCTCGATGACTTTATTAGGTCGAGAATAGTTTCCTTGTAATCCGCTAATGTCTTTTTTCGATGCACATCAACAGGTTTCTCAAGGATGGCAATCTTGGGAAAGAGTTCTTCGTTATCTTCATTCCATTCCCCTTCTAGATCTCTATTCTTTAAATTCAAGTAATCGAGTTGCATCATACGGACTTTAAACACAAAGTCTTCATCTTGTTTGACCAATTGGAGGAATACAGCTCGTATTTTAGGTTCGATTGCTATCTCGCCTTTTAAATAGCCTTGGTAATACAGCAAAAGAAAGTTTTGGAGTTTCTTTTGCATTAACTCGCTAGCCGATGAAGCTTCTTTTCTTGAAGCTTTCATCTCCTCGATTTGCATTTCTTCCTTCTTACTTATATCATTCATGCGCTACGTGTACAATTAGAATCTACTTGCAAAAGGTTCGACAGTTTCTGTTTTGAACAGGACCATCATTACATTCAAGGTTTGGCGGCTAGAGAATGAAAGGAGATTCAGATGCGCCTTTAATAGTCGCAACTGTTAAGCAAGTAGTTTTTCTGTATTGTAAAATCTTTAAAAGTTGGTCAATATTTAAAAATAACCAATAAAAACTACTTATACAATTTGGAGTAGGCCATGGCGGCGAGAATTCCTGCGGAACCAGCGCCTGATTTTGAGGGAATCGCGGGAGCACCTTTTCGAGTTAAAACCCCATTATCATTTTTTACATAGCCTACCCAAACCACAATTATTTTTTGACCGTCACTAAGCACCGTCCAGCCGTCTTTAGCCTTTCCAGTGGTGCCTGTTTTGCCATAATATTGCCGTTCTTTTGGTAGAAAGGGAAGTAATCGATGACAAGTGCCACCAGCCTCAAAAGCGAGGGGCAACAAGCTTTTAATGCTGTTGGCACTTTTCGTAGCATAGAGCGTTCTACGTTTTCTTGAGCTGCCATCGAAAATAGTATCTTGTAAATGGGGGTCGATAATATATTTCCAGGGAGTGAGCGGAATCGCCTCCCCATAATTAAAAAGCATTTGATAAGCCTGGGCTACTTCCCAGGGGGTCATCGTTTTGTTACCCAAAATATAGGATTCCCCCAAACTGTACGAAGGATTTGAAGAAACATCAAGCTTAGCGAGTTTGTCTTCAACTTTACGCGCTACTTTTAAGGGATTCGCATGTACGCGATAATTAACCGCAGCTTTATTCAAGCTATATTTTAGCACATCTCCGACCAATACATCTTTTCCCAAAAGCTTTTTGCCCACATTACTGGGGTTGTATTTGTACTTCTTTAGATCGCCATTAAAAAGACTCGTATTTTCATCAAAGTCATGGTTCTCAAAAAGCTCTAAGAAAACCAGTGGTTTTAGCACGGAGCCTACCTGAAAACCATCGCCATAATCGACAAAATTTGCCATTGCTCCACTGTTTTTTCGGTTGCCGAGTGTGGCTTCTATTCGTCCTGTTTCGATGTCTATGGCGATTAGGGAGGTTTCTAAATCAAAGCCTTTTACAGACAGGCGGGAACGATTGTATTTTGTAAATAGTTCGACCGCGCTTCGTAATTTTTCCTGATTTTCTTTGGTAATCGAAGATACATACTGCGTTGCAAAGCGTTCTTTTGATTTTCCCCGGTTGGCCCTTAAAAAGTTCGTAAATGCTGTGGTTTTTCTGAGACTATTCCGTTTGGCGAAACGCAAATCCATAGTCCGCATGTTTTTCAACTTCTTTTTATCGACCTCATCTTCCGCAATGAGTTTGAAATAGCCTAAAATGTTTTCCTTGATATCTTTTTGATTTGCAAACCGGTCATTGCAAAGCGCTTTCAAATCACTGGCCCCTTTTAGGGTTTTTACCGTGAGCAACATTTCCAAATCATTTAATTCATGAGGTGCTAGGTCGAAAATGGCATACGATGCCAGAATGAGTCCGGAGAAGTCGCGTTCGTACCAAAAGTTTCCAGAGTAGTTGGTGTAAGCCATTAAAATCTCCTCGGGAGTGGCGGACTTTACCATTTGAAAAGCCGCGAGCTGCTCGCCATACTTTCTAGAGAGATAAATGGTTCCTATGCCCTCCTTCTTGTGAATCGCATTTTTTAATAATTGCTGGGGAATATTGGAACCTCCGTCAGCTTTCCCCTTAAACAATCGGGCAATCCCTGAAAAGGACATTCCGTACACATTATCCTTTCCAAAGCCAAAGAAATTCTTGCTCTCCACTTTGGTCAAAAAGTAAATGTAGCTCTCCGGTAGCTCCTCATAGAAAAGTATCGGCACAATCGGAAATTTATTCAACTCCCCATTCTTGTTTAGCTCCTGTAGTTCCTCAGCTTTCAAGTGATTATTGAGTACGGTCTTCTCTCCAAAAACAGCCAACAATTTATGGTCTTCATCCCTCACGGAAGAAATAAAATTGGCGTGGGGTTCCATTCTCATTTTAGATGGCCAAATCACATGAAAAAGTATCAGCGCTAGAAAAACACCGCCGACTACCGCTATTGCTTTCATCCAGTCGTTCATACTACTTTTCGTTTTTCAAAATCAGAAATAAATTTGATAAGATGATAAATAGCAGGACTCACCCATCTCCAAAAAACAACGAGAAGGCCACCGTTAAAAACCAAGGAGATGAAGAGCCCAAAATTGGATGGAGCGTACATTCGTATATAAGCAGGCAGCAAAAACAAAGTGCCTAGCGCCACAAAAAAGACAAGCATGTTCTTGGTCGATTCGAATACACCGGTAAGCCAGTAAAAACGAATCGATAGTACTTTTGATTCAAGGGCCATTTTTACCCAAGGATAATGAAAGTGCAACCAAGCCGCAATGAAGAGACAAGCCGTAAAATGCAACCTTGCGATGAACACCGCAAAGAAATTATGGAAGATGCGCCAACCACTATCAAAGGTTTGAAAGGGATAGGAAACATACAAAAGGGTCTCAAAAAACATGAATAAACCCAAGCACATAAATTGCAGTTTCAATCGGTCATGGGAAAGATTATAACTTGAGGTAATATTCAACTTGCTGAGGCAAAAAAGGACGGCGTATAATCCGGAGAAATAGGAAATGGCATGGAGTCCGAAATAGGAAATGGGGTATTTGATATTAGCTAAGGGCGAGAGTAATTCTGACCCAAACCAATAGACATTGTTCATTAAGATGTTGTATTCAATAATACTAGAAGAAATACTCAAGCACAAAGCCGAAAAGAGCAATTTGCTAAACACAAAACACAGTAGACTCGTGGCCATTCCGATAAGGAGGACTTTTAAAGTCCCCCAGCCTTCTTCCTTCGCCACTTGAACGTTGAACCAGTTCTTTCGTGGAATATAGAATAAGACACAGGCGACCAGTGCTAATACGATTAGCAAGATATATACGACTACTGCGGGCATAATTAGATGGTTGAGATTCCGTCGGCAAAAGTTACATTAAGCCCTAAGTGTTCTTCAAGGGCGTACTTCCAAAAGGCACGAGCTTTATGTACGACTCCGGAGTTCTTGGGTTCCGACATCACAATAAAAACAACTTCCCGTTCTGAACCTTTTCCAACCCCATCAGGCAAATAGTAGCTCACCATTTCGGTATACGTTTTTTCCATTTGCTCGGGCGTCGTGGGCGGATTCTTATAAAAGTTCACCACGGGATTGTTTTCAATCAAATCGCTAACCACGATAATGGTTCCATCGGTTTTGTTGATGGCTTTCATCAAGGTGGGAAAAAGCGAAGTGCTTTCCATTTGATTGATGGAGTCTAAACTCTTTAGGTTTTCTTCATGGGAAGCATAAAAATCGCGCCACCCGATAACCAACTTGTTTCTTGCCTGACCCCAGTCGGTATGTGAAAGCTCCGTTGAGGTCGGGTTGTAATAGCTGTGGGTAGAAATAATTCCGAAATCGTAATTGACCGTAAAGCATTTCGGGCTTTCGGTCAAACCCAATTCTTGATTAATCAAGTGTTCAAAATTCTCTTTGCGCAGTTCGTGCTTCGCTCTATCAATTAACAGCGAATCGGTAGCGTCAACCAACACCGTGATGTTTTTGGTGGTAACCTCTTTGCACTCTGTTTCGCAGCTGGTGAATAGTAATGTTGCGATTGCTACGATACCTAATATGATTTGTTTTTTCATTTTTTGTGTTTTTTATTTTTGTGCCAGTAATCACACACCCCTTAATCCCGCCCACTGCTGTCGCAATGTCGTAGAGGGGAAACTCGGACGGCTTCCCTCCTAATAAGGAGGGATTGAGGGAGGTGTCTTTCTACATTTCCAATCAGAACTAGTTCTCCCACCTTCACACCTCCGTAAAATCAAACTTCTTCCATTGAATGATTTGATTGGCATCGCAATAATTCTCAAAATGCTCGCGATACTTGCTAAGTTCTTCGAGGGAATTGATTTCCAAGGTGCTCAGTTCTTTTTCGCATTCCCCGATTTTTTCGGAAACTCCTGTTGCTTTTTGCTCGAGTACCGTGACATCACCTAAAATGCGTTTGAATTCATTTTTTCCTGTTTCGTGGGATTCTACCAATTGATTTTCCAACTTCTTCAGGCGTTTGAAGGCCCCTTTGAGTTCACGGAATTTTAAATCCAGATCCATTTGTTGTGGGGACCTTTCTTCTGTGGTTTCTATTTCCTCAACCACAGGTTTCTTAACTTTCTCCTTAGCATCCGCACGATTGTACATGCTCTTTACCGCATTCGATAAGAATAAGGCCAGCGTCACCATCATCACCGCACCGAGAATCAGGAATCCGTTTTTGATAAAGAAATCGGTGAAGGTGAGGCTTACATCCAAAGCTTGTGATTCGAAGAACCATTCCATTACCGTAAAGGTCAGTATCGCATAGACACTTAGAATCAAAAGTGTGGGCAACCATACCCATCGCAACGGAATCTTTCGGGAGGTCAAAAAACTAGCGGCAAAGACAATGGGAATAAAAAATACACTTCGCAAGATAATCTCCGGAAGGTCATGGGTTTCGGTCAAGATATTGTAGAACAAAACCCCTTCACCGAAAATAAAAATCACCTCGATGACATACAGCAACCAAATCGGAATACGTTTCTGTTTGTTCTTTGGCTTTGGTTTCGGTTGCTCCTGAATTGGTTCGAAATCTTCTGCACTATTGATTTCGTCTACGTTATACTTACTTTCTAGGGTGTCGCCATTGAGTTGACAACGACGAATATGGTTTTTAATGTCCGTTTTTTGATGGGTGATGAGCCCTTTTTGATGAATTAGCTCTTGTTCAATGGCGGCCGTATTGGACTTGTTCGACGCAACAATCTCTTTGGAGAGTTGCCCCTTTACCAAATCCATTTTACGAATATGGTCGGAGAGGGATTCACCCAGTTCGCCAATACGTTCGTTCAGACCATACTTTTGGGTCTTGTACCCATTGATAATCTTCTTTTCATCTAAGATGAAATCTTCCTGCGGCAGCATGCCCAGATTCGCTGAGCGATACGCCATATTCTTTAACTCTTGATTTGTAAATACCATGCTCTTGTGTTTAAGGTGCTCTATGTAGAGTACACGGTGTTAGGAATGTAGCATCAGATATAGCTCCGTTTCTAGCGAAACGTTGGGGCCTTTTACCACGGGTAGTGGCAGTTGCTCTCCATTTTCAGCATGATGAATTTCTGAAAACAGCTTTTCCATTTTGGTTTCGTCGTAGGCGATAATGGGCTTGCCCCAAATCGACTGGTCTTTTTTGAAGAGATTTCGTCCTAATTTCATCTGTGTATGTTTAATGTGTTTCACATGTCAGATGTAATTCGCCAATCAACTTTCTTGATGAATTCAAGAATTCTTAAGGCTCATTTCATTTCAATGTGTTTATGCGGTTTTTAGGTATATCTCGCATAAAACATTTTGGGGACATTTTATTTTCTGTAAACAAAAAACCTATATTCATGAATTCATGACAAGGAAACAAAAAATAGGTTGGAAAACAGCAGCGGCTTTAGTGATTTCCAGCATGATTGGCACTGGGGTTTTTACCAGCCTCGGGTTCCAATTGGTCGATATTCAAAATACATGGAGTATTGTGTTGATTTGGGTATTAGGAGGCGTATTTGCTCTTATTGGGGCATTTACCTATGCCGAACTGGGCACCAATTTTGACGAATCAGGAGGAGACTATATTTTTCTTTCCAAATTGATACACCCTTTGGTAGGCTATGTCTATGCTTGGATCTCTTTAACCGTGGGTTTTACAGCTCCGATCGCTATTTCAGTGATGGCGATGAAGAGTTATTTGAGTCCTATTAATCCGTCATTGTTCAATGATTGGTTTGGGGTCGCGGTTATCTTGATTTTAGCGGCGATGCATTCCTTCAGCATTGGTCAAAGTGGAAAGTTTCATAATATTTCCACGGTCATCAAAATTGGGTTTCTGCTACTACTAATTATACTGGGCTTTGCCTATATCCCTGTTCAAGAAAACGCTCTAGACTTAGGTGGTTCATGGCAAGAAGAAATTTTACTTCCTGGTTTTGCAGTTTCCTTATTGTATGTTACCTACGCCTATACCGGCTGGAATGCTGCAGCATATATTGTTGATGAAATCAAAGACGTACGGCGCAATCTGCCCAAGGCCTTGATTATCGGTACAGCCTTCGTCACGATACTCTTTGTACTCATACAAGTAGTCTTCTTAAAGCATGCGTCGGTAGAACAGCTCTCCGGAAATGTGGAAGTGGCCTTTATTGCCTTTAAAAACCTGTTTGGCTCTGAAAGAGGTAATTGGGTCAGTTATTTTATCGCTCTTCAGCTCATCGCCACCATAAGTGGGTATCTATGGATTGGGTCTCGAGTTACTTTTGCCATGTCTAAAGACCATTCGCTATGGCGCAAGCTGGCTGTAAAAAATACCAATGGTATTCCTGTACGAGCACTCTGGTTTCAGGCTGGAGTCAGCATTCTACTCACTTTGACCGGTACTTTTGAAGAAGTGCTTTTATATGCCAGTTTTGTACTTCAGCTCATGGGAACCTTAACCGTCGCCTCCATCTTTTGGTTGAAGGGAAGGAAAGGGGCCTATAAGAGTCCGTTTAAACCTTTGCTGCAAATCACTTTTATCCTTTTTAGCGTTTGGATATTGGGGTATATGTTATTTGAAAGACCTAAAGAAAGTGCTATTGGATTGCTTTTTGTTGCGACAGGGATCGGGACTTATTTTATGTCGAAGCGAAAGGTTTAAGTACGAAGTCAAAATAGAATCAAAACAAAAAAAGAGAAGCTTTTCAGCTTCTCTTTGTGGTCCCACATGGGCTCGAACCATGGACCCCCTGATTATGAGTCAGGTGCTCTAACCAGCTGAGCTATAGGACCGAAAATTGGATTGCAATATTACCACTTATTTTTCACCGTTGCAAGCAAAAACAAATCGTGACTTCTTTTGCTAATCCTTTATTTCTTGACACAATTCAACCAAAACGCCATTTGCACTTTTCGGATGAACAAAAGCCACCAATTTATTATCTGCTCCCTTTTTAGGTGTTTCGTTCAAAACGATAAACCCTTCTTTTTTTAAACGCTCGATTTCGGCAACAATATCATCAACCGCAAAGGCAATGTGATGAATACCTTCTCCTTTTTTTTCAATGAATTTCGCTATGGGGCTATTTTCATTACTTGCTTCAAGCAACTCAATTTTATTAGGCCCCGCCTTGAAAAATGAAGTTTTTACTCCCTCAGAAAGAACGTCCTCAATTTTATAGTTGGGTACACCTAGTAACTTTTCAAACAAGGCGTTGGTGGCTTCCAAATTTTTTACCGCAATACCGATGTGTTCTATTTTGTTCAATTTTGCTGAATTTATTTCAGCATCTATATTCACCATAGATGCTTATTATTACAAAAATACACAGTATTCTCCGTATTTTTGCCCCATGGAAACACAGCGGCAGAAAAAAATCGGAGGGGTCATTCAGAAAGATATCGTTGATATCTTACAAAGAGCCGCCATTGACGGAGGATTAAAGGGGACTCTTATTTCTGTTTCAAAAGTAGTGGTAACTACTGACCTTTCGATAGCAAAAGTATATGTGAGTATTTTTCCCCCTAAGGATGCCAAGGAATTGCTGGAAGGAATCAAGTCTAACCAACCACTAATAAAACATGAATTGTCACAGCGCACGAGAAATCAATTAAGACGTGTTCCTGAACTTCTGTTTTTCTTGGATGATTCGCTTGACTATATTGAGAATATTGAGAAGTCTCTCAAGGGAGAAGAAAATCCTGTGAAAAATCCCGATTTACTAGAGAAAAGAAAGAAGTCCTAATTTGAGTTTTCCCTTTTACATAGCGAAACGGTATGTGCGTTCTAAAAGCACCCAAAATGCCGTGAACGTTATTAATTTTATTACCTTTTTGGTTATTGTCATCGGCTCAGCAGCATTATTTATCGTGCTTTCCGGATTTGCGGGATTAAAAACGTTTAGCCTTTCATTTACGAACGCGTTTGACCCTGACTTAAAAGCAGTTCCCGCAACGGGAAAGTTTTTCTCCATTTCTCCAGAGCAAGAACAACAACTTTCTGAACTAAACGGAGTCGCTATCTTTTCCAAAGAAATTGAGCAAAAGGTATATTTAAGACATCGAGAGATGGCGGGTATTGCTAGTATAAAAGGGGTAGATGCCAACTATTCGAAAACTACAGGAATTGACAGCACTATTTATTTTGGAGAATGGAATATTCATGAACAACGAGGGGTCGCCGGCATTGGCATTGTCAACAGTCTAGGGGTGACGGTGAATCAAGTAAGAAACCCTCTGCTGGTATTAGCGCCGAAACCTGGAAAGGGTTCAATTTCAATTCAATCACCCACTGATGCTAAAGAGCTCTATAACGAATTGCCTTTGATCATTAGTGGCGTTTTTCAAGTGGAAGAAGAATTAGATAAAAAATACATGTTTATTGGCTTAGAACTGGCGCAAGCCTTACTCGAAAAAAACAATTCTCAAGTATCTGGAATAAACTTCAAATTAAATGCTGAGGTCGACCCAGTTAGTATTCGCAGTTCTATAAATGCTATATTTGGAGATGCCGTAATTGTAAAGAATCGCGAAGAATTGAATGGTACGCTGTATCGTATGTTAAACACAGAACAAGTTGCAACCTATCTCATTTTCACTTTAGTGCTGATTATCGCATTATTCAACGTGGTAGGTGCTATTATCATGATGATTTTGGACAAGCAACAAAACTCAAAAACTTTGTATAATCTCGGTGTCACGGTTAAGGAATTGCGACGAATCTACTTTGTGCAAGGAATACTTGTAACTACAGCTGGTGGTATTATTGGAGTGCTACTAGGGTCATTGCTTATCGGTTCTCAACTACTCTTTGGATGGGTTAAAATTGGCCCCATTGACTACCCCGTTGAGCTCAATCTTATTAATGTGCTAATTGTTTTGGCCACTATTGTGGTGCTTGGCATAATAGCTTCTAAGATCGCGAGTAGTCGAATAAATAAAAAGTTGGTTTCTGCTCTTTAGTGTACGAATTGGTGGTCTCCAAACTTCTCCAAGACCTCATCGAAAGCCCCAAAAACATCAACCGATTCATCGCTAGTTACCATTTTCATTCGGTACTCCTTGAAGTTGGGAATTCCTTTAAAGTAGTTCGTATAATGTCGACGAGTTTCAAAAACACCTAATTTTTCACCCTTCCAATCGATAGACATTTGCAGGTGTCTTCGTGCTGCTTCAACACGTTCTATCATCGTAGGTGGCGCTAAATGTGTTCCTGTTTCAAAATAGTGTTTCACCTCACGAAAAAACCAAGGGTAACCAATACTTGCGCGACCTATCATCGCACCATCTAACCCGTATTCGTCACGCATTTTCATGGCTGCTTCGGGAGAATCAACATCACCATTTCCAAACACTGGAATATGCATTCGAGGGTTATTTTTAACCGCAGCAATCGGTTCCCAATCAGCATTGCCTTTGTACATTTGGGCACGTGTACGACCATGTATGGCAATGGATTTGCAACCTACATCTTGCAAACGTTCGGCTACTTCAACGATTTTGATGGAGTTTTCATCCCACCCCAAACGTGTTTTGACCGTCACAGGAAGTGTCGTATGCTCGACCATCGCCTTAGTCAACGAAACCATTAAATCAATGTCTTTCAAAATTCCAGCCCCAGCACCTTTTGATACTACTTTTTTAACAGGGCATCCAAAATTAATGTCGATTATATCGGGCTTTGAAGCTTCCACAATCTCAACAGACCGTAACATAGAATCTAAATTCGCACCAAAAATTTGAATGCCAACAGGACGTTCTTTTTCATAAATATCTAACTTCATAACACTTTTAGCAGCATCACGAATCAAGCCTTCTGAGGAGATAAATTCTGTATACACGACATCTGCACCTTGTTCTTTGCATAAAGCACGAAAAGGTGGGTCGCTAACATCTTCCATAGGCGCAAGCAACAAGGGGAAATCAGGTAATTGTATGTCTCCTATTTTTGGCATTTCTATCCAATTATTTTTGGGAGGGCAAATTTACGGAAATTTAAAACTTCACCCCAACTTCTATTTGCTCTCCCTCGCGATCTACAATAACTTTAGTCGAATTTCCTTCTTCAAAAGTGGAAAGTGCTCGCATATAACTCATCATATCTACTACAGCACTATCACCCAATTGAATAACGACATCACCTTTTTTAAGCCCCGCAAGGGCTGCAGGACGATCTTCGGTTACACCATCAATACGCATTCCTTTTCCATCGAAAAGATAATCAGGCATGACACCTAAGGCTACTTTAAACCGAGGTACCTCTTCACTTTCGTTTTTGGTAGTCCTAAAGGCTAATTTTTTACTGTCGTCAAGTTCTGATATAATATTTAATATGTAATCCCCTATTATTTGCATTCCTTCATAATTCAGTTTTTCAGAATCATCGGAGGGTTTATGATAGTCTTCATGCTGCCCCGTAAAAAAGTGTAGTACAGGAATATCTTGTAAATAGAAAGAAGTGTGATCACTTGGCCCCATACCCGATTCACTCAGCACCAATTTGAATCCTGGATTGTTAGCATTCAACACTTGATTCCAAATGGGAGCCGTGCCAGTGCCACTAATTGAAAGTGTTTTGTCTTCACGAAGCCTTCCCACCATATCCATATTGATCATATAATTTGCTTCTTTCAAATCAATTGTGGGGTTCTTCGAGAAGTAATTGCTGCCTAATAATCCCATTTCTTCCCCAGAAAAAGCAATGAAAATATAGTTGCTTCCTGAAATTGAATCCTTCAATCTCTGTGCCATTTGAAGCATAACGCTTACCCCGCTTGCATTATCGTCAGCCCCATTGTGAATAGCTTCTCCATCAGCGTATAACGAGCCTGCCCCACCCATTCCCAGGTGATCGTAATGAGCTCCGATGATTACCGTTTTCTTGGCATTGTTGTCAATATAGCCAATCACATTTGTTCCAGTAATCGTGCTATCTCCTGCAACAAATTGTACTTCTGAATGTGGATCTGCTTTGGGCTTGAAAGTAAAGGTTTGGTAATAGGTTTCTTCATTTCCCTTCGGTAGTAATCCCAAGCCTTGCATTCGTTTTTGAATATATTCTGCGGCAATAAGTTCTTCGGATGTTCCTGTTTCTCGACCTGCTAAACTATCACTTGCTAAAAAAGCAACATCATCTTCAAGAGAGATTGGTTTAGGTTTTTCTGTTTTACAAGATATTATTACCAACAAAAACAGGGATAGAAAAATATTTTTCATCATTTTTGAATATAGCTTTGTGTAAAATTAAGCATCCTATGAAGAAAATTTTGATGATACTGGCGATAATCGCCTTTGTGAGTTGTAAGTCCGATCTGAAAAAAACAGAACCTTCCGCTGAAAAAGAAACTTCTTTAATGGCTGGAAGCGACACACTCATTTATCCAGAAGAAAAATATTTTAAATCTATTCGACAAATTACTTTCGGGGGCGACAATGCAGAAGCGTATTGGAGCTGGGATGACAAACAGCTAATTTTTCAATCGAACAACGAAGCTTGGGGAATGGAGTGTGACCAAATGTTTTTAATGAATATCGAAGAAAATTTTAAAGACTCAAAGCCATCCATGATTAGCACTGGATTTGGGCGAACCACTTGCGCTTATTTTCTGCCCGATAACAAACATTATGTTTACGGTTCTACGCATTTGGTTGATAAGGAATGTCCTGAAGTTCCATTACGCAAAAATGGAAACTACGTCTGGCCAGTCTATGATTCCTTCGATATTTTTGTGGCAGATTTAGAAGGCAATATCACGGCTCAGTTAACAAATGAAAAAGGATATGATGCTGAGGCAACCGTTTCTCCCAAAGGTGATAAAATCGTTTTTACTTCGGATAGAAGTGGTGATTTAGAGTTGTACACCATGAATTTGGATGGTTCTGATGTCCAGCAAATCACGGATGAATTGGGCTATGACGGAGGTGCATTTTTCTCACCTGATGGCACAAAATTAATTTTTAGAGCCTCACGCCCCAAAACCCCCGAAGCTATCAAAAAATACAAAGATTTATTGGCGGAGGGACTTGTGGAACCCACCGAAATGGAGCTTTTCATTTGCAATGCTGACGGAACCGATATGAAACAATTGACCTTTTTAGGAAATGCGAATTGGAGTCCGTTTTTTCATCCTTCAGGGAAGAAAATACTATTTTCAAGCAATTTCGAAGCTGAAAAAGGTTTTCCGTTCAACCTATATTTCATTGATATTGATGGAAAAAATTTAGAACGTGTAACACACGGAGAAACCTTTGATGCTTTTCCTGTTTTTTCGAATGACGGTAAGTACCTAGCCTTTTCCAGCAACAGAAATAATGGCGGTACCCGTGATACCAATTTGTTTATCGCTGAATGGCAGGAATAAAATAATTCAAATTCAATTGAGACCCCAAATCCATAAAACCGTTTTACTTCTCTGCTTCGTATTCTTCTCTGCAAAAGCTTTTGCAACGGTTGAATGGTTAGCGGTAAATCATATTACCAAAGAACTCTATTGGGCTGAAACAGACCATCCAGAAGGTTTTATTGGTTGGGAGGTCATTCCCGAGGGAAAATATCAAGATGCTCTAGAGCTATATACTGCAAAAGGATATACCCAAACAACATATCCTTTCAAACTAGAAACTTTATTAGCGATTGTAGTTCTGGTTTTTCTAATCTCTCTTTACCTACGATTTAAAAAGAAAAAAAGAGCGAATGCTTGATACTAGCTTTCTTCCCTATGAGCCTATTGTATTTGGTGTGAAAGTCAATATGCATTTGGTGCTTGAGTATCTTGCTTTCTTTGTTGCCTTTAGGTATTATCTTCTTCTTCGCAAGAAAAGTTCAGATTCCATTTCATCAAACAATCGCCTTTCTATTATTATTGGAGCTATTTTCGGAGCCTTGTTCCTTTCTCGTTTGATTGCTTTTTTCGAGAATCCGGTGCTGCATTACGAGCAAGGGTGGCTGTCTATTTTGAATAATAAAACCATTATGGGTGGTTTGTTCGGGGGATTACTCGGAGTAGAGCTTGCCAAAAAAATCATTGGTGAAAAACAATCTTCAGGCGACTTGTTTACGCTACCTATTATCTTCGGAATTATCATTGGTCGCATCGGGTGTTTTTTAGCCGGAATCAAAGAATTCACCTATGGAGTCGAAACTAATTCCTTTCTAGGAATGGATTTAGGAGACGGACTTCAGAGACATCCTATTGCACTATATGAAATTGTATTTCTCATCTTTCTTTTCTTCCTTGTAAAACGTCTTCAAAAAAACCCCAACCGATTTGAAAACGGGATGATTTTCAAAATTTTTATGATATCCTATTTCGGTTTTCGATTTCTAATTGAGTTTATGAAACCGAACACCTTTTTTATTGTGGGTCTGAGCAGCATCCAACTATTATGCTTAATTTGTTGGTTGTACTACTATAAAACCCTCCGAAAAGGAATTCTATATGCCGGAAATAAATTACACTTATTATGATTTTACTTTAAGCCTTTGTCCCGATTGTTTGCGTCGTGTGGACGCGAAAATCGTTTTTGAAAACGATAAAGTGTACATGCTAAAAAATTGCAAAGAACATGGCAGGTCAAAAGTGCTAATCGCAGATGACATTGAGTATTACAAAAACATTCGCAACTACAATAAAGCCTCTGAATATCCGAAGACATTCAATACAAAAACTGATTATGGCTGCCCTTACGATTGTGGATTGTGTCCTGACCATGAGCAACACTCTTGTTTGACAGTAGTAGAGGTCACCGACCGCTGTAATTTGACTTGCCCGACTTGTTATGCAGGTTCTTCCCCAACATATGGAAGACATCGTACCCTCGAAGAAATCAAAAAGATGTTGGATGTTATTGTTAAAAACGAAGGTGAGCCCGATGTAGTGCAGATTAGTGGTGGCGAACCCACGATTCATCCACAATTTTTTGAGATTATGGATTATGCCAAATCATTACCCATTCGGCATTTGATGGTCAATACCAACGGAATCAAAATCGCCAAAGATTTTGCTTTTACAGAACGGTTAGCAACCTACGCTCCGGACTTTGAAATTTACCTACAGTTCGACTCTTTAGACAACAGCGTTTTACAAACCCTTCGTGGGGCAGATTTAGCCGATACGCGCTTGAAAGCTATAGAAAACCTCAACAAACTCAATCTTTCTACTACTTTGGTAGTAACCCTTCAAAAAGGATTGAACGACCACGAAATGGGAGATACTATTGACTTTGCCCTCAAACAAAAATGCATTCGCGGTGTGACTTTTCAGCCCACTCAAATTGCGGGCCGTCTAGAAAATTTCGAAGTCAATGAAAATCGAATTACGCTAACGGAAGTCCGAAGAAATATCTTGGAACAATCCCCTATTTTTGAAGCAGATGATTTGATTCCGGTGCCTTGTAACCCTGATGCATTGGTGATGGCATATGCCTTGAAATTGGGAGATGAGGTGAGTCCGTTAACGCGGTATATTAATCCTGATGATTTATTGAACGAAGGAAAAAATACTATTATATACGAGCAAGACGAGCAATTACATGGAAAGATGATTGAGCTTTTTAGTACGGGAAATTCCGTAGAAAAAGCCTCCGAGAATTTAAAATCTATTATGTGTTGTTTACCAGAAATCGATGCGCCAGAATTAGGCTATGATAATCTGTTTCGAATTATCATCATGCAATTTATAGATGCACATAATTTTGATGTTCGGGCTATCAAAAAATCATGTGTGCATATTGTGAATAAGGATTATAAAATCATTCCCTTTGAAACCATGAATCTGTTTTATAGAGATGATAAAATTGAACGCCTAAGAGAATTACAAGAAGAAGCACTTTAGATATGGAATCAGCATTTGTAACGATACTACTTTTAATGTTTGGGCCTGCTCTTCTCTTTTTGATAATCGCTATTATCATGCTTGGCAGAAAGGAGAATAAGAAAGCAAAGCTTTTCTTTATCTTGACAGGAGTTTATCTTTTGATAAGCATAGGCACATGTGGTATAATGTTGTCGAACTTTTCTTTAGATACGAAATAACAAAACGAATGATTAATTTAATTCCTTTAGAAGTTGGTAATTTAGACGGTATTGTCGTTTTGATTGTTCTGGTTATGTTTGGTCCAGCACTGTTATTTCTGATTATTGGAATAGTCTTAAGCGCCAAACAAAAAAAGAAAGCTGCAAAAGTGTTTTTTATACTTGCAGGTGTTTATTTGTTGGTAAGTATAGGCATCTGTGGAGGGCTGATGACGTAATAATAATTCGGTGGAATGAAGTTCTTTTTATTAAATCAAGGAAATGATATGGGCTATTTATATCTCGCCTTGTTCGTAATTTTTTTGATGCTTTCGCCTGCTATAATCCTTTCGGCAATAGGGTTTATTTTACGCAAGAAAAAGCCTAAAACAGCCAAAAAACTTTTTATCATTGCTGGTGTTTATTTATTGGTTGGACTCGGAATTTGTGGTGTTTCGACACTGGCTCCTTGGTGATACGGTGCACAAATTAGATTCTTCTTCTTTCTTCTACTCGTTTTGACTTTTTATTTCCTTTTATCCTTACGTTTCCAAATTTGGAACGAAAGCCAAATGTTAGCAAACGGTTTTCTGGACGATATAAAGAGGAGTTGTTTTGGTTTAGAAACTGGCGAGAGGTAAATTTATTTCCCTGATTGAATATGTCTTCTATACCAAGTGAAATGCTGGCATTTTTGTTCCAAATAGTCTTACGAAAACGGAGGTTCAAAAAGTTATAAGAATCTCTTTTAGCATTTCCGAAAATTCTAGGAGCAAAATACGCAAAATTCAAGTCGGCTACTAAACTTCGATCCTGTAAAAAAGTAAAACTATTATTCAAACGAATGAACCCACTCCATAAACCGTTGGTTATAATTTGCCCCGTATCTAAGTCTGTAAAACGGTCTTTACTGTTGTAGGCGGACAAAAACAGATAAAAATCCCAAGCCTTCGAAATATCCTTATTTATAGTAGCATCCAATCCATACCCTTCTCTCAATTCCAAATTTGAAAATACATAACGCAGCAAATTATTCTCGTTATCTTGAAAGGCCAACTGCTGATTCAGATTTCTCCACTTTAAATAAAAGAACGTAATTGAATAATCACGATCAAATGTGTATTCTGCCGAAAGCCAATTGCGCGTTCCTGGCAATAGATCGGGGTTGCCTTCTGTTACAGAATTGTTGCTTATAAATTGCTGAAATGGGTTGATTCTATTATAACGGGGGCGTTCTATTCTTCGAAAATAAGACAATCCGAATTGGTGTTTCTTACTAGGGGCATATTGAACTGAAGCCGAAGGGAAAAATTCTAAATATGAGTTTTCTTTTGGCCCGCTTTCTGTATCCAATTCGCCTTTGGTTTCAGTGAACTCCGCTCGAAGTCCTGTTTTAAGACCCCATAAATCCCATTTGCCATTAAAACTGGCATACCCTGCATAAATGGATTCATCATAGGTAAAAACTCCATCTTCCGTTGGGTTTATTCCTGGCTGATTTCTATCAAACCCTTCTTGGGAAATGGTGCTCTCAGAGTTGATCCCTGCATATCGTATCCCAGCTTCCAGGCGTGTCGATTCTCCCAAAGGAGTGATATAATCCGTTTCAATATTATATAAATTGATTTTTTGATCCGATTGGGTGGTAAAATCGTTATCTCCCATTTGATTTCTGTTGTCATCAAAAAAATCGGTGTTCAAATCTTGCCCTTTTTTTGAATCATAATAGGTGAAATGACTTCCAAAAGAAATTTCAGCTCCTTTCTTTTTTAGCTTGTGTAACCAATCGGCATAAAAAGATGTATTTATTTGTTCCTGGTCAGAGGCATTGATTGTATTAAAACTTGAAAGTAAGTTCGCAAGCATATCGTCAATTAACGTTTCACTGAAAGAAAATTGATTCACATTGGGGTTAAAAACATTGATCGTTGAAACGCTCAATGAGTTTTTCTGGTTAATATCATAATCAAAAAACGCACTTAAGTTGTGTCTTTTTCTTCTCGTTGTTAAATCTTGATTCGCAGTCCAAATAGATGTAGGAATGGTATTCTCTGAAAAACTAGTAATGTCTGTATACCTTGAAATTCTTTTGTCATTGCTAAAACTATAATTTACTGAAAAGCTTGTTTTTTTTTCTTTAAAAAAATGATCCGTACCAATCGTATTTTTTGCAAAAACACCTTGGGTAAAATTGTTGAAAACTGCACCATTATAGCCTGCCACCAAATTCTTTTTCATTTTGATATCAATCAACATTCCGCCTTCAGCGCTGTATTTTAAAGGCGGGTTTGTAATTACTTCTATCGCTTCAACATTGCTCGCTGAAGAACCAGATAGCAAATTGATAATATCAGATTCTGGAATATTTACTTTTTTTCCGTTAATCAAAACTCCGATGTTATTCGATCCTTTTATTGTAAGCACTCCTTGGACTACATTTACAGTTGGGGTTTGTTGAAGAAGCTCCCAAATGTTCCCATCAGACAGAGCCGTATTTTCAACATTGAAAACCAAACGATCAACTTTACGTTCAAGCCTAGGTTTTTCATAAGTGACTACAACCTCATCAAGCTCTTGTGATTCTAATATGGTTAATGTTCCAGCATCAAAATCTGAAGAAATACTAATTGGTTTGAGCTCAGAAAAATTTTCAATGTAGCTAGCTTTCAGCAAGTATTTGCCTTCATAAACACTGTTAAAAAGAAATGCACCCTTGTCGTCTGTAGAAGTTCCATTTACGATTGTAGAATCAGTTGTCTTCAATATTAGAACATTAGCGAAAACAATAGGATTTTTATCTTGATCAAGAACGCGCCCGGCAACCTTGTATTCCTGTGAAAATAAATTGGTTGAAACACAAAATAGTACAAAAAGAAAAATGTGGGAATTTTTCATTGAAGGGACAATCTAGTCAAATGTAACATTTTAATACTGAAATATCCTACGAAAATTGTACAGTTTATCGATTTTTTATCGTTTGTAAAACCGTAATGGTTTTGCATTTGATATCCATCAAATTCCTTTTGAATTTACATTATCTTTGCAGCGCTAAACACCCAAGTGTTTTGATATTTCTGAGGAAAAGAATTTATGAAGCATATTAGAAATTTCTGTATCATCGCCCACATTGATCACGGTAAGAGTACCTTGGCGGATCGCTTATTAGATTTTACAGGAGCAGTTACAGATCGTGAGAAGAAAGAGCAACTGCTTGACAGCATGGATTTGGAGCGCGAACGAGGCATTACTATTAAGAGTCATGCTATACAGATGGAGTACACATATCAAGGTCAAGAATATATTTTGAATTTGATTGACACTCCTGGTCACGTTGATTTTTCTTATGAAGTTTCGCGTTCAATTGCCGCCTGTGAAGGTGCGCTGTTAGTTGTTGATGCTGCGCAGAGTATTCAAGCACAGACAATTTCCAATTTGTATTTAGCTCTAGAAAATGATTTGGAAATCATTCCTGTTCTAAATAAAGTCGATTTACCGAGTGCCAATCCTGAGGAAGTTACTGACGATATTGTTGATCTTTTAGGTTGTGATGCCGAGGAAGTAATACCTGCAAGCGCAAAAACGGGTATCGGTATTGAGGAAATTCTAAACGCCATTATTGAGCGTATTCCTCATCCTGAAGGCAATGTCGATGAATCATTGCAAGCGCTTGTTTTCGATTCAGTTTACAATCCTTTTAGAGGTGTAGAAACTTATTTTAGAGTTATCAATGGCGAAATCAAAAAAGGACAAAAGATAAAATTTGTTGCCACGGATAAAGATTATTTTGCCGATGAAGTAGGAACTCTAAAATTGACGCAAGAAATTAAACAAACCGTCAAAGCTGGTGATGTAGGTTATTTGATTACAGGAATAAAAGACGCTAGAGAGGTCAAAGTTGGTGATACAATTACAGACGCTGCAAACCCAACAAAAAATCCAATAGGTGGTTTTGAAGATGTAAAGCCGATGGTTTTTGCTGGAATTTATCCGGTTGACACCGATGAATTTGAAGAACTAAGGGCTTCGATGGAAAAATTACAACTGAATGATGCCTCATTAGTGTTCGCTCCTGAAAGCAGTGCGGCCTTAGGTTTTGGATTTCGTTGTGGATTTCTAGGAATGCTGCATATGGAAATCATTCAAGAACGTTTAGAACGGGAGTTCAATATGACCGTAATCACAACTGTTCCTAATGTTAGTTATCATGCTTTTACACGTAAAAACCCGGATACTCCATTAATTGTAAATAACCCAACAGATTTACCTGACCCTTCAAGTATTGACCGGGTTGAAGAGCCTTATATCAAAGCAACGATAATTACCAAATCAGATTTTGTTGGTAATGTAATGTCTTTGTGTATTGAAAAAAGAGGGCAAATAACCAATCAAACCTATCTCACTACGGAACGTGTTGAGTTAAATTTTGATATGCCTTTAGCAGAAATCGTCTTTGATTTCTACGACCGTCTGAAAACTGTTTCGAAGGGGTATGCCTCTTTCGATTATACGCCGATAGGTATGCGAACTTCCAAATTAGTTCGTGTTGATATATTATTAAACGCTCAACCTGTTGATGCACTTTCTGCCTTAATTCATGCCGACAATGCGGTAACGATTGGTAAAAAGATGTGTGAAAAGTTAAAAGAATTGATTCCAAGACAACAATTTGATATTCCGATTCAAGCCGCTATTGGCGCAAAAATCATTTCTCGGGAAACTACTAAAGCACTCCGAAAAGATGTTACTGCCAAATGTTATGGTGGGGATATTTCCCGTAAACGTAAACTACTCGAAAAGCAGAAGAAAGGTAAAAAACGTATGCGTCAAGTAGGAAATGTTGAAGTGCCTCAAGAAGCTTTTATGGCCGTATTGAAGTTGAATGACTAATTTTTTTCGTTTTTGGTTCTCTTCTCTGAAATCAGGACATCTTTTTAACACCTTTCTTTTACGTAAAGGTCTTAATTGGATTACTTTTGTAGTAGTATTTTTTAACTCCAAAAGTCTCACAGCCCAATGACCACCTACATTGCCCAATTTACGGCGAAACACCGTATCATTCAAATTGAACAAAATTCCATTTTTACATGGCGCCAAGAGAGTGGCGAAATCGATGACGCATTACTTGAAGATAAAATCAAGCGAGAATCGGCGCTTCACTTTTATCAATTAGTAGCAGGTAAAGATTATCCTGTTGTTCAAGGCGATATTCGAATTACCGTTTGGAAAACGCTACCCTTCAACGGCTGATAGGAAGTTACTTTCTTGTACATGTAATACCTTCTAATCTTGGATCGTTTTCGGGATTGGCCTCAACGGCACGGACCAAATCTTCTAGAGAAGCTCCATTTTCATTTTCAACAACTTCACCATCGATAACAAAATCTCCGTTTTCTTCACAAACGTCGATCGATTCTACTTCGTTACTACAGACGTAACAATTTTCACTAACATCATCTTTTTTGCAAGAAGCAATAAAAATAGTTACAAAAAATACCAACAAAACATAATTTACTTTATTCATAATCAAGGTTTTTAAGATTTTCAAACTCCTAAGAATTCTTGAAGTAAAAGTATGTTGTGAATAGATGCTGGGAAATACCCAGAAGATTGTATTTTCTCCTACTGGTTTCCCCTTAGAGGTTTTCTACTTGTTTACTGCGATGATACCGTCTAGTGCTAAGTCTAGCAACTGTTTCAAAAAAGTTTTGCTTTCAATTTTCAGTTTCTAAGGTCTGAATGTTTAAGGCCTCAACGTCAAAAGCTTTGCCTAGGTAGACCAATTTGGAGCCTTCTTGAATATCGTTAAAGTCCTTACTAAAAGAACTAATAATCTTTAAGTCACCCTGCTCGTTTTTTAAGAAAAGAGGAATAATCTCTTCATCTGCATTCGTGATTTCAATAAGGCTTTGGTAGTGCTTTGTATCGGTCAGGTCAATTTCTTGAATGGCAGGATACCTTCTGGTTGCTTCCATCAATTTCATGAAATCATCAGTGTGAGAAAATAGGCCCTCCTTCGGATTATTCTCAGGGTCGTTCATTTCATCTGAACTTACCAAGCGAAATGAACCATGTTCTCCAAACTGCTTTTCAAACTTTTTGATAGCATAACTGTTAATCTCTGCATTTCCTGTAAGGGACATTAAATACCCAATATCACTAAGTTCGATATTATCTTCTAATGAATCGGAATAGATATTTGCAGAAAAGGCTTCCAGCCCCAATTTTTTCGCCTTGTTTATGTTGTTTTGATTACTATCGACGAGCACCACATGACGATTGTTTTTTTGCAAATAATCTCCCATTAAACGAGAAAACTTTGATGCGCCAATAATCAGTATCCCCTCAGATTTGGTTAAAAATACACCTACCATCTTCGCGAAAAGCCTAGCCGTGGTGGCATTCAATAACACCGTTCCGAGAACGATCATAAAAACCAATGGTGTAATGTATTCAGCACCTACTTCGCCTTGTTTCAAAAGCTTTGAGCCGAATAATGATGCGATACCTGCAGCCACAATTCCTCTTGGGCCTACCCATCCTATAAAAAGCTTCTCATTAAACTTTAAATTCGAGTTCATGGCGCTAAGAAATACCCCTAAAGGACGAATTACAAAAACAATAACACCAAACAATGCTGCGGTCTTCCAGTTGAAAATCAATTCAAGATCACTCATATTGATGTTCGCAGCGAGTAAAATGAATAAGATGGAAATGAGTAAAATACTCAAGGATTCCTTGAAATATAAAAGCTCCTTAATATTTGGAAGTTCTTTGTTCCCCATGACCATTCCCATAACTACGACAGCCAAAAGACCAGATTCATGAGCAAAAGCATCTGACATTACAAACACCAAAAGAACAGCAGAAAGTGAGGCAACATTCAGCAGATAATGCGGTATAAAATTCTTTTTAATCAAAAATGTAAGGGCATGGGCGAAAGTGAATCCGAAAGTGAATCCGAAAAGTAGAATCTTTCCAAATTCAATTAAAGCTGTGATCGTATAAGCCTTTCCTTCTCCAACACTTATGAACTCAAAAACCAAAACTGCTACCAAAGCTCCGATGGGGTCAATTAAAATACCTTCCCATTTTAGTACAGCTGAAATATCCTTTTTAAGGGGGATATTCCTCAAAATAGGGGTGATTACCGTAGGGCCGGTAACAATTATCAAAGCGGAAAACAAAAAAGAAATTTGCCAACTCAATCCGAAAATATAATGGGCGGCAATTCCAGCTCCAAAAAAAGTGACGACTGATCCCAAGGTGATTAATTTAGTAATCACGGGTCCTACATTCCGAATTTCGGAACGCTTAAGGGTAAGTCCGCCTTCAAAAAGGATAATACTAATAGCTAAGGAAACAAAGTAATATAATGCATCTCCGGGGAAAAGTCCTTTTTCACCATTCCAAATAGGCTCAATCAACTTGTGCCCATCCTCCGTATACATAGATGCAATAGGGCCAACTAATAGCCCTATTAGAATCAATGGTAGAATCGCAGGCAATTTCAAACGCCATGCAAACCATTGCGCTACGATTCCTAAAATGATAATTCCTGCTAGCTCGACCATATATAGCTCTTTAGTTGAAAAATAATCATTTTTAAACTAAAATTTATCATCAGAAACACTAAGTTTTTTTAATTAATATTATACTATCTTCCCGCTCTGTTTATGGCTAGTATCACACAGCCTTTAAAATCATTTGTTTGGCTTTGCATTTTTCACGTTCATTTTAGGTAAATGTATTTGAAACCAAACGAATTACTTGTTTTTTGAAAGGAATACTGTCGGGGAGAAACATATTCAAAATCTTATATTTTAGATGCCCAAATAGTTAAATAAATGGAAATTACACCTAAAAAAGGGTTCAAGGGCTTAGTTGAAAATTGGCAAAGCGATTTAATAGCAGCGGTGAGTGTCTCACTTATTGCTTTACCGCTTTCGTTAGGAATTGCTTTAGCAGCAGGCGCACCTGCCATGTCAGGTATCATTTCTGCAATTGTTGGTGGGGTTGTAACCACACTTTACAGAGGTGGACATATATCGGTTAATGGTCCTGCCAAGGGTGTAATTGCAGTCATCCTTTTGGGTATTACCTTAATGGATGATGGTTCAGGGCAAGCCTTTAATTATGTATTGGCGGCAGTGGTTGTTTCAGGAGCTATTCAAGTTTTACTAGGGCTATTGAAATTGGGCCGACTAGCAGATATCTTCCATTCTTCGGTGATTCACGGTATTTTGGCGGCCATCGGAATCATCATTTTCGCCAAGCAAATACATGTGGCGATGGGTACACATTCTGATAGTCCGAGCATCATACAAAACCTTATTGATGCGTTTGTTCTATTGCCTCAAGCGAATCCTTTTGTGGTGATTATCGCTTTGGTAGGTTTGCTTTTATTACTGTTTCATTCTAAAATCAGTTATCGGTTTTTCCATTTTCTGCCTGCGCCAATGTGGGTCATTGCGCTTTCCATTCCGTTTGTTTACTTTTTCAATTTCTTTGACCAACATACCCTTTCATTCTTTGGAAAGGCATATGAGGTAGGACCCACTCTTCTACTGGACATTCCTGATAATATTATGGATTCAATAATGCACCCCAATTTTGGTAAAATTAAGACCATTGAATTCTGGACAACCGTATTTTCCATCTTAATTATAACCAGTATTGAATCATTGGCCATAGCGAAAGCAGTTGATAAAATTGATCCATACAAACGAAAGACCGATTTGAATAAAGATTTGACAGGTATTGGTTTGAGTACTATTGCGGCGGGTTTGATAGGTGGATTACCCATCATTGCTGTAATTATTCGAAGTACAGTCAATATTCATAATGGAGCAAAGACTAAGTGGTCTAATATGTATCAAGGATTGTTGTTGTTAATTTTTATTGTGTTGTTGAGCCCAATAATGCGTCAAGTACCGCTATGTGCTTTTGCAATTTTACTGGTGTATACAGGGTTTAAATTAGCTTCACCTGCGGTCTTTAAACAAGTATATAGCCAAGGAACAGAGCAGCTCATATTCTTTGTGGGTACCATGGTTTTAACTCTTTACACCAACCTATTAATTGGATTACTTGGCGGATTATTATTGGCCATGGTGAGTCACATGCTTTTGGCAAGGGTGTCCATTCCTCAATTTTTTAAAATGGTCTATAAATCGGGTTCAGAATTAGTCAAGAAACCAGATGGTAGCTATGATTTAAATATTAAGGGAATTGCAAATTTTTTAGGCATCTTAAAAATCGACAAATTAGTAACCCAAATTCCTTCCGGTGCAGATGTGAATATCGATTTGTCGGAAACCAGATTGGTTGGTATGACCTATATGGATTACATCGTAGATTATCTGAAAATACAGAAAGATACAGGAGGTAAAGTCATTATAAATGGCTTGGACTCGCATGTTTCGTCCTCTAGCCATAATAGGGCTTTAAAAATTTCTTTAAACAGTTCTGTTGCTAAATTAGCGCCCAGGCAAAAGCGATTACAAGATTTAGCAAATGAAAAAGATTACGAATACGCGAATCAAGTAGATTGGGATACGAAGTACCTGAAGAATTTTCACTTTTTTGAAATAAGACCTATCGAACGTAAATCAAATTGTCTCAAAGGAACATTCAAAGATTTGGATGTGTCTTGGGAAATTGCAGATGTAACCTTCAGTGAAGGTGCCGCTTTTACGGCAGAGACCTTTAATACAACCCTAATGGTCTTAAAATTGAATAGAAAAATACCCGTTTTTACAATGGAAAAAGAAGGTGTATTAGAAAGACTATTTGACCGAGTTATGGCATATACCGGGTATAAGGATATTGATTTTGAGATGTATCCAGATTTTTCCAAAAAATTTCTGCTTATGGGAAGTAAAGAGTCTGAAATTCGGTCATTTTTTACAGATGAAATTATTCACTTTTTTGAAAATCATCAGATTTACCATCTAGAAAGTAATGGTGAGGCACTGGTCATTTTTGATAAAATCAAATTAGCAAGAACTGATGAAACCATTGGGTTTATAGATTATGGTAAGGAATTAGCCATCCTCTTAGATGAAATGAAATAGAGAGAAGTTACAGCAGTTTTATCAGCTAATAAAACAATATTAAATAGTACATTAGACTACCAAATAGGTTCTATCTCTCGTTGCTTATTCTTAATTTGCAGTCTATTTTGAGCATTTTATGACCCTCTACCCCATAGAAACCGGAAATTTCAAACTTGATGGCGGCGCCATGTTTGGGGTAGTACCAAGAACGCTTTGGCAAAGAACGAATCCTGCCGATGCAAATAATATGATTGACATGGCCGCACGGTGCCTTTTGATTGAAGATCATGAGCGACTTATTTTGATTGATAACGGTTTAGGTAACAAACAGTCAGAGAAATTTTTTAGTTACTACTATCAATGGGGCGACCATACCTTAGATAAATCTCTAGCCAAAAATGGTTTTCATCGTGATGATATCACCGATGTCTTTATGACCCATTTACATTTTGACCATTGTGGGGGAAGCATTGTATGGAACAAGAATCGAACCGGCTACCAACCCGCTTTTAAAAACGCCACTTTTTGGACGAACGAAAACCATTGGAAATGGGCCACTGAACCCAATGTGCGTGAAAAAGCTTCCTTCTTAAAAGAGAACCTTTTGCCAATGCAAGAAAGTGGACAATTGAAATTTGTTTCCCGCGATCAAGGCCCATTTCTTAAAAATTCAGAATTAGGGTTTGACATCCTCTTTGTTGATGGTCATACCGAAAAAATGATGCTACCTCATATTTCATACAAAGGAAAAACCTTGGTGTTCGCCGCAGATTTGATTCCAACCGCTGGACATATTCCTATTCCATATGTAATGGGCTATGATACCCGACCACTATTGACAATGGATGAAAAAGCCAAATTTCTTGAAACTGCTGTTTCCAAAGAATACCTTTTATTTTTTGAACATGATGCCTTTAACGAAATTTGTACCTTGCAGACCACGGAAAAAGGAGTTCGATTAAATGAAGTTTACAATTTTAATGAAGTTTTTTCCTAATGTTTACCAGATTTACAAACACATCGAAATTCACTAATTATAATTAACATTGACCGTATGACACGTTATTTTAAACCAATTATTTTTGCATTTTCAGCAGTCCTTATATTGGGTTGTGGAGCAACGACATTAGTTTCGACTCCAGTAGAAAATATTGACAGTAGCCCTTTAAAAATAGCTGACCTTACAGAAACTCAAAAAAAGAATTGGGGTCATTTAGACTTAGCTTCAGATACTATTCCTGGTATGAGTATTGACAAGGCGTATAGAACTATTATCGGAAACAAAAAAGGGCAAAAAGTTATTGTAGCTGTATTAGATTCAGGAATGGATCTTAAACATGAAGATCTAGATGATGTTCTTTGGACCAACAAGGGTGAAAGAGCCGGTGATGGGAAAGACAATGATAATAACGGCTACATAGATGACGTTCACGGCTATAACTTTTTGGGTGAGTCTTACAATGAGCAGTTAGAGGCAGCCCGTATAGTTAAGCTAAAACTTGGAGATGCGGCAATGCAAGCAAAAGCAAAAGCGAAAGTAGATGCTGAATATGCTAAAGCCGTACAAAACAAACAACAATATGAGCAAATTCTTCAAGCTGTTAAGCAGGCAGATGCTGCGGTTCAACAACAATTGGGCAAAAAAGACTATACCAAGAAAGATGTGGCGGGTATCAAAACGCAAGACCCTGCAATGCAACAGCATATAGCAGTTTTAAATCAAATGTTCACATTCAAAGACACTATTCCAGAAGTTATTGATGAGTTAGGTGAGGGCATCAAATATTTCTCTGATCAGGCCAATTACAACTATAATGTCGATTTTGATGGAAGAAAAACGGTAGGTGACAATCCATACGACATCAATGATAAAAATTATGGTAACGGTAATCCACAAAGCCGTTCAGAAGATGAAAGTCACGGCACACACGTAGCTGGTATCATTGGAGCAGAACGTAATAATGGTAAAGGAGCAAATGGGGTTGCAAATAACGTAGCTATAATGAGTATTCGTGCAGTACCAAACGGAGATGAATATGACAAAGATATTGCATTAGGCATTCGTTATGCTGTAGATAATGGAGCTAAAATCATCAACGCTAGTTTCGGAAAAGCATTTTCTCCAAATGCCGATTGGGTTTATGAAGCCCTAAAATACGCGGCAGCTAAAGATGTTCTTTTTGTTCATGCAGCAGGCAATGATGGTGCAAACCTAGATGACCCTAACGAGCCGAACTTTCCGAATGATGCAGTGAATAATGGCCCAGAAATTGCAGATAACGTAATTACCGTAGGTGCCTTAGCGCCTAAATATGGTTCAGAGATGTTAGCTACTTTTTCAAACTATGGTGATATAAATGTAGACGTTTTTGCACCTGGAGATGAAGTTTATTCAACAATGCCAAATAATAAATACGACTATCAAGGAGGTACTTCAATGGCTGCGCCAGGAGTTGCAGGAGTTGCCGCTTTAATCCGTTCGCAATATCCAAAGTTGAGCGCGGCTCAAGTGAAAAAAATCATCATGAAATCTGGACTCCCGATTAAAGCAAAAGTGATTCTTGGGGGTCAAGCTGAAAAGGTTTCCACTTTACAAGACATATCTACTTCTGGTCGAATTGTCAATGCGTATAACGCAATGATTATGGCTAGTGAAGTAAGCACAGGAAAAACTCAATTATAATATACCATGCAGTATAAAAATTACAAATCTTCAATTTTAATATTTGTTTTCTCCGGATTTTTAGGATTACTAAACGCACAAAACACTTCTAACTATTGGCAGCAACATGTCGATTATACCATGGAAGTTGATATGAACGTAGAAAACTATCAGTACACCGGAACTCAAAAATTAGTCTACACCAACAACTCTCCTGAGGAACTTACTCGGGTTTACTATCATTTGTATTTCAACGCCTTTCAGCCAGGAAGCGAAATGGACATGCGACTGCAAAACATCGCCGACCCCGATGGCAGAATGACCACTTCTGAAAAGACGAGTAGAATTGCTACACTTTCAGAGAGTGAGATAGGGTATTTGCATCCTACTTCTTTAAAACAAGATGGTGTTGATGTCAAATTCAACGAAGAAGGTACAGTTCTAGTGGTGACCTTGGCGAAACCAATTCCCGCTGGCGGAAAAACCACTTTTGATATGGAATTCAAAGGTCAAGTACCTGTTCAAATTAGACGTTCAGGAAGAAATAATAAGGATGGCGTTGCGCTCTCTATGAGTCAATGGTATCCCAAATTGGCCGAATATGATTTTGAAGGCTGGCATGCCGACCCTTATATCGCTCGTGAATTTCATGGTGTTTGGGGTGATTTTGATGTGAAACTGACCATCGATAAAAATTATATTGTTGGGGGTACGGGATATCTTCAAAATCCAGAAGAAATAGGGCATGGTTATGAAACAGCTGGAACAAAAGTTAAAAAACAAAGAGGCAAGACCTTGACATGGCACTTTAAAGCGCCAATGGTACATGATTTTATGTGGGCCGCCGATCCTGAATACTTGCATGATACTTTACAAATGGAGGATGGGCCAACACTTCATTTCTTATACAAAAACGATGAGAAGTTTAAAGCTACTTGGACTAAAGTGCAACCTTTAACCGAAAAAGCAATGCGCTTTTTCAGTAAGAATATTGGAGAGTATCCATATAAACAATACTCAGTTATTCAAGGAGGAGATGGTGGAATGGAATACGCCATGGCAACTTTGATCACTGGTGGAGATAAACCCGGAAGCGTTATTGGCACAATGATTCATGAATTAGCGCATTCTTGGTTTCAACATATTTTAGCAACTAACGAAGCTAAACACGAATGGATGGATGAGGGATTTACCTCATTTGTTTCTGCCTTATGCAGCAATGAAATTAGAGAGCAGAATAAAGAAAATCCGTTTGAAGGTTCGTATAAAGGGTATTACTATTTGGTTGGTTCTGGCAAAGAACAGCCCCAAACCACTCATGCCGATCGTTACGACGCAAATACACCCTATGGCATTTCTGCTTATAGCAAAGGGGCTATTTTCTTATCTCAGCTAGGCTATGTAATCGGTCAGGATAAACTCATGGAAGCCCTTCAAAAATATTATGCAGACTTTAAGTTCAAACATCCGGTGCCTAACGATATTAAGAGAAGTGCTGAAAAGGTTTCTGGAATCGAGTTGGATTGGTACTTAATGGATTGGACACAAACCACTAACACAATCGACTACGGCGTTAAAGAAGTCGTTGCCGACGGAGAAAAAACAAACATTAGTCTAGAACGTATTGGGCTAATGCCAATGCCTATAGATGTTTTGGTGGTTTATAATGATGGCTCTCAGGAAACATTTTACGCGCCATTACGAATGATGCGTGGCGAAAAGGAGAATCCGTATCCTCAATTGAAGAGAACTGTTCTTGAAGATTGGACTTGGGCAAATCCATCTTATGGCTTTAGTGTTAATCGACCTATAGAAGATATCAAAGCGGTTATAATTGATCCGTCGCAACTGATGGCTGATGTCGATCAAGATAATAACACTTGGCAGCCGACTCCAATGCCGAAAAATTAAAGCATGGGATTATCCTTCCCAAAGAAAGAAAAACTTAAAAGCAAAAAGTTAATTGACCAGCTTTTTGTTGATGGGAAAAGTGTATCAAACTATCCTATAAAACTCCTTTATTTAAAAACGGAGCTTCCTTTTGATGTTCCCATTCAGACCGGAGTAACGGTCCCCAAGAAAAACTTCAAAAGTGCGGTGAAACGCAACCGAATCAAGCGTTTGATGCGAGAAAGTTATCGCCTTAACAAAGCGTTAGTTTTTAACAATAGTAAGGGGTCTTTTGCGTTTCTATTTTTATACCTTGGTAAGGAGATGCCTGATTACCCTCTTGTGGAGAAAAACTTGACGGCGGCACTTCATAAATTCAAAAAGAAAATCAACGATGAATAAATTGCTCAAAAAAAAGGTTTTAATTCCCGTTTTTGCGGTTGTTATATTGGTCACAGGAAGTAGTTTTAAAAGTGACTTCTTCGAAATTGCCAAGCAAATCGAAATTTTCACCACACTTTTCAAAGAATTGAATATGAATTATGTGGATGAAACCAATCCTGCAGAATTGATGGATACTGCCATCAAGAACATGCTTGATGAGTTGGACCCGTATACCAAATTCTTAAACGAACAAGATGTTGAAGCTTATAAAATCAACAATGCTGGAGAATACTCTGGAATTGGAGCAACGGTTCGTTCATACAAAGACAAATTGGTGATTATTGAGCCGTATAAAGATTATCCGGCAGATAAAGCAGGACTCAAAGCAGGAGACCAAATTATTAAAATCGGAAATATCAACATTGCCGATTTCGATGACAACGGAAGCGAACTTTTAAAAGGAGCTAATAACACTTCTGTAAAAGTTACTTATAAAAGGCAGGGAGATACCAAAACAGCAACCATTACAAGGGCTGGAGTTGAAGTTGATGCAGTACCCTTTTATAAAATGGTAGATGATAAAACTGGTTATATTGTCTTGGCCAAGTTTAATGCAAAAGCCTCAAGTCAAACAAAAGCCGCTCTTGTTGATTTGAAAGGAAAAGGTGCTGAAAAAATAATTTTAGATTTAAGAGGCAATCCTGGTGGATTACTTTCTGAAGCCATCAATGTTACCAATCTTTTTATTGACAAAGGCGAATTGATTGTAACTACAAAGTCAAAAGTCAAAAAATTCAATCGCGAATACAAAACCAAAAATAAACCGGTTGATACAGAGATTCCTTTGGTAGTTCTTGTAAATGGAAGCAGCGCTTCAGCTAGTGAAATTGTATCGGGGAGCCTTCAAGACTTAGATCGTGCCGTAGTTATGGGCGCCAGAAGTTTTGGAAAAGGTTTAGTGCAACGGCCACTTCGTTTGACCTATGGAACCCAATTGAAAGTTACTATTTCAAGATATTTTACTCCCTCTGGAAGATGTATTCAATCTTTGGATTATTGGAACAGAGACGAAAACAACAATGCAGTTCGCAATACGACCTTCAACGAATTCACAACTAGAAATGGAAGAAAAGTTGAAGATGGCGGTGGTGTATTGCCTGAGATTGAAATTGAAGCGGTAAAGGCTAATCCGTTAACAACTGCTCTTTTAAATAATAATGTGATTTTTGACTTTGCAACCGACTACTACTATAAAAATAAAATCGCTAGCGTAAGCGATTTCAAATTCTCAGATGCCGACTTTCAAAACTTTAAGAACTTCGTTTCTCAAAGTAATTTCTCTTTTGAAACCAAAACTGAAAAAGCCATTAAAGAAGCGATGATAAATAAAGAAGATGTCATTTTTAATTCGACGGTGGAAGAAGACTTTAAAACGCTTCTATTGGATATCGAAAAGAGCAAAACTGCAGCTTTGACGACCCATCAAAAAGAAATTCAAAGCAAGTTGGAAGATGAAATCGTAAAGCGCTATTTCTATCGCGAAGGGCTTTTCGAATATTATTTGAAAAACGATGATGCCATCTTAGCTGCTACTGAGCTACTAGGAAATACTTCGAAGTACGAGGGAATTTTAAAGTAAATTCACCAAGTATACTCTGGTGGCTCAATGCCATTAATGCGCAAATACAAATTCGATTTTGCACGATGGTTTGCCAAATGGTCTTGTACATAAAACATTGCAAAAGCACGACTAACTGTGTTTCCGCTATGGTACATTTTACAGGTTTCGTCGAGCTTTTCTTGCTCAATTGTTCGCACCACTTGTGCCGTATATTCAAAGCTCTCTTTCATCAAAGCTAAAACTGCCGCTTTTGTCATTTTTGAGGCGTCTGGAGTATTAGGTTTTACCTCCATCCCAAGAACATAGCGTTGGGTCAATAGCTTATTTGCAGCGGCAATGTGCACCATCTGTTCTGCAAAGGTTTTGCTTACCTCAGTTGGTTTATAACTATATTTTTCTTCGGGCATCGCCTTGGCGACATCCATACAATGTTCAGTTGCCTCTATCCAAACAGGCAGATACATTTTCGTAAATGCTGTTTTAGGTATGGTATCTGTTTGCGCTGTCGTCACCCAAGTAAAAAGCAACAAAAAAAGCGTTAAAACTCTATTTTTCATGTTGTGGTTTTAATGTAAAAATTATACTTTGAAATAGACTTTATGTTTATCTAAGAAATAGGTGATATACCAGAAGATGAACAATACAAAAAGTGAATTGATTACCATTATTAAGTTCTCAGAAAGTCCTAACGGGGAAAAAAGTCCAGCAGTCCAAATTTTTCCAAAATCACGAAACCATTGCACACCAACCGTTTCTGAAAAAAGATAGATAAAAATCGAATTTGTTCCTACGACGGAGAAAATTTTTAGCCATTTATTTTTGTTGTTCTTTACATCTATTAACCAATAAAATAATGTCAGAGTTAATATTGCAAAGCCCCCTGAGGATAACGTGAAAGAAGATGTGGCAATACGCTTTATTATTGGGGTTATGTTGAGCAAATCAAGGGCAAAGCCTAAAATTAAGATAACGGTTCCCCAGATTAAGAAAGGTTTTATTTTATCTTTTGCAGGTGTATTTGATAGTAGTATTTGTCCGCAAATTACTCCCCAAATGGTGTGTGCTGCAGTCGGAATAAAGTTGATAAATACCCAATAACCATCATTTTCAAGCCCCATGACCAACATATCAACATAAGAACCAAAACTTTCATGGCCCTGTGCATAGGGCGCGTCAGGATTGTACATTCTATATAACAATTCGGTTAGCGCCAATAAACCTATAGATATAGCAATCTGAAATTTATGCGGTAGATTCATGATTGCGTAAGCAATCAAAATGGTGAAAGCTAATTGTACTAATACATTCCACAGCTCCCAAACTACGGCATGGCTATATACGCAATGCAATAGAACTCCGAATGCAAAAAGCAAAAAACAGCGTCTGAGAATATGCTTCGTAGCAGCACTCCTATTTCCAGTAGCCAAACGTTTTCGTAAAGAAAATGGCATAGCGACTCCAACAATAAACATGAAGAAAGGTTGAATTAAATCCCAGAATCGAAGACCGTTCCAAGGATGGTGATGTAGTTGATGGGCTATTCCTGAAAAGATCATTCCTTCTGCTAGTTCCGAAAAATTATGATGGAACCCTGCAGCTTCAGCAATTAACAAAAACATGGTAAGCCCGCGAAATACATCTAAAGAAAAAAGACGTTTAGAAACTTTTGCTGCTAGTTGTGACATGGGAAAAATTGATTGGTTATACTTCATCAATTTAAGCAATAAAGTTACAACTATGGGGCTACTTTGTAATTGAGATGTTTAAATTGAATTTTTAGTTAACTTTCAATACTTAAACTCAAGCCTTGAAAAACCGAAGCCTAGTTATTACAAGTTTACTCTTTTTGTTTTTTTCATGTGTTGATTCCGATAAGAAGAAATCTTCGAAAAAAATTACGGCATCAACCCAAACTGGACTTTCGTTAGTAATTTTAGGCACTATTCAAGATGCCGGTTCGCCTCATATTGCATGTAAAAAAGAATGTTGTTCGGTTTTATTCGAAAACCCAGATGCTGCACGAAAGGTGGTTTCTTTGGGAGTCGTTGACCATGAAAACCAACAAACCTTTTTATTTGATGCAACACCAGATATTTCTGAACAATTAAAATTTCTAAAGAGGAGTGCCTCATGGGAAGCTGCTGAATTACCCAATGGTATTTTCTTAACCCATGCCCATATCGGACATTATTCTGGACTCATGTATTTGGGTAAAGAAGCAACCAACGCCAAAGCCATTCCAACCTATGTAATGCCCAAAATGAAAATCTTTTTGGAACAAAATGGACCTTGGAGCCAATTGGTTTCTCAAAAGAATATTGATTTGCACCCAATTGAAAATGGGGCTATGCTTTCAATGACCTCCAATCTAAAAGTTGTTCCATTGCAAGTGCCCCATCGCGATGAATTCTCAGAAACCGTAGGTTTCAAAATTATTGGTCCGAATAAAACCGCACTATTCATTCCTGATATCGATAAGTGGGAGAAATGGGAAACCAATATTATCGATGTGATAAAAACTGTAGATTATGCTTTTTTGGATGCTAGTTTTTATGATGGGAATGAGTTGAATACAAGGGATATTTCTCAAATTCCGCATCCGTTTGTTATTGAGAGTATAGCCATTTTTAAAAAACTCTCTCAATCGGATAAGCAAAAAATCCACTTTATTCATTTTAATCATACAAATCGCTTATTAGATTTAGAAAGCAACCAGTCTAAAAAGGTTTTAGAAAAAGGTTTCAAAATCGCTCAGTTTAACCACCAATTTGAATTATAAATGAAGTTTTCCCTGGCCCTTATTTGTTTCATGTTTGTTAACACTTTAATATGTCAGAAAGGCCCCCTAGAAGATATGTTATGGAAAGAAGCTGGTGGACGTATTGACATCTCGGAAGAACATGGTGGCCAATATGAAATTATAGATGACGCGAAAAATGGCTATTTAAAAGTTGCTTTTACAGAGGAAGGATGTGGATGTTACACTGAAACTACTGTTGGCGCTTTTAAAAATTCTAGCGGAGTGTATACAACCTTGCAAACGAAATGGGATGCTTGTAGTTGGAGCAAGAAGGTATCCTCAAATAAGGGGCTTCATACAATCTTACCCGAAAATTTTGGCCTTCGCACTTTCCTTCCCAAATCGGACAGTACAGAATACCAAATCACCTCTTCGGTTTTCTTTTTAGACGCCGAAGTTCCTCAAAAAGGCACCGATACCCGAATTTCTTTGTCGTACATCCCCTTCGGAATTAATATGACTCCTGATGACCACATACTATCGTATGGATACGAATTAAAAGAGGGGCATGGTGGGGCCAACTACCTTTATCAAGAAGAACTTCAGGACATGCTTCGAAAAATTTCAGATGAAAACACCTTGCAATGCATCATAGAAAAAACTCCGGAAAATATAATTTCTAAGGATAGAGAAATTGTAGAAAAACTCTTCGGGGAAGGAAAAAAATATAACAGTATTGAAGAACTAGCCTTACAAGTTCAACAAATTAAAACCATTTACGAAATCTCTAAGGATATTGAATATAAGTCCGTAGTCTTAGGTTGGAATCGCGAAGAAGGTCGTTTCTACATCAAAGAAAAAATCAAAAAAGACGCTTCTGAACTTTCGTTTTTAGAGTTCATAAAACAATTCTCTTTTTTAAAGGCCGTCTGCTAATAGTTTTAAACATATGTAAAACGCTATAAAGGCCCATACCCCATAACTGCGTTACATCAACATCGAAAATTTCAGCTTTAATTTCGAGTTTTAGTCATCTTTTAACATATTCCAGACTTGGTTCTTCCTACCTTCATTCATTAAAGTACCATCAAGACCAAAAATGCAATCGATTTCTTTGGTTTCAACTTCGGTGCTCGTATGGCCCTATTGCAGTACCAGCTGAAGAAATCCCTTAAACACTGGTTATGGATTATAAGAGCTTTTATGCGATTTTCTTCTTTTCTTCCTGTTTATTAATTTCCTGTAGTAAGGATGAACCTGATGCTTCCTTTGAGGGGACTTGGATTATGCAGGCCACGGAATTAAGAAACTGTGACGATTCAAGCGACAATTCCGCTAAGAACAGCGACTTTATTTCGAATGAGCCATGCACAGACAACCCAGAATTTCTTTGCCGTTTTGAAAGATATACATTTGACTCTGGTAATTTTAGTAGAAGTAGAAGTAGCGTACTATTGGCAATTCCTATCTCGTTATCAACAGCAGGCACTTTCAGCTTAAGTGGCAGCAGCTTGGAACTATGCGTAGATGAGGGGCCTGTAGCTCGAGAGTGTAGTACCGCAACAATGGAAATCGTCGGCAACACACTTATCTTAACAACTAAGGAATCTAATACTGGTTGTACTAAAATCACGTTTTACCTTAAGCAGTAAACTGGAATCTTAGGACAAAGGGGGTTTCAGAACTTCATATGGTATTATGCGTCGATTATTTTTTCAAAAAAGATGTTAGTGCTATTCTGATTTGGGAACATTGTCTTTTTGCTTACTTTTAAAGAGGAATCAAAATTTAAAGTTCGATGTCATCACAAAAATGCCTGTTTGTTGTATTGGTATTAATGATAGTGGGATGCCATACAGAAGAAGAAAAAAATACTTCCAAAAAAGAATACAAAAGGTGGTCTTCCTATCTAGGTGGTTCAGGTCGCAGCCACTACTCCACCCTTTCTCAAATTACTCCTGAAAATGTTCAAAACTTGAAAGTTGCATGGTCATATGAGGCTTCCGATTCTGGACAAATGCAAATGAACCCTATTGTCGTTGATTCTATTTTATACGGAGTTACCGCGGCATTACGAGTTGTTGCGCTAAATGCCGAAACTGGAAAAGAAATTTGGCAGTTTGGTGATTCCGTCAAGATCTGGCATTCGACTTCTCGGGGTGTTTCGTATTGGGAAAAAGGCAATCATAAACGAATTCTATGTACAAGGGGTTCTAATCTTTTCGCCTTGGATGCCCTAACGGGGAAACCTATTCCTTCCTTTGGAGATAACGGAAAAGTCGATATGCGTTCAGGAATGCCAGAATCGGCTCAAAACAAGTTCGTGATTTCAAATACTCCGGGTGCGGTCTTCAAAGATATTATTGTTATGCCATTACGTTTATCAGAAGGTGCCGGCGCTCCTCCCGGAGACATTATCGCTTTCAATATCATTACAGGGAAAGTTGAATGGGTTTTTCATACCCTGCCAGAAAAAGGGGAAGAAGGTTCTGATACATGGAGCTCCGACCCAAGGCAAAGTCCCGTAGTTGGAGCTGCAAACAATTGGGCTGGAATGGCGGTCGATGAAGCAAATGAAATCATTTATGTGCCAACTGGGTCAGCTGCGCCTGATTTTTATGGGGGTGACCGATTAGGAAGTAACCTATACGCCAATTGTCTTTTAGCCCTGGATGCAAACACTGGAAAACGTCTTTGGCACTTTCAATTTACGCATCACGATATTTGGGACCGTGACCCGCCAGCTCCACCAAATCTTTTAATGGTTGAGCGCAATGGGAAAAAGATTCCTGCAGTTGCCCAAGTGACCAAACAAGGCCATGTGTATTTGTTTAATAGACTGACCGGCGAACCCTTATTTGATATTGTGGAAGTTCCTATGCCCGCCTCTTCCATCGAAGGAGAAAAAGCCTGGCCAACGCAACCGCTGCCTGTTAAACCAAAACCCTTTGCGCGACAGTCGCAAGATATGACCGAAGCGGATATTAGTCCTTTCGCAGAAAACAAAGAAGAACTGCTGGAAACTTTTAAGGCTTCTGACAAACGTCAATATGCGCCACCTGCATTAACGCCAAGTTTTTTACTTCCAGGATATGACGGTGCGGCCGAATGGGGAGGGGCCGCTGCAGACCCCGAGGACGGAATCATTTATATAAATTCCAATGAAATGGCTTGGAATCTTCAACTTGGTATTGCAGATGAAATTGCTGACAACACTCCAAAAGGGAGAGCCTCATATCAAAACTATTGTGCTAGTTGTCATCAAACCAATCGAGAAGGATTGGAAGCTAGCGGATTTCCTTCATTGCTAGATTTACAATTACGAAAAGACAAAAAAGAGGTTGCTGATATCATCGCCAATGGGAAAGGAATGATGACAGGTTTCCCTCAAATCGAAAAAGAGGAAATGGATGCTTTACTTAGGTTTTTATATGAAGAGGAAGTACAGCATAGTGTATCCGAAAAAGTTGATAAAACAACAGAAGATATAAGCTATAAACATACCGGATACAATAAATTTTTGGATAGTAATGGCCTTCCCGGTATCTCACCTCCTTGGGGCACAATGCACGCGATAAATTTGAACTCAGGGGAATATATTTGGTCCATTCCCTTTGGAGATACACCTCAATTGGGTGAAGCTGGAAAAGGTACTGGTACTGAAAACTATGGTGGTGCTGTAGTCACTGAAAACGGACTCCTTTTTATCGGCGCAACTAAAGATGGTTATTTTAGGGTTTTTAACAAACATACGGGCGATTTACTCTGGGAATACAAACTGCCCGCAGCTGCTTTTGCAACACCCGCGATATACGAAGTTAATGGTAAACAATATCTCGCAATAGCCTGCGGCGGCGAAAAGTTGGGAACGGAAAAAGGAAATCAGATTATTGCATTTTCATTGGAGTAGTTCACGCCAAACCAACAAAAATATTCGTAGTTTGCTCAATAATATAGCGGCTTTTTTCCCGCTATAACCTTATTTTTAATTCATGATAAAGTTAATCCAAAGAGCTTCTACTTTTAAAGAGAGAACAGCTTTGGTTTCTGGAGGTAATTCACTTTCTTATAAACAATTATTAGAAGCTTCGCAGAATGTAGCGGGTAATTTATTAGCTGATAAAACCGACCTGAATGAAGCGAGAATTACCTTTTTAGTACCTCCAACCAATGAATATACAGCTTTACAGTGGGGTATCTGGAGGGCTGGCGGTATTGCGGTTCCACTTTGTGTGCTTCATCCGTTGCCTTCAATTCGATATGTTTTGGAGGATACACAAGCGGAAATTGTAATCACTCATAAAGACTATATCGATTTTCTAAAGCCTCTAGAAAAAGAATTGGATATTTCTATACTTCCGTTGGAAGATTTCCTTGTAAAAAACACATCTTCATTGCCCAATATTCAACCGGAACGTAGGGCCATGATTCTCTATACCAGCGGAACTACAAGCAAGCCAAAAGGTGTTGTAACTACTCATGCTAACATTGAAGCACAGATTACTACTTTGGTAAATGCATGGGAATGGGAAGCGAATGACTATATTTTAAACATACTCCCGCTGCACCATGTTCATGGTATTATCAATGTCATGAGTTGTGCCCTTTGGTCGGGGGCATGTTGCGAGTTTCTTCCCAAGTATGATGCGCATGAGGTTTGGAGCATTATAAAATCAGGTCGTCTTTCTTTATTTATGGCAGTGCCAACGATTTACTACAAGTTGATTTCCTATTGGGACAAAGCTCCATCCGAAGAACAAAAAGAACTTTCTGATGCTGCATCAAAATTACGATTGATGGTTTCCGGTTCTGCAGCACTACCTGTTCCTGTTTTAGAAAAATGGCGTGAAATTTCAAGCCAAACCCTATTAGAACGTTATGGAATGACAGAAATCGGCATGGGTCTATCCAATTCTTATCATGATGAACGAAGGCCTGGTCATGTTGGGCTTCCTTTGCCTGGTGTTCAAATGAGATTGGTAGATTCAGATAATAAAACCGTCGGTGAAAACGAGCCAGGGGAGTTTCAAATCAAAGGACCAAGTGTTTTTAAAGAATACTGGCAAAAAAAAGAAGCCACTAAAAAGGCCTTTACAAAAGATGGTTGGTTTATTACTGGGGATATTGCCGTTTTAAACAAAGGCTTTTACAAAATACTTGGGCGCGATAGTGTTGATATCATCAAATCAGGAGGTTATAAAATTTCTGCCTTGGAGATTGAGGATGTTATGCGCAAACACCAAGATATAGCAGATTGCGCCGTGGTAGGATTACCCGATGAAGAATGGGGAGAAATTGTATCGGCTTGTATTGTTTCAGATGGCACGCCTGATTTTGATGAAATTTCGAATTGGCTAAAAAGACAATTGCCTAGTTATAAGATTCCTAGAAAATATATAATTCAGAAAGAGCTCCCTAGAAATGTTTTAGGGAAAGTGACTAAGAATGAGTTAAAGAAAATGTTTTGAATAGGGTTTCCCCTCAGAGAGAAACTGTTCTAAAAGAATTACTTTAGTAACATGGACGTTCTAACCCTTTTTCCATATATCGGAATACTGGTCTTAGTGTTTATCAATGCTCTTTTGGTGTTGAGAAGAGACATTCATGTTGATGAAAGCGAGCACGAACCAGAACATTAATGGAGTATTTCCTTGAACACTATGTAACTCTAATACTTACAGCAATTTATGTTGGAGGCTGCCTTTACATCGGTTGGTATTTCAAAAAGAAAGCTTCAAAGGGAGTTGAAGGGTACTACGTTGCGAAAAGAGAAATTCCCGGTTGGGTTATTTCATTGGCATTCTTTTCAACCTCAGCAAGTACAAATACCTATATCGGTCAAGCTGGAAAATCTTTTGAATATGGATTATCATGGGCTTGGATGGGTCTCATTTGGACTTTGTTCTGTATCATTTCATGGCAATTGTTGGGTCCAAGAATGCGATTTCAAAGCGCTCGATTAAAATCATTTACGATTCCTGATTACTTTCATTTACGCTATAAGAGCAACTTGGCAAAGAGTATTCGTGTGCTTTCTGCGATAATTATCCTTTTCGCAACGCTTTGGTATATGATTGGCATTGCCAAAGGCTGCGCTCATGTACTAACTTCTGTTTTAGATATTCCCTACGAATATGGAGCCTTCGCCATTATTGCGATAACCTGCGCCTACACGATTTGGGGTGGAATGTATAGTGTTCTCTGGACAGATGCTGTTCAAGGAATTATCATGTTTGGTGTTGCCATCTTAATGTTGGCCATTCCCTTTATGTATGTTGGCGGAGTGGATAATCTAATGGAAACCATTGCAAATACTGAACATTTGACAAAAGCAGGAGAGCCTATGAAATCAGGCTTGGTCACTTTCGGAGAGTTAGTTTCTTTTCTTTACATTCTCGGGATAGGCTTGGCAATTGGCATGAAACAGATTTCTGAACCTAAAAACCTAATTCGTTTCTACTCCATCAACAACGCTAAAAGCATGCGTTTTGCTATGATTTGGACACCTGTTTTTCTTGGGATATCACTTGTTTGTGTAATGGGTCTCGGCGCCTTAGTACATGGAATGGCATCTCCTGACGAGGCATCTTACCTCATCAACCATACAGATGAAGTAGTTGGTTTTATGCTTGATAAATTCGACAATAAATTTGTTAGTGGTATATGTGTTGCTGGTCTTTTTGCTGCGGGTATGTCTTCATTGGCATCTGTTATCATTATCATCGGAACAGCTTTCGTCAAAGATATTTGGCACGTAGCCAAACCTATGCCTGAGAATAAAATTATACCCCGAACAAAGTGGTTTATGGCACTTTACTGCATAATAGTTTTTGTAATGACTCTCTACCCTATGGCCGGCATTGTAGAATTAACTGCTTTCGCAGGAGCAGTCTTTGCTGCAAGCTTCTTTCCTGCAATTTTTGGAGGACTTTACCTAAAATGGGGCACAGATGCTGGGGCTATGGCTTCTATGGTTATGGGAATGGTCGTAAATATCGTCTGGAGAGTTGCCTTTCGTTTTGAATATGAGGTTTTGAAAGATATCCATGAGATTTTACCTGCGTTTTTAATTTCAATGCTTACTTATGTAGTTGTAAGTTTAATGACCAAAAAGCGAGCGCCAAATGCTAAACATTTAGAAATTGTTTTTGGAAGGACTCCCTAAAATTCTTGTGAATTGTTGAGCTGAAAGTAGCTTGTTGTCTATTTGAATACTGGAGTCTGCTTCAAATTAATCAAATCTTTGTCCTCCTCTTTTAAAATACGTTTTGAGCGCAAATAGCGACTCAGATTGTATTCGTCGAAATTCTCAGCATTTCTATCTATACTGCTTATTCGAACCATGTTCGACGCATGAATAAATTCATTATTGCCAATCCACATCCCTACATGAACTACTTTTTCTTTAGTGGAATCTGTTGCTTTTCTGCCGAAGAATAGTAAATCTCCTTTTTTAAGGTTCTCAAAACTTCGATTTTCATCGATTTGCTTTCCGGTATGGACTTGTTGCGAAGCGTCTCTGGGTATGACCATTCCGTTTAGAAAATAAATCGTTTTGGTAAATCCACTACAATCAACCCCTTTTGTTGAGGTGCCTCCCCATAAATATGGGACTCCCATAAGTTTCTTAGAAGTCGCTACCAAATTATCTTCATTAGGTTTCATGGCCTCAATCCAACCGAAATAGCTTTCAGCTTCATTGGTTCGAATCAGCGCTATTCGCCCATCAGGAAAGGCTACTACAAAATGTTTGTCCATTAGCTTTACCAATTCAAGCACGTCACCCGCCACTAAGTCAGAAACGATGTTTTTTTCAGTAACATCATCATAGGCATGTCCATACGTTTTGGTGTAAATAATTTTATCTCCTTTTTTCCACTCGGTGAAACGATTCTTGTCCATTATAGTAATTCCTCCGTTATCTACCCAAGACAGATATTTATCAGGGGTTTGGATGTAAAACCAATCACCTTCCCTTTTTAAAACTTTTACAGGTGTGCCCAGAGTCGCCTGAGTCGCTAGCTCGGCGGAATGTTTCGGATTACTGCGCAAATTCGCCACAGATATATTAATAACCGCATTTGTTTTTCCTTGAAGCGCTGATGAAGGAAGTAATTGAATGCTATCGGTAAAAGTGACGTCTTCAGCGTTTAATCTTTGCATTAAAGCGTTCACGGCATCCGGAAGGTTACTTTCTCCCTTCAAAACAATGGCGTCGCCTTCTTGTGCCGCTAAAACATCGAAAAGCGCCACACGTTTATCTGGAGCGAATTCCTTTTTTATTTCCTGAATTTCAGATGTAAATAACCTTTCTTCTTTTGATATCTCAGTACAAGATGATATCATTAAGAGTCCAATTGCAATTCGTAGTAGGTTTCTCTGTTTCATGATTCTCAATGGTCTGATTTCTTTTGGAAAATTACTCCTTTTTTGGCGTTTTTAGTTCTATTTGCGAAATGCAATGACCCATTTTAACAAACTAGATGGTTTAAAGTTTATATAACGTCAAATAAAAACCTTTTCAAATTAGGGTGTTCATCGATAAAACCTTTGTTTTAGTAGGCTTTTGCCCTAATAGTTCAAATAGTTTACATCTTGATAACAAACCGTTTGGTCGGTTCTTTCCAAATGACTCATTTTACCTAAATGCGTCTAAAGCCTTAGCTAATTCCGTATATTTAAGAAAAGTTCCTGCTATGAAATTTTCGCTATTAGTTCCTTTTTTATTTTTGTTTTTTATTTCCTGTGGAAGTGATGATGCTCCACTTCCGGGTACACCTCCAGACCCAGTTTCAGAGGAGCCCAGTGAACCTACAGAAGAAAGTACCGTAAATAATTTATTGCAGTTAAATGGCACGCAGTTGGTAGATGCCGACCAAAACCCCATTTACTTGCAAGGAGTAGCCTTTAATAACTTTATTTGGTTTGATAACATTGAGCCACATCATTCTGAAATTGATTACCAACGTGTTTCTGAAATGGGTATGAACGCCATTCGTTTTTACATGAACTACCGCTATTTTGAAGATGATAGCAATCCGTATACCTACAAACAATCGGGTTGGGATTGGCTGGACCAAAATATAGCATGGGCTAAAAAACACGATATTTATCTAGTTTTAAATATGCATGCCCCACAAGGGGGATATCAATCACAAGGTGAGGGAGATGCCCTTTGGGATGACATCGAGAATCAAAATCGCTTGGCAGCACTTTGGAAAGCCATTGCAGAACGCTACAAAGATGAGGTTCAAATCGCCGGTTTTGGACCTGTTAATGAACCAGTGCCTTCACAATCAATGAGTCAATGGGATGCCCTAGCACAACGATTAATCAACGAAATTCGTGAGGTCAACAAAAATCACCTACTTTTTATAGAGCAAGCGATTTATGTGCAAGGTAATTTTACCAAAGACGAAAATTTCAACTTTCCGTCGGTAACCGGTGAGAACTTAGTCTATGAGTTTCACGGGTACGAACCCTTTTTCTATTCCCATCAACTTTTGGAATTTGCTCGATTGGGTGATGGAGGAAAATATCCCGATGAAAATCTTATTGAAGTTGATAACTCTGAATGGTATACCGCCACTTTTGATAATCCGAGTTTGCCAACAGGAAATACAGACTGGACTTTCTTTGAAGGTATACAATATACCATTACAGATACTGAAATTGCACTAGGCATTCCTGCATTGGTAGCGGCAGAAGTAGAAGGCCGGGTTTATTTTGATGATATTGTTGTCAAGGAATTTGATACAGATGGCACCTTTGTTCGGGATATCTTCAACGCCAATCTCAATAGTTTGGATGGTTGGAATTTTTGGAGTCAAAATGGTTCAGGAAATAATGGTCTATCAACGTCTGAAGGACACAACGATTTGCAAAGTCTTTTTATTGATGGTACTACAGGAGATAGCAATATGAGTTTTTCGGAAGGTCAATTTGAAATCAAACAAGGCTATTCCTACCAAATCAGCGGCTGGATGAAAGGTGAAAACATAACCGGGGAAGATGGCGGAAAAATACGTTTAGATTTTTACAAAGTAGATGGCCCATTACTCAAACGCAACAAAGCCTTTTTAGAAAATTACTTGGGCAGTATTGCCGAATGGGCCGAAGCACGAAATGCAGTACTATATATGGGCGAATTTGGTGCTGGTACACCCTGTTTTGAAAACGACAAGGGCGGTTTGATTTGGGTAGCTGATATGGTCGATATTCTTAAGACTAATAACATTCATTTTACCTATCACGCTTACCATGAAGATGCCTTTGGTTTGTATTTGGGTGGCGGATTGCCTGACCCTAATAATGTCAATCAGCCTTTGATAGACTGGTTTACGTCTAATTTGAATTAAAAAATACCCTACTCCATTGTATTAAATTCACAGATTCACTTCTATATATCGAGAATTATCGATATATTGGTTGCATGGACTTAAAACTAGCCACCGAAATAGGCAAATGTTTATCGAACAATCCAAGACTTCAAATCTTGGAATGGCTAAAAGAACCCGAAAAGAATTTCCCGCCTCATGAAACACTAAAGCATTTTAATGATGGCGTCTGCGTCACCTATATTCAAGAAAAAGCGGGTCTTTCTCAGTCTACTATTTCCACTTACTTAACTAACATGGAAAAGTGTGGATTACTGATCATGACCAGGCATGGAAAATGGTCTTACTTTAAACGCAATGAAGAATTACTGCGGCAATATGCCGAGTTTCTTCTTTAAAAAAAATTAAATACAAACATCTACATATTTAGATATAACAATTTAACTTAAACCTATAAAGAATGAAAATATTAGTAATTGGTGGTGCGGGCACCATTGGAAAACGTTTGGTAGAATATTTCTCAAAAGAACATCAAGTTATGGTGGCAGGTAGAAGTTCAGAGAATTATCCTGTTGATATTGCTGACACTCGTTCAATAAAAGAGCTTTTCAAAAAAATTAAAAAATCAGGTAGAATAGACGCTATTATTTGTGCTGCGGGCGAGGCAAAATGGGCACCTATGAAAGATATGTCTGAAGCAGATTTTCACATTGGTCTCCGAAGTAAATTAATGGGGCAAGTAAATATCGTTCGCTATGCTCACAAATGTTTGAAAAAGAGAGGTTCTGTGACGCTAACAACGGGCATACTTGCTGATGACCCTGTTTACACCACTACAAGTGCGGCCATGGTAAACGGAGGTGTTCACAGTTTTGTTCAGGCGGCAGCTCTAGAGATGAAGAAAAAAATGAGAGTGAATGTGGTTTCCTCCGGCGTGGTGATGGATGCTTATGATAAATATGAATCTTACTTTCCGGGTCATGTTCCTATTCCTATGGATAAAGTTTTGATGGGCTACCGAAGAAGTGTACTTGGAAGAGTAAATGGCGAGGTAATTAGAATATACATTTAAGAAACTAAATCACATCCATGGAAAATATTGTAGTTATTGGTGGTGGACTAATGGGCACTTCAGCAACTTGGAAACTAGCCGAGCGTGGGGCAAAAGTAACCTTGATTGAGCGACAAGAAGAAGATTATCTTCACGGGTCGAGTTTTGGAACTGCTCGTATTTCTAGAAGTTTGGGGCCAAAAAAAGATGTGTTTTCATATGCGCACAATACCACCGTAAAAGAGTTAGGCAATTTAATTGACTTCTTAAACGCTGAAAATCCTAAAGAAAAACATGCCATAGAAGATATTTATGCCACCTCTCCTGTGTCTTATCTTTTTCATAGAAATCAATACGATACTATTGATTCGTTCCGGTTCAAGAAGCAGAAAAAAGATTTTAATAGAGCCTCGCAAAGTTCCGCCTTTCGCAAATTTGGGATGACCATACCCGACAATACCATATTGGTAAGAGAGAAAAGACAATACTCTGGGACTTTAAACCCAACTGAGCTGCTTAAAAAACTCCGGCTGGGCATTGCGAAAAAAGGTGGACAAATTAAATATGGTCATGAGGTTACTGGTCTTGTCAAAAAAGCTGGGGGATTTGAAATTTCAATTTTAAATACAAAGACCAAAAAAACAAGTGCCCTTAAGGCTAAAAAAGTAATTGTAGCCGCTGGCCCTTATACTGTATCGATTCTTAAGGAATTTGCCCCTTATTTCAATAGGGTCATTACACCAAAAAAAATAGCAATATCCTATCTAAAGATTAAAGATGAGCGGTATGGTCAACTAACAGAAACGGAGAAAAAAACCATTCACAATGCGTTTCCCTTCTTTTCGCAAATAGGTAAGGAATACTTTGCGGTAATTTCTAAACCTGAAAAAAACACCTCCCCCGTTTTTAAAGCTGGAGGACATCAAAAGCGAAGAAATATTCACGATTTAGATAAGGTTTGGACCGATGAGCCCAGAAAAAAAGAGCTTAAATGGATTCGCAAACAATTCAAAAAGCACTTTAAAATGTTAGAAATATATCTTTCAAAAAAAGATATTGAAGAAGTTAAAAGTTATTACTGTGTGTACTCTGATACAAGGTCTAAAAGCCCGTTAGTCACTCCAATTTTTAACAAAAGTGGTTCGCTTGACAGGAACATCATTGTAATTGGCGGCATGTCTGGTGTTGGCGCTAAAGGATGTTTGTGCTATGGTTCGCTTGGTGCCGATTTGATGTTGGGGAAAGAAGGTAAGCCGAAAAAGATGTATCGTAAATTGCTAAACGTCTTTAGCAACCCGTCTGTCAATTTATACACCAGAAGAGCAAAACGCGGACGTTTGTTCTAGGAATTCAAAGCTATTGAGATGAAAATAAAACCATTCAAATTAGAACGATACTATACCGTCAACGAGTTTTCCGCAAAGTATTCACTTTGTAATTCAGATTCTGAGGCAATGACTATAAACGATTTGCTTTCTTTTGAAGAAGACGCAAAGGAAAAATTTCATAATCTTTGGTTGGGTTATACAGAATCAAAAGGGCATCCTGAATTACGAGGTGATATTGCTTCAATTTATTCAAGTATCAAACCTGAAAATCTTTTGGTTTGTACTGGAGCTCAGGAGCCTATTTTTCTTTTCGCTCAAGCAAATCTTGAGGCTCAAGACGAGGTGATAGTACAATCACCTTGTTATCAATCTTTACAATCCGTTCCGGAAAGTATGGGGTGTAAGGTTTTAAATTGGGATGTAAAATATGCAGGTAACAAACCTACCTTCGATATTGAGGAATTTAAGAGTATGGTAACCTCTAAAACGAAAGTTGTTTTTCTAAACACACCTCATAATCCAACAGGGTTTCATTTTTCAAAGGAGGAACAATTGGCTATAATTGAAATCGCTCGAGCAAATAATATCATACTATTTTGCGATGAGGTTTATAGAGAATTAGAACATAAGCCTGAATATAGAATTCCCGCTTTTGCGGATGTTTATGAAAATGGCGTTTCCGTAGGTGTTATGTCAAAATCATACGGTTTGCCAGGATTGAGAATTGGCTGGATAGCTTCACAAAACACAGAAATCCTAGAAAAAGTTGCCGTTCTAAAAGAATACACCACCATTTGCAATGCTGGTCCAAGTGAATTTTTAGCAGGGGTTGCCCTTAGAAATCGAAAGAAAATTTTAGAACGAAACTTAGATATCATCAAGGAAAACTTGCCGCTCTATGATGCCTTTTTTGAAAAATACAATGACTTGTTCTCGTGGCACAAACCTAATGCGGGTCCAGTTGCTTTGGTGAAAATGCATTTTGACACCAATGATATGGCATTTGCAGAAAGGGTTTTAAAAGAGCAAAGTGTATTGTTGCTTCCAGGTGAAGTTTATGATTTCGGCGGTTTTTTTAGAATCGGTTTTGGTAGAACAATAATGCCTAAAGCACTTGAACAATTTGAAAGGTTTGTGGTCAATAATTTAGTTAAAGCTTGATGTTGGCAAATCTCATGGCTTTAAAGTGTATATACAACCCGAAACGTCACAAAGCGCGGCTGAATAAAAGTCTCTGACGTAAATACAGAAAGATTGTTCGCGTTATTTCGAACTTGAGAATCAATATCCAAAATATTTGTGGCTTTGAGTTCGTACTCCCATTTAGCATCTCTGTTTTTACGATAGGAAAGCGTGGCGTCCCAATTGGAAAACGACTGTGAGTTGTCATTACCTAAATCTTGATTGGTATACGTATACTTTGTACGAAAAGTGACAGCTTTCCAGATATAAGCGTCAAACTCCGCAGAAGGAGCTTGAGTCACAAACTTGGTCTCGCGACCACCTTGATTGTTGTTAGTCACACTATAGCGGTATTGCAGATTTACATTGGGTGCAATTTTGTAGTTTGTTCGAACTGCTGGCGTATATGTTTGGGTAAAACCCTCATTCAATGAACGCTGCCCTTGAATAAATTGATTGATTTTGCTGTAATTGAATCGGGCATTCAGAGTTGTTCTGATTTTGCCAAAGGTTTTTTGAATTCGCCCAAATAGACTCACATTTTCATCGGCAAAGTTAGAATTGAAAAAAGTGTTGGTGCGAATTACACTTTCAAAATCAGTCAGGCTGCGTATTTGGTCAATATTACTTGTGTAGGCAGCCCTAGCAAATACATTGGTGTAATTAAAAAGGTTGAAACTACTATAAAACAAACTTACATTATGTGATAAAGCATTTTGGAGGTCAGGTTCGCCAAATTGAATGTTGTTGAAATTGTTTAAAACCAAACCTTGTGCGAGTCGAGTGACATCCGTAAACTGATTGCGCATATCATATCTGAAAGTCAAAGATTCACTCTTTTTAAATTGAATACGCGTCTCGAAATCGGGTAGGAAGCGAAAGAAGTTATCTTCAACCGCTTCCCCCAACTGACTATTTTTATTTCCATAAGCATGGACCGAAAAGCCGGGTGTAATGGTAAACTTTCCTGTTTTTACTCGATAATGAACTCCCAAATACACATCACTAAAATTATATTCTGTATCGTTGGTCGCACGACCTTCATTGAAAGTTGGTATTGGGTTAAACTGAGACTCATCCGTTAGGAATTGAAAAATATTAGAATTGAATTCTTGACGACTCAAAATTGTGCCAAAGGTGAGATTAAGATTGCTTTTCGTGTTCAGAATACGGTAGTAATCGAGCTTGGCGTCCAATTGGTTGGATTTGATTTTTCGGTTCTGGCCCAAGTCATAATTGTTTAAGGAGGTGTCAAGACCTAAAGCCTCCGCCGTAGTATCAAAAGCATCAGGACCGGCAAAGTCGTTTACTAGTACTGCATTGTAAAAAGGGTCTTCGTTTTTAAACAAATGTTGCGCTTCTAAAGCAAAAATGTTGTTTTCATCAAGCGTATAATAGTAATTAAGGTTTTGGTTGATGCTATACGGAGTTACCTCTTCTATTTGTGTTGTGTTTCCAACAACGGAAGAAAACGCATTCTGATTTTGTCGGTCGTTCGATATTCGGGCCAAAACATCATAATCTATTTGATTATTGAAATCGGGCTGGTATTTGGCACTCAGTTTTAGCAGGCCTTGATTTGAACGTTCACGACTTGACTGTTCGGTTGCCTCATCGGGAATACCTAAAGCAGGGTTCGTATATTGAATAAAACTGGTTTCTCGAGATAGAATTCGACTGCTATTGAAAATCAAGAATCCGCTTAGGTCGAGCCCTTTGTTTGGGGAATAACTAAAATTACCTGACGCTAATTTGTTTTCGATTTCTAGGGCATTCGCTTGAGTTGTCAAAAAATTCAAGCTGTTATCACCAAGATTGAGACTTGTTCCGCTATTTTGGCTTGGTGAGCGAAAGCCACCTCCGAAATTACGAATGTCACGTCTGGTCAATGCAGCTTCACCAGTATTGTTAAGGTCTCCGATAAAATTTATACTGTATTTCGGATTGTAGTAAAACAACTTAGGTTGCAGTAGATACAATTCATTGTTTGGAGAGGCGCCCGCCCCAACCTCAACAGTGCCGAACCAAAAGCTCTCTTTACCTTCCTTTAATTTAATGTTCAGCGCTACATTGTCTTGATTATTGGTTACACTTCGCAGCTGACCCACTTCGGAATAATTCCGTAATACTTGAATTTTATCAACCGCTTTGGAAGGAATGTTCTTAGTGGCAAGTTTAGTGTCTCCATCAAAAAAGTCCTTCCCATTAACCATCAATTTATTGACTACTTTGCCTTCTACTTCTACCTGGCCATCCTCATTGATTTCAACTCCCGGAAGGTTTTCAAGAACATCTTCTAACTTTCGTTCGGTGCCAGTATTAAAAGTATCTGCGTCGTAGACCAAAGTATCTCCACTTACCTTAACCGGAATCTTATAAATAACTTCAACCTCATCCAATTGATTATCCCCTATAAGATTGTAATTTTTACTGATGTCTTCTTCTTTGGTGGAAATCACTTCTTTCAGGGTCTGCATGCCCACATAACTAATCTGCACTTCATAGGTGTCATTTTTACCAAGCTCAAGTTTAAACCTTCCTTCAGCGGTTGTAATTCCAAAAGATTCTAAAGCTTTTGTTTCCTGATTAATAGCAATAACATTAGCCAATTCCAATGGATTGTTCAAACTATCACGAACCACACCTTCAAAAGTAATTTGAGCATAGGAAGTGCTAGCGACAAACAGCAGTGCGATACAGATTATTTTTCTCATGGGAAGATTTGCTTGCGCTATGAAAGTCTATTATAAAACCACAGTTATCGACTTCCTCTTCTTCGACCACGATTATCACGCATTTCTTTCATTTTGCCTTCAATTGTGGATCGATACTCAGCTTTTGTAATAAGCTTTCCTTTTTCAGGAGCCTCAATTTTAATCGTCTCTTTTGGGTTTATGACAACTTCAGAACAGAGCATTGTGGTGGCGCCAGCGCTAACTTCTAAAATCAAACCGGGAAGTCCCCAATACTCAGCTGGACCATGAGATACCGGTATTTGAGGCGTGTACCAAGCTTCTACTTCCGTCATTCGAATTTCTGGCTCGGCTGGAGTCTCGGTTTCAACTTTCGTTGAGTCGGTTTTTGCTACTGGTCTTCTTAAGTCACCCCATGAGAAATCGTACCATGCTAATTCAGTTGAAGGAACAGAGGCTGTTGCTTTAAAGCACAAATACTGTCCTATCTGTTTGGACTCTTTACCCATTTTCCATTCTATGTCTTGGAGCTTGTCTTTAACTAGAAAGCGCTTTCCATAAAACTCTTGACTTTGTGCCAATTCGTTTGCCTTAACATTTTTGTATTGTTCTCCTCTTGCAAAATTCTTTCCCCAAGTATCAGTAGCCCCTGCCCAAGCATCTAATTTATCTTCCTCTTTAAATAGTGATTCTTCTTTGTTAAAAACCAAAGTGTAGGTCTTTTCAAGTCGACCCTTTAAGCGTTCTTTCATTTGTTTTTTCTGAGCCTCACTCATTCGAGCTGCCCAATTGCCTAAATCCAGAGTAGATTTGGAAAAATAAACTGCGCGTCCTTGAAATTCTTGTTGGGGCGGCTTGCTAGAGAGTAATAAAACAAAGGAAAATAGACCGAGTTTAAAAAGGATAGATTTCATAGTTGGTATTTTAAACAATTATTGTTTAACGAATATAGATATATGTTAAACAATTTAAATATTGTTTATCAAAAGATTAACAGGGTGTCCTTTTAATACCAAAAACTAACCCCGCACCATCATCACATGCGGAATACCATCCTCTAGATATTCCCCGCCTTTTTCTACAAAACCAAGAGAATTATAAAATCGTTTCAAATAGGTTTGCGCCGAAAGAGCTATTGAAGTTTCGCTAAAGTTTTCTTCCACTGCTTTGATAGAGGCTTTCATGATATCAACACCGTAACCGTGTTCACGTTCATGTTTTTTAACTAACACCCTACCAATACTTGCCTGTGCGAGATAATCACCTGCTTTAAAAATTCGCGTATAGGCAACGATTTTATCATTTTTGATTCCTAAAACATGAAGCGCTTTTTGGTCTTTTCCGTCTAAATCTTGGTATACACAATCTTGTTCAACTACAAAAATTTCAGAACGCAATTGCAGCAAATCATACAATTCGTTCGCAGTTAATTCATCAAAGGTTTTTACGATTATATTGAGCATCAAGTTCTAATTTAAAAAAATCTAACATCTCATATCTAGCAGCACAGTGGTCTTAGGTCTTACCCTTAGTCTTGTACGATTACTTGTTTGCTATCACATTTACCAAATTCAGGCTGAATATTGACATGGTTGATGCCGTGGTTGTGGTATACTTCTTCTTCTATTTGTTCGAGAATCGCATCAAATTCCGATAGGCGAATGTCTTCATTGAAATCGATATGCGCTTCTAAATGTACTTCGTCTTCATTCAATTGCCAGACATGTACGTGGTGTACATTTTTAATAGGTTCGATTTTTTTAATCGATTCTACAATTTCCTGAACTTTAATTGATTCAGGAGTGAAAAGCATCAATACACGTGTGGACTGTTTCAACAAATCAAATCCCATATAAATTAAATAGATGGCAATAGCCAAAGTCAGCGTTGGGTCGACCCAATACCACTGAAAATATTTCATTAAGATTCCACCTACTAAAACAGCGACCGATGCCATCATATCCGTCAACAAATGCAAATAGGCCGATTTCATATTCATATTACTGTCGGCATCTTTTTTTAGGAGGAGAACGCTAAATCCGTTTGCGGCAATTCCCAATAAAGACAACCAAATTACCAGATTCGATTCCACTTCTTGCGGATTTTGAAAACGTTCAATCGCCTCGATAATTAAAACAACAGCAACAATCATTAAGGCTGCGGCATTCACAAAGGCAGCAATAATTTCTGCACGTTTGTAACCAAAGGTTTTGTTTGTTGAAGAGGGCTTTTTTGCCAGAAGATTAGCGATATAGCTAACAATCAAAGAAAGTACATCACTGAAATTGTGAAGTGCATCAGAGAGTAAAGAAAGGCTTCCTGAAATTAATCCTCCAATTACCTGCGCAACAGTAATTAGAATATTTAGAAAAATAGAAATAATAAGGTTCCGTCCCTTTAAATCAGGATGGTGATGATGATGATTATGCGAATGATTGTGGGAGTGACCCATAAAGTAGTTTCAAATTCCAATACTTAAAATCCAAATTCCAACTAAAGGAATTACAGAAATAACCTTTATTAACAAGGTATTTTCTCAATGCGCCGTTCGTGCCTTCCGCCTTCGAATTCGGTGTCTAAAAACATTTTTACCATTTCCAAAGCTTGAGGCAAAGAGATGAAACGTGCAGGAAGACTCAAAATATTAGCATCATTATGTTCGCGGGCTAATTGAACAATCTCTTTACTCCAACATAAAGCGCAACGTACTTTTTGATGTTTATTAGCCGTCATGGATGCTCCGTTACCGCTTCCACAAATAATAATGCCTTTATCTACACTACCTTCAGCAACATCTTTCGCTACTGGATGAACAAAATCAGGGTAATCAACACTATCCGTTCCGTCGGTTCCATAGTTAGCTACTTCAATATTTTTAGATTTCAACAAACCTATTATAGCAAGTTTGTACTCTGTGCCTGCGTGGTCATTACCGATAGCTATTTTCATCTCATCAAAAGTTAGGTTAGTCTTACAAATGTACAAATAGAAGCAGTTCACAACAACTATTCATACCTTCACAACACTTATTTCAAATTTGACATTTAAATTGGTTCATTTGTTGTTCAGAATTCCTGTGAAAATTGTTGATAACGTTACAACAAAAACTCACTTTTAAGTTTTGTTAATCCATTTCAAAAGTGCTCTACAAAACTCAACCAAGAATCCACAATTTACTTCTCAGAAATTAAGAGAAAGATATCAAACCTTCAGATTGAGAAGTTAACACTACCTTTGTAATTACTTATTATAAATTTTGTGTTGATATCACTTATGAAGATAAGTTGATAAAAATGTTAAACAACTGATTGTTAAAACGATTCCAGTTGTAAAGAATGTCAATAAATTTTAAAATCGGTTCAAAGCAAGTTTTCTTTGAATTTTTTATCTCCATTATTAACATCCTATAATAACCATCATTTTTATTTTAAAATTTAAAAAAGAAAAACATATAATGATATATATGTTCATAACATTGTTTTAGTGTACAACTGAAATCAAATGAACAGTATCAAAAAAATCTAGTGGAATATTAATTGTAATTTCCATGTATTAATTAAGAAAGAATTTAATGTCGAAGAAGAATAAAAAGGCAAAAAACCATAGAAAAAACGAAATAACTAAAGGCATCTTTACGGTGTTGGAAAAAGAACAAAATAAGAGTTTTAATTATAAACAAATCGCTGCAAAGATAGGTATTACCGATGCTCACGATAGAAATGTACTTATTAAAAAACTAGTTCAGCTTAAGGAAAGTAAACGAATTGTTGAAGAAGGTAGGGGAAGTTATAAAGCGATTCCTTCTACAAAAACATACCATACAGGAATCGTTGATATTACTGGAAGAGGTAATGCATATATCATCATCGAAGGTATGGATGATGATGTATTCGTTCCATTCAATAAACTTAAAAAAGCGTTCCATAAAGACACGGTTGAAGTCTACATTTACCCAAGAAGAAAAGGGAAAAAACTAGAAGGTGAGATTACGAAAATAGTTGAGCGTAATAAAATGGAGTTTGTTGGAATAGTAGATATGCAGAAAACCTTTGCATTTATACGTCCGACGGATTTTAGAATGTACACTGATATTTTTGTGTCTCAGGATAAAATAGGAAAAGCAAATGATGGTGATAAGGTAATTGTAGAAATAACAGAATGGCCAGATAATGCGGATTCCCCCTTCGGGAAAGTTACCGAAGTTTTAGGGAAGCCCGGAGAACATGATACTGAAATACATTCCATTTTAGCAGAATATGGTTTGCCTTATTCGTTTCCTCTGGAAGTAGAACGTTATGCAGACCAATTGGATACTTCTATCAAACCCGAAGAAATTGCAAAACGTAGGGATATGCGAAATACCCTCACATTTACAATTGACCCTAAAGATGCAAAAGATTTTGATGATGCCCTTTCCTTTGAAGTTTTAGAAAACGGGAATTACGAAATCGGAATTCACATTGCCGATGTTTCTCATTATTTACAGGAAGGTACTGTTTTAGATGACGAAGCATATAATCGTGCAACTTCGGTTTATTTAGTAGATAGGGTTGTACCAATGCTTCCGGAGGTCTTATCAAACAATGCTTGTTCCTTACGACCAAATGAGGAGAAATATACTTTTTCAGCCATCTTTGAATTAGATGATAAAGCCAATATTAAAAATGAATGGTTTGGACGTACTGTAATCGATTCTAACGAACGATTTGCATACGAAGAAGCCCAACATATCATTGAGAATGGAAATGGAGATATACCTCAAGATATATCTATAAGAGGCGCTGCATATTCGGTTTCAAAAGAAGTTATAGAAGCAACTTTAACTTTAGATAGATTAGCAAAAATTATGCGCGCTGCGCGAATGCAACAAGGTGCAATATCCTTTGATAAAGTTGAGGTTAGATTCAATCTAAATGAAAAAGCTGAACCTACTAGCGTTTATTTTAAAGAAGCAAAGGATGCGAATAAACTGATTGAGGAATTCATGTTATTGGCCAATAGAAAAGTAGCACAATTCATAGGAAAACAAAAACCTACGAAGCCATTTGTGTATCGTATTCATGATAACCCGAACGAAGACAAATTAATAGCGCTTAACGGAATAGTTTCCCGCTTTGGCCACAAGTTGGACTTTAAGGATAAAAAATCCATTAGCGCGTCTTTAAACAAGCTTCTCGAGGACGTAAAAGGTAAAAAAGAACAGAATTTAGTAGATACCCTTGCGATACGAAGTATGAGTAAGGCAGTGTATACAACTGAAAATATTGGTCACTACGGATTAGCATTTGATTATTACTCACATTTTACGTCACCAATTCGTCGGTATCCTGATGTGATGGTGCATCGTTTATTGCAACATTATTTAGATGGAGGTGCTTCTCCAAAAGCTGAAATCTATGAGGAAAAGTGTAAGCATTCCTCGGATATGGAATATTTAGCTTCAAGTGCAGAACGTGATTCGATAAAATACATGCAAATCAAGTTTATGCAAGACCATCAAGACCAAGAATTTGTTGGTGTGATTTCTGGAGTTACCGAATGGGGGATTTATGTGGAGATTATCGAAAATAAGTGCGAAGGCATGGTACGTATTCGTGATATAAAAGGGGATTATTATATATTTGATGAGAAGGAGTATGCAATTGTTGGTGAACGCACCAAGAAAACATACACTTTAGGTGATGAAGTGATAGTTATGGTTAAAAACTCTGACTTAGTAAAACGTCACCTAGATTTTGCCCTTATTGGAAAGCATGAGTAAGTTCGTTTTCACTCCCAAATTTGGAACGGATTTTGTTTAAGTGATGATGAACAACCTAAAAAGAATGTGATGAGACAAATACTAGTACTTTTAGTATCGTTTTTCGCGCTACAAAGCTTGCAATCGCAAGATGAAAAGATTACCAAAGACCTTCAGACTTTTACGGAAGTAAAGGCCTTTGATGGTTTATCAGTTAATCTTATTAAGTCTGATGTAAACAAAGTTGTTATAACAGGAGCAAACACAGCGAATGTAGCGATAGCAAATAAGGATGGGATTTTAAGACTCCGTATGCAAATACACAAGATTTTTAGTGGCTACCGCACTTTTATAGATTTGTATTATTCAGAACAGCTAATTGTCATTGATGTTAATGAAGACGCTCGAATTACTTCAGAAGAAACTATAAAGCAAGATGTTTTGGAATTAAAGGCACAAGAAGGTGGAGAATTGGATATTAAAGCTGAAGTAGAGCAATTATTGATTAAAACAGTAACAGGTGGTGTAATTAAAACCGCAGGAACTTCAGACCTACAAGACGTAGCTATAAACACAGGAGGTGTTTATGAAGGTAAAGACTTAAAAACAAAATTTTCCACAGTGAATGTAAACGCAGGTTCACGGGCCGAAATACATGCTTTTGACTATGTAAAAGCAACTGTAAAAGCGGGCGGAGAGGTGTTGGTTTATGGAGACCCAGCAAAAATGGAAGAGAAAACCGTATTCGGTGGAAAAGTAACCAGAATGCAATAGCGTATTTTAAAAACATAAGAACTTTTCGCAAAATTCAAAAAAAGATGTCTAACGTCTAACGTCTAGCATCTAAAGTCTTAAAAAAACATGTTAGAAGACGTACAGGCGGCAATTCCACTAGGCTTTTTCTTAAGCTTTATGATTGGGCCTGTTTTTTTTGTGCTTTTAGAAACCAGTGCAATCAAAGGTTTTCGAGCAGCAATTGTTTTTGATTTAGGGGTTCTTCTAGCGGATGTACTATTTATTACCGTAGCTTATTTCAGTAGTTTTCAACTTCTAGAAAATTTAAGTAACCAACCCGGACTTTATGTTTTTGGAGGTGTTATACTTTTGGTCTACGGAATTACCACTTTTGTAAAAAAGGATACAAAGAAGAAACCCGAGCAAACGGAAAACGAATCTGTAACAGCGAAAAAAGGATACCTCGGACTTTTCGTAAAAGGCTTTTTACTCAACTTTATCAATATTGGGGTTTTAGTTTTTTGGTTAGGCATTATCATTATTGTTGGACCAAGTGTAGATAATAACCCGGTTCGTATTCGAGTTTTCTTTGGGTCAATGTTATTGGCCTATTTTATTACTGATGTTTTCAAGATATTACTTGCAAAGCAACTCAAACGAAAACTAACCCCAGAAAGAATCCATTTAATCAAAAAAGGACTTGGAGTCATCTTGGTAATCTGTGGAATGGTTTTAATTACTAAAGGGTTTCTTCCCAAGGATAAGTTTAATATTGAAAAGGGAATAGAAGAAATTGAGCGTATTCGGGAATAAAAAAAGACCCCATATTGCTATGAAGTCTTTTGAGGCATCGAGCGGATTCGAACCGCTGTACAAGCTTTTGCAGAGCTGCGCCTAGCCACTCGGCCACGATGCCAAAATTGAATCGCAAAGGTAATATGTTTTTTAACTATCGAAAAACTTAAGCCTTCCTTTTTTCTTTCAATACTACGGTAACTTTTTCTACATCTCCGCCAATAGGTGGATTGATTTTTGAAACAGACACCTCTGCTTTTTTTACTATTGAAATTTCTGAGAATATTCGACTTAAAATCCGCTTGCCCACGTGTTCCAAAAGTTTGGAAGGCACTTTCATTTCTTCTTTGACGATTTGATTGATATGAACATAGTCGACCGTATCTACTAAATCATCTGAATTGGAGGCCTTTTTAAGATTGGCGTTTAAAAGTACATCAACTAGATAGTCACTACCAATAATAGTTTCTTCTGGCAAACAGCCATGATGCGCATAAACGCGAATATTTTCAACTTTGATTTTTCCCAAAATGAAGCTTTTGGCAAACTTAAATTAATCTGGCTAGAAAACTAAAGAATTGTCTAATTAGTAAGTACAGCGACAATTACTAATTCCTTGGAAAAGATCTACACCAAGGGTTACAACGTGAGTACCTGTACTGTATCCTAAAATTTCGTTCAAAATAACCTGGTAAGAATATCCGAAGTAAAATTTGTTCTTTTTTAAACCAATAAGAGGCGCAACGTATAACGGATCACCAATCTGATCATTAAGAAAACGATAAGTAACACCAGCATAATAGTAATCTTCGAAATCATACCACCTGAACTTTACGTTTAAATCAGTAACCGATCTACCATCACTTTCAAAGAGCTGAAAGAATACCGAGGGTTCAATTTCGAAATCACTGTTTTTATTCTTTTTATAACTGTATCCTGTATAGAGATAATAGTTACGAAGACGATTAGGTTCAAAAATAGGATTGAACTTGGTAAGGTCTTTATTGATAATATTTGAAGCATTTGCACTTATGTAAAACTTATCCCATCGGTAAAGAACCCCCACATCAAAGTTATGATTGGTAGTGGCCCTATCATCAGTTACACTTGGGTCTAAAGCGTCAAAGTTTTGGATATCAATGCGAAACTGATTGAAATTATAGGAAAGACCAAATGATAAGAATTTATCATCATAACGATCTATAGTCAAGTGATGGGCAAAAGATACTCTTGCACCACGCTGCTTAGTTTCCCCATTACTGTCATTATAAAGCATCATTCCCAGACCTGATTGTTCTCCAACTCGCATATCTGCAGCTAAGGATTGGGTATCTGGCGCATCTTTTATTCCTACCCATTGTGTAAGTCCGTTAATACGGATTTTCACATGATCTCCAATACCTGCATAGGTGGGAGACATTACAAAAGGGTTGTCCGCTAAATATTGCGATAACTGCGGAATCGTAAGTTCTTGACCTTTCATGGCAAAGGCTATCAAGAACATCAGTAGGGCTACTATTTTGTTGCGCATGGTTACTATAGGTTAAGTTTTTATCGATAAAGGGTAAAATGTCCAACAAATTCACGGTCATCATTTGCGCCGCGCAGTTTAATCACGTACCAGTAATCACCGGTAGGAAGCTCACTTTGGTTATAAAGACCATCCCAACCTGGGGAATTAAGGGTCATTCGATATACTTCCCTACCATAACGGTCAAAAATGATTGTTAGTATCTCTGGAAAGCCTTCTTGGTTGAGTGGCATCCATACGTCATTCTGCCCATCTCCATCTGGTGTGAAGAAGTTTGGAATTTCGATATCTATGAACTCCATGGGTATAGACGCAGTCACTTCACATCCATTTTCATCAACCACCCTAACGACGTAGGTATCGGTTCTATTAATGATATATGTATTGTCTGAGCCATTATTTATGCCATCAAAGTAGAAAGTGTAATCTTCAAGTCCGCCATCAGCGGTTGCTGTGATGGTGTTGATACCACTTTGTTCTAGACTAAGTGTTAAAGGCTCAAAGTCACCAATTGTAAACGGAAGTTCTATAAAACACCCGCTAGCTTCATGCGCTATAGTAATTGAATGATCTCCAGGAGGAATATTTCTAAAGTCTGGGTTGTCTATCATATCATTTGGATCTGTAGAATCCAAAGCATAAAGCAAAATATCATTATAAACAGAAGGGTCTTTCAAAGTTATATTTACATAGTTATCAGGTGTATCTCCTGTACATTCGTAAACGGGTACCACATCTGCATCTAGATTTGGACCAGGCGCTATAGTTACATCCACCAGAACAGGAGGGCAATCATTGGAGTCTTTAACGAATATAATATGAACTCCCGCAGAAAGACCATTAAAATCTAACCTACCCTCTATAAAACTAGATTCTGTACTTAATCGAGTACTATATACTCCCGTTCCCCCAACAACATTAAGGCTAATTGAACCATTTTGTTCGTTTAAACAAACATATGGAGTAACTGATGCAACAGTTGGCACTATTTGATCTGCTGGCTCTATTATTGTTTCAAGTATTTGAGGACATCCGTTTTGATCTTGTGCGACAATGGTGTAAGGGCCTGGCGCTAAGTTTTCAAAAACATTCGTTGAGACGAATTGATTTAGATTAGGAGAAATAGCATATTGGTACACACCCGCTCCTTCAGAACCAGGAATTACATTGACGGTTATGCTTCCGCTTTCCTCACCGTAGCAGCGCACATGCATAACATCCAATTCGAATTGTAGTGGCAAAGGCTCGCTAATTTCTATTTCGGTAGATTCTAAGAAACAATCAATACCACTTATAGCCCGCACAAAATAGTATCCGGCATCTAGACCGCTAAACTCGCCTGAAGTTTGTCTATTGACTAATATTGAAGCACTTGAAAAGGCCTGCCCGCCTATTGGATTGTAATACAACTCGTATTCATAGTTACCCATTCCGAATTGAGCAACTGCAGCAATTCTTCCGGTATCAAATCCGTTACATGAAATATCTGTGTCTATTAGACTAACCCAATCCAAAGGAACTATTGGGTCTTCGTGTATTTCATTACTCTGTACAGGGGTACAGCCATTGTCTGCATCACGAACCTCATAGCGATAGGTGCCTGCAGGTAAATCCCCAGTTGTTGGGATTGTTACCGTATCAATACCAAGTCCCATCGGAATCCATGTTGGATCGCCTACTCTTCTATACTCATATGATGCACCAGGAAGACCTCCTGAGGCAAAAAGGGTTAGCTCCATACCTGTTGCACAGGTAACGGCGCTAGTGCTTGCTAATTGGGCATTTACCTCATCAGGGTTTACGATTTCTGCAATCGGACTTGTAAAGCTACAACCAAAATTATCTCTAACAGTAATGCTGTAAAAACCAGCACTTCGGTTTTCGAACATAAGTGAAGATTGAAATGCAGAAGTTGTAACTAAGTTAGTGCCTACCAAGTCATCATAGGTGTTTAAAGCATATTCATAAGTAAACGTCAGAGATGGGTTGCTTCTTGACGGCACCTGTGTAAACACTTCGCCATTATTCCCATTAAAACAGGTTAACGGGGTTGTGTCTATTGTTGGTAAGAAGTTTGTTGGACGAACTAGCGTGATAGTTCTGGTTTCGAAACAACCAGATTCATCGGTTACCGTTACTGTATAATCACCAGCCGATAAACCTGTAAGATCACCAGTTGATAAACCTGTAAATTGTGCTGCAGATACTCCATTAGCAATATATGGTGGCTGACCTGTTGTTGTATTGGTTAATACAATGTTATACAAACCATTTCCACCACTAGGGTCAATTAAAATTACTCCTTGATCATTACTACAACTTACGCTAGCCTCTTCAGTAGGTGTGAACGTAATTGGAGCAGTTGGTTCTATAATAGTAATGACATTTGAATTATCAGAACACATTGGGCTTCCTAGATCGGTTTCGGTAATAGTGATGTAATACCCACCTCCCGAGAGACCTCGAATTTGTAATGGTAGTGCTGTCGTGTTTCCGTTTCCGGTATAAGCTGCACCTGGTACAGCAACATTGTTGCTATCAAAAACTTGATAACTAAAACCACCCGAATAGTTATTGATGGTGGTCACGTCAAATCCTCCTGCATCATCTAAACAAGGATTATCAGAAACTTTGTCAATAATTACTTCAATGACATCAGGGTCCGCAATGGTATGTGTCGTTTCAATAATACAACCCGTGGTCATATTGGTGATCGTAACGATATAGTTGCCAACTCCAAGGCCTGTGAATGCCCCGGTATTGTTCGTGTTATTGTATACATTGTTAGTTCCGGTTACTGTGTATTCCAAGGTTGGAACTGTAGCAGGAACTGCAGGCGTCATGGTTACTGAAACTTGTATTTCTGCATCGTCACCCGGATTACAAGTAACATTTGGGTTCATAGTAATTACAGGGTCGCTAATACCCACGAATGGAATTATTGTAGCCGTGGTTGTGGCTGAACATCCCTTATCATCAAAGACAGTAATAGTATAATTACCATCAAGTGAGTTTGTTTCTGTATAGCTTGTATTTACTCCCTCCTGAACTATGGTGCCAGTAGCATCATGTACAAATCGATAGTTTGTAAAATTGCCCGATCCACCCATTAATCCGGCATCAACGGTAAGTGTCGCGTAATTTGGATTGTTTCCGCTTGTACATTCAAAAGGTGTGACAGTAACACCAAAGCCTACAATAGGATCTGGCTGAATGATTGCTCGTGTTATGGTGTCGATACATTCATTATTTCCTTCTACTTCTATGGTATAGGTAATACCAGCTCCAGTAGCACCGGTCAAACCAGTAAAGGTTGCTGTGGTTGATGTCTGTGACGTTGGTAATATTGGAGAACCTGGTGAACTTCCATTGCCATCTATAATTCTAAATGTATATGGACCTATTCCGTTATCAGGAACACTTACGGAAATAGTTCCGTTGCTGGTAGCATCATTACATGTGTCATCAGTAGATGCATCAATCCCTATCATTGGATGAACAGCTGGTTCTAATGTTTCGGTAATCGTAGCTGAACAATTTCCTGTAGCTTGATCTGTAACCGTAAATACGTAAGCGCCAGGATCGGTAAGATTTGTAAATATTCCAGTTGCTTGATTTACTATAGTTCCATCTGGATAGGTAACGGAGTAATCAAAGCTACCCGATCCGCCCGTTTGCGTAATGGTGATTGCACCGCCGATGTTTCCGGCTACACAATCAATGGCTTTTACAATATCACGAGAAACAACGATTGGCTCAAGGATATCAATAGTATTGATTGTCGGTCCAGCACACCCCCATTGATCACTAATAATTACTTGATATTGACCAGCACCCAGCCCACTGAATATATCAGAACTCTGAATAGGTCTAAAGTCTTCAAACAATGAAGTCGTAGTATTGAACAATTGTAGTTGATAGCTATAATTGGCTAAAATGTCTTGACCGCCACTTTGATTTATAACTTGTAGTACACCTTCAAAAGAGGTGCAATTCTGTGTGATTAGATCTAATTCTCCCGTAATTGTGCTAGGATTGGCAAGCACAATATTAGGAAGATGCTGTACCGTACATCCGTTGGCATCAATGAGCCAAACTTCATAGGTTCCTGCGCTTAAAGCTTCGAATCTAGGATTGGCGCTATAGATTGATCTGTCATTTGTGTCAGGAGCAGGACTCGTAGTTGTATCAAATACCAAATATCTATAGTCTCCCCATCCTCCTTGGGCATTGAAGATTTCAATGACGCCATTGTCAGAAGGCACACAGGTAATATCCGTTACTATGGGAGTGCCCATAGATAATGGATCAGTAGGCTCCGCAATAGCGAAGAAAATCTCGTTAGCACATGTTGGAGCAGAATCTTGAGTAACCGAAATTCGGTACTCCCCTTCTGGTAAGATGTTTGAACTGAATGAAGCTGATGTTCCAGAATCTACTGCTAGACCATCATCCCCAGGTATGTTAGGTGTTCCTTGTGTGTTGAAAATATCCCAAGAATATGTACCAGAATATCCTCCTATGAGGTCGGTTACATCAAAAGTAACACTTCCATTAGAATCACCTTGACAGGTCACGTTTGTGCTAGTAACATTATCAATTACAAATGTATTTGGGTCTTCTACGGTAAATGGAACGGAAATGACACATCCTGTATTAACGTTTCTTACTTCAAAGACATAATTGTCAGGAGGTAAGTTAGTAAACTCGTTTAATGGGTCGAAGACACCACTAGGCAATTGTCTGAACTCGTAATTTGCCAATCCTGCAGGAGTGGATGAATCTGTTAAAGATCCAAAAGCATTAATCGTAATGTCGGCTCCGCTATTATCACATCTTATCGCTGTATCAACGGTTATCGTAGGAGGTAATAGTTGATCGTATCCAGGTACCGTCACCCTAGTTGGGGCAAGGGCGTTCGAACAGTTGCGATCGTCATAAACAATAATATCATAATCTCGATCCGTACTGCTAAAGATAGTTTCGGTATAGGTATTGTTTGGACCTTCTTGTAGGACGGTTGACGTAGCTGCATCGATAAATGCATATCTCGTATAATTTCCAGAACCACCAGTTACGGATCCTGGGCCAGAAGTATTTACCGATATTGTGGCAAAATTTCCATTATTTCCAGCAGTACATGCAAAAGGAACAATGGTAATAGCAGTAAGTGGTACATCTACAATTGCAGGTTCTGATATTGGAATTGAAACGCTAGGAGTAGGACAATTGTTTGTAGTAGAATTTCCTCTTACAGTTACAATATAACCCGTAGCTGTTGTTGTTGGCGCTAAGCCCGTAAATTCTGCCGTGGTGTCTGTAGAACTAGTCGGATTTATACTAACAACCGCACCATCAAAAGAGGTGATTTCGAAATTATATGGCCCTATTCCATTATCTGTTGTACTTACTGAAATGGTTCCGTCGTTGGCACCAAAACATGTAATGTCAGTAGAAGAATCAACAAAAATGTTTGGTTCTACGGGAGGTAATATGACAACATTACTGGAAATTTCGCAATATGGCAAAGTAGTACTTAAGTCTGAAATAGTAACGGTATATGTGCCTGGAAGACTTGCTAAATTCCATATAAAAGGATTAGAAGGTAAAGGTAAAGGTCCAGCATTTACAGGTCCTGAAATTTCATATTGATAATTTCCTGAACCCTCTGTAACTTCAATAGTGATTTCAGCATTAGGCGATGCAGAACCTGGGCACGCAAGTACTTTTGTTGGTAGTGCCGTAAATTGCAATGGTGGCTGAATGTCAAAAGTTTCGGTTTCCCCACAGCCATTCAAATCTTGAATAGCTACTGTTTGAGCTAGCCCTGAGCTTAAGTTGGAAACTGTATATTGATTGCTTCCGTTGAATGTGATATTCTGGAAAGCTGAATTGTTTACGCTTAAAGAATATGGCGTTAAACCGGCCGCATCAAGAGTAACAATAACTTCGTAAGTGCCTTCTGGAAGACATTCATCAACAACGGCCACAGAAATTTCAGGAGAAGGATCTGTAGGAAGTAAAATCGTCTGTGCTTGGATACAACCGTTAGCATCCTTGATATATGCATCATATGTGCCGCCCTCACCATTGAAAACGTTATTCGAAGAGCCAGCCCATGTTGCAATGGTTGGAGCAGTCGAACCAGTCGGTAGGAATTGATACTCGTAGGGCGCTGTGCCAAATGTACCAGTAGCGGTAATTACTCCTGCATTCAGATTACAATTGTCGTTTTTGGTAATATCTAGACTAATATCCAAAAGATTGACAGATTCACGTATCATAAAGTCGCCACCAAAAACCGAACATCCTGGGAACGCTCCACCAACCTCAGAAAGTAATAAGTAGTATTCTCCTGGGGGTAAAGGCCCCACATTGTCAACTGGCACACCTGTACCTATTGATGGTAAAGGATTGATTGAGCCTCCGACACCTGTAAAAACATTAGATTGTGCATTAAAAATTTGATAGTCAACACTAGTAGCGCCGACATCATAGTTATCAAACGTAAACGAGATGTTCCCATCAGCAGCTCCTGTACATGTAACATTGGCTACTACGCCTAAAGTCGATGTCATATTTGAAGGCGTGTCAATAGGTGCGCTAGCTTCTTCAAAATAATAGCATTTAGTAACGTTGTCAAAAACAACAAAAGTATATTCTAAACCTGGTTGCAAATATATTCCGTTGGCCGTGCTTGAGAACGTAGCCGTGTCACCACCAACTACATCTGGGCCAACATAGTTGGTAGAGTATGGTGCGGTAAAAGTTTCCAAAATGGCAAATTGATAATCACCACTTCCAAACGCACTGTCAACCGTTACAATAGCTGTGCCCCCGTCAGCACAGTTTGCCGTTGATGTGCTTATATCAATACCTAAATCGGTAGGTGGAGAAGCGATTATTTCTGTACTAAATGAAGAACAACCATTCGCATCTACAACATCGATTTGGTAAATACCAAAAGATAAAATCGTAAAGGTATGATCTCTTGTAGTCGGTGTTGTCGTGTGTGTTTGTGGTGGGATACCATTATTTGCAGTTAAATAATAAGTGTACTCTGGTGTCCCTCCGGTTATTCCAGAAATTGAAATTGACCCAGGACTGGTATTATCAGTCGTACTACCTCCAAGTGCATCACATTGAATAGCAGTGTTTGATGGGGTATAGGTTATGAGACTAGGCTCTGTAATAACAGTAGTTTCCGTGTCCACACAGCCTTTAGCATCCGTCAAGGTAACCGTATAGTTACCTGCTGGAAGTCCAGAAGTTTGCGCTCCATAATCCGTAGATGTGGAGGTGTTTTGTACGTTGATAACATAAGGCGCTAATCCTAAATTAGTATCGAAAACGATATCTAAGGCACCTGAATTGTCAGCATTACAATTTAAATTAGTTGGTGTTACACTTGTGATAGAAGGCAATACTGCTGGAGTAACCACAACAGAATTTGTAACTACTTCACAAGCTGTAGGAACTGTAGTATCAGTTACCCTAAAGAAATATGTTCCAGCGGCATTTGTTGTAAAAATATTTGAAGTAAACCCAGTAGTATTCCAAGGGCCTGTTACTGAAGTTGCCCATTCATAGGTGAATGAATTAGATCCGCCACTTGAGTTGACTGTAACCGAGGCATCTAACATACAAGTGAGATCTTGGTCTAATACCGCATTTGCGGTTATTTGTTGATTAATGGTAACAGTTTGTTGTGCGGCAGCACACCCAAAAGCATCACGCACATCTATTGTGTATGCGCCATTGGTCAGACCTGTAAAGATGTGTGATGTAGCTGTTGCTGGTGTCGGTGTGATCCAAGGACCATTGCTACCAGTAATACTGAACTGAAAACCACCGTTGCCAGGTAATGAGCCAGCATCTATTTCTACGAGAATTTCACCATCGTTAGCACCAGAGTAACATGCGGTTTGTCTAGCCGTAAAGGATGGGCTTATTGGATCAACTATATTTATAGGGGTATCTATAATATCTTCACAGAAATCTACACCTCCAGTTTTGTCTTGAACACGAACAATATAGTCGCCTGCAGGAACGTCTGTAAATGTTGTGGTTGTTTGGTATGGCCTTACGGGAAGACCGCCAGTAGTTTCTAAACGGTACTGATAATTTGGCGTACCTCCGATTGCACTTGCCGTAATGGTTGCGCCCGTATCACAAGTAATAGGCGAGGTAATACTTGCCGAAGCAACTAAAGGGTCAGGTTCGGTTAGTTCTTGAGTTAAGGTTATCGGACAACCTGATGCTATAGTCAAGTTTGCATCACGAACAACGATATTGTGTATCTGTGCATTAAGCCCTGGTATTGTTTGAGGAGTGGTAAATGTGGCGCTGAAAGAACCTCCATTTAAGCTATATTGGAAACCTGTACTAAAGTTTGTTGCTGTAATCGTAATAGTTCCGGAGTTATCTCCATTACAGTCTAAGTTTTCGAATGTGGTAATCAACGCGTCAAATGCATTGCCATCAGCAACAGTTATCGGAATATCTACAGTACAGCTATTTCCGTAATCAACAGTGACAGTATGTGTTCCAACCGCTACATTGTTGAAGATATTACTTGCCGCACCGGTTTGGCCAGGAAGCACTCCATCTAAAATATAGGTATAGTTAGTGTCGAAAGGAGTAATGGTAATATTTCCGGTTCCGTCACAATTGTATGTGACAGCTTCGGCTAATGTTGGTTCAGTTGGTAACGGCGGTACAATAACATCTGCTAAAGTGGTAACGCATAAAATAGCAGTGGCATCTCTGACCTGAATGGAATACGTACCATCAGTTAAATTTGTAAATACGGTTCCACCTGAAGTAGCAGCCGTCCAAGGGCCATTATTGATACGATATTGATAGCTTCCTGAGCCTATTCCTCCCGTTGTTGGGGTGATACTACCGACTGTTATTTCGGCTAGCCCTCCAGGCAAGCAGGTATAATCTGCTGTTTGTAGTGCTTCGGCAACAATAGCATCTGGTTGCGCAACAGTAATAGGAATACTAGTTGGAAGTGGACAGTTGTTACTATCCATTACTTGAACAGTATATGATCCAGCAGTTAGGTTTGGAAAATCAGGCGTCAGTTGATATGTAACTCCATTATCAATACTATATCTAAATGGACCTTGTCCACCAGTTAGAGTACCAATAGCAATACTTCCATCATTTCCTCCGAAACAGGTTACAGGAGAAGCTGCTGGGCTTACACTTAGTGGAGCGTCTTGAACAATTGTGATCTCAGTAAAAGCGCTACATCTACTTGGTCCACCACTTGGATCGCGCAGATATATATCATAATCTCCAGCGGCGAATACTTCTCTAACTGTCGAGGCATCAAAATCTGGCATATTAGGTGTATCACCATCATTCATTACGGCAAATTGAAAGGATCCATCACCACCGGTCGTAGAAATCGTTATAAAAGTAGAGGTTGCACAAGCTGTAATATTAGGCGCGGTTGCACTTACTATAATCGGAGCATCGATAACAACAGTTTCAGGAGCAGGCAATGTTAAAGGACACCCTAAAGCATCTCTAACCTCAATATCGTAGGTGCCGTTCGTAAGGTTCTCAAAAGTATAGGTAGTTGCATTTGCTGGAGTCGGTGTTATCCAGGGACCACCGTCTCTTCTAAATTGATACCCTCCATTTCCACTGGTTACATTGACGACTATTGAAGCATCACCAGCACCAGAATAACAAGTGGATGGTATTGCATCAAAAACAATGGGGTTAAGCGGAGCAACAGTTAAGGCGGCATCAATCACATCTTCACAGTAATTTGCACCCGCATCTTTGTCGCGAACACGTACAATATAATCCCCTGAAGGTAAATTTGTAAATACGGTGTTATTGCCATTCGATGCGAAATCGTAAGACCCTACGGGATTACCAGTAGCATCATCTTCTAACTGATAGATATAATTTGGAGTACCACCAATCGTACTGGCACTTATAGTCGCCCCATTATTACAGGTCAAGGCAACATCAATGTTTGCACTTACCACAAGAGGGTCTGGTTCCGTGATATCAATAGTAACAGAAGTTGTACACGAAGGATCATCCGCTTTGTGAATGGTAATGGTATGGCTACCAGCATCTAAAATAGGAAGTGTTGTTTCTGGTGAATTGGTAGAATTGATAGGTGTGGCACCGTCAATAGAATAATTAAAACCATCAGTAGCATCAAAGTTCTCAACTTCAAAAGTGATAGTTCCATCTGAAAGGCCATTACAACTTACATTCGTTGTATTAATGATGTTGGCCTCGAAAGCTCTTCCCGCTTCAATGACAACAGGAATATCAACACTGGAAGCGCATATCTCAGGCATTTGAGAAGCCTCAATATTGTCAATGGCAACATCATTTCCAATTACTCCCGTTGCTATGGTTCGGATAACAATGTCAATGGTAGAATTGGCTCCAGGATCTAAAGGCGGAATATTAAATGGAATCCAATTATCTGGACCTGTGTTTTCAGGAATTAAACCCGTCGTTTCGCTTGCAATAACTACACCAGAAGAATCAACCAACTCAATTAAGATATTAGGACGAATCAAATTGTTCCCCTGTCTTACAAGATTAATAACATCTAAAGACACTGAGATTTCCCTATTGGGTATAATCTCAATATCTCGTTTTGCATAAACGATTGTGTTATTATCTGGACCGCTAACATTTGGATCACCCACGTTAAGCACATAATAACGACCATTTCCAGGGTCATCTTGATCATTAGGACTTAGCCAAACACCACCAAAAAGGCTGGCACTTATAAGACTATTAGTTACTGAATATTGTAAATCATTAACGTCATCATTGGCATCACAAGTAGCTGAAGATTGCTGTTCGTAGCAATAAACAGGGTCAATTTCAGAAATACCTACGATACTTGTTGTTGGTCCCACTCCGAAATCTTCTAGAAATAGAACACTAGCAACAGGAGGCGTATTTGCCACATAGTTTACCGTTACCGTTTGTGCACCAGACGGTACATCTGTAAATACATTTGAGTCTGCTGGTGTATTTAGTACGGTATTCAATTCATAAGTGTAATCAAAATCAGTGGTATTTGATGAGTTTATGGTAATTGTACCTTCTCCATCACATTCATAATCAATCGCATGAGTAAATGTTGGAGGGATAACAGGATCAGGAACGACAACAGTCATTGGGAACCTACAATCAACAGCATCACGAATGACCAAATTGTGGCTTCCAGGAAGCAGGAAATCAATATTTGATGACACAAAGGTCGTACCGCCGTTGAAACTATATTCATAGGGTGCGGTACCGCCTTGTGCATTGGTAATGCGAACTTCGGCTCCAGTAGTAGGGTTACATTCAACCACCTGAGTAACACCTGCTGATGCTGAAAGTGTAAAAGGTTCTGTAATGATATAGGGTTCTTGTTGTTCACAACCTGAGGCATCGGTTACTCTTAGGTTGTAATTACCCGCAGGCAGGTTTATAAACGTATCTGTTGTTTGATAAGTAACACCATCATCGATACTGTACATAAAAGGCGCGACTCCACCAATAGTACCTATAGTCAATGAAGCCGTGCTTGAACCACTACAAACTATGGGGGTGATTGTTGGATCAAGGGTCATGGGGCCATTGTCGTTGATTGTAATAGGTGCAGAAACAAAAGAACAGTTGTTTGCATCTACTACCACAAATTCATAAACGCCATTTTCTCCAGAGCTAAAAGTAAAAGTATTTCCTTGATATTCACTTCCTGGAATGTCGTTTATTGTGGTATATGAAGAAGGACCGTCTTTGCTCCATATGGCATAGGCATAACCAGGCAAACCGTTAGTTGCAGTTAATACGATAGTTCCATCGGAACATCCAATATGTGAAGTAACCTCAGCGGTCAATCTAGGATCAAGAGTTCGCGTGACGTCCACATCTTCTGTAAAAGAACAACCATCAGGTGTTGTAACTTCGACGGTATATTCGCCTTCAATTGCATTAAAAGTATGTCGGTTAAAGGTTTCAGTTGTTTGACCTACTATTGCGCCATCTGACCTTCTTGTTAAGGTGTAGGTATAGTTTGGCTCAACATTTAAAATGTCAATTTGAACGGTACCATCATCGTTACAATTTTGTGGGGTGGTTTCAATTTCTACTCTAAAGTCACGATCAACAATGGCTATAGGGTTTGTACTAAAAACGCAGCCCCCCAACACTGGATCACCATTGTTGTCTAGTTGGACAGCGTCAACACGGTACTCAGCTACCGTGGTTATAGTAAAGTCAGGACCGTTATTATCACTGTAATCATACACAATAACGTTGTTGGTTAGATCTACCAGTTGATAGGCATAACCACTTTGGGGGTTGGTGACATTGATTCTACCTGGGGTAGAACAAACAATATCTCTAGATGTAGTTTGAACATCAATGTTGTTTTGAAAAGCATCAAAATAGAAGCGGTTTAAACAACCGTCTTGATAGGTGATAACCAAGCGATATTTACCTTCATTTGTTACATTGTAACTGCCTCCTGTCCATATTTGATTCCAATTACAACTTCCATTTTTGTTAGCACAATCATCTGGCGCCGCGGCACAACTTCCTTCATCCAATTGCTCCCAAACTATACTTTGGGCATCCGTAATACCAGTTTGTAATAGTTGTGAATCACCAGCACCGCATAAGAATAGTTTTACAAGTGAATCACCATCAATAGTACAAGTTGTAATTTCTCCTTCAATGTCGTTGGTAACATCAGTATCAGTATTTGAAGTGTTGAAATAGTCAACAATTGGGTTTGTGCTATTCGTCCCAAAGCGCTCTACGATTAGAATTTCTTTAAAACCTTTGCACGGGTCTCTTACTATTTTGTCTACTATGTAAGTTCCTTCTTGTGTTACTAAAATAGTACTTGGGTCGTTATCTGGATCACCGTCTGTTATAATTGTGTCGGTAGCGTCAAAAAGACCATTATTGTTATCATCAGTAACCCAAACATAACTATCAAAACCATCACCTGCATCTAATAAAACTTCTTCACTACAAAGCTGTACTGTTCTTGTAAAATTGCAATTTTCTAAATCATCTAAAAGAAAATTAGTTGCAGTTGGTGTGACAAAACCACAAGAGTTAAATTCAGAAACACTTGGGTCATCTGTAATGTCATACGTGGGGTTGTTAACCCCTCTATAGGTTGAATAAGCACGGTTCGTGATCTGGTTTGAGCAAGCATTGACAAAGTCAAAACAGTCTTCTGCAATTCTTACCTTTAATCGAATCTCGGTTTCAATACTATTCTCTATTACTAAGTTGTCAGGTACTGTAAAAAGTAAAGTTCGCGTAGGAATATCATAAGTGTATGTTATACCACTGCCGGTTGGTACTTCAATGTCTCCTGGTTCAAAAGGTGAAGTTGCTGTGCCATTTGGTGGGAATACATTTATAGGTAAAACGTCTCGAATGGTATACCCTGTCGCATCATCATTGCCTATGTTTTGAAACTTTAATACATAATCAATGCGATCTCCAAGATTTACTCCAAGCCCGGTTATGGGGGCTCCTAATGGAGTTTCAACAGTTTTTTCAAGTACAATATCAGGCTCAATAATGTCAACCCCGAAAGTGGCTAAAAATGAGCCAAATGCATCACCAGTTGTAGTCATTCTTAGGGTAGCACCTGTTTCACCATTGCCTATTACGCTGTTGCCGCCGTTTGTAATAGGAAATACGTCTGAGTCGTACCCCATCGAATTGGTGCCATTGATATTTCTTGAAAGCACAACATTGTCGCCCTCGGTAATATTGGCATTAAAGAAATTGTCAACATCATTAACTGCAGTAAATAGGTTTGAAAATGTGCCTCCATTTGCCTCATTTTGAAAAGATAAAATTTGGAAAGAATCGCCTGAGATACTAGTTTCTCCCTCAAGCGCAACGGCCCCTAATTTTGCACGAACGGGGCCTGTTGGAATCGTGTTAAAGCCTGAAACTGGAAATGTAACGTCTCTTTCCCCGGTTCTGTTGGCCACCCCTGCATAGCCATCAAAAGTTGCAATATACCTGCCGGGCATGGTAGGGTTTTCGTAAATGATGACAAGGGTCCAGCCAGCAGCTCCATAATTCGTTTGCCCGCGAGTTCCTCGAACATTAGCTACAGTGTATTCACCAGTAGGGTCCGCTAAGGCCTGTAGTTGGTTGGTAACGTTTTTGTAACATACGTAGGGCCTGTTACGTACTTGGGGAGATCTGGTGAAGCCATCAATAATAATTTCGTCTTCTTCACCAACAGGATCGGCGGCATTGTCTGCCTGCAAATCAACATAAGTGCCACCTGGCACCATAAACTTTATTGAAGTGTAATCATATCGCCTGTTATCATCACGAAGGCGATCCGTGGAATTATTTGTATCATAATTTGAATCTACTACGTCTCGGTCATAGTTTCCTGCCCAATACAGTCCGGCATAATAAATTCTAGAACAATCTGGCAAACTTAACGTGGAACTACTTGAACTAAAGGTAGATGTGTCATTATCGATATCTACATATTCAATATGGTTATTGTTATTTGCGTCGGTGCCATTATGCGGCACATTTACATTGTTAGGGCCTCTTCTTCTGCCGGTTCTTCGATTCATAACCGTATTTGAAATAAGCGTGTAGTCCCCTTTTATAGAAATGTAAGAGTTGCCTTGATCATCTAATCGAGGTGTGAATGGTATTACTTCTTGTGAAAAACCAACAAAACCTAGCAAAAGAGCGCTAAGTAAAAGTAACTTTTTGGTAAAATTTGGCATCATTTATTCAAGTAGGTTTGGTATTCAAACTCATTTTAGATTTTATCATTAAATGAGCGGTTATTTAGGCGGCACTTTTTAAAAGAATTCCGCAAAAATGGTATTAACTATTACTAACAAATATTAACCTTAAAAATGAGCGGTAGAATTTAATGTTGTAGTATGGTCAAAATCTGTTGTGAAAGCACAATTTTAGAAGGTTTGTTCTTGCTAAATAGGAGCAAATCTAGAAGCGCAGTACATGTTTGAAAAAGCTGAAAATCAGACACTTTCGAATCTTGCAATCTATTTCTTACAGAAAATCGAACACGCCTTTTAACTATAAAAATCGAGTTATAGCCTTAGATTTTTCGTCTCGAAATTGCTTTTTATATGTTTCAGAATTTGTTTGAAGGAAAGAATTCCAAATAAAAACAAGAAGTATTTTGTTGATGTGAAACACGAATAAATGGTTTAATTTTTCAACTCGATTTGAGGTTGAATTTAGATGCTAAGAAGCGCTCTTTTTTTGTTAAAACCTGCTTAAAAAGACCTTTGAAATGACGCTCACAAAAACTTCTCGAGGCTAACTTTTTAGACTCAAAGCCCCCTCAAATTATAACACTTAGGCAAAAGAAAGAGAAAATTGTTAAAAGCAATCTTAGCTGAGAACGCGGTATGTGTTTATATATAGAAACCAAAAGAACAGCGATCTACTTTTGAGCGTGCTTATTTGAAGCTAGTTGTCTTCAAAATTTTGTTAGAGAGAAGCGTATGGTTTGTCATTCTGAATCAGCACAGATTTATCTTATTTTAAAAATATTGTAGAGTTAAATAGGGAACACAATTTTTTTTCAATCGGAGTTTTGTTGAGTTGAAACAAATAATCAAAGAGGTAGTTCATATCTGAGACGGGCGCGCGCAGTGCGGCTTTAATCTTTCACCAAATAAATTACAGAATCTTATTACTGACAATAGAAATTTGCCAGTATATATAATTAAAGACTTTCCTTGAGAAGCTTTTATTAATGATCAAATCCAGGTTCAATCGTAACATAAAGTACGATGTTACGCAAAAGGAGAATTACTAAAGTTTAGGAGTGCCTAAATCTTTGAAAAATACTTTTAAGTGCAACTTTGACAAAAATAGTTGAGCTTGTTAGATAAATGGAGGTGCAGATAACAAGAATAATCGTGAAAGAGCAACTTGAGTTTCAGAAATTTTTAATCCTTTAGAACACCTTAAAAATAAAGCGCTTGATCAAGCTAAGGTGTGAAATTTGAGCATAATAACTACAGTTCTTCTTCAGAAGAATTTCAATCTTAGAGTCGTAAGCTGTTAGAGCATTGCTTCAAGATTTAGATTCTATAAATAGGCCTACCTCTCTTAGTTTTCAGCTTTTAGGAGTAGTGGCATGAAATTTAGAAGAATCAATAATCTGAATAATTTTCAGCTTTTGATTCTTGAAAATAAGACATTGTATTAAGCCGACAGCTTACGCAAGGGTATTTGGGTTTACACGCATAATCCACATTTTATCGTCATACGAATCGTTAATCTTGGAGTAGTAAGAGATTAAAGCGTTGTTCCAAGATTCGTGCTTTTTCAAATAAACATATCTCCAGTTATTTTCTGGATTGATAAAGTAGCTGGCATTAAGTCCGAAAGAATTTAAAAGGCGAACGAATTTTTTCGCGTTGCTTGGTTTTGCAAAGACGTTTGCGATGATATAATATCCAGAACCAACACCTTTTATTTGGAAATTTTTTGGGTTTGCTTTGGTCGCGGCAACTCTATCTTTGACTACAATATTTCTTTCTAGCTCATCAGTATTATACTTTGCTGATTTTTGTTGTATTTTATCTACATTGCTTGCATATGCCTCATTCGAGTATCGATTGTCAACATTCATTACCCATAGGTCGTCGTTGTACCGCCCATCTAAATTACTTTTGTAGGCATCGGCAGCTTCTTGCCAAGTATCAAATCTTTCTAGGTATACATACTTTAACCCATTGTTCGTATTATCAACATAATTTGAAGAGAATCCTTGGTCATTTAACCTATCCATAAAGTTGTTCATGTATTGACCTCCTTTATAAACATTAGCTATCAAATAGTAACCATCATCTACCCCATCAAGGTTTTTGAATTTTCTGCTTTTAATCGCATCGCGATCAGCATTATTAGTATAGTCACTAGCCTTGGTATTGTCCTGAGCCACTGCATTACTAGACGGTGTATTATTCTCAATGGGCTTTGTATTTCTCGTGGGAACCGCGACTATTTTATCTTGTGCGGTATTTTTTGATTCTGTTTGTTCAGAACTAGGTCTATTTTGATTGGTATTCGAGTTATTGACTAATCCAGAGGAACGATCTTTTCCTGTCAGAAATAGTTGCTCTGCTCTTTGTTCAACATCAGGTCTATTTCCTTTGGTTTCATTGCGAACCATTCGCATGACCATTTCAAAACGACGTTCTAAATCTTTTTGGCGATTCGCTTCGAGAGAGTCTTGACGAAACATTAATTCGGCCAATACTTCTTCATTTTCTGCAAGCTTCCTTTTTAATGCTTCAACTTCATCATTTGAGGCAAGAGCATCAGTGTTTAGCTCTTCATCGTTTTCAACAAGTTCTTCTCCACCCTCTTCAAGCATTACTCGGTCCTCTGTAAGATTTGGTGTAAATGAATAGGCCAATGATATTTCATGGGTGACCCCTAAATTATTGAAATCTGTGCCAAATCCTTTTTCCATGGTATATCCAAGAGAAAGACGTTGATTAATGTTAAATCCTGCTCCAGCAGAAGCCCCATAGAAAGTATCGTACCCTCCTTGCAGCCATCCTAATTTTGGTAGGTCTAAAATTAGACTTCCACCTAAGGAAAGATCTTGTTCAACTTCGGAAACCAAACCACTTCTTGGGTTCATACGTACACGAGCTAATGGCATTAAGCGGCCACTTTCTAAAATCCCACTAGATTTATCAAAGGGATAGGTGTATTGTAGATGAGCGGAGTAGGTTTTATTACTAAAGTCAGTTAATGTCTTACTAGTTTTTAAGTTATAATCGAATAAGTTTTCCGCAAAAACTCCGAAGTCAAATTGACCATAGGATAGGTTGAATCCGGGTTGAAACGAAAGTACATTACTATCTTCTCTTCCATTTAGAGCCTCATCAATAGGATTTAGAGGATCTAGATCATTTTTGTTTAGTCCAGAACTATAGTAGGCTAGGTTGGCGCCAAAAGTAAAATTACTTTTGTCGCTTAATTTGATACCATAAGCCATGTTGGCAAGAGCACCAATATTTGATACAGCACCTACTTTTTGCGTATATAAACTCAAGCCTAAACCACTTCTATCACTTACCCTACCGCTATAACTCAAGAAATAGGTCTGATCATTATTATCAAAAGATACCGATTGGTTTCTATGTAATAAGTTAATATATGAATTATCCTCTCGAACGGTGGAAAAAGTAGGGTTAATCAAAAACCTATTGAATTTCAAAAGATTTTGGGGTGCCACTTGATATGGCAGTATTGGATCGTCTTCTTGGGCGTTAACTGAAGTTAAAGACGCCAAAGCAATCAAAGGAAGTATTAGTAGGTGTTTTAGTTTCATGGTAGTAGGTTATCGAATAACAGTAATGGTACCTTGCTTTAATGTTTCGGAGGCATTCTTAATAACATAGTAGAATACCATATTTTGTTTAGGGAATGACATGGAAGACTGTGGCCAGTTATTGGCATAACTAGTTTCATTAATCAACTCCTCTCCTTTATCATTATAGATGATTACGTTTATATCTGATTTATTTGAGTAAGAATTAGGAATTACCCATTGATCATTTGCACCATCTCCATTTGGTGTAATCACGTTTGGCACGTTAAATAGATCTAGATAAACAGCAGTAAGTTGTCTTGTAATTTGACAATTATCAACGTTTGCTACAAGGGTGAAAGTACCTTCTTCTGTAAAAGTCATTTGATCAGTACTGCTCAATAAGTTATTACCTTCATCAAACCATTGGTATGCAGTTCCGCCACTAGCGGTAACGGTTTTTGAACTACCCTCTGGAAAGACAACCTCTCCGTCCACATCAAAGGAGATGAGGTTAGGATCTAATGGGGTAATTATTATTTCGTTGGAATTTAATGGGCACCCATCTTTGTCTAATACCAAACGGTATGTGCCTGGTTCTGCAACATTAAGAATTGTATCTGTAGTATTTACAGAAGCACCGTCTCTTTCCCAAGAAAAACTTTCTCCGGTTAAGTCAGTTGCTGTACCTATTGTAATAGTATCTGATGAACTACAATACACTAAACCGGTACTAGTTATAGTTACAGTTTCGCTGGTTAACAATTGGACTGGCAACATATTTGAAGTTTCATTGTAGCTTCCTAAAGTTGCATTAACGCTATAATTCCCATTTTCGGTTGGATTGGTCAAACTAATATTTTGGCTTGCCGCTCCACTTATATCGGCCCCATTAAGTTGCCATTGGTATGAAAAAGATGTTTCTAACTGAGCGGTTACATCTGAGGTACTTCCATCGGAGGCAACTGCGTTTATTCTCGCTACTTCTAAAACTGCACTAGTATTAACACAAGCTGTATACGACGAATCATAATCAACAACAATATCAAAACTTGTGGGTACAACGGCGACGGTGTTCTCAGAATTAATTGTTGATGAACAAGAACCTGTCGAAGTAACAGCACAATAGTAGGTGCCGTCTTGGGTTATATCTAATGTTGCGTTTGTAGCGCCGCCAACAGCTACTCCATTTCTATACCATTGATATGAGGGAGTATTTGCTGTAGTGTTTACGCTTAGGGTTTCAGGTTGAGAAGGTAGAATTACAATATTTGCAGGGTTGTTTCTAGTTACTGTAAATGCACCAGCATTGGTCATTGTTACAGCAGCGGAGCGTTGTGTGCAAACACCATTTCCTGAGATTTCTACTTGATAATCTCCTTCAAAGTTAGCTGTGTTTCCATCTACGGTATAAGAAGTTGTGGTCGCTCCTGATATGACAGTATTATCTTTATACCATTGATAACTCCAGGTAGGATCTGTAGAGTCAATAGTCAAGGTTTCTGTTTCTCCGGGGCAAAGAGCGGTTTTGCTTGGGGGTGTAATTCCTATGCCCACTCCAGCAGTTCCAATTGTTACGGTTACAATATTGGAATCTGTATTCGCATTAAATGAACATTCTCCATAGTCAATTAGGGCAAAATACATGCCACTTGTGGTTATATTCAAGGTGTGTCCAGTTTCCGTCAAAGGAGTCGGGTTACCACTTCGGAACCATGAATAACTATAGCTTTCAGGATTTGAGATGTTATCGACCTGTAACGTAACAGCGGTATCGCTGCAAACATCCCCAGGAGGAACACCATCACCTAGCTCACTAATGTTAAGATTACTAGTGATATCCATGTAGTACATTGGATAGGTATTATCTGATTCAGCCGAACTAACAGGACTTGTGCTTCTGGCGCGAAATTTATACCCTTCCCCTCTTGTGTCGGTTGGAATAGAAAAATTAAGGTCGAAGTTTTTCGGGTTAGCCGTATTTTGATCTCCTACTCTTCCAAGCTCAACAGCGTTTGTAAAGTCTCCGTTGGCATCAGAAAGTTCTAAAACAAATTCATTATCGGCGTTTGCTGTTCCACCCCAAGCAATGGTAACATCGTATGAGTTAAATGGCCCTGCACCATTATCAATACCAGCGCAGATTTTTGTAAAGCCAGATGAGCCACCTGCAGGTACCGGCGGAAGCATAGCAATTTGTGAAGAAACTTGAAATGAAATCAACGCAAAAAGCGCCAACAAGAATAGACGGGGAAAGCTTAAGTTAGTTTTCATAAGTAGTAGTAGTTTTGGGGCTACAGTTTTATCTTCAGATTTGGGACTTTCGATAAAACGTATAATTTTTCGTTTTATTGGTTTCAACAATGGTTGAAATTTGCTTAACGGTCTCTTATACAGTATTCAATAACAAATATGTCCTTTATTTACTGGCCTATCAATTTAATGTTGTAGCGCCAAACAAAATTGTTGTGAACTCTCCTATTTCCATGGTTAAGGTTTTTTAATAGGCGGTAATCATTGCATTTTTGCTACTTTTGTGGTTCTTTAAAAAGCACCTTATGAGCGATTCGGAAAGACCTTTGAATTTTCTAGAGCATATCATCGAAGAAGACCTTAAAAATGGGTTTTCCAAGGATGCCCTGCGCTTTCGTTTTCCTCCTGAACCGAATGGATATTTGCATATCGGGCATGCAAGCTCCATTTGCTTGAATTTTGGATTAGGATTGCGTTACGATGCGCCAGTGAATTTGAGGTTTGATGATACCAATCCAGCGAAGGAGGAACAGGAGTTTGTAGATGCGATAAAGAGGGATGTTGAGTGGCTGGGATACGAATGGAATACCGAACGGTATGCCTCCGATTATTTCCAGCAATTGTATGATTGGGCAGTGCTTTTGATTAAGGAGGGAAAGGCTTATGTAGATAGTCAAACTTCGGAGGTAATGGCTGCTCAAAAAGGCACTCCGACAGAAGCAGGAACAGAAAGTCCGTTTCGGAATCGTTCTGTTGAAGAAAATTTAGAACTTTTTGAAGCAATGAAGGCAGGAAAGTTTGAGGAGGGAAAACATGTTTTACGAGCTAAAATAGATATGACTTCTTCGAATATGTTGATGCGCGATCCAATCATGTATAGAGTTCTGCATAAAGCACATCATAGGACAAATACCGATTGGTGTATTTATCCTATGTACGACTGGACTCATGGTGAGAGCGATTATATCGAACAAGTTTCGCATTCTTTGTGTACACTTGAATTTGCTATGCATCGCGAGTTATACGATTGGTTTTTGAATCAGGTGGTTGATGAAAATAAAATCCGTCCAAAGCAACGTGAATTTGCGAGGAGAAACTTGAGCCATACTGTTGTTAGTAAACGAAAGCTAGCTCGATTGGTTGAGGAAGGCGTTGTGGATAGCTGGGATGACCCTCGAATGCCAACAATTTCAGGACTGAGAAGAAGAGGCTATTCTCCGGAATCTATTCGAAACTTTGCTGATACTATCGGAATTGCCAAGCGCGATAACCTAATCGATGTTTCATTGTTGGAATTTCAAGTGCGTGACCATTTGAATAAAGTCGCACCAAGAGTGATGGGAGTTTTAGACCCCCTCAAAGTGGTGATTACAAATTATCCTGAAGGAGAAGAAGAATGGTTAGATGCGGAGAACAATCCTGAAGATGAAGCTGCGGGTTCTAGGAAAGTTCCTTTTTCCAGAGAGATCTACATTGAAAAAGAAGATTTTCGGGAGGAAGCCAATAAGAAGTTCTTCCGTTTAAAACTGGGTAAAGAAGTCCGACTAAAGAATGCATATATTATAAAAGCAGAAAGCTGCACAAAAGATACCGAAGGGAATATTATTGAAGTACAATGTACTTACGACCCTAAAAGTAAAAGCGGAAGCGGCACTGAAGAAAGTCTTCGTAAAGTAAAAGGAACGCTGCATTGGGTTTCCATCAAACATGCTTTGGAAGCTGAGGTGCGTTTGTATGACAGACTTTTTACAGATGAAAGTCCAGATACCCACAAAGACAAAGATTTTATGGAATTTGTGAATCCGGATTCTCTAAAGGTTATCACAGGATATTTAGAGCCAAGCATGAAAGATTTAAAAGCTGGAGCACAAGTTCAATTTCAACGTTTGGGCTATTTCTGTGTGGACCCAGATTCGACTTCCGAAAAATTAGTTTTTAATCGAACGGTAGGTTTACGAGATTCTTGGGCCAAAATTCAGCAAAAAAGCTGATATAAGAATTCCTTATTCTTATTAATATATCGATTGGTATTTTCTATTTAAAACCAAGTGATTTAAACGGTTTTGAGAGGCTTTCTGCTTTTTCAAATAGCAATACATCATGTCGTCAAAGGAAAGCTATTAACTGCGACCTATGACGGTTTTATCATAAATTTTTCTAAATGCGCGTATGGAAAGCAAATCTGCTACGTCTTAGTGTTTGAAAAACACGAACCATGAGAAAATCACTTCTTTTTTTAATACTTGTATTCTTAAGTTCAAATCTTTTTGCCCAAGAGCAAATTGTATCAGAACTTAATTTTTCCGGATTAAAGAAAACAAAAGAGAATTCTTTACGTCGCTTGCTAAAGACAAAAGTTGATGGAAACTATGATTCTCTTTTGGTGGCCAAGGATATTGAACGTTTAAAAAGACTTCCGAGTATCGCGAATGCAACATACGAGTTATCAGAGGAAGGAGGGAAAGTGAAGCTTCTGTATAAAGTGGAGGAGAATTTTACCATTATTCCCGGTTTGCGAATTGCAACGGCAAATGATGGCAGCTTCGCCTATCGTGTATCTGTTTTTGAATTTAATCTTCTCGGTAACAATCAACTGTTGGGTGCCTTTTACGAAAAGAACGTTTTCAATTCGTATGGCGCTTTTTGGGAACATCCCTTTTTATTTAGCGATAAGGTCGGCATAGGCTTGAACTATCAAAACGTAACTACGCAAGAACCGGTCTTTTTTGAAGAGGGCGATAAGAACTATCGATTTAATTCCGAAATGTTTGAGGGGAATATCCTTCTAAATCTCGATTTTAACAATGAGATAGAACTTGGAGCAATTTATGCGAAAGAACAATATTTGTTTGAGGAAGATAATCAACTTCCCAATAGACCAACGAGCTTACAAGCTGATAAATTGACCTATAAAGGTGTTTATCGCTATGTTGATTTGGATATCGATTACCAATACTTTGATGGAATAACAAGTGAGTTTACTGGCCAATATGTCAACTTTTTAAATGGAGATGCCCCAGGGCAAGAATTTTTAAATTCTTTTCTATCACTCCGGAATGATTTTATCTATTACAAGAAGATTAAAAGTCGTGGAAATTGGGCTACACGTTTGCGTCTAGCGGCAGCTTTTGGCAATGACGATTCCCCCTTTGCGCCTTTTATCCTTGACAATCAGTTGAATATACGTGGTGTAGGTAATACGGTTGACCGTGGAACGGCGGCTATTGTCTTAAATACAGAATACCGACACACTTTGTATGAAAAGGGATGGTTTGTGGTGCAGGGCAATGCTTTTATCGACGCTGGCACTTGGCGCAAACCAGGCGAAGATTTTTCACAATTGTTTGACGGTTCAGCGACACGCTTGTATCCAGGGGTGGGCTTTCGATTAACCCACAAACGAATTTTCAATGCAGTTTTCCGATTGGATTATGGTTTTGGGATAGGTTCTGAAGCTACCAACGGAATCGTCTTTGGAATAGGACAATACTTCTAAGAAGAAACTAAAAAAGCGTCCACCGAAGTAGACGCTTTGAGAATATAAGTTTTGAAAAATCGTATTAGTCTAATTTCTTAGGCTTCTGCTTTTTCATAGCCTCACCAATTTGATTACTTGCCGTAAAGCTAGCAACCATATCGTTCAGCATTTGGCTACCCGCCTGAGGAGAGTTTGGTAATAGAATTAAATTACTATTGGTCTCCTGCCCTATTGACTGCAGCGTATCATAATGTTGAGTAACAACAATCAAAGCAGATGCTTCCTGAGAATTAATACCTACTTTATTTAAAACCTCTACCGACTCTTCCAAACCTCTAGCGATTTCTCTACGTTGGTCGGCAATACCTTGACCTTGTAATCTTTTGCTTTCTGCTTCGGCTTTCGCTTTTTCAACGATAAGAATACGAGCTGCATCACCTTCAAACTGCGCTGCAATTTTTTCACGCTCAGAAGCATTAATTCGATTCATAGCTTCTTTCACCTGAGCATCAGGGTCAATGTCGGTAACCAATGTTTTGATGATGTCATAACCATAAGTTATCATCGCATCGTTCAATTCTGATTTTACTGCGATGGCAATATCATCTTTACGAACAAAAACATCATCTAATTTCATTTTTGGTACTTCGGCACGAACAACATCAAATACATAAGAAGTGATTTGGTCATGCGGATAGTCTAGTTTATAGAATGCATCATACACTTTGTCTTTAATAACCTTGTATTGTACAGACACCTTTAGACGAACGAATACATCATCTAAAGTTTTAGTTTCAATAATAACATCTAGCTGTTGAATTTTTAAACTAAGTCTCCCTGAGATTCTATCTACAAGAGGAATTTTCAAATGAAGACCTGACTGTCGAATACTATGGAATTTACCAAAACGCTCTATAATGACAGCGGTTTGCTGTTTTACAATAAAGAATGCGGAGATGAGGATAATTAGTCCAAAGAAAATAATGGGTATCAAGAAGTAACTCATATGCTTTTGTTTTTAGGTTTATAAATGGAATTTACGTAAATGACTTTACATATATGTAGGATTTCCCTCGAAAATGTTACAAACAGGTAGGTTTTTCAGTAAATACCAAGGGTAGCAAGTTCTGAATTTCGATTGAGGTCTAGATTTTTAAGACCCTAATTTTTCAATAGCAGTTTGTATTCTTTGGATGCTTTCTTCTTTCCCAATCATCTCAAGAATATCAAAAATATGAGGTCCTTTCATGTCCCCAACAATCACTAAACGAAGTGGAGGCATCACTTTCCCAAAAGAGAGTTCATTTTCGGTAATCCAATATTTTACTAAGTTTTCCACGTTTTGGGAAGTAAATTCCGTGATATCTTCTAGTACGGATACCAATTGGTTCAATATTTCAGAGGTCGCTTCTTTCCATTGCTTTCTAGAAGCTTTTTCATTGTAAGAAGTTGGTGCTACAAAGAAGTAATCTGAAAGCTCCCAGAAATCGGAGACAAATGTTGCGCGTTCTTTTATTAAAGAAACTATTTTTTCCACGCTGTCTGGTCGAGCGCAGTCGAGACCTATTTGGGTCTTTGATAATTTTTCATCCAATATTGTCGTAAAAGATTTTGCCAGTTCAGCATCGCTCCTCTCCTGCAAATACTGCTGATTATACCATTTCGTTTTATCAGGGTCAAATCGTGCTCCTGATTTATTCACTCTTTCCAAACTAAAGGCATCTACCAACTCCGAAAGACTAAATAGTTCCTGTTCCGTACCTGGATTCCAGCCAAGTAGGGCTAGGAAGTTGACAACCGCTTCAGGAAAATAGCCCTCTTCACGATATCCTTTGGAGTCATTCCAAGAAAGCGGAAATACCGGAAAGCCTAATTTATCTCCATCTCTCTTACTCAGTTTCCCTTTTCCAACAGGTTTCATAATTAAGGGTAAATGAGCAAACTGGGGTGCATTCCATCCAAAGGCATCATATAATTGCTGGTGCAAGGCTAATGATGGCAACCATTCTTCTCCGCGAATCACATGTGATATTTCCATCAAATGGTCGTCCACAATATTCGCTAAATGATAGGTGGGCATGCCGTCACTTTTAAAAAGGACTTTGTCATCAAGAATATTGGTGTCAATATGTATTTCTCCTCGGATGATATCCGTCAAAACCAACTTTTCATCTTGCGGAGATTTGAAACGTATTACATAGTCTTCGCCGGCGTCTAATTTCGCTTGTACTTCTTCAGCAGATAGCGATAGCGAATTGGTAAGTTTCAAGCGATTATGCCAATTATAGATAAAGGTCTTTCCTTTAGCTTCATGGTCTTTTCTATGAAAATCTAGCTTCTCGGAAGTATCAAAAGCATAGTACGCCTTCCCTTTTGCGATAAGTTCATCTGCATACTGCTTGTATAAGTCTTTGCGTTCGCTCTGTCTATATGGGCCAAAACCACCATCTTTACCAACTCCCTCATCGAAGGGAATGCCACACCAATTCAGGGCATCAACGATATATTGCTCTGCTCCTTCAACATAGCGATTCTGGTCAGTGTCTTCAATTCGTAAGATGAAATCTCCACCATGTTTCTTGGCAAATAGATAATTGAAAAGTGCGGTACGCACTCCCCCAATATGTAAAGGACCTGTAGGACTAGGCGCAAAACGAACACGGACTTTCTGACTCATAGCTTCTCATTTTTGAGCTGCAAAGATAGGAAAGACTACTAAGTCCCCTAACCCCTAAAGGGGAATTCTCATTCATGCGAATTAATAATTAGACTCACTTATGGGGTTCCCCCTTCAGGGGGTTAGGGGGCAGGGGCTGGTTTCATCCCTTCCGGAATCCTTGGATTCATGATTTTAAACCAAAGTGGCGGAAGAAATGACATCACCATTGAGGTAGGATATCCGAAAGGCATTTGTGGAGAAATATCGTGATAATCTAGAATCTGATACTTTTTTGAAGACTTGTAATGATGGTCACTATGGCGGGTCAATTCATAAAGAACAATTCTTCCCATAACGTGATTGCTGTTCCAAGAATGGACTTCACGAACGCGTTCATATCTTCCGGAGGGCAGTTTGTTGCGCATGAGTCCGTAGTGTTCGATATAGTTCACGGTTTCCAACATTAGAAAACCAACAATTCCGCTAGTAACCGCAAAAAGAACACCTAGTTTTCCGAAGAAATAGAAAACAATTCCTAAGTAGGCAATTTGAAATACGGTATACCAGAGCATATCGTTTTTTATAGAGAGAAACGTCTGTTTATGGGACTTCAGCAATTTTGACTGCAGCTTCCAAGCACTGAAATACTGACGAATCACAGAGGTAAACCAAAACGAATATACCGTTTGGTTGTATTGCGCGGTTGCGGGGTCCTCCTTCGTTGCAGCTTGGGCATGATGACCAAAATTATGTTCGATATAAAAGTGCATATAGAAAGAAGGCAATAGCAATAGTTTTCCTAAATGGCGTTCATTGGTTTTTTGACGATGCCCCAGTTCATGAGCAACGTTGATTCCGTTGGTGCCGAGAACAATTCCCATAGACAAAACTAAACCGACAAGTTCGTATGTGGCGTAACTCGTTGTGGTGATATCCCAAAGTAGAAAGGCTAGAAGTCCGAATATTACGGGAGCATTCAAGTAAAGCATCCAATCGAAGAGCTTGCTTTTTTTCTTCTCTTCCCGCTCCTCACCTTCGTAATTTGAAGGGTCATGCGGCAATAGAAGTTCTAAAATAGGAATCAGCACAAAGGCATAAAAAGGTGTAAAATAGCTGAAATAGCCTTTAAAATAGATGCTGATAACGGCCGAAATAGGCAAGGTCATCGCTGCGAGGTACTTTAAATCTTTAAGCATAGTCTTTTTATCTAATAATCGATTACAAGAGGGTTTAACACGAATTTGATGTTTAAATTTGTGAGAACGAGTATCTTGGTACTAAATATAGTGAATTTGAACAGTTACAATAACATACTTCTCAAACTCAGCGATTTTACCAAAAAGTATTACACGAAGTTATTGCTCAAAGGGGTACTGCTCTTTTTGGCTTTCGGATTGTTGTTCTTTTTGGTCACTTTAGGCGTGGAGTACTTCCTGTGGCTTAACTCAACAGGGCGTTTGATTTTGTTGTTGATTTTTGTGGGAATAGAGGCTTTCCTATTGTTCAAATACATCTTGACTCCCCTATTCTATTTGTTTAAACTGAAACAGGGCATAAGTCACAAACAAGCATCTCTTCTAATTGGGAAGCATTTTCCGGACGTGGATGATAAGCTTTATAATTTGCTGGACTTAGCTGAGGACAAAAATCAATCCGAACTTTTACTAGCCAGTATTGAACAGCGCTCGGAAACTTTAAATCCTATTCCTTTTACGAAAGCAGTCGATTTTGGCGAGAACGTAAAGTATGTAAAGTATTTGGCAATTCCGGCTTTGCTCTTCGGATTGATTTGGCTGAGCGGAAATCTGAGTGATTTCTTTGGCTCTTATAATCGGGTTGTAAATTATGATGTGGCTTACGAGCCGCCGGCACCTTTTGCGTTTCGCTTACTGTCCAATGATTTAAATGTGCTGGATTCCAAAGCAGTTACCGTGCAAGTAACAACCGAAGGCGAAATTCGCCCAGACCAAGTATTCATTGCGATTGACGGGAAGGACCTTTTATTGCAACAACAAAATGGCGTCTATCAATATACCTTTACGCCTCCCCTGACTTCCACAAACTTCTCTTTTAAGGCGAATGGTATATTTTCTAGGGAGTATCAGTTGAATGCTTTAAAAACGCCGTCTATTCAGAATTTTGAACTGCTTTTAAATTATCCTAAGTATACGAATAGAAAATCCGAAGTGCTGAAAAGTACAGGAAATGCTACGTTTCCGGAAGGAACACGAGTGACTTGGCAAATAAAAGGGAAGCATACAGAGAACATTCATTTGGTTACAAAGGATACCTCACTAGCTTTTTCAAAAACAGAAGATGCTTTTGAAATGGCTAAGCGTGTATTCTCAAATCTCAACTATGAGTTAAGCACCTCTAATGAAAATATTGCTGATTATGAGAAGTTGGCGTATCGTTTTGATGTTATTAAAGATGCATATCCGACCATAAAGGCGAAACAAGTTTTAGATTCTTTGAATCCGAATACTTCCTATTATATAGGGGAAGCTTCCGATGATTATAAGTTGAAGCGCATTCGTTTGGTTTGTTATCCTGACGGAGATGCGGAAGACCGACAAATATTGGAGTTGGGAGAACCGGACTCCAACTTCAATCAATTTTATTACACCTTCCCTTCAGGATTACGATTAGATGCTGGTAAAAATTACAGCTTCTATTTTGAAGCAACGGATAATGACGGAGTCCACAATGGTAAAACGTCCAAAAGCCAAGTGTTTTCAACGGTTTTGTTGGATGAGAATCAGTTGAAGAATAAAGAATTGGAGTCGCAACAATCCATCATTGACAATTTGGATAAATCCCTAGAGAAATTCAAGGAACAGAAGGAAACGCTTAAAGAAATTAATCAAAACCAAAAGGAGAAAAAGTTACTAAACTTTAATGACCAGAATCAGGTCAAGGATTTCCTGAAGAAGCAACAGCAACAAGAGCAGATGATGCAGAAGTTCAGTAAGCAACTGAAAGAGAATCTCAATAAGAGTGAAAAGGAGGACGAGATGAACGATTTGCTAAAAGAACGTCTAGAACGGCAAGAGATTGAAGCAAAAAAGAATGAAAAGTTACTAGAAGAATTGAATAAAATTGCCGAGAAGATTGATAAAGAAGAATTGGCCAAACGTTTAGAGGAATTAGGAAAGAAACAACAAAATAGCGAACGTAATTTGGAACAACTGTTGGAATTAACCAAACGGTATTATGTTACGGAGAAAGCAGCTCAGTTGGCAAAGGATTTGGAAAAGCTAGCAGAGCGACAGGAAATCTTATCTGAACTGAATCTGGGGGAGCAATTTCAAAATAAGGAACAGGAAAAGCTCAATGAAAAATTTGAAGAGATTGCCAAGGAGCTAGACGAGTTGAAGAAGGACAATGCCGATTTAAAGAAACCCCTAGACCTTAACGTAGACAAGAAAAAGGAAGAATCAATCAAGGAAGACCAAAAAGAAGCTTTAGAAGAAATCAATAAACATCAAGGAGATGAGGAATCTTCAGATGCGGAGGAGAAGGAAAATAGTGCTAACAATGCCAAGAAAAAACAAAAGTCCGCTGCTCAGAAAATGAAGGAAATGAGTGAGCAATTGCAAGAGTCCTCAGCTGGTGGAGGTGGAGGAGGCTCCTCTATTACAGAAGATGCCGAAATGCTACGTCAGATTTTAGACAACTTGGTCATTTTCTCTTTCAAACAGGAAAACCTATATGAGGAGCTGGAAGAAGTAGATGCAGATTCACCTCAGTTTTCGAGTTCTATTCGTGAACAACAAGAATTACGCAAGCTTTTTGAACATGTTGATGACAGCTTGTTTGCTTTATCATTGCGTCGTGCAGAGTTAGCTGAGTTTGTAAATGAGCAAATCACAGAGGTCTATTACAACACCGACAAAGCCTTAGAAACTATCGCGGAAAGTCAAATATACCAAGGTGTATCCTACCAAAAATATGTGTTGACTGCTGCCAATAGTTTATCAGATTTTCTGGCGAACACCCTTGACAATATGCAACAGAGCATGCAGTCCGGACAGGGGCAAGGCGAGGGAGAAGGATTTCAGCTTCCGGATATTATTAAGCAACAGGGAGAGTTGCAAGAAAAGATGGAAGGCCAAGGGAAATCTGGACAGGGTAAACCTTCGGGACAAGGAGAAGGACAGCAAGGCGAGGGTCAGAAAGGAGAAGGTGAAGGAGAATCTGGCCAAGGTGGTGAGAAAAGCAAAGGAAGTGAAGGAGAAAAAGGAGAGGGCGAGTCAGGAAAAGGAAAAGAAGGCCAAGGCGGTGAGGGTGAAGGCGAGGGTAGAAATGGTAAAGGAAAGGGCAAAGGTGAGAATGGAGAAGGAGGTCAAGGCGGCGAAGGTGGCGGAGACGGAAATGGCCAAGGAGATGGACCAAGTGAAGAAGAGCTAAAAGAAATCTATGAGATTTATAAAGAACAACAAATGATTCGCCAGCGCTTGGAGGAACAACTGCAGGACATGATTAATGGCAGCGACCGCAAGTTAGGCCAGAAGTTGTTACGTCAAATGGAGGAGTTCGAGAATGAATTGTTAGAGAATGGTTTTACCCAGCGAGGCATGAACAAGATGAATAACATTCAGTATGAACTCTTGAAATTGGAGAATGCCGCGATGAAGCAGGGAAAGAAACCTGAGCGCGAAAGTAATACAAACAAGAACCAGTTTAACAATCCAATAACTACTAAGCCCTCATTATTAGAGGATTATCGCAACGAAATTGAGATTTTAAATAGACAAGCACTACCTTTGCGCCAAAATTTCCAGAATAAGGTAAAGGAGTATTTCAAAAGCGATGATTAATTTTAATTATCTTACTGATTATCAAATAGTTGAAGAGAATTTATATTCCAAATGGCTGCTTGAAGTGATTGGTTCTGAAAACAGAGTCTTAGGTGATATCGCTTATGTGCTTTGTGACGACGCCTATTTGTTGAAGGTAAATCAAGAATATCTCAATCACGATACCTACACCGACATCATCACGTTCGATTATACTGATGGGAATACAATTGCCGGAGACATATTTGTATCCATTGAACGGGTAAGGGAGAATGCCGAAGAATTCAAAGTAGATTTTGAAGAAGAATTACGAAGGGTAATGGCACATGGAATTTTACATTTATCCGGTTATGGCGATAAGTCAGATGAGGAAGCAAAGTTGATGAGGGCAAAGGAAGAAGAGAAAATGAAATTGTTCCACGTGGAACAAAATAGCTAAGTGCAAAGATATGTTTGAAAAGGATTATGATGTAATTGTTGTTGGTGGAGGTCATGCCGGAGCGGAAGCTGCAGCTGCCGCCGCAAACATGGGTTCGAAAACTTTGCTGGTTACAATGAACTTGCAAACCATCGGGCAGATGTCCTGTAATCCGGCTATGGGCGGAATTGCAAAAGGACAGATTGTTCGTGAAATTGATGCGCTTGGAGGTTATAGTGGAATCGTTACGGATAAGTCTGCGATACAATTCAAGATGTTGAATAAATCTAAGGGTCCTGCGATGTGGAGTCCGCGAGCTCAAAATGATAGAATGCGTTTTGCAGAGGAGTGGCGACTGATGTTGGAAAACACTCCCAATTGTGATTTCTACCAGGAAATGGTCAACGGACTTCTCGTTGAAAACGGTAAAGTTTGTGGAGTAAAAACATCCTTGGGAATTGAAGTGAGAGGTAAGGCAGTTGTCCTTACCAACGGAACTTTTTTAAATGGTTTAATCCATATTGGAGAGAAACAATTTGGCGGAGGTAGAGCAGGAGAAAAGGCAGCTACGGGAATAACAGAACAACTACTAGATTTTGGTTTCGAAAGTGGTCGAATGAAAACAGGAACGCCCCCAAGAGTCGATGGTCGCTCTTTGGATTATTCTAAAATGATTCTTCAACCAGGGGATATCGTTCCCGAGAAATTTTCATACACAAAAACCGAAACTTTAAAGACACAGCGTGATTGTCATATGACGCACACGAGCGCTTTGGTCCATGATTTATTGAAGGAAGGGTTTGACCGTTCTCCGATGTTCAATGGAAGAATAAAAAGTATTGGGCCAAGATATTGTCCTTCAATAGAGGATAAGATTAATCGCTTCGCGGATAAGGATAGCCACCAGTTGTTTGTAGAACCTGAAGGATGGAATACGGTTGAGGTTTATGTAAATGGATTTTCAACTTCGCTTCCAGAGGATGTTCAATTCAAAGCCTTACGTTCTGTTGTTGGGTTTGAAAACGTGAAATTCTTTAGGCCAGGTTACGCTATAGAGTACGATTATTTTCCACCCACACAATTGAAGCATACTTTAGAAACTAAGCTCGTAGACAACCTGTATTTTGCGGGTCAGATTAATGGAACAACCGGTTACGAGGAAGCCGCTTCTCAAGGATTGATGGCAGGTATAAATGCGCATTTAAAGCTCAATGAAAAAGATGATTTTATCTTAAAAAGAGATGAAGCTTACATAGGAGTTTTGATTGATGATTTGATTACAAAGGGTACGGAAGAGCCTTATCGAATGTTTACTTCTCGAGCAGAATATAGAACATTATTGCGCCAAGATAATGCTGATTTAAGATTAACCCCTAAAGGCTATGAAATCGGTTTGGCTGGAAAAGAACGCTTAAAACGAATGGAAGAAAAGCAGGAAAAATCAAATGCTTTTATCAAGTTTTTTGAAAAAACAAGCGTCCTTCCTAAGGATATAAATCCGATTTTGGAGAGTGTTGATTCTGCTTTAGTGAAGCAATCTGATAAAATGGTTAAAGCATTTTCTAGACCAAAAGTGACCATGAATCACATGCTTAAATTGGAGTCCGTTTCAGCTTTTGTTGAAGAAAATAATCTGGATAGGGAAGTGCTCGAACAGACTGAAGTTCAAGTAAAATACTCTGGCTATATCGCGAAAGAAAAAAACAATGCCGATAAACTTCACCGTTTAGAGGATGTGAAAATTCCAGAGAAGTTTGACTATTCAAAACTAAAGTCTTTGTCCTACGAAGCTAGAGAAAAACTAGAAGCTATTCGTCCAGTCACCATTGCTCAGGCTTCTAGAATTAGTGGCGTTTCTCCATCTGACATTAGTGTTCTTTTAGTCTTTATGGGAAGATGAAAAAATCGATTTTTTTAAAGCAATCGAAACCACTTATTGCAAATATTTTAGGGGCTCTTATTCTGTTGTTGATGTTGTTTTTGTTTTACAAAGAAGCTGCCGGATTGAATCAACTCATCACCATGTCATGTATGGGCTTACTTCTTTTGGGGTATTCCATTTCTTTTGAAATTAGCAATACTCTTAATAACAAACGGCATTTTAAGTTATTTGAAATTACAGTTTTCAAACAAAGATTGGAATGTATTTTCCCTGATTATATATCTGTGTTTTCTGCAGTATTCAAAAAGGACTCTGAATGGGGTCCGGTTGCAGCAATGGGAAATCAAACCAGGGAGGGCAATTATGTCGTCCGATTTTTTAAGGGGAACTCACATTTTACGGTTTGGAGAGTGGATTCGCTAGACGCAGCCAAGGCCAAGGCAATTGAGTTAGGCGAGCTTTTAAAAGTTGAAGTAAGATATAAAAAGTAGACGATGTTCCACGTGGAACATTTCACAATTCTTGGTTGCTAAAACACCTTTGGTTCAATTCTTGATGCTGTTTAAAACAACATTTAGTCCAACCAAAATGAAGCAAACACTACCCCTAGTTTTCGTTCTTTTTTTAGTTCAGTCTTGTATCCCGTTACGTATTGCTCCTAAGATTGAAGACTATAAAATCACCAAAGGAAAGAAGTTCAAAAGAAGTTTGTCTAGGCGTCAAATGTTCATTTTTGAGGATGCGAAAGAAGCGGAGCAATTTTACAATTTTGTAAATATCAAGTTCCAATTAGATGATACGAATGTTTATGATGATGTGCCATTCGAAATTGGAGGACAGCAATATTTCTTTGCTTGGTATGAGATTGAAATTCCAGACAAATCAATTAATCTAATTCCTGTTTTTGTCGATTTGACTTTAGCAGTTGCGGATATGGATACTGTTTTTGAGGATTCATATGAGAACCGAAAAGGAAATTGGTATTTGGCGATAGAAGTTTATAATGATTTGGAAACAGATTGCTTGGTAGAAACTTCACTTTCAAGGGAAGCCGTTTTAAAGTATCTTCGCGCTTTGAAGAAAGAATATCTGGCCACTCATAACTACAATGAAACCGTTTTTAAAGACTAAAGACTTTTCTATTTCTCAAGAAACATTTGAATTGTTTCATGATACAGATTTAGATATGCTGGTAACCAAACCGCAACCAGAGAATCTAGATTCGTACTACGAGAGCGAAGTTTACATTTCACATACGGACTCCAATAAATCTTTCGTTGATAAATTATATCAGCGGGTTAAAAAGCATAGTCTTTCTAAGAAGCTAAATCTCATAAATACATATTCCAAGGAAAAGAAAACGCTTCTAGATGTTGGTGCGGGAACAGGTGATTTTTTAAAAACAGCAAAGAGCAATGGCTGGGATATCGAAGGCGTAGAGCCAAATCATAATGCCAGAGAAAAAGCACTCGATAAAGGCATAAGCTTGAAAGATAGAATTGAGGCTTTAACAGGTAAAAAGTATCAACTGATTACTTTATGGCATGTCTTAGAACATTTGCCGGATTTAGAAAATCAAATTCTAAAATTGGCTTGGCATTTGGAAGAGGAGGGAACTTTGATTATAGCGGTTCCAAATTTTAATTCCTATGATGCGAAACATTACAAAGAATTTTGGGCCGCTTATGATGTGCCAAGACATCTTTGGCATTTTTCAAAAACAGCAATCGAAAAACTTTTTGCAAAACACGGACTAGAATTGGTCAAAGTCAAACCGATGGTATTTGATTCATTTTATGTTTCCTTGCTTTCCGAAAAATACAAAACGGGAAGACAGAATATTTTTAAAGCATTCGCTTTAGGATTATGGTCCAACTTATCCGCAATGCGAACGAAAGAGTACTCCTCTCACATTTATGTGCTCCAAAAGCGCTAAAACGTATTTTAAGCCGATTTCCCGCATTTTCAGCAAATCTGGAATGTTCTGTGTTGTTTGTTGAAATTTTCTCCAAAATAACAGGGTTTTAGAGCTTTGTTTTTGATAGAGACACTCGATTTCAATTATATTGGACAATCAATTTTGCTTATAGCTTAAATTGAGTGGTTTTTTGACCAAATTAAAATTCCTGTGTTTGTAATACTTACATATTTTCGTATTCGGATGGATTTTTAGAAAAATTCAAAAAAGCTTTCCTATTTTTGCGCGACTTTAAATAAAGAGTGAAAATAGAATTCCATTGATACTGAAACAAGTTCGGCATAAAAGTGGAAATGAAAGTAAAGAGATTAAATATGAAAAAATTAGTAGTAGTATTCGCAGGATTGATTTTACTAGCTTCTTGTGAACAAGCAAAAATCGGTTATGTAGATAATGTAAAGTTGATGGATGCGTATCAAGAAAAAATTGATGTTGAAGCAAAGTTCAAAACAAAGACCGATGCTTTGACAAAAAAGAGAGATAGTATTTCTCAAGCGTTCCAATTAGAGGCACAAGCTTTTCAAGCGAAAGCCCAAAAGATGAATCAAAAGAAGGCGCAAGAAGAGTACGGACTTATGCAACAAAGAGGTCAATTTATTGGGCAGCAGTTACAACAAGAAGAACAAGCTTTGGTAACGGCTGGTCAAACTGAAATGGACAGCGTCGTGAGCAGAGTTAAGAAAGCTGTAAAGGCGTACGGAAAAACAAACAAGTATACCTACATACTTGGTGGTGGTGATGGCGGAAGTGTTTTATACGGACAAGAAGTCAACGACCTTACCGATGAAGTTGTGAAGATTTTGAATGCAGATTACAAGAAGGAATAGTTAACTATCCTTCTCTTAAAAAGTAGTGAAATCCGTATCAGTTTTGATACGGATTTTTTTATGGTTGTAATAGAAATACCAAGAATATAGCAGGAACAAAATATACGGCAATGGTCATCGCTCCGGCATAATCTTTTGCCATGCGTTGGCCGAATAAAAGCATCAGTAAGGCGATACAAGAAAGGATGGCTCCGTATAAGGCCATAGTACTTTCACCTGATGTTCCCAATTGGTAAATTCCGATTAAACATAGGATACCGGCAACCACTTCAACAATCAGAACTGTGCCCAACATTAAAGGAACAATTCCTTTCATAGGCGTATCTTTAAAATGGCCTTTTAACCAAGAAAGGTTTCCTTTCCAATCCGTTATCTTGTCAATTCCGCTTTGTAAAAAAGTGATAACAAGAAAAATCAGGATTAAGATTTCAGCGGCATTATTTAATACAGTTTCCATAAAGTGAATTTTAAAGTTAAGATATTCCTCCTTTGGGGGTTAGAGGGCTAGCTTTTCTATGTAATAATCGAGTCAATTTAATGGATAAATCCGTTAGGATAATTTTTGAATTTCCATTCCGTTCAATATGATACATGGCATTTTCAAGTTCTTCCACAATACTTAAAATGTTGTTTTCATGCACAAAAGGCGCGAACTTTTCTAGACTGAATCCGTCGACATGAATCTGCATAAAAGCCAAGTCTTTCACATTGAAATTAACCAACATTGCCTGACGCATTACGGCTAAACAATATTGCATAAATTTCTTTTGAGTTTCCCTTCCGGTTTTGGCGATTTCCTCACTCCAAAGTATCAATTCATGAATGGCCGCCTTATTTCCTTTGGCTTTAAAAGCACTGCGAACCCATTGCACGAACCATTTTTCAAAGACCAAATCTTCGGAGTCGTTGTTCATCAAATCCAAAGCTTTATTGAAATTCCCATTGGCTTCGTGGGCTAAACGAAGGGCTTCTTCACGTGCTAATCCTTTTTGTTCTAAGGCTTTTGCGATGTCGTTTTCTGCCAAAGGAGGAAAATGAAGAATTTGACATCGTGAACGTATGGTTTGTATGATTTGTTCCTCATCCTCGGTAACTAGAATAAAGACGGTCTTTTCGGGAGGTTCCTCAATTAATTTCAACAATTTGTTGGCTGCAGAGGTGTTTAATTTCTCCGCCATCCATATCAACATCACCTTGTATCCGCCTTCGTAAGACTTTAAAGCAAGTTTTTTGACGACATCCATGGCTTCATCCACACCGATTTGCCCTTGTTTCTTTTCAATTCCTATCAATCGGTACCAATCGAAAAGATTTCCGTAAGGTTGTTCTTTTAAAAACTGCCGCCATTCTTCCATATAATGATTGCTCACCGCGTGGCTTTTTACCTTGTCGGAATTCGATACCGGAAACGCAAAATGCATGTCAGGATGGGATAACGAATCGAACTTCAAATTACAGCTTTCATTGCCTCCAGAATTTTCTCCATTTTGATTTCCACAAACCACATATTGCATGTATGCTAAAGCCATCGGAAGTGTGCCAGAACCTTCTGGCCCAACAAACATTTGCGCATGCGGAATTCGTCCTGCGTCTGCGCTCGAAGCCAAATGATTTTTGATGTGTGATAGCCCTAAAATGTCTTTGAAAAGCATAGGTCAAATATAGGGGTTTTCAAACTTAAAATTTGGGCTTTGAAAAGTCCCCTCCCTAGCCCTCCCCCAGGGGGAGGGAACAGCTTTTCGTTGTAATGTTCTTACGCAATAAATTGAGAAAGCTCGTCAAAAAATTGTTCATGTAACGAGATTCGTCCCCCTCCTTCAGGAGGGGTTAGGGGAGGACTTTTCACAATATAGAATATCACCTAAAAATGCCCTACTCCGAACAGACTCACCAGTCGGTAATTTGCTATTTTTCTTTGGCATAACCTATTATCATTGAGTTTGACAAATTCAATTTATTGAAAAATCAACATCCAAGATAACTAATGACATTTCGAGAAAAAGGCTAGAACCGACCGATGCGTCGGTTTTTTCATAACAAAATCTAATCAAGTTGTTTTGCCTCATTTTTCATCGAACCCACATAAAGGGTTACATTTGCATTTCTCTAAAAACCGAATGCAAATGAAGACTCTAGAAGATTTTAATTTTGAAAATAAAAAGGCATTAATCCGAGTGGATTTTAATGTGCCTTTGGATGAAGATTTTAACGTCACAGATACCAACAGAATTGAAGCAGCAAAACCTTCAATTATCAAAGTTTTGGAAGACGGTGGCAGTGCAGTTTTGATGAGTCATTTGGGAAGGCCAAAAGGAGAAAGAAATCCTGATTTTTCATTAGAGCATATCTGCAAAACAGTTTCTGAAGTTATCGGTGTTCAAGTGAAATTTGTAAACGATTGTGTTGGCGAAGTTGCTGAGCAAGCAGTTGCTGATTTACAAGCTGGAGAAGTTTTGCTATTAGAGAACCTGAGGTTCCATTCGTCAGAAACCAATGGCGATGCCACTTTCGCAGAGCGACTTTCAAAATTAGGTGACATTTATATCAATGATGCTTTTGGTACCGCGCACCGTGCTCATGCCTCCACAACTGTTGTTGCCCAGTATTTTGGAGAAAACAAGTGCTTTGGCTATTTATTGGCGAAAGAGATAGAATCCATAGAAAAAGTCATGCAAACAGGTGAAAAACCGGTTTTGGCCATATTAGGAGGTGCCAAGGTTTCTTCTAAAATTACAATTATTGAGAATATACTAGATAAAGTAGACCATTTGATTATCGGCGGGGGAATGACCTATACCTTTGTCAAGGCCCAAGGAGGCGAGGTTGGAGATTCTATTTGCGAAGACGATAAAATGCCTTTGGCTCTAGATATTCTAAAGCAAGCTAAAGAAAAAGGAGTCCAAGTTCATATTCCTGTAGATGTTTTGGCTGCGGATGATTTCAGTAATGATGCGAATACAAAAGTGGTTGATGTTGATAAAATACCGAACGGTTGGCAAGGACTAGACGCCGGACCAAGAACTCTAGAAAACTTCAAAGAGGTAATTTTACAAAGCAAAACGATCTTATGGAATGGTCCTGTAGGTGTTTTCGAAATGGAAAACTTTGCTAAGGGAACCATCGGCGTGGGCAACTTTATCGACGAATCAACGCAAGGCGGTGCATTTTCTTTAGTAGGCGGTGGAGACTCCGTTGCTGCAGTAAAGCAATTTGGTTTTCAAGATAGGGTAAGTTATGTGTCTACAGGTGGAGGCGCCATGCTTGAGAGTTTAGAAGGAAAAACCCTGCCAGGAATCGCCGCAATATTAGATTAAATCGGGCGTTATCGATAAACAGGCACATGCCTATTTTATTAGGTTTTAACGAATTGAAATTTTATTCTTTCGGAAAAAAATCGGATTTTCGTTAGCCCGCATTAACTATAGAACTGTTTATGATAGCGAAAAGAAATTTTTTCCTCCCGTTTTTTGCACTTCTGTTTTTTGCTGTTTCAGGTCTAGCTCAAGAAAAAGACAGCATTCCCCAAAAGAGAGATATCAAGATTATTCAGTCTAAGGATATTCCTTTGGATACCACTGCTATGGATATGAAAGGGGTTGAGCAGATGGAGAAAATGGAATCTTCACAAGCCATAAAGGACAATCCTTTGGTACTTCTAAAAGAGGGAGATAAAGGAGCATACAACTTACAAGACAATCCGGAAGCAGCGAAGTATGACAGCTTGTGGATGAAAGAATTGCATGAAAGTGCCACGCTTTTTGATGATATATATAAGGAAGTTTCAACCTTAGACCCTGAAAAGTCTTATGACGTTGAGCTGAACACAGACACTTTAAAAATGCGCCTGGAGTTACTGAATCAGAAGACACCTTTTAATGTGGTTTACAATCCTTCCTTAGAAAATGTAATCAAATCCTTCCTGACGCGTAAACGCGGTTTAATGAATCGCATGCTAACGGTAAGCCAATTTTATTTTCCTCTATTTGAGCAGGAATTCGACAATCACAATATTCCTGTAGAAATGAAATATTTGGCTATTGTGGAATCTGCCCTAAATCCAAAAGCGCGCTCAAGAGTTGGCGCTACAGGGCTTTGGCAATTTATGTACGGCACAGGTAAAGAGCACGGTCTTGATGTGAGCAGTTATGTAGATGAAAGAAGTGACCCCATTAAATCAACCAGAGCAGCTTGTGAGTATTTGAATCGAGTGTATAAGATTTTTGGCGATTGGGATTTGGCCTTGGCAGCTTACAACTCTGGTCCAGGTAACGTGAATAAGGCGATCAGAAGATCTGGCGGTTATAAAAACTATTGGAATATTCGCAAAAATCTTCCACGTGAAACGGCTGGTTATGTGCCAGCATTTTTGGCTACGATGTATTTGTTTGAATATGCTGAAGAACACGGTTTAAAAGGCGAAAAGGTAGCCCGACCTTATTTTGAAACGGATACCGTTCATGTAAAAAGTATTATCACTTTTGATCAAATTTCTGAATTGGTTGGTATCAGCAAAGAAGAATTAGAAGTATTGAATCCGTCGTACAAACTTAAAGTGATCCCTTATGTGAAAGGCAAGGATTATACATTGCGTTTGCCTAGAAAAGAGATGGGCAAGTTTGTGAATAACGAGTCAGCTATCTATGCGCATGTAGAAAAGGAATTGAAGAGTAAAGAGAGTCCGTTGCCAGCCTTGGTAAAAGCGGCTCAGCAAAATCGTGTTAGATATAGAGTTCGCAGCGGAGATTATTTAGGAAAAATCGCCGAACGCTATGGTGTAAGGGTAAGTCAAATTAAAAGCTGGAACGGACTTCGTAGTAATAATTTACGTGTCGGACAGCGTCTGACTATTTATCCTAGAGGTACACGTGGTGTTGCTGCCACCTCTAAAAAGAAGACTACTACAAAACCTGTGAGCTTAAAAAATGTACCTAGTAATAAAATACATGTTGTTAAGAGCGGAGATTCACTTTGGACCATTTCTAGAACCTATCAAGGAATTAGCATTGAAAATTTACGAGAATGGAACGGTATTAGTGGTAAGAATCTAAAACCGGGCATGAAGCTAAAACTTTGCGATTGCTCCTCATAATTAAATGACCTATGAAAGCACTTAGAACACTACTATTTCTGGCCTTTGTTGGCCTTGTTTCTTGTAATAATGGAAAATCTCAAAATTATTTACCCAGCTCGATAGGAGCCGTAAATCGCGTAACCGTGGTTATGGATAATGAGCTTTGGAAGGGTGAAGTAGGTGATAAGGTGAGAGAACATTTTGCGGCGACTGCGGTAGGGTTGACTTGGGAAGAGTCTATTTTGACTTTGAATCAAGTACCTCCCAAAGTATTCACCGGATCTTTGTTAACTACAAAGGCTATTTTACTTGTCAAAAAAGACACCGCTGATGTAGTTGAATTAAAGACAGATGTATATGCTACTCCTCAAAGGATGGCTGTTTTTAAAGGACGCACTAATAAAGAAATAATGGACGATATAGATGCAAAGGCAGATGAGATTATAGCATCATATAAAGCTATGGAACTTAAAGAAACACAAACACGACTATTAAAATCGTTGAATAAAGAAGGGGTTTTAGAAGAAAAATTCAATATTACAATGAGTGTGCCTTCCATTTATAAAGTAGGAAGGCAGGAAGACAACTTTGTTTGGATGGATAGAGAGATTCAAAAAGGCCATATGAATATAATAGCTTACCAAATGCCAGCAAACAGTTTTTCTGTAGATTCTACTTTGGTACGAGACATCGTTAAAATGCGTGATTCTATAGGTGCCTTGTATATACCAGGTGATGATGTGCCTAATAAAGTAACGCATATGAGAACAGAACCTGCATTTTCTCCTTCCATATTTCCAGCAGAAATAGCTGGAAGGAAAGCTATTGAAGTTCGAGGTATCTGGGATATTAAAAATTACCCCATGGCTGGACCTTTCTTAACTTATATTATTGATGATAATGATAGAAAGCTTGTTGTTGAAGGATTCACTTTTGCGCCGGCAACAAATAAGAGGGATGATATGTTTAGACTAGAAGCCATTATGAAAACTGTAAGGTTTACGAATAAGCAAACTGTTGAGAAGTAAAAAAGCACCCTTTTAACAGATGCTTTTTTACGTTGTGCTTTTAATTATATCATTCTAGTTCTAGAATGCGAAGCCTGTAGAAAGTCGAAACACAAATGCATATACAGTTATAGCCCACAAGCACAGACAAATCCAAGAAAAGGTCTTAAAATACTTTATTAGAAACTGCTGTGTCCAGTCTCTGAATGCTTCAATGTAAATTTCTTTAACTAGTAAAAATTTCTTCATATTCATACGGAGTTTTAATATTACTAACATCTCAAAGGTCTAGTATTTTGCAGGCGCAGTGACAATTTATTGGATATAAGGATCTAAAACTTCGCCGTATAAATACAATATTGTAATATTCGGACAAAAAGCGGATCTAGGGGGATGAATAGCAAAACGAAAATATAAGAATAGGTTTACAAAGGCATTGTTTTTGGTCTAAACTCGCTTTTCAATGTAGGAGGAATCGACAAGAACAATCATGACCTCAATTAAAATTAAGTCAACTAAAAAAGCGCCCTTTAAGGGCGCTTTTGATAGGTTAGGTTGGTTAAGTTGTATTAATCGAATGCAAAGCCAGTAACGACTCTGAAAACGAATGCATAAAGCACAATCAAGAAACTTGCAAAGCAGAACCAAGAGAAAGCTTTAAAATAAGACTTTACTAGTTTCGTGCCCAGATTTTTGAAGGCTTCTAAATAGATTTCTTTGATAAGTAGTACGTTTTTCATGTATTTTAAGATTTGGGTTATGGATCAATTTGGTCTTTATATAACTTAAAATCGGTGAATTACGTATTTTACCTGATGTATTTTGTTGTGAATAGTATTTGATCTGTTGTGAAACAAATAATAAGTGTGCTTTCAGGAATTAAAATGGCTTTGAATGTTCCATAACAACTATGTGGCAAGGAATTATTAAACAAAAAAACCGCTGCCTTTGGGGCTAGCGGTTTTGATATTAGTTCTTATAGAGTATTACATGTTTACAATAATAAATTCAGATCGTCTGTTTGCGAAATGTTGTTTTTCTGTACAAGCAAAGCTACCATCACATCCATTGACTAGTCTTTCTTCACCGTAACCAATTGCGCTTTCTATTCTAGAAGGAGCGATTCCTTTAGAAATGATATAATCACGTGTAGATTTAGCTCTTCTGTCTGATAAATACTTGTTGTAAGCCTTCTTACCTCTTGAATCTGTATGTGATTCAATTTTAATAACCATATTTGGATATTCCGTCATTACCTCAACAAGTTTATCAAGTTCTTCAGATGCATCTCTACGTATGTAGGACTTATCAAAGTCAAAGTAAATCATTTCGGTTTTCAATTTCTTAATTCCGTCTTCAACTGCGATCATCTCTTTTAATTTTCGCATTTCTAAATCTACTTGTACTGTATCGTTTTCAATTGTGGTCACCTCTTGAACATTTTCGAAATAGGTATCACTTGTTGCCTTTATAGTATATTTTTTATCGGCTTCTAAATCTTCAAAGATGAAATATCCATCATCATCTGTCATCATTTCTTTGAGCTTAATACCATTTTCGTCTAACAGTTCAACCAAAGCTTGCGGCATAATATCTCCTGTAATCAATTCTGTTACAACCCCGGCGATAGCATTGGAACTAGCAGGCACTTCTTCTATTACAAGTCGTTTGAAGGAATAAATGTCATCGTCACCTTTACCGTCTGCTCTATTTGAAGCGAAAAACCCTTGTTGGTTTTCTTCATTTATAATGTATGAGAAATCATCTTTATTGCTATTAACAGGCTTTCCTAAGTTTTTAACTTCTTCAAAACCTTCTTCCGTGTAAGCGCTCTCATAAACATCTAGTCCTCCAAGGCCAGTATGACCATCAGATGAAAAGTAGAGTTTTTGGTCATTTATAAAAGGGAACATTTCTTTTCTTTCTGTATTTATTTCTGGTCCTAAGTTCCGTGGCTCGGAGAACGAATTATCTCCGTTAACATCAACAACAAAAATGTCGGTTTGACCTATACTCCCAGGCATATCAGAAACAAAATAAAGCTGCTTGCCATCGGGACTTAAAGCTGGATGTCCTGTAGAATAATCATCACTATTAAAAGGTACTTCAATAGCGTCTGACCATGATCCATTTATCTTTCTAGACATATAAATCTTAAGATGATTCACGCCATTTTTATCGCGCTTTAGTTTTTTGCCATAATTATTCCGGGTAAAGTACATGGTTTCGTTATCCGGTGAAAACGTTACAGAAGCCTCATGGTACTTTGTGTTGATTTTTTTAGAAAACTTAATGGCATTTTTTAAATCTTGAGATTCTTCATTGATTTTAGCTACGTACAAATCAAGGTACGGTTGATTATTCCACTTATACCGTCTGGTATTTAAAAAAGAGGAATCCTTGGCCGACGCGAAAACTATCTGAGTGGAATCTAAAAACATTGGAGAGAAATCAGAATATTCTGTATTTATAGCTAAATTTTTCAATTTATAATCAGACTCATTGTTTAAAATTTCGTCTAAGACCATTTCGTTTGGCAAAGTAATATTTGAATCAAGATCAGCTAGCTCACCTTTCTCCATTTTTTTATTATACAAACGCATAAGACGTTTTGACCTTGCATACTTTCCTGTTCCCTTTAATGAGTGAGCATACTTAAAGACATTGTCTGCTGACATTTCTTTGCCATATTTGATATACAATTTGTTATACCATTCATATGCCTTTTCCATATTGGTATTGAAATAATAAGAATCGGCGGCTTTCTGCATTATTTCATACGTATTATTTCCGTCACCTTTTGTAAGGACTTTTTCATAAAGTTCTGCGGCTTCCGCATACCACATTTTATCAAAGTAGTGATCAGCGCGCTGAATTAGTTTAGTCTTATTGGGGGTCTCATTTATATTTGTGGCTATACTTTTAGCGGTGTTAGACTCTCCAAGCATGTCATAGCTTACATCTTCAACCTGTACAAGTTTAGGATTTGATCGCCCCATTTCCTCATCTGTTTGAGCTACTTGTGTACCGTTTTCAACGCTGAGTATCCAAACATCGCCTTTATATTCACCATCAAATGAGCTCGCACACGCGTCAACTGCTTCTAGACCAAATGGAAAATGTTGTAGATAAACGTAGTTCAAATTATTCTCAGGATTCAATATAGAGCCTGCATTGAACCCTTTCTTTTTTAATTTTTTAATCGAACGTTTAAGATTTCTTCCTTCACTGAACACTCCCATAATGGCATAGTAACCATCTTCAACCCCGTCAAGACCATCGAATGAACGATGAGGAATATTATTCTTTTTAGCGGCTTCTTCAAAAGTTTCTGAAATAGAAATGAACTCTGTAGCCTCGGTATTTGCTTCGGAGGTGTCAAAGTTGATTGAACCGGTGGTTTGGTCTATATCAGTTTCCTGAATATTTTGAGCACCTATCCCAAGGGACAGTAATAAAAGGCAGGTGGTAATTAGTCGTTTCATGATTTGGGTTATTAGAAGAATCTAGGGGACTTCAATCTATTTTCGCTTGATATCCATTGGTATCGCAAGAAGATTTCGTGGGTTCCGGTATTATAGTTATTTAATTCGTTTATACTAAAATCATAGGCATAGCCTATATTAAATTTTGGTGAAATCTGGAAGCCTAGTAGACCGCTGACAGAATCATCCCATCTGTAGTTAACGCCTAAATTTAGAGTTTCGTATACTAAAAAATTTGCAGATACATCAACGGCTAATGGAGCTCCTAAAACTTGTTTAACAAAAAAGGAGGGTTTGAACTTCAAATCGTGGTTAAGGTCAAACACATATCCACCAATTAGAAAGAAATGCATGCGCTCTAGAGCTTCAGATTCTTGTATCTCATCATAATGTGCATTTGTGAACACATTAGGGGTAGATAGGCCTAAATAAAACTTATCGGTATAATAAAAAAGTCCAGCACCAATACTTGGTAATAACTTGGTATTAATATTTTCGTTGAAAATTGCTTCAGGGTCTCTAAATAGGCCTTTTGACCAATCTAAACTGAAAAATCGAACTCCAGCTTTTAAACCGAGAGCTAATCGATGTCCTTTTCGATTTAGAACTAACTGATGTGCGTAGTTGCCATCTATATAAGTCTCGGTAGACGGCCCTAGCTGATCTTGAACAATGGAGAGCCCGATACCGTCAAATTTGCCAATCGGCGAATCTATACCGAACGTTATAGTCTGTGGAGAACCTTCTAGACCAACCCATTGACTGCGAAACATTGAAAGTAAGGTCAAATGTCCACGTGACCCTGAATACCCGGGATTCACAGTCATCGTATTATACTGATAATGCGTATACTGAGGATCTTGCTGGCTAAAACCAGCATATGATGCTAGTGCTAAAGTTAATACTAATAAATATTTTCTCAATAAGGTCATTTCTCGTTTTTCTAACATCAATTGATTGCCATAGTTATCTGCTTATATATAACCATCCAGATTTAGGAGGGGTTTGACTTTCACCTAATTGTAGTGTATAATAATATGTGCCGACAGGAAGTTTTTGAGAACCGCCTGTTGTAACTCTTCCCATGGACGTTCCATTCCAACTATTATCGTAATTTCTCATTTCGAACACTTTGACTCCCCAGCGATTAAATACTTGTAAAATATTATCTGGGTATTGTTCAATGCATTCTATAAAGAAAACATCATTCGCGCCATCGCCATTTGGTGAAAATTCATTGAAAACTGTCAAGCATTCAGATTGCGTGATTTCGGGAGTGGCTTCGGCGCGGTCGTTATCAAGGTTGAGGTCGATTTGATCTACATAAATTAGTTGGGCTATGTTAGTATAATCCTCAACATCAGTCACTGTAACGGTCATTTCTAAAGAAGCGGTTGTTCCAATGGCAATGAAAGGTATTTCCCAAGTGAAGGTTGTTTCATTGTATGTGCCAGTATCAGCAGAAGTTGAAACCAATATATACCCTGATGGCAGTATATCTTCTATTCCGATATTGGTAGCATCGTACGAACTATTGTTGGTTGCCGTAACTGTAAACACTATCGTATCTTCAAAGAAAGTCTGTTGTTTGTCAACTGTTTTGTTGATTTCCAAGTCAACCGTTGGAGGGTCAATCATGTGACTAATCTCATCATCTTCACTTTGGTCGCCATCGTCGTTGTTTGGAGTAGAGTCGGGATCAAATTGATCCGATGCAATGATTTGTGCCACATTGGTATATTCATCTACCGCATTTGTTGGCGTATTTAAAGTCACTTCATAACTGAGCGTTTGGCTGCCAACGGGCATATTTGGAATATCCCAAGAAATAACATTTCCAGAGACAGTTCCGCCATCGTTAACTGTTCCTAATGTATAACCAATAGGTAAGGTGTCTTCAATAATAACATTGGTAGCGATACCGGGTCCTTCGTTAGTAAGGGTCAATTCAAAAGTTACCGTATCTCCCGCATTTGGTGATGGATTGGAAGCTGCGCTCAGGGTTTTATTCAAACTTAAATCGGCCGGAATAAGAACAATTTCTGCATTGTCTTCATCATCTTCACTTTGATCACCATCATCGTTGTTAGGGGTAGAATCAGGGTCTAATTGGTCAACAGCTATAATTTGTACTGTATTTAGGTATTCTCCCATTGTGTTGGTAGGCACGTTTATGGTTACTTCAAAGCTCAAAGTCGAAGACGTACCGTTTGGTATATTTAACCCACTCCATGAGATTGTGTTAGCTGTTTGGGTACCGCCGTTATTGATGCTTGTAATTGTAAATCCGGATGGAACAACATTTTCAATAGCAACGTTGGTGGCATCATCGGTTCCGTTATTGATAACTTCAACCGTAAATGTCAAGGTATCACCAGGGTTGCCAGAATCTGGCGTAACAGTATTTACTATTTCAAGGTCAGTAGATTGGAGGATTAATAGGATGTTATCCTCGTCATCTTCACTTTGGTCTCCGTCATCGTTGTTCGGTGCAGAATCAGCATCGAATTGGTCTACTGTAGTTACTTGAACCGTATTTAGGTATTCATCAGGAATATTCACCGGATTGTTTACAGTTACTTCAAAAGTAACCGTAGCCGTAGTTCCGTTAGGAATGTTAAGTCCCGACCATGAAATTACATTTCCACTTTGCGAGCCGCCGTCGTTTATGTTGGTTACGGTAAATCCGCTTGGCACTACGTTTTCAAGACTCACATTTGTAGCATCATTTGGACCATTATTAAGAATATCAGCGGTTAATGTTAATGCATCGCCGGGATTTGCAGTTGGCTGCGAAATTGAATTTGTTACTTCAAGGTCTGCGACTTGTGGCGTAACAGCTACCGCAGCTTCATCATCCTCGCTTTGGTCTCCATCATCGTTGTTTGGAGCAGAATCTGAATCGAAGTTGGTAGCAAATGTTACTTGTGCAACGTTGCTGTATTCGTTCGCTGTACCAGTCGGGGTATTCACTGTTGCGCTTATGGTTATTGATGAACTGCTTCCATTAGTCAATGCAGGAAGTGTCCAATTTCCGGAGACGTTGTCATACGTTCCGTTGGTGGCATTTCCAGTATCTGAAGTATAGGTATATCCAATAGGAAGCGGGTCATGCACAATACTTCCACCTACATCATCGCTAGGCCCGTCATTTGTGGCAGTTAATGTGAATATAACTGTATCACCAACATTCGGATTTGCAACATCTACCGTTTTTTCTAATCGGATATCAGAGGTAGCTCCTACGGTAATAGTAACGCTATCTGTGTTTTCGCAGGTATTCCCATCTGTTCCTATAACAGTATATGTGGTGGTGACCAATGGAAATACGGTATCACCATCTGTTACTCCATTGTCCCAAACATAGGAAGTCGCACCTGAACCAGTTAGGGTAACCGGTTCTCCGGCATTTATGGTAATTGTGCTTGCATTCGCAATTACTGAAGGCAAAGCATTTATTGTTAAAACAACGGGAGTCCGGGCAAAACTTACACATGAAGAGGTATCATCACTACTTTCTGCGAAATAGGTAATAGTTCCAACAGAATTTAAAGTTGGACTAGCAATTACATTCCCTCCAGAAGCCGAATCGTACCAAATCACGCTTGAACCAACAGGGGCATTTGCTGCTGCTGTTAAGGTTTGAATAGGGCTTGTCTCACATTGTGTTTGATCACCTCCGCTAACTGGATTTGTTGGTGTAGCCTGAATTGTTAAAGCTACGGCTGTTCTAGTGCTACTTACACAATTGGTTACATTTTGAACACTTTCTGCGAAGTAGGTCGCTGTTCCAACTGTATTAAGAGTTGGACTAGCCACTACATTCCCTCCTGAAGCCGCATCGTACCAAACAACGGTTGCATCAACAGGCGCAGTTGCCGTTGCGGTTAAAGTTTGAATAGGGCTCGATTCACATTCTGTTTGGTTTCCACCATTTGTGGGGGCATTTACTACCGGACAGCTGCAATTAGGAGCTGTAATGGCTAAAGTCTGTGCACAAGTATTAGGCGCCGCAACAGTTAGAGTGATGTTGTTTCCAGAAGTAATTCCGGAGATAGTCCAATTGTTCCCACCATTATCAATGACAGTTCCTTCTGTAGAGGTTACCGTTCCTTCACTTACGTTTACGGAAACTGCATAGGTCAGTAAATCTGGCGCGCAAGTTGGCGCGCTTGATATTGTTATATCTGGTGTGTCTTCAATTGTTAAAATGACAGGAGTCCGTGCAAAACTTACACATGAGGTGATATCATCGCTACTTTCCGCGAAATAAGTAATAGTTCCTACCGTATTTAAGGTTGGGCTAGCAATTACATTCCCTCCGGAAGCTGCATCGTACCAAACTACAGTTGAACCAACTGGAACTGTTGCAGTCGCAGTTAGAGTTTGGATAGGGCTTGCCTCACATTGTGTTTGATCTCCGCCACTAATTGGATTAGCTGGCGTAGCCTGAATTGTCAAAACTACCGCGGTTCTTGTGCTGCTTGTACAACTTGTAATATTATCTCTGCTTTCTGCGAAGTAGGTTGCCGTTCCAACGGTATTAAGAGTTGGACTGGCAACTACATTACCTCCCGAAGCCGCATCGTACCAAACAACGGTCGCATCAACAGGCGCAGTAGCGTTAGCAGTCAAGGTTTGAACAGGACTTGCTTCACATTCTGTTTGGTTTCCACCACTTGTTGGGGCATTTACTACCGGACAGCTGCAATTAGGCGCTGTAATGGCCAAATTCTGTGCACAGGCATTAGGTGCGGTAACGGTCAGGGTGATATTATTTCCAGAAGTAATTCCGGAGATAGTCCAATTGTTCCCACCATTATCAATGACAGTTCCTTCTGTTGAAGTAACAGTTCCTTCACTTACGTCTACGGAAACCGTATAGGTCAGTAAATCTGGTGCACAAGTAGGCGCGTTTGATATTGTAATATCGGGTGTATCTTGAATGGTTAGAACAACAGGAGTCCTTGCAAAACTTACGCATGAAGAGGTATCATCACTACTTTCTGCGTAATAGGTTACCGTTCCAACGGAATTTAAAGTTGGGCTAGCGACTACATTCCCTCCGGAAGCTGCATCATACCAAACTATACTTGAATCAACAGGAGCTGTTGCAGTCGCAGTTAAAGTTTGAATAGGGCTTGTCTCACATTGTGTTTGGTCTCCGCCACTAACTGGATTTGTTGGTGTAGCCTGTATTGTTAAAGCTACGGCGGTTCTAGTGCTACTCACACAATTGGTTACATTTTGAACACTTTCTGCGTAATAAGTTGCCGTTCCAACCGAATTTAAAGTAGGGCTAGCAACTACATTTCCTCCGGAAGCCGCATCATACCAAACCACGGTTGCACCCGACGGAGGTGTTGCAGTAGCGGTCAAAGTTTGAATAGGACTTGCTTCACATTGCGTTTGGTCTCCGCCACTTGTTGGAGCGTTTACGATAGGGCAACTACAATTTGGCGCCGTAATCGTAATGATATCAGAACATGAATTCAGAGCTGTAACGGTTGCAGTAATATTATTTCCAGAAGTAATTCCGGAGATAGTCCAATTGTTCCCACCATTATCAACGACCGTTCCTTCGGAAGAAGTAACTGTTCCTTCACTTACATCCACCGATACCGAATATGTGGTTAAATCCAATGAACAACTTGCCGAACTCGGCGTTTCAGAGATTGTAGGAGTATCTTGTATGGTAAGTGTAACAGGGGTTCTTGTATTACTAACACAACTTGTGGCTCCATTTTGGCTCTCAGCGTAATACGTTATTGTACCGACAGTATTCAAAGTTGGGCCAGGTACAACGCTTCCACCTGATGAAGCATCATACCAAATAACACTTGAACCTGCAGGGGCAGTTGCCGTTGCTGTTAAAGTTTGAATTGGGTTTGCTTCACATTGCGTTTGGTTTCCACCGCTTGTTGGTGCCGTGGGATTTGGTTGTATCGTCAAGGTAACGGCAGTTCTTGAAAAACTAGGGCAAGAAGTTATATCATCACGGCTTTCTGCATAATAGGTTACAGTACCCACAGAATTCAAGGTTGGGGAAGCAACTGTATTTCCTCCAGAGGCTGCATCATACCATACAATATTCTTTCCGGCACCGCTAGTTGCTGTGGCAGTTAATGTCTGTGTTGGTGAAGCTTCACATTCTGTTTGGTCACCTCCGCTTGCCGGCGCTAAAGGAGCGTCTTGAATGGTTAGGGTTACAGGAGTTCTCGTAGAACTTGTACAACCATTCAGATTATCTACACTTTCTGCGAAATAGGTTATAGTCCCAACGGTGTTCAAAGTTGCACTTGCGACTGTGTTTCCACCGGTTGCGGCATCATACCATGAAATACTGGCGCCAGATGGCGGCGTTGCCATTGCTGTTAATGTCTGTATAGGATTGGCTTCGCATTCGGTTTGGTTACCACCACTTGTTGGTGCATTTACAGTTGGGCAACCACAATTTGGTGCATTGATGGCTATATTTTCTGAACAGGTATTTGAATCGGTTACGGTGACCGTGATGTTGTTTCCGGAAGTAATATTGCTTATGGTCCAATCATTGCCGCCTGTATTTGTGACTGTACCTTCAGAACTGGTTACTGTGCCGTTGCTCACGCTTACGGACAAGGAATATGTACTTAAATCAGTAGAACAAGCAGGAGCGCTGGTTACAGTGATTGTTGGATTCGGATTTACAGTTACCGTAATGGAATCGGTGTCTTGGCAACCATTGGCATCAGTTCCGGTCACTGTAAACGTTGTAGTCGAATTTATTGTGAATGGCACTCCGTTGGTAACGCCGTTGTCCCAAGAGTACGATTGTGCTCCAGAACCTGTCAAGGTTACAGATTCTCCTTGACAAACTTCGGTATCTGTGACGTTAGCTGTCACGGTCAAATTATTTTCAACAGTAATATCAAAACTATAAGAGTCTGTGTTACCATAGGTATCAGTAACTTCAAAGGTATTCGTAGTTGTTCCAATTGGGAAAGTACTTCCTGAGGCTAAGCCAGCGGTTTGTATGATATTGAATTCAGCTGGAGCACAACCATTTGAGGGGTCAGACAATTTGATTCCGGGGATCGTAAGGTTATCCATTCGAATGCGCTTACTGGTATTTCTTTTTATATCAGTATCAAACTCAAAACGAATACGATAATTTCCACTGAATGAAATTGGCGCATTAGCCGTATGTAAATTAAGGTCAGTATAAGTGTAGGTATAGAAAGGTGTTGGGTCGATGTTACCAGCTTCATCCTCGGTAAAAAGTCTAACTGTAGTTATATCATTTGGAAAATTTTGCAGCCGATGGATAAAACCGATTTCACCTGTGCCATTAAAATACATCAAAGGACTTACCAACCCTCTCGTTTGGCCTGGTTCCACTTCAGAAGTTCTAAAGCTTCTACTTCCGGCCAATGCACTTGAATTAGAAACGTCGCTTCCAAAGAAAATCCAACATTCTGCAATCAAGTCGTTTCTACTGGGCACCTCAAAATCTGTTGCAACGGGATACTCGCCTGTACTCATTACGCAATTATCGGCAGCAACAGGATCAGTATAATTTACAATTGCCGTACAACCTGCATTGTTGGCTTGCACTGTAGTATTTGCAGGACCTGTAAGTTCTGGGGTGACGTTATCGGTCACTATCACGTCAAAGCTGCAAGTATCAGTATTTCCAGCACCATCAGTAGCAGTATAGATTACGGTTGTTGTACCAGGCAAAAACTCATCCCCAGGACTGTATCCATTACTTGTGATGGTCGCGCTTCCACAATCATCTGTGGCTGTAGGGGGTGTCCAAGTAACTAGAGCACCACAACTACCTGCCGTACTGTTAGCCGCAATAGGCCCTGTAGGACATCCGGCGAGAACGGGAGGTGTATTGTCTTCTACGGTCAATGTCGCTGGATTGGATATTGCATCTGAACATGTGGCGGCAGCGCTAGAAGCGACCATACGATATTGATTTCCGTTCATACCTAGAGTAGCACCATTGATGTTAAGCGTCGTGGTCGTAGTGTTACTGTACGGAGACGCCTCAGCTAAATCGCTCCAAATACCACTACCAAATTCTTGCCATTGGTAGGTACTTGTATTTGAGGCCGTAGCAGTGAAAGAAACGTTACCATTTGGGCAAATTGTTTGATTAGTTGGATTTGCTGAAATGGCAGGAGCTGTATTGACATTTACAGTCAACCTAGTCCTCGCACTTTCACAATTAGTGCTTCCGGATACCGCTGATTGCGTGACCCAGAAGAACTGTTGACCTGCTATGGAAGTGTTTGGTTGTGTTGTTCCAGGTATTTCCGTACCGCCACTTGCAGCTGTATACCATCTTAAATTAGTGCCAGTTGCATGTGAATCAAGTTGTGCCGAAATATCACCAATACAATATTCTACAGGAGATGTAATACTTGGCGCCAATGGAAGCGAATGAACAATAACATCCACCTGCGTCCTATTGCTGATACAACCCGTACCTGCGTCTTCTTGCTCAACATAGTATGAGGTGGTTCCTGCGGTTGTCGTATTTGGCACAGGTGCAGAAGGATATAAGGTTCCCCCAGTAGCTGCGTCGTACCAACGAATCATATTGCCAGGATCACCCAAGGCGGTCAAAGCAGTGGCGGAATCATTTACACAATATTCTATAGGACTGGTAGTGGCTGGTGGGCTGGGTTGCGGATTTTGAATCAAAGTAATAGGTGTTCTGGTAGAACTTACACAACCTGTAAGGGGGTTTCGAGTCTCTACATAAAACGTGCCCGGACCAGTTGGTGTATAGGTGGTGCTATCTGCAAGCAATAGGCTAGTTCCAGAAGGGTTTGCGTACCAATCTGCTGTTTGACCGGGACCTACCGTAACTGACAATTCTGGAATTGCAGTGCCCTCGCAATAAGTTTCACTTGAACCTGCAGGGGCATTTATGTTGTTATTAACTGTTACGTTAAATTGGTTGAAAGCAATATTACCCGAGGCATCTTCGGTAAAATACCTTAAGGTTGTTGTTCCTACAGGAAATTCTACATTGCTCCTATAGGGAAAACCACCAATCTGGGAAACACGAAGGTTAGCGGCAGGACAAGAGCCTGATAAACCTTCGTCTGCCACAACGAAACCAGGAATATATAAATCGTCTAAGACTACCTTGTGGTTTCTATTTCTATTAGCATCAAACTCGAATTGAACATAATAGTTTCCGCTTAATGTAATAGGAATGAAAGTGTTTTGAACGACTTCATCTGTATAGGCATAGTTATAAATAACCGTTTCTCCTCCAGATGTATTTATAAGTTTAACCGTAACTTCTGGTCTGTGGTTGTTTAGGTTTCCTGTTTGGACACCTCTCAACAATCTATGGTCAAATAAAATATCGCCATCACCATTGAAGCGCGTTAGTGGTGTCTTAAAAATTCTGGTATCAAAGTTTACTAATTCGAAAGTCTCTAATTCATTTGAACCATTCACTAGGCCCTGAGTTCCTACAAGGGTCCCTATGAATTCATAGCATAATTGAGAAAAGTCTTCTCCACCATCAAAATCTTGCTCCAAAGGAGATTCACCCGTACCCGCCGGGCAATTATCCGTAGCTTGAGGAAACGGAAATGTTACAACGGCACCACAACTACCTGGATCTACATCAACAGTAATATCGGAGGGAACGGTAATAACCGGAGCTTGAATATCTAAAACCTCTACAGTAAACTCGCAGAATGAAGTACCATTCGAATCTGTAGCACGATAGATTACGCGATGGGTGCCAGGAAAGAAAGAATCTCCTGGGTTATAATTACTAGTCATGGTGATAGGCCCAGAACCTGATGCCGTTGGAGGTGTCCATGTTACCACTGCGGTACAATCGCCCGAAACGGGCATAATATTTGAAATATTGGAAGGGCAGTTCGAAAAGGTTGGCACATAAAGCGAGGCTGTACTATCATCAATACGATTGACAACATTGGCCTTGATGCTTTTACTAGAATCGGTTTTAGGAACGATGTGACTAGTAAAACCAAAAAAAATAAGCACAACAAAAATTTGCTTGAGTAGGTGCGGCATAAATATCGTAAAACTTGGTCAAATAGAACTACCAGCTAGGGGGGACAGCCTGCAGTAATACTTTAATTATTAACTCCTTAACGGAGATTTTAACATTTGTGATACGTAAATGTTAAAATTTGTTGTGTGGCAAGAGAGATTTGTTGTGTGTGAAGGAATAAGTGTATGTTTCCTACACTAAAATGATCATTTATAGGCAAATGCAGAAAATCGCTATAAAAATAAAATTACTTGAATTAAATAAGTGGTTGTAAAAAACAAAAAACCCTTGGTTTTGCCAAGGGTTAACTATATTAGAAAAGGTTTTCTATTCTTTGTTTTCTTCTAATTTCTCATCGTCTTTAGAAGCATCTTTGAACTCTTTAATACCACTTCCTAATCCGCGCATTAATTCAGGAATCTTTTTTCCTCCGAATAAAAGAAGTACAACCACTACTACTAAGATAATTTGAGGGGCACCAATGGCTAAAAATGTTTGAGCTATCATAGTTGAAATTTTAATAGAAATCAAAGGTAGTAAAAAGTATTTAGTTTGTTGTTAATACTAACGCTCAGCAAGGCTTTTTAATTGTAAACGCCAAAAGAATTTTTTATGAAGACAATTTAAATGCACAATGGTTTTTGAAATGCATAAAATTTATAGGAAGCGATGTGTAATTCAATTCTAAGTTTATCTTTGTAGGCTATGGCGAAGAAGGTCAAAAAAAGAAAGGAAATCAAAAGGAAGTTGCTGCATAAGTATCGACTAGTTATTTTGAATGAAAGCACTTTTGAAGAAAAAATATCTTTTAAACTAAGCCGACTGAACGTTTTTGTTACAGGATCTCTTTGCATTATCGGACTTATTGGTTTGACAACCCTGCTTATTGCCTTTACGCCACTCAGGGAGTATATACCAGGCTATTCTTCAACCAAACTTAAGAAGCAGGCAACCGATCTTACTTATGAAACAGATTCTTTGGTAAGAATATTAAATAATACCAATCGGTATTTAGATAATATTCGTATGGTTTTAAAGGGGGATATTGAGAATAACGAAATTAATCGAGATTCCCTATTTGAACAATTTAAGTTAGATCCGACAACGGTTGATCTTACGCCAATAAGGCAAGATTCTATGCTAAGGGCTGAGGTGGCTCTTGAAGACAAGTATAATTTATTTGAAAGAAGCAGTACAAAGACCGAAATTATATTATTTCCTCCTGTCAGTGGTACGGTTACGCAGCAATATGACGCTAAAAGAAAGCACTATGCAGTTGATGTTGTTGCCCCCCGAGAGACTCCGGTGAAGGCAACAGCTGATGGAATGGTAATTTTTGCCGAGTGGACAGCGGATACGGGCCATGTAATTATTATTGAACATAAGGATGGTTTGTTAAGTGTCTATAAGCACAATGGCTCGTTGAATAAAGGACAAGGAGACATAGTAAGATCAGGAGAAGTTATTGCCTCCGTCGGTAATACAGGCGAATTAACCACAGGCCCACATTTGCACTTCGAACTTTGGGACAAGGGTTCGCCATTGAACCCGCAAGACTTTATTGACTTTAAATAAAATTCAATGTCTTTAAAATCAATTGCCGCCAAGTTTTTTGCAAAAAGTATCGCCAAAAAAACGGAGCGATGGTCTACAAAGCCTATTCAAACGCAAGATCTCGCATTTAAAGAGTTAATAGGCAAAGCTTCAGAAACCAAGTTTGGCAAAGACCATTTATTTTCTGAGATTACTTCGCATCAAGATTTTATAGAAAACGTTCCCATTCGAGACTACGAGGAACTAAAACCTTATGTGGAGCAAGTAGTTCAGGGAAAAGAGAATATCCTTTGGCCTGGTAAACCGCTCTACTTTGCAAAGACTTCGGGCACAACTTCAGGAGCAAAATATATTCCGATTACTAAAGAATCTATTAAACAGCAAATAGAAGCTTCTCGAAATGCAATTTTGAATTATATCAATGAAACCGGAAATGTAAGTTTTGTTGATGGAAAGATGATTTTTTTGCAGGGAAGTCCTGAAATGCAAGAAAAGAATGGAATTCAAATGGGCCGCTTATCCGGAATTTCTGCACATTACGTTCCAAACTATCTTCAGAAAAACCGATTACCTAGTTGGGAAACCAATTGCATCGAAGACTGGGAGACCAAGGTAAATGCCATTGTAGAGGAAACCAAGAATGAAGATATGACCGTTATTGCAGGCATACCTTCATGGGTGCAAATGTATTTTGAGAGGCTATATGACAAGACGAACAAACCCATAGGAGAACTTTTTAAGAATTTTCAACTGTTTATTTATGGAGGCGTCAATTACGAGCCATACAGGTCAAAATTTGAAAATTTAATTGGTAGAAAAGTAGACAGTATTGAGCTTTTTCCGGCGAGCGAAGGATTTTTTGCTTATCAAAATTCCCAAAAGGAAAAAGGGATGCTTTTGCTTCTAAATTCTGGAATCTTCTATGAATTCGTTAAAGCTGATGAATTCTTTGCAGAAAATCGGAAACGCATTACCTTAAAGGATGTCGAACTGAATGTAAACTATGTCATGATTATCTCCACCAATGCAGGATTATGGGCTTATAATCTCGGAGATACCGTTCAGTTTATTTCTGTTAAACCCTATAAAATAATCGTTTCTGGAAGAATTAAACATTTCATATCTGCCTTTGGGGAACATGTGATTGCCAAAGAAGTTGAGCAGGCAATGCAAGAGGCAATTTCGCAAACTGATGCCCAGGTGAATGAGTTTACCGTAGCACCCCAGATTACTCCAGAAGAAGAAGAACTTCCTTTTCATGAGTGGTTAGTTGAATTCGAAAAAGAACCATCCGACAAAGAAAAATTTATTGAGATACTTGACATTTCGCTTCAAAGACAAAACAGCTACTATTTTGATTTAATTGATGGCAAAATTCTGCAAACCCTAAAAATCACCTCCATTAAAAAAGGGGGCTTCCAAGGATATATGAAATCCATCGGAAAATTAGGTGGGCAGAACAAAGTACAACGTCTGGCCAATGATAGAAAAGTGGCTGATTTGCTTTCCCTCCAAAAAGCCAACAATAATTAGGGTTAACAAAACCTGATTTTTATTTGTAATTTTGAGCGAAATTCTTTCATGGGCAAAACAATCAATACCACACGCGCACAAGAATCGACCAATGCCATTGAGCGATTGTATATCACCATGCGCCACTTGTTTAATAGGGGATTTTACAAACCTACAGGAGTTTCAGGAGAATCACTCAAAAATGCACTTTTACAATTACGCCCTGAAATTTACGGAACAATTGCTGAGGAAAAAGCCGAGTTCAATGGACTTATCTATGTTTTAGAACGTTTGCCTGAGGGTATTGAGGAGTGTAAGTTCATTAACCTTACTTCGGATGAAGGATACGGAAAATCGCATTTCAAGCCGATTGTCCCTCCAAAAAGAAGGCGAAACTGTTATCGCATCGATGATGAACAGATGAACATTGAGATTACGAGAGGGCGCTCTGATATTTATGATATTCTTACCCACTTAACCTTTCTTTTTGTAGAGTCTGAGAAAATTTGCAAGCGGGTATTAATCGAAGATACCGACAAAACCATTCGTGATTGGACAAAGCTGGAGGACGCTGCTAAAAAAGAAGAGTTAAGTCAAGCAGAACGAGAAGTAGCCTTAATTCATACAGCAAATATTCTAGGAAGGAGTTTTGAAGAGGTTCTATGGATTTATGAGAAATTTGCCACCAAAAATAACCCTGAACGGTTTTTGAAAATCATCTGGTGGTTGGGTAAACTTGCCATTGAAGAAGAGGTTACAGGCGAAAAGCGAGTTATTACTTTCAGCGCTCAACTGCGTGAACGACTTGGGCATCATATTCACGGAGAACGCTGGGCCGACACCATAAAATTAGCCTTAAAAAGGGAAGGCTTATTGAAAAGACCAATTCATATCATAAGCGCAAATATGCATAGCGTTATGAATTCATTGTTTGCTCGAACTGCCTTATCAAAGGAGTTTCAGAATTCAGATTCCTTAGAAATATATGAAGCACTTAGTTCTTCAGGTAATAAAGTTTTGCGAGATAAGGTTGAAACTATGGCGAAGAAAAACGGGATGATTTCGATTGATGATGTCTCAGGAACAAATATCGATGTGCAGATTTTTGACATGGCTAAAATAGGAAAGGATGCCTGTTGCTATGCGTTGAAACCAGGGTTAACGGATAATGAAAAACCTGTTATCTTTGTTATGGACTATGCTTTTGGAGAGCAAGCTTATGAGACGATTGACGAATTGCTTAAACCTTTTGGAAATAAAAAGAAGGGAGCAACCTACTTGAATATAGCTTCAGTTTCAATTATGGGGAAAGCCGGAATTTTAGAAGGAGGAAAGGGTGATCTAATGATTCCATCTGCGCATATATTCGAAGGTACAGCGGATAACTATCCGTTTGAAAATGAACTTTGTGCCGCAGACTTTGAGGGGCATGGCTTAAAAGTTTTTGAGGGAACGATGGTCACTGTTCTAGGAACCTCTCTCCAGAACAAAGACATTTTAAAATTCTTTCATGAATCTACTTGGAATGTAATTGGATTAGAAATGGAAGGAGTTCATTATCAAAAGGCGATACAATCTGCCTCAAAAATACGTAAGAGTATAAAGGAAGATGTAAAAGTGAGGTACGCCTATTACGCATCTGACAACCCTCTTGAAACTGGAAGTACACTAGCCTCAGGGGGCTTAGGAACAACTGGAGTAAAGCCAACCTATTTAATTACCGACAAAATATTAACCCAATTATTCAATTCTTAGCTCATGGCTGACAATATAAATCCAAATAATATCAGTTCTTCAGATGAAATTGACCTTGGTCAACTGCTCAAGCTTGTGAACAAAGGCTTTCATAGCTTGGGGAATTTTTTTCTGGGCATTTTTATTTATTTAAGAAAGAATGTGTTCAAATTAGCTGGGCTCATTTTACTAGGTATTGCCGCTAGTTTTGGGCTCAATCAAATCATATCAAAAAAGCTCAAAACTGATGTTATTGTTAGACCCAATTTTGAAAGTAAAAACTATTTGTACGATGTAGTAGATGAAGTTTCAGCAAATCTTGCCTCAAAAAATGAAGATTTTTTCAGGGAAATAGATATTTCAACAGAAGATCTCGAAGGTTTTAAGATTGAAGTTGTAGCAATTGAAGATGAAGAAGTTAAATCTGATGATAGTGTGCTGAATGAAATGAAATATTTGGAGGTGCTTCAAAATTTTAAAGATGAAAGTTTTGTTATCGATATTCTTCGCTCAGAACTTTCTGAGAAAAGTGTAATCGACCATAAAATCACGTTTACGTACAAAGATGCTACAAAAGGGCCAGGTATTGTGCAGAAGCTTATGAGCTATATAAATGCCAATGAGTATTTTAATGGGCTAAGAGTGGTTTATAAGAAGAATGCAAAATCACGTATTGATAAGAACTCTGTATTGATTGGTCAAATAGATCAATTGGTTGACAACTATTCGAAAGCACTTCTAGCAGAAAAACAAAAATCTGGTACGGGTGTGGTATATATGGAAAAAGAGAACACCTTGAATGTTCCTTCTTTGCTAAACCTTAAAGACGTATTATCAAAAGAAATAGAGGACAAACAAATTGAAATGGCGCATCAAACAGGCGTTTTAAGTATTTTGAATTTTGGAAAAACACAAGAAGTGAAAAAGACATTTTTCAATCAGACTTATTTTTTAATTCCTTCACTCTTAATTGGAGCATTCTTTTTGCTATCCTTTGTACAGTACCTCAATCGAAAATCAAAAGAAATAGAATAATAATGAACATTGAACTCACAAATCAATGTGTTCTAGTGACGGGCGGAGCTGGCTTCATTGGCAGTAATTTTATTCCATTTTATTTAAAAAAGAACCCTGAAGTTCAGATTGTCAATTTAGACAAACTAACATATGCCGGCGACCTCAATAATTTGAGTGAAGTTGCTCAGAATGACCGTTATCATTTTATTGAAGGAGACATTTGTGATAGAACTTTGGTTGAAGAGTTATTCAAAAAATACCGAATAGACGGAGTGATACACTTCGCAGCCGAATCGCATGTAGACAATTCAATAGAAAGTCCAGATAGCTTTATAAAAACTAATATCGAGGGCACATTTGTTCTTTTAGAAGCTGCTAAGAAGCATTGGTTAGAAGCACCTAATCAAGCAAAAAAGGGTTTTGAAAAAGCTCGCTTTCATCACGTTTCTACTGATGAAGTTTATGGTAGTTTAGGAAGTGAAGGTTTTTTTACGGAGAAAACACCTTATGCGCCTAATAGTCCATACAGTGCATCAAAAGCATCTTCAGACTTCTTAGTGCGTAGTTATTTTCATACCTATGGGTTAAATGTAGTAACCAGCAACTGTTCAAATAACTACGGGCCTAAACAGCATGATGAAAAATTGATTCCAACTATTATTCGAAAGGCTTTGAATGGCGAAGAAATCCCTATATATGGCGATGGCACAAATGTGAGAGATTGGCTTTATGTTTTGGACCATTGCAAAGGAATTCAATTGGTTTTTGCCAATGGAAGGTCAGGAGAGACCTATGCTATAGGAGGTAACAATGAACATAATAATTTATTTATAGCTCAGAAAATTTGTAGCTTGCTAGATAAGCTTAGACCGAAGAAAACGGGAGGTTATGGCGAGCAAATTACTTTTGTTAAAGATCGTTTAGGTCATGACTATCGTTACGCTATTGATGCCAGTAAAATTCAAGGAGAATTGAAGTGGCAATCTGATGAGAATTTTGACTCTGGAATAGAAAAAACGATTGCCTGGTACAGCAGCAAATATCAAATGGCATAAAATGAAAGGAATTATACTAGCAGGAGGGTCAGGTACACGTTTGCACCCTATTACGATTGCGGTTAGTAAGCAATTAATGCCCGTTTACGATAAACCAATGATATATTACCCCTTGGCCACCTTAATGTCTGCAGGTATCCAAGAGATTTTGTTTATTACAACACCACAAGATGCTTCGCTATTTAAAAAGTTACTTGGTGATGGCTCTCAGTTGGGATGTAATTTTCAATTTGCTATTCAAGAAAGTCCAAATGGTTTAGCGGAAGCCTTTATTATTGGTGAAGATTTTATAGGGAAAGACAAAGTGGCACTTATCTTAGGAGATAACATCTTTTATGGTTCTGGCCTGGCAAAATTGTTACAGACCAACAATGATCCCGATGGAGGAGTTATTTATGGCTATCATGTTCAAGACCCTGAACGATATGGTGTAGTGGAGTTTGATAAAAAAGGCAAGGCAATATCGATAGAAGAAAAACCAGAGGCGCCAAAATCAAATTATGCCGTTCCAGGCATATATTTCTACGACAATACTGTTGTTGAAATTGCAAAGAACATTAAACCTAGCAAGCGCGGAGAATTAGAAATCACCGACGTGAATCGAGCTTATCTAGAAAAAGGAAAGTTAAAAGTAAGTATTCTAGACAGGGGGACAGCATGGCTCGATACGGGTACCTTTAGCTCCTTGATGCAGGCTTCTCAATTGGTAGAAGTAATTCAAGAAAGACAAGGTCTAAAGGTGGGCGCAATTGAAGAAGTAGCCTACAACATGGGTTATATTAGTGGTGAACAATTACACCTGTTAGCCGAACCACTTTTAAAAAGTGGTTATGGAAAATATTTATTGGATCTTTAAACCCGCAACTGTTGAAGGTAATTGAAACCAAATTAAAAGGCTGTTTTGTAATTGAACCTAAGGTTTTTAAAGATAATAGGGGTTCTTTTTTTGAATCATACAATAAACAAAAATTTGAAAATGCTATTGATCGAGAAATTGATTTTGTGCAAGACAATCAATCAATTTCTAAAAAAGGAACACTTCGTGGATTACATTTTCAGATGGGGGAATATGCACAATCAAAGTTAGTACGTGTTTTAAGTGGAGAGGTCTTGGACGTAGTAGTTGATCTTAGAGCAAAAAGCGAAACTTTTGGGCAACATTTCAAACTGAAGCTATCTACAGAAAACAAAAAGATGCTTTTTATACCAAAAGGTATGGCGCATGGATTTCTAACGCTTTCAGAAGAAGCTATATTCGCTTACAAATGCGATGAATATTACCATCAGGCCTCTGAAAATGGAATATTGTATAATGATGAATCACTCCAAATAGATTGGGAATATCCTATGGAAAGTGTTATTCTAAGCCAAAAAGATAGAGAGCTATCCAAGTTTAAAGAGCTATTCCCATGACTAAAATTTTAGTAACTGGCTCAGAAGGTCAATTGGGAAAATGCATTCAAAAGATAGCGAAGGATTACCCTGAATTTGAATTTACCTTTTACGGTTCAAAGACTTTTGATATTACAAACCCGAAACAAATTGCTGAGGTGTTTTCCAGGACGCATTTTGAATATTGTATTAATTGTGCTGCTTACACTAATGTAGAACAAGCCGAGAAAACGCCAATTCCTGCTTTTGAAGTAAATTCCGAAGCGGTACGACTTATTTCCTTGGCCTGCTCAGAGTTCTTGACGAGCCTTGTTCATATATCCACAGACTATGTATTTGATGGAGAGAAAGAAACTCCATATAGTACTTCTGACAAGACAAATCCTATAAACGAATATGGCAAGTCTAAATTGGCTGGTGAAAAGCACATTCAGAGGAATCTAAAAGAACATTTTATTATTCGCACTTCTTGGCTATATTCTGAATTCGGAAAGAACTTTTACAAGACTATTGTAGAAAAAGTAAAGACAGAAACACTATTACAAATTACTGATGAACAGACTGGCTGCCCTACAAATGCGAATAATCTAGCCAAATATATTTTAGAGCTGCTCCGTAAAAACAGCAAAGCCTATGGCATTCATCACTTTACTGACGGTGAACCAATGACTTGGTATGATTTTACGAAGCGTATACTTGAGGAAAACAAACTGCAAAATAAAGTGAAGCTTGAACGAGCTAAGAATTATCGTACTTTTGCCAAAAGACCAAGAAACAGTATACTGGGTTAATTTTTTGAACTGAATTTTAAATGAGTGATACTAACTTTTTTGCACACGAAACTGCTGTTATTGATGAAGGATGCACTATTGGGGAAGGAACCAAAATTTGGCACTTTTCACATGTTATGTCTAGCTGCAAATTAGGCGAAAAATGTAATATCGGTCAAAATGTTGTCATTTCACCGAAAGTGATCTTAGGCAATAATGTAAAGGTTCAAAACAATGTATCTATCTATACAGGAGTCATATGCGAAGATGATGTTTTTTTGGGTCCATCTATGGTTTTTACGAATATTGTAAACCCCAGAAGCGCAATTGTTCGCAGAGATAGTTATGTCGAAACGATTGTTGAGAAAGGTTCGTCGATAGGGGCAAACGCCACCATAATTTGTGGAAATACAATTGGGAGATACGCTTTGATTGGCGCTGGTGCGGTGGTAACAAAAGAAGTGAAGCAATATGCGCTTTTAGTTGGAAACCCTGCAAAGCAAATAGGATGGGTAAGTGAATATGGCCATCGCTTGGCGTTTGATAATAAGGGACTAGCTATATGTGAAGAAAGTAAGCAAGAATATCGGCTTTTGAATGATGTAGTTGAACGAATTAAATAAGAATTTAGAACCAAACAACTAATGAAAAATTTTGCCTTGATAGGAGCTGCGGGTTATATCGCCCCTCGGCATATGAAAGCCATTAAAGACACTAATAATAATTTACTTGCTGCTTTTGACAAAGGAGACAGCGTAGGAGTTATTGACTCCTATTTTCCAAAGGCTGATTTTTTTGTGGAATTTGAACGGTTTGACCGTCATATCGAAAAGTTGAAATACGAATCAAATACCTTACTGGATTATGTAAGTATTTGTTCACCAAATTATTTGCACGATGCACACATGCGGTTTGCTTTACGAAGTGGTGCAGATGCTATTTGCGAAAAACCTCTGGTTTTGAATCCTTGGAATATTGATAAATTGCTGCATGTAGAGAAAAATACAGGCAAAAAGATATATAACATTCTTCAGCTACGCGTGCACCCAAGTATCATTGCTTTAAAAGAAAAAGTCAAGAATTCAAAAAAGGATAGCAAGTTTGAAGTAGATTTAACGTATTTGACCTCTCGGGGAAATTGGTATCATACTTCGTGGAAGGGAGATCATAGTAAGTCGGGCGGTATAGCCACCAATATAGGGGTACATTTTTATGATATGCTCTCTTGGATTTTTGGTGATGTCCAAGAGAATATCGTACATATTCATGAGGAAGACCGCGCAGCGGGATATTTAGAATTTGAGAATGCTAGGGTACGTTGGTTCTTGTCGATTAATTCAGAATATCTTCCGAAAGAAATTAGAGAAAAAGGACAAACTACTTTTAGATCGATCACAATTGATGGCGAGGAACTAGAGTTTAGTGGCGGTTTTACTGATTTGCATACTATGGTGTATAAAGATATTCTTGCAGGTAAAGGGTATGGTCTTACCGCAGCGAGAACGGCAATCGAAATTGTACACAATATTCGTAACACCGAGCCAATTGGTTTGAAAGGGGAGTATCACTCTTTTGCAAAATAGATACAGCATAAAACCTGTACTTCTAAGAGGTCTTATTTAATACTAAAGAAATCAAAGATTAATTTGTTATTAAAAATTTGGTCTAAATTTTCGAAGTCGGAATTTTCAAGAAACGTATCTTCTCAAATTCTGGGCACTGCTGTAGCCCAAGCATTACCTTTTTTAGCTACACCCCTATTAACACGTCTTTTTACAGAAGATGATTTTGCCACATACACTTCATTTTTTGCTGTAGCAAGTATATTTGGAGTTGCAGCAGGCGGAAAATATCATCTAGCCTTGGTTTTACCAAAAGAGGAGAAAGATGCAAATAAAATCTTTGTTCTTAGTGTTTACTTGACTATTCTTTATGCAATTGCAATTGCACTTTTCCTTCCACTTTTCCATAGTTTTTTTCCAGAGAATTTAAGCAGTGTATTGTACTATGTGCCACTTTATGTTTTATTTTTTGGTATTTGGAGCGCCTACATTAATGTTTCAATTAGACACAAAACCTTCAAGACAAATGCTATTGCAAAGGTCTTACAAGCAATCGGGTATATTGTTACAGCAATTGGCTTAGGCTTTTCAAAAATTTGGCTGTATGGCTTGGTAATAGCTAAAATCAGCGGAATTTGTATCTCCTGGTTATTTCTATCTAAAAAGTCTAGAACGCGATTTAGCCTGGTTCCTTTTAGAAGTTTGAAGTCAGTTGCAAAAACATATATTGATTATCCAAAATTCGGTATTTGGCCTGCTTTCTTAAATACTATTTCGCTTCAAGCATTGGTCTTGATTCTTACCAAATATTACACCACCGATGATTTAGGATATTTTGGACTTACTTTGATGGTATTGAGTGCTCCGTTAGCTCTTATAGGAGCCTCGTACAAAGATGTTTTTTATCAAAAAATTGCAGCTTTGATGAATGAGAAAAGACATCATGAAGCGCTTGCTTTTTTTAGAAAATCGGCGTTAGCTCTTATTATTATGGGCATACCTATTTGTCTAGTACTATATCTTTTCGGCGAACCGCTTTTTGGTTTTGTTTTTGGTGAAAAATGGGAGAGATCAGGTCTATTTGCCTCTATTTTGGCATTTAGTTTTGTAGTCAAACTCGTGGCCAGTCCATTATCATCTATTTTTAATGCAACGAATACCTTGCGTACCGCTTCGAAATGGCAAGTTTTATATTTTATTAGCACCTTTGCTACATTAATCATTTGTGCTAGCTTTTTAAAATTCTCAGTTGAAAAACTTTTGTTTGTTTACGTGGTTCACGAGTGCATTCTTTATGGAATATACTTAGTATTGCAATATAAAACATTAAAAGATTCGAAAGTTATTTAGGAACGAAGTTTTGAATGAAAATGAGCCTTTTTAGTGGGCCTAGGGTTTCTCTTTTTAGCTTGTAACTAAATCAAGGTTTTTTTGTTCCTTTTAATTAAATGCCTATGCAAATAAGGTTTCCTTTATTTTTAACGTGTATTCTAATCTTATCAGCGTTAGTAACTCCTATTAATGCAAATGAATATGAAACAAAGGGAATTTACTTGAAGATTGCTGTTCAACTATATTCCTATGCCAACTTTCAAGAAGCTCTTAATGACGAAAAAAATATCAATTGGGATACTGATTTCGAAAAAGCAAACGCTATAACTGGGGCATATGCTGCTTTTGAATTAAAAAAGCATTACGAGTTGTTGGGAAAGAATGCAACAATAAGTAACTACAACAAAAACAAGGTTGATAAAAGTATTGTACTTCTTTTAAAAGAAAGTTTTTCATCAAATCATCCTGTAGCCGCTTCCCAAGTTAATTATGAAACTTTGGGCGATCAAGGCTTCTCAATAGTACCGTACAAACGGACGCTCTTCGTGACAGCGAATACCAGAATAGGTCTTTTGTATGGTTCTTACGAAGTTTTAAAAAAAATTGGCTTTGAATGGTATAACCCAGATGAAACAATTGTCCCTAAAAAAGGCAATGTAAAGAAGATCCATATCGAATCTTCCAAAAGCCCTTTTATTAACCTTAGAGGGTTTTGGACGTTCTCAGAGGATTACTTATCTGAAAAGCGAGTGGTTTGGTTAGCTAGAAATCGGTTTAATATTGCAGGAAAAGTAGCGCCATATCTTGCAAAAAAGTTGGGAATAAAAATTTGGGGTGGAGAACATAATTTGATTCAAGAAGAATTTTCAAGACCGGGTTTGTTTGAGAAACACCCTGAATGGTATGCGCTGTACAAAAACGAACGCTTACCGGTGAACTCCAAAGGAAATTATACCAACCCCTCTTACGCCAATGTTGAAGCGGCGGAATATTTTGCTAAAAAGATTTTATTCAGATTGACCAAAGGCGATCTCGCCCATGTAGATATTTTGAATGTGTGGCCTGCTGACAGAAGAAATGGACGTTTAGATCAAAGTGAAATAGCAAAGGCGGCAGGTAATTTTTCGGACACTTTATTGTCATTTTATGGAGTATTAGCTCAGCATTTAAAAAGTGCATATGAGGAAGGTACTTTGAAGAGAAGAGTGATTTTAGCCGGTATTTCGTATCATTTGACACTTGAAGCACCAAGTAATACGGCAATGATTAAAAAACTTGAGGAGCTAGATTATATTCATATTTTTTATCCAAGCACAAGAGATTGGTCGTACCCGATTAACAAGAACCTAGAGCAAAGTGATATTAATAAAAAGCTCCATGATAGTTTTAATGAATGGCAAAAAAAGACCAATTTCGAATATGGTGTTGTGGCATACAATAACAAAAGCAATTATAGCGCCATTGCACTAACTGATCATTTAAATTTTGCAGAGAATTTGGATTTTTACTTCCCCCAAAAGGGAGGCCTATATAGCTATATGCATGCGATAAAAGAAAACCCTGGGCCATTGCAATTAACAAATGCACTAATTTCAGAATTTGGATGGAAAGGACCGAATGAACCTTCAAAAATGAAGGCAAAACTAATTATCGAAAAGTATTTTAAAAACAGGTATGGAAAATTTGCTAAAAAGTGGAATGAAATCTATGATGAAATGTCGTTATCCGTCAGCAATGCAAAAAGCATTTTCGAAGCTGAATCTTTAAGCTCATTTTTGTTTCAAAACGTTTATTGGGCAAAACCACGCTTTTCTCAGGAAGAGGCGATATCGTTTATTCCGAAGTATTTAAAGGGAGGATTTCAAAAAATACCAAATGGCATATATTATGATAAAGAGGCGACATACAAAGCTAATTTTATCGGTCTGGAAGAGTCAATAGGCATTCATCTTCGCTTAGAACCTATTTGGAAAGCTTTAATCGAGCAGGTTAACGAAGATGAAATAAAAAAAAGAATGCAAGAAGATATTGTTTGGTTTGAAGCAACTAAGCACAGGTATAATTTGATGGCTCTATGTTGTGATTTCGTCAAAGCTGAAAGCAAGAATCACGAGACTAGTGATTTGAAAAAGCGTATAGAAAAAGAAATACTTTATTTGGAAAATACCAGTGTTACGAATGATCTAATTTCTCCTGTTAATCAAAGAGCATTCCTTGAGATAATAAAAAAAAGAATCAATTTGGTCAAAGAATAGCAAGTTTGAATTTGAACCGTGATCCTTTTTCCTCAATTTTAAATTTATTGCTTAAAAAAATGAAATTAAAGAAGGTATTTAATAATTTATGAAGTTGAACAAACTAAAACATAACGGGTATTACTTTGGTGCCCTTATTTATATATTTTTGATTCCCTTTCCTCAAAAGATAGTGAACGTATCTTTGATCATTTGGGTGGTACTTTCATTAGTAAGTTTTAAAAGAAATTTGGTGCATAAGAGTCGTTATTTATGGCTGCTACCAATTCTTTATATCATGTATTTTATGGGTTTTTTTACTTCAGAAATAGCTTCTTTTAGGTTTTTGGAATACAAGCTCTCATTTTTGGCCTTCCCCTTACTTTTTTTTCTTCACACCTACAATACAAGACAACGTAATACTATATTGACATTTCTAGTTTGGGGTTTGCTAGCTGCGTCTTTACTCTGCTTGGGGGTGGCATTTTATAATTCAATCGAATGGCAAGGAACAAATTTAGTTTTTCAACCGAATGTATTGCAAGACAAGGGTTTTATGGAATCTATTCTCTATGGAGGCAATTATTTTTTTGGGAGACACCTATCCATATTTCATCAAACCGTTTACTTTGCAATGTATCTTTGTACAGGTATCGCTATTTTGCTTTTTAACAAGCATTTATTCTCTTCCAGACTTCGAGTAGTTCTTCTAAGTGTTTTTATCTTTTTTATTTTCCTGGTTTCTAATAAAGCCAGTTTTATCGTTTTGACCTTGATATTAGGTATTAAGGTTTGGACATGGAACGCACATCGTGGAAAAAAGCTAATTGGCCTTTCTGCCTTCATCCTTATTCTATTAGCATTTGTTCTTTTTAACCCAAGGGTTAAAATGGGAGTAGTAAATTTGGCAAAAGGAAAAGCAGTGGTGAACAAAGAAGCAAGATATGGGCTCGCAACCCGATTACTTAGTTGGGACGCTGCAATTGCCCTAATTAAAGAAAAACCAATGTTTGGTTATGGGTACGCTGAAACGCAAGTTGCCTTAAATAAGAAATATCAGGAGAAGGGATATATTTATCCTTTAAAAGATAGTTACAATGCACACAACCTATGGTTACAGTCTTGGTTAGAGAATGGATTTTTAGCAGTACTTCTGCTGTTTAGCCTATTCTATATACTTCTTAGGCAAGAATTGGGAAATTTCAAGTCAGCCCCTTTGTTATTGACCTTTGTGTTTATTTTGTTAATAAATTCAATGTTTGAAGGGCTATTCAATCGCTTTTCTGGCATTTCCTTTTTTTCGTTTTTGGTTTGTTTCATTTTTTCAGCATCGAAAGGAGGGTTAGTTAAGAAATGAAACTCAAACTAACCACATCACATTACTTTATTTTGTATTTCTTCCTCTTAATGGGGTTATACCATTATAAAATCAAAACCTATTTTTATTGGCTTTATGTAGAGGATTTATTAGGCCATAGTTTTGATTTTTCTATTGTAGGGTTTTCAATTTCGAGTATACTTTTCCTTATCAATCTTTATTTATTATTAGGGGTAAAAAAAACTAGGCTTGCTTTTATTGTATTGTCAATCTTTTTTGTTTTGCTGACAATCCCTTCTCTTATTGCTTTCACCTCTAAAGGAATTTATCCGTTCAGACTATTGGGGTACCATCAGGGGCTTTTTATAGGATTATATTTACTATCAAAAGTGAAGATTAATTTCGATAATATCCCGGTTCTTAAAAAGAAGCAGGCATTGTATTTATTGCTTTTAATTACAACCATCGGCACGCTACCCTATCTTTTGATATATGGTCCTCACATCAATTTAAAAAACTTACTTCTTCTCGATGTGTATGAGACAAGGGCCATAATGGGCAAATTAAGCAACCCTTATTTTGGATATACCTATTCATTATTTACGAAAATCATTATTCCGTTAATTATTTTGTTTGCCCTTGAACTTAAAAAGAAGGTTTGGGTGATCGTCGGTGTACTTTATCTCATATTATTTTATCTTTTTGGAGCACATAAAACCGTATATGCTGGTCTTTTGGTGGTATTAATTTTTTACCGTTTTAGTTTTGCACAAGGGGTTAATTATATTGCAAAGTATTCTAGCATTGCTATTTTGGGGTGTATGCTATTCGCCTTGGTAGGCTATGATTACCCATGGATTTTATCATTTAGACGTATTCATTTCATACCTACCTTACTTGATATTTGTTATTTAGATTTCTTTGATGGTCAACCGATATATTGGTCAGAATCGATTTTAAAACGTTTTGTTGAATACCCATTTGAGATGCGATCTACAAATCTGATAGGAGAAGCCTATTTCAATAGGGCAGATGTATCAGCGAACAATGGGCTGGTTTCTGAAGGATTCATGAATATGGGGTCTTTTGGGGTAGCAATTAATATTATTTTGGTGTCAACTTATTTCATGTTGTTGAATAATCTTAAGATTTCGCCCAAGTATTTTGGTTTGTTTTTCTTGGTTATTTTTTCATTCATTAGCTCTTCTCTTTTTACAGTATTTCTGACGCATGGTGCTTTGGCACTTTTGTTAGTTTCAATTTTCTTGCTCAACAGAAAATAATTGAACTTTAGAGGCCTTCGTAAGTAAAACCGCACGAGCGAAAGGTTTTTTGGGTATCTTTGACCAGTAATTAAGTGGTAAAGCATGAGTAAGACAATCGAAAAAAGGCTAGAAGATGAACAAAAATTTCACAATGAGATTTTTGAAACTGAAAAAAGAACGGAAGAAGTTGGTAGGTTTTATGCTATAAATGATGCCATTCATGATGCCTATGAAGGCTTTGTTTTTGAAAAACCAGAAGGCAAAGTATATTTAGAATATGGCTGTGGTATGGCGAAAGGGGGTCGATCAACTAGATTGGCGAGATTAGGAGCAAAGGTTCACGGTATTGATATTTCTGATTACGCCATTGATTTTTTGACAAAGGAGGCCGAAGAAGAGAATCTTGATATCGATTATCAAGTAATGAATGCAGAAGATATGTCATTTGAAGACAATTATTTTGATGTTATTTATGGCACAGGCATTTTGCACCACCTTGATTTAGACAAGTCTTTTGAAAGTATTGCCAGAAAACTAAAAAAAGAAGGCACGGGAATTTTTATAGAACCTTTAGGGCATAACCCGTTGATTAATGGGTTTCGCGATAAAACTCCTGACATACGCACTGAAGATGAACACCCACTTTTAATGCCGGACTTTAAATTGGCTAAAAAATATTTTGGTAAGGTAGATGTGCAATATTTTTATTTGACAACACTAGGCGTGCCCATTCTCTTCAAAAAGAAACAACCTAAGTTTCTTATTAATTTCTGTAACGGTTTTGATAAAGTTCTTTTTACTTTGTTGCCGTTTTTACGCAAACATGCATGGCAGGTGGTGGTTAAGTTTTCTGACCCTGTTTAGTTTTTTAAAGCGTATTAATAGTTTTAGAAAAGTCTGGTCAATTTTTTATTCAAATTTACTCTATTGTAATGGGTATTTTATGAACCTCAGTTAGGGGTAATATGTTGTTTCTTTTCCTTGCTTAATAGGGAGAACTATTTTTTTTAACTCCGTTATAAAACAAATGTTTTTTCAAACAATATCAAGAATGAAACTCCGTTTTTGCTATATGAGTTATATTAAAATTCCTACATTTTTTCTTTTATTCTTTATAATCATTAATGGTTGCTCCAAAGATGATGGCGAAATCGATTCAGATGTTTTGGCAACCATTCAAAGCCCACATATCATAGACGCATTACTTGAGCAAAAGGACAATTTTGGAGGTCAAATCGACAAGAATGATATTGAATCACTTACAGAGTTAAAACTTACATTAAATGTGAACAAGCTTTCTAAAGAAAATTGTCAGTGGCAATTTGATTATAATTTAGAAGAGAATAATTTACTGGAAGGTTTGGAACAGTTTAAAAGCTTAAAAAAATTAGTACTTGTTATTCGTCCGAATCTATCCGAAGACAATACCAACTTTAATTATGAAAACTATAATGGTGGAACTTGTTTTAAAGAGGAGAATGAACCTTTAAAAATCCTCATCGAGAAGCTAGAAAACCTTGAGGAATTATATGTGAGTTTTTATTATATAAACTATTCAAACGATATTAATTTTGAGGTGGCAAACTGCCCGAAACTAAAAAAAATCGGAACCGCTAACCCTTTTGTTGGCATTGTGAACTATCCGACAGAGGAAACTATTACGATGGATAACTCGAATTTTTTAGAAGAAAATCCTTCATATGAAAAATTCGAACCATATGTTGGTAGTGACGAATCAGATGAGGCTAGCTTTATATTTTCATTGCTTTATAATACTCAATTGCACCTTGAGAATTTATCGAATTTAGAATCGCTTCATCTTTTCCATTCACCATTAAGAGGAATAACAAAAAACAATAGCCCCAAACTGAAAAAACTTTTCTATTTCAAAAAAAGAGGTGAACTAGGAACGGGTGGTTGGCTTTTCGACCCAGCGTTATTAGATATTGAGGAATTTTATTTTGATTATCAATACTATTCCCCTTTCCCGTCGTATGATCCTCAAACTTTAGATTTATCTGGTTTTTCAAAACTTAATAAGTTGTACTACAAATTTTGGTTTCCAGGAGGTGAACGAAATTCAGTGCCGCCTGGTTCTAAACTTCGCGTACAAAATGGAACTAATATGCAGAACAATTTAGAAATCACTGTTGACTTTGAAAAATATGGAAGTGCTTTTCAGCAAGGTGATCCGAAAAGATTTGTTTTTTGTTTAGATGAGGACATAACAGAAGAATTTAAGAATAACAATATTACAGTTAAGTCTGTAAACGGAGTTGAAGGTTTTGAAGCACTAACCTCTAGTTGTGAGTGATACGCTTACGTTAAAACCAAATTAGATTGAATCGTAAATTATTTTTTAATCTTTGATTTAGCGATTAAACAATCAATCATGCCATTTTAATGACCCTTAGATTTCTAGTTTGGGTGTATCTTTGGTATTTATAACCAAATTTGTGATTGCTATTTGAAAACTCCAGTAAAAATTTGCCACCTAACAACCGTTCATGTTCGTTACGATACCCGAATTTTTGTCAAAGAATGTTGCGGTCTTGCTAAAAATGGATACGATGTTACTTTAATAGTCGCGGATGGACAAGGAGACGAAGAAAAGAATGGAGTAAAAATCGTAGATATTGGTAAGCCATCAGGAAGAATAAAACGAATATTAACGTACCACAAGAAGATTTTAAAGAGAGCATTAGAGGTAGACGCAGAAGTTTACCATTTTCACGACCCAGAACTGTTAAGAAGCGGTTCTCGTTTGATTAAGCTAGGCAAGACTGTGGTTTATGACTCGCATGAAGATGTCCCGCGACAGGTACTCGATAAAGCTTATATACCAGCTCTTTTTAGAAAGCCTCTTTCCAGATTAATAGAACGTTTTGAGGATAGAATAGTTGCTAAACTAGCAGGAGTTGTTACAGTCACCCCGAATTTAGAAAATAGGTTTTTCAAAAATAATAGGAATGTAGTTCAAGTACGTAATTTTCCACATCTTCAAGAATTTGAAACGAACGCTTCACAAAACATCACCAAAGAAAATGCAGTTTGCTATGTAGGGGCTATAACGAAGGTAAGAGGTATTTTGGGCATGGTCGATGCTATGCAATATCAGAATGACACCAAACTTTTATTAGGGGGTAAATTTGAAAACGAAGCCTTGCGAAATCAAACAACCTCAAGTAAGGGTTGGTCAAATGTTCAAGAGCTAGGTTTTCTGAATAGAGAAGAGGTCAGAAACACACTTTTAAAATCTAAGGCAGGTTTAGTTCTTTTGGAACCAACTCAAAGTTACCTAGACAGCATCCCAGTCAAAATGTTTGAATATATGGTTGCTGGTATTCCCGTAATCGCCTCTGATTTTAAATATTGGAGAGAACTAATTGAAGAAGAAAACTGTGCTTTGTTTGTCGATCCAAAAGACCCGAAAGCGATCTCAAATGCGATAAGTCTTTTGATAGAGGACAAAAGAAAGGCTGAGCAAATGGGACAAAATGGAAGAAAAGCAGTTTTGGAAAAATTCAATTGGTCAAAGGAAGAGAAAAAGCTGATGGCATTTTACGAGCGTGTCAGAGTTTAATTTTACCTTCCCTTAAACCTGAGTTGCTACCTGTCTTATTAATGTGCATTTTACCTATTTAAAGAACTTAAATCGCTAATTATAATTAGTTTAGAACCTCAAAAAGGTAGACAATCAACTCGTATTTCTGATGAAAATAATCACTATTGTAGGAGCTAGGCCTCAATTCGTAAAAGCCGCCGTAGTAAGCAGAGCAATTGTGGAACATAATGTCCAAAGCGATACCAAAGAAATACAAGAAGTAATAGTTCATACAGGCCAGCACTTTGACGAAAACATGAGCGATGTTTTTTTTAGTCAAATGAATATTCCAAAACCACACTATAATTTAGACATTAATAGCCTATCTCATGGGGCCATGACAGGCGCAATGCTCGTTGGAATCGAAGAAATTTTGTTACAAGAAAAGCCAGATTGGGTCTTAGTATATGGTGATACGAACTCTACAATAGCCGGAGCATTAGCTGCAAAAAAATTACACATCAAAGTTGCACATGTTGAGGCTGGTTTGCGCTCGTTTAACATGAAAATGCCTGAAGAAATCAACCGTATTTTAACGGATAGAATAAGTGATATTCTCTTTTGTCCAACACAGACTGCAATTGACAACTTAAATAATGAAGGGTATAATGCATTGGATATTACACAAGTACAATGTGGTGATGTGATGTATGATGCTGCAATTTATTATACGGACCGACAGAAACGCCCCGAAAATGTAGTTCCTGATACCGAATTTGTATTGTCAACGATTCATCGACAGGAAAATACGGATGACAAAGAGAAACTAACTTCTATTTTCGAGGCTTTAAAGAAAATTGCACAACACCGAAAAGTGATTTTGCCTTTGCACCCAAGAACAATAAAGAAATTAGAAGTATTTGGGATTAGGCCTGATAGCAATATCCAAATTTTAGAACCTGTTGGTTATTTTGAAATGATTTGGTTACTTTCAAATTGTAGTTGTGTAGTTACCGATAGTGGAGGTCTTCAAAAAGAAGCTTTTTTCTTTAAAAAACCGTGTATTACGGTTCGAGAAGAGACCGAATGGGTGGAGCTTCTTCATAATAAGGTGAATTTTTTAGCGGGCTCCAACAAAGAAAAAATCGTTGCAATTTACAATCAAATTAAGACTGCTTCAATAGATTTTAGCATGAAACTATATGGAGAAGGCAATACAGGGCATTTGATCGTTGAAAATTTAAAAAGCTTTTAGGGGGTATTAATCGAAATCATAGTGATTATATAGTGTCATATAATTACTAGCTTTGATTTTAGTTATGAATGCACTCGTTTCCATTATTACTCCTGTTTTTAATTCACAAAAGTATATATCAGATACTTTAGAATCTGTAGTATCGCAAACCTACTCCAATTGGGAACACATTTTAGTCGATGATTGTTCTTCAGACGCTAGTGAATCCATTATCAAATCCTATCTGGCTAAAGACCCCAGAATAAAGTACCATCGTCTCGAGAGGAATAGTGGGGCAGGTATTGCCAGAAATAAAGCCATATCCTTAGCTAAAGGTCGCTATATAGCCTTTTTAGATAGTGATGACCTATGGCATCCAGAAAAACTGGAAAAGCAGCTGAGCTTTATGGAAAAGAATGGGTATCACTTTACGTTCACGGATTATGATGTTATTGATGAAAAGGGTCAAAAACTTTCCAAAAAAGTAAAAGCCAAGTCCTTTTTGACTTACAAGAAGGCGCTTTACAAAAACCCTATAGGTTGTTTAACTGTAATATATGACACTCATTTTTTCGAAAAACAATACATGCCTTCTATTCGAAAACGTCAAGATTATGCCCTTTGGCTAAAGTTATTAAAAAAAACCAATGGGTATGGTTTGAATGAATATCTTGCCAGCTACCGCACAGGTAACGATTCTATTTCTGCGAACAAAATAGATTTGCTGAAGTATGAATGGCAAATTTATCGTGAAGTTGAAGGGTTATCGTGGCTCAAATCTTCATTTTATCTACTTTCAGCCATTGTTTTAAAATTGAAGACCTATTTTTGAGCACAAGAATAGGTTAATTTCACCATGCCAAGACCATCCATACTAAATTCAGTTGAACGCAAGTTTATCTTGTTTATCGGTGATCTAGTTATTGTCATCGCCTCGCTCAACGTATTTATCAATTTTGCAATTGATGCGGAATTTATTTCGCTACGTCTTAAGGTAGGTATCTTTGGTTTTGGTATTCTAGCATACCTGATTTTAGCATACGTACTGGAATCATATAATCTCGGAAAAATTTCTAAGAAGAGATATATCGTATCACAATCACTGTACATCAGTTTTATATATGTTTTTGTAGTCTTCATTTTTTCGGTAATCGTTTTCGATGTAAGTTTTTGGCGAATTCCTCTTTTGTGTTTTTTGATACTTACACCCATACAAATAGGAGGTTGGCGACTTTTTTTTCGAAATGTTTTTGACATTATTCCTGACACCAAAAATGTTTTATACCTATATGATGAAAATACATATGGAAGTTTAAACGATGATATTGAGGTAATTAATGGAATAGATATGAAAACCTTTTACAAGGTTAAGCTTACCTATTCTATGCAGAAGGATTCGGCCGTAAATAAGAAGTTCTTTTTATCAGCAACTGATAAAATAGATGCTTTGATTGTAAATGTCAAAACCTATAATGATCTACCACGTAGTCTTGAAAAGATGCTTCTCAAGTCTATTCTTAAGGGCAAAGAAGTAATTTCATTTACTTCTTTTTATGAAAGTACATACGAAGCACTCCCCATAAAATCTCATAATGATAGTTTTTATGAAATTTTGCAATTGAGAAATAAGAAGATTCGATATTTACAAAAAATTTTTAGTTTCATGGTGAACTTTTCACTATCGCTATTAGTAGGAATAGTTTTCGTGTTAAGCATTCCTTTTGTATGGATTTTAAATTTGTTTTTTAATAGAGGACCCCTGTTTTATACCCAAAAGCGGGTTGGTTTGCGGGCTAAAGAGTTTAAAATTTATAAATTCAGATCAATGGTCGTCAATGCCGAAAGTAAGGGGGCAAAGATGGCTACTAAGAATGATAGTAGAATTACTCCTTTTGGTAGAGTACTTCGTTTATTTAGAATTGATGAATTGCCCCAGATTATTTCTGTAGTGAGGGGAGACATGCAATTTATTGGTCCTAGGCCTGAAAGAAAGGTTTTTGTAGATGAATTGAACAAGTTGACACCATTTTATAATGTAAGACACTTAATTCGACCGGGAATTACGGGATGGGCCCAAGTAAAATATAAATATGGAGAAAACCTTGAGGATTCTATAAAGAAACTCGAATATGACTTTTATTATATAAAGAATAAGTCGATAACACTGGATTTGAGAATTATTTTTAAGACCATTACTACAGTCTTGTTTTCAAGGGGAATATAGTATTTTGACATACGTCAAGAATAATTAGAGGATCTTTTCGTTAAAATTAATTTTGACCTCAATTTTTACCAATTACTAGCGTTACATAGTCAAACAATCGAATTCATGAAGCGAATTTTAATTACAGGAGCAGCAGGATTTCTAGGATCTCACTTATGCGACCGGTTTATCAAAGAAGGTTTTCACGTTATCGCTATGGATAACCTGATCACTGGAGATCTCAAAAATATTGAGCACTTATTCAAGTTGGAGCAGTTCGAGTACTACCATCACGATGTTACTAAGTTTGTTCATGTTCCTGGAGAGTTAGATTACATTCTTCATTTTGCTTCTCCAGCTAGTCCAATAGACTATTTAAAAATTCCTATCCAAACTTTGAAAGTAGGGGCGTTGGGAACCCATAACTTGCTTGGTCTTGCTAAAGAAAAAGACGCGAGAATATTAATTGCTTCAACCTCTGAGATATACGGAGACCCCTTAGTTCATCCCCAAACAGAAGAGTACTATGGAAATGTAAATACCATAGGTCCAAGAGGAGTTTACGACGAAGCCAAACGTTTTCAAGAGTCAATTACCATGGCCTACAATCGTTTTCATGGCGTAGAAACGCGTATTGTACGTATTTTTAACACATATGGGCCAAGAATGCGACTCAATGATGGACGTGTAATCCCTGCTTTTATGGGACAAGCACTACGTGGAGAAGATCTTACAGTTTTTGGAGATGGTTCTCAAACCCGCTCTTTCTGCTATGTAGATGATGAAATAGAAGGAATATATCGTTTGTTGATGAGCGACTATGATTTACCGGTTAATATCGGAAACCCGCATGAAATAACGATTAGAGACTTTGCAGAGGAGATTATCAAGCTTACGGGAACTAAGCAAAAGGTTATTTACAAAGATTTACCTCAAGATGACCCAATGCAACGTCAACCAGATATTAGCAAAGCAAAAGAAATATTAGGTTGGGAGCCCAAAGTAGGTCGTGAAGAAGGAATGCGTAAAACATTTGAATATTTCAAAACCTTATCTCAAGAGGATTTAGAGAAAACTGAGCATCGCGATTTTTCTGAGCGAAATAAAAAATAGAAAATTTCGATATAAACAAAAACCTGACTCAATTAGTTGGGTTTTTTTGTGCTTTTTATTAAGATAATTTTGGACATAGGTCTAGGATAGAAATACTTCGGAAAGACTAGTTTGTTTTTCTCGATTTAACCATGAAATCATGATAATTTTGTAAATGTTAAAACTTCAAAAATCGTATACGATTTTTGAAGAATACCTAAAATAGACGAGTTGACAACGGATTAGCTGTTGTATTTCATCGATAAAATGTCATTTTTACCAAATAATTGGAAAAACGTTCAAGAAACAATTTTCTACCTATTCCAAGCTTCGAAAAAGATCTTTTTGTCTTTTAATCAGTGCTGCTATTGCTATTGCAAAGAACATTTCTATTTTTGCCCCAAATCCATAGAAATGAACATTCTTATACTTGGGTCTGGTGGTCGTGAACATACACTAGCTTGGAAATTACACCAAAGCCCTAGACTTACAAAACTATTTGTAGCCCCAGGAAATGCAGGTACAGCGGCAATAGCCCAAAATATACCAATTGGTGTAAATAGTTTTACACAAATCAAGGATTTGGTTCTTTCTGAAAACATCGAAATGGTTGTAGTTGGCCCTGAAGACCCTTTGGTAAATGGGGTTCATGATTTCTTCTTGGAAGATGAAGCATTGAAGAATGTTCCTGTTATTGGTCCTCAAAGCGCGGCAGCTGAATTGGAGGGGAGTAAGGAATTTGCAAAGAAGTTTATGATGCGCCATGCTATTCCAACTGCTGCATATCAAAGCTTTACGGCTTCTGACTTGGAGCAAGGCTATGCTTTTTTAGAAAGCTTAAGTCCACCTTATGTTTTAAAAGCTGATGGTTTAGCGGCGGGAAAGGGCGTTTTAATCCTTCAAGATTTGGAGGAGGCAAAACAAGAGCTACGGACCATGTTGGTAGATGCCAAGTTTGGTAATGCCAGCGCAACAGTTGTCATTGAGGAGTTTTTGTCTGGGATTGAACTGAGTGTTTTTGTTCTCACTGATGGCAAAGGGTATAAAGTTTTACCAACTGCAAAAGATTACAAACGCATTGGTGAAGGAGACACCGGACTCAATACAGGTGGAATGGGAGCCATATCCCCTGTTCCTTTCGCTGATAAGGAGTTTATGGATAAAACACACGAGCGAGTAGTGATTCCTACCGTAGAGGGGCTTAAAAAGGATAATTTACCCTATAAGGGTTTTGTTTTTATCGGTCTTATCAAAGTTGGTGATGATCCTTTTGTAATCGAGTACAACGTAAGGCTAGGTGATCCGGAGACTGAAGTCGTTATTCCACGAATTAAGAACGACTTGGTTGAGGTATTCGAAGCAGTCGCCAACCAAAGCCTGGACGCTATCGATTTAGAATTGGATGAACGCACTGCGACTACAGTAATGCTGGTGTCTGGAGGTTATCCGGAAGGGTATGAAAAAGGGAAAGTGATAAGTGGTTATGACCAAATCGATGATTCTCTAGTTTTTCATGCCGGTACTACATTGCAAGAGGGTAAAGTGGTCACCAACGGAGGACGGGTGATGACTATTACATCCTTTGGGACTGATTTTAAAGAGGCCCTAAAGAAATCCTATGAAAACATTGAAAAAGTCCATTTTGATAAAATGAACTACCGAAAAGATATTGGGTTCGATTTGTGAAAACCCAATAAAATATACGTTTAGAAGAATATTTTGGAAAAGTATGGATAGTTGAGTGGAACCGAACTTAAAGGTAAGAATGTGAACTGATGCTCTTGTCTTCTTCCCCGTTGTCGTTGTACTTTTTAAGTTCAAGCATCCAATAAACAAAGGCTACCATACCAATAATTGCTAAAATCCAGTTAATAGCATTCGATGCCCACCAACTTTCCATAAAACGAAAGAAATCGTATGGAGCAAAAAGTACGTTTACAAATAAATCTTCTATCCCTCTAAAAAATGAAGTCATGTTAGCTATATTTACTCGATAATCGAGATTATGTGTTAGAAGGCTTGCTTCTAACTTTTAGTTATTTTTAAATCAACGCCCTTGAACCAAAGTATATGGGCGTTTAAAAAGCAAAAATACAAAAACATCAGATGATTTCAAGCATTTTTGGAAAAACTAAACCCATAAACTTCATCATTGTTTTATCGTTTCTGTTTGCTGCTTATTGGTTGGTTCTTTTTTTTCTGCATAATAGCACGTATGATATCTATGAACTTGTTCTTCAAGTGCTATTTTTTACCGTTTTAGCTTTTAGCGTTTTTGTGGTAGATTTTATTGTTAAAAGAAATAAAATAACGGCCCCGAATTCCTTCGCAATATTATTCTACGCTTTGTTAATACTCGTTTTTCCAGAAACATTAGCGGATAGTAGCGCTATTTTTTGCAGTCTCTTCCTCTTAATGGCAACTCGACGTTTAATAAGCATTCGTTCGCTTAAGAATATTAAACTTAAAGTATTCGATGCAACTTTGTGGGTGATGGTTTCGAGCTTGTTCTATGAATGGGCTATTATCTACCTGGTTTTGGTCTTTTTGGCGATATATATCTATGAGCCAAAAAACATTCGAAATTGGATAGTTCCCTTTGTGGGAGTTTTTACGGTCTTTATGATTGCCTATTGCGTATTGATTTTGTCTAATAAGACGGACTTCTTAGTTGATCATTATCAATTTTCATTTGAATTTAATGTTGCTTACTTTTCCAAATGGGCCAATAGTACCAAGTTGGTAATCTATGTCATATTAACTTTTTTAGCCATGATATTTGCTTTCTTAAAGTTAGGAAAAGCAGGTCTTGGGCAGATTGTTACCATGCGGTTAATTGGCTTTTCATTTGTCCTAGGCCTTATACTTAAGGTATTGACTTCATCCGCTGATGCGCACCCCATTATGGTGACATTCTTTCCTGCAGCAGTATTTATCACAAATTATGTGGAGTCTATTAAGAAGCCCAATATCAAGGAAGTTGTCTTGATGGTCTCCGTTTTTATTCCTTTGGTAATCTTGCTTACAACTCTAGTTATTAAATAGTAACTTTGCGAAAATTCAACTCAGATGTTCAGCGAATTTGCATTTAAGATTTTTGATGAAAGCATAGCAACATATCATATTAAAGATGATGTGCACCAATCTTTTACAAATCCTTATCCAAAGGATGAGATAGCGCACTTATTGTATCGAAAAAACTGGATAGATACCGTACAATGGCATTATGAAGACATCATTCGCGACCCGAATATCAACCCCGATGCAGCGTTAACTTTAAAGCGTAAGATTGATGCTAGCAATCAAGACCGAACGGACTTGGTTGAGTACATCGATAGCTATTTTTTAAATAAATACCAATCGGTAGAAATTAAGGAAGATGCGACTATTAATACAGAAAGCCCCGCTTGGGCCATTGACCGTCTTTCTATTTTGGCTTTGAAAGTATACCATATGAATGAAGAAGCAACCCGAACAGATGCTTCTGCTGAGCACTTGGAAAAATGCCAGCAAAAACTTCAAGTGTTACTTGAACAAAAGAAAGATTTGTCAACCGCTATTGACCAATTATTGGGTGATATAGAAAACGGTAGCAAGTACATGAAAGTCTATAAACAGATGAAAATGTACAACGATGACGAACTCAACCCTATTCTTAGAGGTCAGAAGTAAGCCAAATAATTTATGAGTGCAAGCAAACATCTCCTGGTCATACGATTGTCCGCCATGGGAGATGTTGCGATGACTGTTCCAGTACTTTCTGCTTTGAAGAAGCAATACCCTGATGTACAAATAACTGTTCTTACCAGGGATTTTTTGAAACCTCTATTTTCTCAATTGCCAAATGTTGATGTTTATGTCGCTGATGTAGATGGAAAGCACAAAGGTGTATTCGGACTCCGGAAGCTATACAAAGAGCTGAAAGTACTGAAAATAGACGCCGTAGCGGATTTGCATAACGTTCTTCGGAGTAATATTTTAAAAACTTATTTTAAGTTGGGGGGATTTCAATTTGCTCAAATTGATAAAGGTAGAACAGAAAAAAAAGCTTTAACTGCCCTAGAGAACAAGGTTTTCAAACCTTTAAAGACCACCCATCAGCGCTATGCGGATGTATTCGATGCGCTAAACTTTCCACTGAATTTAAAGGACAGCTCATTTTTGACTAAGCGGGCACTTTCCGAAAAGACAGAAAAACTACTTGAATCTGGGAATGGAAAACGTATTGGAATTGCACCTTTTGCGGCTTTTGAAGGTAAAATGTATCCTTTAGATTTGATGGAGCAGGTTATTTCACAACTAAGCCAAACGAATAAGATTTTGCTTTTTGGTGGTGGTGAAAAAGAACAAAAACAACTTGAAGCTTGGGAAAAACAATTCCCCAATACGGTCAGTATCGTAGGTAAACTTAGGTTTTCCGAAGAATTGGACCTTATTTCGAATTTAGATATGATGCTAGCGATGGACAGTGGAAATGCACATTTAGCTTCCCTTTTTGCTATTCCTACGGTTACTCTTTGGGGTGTAACGCATCCGTATGCTGGGTTTTATCCCTTTGGGCAAGATATTGAAAATGCCTTATTGGCGGATAGAGAGAAGTTCCCATTAATTCCCACTTCCGTATACGGAAATAAGATGCCAGATGGCTATTCTGAAGCCATGCGGACTATTCTTCCTGAAGATGTCCTCGAAAAAATCAATACAATTATTGAAAAATAGCGGAAGACTTCTAAAACGAAGACTGCTTTACTTCAATGGACTTAAAGTACTGGCGCAATTGCGACATAAAGCGATATTTTCTAGCACTTGGTGTATTTTCCACCATTAGAGTCCGAATTCCGATATACGAACTCATTAAATAGACCGCGACACCTTCCGCGTCAACATGTCTATCAATATGTCCGTTGAATTTTCCTCTTTGAATGGCTGAAACCAAGGTAACTTCCCAAATGCGTAAGATTTCATTGAGGTGTTTCATAACCTCCTCATTTCTTCCATTGAATTCATTGATAAAATTGCTTAGTAGAAAGCCGTAATCCATCTCATTATGAACTGCAGTTTCTAAAGCATCTTCAAAACAATTGATGATTAAATCCAGAGTATGTTCATGGCCTTCAATGGGCTCGATAAGTGAGCTGTATATTTTTCGAACCAGGAGGTTCTGAATAATTTGCACGAAGAAATCTTCCTTAGAATCAAAGTGATAATAGAAAGCCCCTTTTGATAAGGAAAGTTCTTTTAAAATATCATCAACACTGGTATTGTAATATCCATTTTTATAGAAAAGTTCAAGACCGGTGACTTGCATTCGGTTCATGGTGGCCATTCTTTTTAACGATTTTTCCATAAGGATTGCTTCTAGATTAATTAGTAAACCGACTAAGACGTCGGATTTTTTAGATATCTCGAAGATGCCTATTTTATAGGGGTTTTGAGCAATCAATGTTGTGAATGATAGAAAACAAGTTGTCAAATAAGGGATTTTAACATTTCAAAAAAACCGAAAAACTGACCAATGGGTCTGTTTTTCGGTTTTAAAATCTGTTGTTTTTCTATTTTGGGGTGAGACTAAGCTACAGTACCTTGACAACTACTTCCTGCTCCGGCGGTACAGCCATAGCAATGTTGCGAAATGAGAATGTTTCTATCGTTCAACAAGTCTTCATTATAGTCTTTAATATGTTTCACTTTACTGGCAACTTTCAAATCGAGCATTTGGTTGAAATCGCAGTCGTAAATCCATCCATCCCAACTGATAGAAATGGTGTTGGTACACATCACATTTTCTACTGCTGCAGGGTTGTATGCTTCAACTAAAGAATACATATAATCCTCGTAATTTTCCGATGCAATTAAATAGTCTAAAAAGCGAGCAATGGGTAAATTGGTTATGGCAAAAAGATTGTGGAATTGAATATCGAAATCCTCCTTCAAAGCCTTTTTGAAATCCGCTTCCAAAGCCATTTGGTCTCCGGGTAAATATGCTCCTGAAGGATTGTAGACCAAATCAAGACGCAAACTACTATCAGGCATTCCATAGCCTCTATCATTAAGTTCTTGTAATGCTTTGATAGATTTATCAAAAACGCCATCTCCCCTTTGCTTATCAGTCTTTCCACGTGTATAGTGTGGCATAGAAGAAATCACATGCACATTATGCTTCTTAAAGAAATCTGGCAAATCGTAGTATTTCTTATTTGCACGAATAATAGTCAGATTCGAACGAACGATAAAATCTTTGATTCCAGCTTTAGCCGCTTCTTCAACAAACCAACGAAAATCTGGGTTCATTTCGGGAGCTCCGCCTGTCAAATCAAGTGTATGAGCCCCTGTATTGCGAATAATATCCAAGCATTGTGACATCGTTTCACGAGTCATGATTTCCTTTCGGTCAGGACCTGCATCTACATGGCAATGTTCACAAACTTGATTGCACATATAACCCACATTGATTTGAAGTATCTCTAATTTCTTAGGACGTAGTGGAAAATGCCCAATCTCATTGATTTTATCCTTAAAATAGGGGAGTTCGCCCTCAGCGAAAATTCCTCCGTTTAAGATTTCAAGCTGCTTATTCGTTACTGCAAGTTCGTTGTCCCTAGATTTTAGGGACTTTTGCATCGGCTTTTTCGTCTTTTTCGGTAAAATGCTTTTCTCCATTGTATTACTTTTTTATTACCCCTTTGGGGGTGAGGGGGCTTACATCGACAACTTGTTGTATTTATTCATCATTTGAACACCATGCACTAATGTCGCGCCACTTTCAATTGCAGCCCCTGCGTGAACGGCTTCCATCATTTCTTCTTTGGTGATTCCTTTTTGTAACCCATCTTTGGTATAGGCATCTATGCAATAGGGACATTTAACAACATGTGCCACAGCAAGAGCGATTAAAGACTTTTCTCTAGCACTTAGTGCGCCTTCTTCGAAAACCTTACCATAATAGTCGAAAAATTTATTTCCGATTTCTTCACTCCATTCTGTGATTTTACCAAATTTTCTAAGATCTGCGGGATTGTAATATGAATCTGCCATGATATATTTTTATGTGTTAGTATGAAATAAAATGCTTTGATATCGCCAACGAAATTGCTCGCTCAAGAATGATATCGTGATGTAATTAGCTATGAAAAATGTGTAGTCGAAGAAGAGCGACTATAACGAAAGAAGCGTTGGAGAACCCTTATTTTGTTGGACTCCAAAGGCAAGTTGGTAGATTTTTTGTGAATTGATAAAATGCCCGTTTTCCCTAGATTCTAACGTTTGAAGAAGCGCACTAAGCAGTTCTTCCGAAAACCCATGAGCATAGGAAATAATTGATTTTACATCTGCCTGCGTATCAATATCAGAAAGCTTTGGAAGTTGAAAAACAGTTGTATTCCCTTGAGTGATATGTTTTAATAGTTGTTCAAAAACGCTTGAGGTTTGCCATGCCAATTCGGAGAAGCTTGCGGAATCAAACTGAGATTTATGCAATCCCATCAAATAAAAACCGCCATCAGTAGAAGGCCCTAAAACTGATTTGTTCGAAGAAAGCTGTTTTTCTGCCTCTAGGATATGAGAAACTTTGAGTTGAGGAGTATCGTTGCCAATCGTGATAATTTGCTCGTATCCCTTTTCGAAAATCGCCGTTATAGCATTTGTAAAACGTTCTCCAAACGTATTGCCGATTTGTTTTTCTTCGGAAAAATGAAAATACGGGAGTTCAGTTTTAGCAACTGTTTCTAAAACATGATTCGTAAGCGTATCAAACAACTGTGGACCATTGTAAATTGATTTGTGCGCTACCTCTTCTTGAGAAGAGCGGGCAAAAACCAAAATGGCTGTTTTATGTTTTGAAGCTGTATACATGTACTTTACAAATTTACAAAGAATTGTACTGCACTTTGGTCGTTAGACTCTTAAATGAATTACAGTACCTATTCAAATACGGCATTAAGGAGCCAATTTTCGAAAACCGACCTCTTGGTCTGTTTTTAAGCACTTTAAATGGCGCCAATTCTTGAGATGTCCTTTAAAATATGGGTTCTCATCGACGAAATACTCAAATAGAGACGGAGAAGGCCTATTTTTTGAACTTTACATACCAGTAAGTCTCTTAAAGATGTTGAAAGAGCGTATTTTTATGCCATGAAATTGGAGGAATTACAGTCAAAATCTATTGGATTGGTCTTATCTGGCGGAGGTGTTAGAGGAATGGCCCATATTGGCTTAATTCAAGCATTGAACGAGTATAAGATTTCGGCAAATATCGTTTCCGGAAGTAGTGTTGGCGCACTGGTTGGCGCTCTTTATGCCAATGGAAATACAGTCGCAGATATGCTCTCTTTTTTCAAGGAAACACCTTTGTTCAAATACAATTTTTTGACTTTGGTGAAGTCCGGATTCATAGATACGGACCGCTATTTTGAAATCTTCAAAGGCTATTTTCCAGAGGATAGTTTCGAAGCCTTGGAAAAAGAATTGCATGTTGTAGCGACGAACCTTCAAAAAGCAGAACAACGATTTTTTAAAGCAGGAGAATTGATTCGTCCACTTTTAGCATCCGCCGCGCTTCCACCTTTGTTCAGCCCTTTAGAATTGGATGGGGAATTATATGCGGATGGAGGAATCATGAATAACTTCCCCTTAGAGCCGATTAAAAATAAAGTCGATTTCATTATAGGAAGCAATGTTTCTATCGTTGGTGACCTTCAAAAAAAGGAATTACGAAATTCATTGCAGCTAACAAGCAGGGTTACGGCACTTATGATTTATGCTATTAACCAGCAAAAACTAGATTCTTGCGATTTGATGTGTGCTCCTGAAGCTCTTGAGGAAATTGGAGTTCTAGACCGAAAGGGAATCGAGAAAGCCTATGTTATCGGGTATCAAGAGGCAAAACGAATGTTGGAAGATTCTTTCGGCAAGAAATAATGATGCGAAGTATTAGTTTCTAACCACTAATTTATACATCATCATAGTCTATTTTCAAAGTGGGTGTTGTGGCATGTGCTTGACAAGTTAAAATGAAACCTTCCTCAATTTCGCTATCCGTCAAAATTTGATTGTTTGCCATTTCAGCTTTTCCTTCCGTAACACGGGCGATACAACTACTGCAAACTCCACCTTGACAAGAATAGGGCGCGTCAATATTTTCTTTTAAGACCGCATCAAGAACGAGCATCTTCTTATCCATGGTAAAAGAAAAGGTTTCATCATCTACTAAAACCTCAACTTGAGTTTCACCTTCGGCAGAAACCGGAAGCTCTTCTTTTATTTCTGTAGCCGTAAATAACTCAAAATGGATTTTGTCTTTTGCAACGTCGTTGTCGATTAAGGTTTCGGTAACCTTGTTAATCATTGCTTCGGGTCCACATAGATAATAGCCATCAAAGTCAACATCCTTGTGTTTGTTCTTTAGGGCATAATTCACAGTGGAAGTATCAATACGTCCAAAAAGGGAATCTTTTTCTTGGGCTTGACTATTCGTGAAATAAACGAAAAACCGATTGGTATAATCTAATTGAAGCTTCACTAAATCCGTGTAAAACATGGTCTCTTCATACGATTTGTTTCCGTAGACTAAGACAAAGGTATTGGCTGAATTACTATCCAAAACGGTTTTTGCAATACTCATAATTGGGGTAATACCACTTCCCGCAGCAAAAGCTGCAATATTCTTTGGACTTTCCGTTGGAACAAAAACAAATCGCCCCTCAGGAGGCATAACTTCAAGTGTATCTCCTTCCGCTAATTTTGAATGTGCGAAATCTGAAAACCCACCACGGTCCACTTTTTTGACTCCGATGGTAATCGAATCTTTCTTCGGAACTGAACTTATGGAATATGCTCTTCGCAATTCTTGTCCTTTAATTTCCTTTTTTATGGTGATATATTGACCCGCTTCAAAATCAAAAGTTTGAATTAGGTCTTTTGGAATGTCAAAAGTAATTGCAACAGAACTCGGAGTAAGTTTTTTAATATGCTTTACCGTAAGCGAATGAAAATCGGCCATGTTTTCTTTTTCAAAAATTAGAGTGCAAATTTAGGCATTGCAAACACCATATAAAATTGGATAGCTAAGAAATAATTACTTCTTTGTAGATAAATTTCCCCACCCTATTATGAAAACCTCAGGATAGAAACAAAAAAGTCAAAGATTTTGTCCGAAGTTTTAATTCTTCCTCCGTCATAGAGGCAAACAATTTTATTAACCTTTAAATACTAAAGAAATGAAAGATTTTATGATGATTTTTATTGGGGCTGATTACCAGCAACTAGGTTTATCACCTGATGAATTACAAGGCCGTATGGGAAAATGGTTTGCCTGGGGACAAAAGATGGAAGCTCAAGGAATTCTTAAAGGAGGAGAAGCCTTAGTGCCCAATGTTAAACGTGTTATTGGAAAAGATAGAACAGTCAGCGACGGACCTTTCGCGGATATCAAAGAAATCGTTGGAGGGTATTATACTGTTTCGGCCGAAAGTGCAGAAGCCGTTGTTGCAATCGCCCAAGATTATCCTGATTATGACCTTGGTGGAACAGTGGAAATTAGAGAAATAATGGTTTTTGACCAGTAGATAATGGAGAACAAAATTGTCGACCATCTTTTCAGACACCATTATGGAAAGATGGTCGCTATTTTAACGCGCTATTTTGGACTTTCTCATATTGAAACCATTGAAGATGCGGTTCAGGATGCTTTTATAAAGGCAACTTTGCAATGGCGAAAGCAACTTCCTGACAATCCAGAAGCTTGGTTGACCAAAGTTGCTAAAAACCGCACCATTGATTTACTCCGGAGTATTAAATCTGAGAAAAATCGCATCGACAAAATTGCAACAGATGCCTCTTCTATTGAATTGAAAGATTTATTTCTCGACCATGAGATTGCCGATAGCCAACTCCGTATGATTTTTGTTGCTTGCCACCCGAGTTTAAAACCTCATGAACAGATTGCCTTTGCTTTAAAGACAATTTCCGGATTTAGTACTAAGGAAATCGCCGCAGCTTTGCTGACCAAAGAAGATACGATTACGAAACGGCTTAATCGAGCAAAGCAAACGATTATCAAAAACAATATCCAATTTGATTTTCCCCCTTCAAACGAAGTTCAGGGCCGCCTTGCTAGAGTGATGGAAGTTGTTTATCTAACCTTCAACGAAGGGTTTCATTCTACAAATAAAGACAAACTGATTCGAGAGGACCTTTGCGGAGAATCCATTCGTTTATGCAAGCTTTTGCTGGAAAAGGAAAAATTCAGGTCCGGTAGCCTTTATGCGCTGTTTGCGTTGCTTTGTTTTCATGCTTCCCGCCTTGAGAGCAAAACCAATGATGCCAATGAGATTGTTGATATTCGAGAACAAGACCGCAGCAAATGGTTCTTCCCATTAATTCAAATGGGAAATAGTTCAATGAACAAAGCCATGGAATATGATGATGTATCTATTTACCATTATGAAGCTGCGATTGCGGCTGAGCACATAAAAGCTAAAACCTTTGAAGAAACCGACTGGCGTAAAATTTTGAATTGGTATAACCAGTTACAAGGATTACAACCGAATACTTTTAACCTCTTGAATATAGCGATTGTCAATTTACAGTTGAGGAACTTTGAAGAGGTAAAGGATATTTTAGAAACACTGCCTATTGAGGATTTAGAACAAAGAGCGTATTTGTTTTATGGATGTTATGCGGAATATTATGTAAAACGAGGAGATTTAGTTCTTGCCATTTCCTATTTAGAAACCGCAATTTCCAAGACATCGAATCGGTTGGAAAGTGCATATTTGGAAAAGAAGAAGCAACAATTGGAGATTCAATCCAAAGTTTGAACTTTAAAATTTATACCTAAAACTCTTATGCATAAGAAAATTATGCATATATTGGAGGTATTATTCTAAGAAGTGGTTAAAGAATATCCTTTTACCTTTCAAAGATTCCTGCCTTCGCAGGAATGTCAATAAAAAGCTGCTGCATGGCAAATTCAAAACTATATAAAGGAAGTCTGAACACTATCATTCTAAAACTATTGGATGAGAAAGGAAAGATGTACGGCTACGAGATTACACAAAAGGTAAAAGAACTGACTAAAGGGGAACTTCAGATTACAGAAGGAGCCTTGTATCCTGCGCTTCACAAGTTAGAAGCCGAAGGCCTTTTAGATGTTGAGGTGGCCAAAGTGGACAATCGTCTTCGCAAATACTATAAGTTAACAGAACAAGGAGAGAAGGAAACAGTAAACCGCTTAGCAGAATTAGAGGACTTTATAAGAAGTATGCAGCATTTGGTGAACCCCAAATGGAGTATTAATTAAATAGCATTGTATGAAACTCTCAAACGAACAAATACAATATATCGATAATTACCTTCAATTTTTGAATGTAAAACATCTTGATGTGCGGGTTGAGCTCATCGACCACCTTGCTAGTGAATTTGAGACGACTTCAGAATTTGTTTTGTTGGAAGATTTCATAAGAACTAAAAAAACGTTTGTAAAACAGTTTCAAAAGGATCTACACACTAAAAAGCATTGGGCTTATCAAAAACGCTTGTTTAAGCGAATTTTTAGATATTTTACAAAACCAAAATACATAATCATTTCGCTTTGTATTGTGGTCTTAATATATATGACTATTCTAAATTCATCGGGTAAAATTACAGAGTATTTATTTATTGCTTCAGTGCTGATTCCTCAGGTGTTACACTTATATATCTATAATAAACCAAAGGATATGCACAAAAAGATTCAATCTGCTCAATATATCTTATCTATTATGAGCTTTCCATCACTTTTTCTATATGCTTCCTTTCCTGTTTTAGAGCTAATACCTCAAAACCCTATATATTTCGCCAGTTTTTGGTTTCTTGCTTTAATCAGCAATTTTGCAGGATTAGAGGAGGTTATTCTTTGTAAAAGGCAAGTACTTCAACAGTTTAAACAGTTAGTAAAACCGTAGTATGAAACTATCAAATGAACAAATACAAGAACTCTACAAATTCACTCGGAAGCGGCTAGTGGAACACTACGATTTACAAACTGAGTTAGTAGATCATTTGGCCAATGGTATTGAAGAACAGTGGCAATCGAACTCTGAATTATCATTTAAAGAGGCACTGCAAAATGAATTTAAAAAATTTGGGCACTTCGGTTTTCGTAGTATTATCAAGAAGCGAAAAAAAGTTATGGCCAAGCGTTATCGCGGACATATACTAGAATTTTACAAGGAATATTTTCGATTACCCAAAGTTCTTATAGTTTTAGGACTTTCATGGCTTATGTATTCAGCACTTCAATTTGTTGACCCTAGTTATAAATTGCTTGGAATAGGATTAATCTTCCTTACAGTAGGTTGCTACTTTGCTTGGTTTGCCAACAAAAACAAAAAATTGTACCATAATAAAATTGTGAGCAATCAAAAAAGATGGATGCTTGAAGAGAAAATCTATGAGCTAGGTGAAGGCGCTCAAATGGCAATTTTCCCCTTTCATATATTTAATAGTTTCTCAATATCAGATTATTTATTGACCAATTCGTATCTTGAATTTGCTATTTGTTTTTTCTCTTTAAGCTACCTCATTCTATCGTATGTTATGGTTTTTGTAATTCCTCAAAAAGCTGAGAAATTACTTGCTGAAACCTATCCAGAGTACAAAATGGTGTAATTTTAGAAAACCAACTACTTAGTCGGTTGTTACACCTCAAAATATGAAGTAGCATATTCTATATTCGTTTTCAAGTCTAAAACAATCTTTGAAGTACCGTATTTGAGGTGTTTTTTCGATGAAACAACCATTTGACATACTACTTAGTTGGTAAAACAGGAGTTAGTATTTCGCTTTTCAAGATTTTACTTTCTACTTTTTCGTGCACTTTATCGATAAACCACATAATAAACCCGATGTTTTTCTGTTAAGTTTACATACGTATACACACAATTTTGAAGATTCAATTTAAACTTATTCTTTTGGCGATTTTAAGCGGCATGTTCTTTAATGCTTGCTCTGTCAAAAAAGACAAATTCATCAACCGCAATTGGCATGCTTTGAATACCAAGTACAATACTTTGTATAATGGTAATATTGCTTTTGAAGAAGGTCGCGAAGAACTCAACGCGAATTATAAAGATGACTATTGGGAGGTTCTTCCTATCGAGCGTCTAGAGGTTACTGATGAGATTAAACTTGACTCTGAAGACAACAATCCCAATTTTATTATTGCTGAAGAAAAGGCGACAAAAGCCATCCAGAAGCATAGTATGGATATCAAAGACGAAGAACGTAATCCGCAAACCGATGAAGCTTTTCTTCTGTTGGGAAAAGGACGATATTTTGATCAACGATACATTCCTGCGCTTGAAGCTTTCAACTATATCATTAAGAAATATTCGTATAGTGATAAGTTGAATGAAGCCCATATTTGGAGAGAAAAGGTCAACATTCGTTTAGAAAATGAAGATTTAGCGCTTAAAAATTTAAAGCGCCTCTTGAAATATGAAGAACTCAAAGATCAAGAGTATGCCGATGCACGAGCAATGATGGCACAAGCCTTTATCAATTTAAAAGCTCCTGATACGGCAATTCAGCAACTAAAGATCGCATCTTATTACACAAAAAAGAACCCTGAAAAAGGAAGGTACTACTACATTATTGGTCAATTGTACAATCAATTAGGTTATAAAGACAGTGCAAATTATGCTTTTGATAAGGTGATTGATCTGAATAGAAAGTCCCCTAGAGTATACATGATTAATGCTGAGATTCAGAAAATACGGAATACTGAAATCACTTCTGAAAATCAAGAAGAGGTTTTGGAATACCTAACGGATTTAGAAGAAAATCGTGAGAATCGTCCATTTTTAGATAAGATTTACCGTCAAGTTGCGGAATTTCATTTGGGGAATGAATCCGATAGCCTGGCACTACTTTATTTCAATAAATCGTTACGAGCTACTCAAAATGAGCCAAAGTTGAACGCTTTGAATTACGAGAATTTAGCGGAATACAATTTTGATGAGAATATTTATAAGGATGCAGGTGCTTACTATGATAGTATGTTGACAAATCTTCCGGAGAATACGAAAAAGTTTAGAGCAACTAAAAAGAAGCTTGACAATCTTGAAGATGTTATTAAATACGAAGATATTGTTCAGTACAGCGATAGCGTAATAACCTTGTATAATCTTCCTGTGGATGATCAACTGGCATATTTTCAAAGTTTTATCGACGATATGAAAGCCGCTGAAGAAGCAGCAAAAAAGAAAGCTGAAGAAAAGATTACAGCAAGTTTTGCATCGTTTGGCGAATCAAAAGGAGGCAAAGAAAATAAAGGTAAATTCTACTTTTATAATCTTACCAGCCTCGGATATGGCAAAAATGATTTCACTAACAAATGGGGAAATCGCGAACTTGAGGATGATTGGCGCTGGAGTAACAAAACAAGAGCTTTACCATCTGAAGCAACAGGCGATGCAGTTGTTGCCAATGACAGTTTGAGTGCAGAACCCACGGATGAAGAAAAATATGATGTAGCTTTTTATATGGATCGTATTCCGAAGGACGAAGCCGTAATTGATAGTCTACATGGAGAACGAAATTTTGCAAACTATCAATTAGGACTCATCTATAAAGAGAAGTTCAAAGAGAATCTTTTGGCCGCCGGAAAGTTAGAAGATGTTTTAAAATCGAACCCTGAAGAACGATTGATACTTCCTTCGAAGTACAATTTATTCAAAATATATGAGGAAGAGGGAAGTCCGTTGGCTGCCGATATGAAAGCCAATATTCTTCAGAATCATGGCGATTCCCGCTATGCGGAAATCTTATTGAACCCTTCAGCAGTATTGGCCGAGGGAGCCGATAGTCCAGATGCACGTTATGGTGCTCTTTTTGAAAAGTATCGAAATCAAGAGTTTCTAACTGTCATTACGGGTGCGGAAGAAAACATAAACACATTTACAGGAGATCCTATCGTTCCGAAATTTGAAATGTTGAAGGCAAATGCAATCGGAAGGTTAAATGGATTTGAACCATTTAAGGAGGCTTTAAATTATGTGGCATTGACGTATCCTAACAATGCAGAGGGAAAGAAAGCTGAACAAATGGTAGCTGAACAATTACCTAAACTTGCTGAGAAAGAATTTTCTCCTGAAGTTGGCTCCGCAGAAGCTGGAAATTGGAAAGTAGTATTCCCCTTTAAGCGTAGTAAGAATGAAGAAGCGTTAAAATTGAAGGAAAAACTAGAAAAATCGATAAAAGATTTGAAATATAGGAATATAGTTTCAAAAGATATTTATACCTTGGAAGACCAATTTGTGATCGTACATGGCTTTAAATCAAAAGATAGAGCACTCGGTTACTCAGAGTTGATCGAAAAAAATAAAGATTACAGGATTAAAAATACACGATTTGTGATTTTATCAAAAAATTATAAAATCGTACAAGTACATAAAAATTTAAACGAGTATAAGAATTCAATTTTAACCCCAAAACCCTAAACTACAATGTTTTCAGATAACAAAAAACCTAGAACTATGAACGAAATCGGCGGACAACCCAACAGAATTGAAAAGAATACTAAGATCAAAGGAGATATCGTTTCCGAAGCTGATTTTAGAATTGACGGAAAGTTAGATGGTAACGTAAAGACGTCAGGTAAAGTGGTCATCGGGAAAGATGGTTACATCCACGGGAAAGTAGAATGTGTAAACGCAGATATAGAAGGAAGCTTCAATGGAGAACTTTTAGTTTCTGACCTACTTTCATTAAAATCGTCTGCAGTTATTGAAGGAACAGTTTCTGTAACGAAGCTTGCGGTAGAACCGGGAGCAACTTTTAATGCTTCTTGTACTATGAAAGGCAAAGGTGGCGCTTCTATGAGTAGTAGTTCATCTTCAAGTTCCAATACTTCTAATTCAGGAGGATTTAAATCTTCTCTAGGAAGTAACGTAAATGGACCAGCAAAAGCTTCCTAAGAAAAGTATTATTTTTTGTTTCTGAAATCAGGATGGTTTTTACTGATCCTGTAAAATTTACAATTACAATATTTTATCAATTGCCAGACTATACTAGTGTGGCAATTTTTATTTTAGGTAATTTTGCCAGCCAGTAATAACAAGATGTAAAAATGTCAAAACCCAAAAATCAAGCAAAATATTGGTTAAGTCTAACAGGCATAGCTGTGCAAATGGGGGTAATTATATATTTAGGATCTTGGTTAGGAGGCTGGTTAGATGAGAAATACCAAAAAGACAACAATATGTTTACTATAATTTTGACCCTCTGTGCCGTAGTTGTCTCTATGTATCTTGTAATTAAACAAACGAAAAGATTAAATCCCTGATTTGGACAAGAAAATAATTTCCTTCGCTCTTCAATTATTTGGTGTATTGGTGTTTTTAGTGCTGCTACACATGGCATTTTTTTATGCCCGCGGTATTGCAATCCCCTTTGATTTAATTGCTCTAGGCTATTTGGCAAACTTCGCCATGGCTTTTGTCATCTACTATGTGATGGTAGAATTAGCAAAAAAGCAAAACAAGAATTTAGGATTTGTATTTCTCTTTGGGAGTACTTTAAAATTCGCGGTTTACTTTCTTATTTTCAATCCACTTTTCATGCAAGACAATAGTCTTTCTAAGCTAGAATTCTTCACCTTTTTTGTTCCATATATTACTTGCTTGATTGTGGAGACTTTAGCCCTCGTTAAGCTGCTCAAAGACATCGATTAAAAGCTTGTTTTTACAGGATGTCGAATGCTAAAAAATAAAAAGTAAAATGCTTTTTTCTTTTTGGGATATTACCGTACATTTGCAGCGATTTTTAGGGAACCAAAAAACGGAGTTCTAAGACCGATATTTTTGAGCGATATGCAAAAAACATTTTTGACCAAATTTTTATTCGTTGTAGCACTTTTTTTAAGTGTGGGTGCTTTTGCAAATGTAGAGGACAGTAAAAGTGAAGGGGAAGAAAAGGATTTCAAGACTGAGATCAGTGAATATATAATTCATCACTTAAAAGATTCGCATGATTTTTCCTTATTTTCTATTGAACAAGAAGATGGGTCAAAAAAGCATATTGGTTTCCCACTTCCAGTTATTCTTTGGGATGATGGACTAAAAGTATTCTCTTCTTCTAAATTTCATCATGGAGAAACAGTTGCTGAGGTAGATGGGAATCACTACAAACTATATCACAGTAAAATATACAAAACTGATGCTGCTGGAACCATTAACTACAATGAGAAGCACCATGCAACAAACGCAAAACCTTTAGATTTTTCAATCACCAAAGGTGTGGTAATGATTTTCATCACCGGACTTTTAATGTTCTTATTGTTTAGAGGTTTAGCAAAATCTTACGCTAAGAATGGAAGCATTCCCAAGGGAATTGGGCGTTTCTTTGAACCTATTGTACTTTATATAAGAGATGATATTGCGATTTCAAATATTGGTGAAAAGCATTATAAGAAATACATGCCATTTTTATTGACCGTATTCTTCTTTATATGGTTTTTAAATATGTTTGGATTGACTCCATTAGGAGTAAACGTTACAGGTAATATTGCAGTTACCGCTGCCTTGGCCATTATTACTTTTCTATTGACAAACTTAACAGGAACTAAAGATTACTGGAAGCACTTGTTTGATCCATTAGGAGATTCAATGCCTTGGTACGGTAAGTTACCTTTATATGTTATCTTAATTCCAATTGAAATACTAGGAATTTTCATTAAGCCTTTTTCCTTATTGATCCGTTTGTATGCAAACATGCAGGCAGGTCACATTGTTGTGATGAGTTTGATTGGCTTGATGTTTATTTTCAAAAGCTGGATTGGTAGCCCACTGTCTTTCGGATTGGCATTTGCCATTTCATTGATTGAAATTTTAGTAGCGCTTTTACAGGCGTATATATTTACCATGCTTTCTGCTTTGTATTTTGGTTTTGCTTCAGAAGAGCACGATCATGCTGAAGCACATTAAATAATGGTTTTATTTTCATTCCCAAGAAGGTGGGAATCTAAGAGTGAATGTTTAATTTTTAATACATATATATTATGACAATTCCAAGAATTGTAGGTGCAGGATTAATTGTAATCGGTGTTGGTGTTGGTATCGGAAAGATCGGTGGCCAAGCTATGGAAGCGATTGCTCGTCAGCCTGAAGCTTACGGAAAGATTCAAACAGCGATGCTTATTGCAGCGGCGCTTATTGAAGGTATTGGCTTTGCTGCGTTGTTCGCAACATCAGAAGCTTAAAACCAAGAACAAACGGTTGTAACGGTTGGTTATGACCGTTTGTTACTATTAAAATTAAACGATTATAACATAGTATTATGGAACAGTTAATAGAAGATTTTTCGTTCGGATTGTTTGTTTGGCAATCTTTATTGTTTATCTGCCTAGTATTGTTGCTTCGCAAATTTGCATGGAAACCAATCCTTGATTCTGTTGGTGAAAGAGAAGAAGGTATCAAAAATGCTTTAGCAGCTGCAGAAGATGCCAAAAAAGAAATGCAGAATGTTACTGCCGATAGCGAGAAGTTATTGAAAGAAGCGAGAGCAGAACGAGAAGCGATGTTGAAAGAAGCTCGTGAGATCAAAGATAAATTGATTGCAGATTCTAAAGAGCAGGCAAAAGTAGAAGGTGATAAAATGATAAAGCAAGCACAAGCTGCTATCGATAGTGAAAAGAAAGCTGCTGTTGCTGATATCAAAAGTCAAGTGGCAAATCTTTCTGTTGATATTGCCGAAAAAGTAATCAAAGAACAACTTTCTGATAAGAGCAAGCAATTGAAATTGGTTGACGATTTATTAGGAGATATCAAATTGAACTAAGAAAACCCATGAGCGATTCTAGAGCAGCCTTACGTTACGCAAAAGCTATTCTTGACCTTGCCGTTGAGAACAAAGCTACAGATGCCTTGGAAAAGGATATGCAGAATGTTGTCGGCACCATTTCCGGGAGTGCTGAACTTCGTGAGATGTTGGCTAGTCCCGTTGTAAAAGGTAGCGCAAAGAAAGAAGCTTTATTGTCTGTTTTCAAAGGTAGCCATTCAATTACTGAAGGAACTATCTCGATGTTGGTATCCAACAAGAGAGTTTCAATGCTTAATGAAGTTGCTTCTAAATATCTTATCCTCAATGAAAAATTGAAAGGTAAAGATATTGCTCACGTTACCACCGCAGTCCCTTTAACGGCCGACTTGGAAAAGAAGATTTTGGCTAAAGTTGCTGAGATGACTGGTAATAAAGTATCCATAGAAAATAAAATTGACGAAAGTATTATCGGTGGTTTTGTTTTACGTGTTGGCGATTTACAATATGACGCCAGTATCGCGAATAAGTTAAGTAGTTTAAAAAGAGAATTTACAAGTAGTCTATAACATATAAGACATGCGACTTCTAAAGTCTAACGTCTAACATCTAACGTCTATAAAAATGGCAGGAGTAAAAGCCGCTGAAGTATCAGCAATTTTAAAGAAACAATTATCAGAATTCGAAGCATCGGCTTCTTTAGATGAGGTAGGAACAGTATTGCAAGTGGGTGATGGTATCGCACGTGTATACGGACTATCAAATGCTGAATACGGGGAATTGGTTGAGTTCGATGGCGGACTGAAAGGTATCGTTTTGAACTTGGAAGAAGATAACGTTGGTGTCGTACTATTGAGTCCATCACGTGATGTGAAAGAAGGTTCAGTTGTAAAACGTACACAAACCATTGCTTCTATTAATGTTGGGGAAGGAATTACTGGTCGTGTAGTAAACACTTTAGGCTTGCCTATCGATGGTAAAGGTCCTATTTCAGGTGAGACTTACGAAATGCCATTGGAGCGCAAGGCCCCCGGGGTAATCTTTCGTGAGCCAGTTACAGAGCCATTGCAGACTGGTATTAAGGCGATTGATGCTATGATTCCTGTTGGTAGAGGACAAAGGGAACTTGTTATTGGTGACCGTCAAACTGGTAAGACTACAGTTTGTATCGATACAATTTTGAATCAAAAAGAATTTTACGATGCAGGTGAGCCTGTATATTGTATCTATGTAGCTATCGGACAAAAAGCTTCTACTGTTGCAGGTATTGCCCAGACCTTAGAAGATAAAGGTGCTCTGGCTTATACAACTATTGTTGCGGCAAACGCATCGGATCCTGCACCAATGCAGGTATACGCTCCGATGGCAGGTGCTGCGATTGGTGAGTACTTCCGTGATACAGGTCGTCCAGCTTTGATTATCTATGATGATTTGTCAAAACAAGCGGTTGCCTATCGTGAGGTATCTCTATTATTAAGAAGGCCTCCGGGACGTGAAGCATATCCTGGTGATGTTTTCTACCTACACTCTCGTTTATTAGAGCGTTCTGCAAAAGTTATCAATGATGATGCGATTGCAAAAGACATGAATGATTTACCTGATTCATTAAAACCAATGGTAAAAGGTGGTGGTTCTTTAACTGCACTTCCTATCATTGAAACTCAGGCTGGTGACGTTTCAGCATATATTCCAACAAACGTAATTTCAATTACTGACGGTCAGATATTCTTGGAGCAAGATTTATTCAACCAAGGGGTTCGTCCCGCGATTAACGTAGGTATTTCGGTATCTCGTGTGGGTGGTAACGCTCAGATTAAATCGATGAAGAAAGTAGCAGGTACTTTGAAACTGGATCAAGCACAGTTCCGTGAGTTGGAGGCCTTTGCAAAGTTTGGTTCTGATTTAGATGCTGCAACCTTAAACGTAATTGAAAAAGGACGTCGTAACGTTGAAATCTTAAAGCAAGCACAGAACGATCCTTTTACAGTAGAAGATCAAGTAGCGATTATCTATGCAGGTTCCAAAAACTTGTTAAGAGATGTTCCTGTAAACAAGGTAAAAGAATTTGAAACTGATTTTATCGAGTTCTTAAATGCGAAGCACAGAGATGTTTTAGATACTTTAAAATCTGGGAAACTTACGGATGAAGTAATTGATACTTTAACAACAGTTGCCAAAGATTTATCAGGAAAGTATAGAGCTTAAAAAATAGTACTAAGTACCGAGTAATAAGTACAAAGCGTTGATAACTTAATACTTTGTACTCCTTACTAAATACTAAAAAGAAATGGCGAATCTTAAGGAGATTAGAAATAGAATATCATCAGTATCATCAACGATGCAGATTACCAGTGCCATGAAAATGGTATCTGCTGCGAAGTTGAAGAAAGCTCAAGATGCTATTACTGCTATGCGCCCTTATGCCGATAAGCTTACGGAGCTTTTACAGAGTTTAAGTGCAAGTTTAGATGGTGATTCTGGAAGCAAGTTTTCGGACAATCGAGAGGTGAATAAAGTATTGGTTGTTGCCGTTACCTCTAACAGGGGTCTTGCGGGAGCTTTCAATTCGAATATTCTAAAACAGTGCACTATCTTATTAGATGAAACCTATGCCGGAAAGCAGGTTGATTTTGTAGCTATTGGAAAGAAAGCAAATGATTTTTTAAGTAAGAAATCTACAGTTCTAGCAAATCACAGTGATTTGTATGAAGATTTAACTTTTGATAATGTGGCTGTTATTGCAGAAGATTTGATGGAGAAGTTCACTTCAGGGGAGTATGACAGAATAGATATCGTTTACAACAAGTTCAAGAACGCCGCGACTCAGATTATAATGACAGAGCAGTTCTTGCCTATCGTTCCAATTGAAGGAGTTGAAGGATCAAGTGGTGATTATATCTTCGAACCATCGAAAATAGAAATCGTTGAGCAATTGATTCCAAAGTCTTTAAAGACACAATTGTATAAAGGTATTCGTGATTCATTTGCTAGTGAGCACGGAGCGCGTATGACCGCTATGCATAAGGCAACCGATAACGCCACGGAATTAAGAGACCAATTGAAATTGACGTACAACAAAGCAAGACAAGCTGCTATTACCAATGAAATCTTAGAGATTGTTGGTGGTGCGGAAGCATTGAATAACTAACGTCTTTGAGAGGAAAGCGAAGCAATTTGTTTTTTAGAACTTGAAAAAATAAAACCTCACAGCAATGTGGGGTTTCTTTTTTTATCCGATTTTTGTCTTCTCGATGAAATCCAACAAAACCGCCTTACTTTTTATATTTATTACCATTCTGGTTGATGTAATCGGCATCGGTATAATTATTCCTATCATTCCTGATTTAATAATGGAATTAACGGGAGAAGGCACAGCCCAAGCTGTAATTTACGGTATGTGGTTGACTACCGCTTTCGCGGGAATGCAATTCTTGTTTTCACCAGTACTGGGGGAGATTTCAGACAAATATGGAAGAAGACCAATTCTTCTAATTGCGCTGCTAGGATTAAGTATTGATTACCTTATTCATGCTTGGGCGCCTACTATTACCTTCTTATTTATAGGAAGATTTCTCGCAGGAATAACTGGAGCAAGTTTCACAGTAGCATCCGCCTATATCGCAGATATCAGTACTCCCGAAGAGAAAGCGAAAAACTTCGGACTAATCGGAGCCGCTTTCGGATTAGGGTTTATTATAGGTCCAGGAATTGGTGGTTTTTTCGGGGAAATTGATATTCGACTCCCGTTTTATATAGCAGCAGGATTGACTTTTGCCAACTTTATTTTTGGGTATTTCTTCGTTCCCGAATCCCTGACTCCTGAGAATAGAAGACCTATCAATCCTTTGAAAATGATTCCAGGGGTATCATTAGTAAGTCTGAGAAACTACAAAGGAGTTCTATTACTAATCTTTGCATTCTTTCTGGCGAATTTAGCGGGACAAGCATTACCGTCTGTATGGTCTTATTACGGCATTGAAAGATATGATTGGAGTCCAAAGGAAATAGGTATTTCTTTGATGGCCGTGGGGGTATTGGTCGCCATTGCACAAGGGTTTTTGGTGGGCATTGTGGTGAAAAAGATTGGAAAGAAAAGAACTATTATTAGTGGATTCCTGTTATGGACCATCGGTATGTTTCTCTTCTCACAAGCCTCAGAACCTTGGATGCTGTATGCGTTCTTGATTCCATATGCTTTTGGAGGAGTCGCCGGGCCAACCATTCAAGGGGTAATCTCAAATCAAGTCTCAGAAAAAGAGCAAGGAAACCTACAAGGCGCGATAACAGGTTTGGTAAGTGTAACGGCCATTCTTGGGCAGCTAACATTTGCGCCCGTTTTCTACTATTTTATTCGCCCAGAATCTGAAATATACTTCCCAGGGGCACCTTATGTTCTTGCAGCGCTGTTGCTTTTTGTAGCACTCCTATTTGCCGTCTTAGCCATGAAAAGAATGGATTTGAAAGAAGATGAAACAATAGTTCTAGAAAGCACAATTCCCGAATAACCATTTTTATTCTTGATTTTAAAGAATACTGAACTTCACACTAATTGTGAAGATTTTTGTTTTTAAGATGTAACATTTTTTAGAAAGCGTATCTAAAGGGAAAATCATCTTAAAAAATCACATCATGAAAGCTTTAAAAAGTATCTTAATTATTTCGTTTTTTCTATCTGTATTTGGTCTGAATGCACAAACTCCTTTTGAAGTAACCGTAAAAGGTGAAGGGCAACCTGTTTTGCTTTTCCCTGGCTTTACCTGTACTGGGGAAGTATGGGAAGACACCGTCACAGAACTTTCCAAGAATTACGAATGCCATATTTTTACTTTTGCTGGTTTTGGAGGTGTCACACCCATAGAAAAACCATGGCTTCCGAAAATCAAGGAGGGAATAGTCAAGTACGTCCAAGAAAAGAAACTAGAAAACACAATCATTATTGGGCATAGCTTAGGTGGAGCCTTAGGCTTATGGTTGGCGACAGCTGAAAACCACCCCTATTCCAAATTGATTATTGTTGACTCACTACCTTCCACGGGAGCATTGATGATGCCTAATTTTAAAAGTGAAAATATGGTGTATGACAATCCATGGAACAAGCAAATGTTAGAAATGGACGCCGAAGCCTTTGAAAAAATGGCGTCGCAAATGGCATCGGGTATGACCTTAAACACCGAAAAGCACCAACAACTGAAAGACTGGATTATACAATCTGACCGCGAAACCTATGTCTATGGATATACTGATTTATTGAAGTTGGATCTAAGGGAAGATATCGCTCAAATAACAATACCAGTAACCATTTTAGGGGCAACCCATCCTTATGGATTGGAAACAGCAAAAAAGACCTATGAGGAGCAATACAAGAGTTTGGAAAAATATAAGATAGAGTTTGCAGAGGGTTCGGCACATTTTATCATGTACGACCAACCAGAGTGGTTTTTGGACCAGATTACAAGAGAGTTAGAGTAAGTATGAATGAAGAGCAATCCCAGTTTGAGAAGATATATCAAACCAATTATCAAAGGGTAATTCGGGTTTGTATGGGATATGTCAATGGTGATGAGGCTTCAGCAAAAGATTTGACTCAAGAAGTCTTTATCAAGGTTTGGGAAAATTTAGAATCTTTCCGAAAAGAAGCAAGTATTGCCACTTGGATATATCGGATAACGGTAAATACATGTTTGCTTCAACTTCGAAAGAAAAAGTATCTAAAGGGAGAGGAAGTATTTGAGAAGCTAGTGGAATCCCCAGAGGATTCTCAACCGACAAAAGAAAACCAATTAAAGAGGATGTATCAATGCATAAACAAACTCCCAAAAGATAGTCGGGGAATTATACTTCTCGATTTAGAAGGATTACCCCAAAAAGAGATTGCCGAAATAATGGGATTATCGCATGAGGCAGTTCGCGTACGAATACATCGCATAAAAACTAGTTTAACAAAATGTGTACAAAATGACAGCATTTGAAGATTTAAAATCACAGTGGGAAAATCAAGGTAAATCAGAAATTCCCAAAGATGGAGCAAAACAGATTCTGAAGAAAATCACATCGGTCCGTAAGAAACAAGGTATTACCAATGCTGTTCTTACTGTAACCGGCCTAGTTCTTGTCGCCTTTTTCTTTTACGTTTCTGCGTATAAATTTCAGCCGGTAATGATTGGACTATTATTGATGATAGGTGCACTGGTTTTACGAATAGGATTGGAATTTTCAAGCATTCGAACCCTGAAAAATTTGAATGTTTCGACAACTGCAGAAAAGTTTAAAAAACAGATGATTCGCTACTATACGAAAAGAAGAAAGGTACATTTCATACTCACTCCTATTATAATTCTAGTGTATTGTATTGGGTTTTTGATGCTGCTTCCAGCATTCAAGGAAAGTCTCTCTTCTGGATTTTATAATTACATAGTAGTTTCTTCAGTCGTTGTGCTTGTTGTGCTTTGTTTTTTTATTGCTAGGGAAATAAGGAGGGAGTTAGCCATTTTAAGTGAATTGAAAGGCTAACAACTACATTTCATTTTTAAACGTATCTATAGCACACAAATAGATATGATTATGAAAAATGCCTTCTACTTACTACTGATTTGTGGTCTTGTGTTTGCAGGGTGTTCCTCTCAAAAAAAATTAGAAACAACCGCACCTTTTAATCTAGGTGAGGTTTATGCCCAAAAATGGTTGATTGAGGATAATCTGAAAGATTCAGGTTACGAAGTCATTATTCCAATAATGAGTCTTGATGAAAATGAAGCGGTCTTACAAAACCTTTATCATAAAGGTAAGATGGTAGATCTTTCGATGGAACTTCGTGATGGAGGGATAATTGCTTTAGCAGAATATACCAAAGAAGATTTACTTAAAAAAGCGATTCTTGTGCCAGAGAATTTTAAAAAACGAAGTAAAAAGAACTCTAAAAAGAGGGAACTTTTCCCTTTTGAGCTTCAAGAGACCGAAGCTGTTTTGAGCTACCTTCAAAACGATAAAGTCAAATATGTGAAGCTGTCTGGTATTCGACAAAATCCTACAGTGGTTTATCCCTCATTAAAAGCCAGAAAGTAAACTTTCTAGAAAGACTTCAGAGATTGTTCTGAATTGTCTAATTTTGGAACTTAATCTTCACTATTGAATCCGCTTAAAAAACTTTTTAAACAAACGGCCATTTACGGTTTGGCTACGGTTTTACCGCGGATGATTTCTTTTTTCCTGGTCAGAGTTCATACGGATGCGATGCCTCCTGAAATTTATGGAGAACTTGCTGTAATCTTTGCATATTTTGCAATGTTCAATGTAGTTCTGGCTTACGGTATGGAAACTGCTTTTTTCAGATTCTACAGCAAATCTGATGACAAAGAAAAGGTAATTTCTACGTCATTGATTTCTATTTTGATTTCCACTTTTTTGTTTATGGGTTTGTCCTTGCTATTTCAAGACGGCATGTCATCTTTGTTAAACATTGAACTTAAATACTTTAAATACATCATTTTCATTCTTGCTCTCGACGCATTGGTCATTGTACCGTTTGCCTGGCTTAGGGCAAACGAACGTCCAATGCGATATGCAATAATTAAAATATTGAATGTTGTTATTAACTTCGGACTTAACATATTCTTTTTGATTATTCTACCAGGTATTGTCGAGAATAATTCCAATAGTATTTTTAGTTGGATGTATAAATCCGATTTTCAAATCTCCTACATCATTATCGCCAATCTTATTGCTAGTAGTGTTACGCTTTTATTAATGCTAAAACCTTATGTAAGCAGTTCTTATAGCTTTGACAAAGAGCTATGGAATCGAATGATGAAATATGCAATTCCAGTTTTAATAGCTGGTGTAGCTTTTTCAATTAATGAAGTTTTTAATAGGATAATGCTTATGGATTTGTTGCCAGAGGCTATTGCTTCCGAGCAAGTTGGCATGTATAATGCATGTATAAAGCTTGCGTTATTTATGACCTTATTTTCAACAGCTTTTAGAATGGGAATTGAACCCTTTTTCTTTAATCATGCGGGAACTGAAAACCCGCAAAAAGCCTATGCCCAAATTACTAATTACTTTGTTGTACTGGGCAGTGTTATTTTACTTGCAGTGGTAGTTTTTGCTGATATTCTCAAAATTTTATTTGTCAAGAACCCAGCGTACTGGGAAGCAATGACCGTTGTGCCAATTATATTATTGGCGAGTTTCTTTTTAGGAATTTACCATAACTTATCCGTATGGTATAAGGTTACTGATAAAACACGTTATGGAGCATTAATTTCAGTAATTGGAGCGGCAATAACAATAGTTGTAAATTATATTTTCATTCCGCATATAGGATATATGGCTTCTGCCATAGCTACTGTTATGGCCTATGGTAGCATGATGGTTATTTCTTACTATTTAGGTAAATCAAGATACCCCGTTCCCTATAATTTTAGAAAGATTCTTTTTTACCTAGGAATTTCAATCCTTTTTTCAGCCATAGCATTTTACGGATTTGGAAGAAGTCTTTATGCAGGAATTCCTTTACTCCTAATTTTCTTAGGAATTGTTTACAAACTTGAAAATGATAAACTCAGACAAATATTTTTAAAGAAATGACCATAAAAATCATCAACAAATCGGTTCATCAATTACCAAACTATGAAACCATTGCATCTGCAGGAATGGATTTAAGAGCCAATCTTTCAGACTCAGTCACATTAGCACCTTTGGAACGAACAATCATAAAAACAGGACTCTTCATAGAGCTTCCTTTGGGCTTTGAAGCCCAGGTTCGACCAAGAAGTGGTCTTGCTGCAAAAAAGGGTATAACAGTCCTTAATGCACCAGGTACAGTTGATGCTGATTATCGCGGTGAAATAGGAGTGATTTTGGTCAACCTTTCTAATGAAGCATTCACCATTGAGAATGGTGAGCGAGTTGCTCAACTTGTTATCGCCAAGCACGAACGCGCAGAGTGGATTGAAGTTGAAGAGCTTTCTTCAACAGACCGCGGAGCTGGTGGTTTCGGTTCAACCGGAGTAAAATAAAAGAGACACAATAAAATAATGCCTCGATGTAGCAATTGACCAACAAATTGACCGTTACATTAGTACAATAACAAACTGAAATTTCAATATGAAGATTATAGTTCCCATGGCGGGCCGAGGTTCGCGACTTAGACCACATTCATTGACAGTTCCAAAACCTTTAATCCCAGTTGCTGGTAAGCCTATTGTTCACCGTTTGGTGAGTGATATAGCTAAGGTTTTGGGAGAGCCAATTGATGAGGTGGCCTTTGTCTTGGGTGATCCTGCTTTTTTCGGAGATGATGTTGTTGTGAGCCTGAAAGAATTGGCTGAAGGTTTAGGAGCAAAAGCATCCATATACCGTCAAGACCAACCTTTGGGTACAGGTCATGCCATTATGTGCGCTAAAGATTCTCTTGAAGGTCCAGCAGTAATTGCCTACGCCGACACTTTGATTAGAGCTGACTTCGATTTAGATAAGTCAGCAGATAGTGTGATTTGGGTAAAACAAGTGGACCAGCCAGAAGCCTACGGAGTAGTTAAACTAAACGACAATCAAGAGATTGTAGAATTGGTTGAAAAACCGGAACAGTTTGTTTCTGATTTAGCTGTAATCGGCATTTATTATTTCAAAGATGTAGGTCAGTTGAAAGACGAATTACAATTAGTACTAGATAATAATATAATCAATGGAGGCGAATATCAAATTAATGATGGCATCAAACAGATGATGGCGAAAGGGAAGAAATTTGTTCCAGGAAAAGTTGATGAATGGATGGACTGCGGAAACAAAGCCGTAACCCTAGAAACCAATATGCGAATGTTAGGTTTCCTTGAAAAGGATGGCGAGACTTTGATTTCGAATTCCGTTCAGCTGGATAACGCAAACATCATTGAACCCTGTTTTATTGGTGAAAATGTAATCTTAAAAGACTCCACAGTCGGACCTTATGTTTCTATAGGAAATAAAACAACCATTGTAAATTCAACGATTAAGAACAGTTTGATACAAACACAAACTAAAATATCAAATGCCAATTTAGACAATGCTATGATAGGAAATCATGTAGTATTTGATGGTAACTTTGAGGCGATAAGTATCGGAGATTATTCGGTTTTGGAATAGTTGTTGCAAGGTTTTCTTATCTAAATAAAGAAGATGAGAAAGCACGTTTCACGTTATAGTATTTTTATCATACTTGTTAGTACGACAATTAACGCACAGCGACTTCATGAACTAACTCCCTACTCTTTTTATCAGGAATGGTCGTTAGTTTCAATAAATTCTCGTGAAAACCTAAGAGTATACAAGCCAAAGAATAATTCGAACTTATCAACATCGAATAATTCAAGTTCTGTTTTGAAGTTTAAAAGACGAAACCGGGTTTTTTATTCCTTAAACTCTGGGTCTAGTAGAAAAAAGAGACCTGTAAATTGGTCAAACGTTCCAAAGAAAAAATCGGTAATAAATAGGTGCGGCACACCATTCATAGGGAAGAAAAGTAAAGAATATAATCAAATTACAAAACAAAAAGGTGTTTGGAGAGTTTACCTCAAAAATGACGATAAATTCTTGGTTTTAAAACATTTAGTGGCGGGGAATAATACAGGTTTCAAGTTAGAGAGAAAAGAGTTGTTTCAAATAGTATCTTTGAAAAAGGATGAATTGATACTAAGAAAAGTAAATGGTTAGACGGAAAATTATTAGAATTGTTTTTACTGCTCTAATGGGACAGGTGCTTTTAATTGCCCAAGAAAAAGACTCAGAAATCAACATTGAAGAAAGCGCTGAGGTCTTCCTTGAAGAATACTCAGATGATTTTGAAGAAGCTTTTTTTGAAGCGCTAAAGCAAAAGGGAATCGAGAACTACGATAGGGCAATCAATTTGTTTTTAGAATGTAAAAGGTTAGATGACAAGAACATTGTGATCGACCATGAATTGGCGAAGGCTTATTTTCTAAATAAGAATTACAACTTAGCACGTGATTACGGAGTTGCCGCACTTATTTCAGAACCTGAAAATTCGTGGTATTTGAACACTTTGGTCGAAGCCCTAGAAAAACAAGGGAGTTCCATTGAAGATTTGGATATGGGCATCTTTTCCGACAATTTAAAATTACAACAGAATCTAGCATTAATTTATTACAAAAAAGAGAAGTATGAGGATGCTTTGGCAGTTTTGAAAAATCTCAAAAAAACCACTTTTTTAGATGATTTAACGTCAAAAATTAACGATTCTATTGAAAAAAGAAACAAAATCAGTCAAAAAACTACTTTTTCGGCAACCGTGAATAATACATCAGAGAGCACCTCTTCACTGAATGGATACAAAGGTCGAATTCAGAGTTTGATAAGAACAAATAATCATATGATTCTGAAGCAAGTTGCAGCAGATGCAGCGGAAAACTTTCCTTCACAACCCTATTTTTACTATGCTCAGGGCTACGCTTTTAATAAAACAGGAAAACACCGAGATGCGATAGAAGTATTGGAAGCTTCTCTAGATTATTTGGTAGGAGATATTTCCCTAGCTAACAAAATCTATTCAGAACTAGGAGAAGCGTATAACGGAATTAACAATTCGGTTAAGGCAAATATGTATCTTCGTAAGGTAAAACCCGGATTTTAAATGATACAGACTATTTTTAGGCATATTCCAAAACGATTCAGCATTTGTATTTTGGTCATGTTTGTTGTTTCCTGTAAGTCCAAAAAGGTCTTAACTGGTGGTGAGGCCAACGCAAATCTTTCGGCGAAGGCTATTATCAAGACTCATTACCAAAATGAAATCGATTTCAAAACTTTGAGGGGGATAATGAAGATTGATTATTCTGACGGAGAATCTTCTCAGGGGTTTGGAGCTAATCTGAGAATAGAAAAAGACAAAGCTATATGGATTAGTAGTAGACCCTTACCTCTGGTCAAAGCTTATATTACTCCTGATAGAGTTTCTTTTTATAACAAATTAGAAAATGAATATTTCGATGGTGATTTTTCATATTTGAGTAATCTACTAGGAACAGAACTAGATTTTCAGAAAGTTCAAAATCTACTTTTAGGACAAGCACTATTAGATTTGAAAGAAGAGAAGTACGACTTAGAAATAGCCAACAAAAACTACCAATTGAAACCTAAAAAGGCTGCCGAACTTTTCAAAATATTATTCCAAATTGAACCAAAAAATTTCAAAATTGCAACACAACAGTTATCCCAACCCCTAAAAAAAAGACTTCTTGAGATAAATTATCTGAACTATCAGCAGGTAAGTCAATACGTGCTTCCGAATTCTATTTTTATTACAGCTATTGACAAAGAAGTAAAGAATACCATTGCAATAGAATATCGCAATATAGAGTTCAATAATCCGATGAATTTTCCCTATAAAATTCCGAAAGGATATAAAGAAATAGTTTTGACAAAGAATGATATTTAGGAAGCTACACATCCTTTCATTTTTACTCTTTCTGGGGATGCTCATCCCTCAAAATAATTTTGCCCAAACAAATGAACAACGAGCATTAGAAGCAAAAAGAGAAAAACTTCAAACTGAAATTAGAGATATTAATCGTTTGCTTTTTGCTGAAAAGAAGGAGCGAGGCACTGTTCTAGACCAACTGGAAGCTTTGGACAAGAAGATTAATGTACGTCAACAATTGATTAGAGTTACCAATCAGCAGTCAAACCTTCTGAACCGTCAAATCAATGCCAACATTAAGAAGATTAGTAAGCTACGTGAAGATTTAAAAATCTTGAAGGACGATTATGGCCTAATGATTCAAAAATCGTATCAAAATAAATCACAACAAAGTCGATTGATGTTTTTGCTGTCTTCGGAGAACTTTTTTCAGGGATTTAAACGGCTACGGTATATAAAACAGTATACTGATTATCGCAGAGAGCAGGGAGAAGAAATTGTAACTAAGACAGATGATCTCGCTCGCCTTAACAAAGATTTGAATGAAGAGCGGAAGGTAAAAGAGATCTTAATTTCACAAAATCGGAAAGCTAAAAACCAACTTTTCAAAGAGATTCAGTCCCAAAAAGAACTTCTGGCTTCTATACGTCAGAACGAGAGTAAATATGCGGCAAGTATTGAAAAGAAACAAAAAGAGGCAAGGAAAATTGATAAGCAGATCGAAAAGTTGATTCGTGAAGCCATAGCGGCATCAAATAAAAAATCAGGAAGCAAGGTATCGAACTCAAGTAAATTTGACTTAACGCCGGAAGCTACGCTAGTCGCGAATAACTTTACAGCGAATAAGGGGAAGTTAATTTGGCCGGTTGAAAAAGGAATTAAAAGTCAAGGGTTTGGAGAATACCGCGATCCTGTTTATCCGGGTATTAAACATGAGAGCAATGGGGTTATTATTGCAACAGACGAAGGAGCTATTGCAAGATCTATTTTTGAAGGAGAGGTAATTGCTATTCTTGCCGTTCCTGGAGGAAAAAAAGGGGTGACTATAAAGCATGGTAATTTTATAAGTACCTATTATAACCTCTCTGAAGTTTATGTAAGAAAGGGCGATATGGTTCCTATGAAAACAGAACTAGGAAAAATTTATACCAATCGGGTCAATGGCCAAACGCGTCTTAAATTCTACCTTTATGAAGATACTTCTAAGTTAAATCCTGAGGAATGGTTGTATCAATTGTAACTTAAATCTACTGTTCTCCCATAAACAAAGCCCTTAGTTCGGTTGCATCCGTCGGCTTCATTTTGCCTGCTAAAACCAAGCTCAATTGTTTTCTTCGAAGTGCCGCTTCAAAGCGTTCTTTTTCCAACTCCGTTTCGGGTTCCAGCTGAGGTACTTGTGTAGGCCGTCCAGTCTCATCTAGGGCTACAAAGGTGTAAATACCTTCGTTGGCCTTGGAACGCTTTCCACTAAAACGATCTTCAATCCAAACATCAATAAAAACTTCCATGGATGTTGAAAATGCCCTTGAAACAGAGGCTTCAACTGTTACAACACTTCCAAGAGGCACGGCCTGTGTGAAGGCAACATGATTTACTGAAGCGGTAACCGTTAACCGATTACTATGTCTTCCAGCAGCAATACTTGCAGCTCTATCCATTCGAGCCAGCAATTCACCTCCAAAAAGATTTTTTAAGATGTTCGTCTCGCCGGGGAGTACGATATCAGTTAAGATTGCAAGTGAATCTTTTGGCTTTTTTGCCTCCATATCTGAAATTTTGAGTAAAGGTAAGGTGTAATACTAATGTGAAAAAAGGGAGCAGCTTTTTATTTAGTAGATAATAGCCAAGCATCTTTACTTTGCGTGCGTTTTATCGCTTTTAAAGCATTTAGAGCCTCATCGACATCTGTATAGCTATCATAGTTGACCATGTGCAAACCGTGTCTGTTTGTACCTATATAAGTAGCATTGTAACCACGTCTTTTTAATTGACGTATTTTTTTTTCTGCATTGGAACGAAAACGAAAAGCACCAGCAATGACATGATGTGTACGAACGTTTTTCTTTTTATCTGCCTTAGGTTTTACAGTCAACACATCTAATGAAATAGAAGGCAGTTCTAAAGGTTCAACATCGAAAAATGTAGCTTCCTGAATGTGCTTGGTAACCTGCTCTTGTGCTTCTTCGGATGCTAGTTGCTGATTTCCAAGATTGTCGTTAATAAAACGATAGCCTGTTAATCCAAGGGAAATAGCTAACAAACCGACAGCAGCATATTTTAAATAAGGTCGGAATGATCTTGTTTTTCTTTGCTCAGGAGTAAAAACAAAAGGAATTTTTTCTTCAATAGTTTCAACCTCTTCTTTTAATACTTCTCGTGTCACTGGAACCGAGACAAAAGAAGACAAACCAAAGGAAGATGTAAGGTAATTGATATTATAATGGGGTTGAAATTGAATTTTCCCAGCTTGGTTCAATGATAACTCTCCAATATTTTCTAGTCGTAACTTCTCACCTTTTTGCAAACGCTTTTTCCACTCAGCCGTCATGTCTGCAACTTTTTTCAGCATGTCTTCGTAACTGACTTTTTCAGCATCAGCCATATAAGAAACCAACAACCCGTCGTTTGTGACTACTTGCTCGTTAAAAGAAACCACCTTGGTTGGGGGATAGAAAGCATTTGTACTACTGTGAATAACAGCAGATTTCATTTGCGTTAAGAAAGCTCCAAAATTTGGAACCATTACGCAATTGTATCTATATAGCAGTTCTGAGATGTAGTGTTCTAATACCATCTGCCGCAAATATTACAAAAAATATAGAGCTTCAAAACCTCTTTCATAACTTTTTATTAACATTATAATTTCCGTATTTTGTGAATAACTATGGGCGATTCACAAATAGCTAAAGATGAATTAATTGCAATTCTTCGCTTGCAAAGTATTCCGAATATCGGTGATGTAATCGCTAAAAAGATAATTGGTCACTGTAGTAGTCCAGCTGCAGTTTTTGACGATAAGCTGTCAAACCTCCTCAAAATTGACGGAATAGGTACGCATACTTTGAAAGGACTTCATGACCAAACTCATCTCGAGAATGCTGAGGAAGAATACAAATTCATACAATCGAAGAACATTGGCTACTCTTACTTTATGAACCCTGATTACCCAGCTTATTTAAGACATTGTATAGATAGCCCTATTCTCTTATTTAAAAGAGGAAATATTGATTTGGCAGGAAGAAAGATCATAAGTGTAGTTGGCACCCGTAATATTACGAGCTACGGCACTGCTTTTTGCGAAAATTTTATTGAAGAGATTGCACCTTTAAACCCTATTATTGTTAGTGGTTTTGCTTACGGAGTTGATATTTGTGTGCAAAGAGCCGCTGCGAAGCATAACCTTCAGACTATAGGATGTTTGGCACACGGGTTGAACCAGATTTACCCGAAAGTACACGCAAAGTATACTCCTGATATTGAACAAAATGGAGGTTTTGTAACGGACTTCTGGAGTACAAGTAATCCTGAAAGGGAAAATTTTCTAAAACGGAATCGAATTATAGCGGGAATGTCTGAAGCCACCATAGTAATAGAATCAGCAGAGAAAGGTGGAAGCTTAGTCACAGCGGATATAGCACATAGTTATAATCGCGATGTTTTTGCTGTTCCTGGTAGATCAAATGATAAATACAGCTTGGGTTGTAATAATTTGATTAAAAGACAGAAAGCCCAAATGATTACTTCAGCTGCTGATTTGGTATATCTCTTGGGATGGAGCATTGAAGAAAAGGAAACCAAAACGGTACAAAAACAGCTTTTCGTAGAATTAGATGTCACTGAAAAGTCTATTTATTCCTATTTGCAAAAAGATGGAAAGCAATTATTAGATAGTATTGCTTTGGAGTGTAAACTTCCTATTTTCAAAACCTCTTCTACCCTTCTGAATATGGAAATGAAGGGCGTTATTCGCCCATTGCCTGGAAAATTGTTTGAGGCAATTTAGACTATCCAGTTTGTTCGATTTATAAATATTTGTTCAGTTTAGATATTGTCGCGCTTTATCGATGAAATGCCTCTTATGGACTTCTTTTACGAAAACTAGAGTTGAGTTTCATTTTGAAAAACCGACTGACTGGTCTTTTACCTAATTATTGGCAAAACTGGTTTTAAAAAATGTCAATTTCTATAATTTAGCTACTTTCGCAGCAAATAATTCCATTATAAATGAAGAAATCTATTGTAGTTATAGCGGCATTCCTGATTGGGTTTGCAAGTTTTGGTCAGAAAAAGAAAGACTTGATTAAAGAGGTGGCAAGGTTAAAAGCCGAAGCAACCGAAATACAGGCTAGGTTGGCCGAAATGGAGAAAGCGAAGGAATTGAATCTTGAAGATAGCCTCCAAAATTTCAGTTATGCTTTCGGAGTGAGTGTGGGTAACAACCTTAAAACGGTTGGTTTTGATTCACTGTCTTACAATGCTTTTGCAATAGCCTTGGAAGATGTTATGAAGGGCAGAGAAAAAATGGGCTTAGAAGAGTGTCAATCTGAGGTGCAAAACACGATACAGTTGATTCAGGAGAAAGAAGCAAAAAAGCAAAGTGCAGAAGGGGAGCTTTTTCTGAAGGAAAATGGCAAAAGACCTGAAGTAATAACAACGGAGAGCGGTTTGCAGTACGAAGTATTAACGAAAGGAGACGGCGCCATACCCAATGTAAAAGATAAAGTTAAGGTACATTATACTGGAATGCTGATTAACGGGAAGGTTTTTGATAGTTCGGTAGAAAGAGGAGAACCAAATGTATTTGGCGTAACCCAAGTAATTAAAGGTTGGCAAGAAGCTTTACAGCTTATGCCTGTCGGGTCAAAATGGAAAGTATTTATTCCGCAAGATATTGCTTATGGTCAAAGAGGCGCTGGCGGCGGAATGATTCCACCTTACGCGGCTTTAATTTTCGAAATGGAACTTCTTGCGATAGAGAAATAATTGGTTAGTAGCCTACCTTGGACCGTACTCTGGCTAAAACTTCATTAGCGGTTTTTGATGCTTTTTCGGCACCTAGGGCAAGCGCATCGTCTATCTCATTCAGATTATTCATATAATAATCGAACTTTTCACGAGCTTCGCCAAAACGCTCTATGATTACTTCATAAAGGGCCTGTTTGGCATGTCCGTAACCGAAGTTTCCAGCCAGGTAATTAGAGCGCATTTCTTTAATCTGAGTCTCCGAGGCTAATATTTTATAAAGAGCAAAAGTATTGTCCGTTTCGGGATCTTTAGGATCTTCCATCGGAGTGCTATCTGAAACGATGCCCATAATTTGTTTTCGAAGCTTTTTATCAGGCTGAAATAAGTTAATCAAGTTGCCTTTACTCTTACTCATTTTCTCACCATCAGTTCCAGGCACGTACATGGTTTCTTCCTGTACTTTGGCTTCCGGTAAAACGAAAGTTTCTCCCAATTGGGCATGAAAACGAGAGGCAACATCACGTGTCATTTCTAAATGCTGCAATTGATCTTTCCCAACGGGAACAATATGGGCGTCATACAAGAGAATATCCGCAGCCATAAGCATGGGGTAAGTAAATAGCCCCGCATTCACATCTTCCAAACGATCAGCTTTGTCTTTAAAGGAATGGGCAAGTGTCAAACGTTGATATGGGAAAAAGCAGCTGAGATACCAAGATAATTCGGTTACTTGAGGCACATCGCTTTGACGATAAAAAACAGTCTTTTCAATATCTAAGCCAAAAGCCAACCAGGTTGCAGCTGTGGCATAGGTATTATTTCGAAGTTCTTCACCATTTTTAATTTGGGTAAGTGAATGCATATCTGCAATAAAGAGATAAGATTCATTCTTAGGGTCTTGCGCCATTTGTATAGCAGGCATTATTGCCCCTAAAATATTCCCCAAATGTGGAACTCCTGTACTTTGTATTCCCGTTAAAATTCTAGCCATTGGTTTCGATGTGAAAGATGACAAAGGTAAAACAAATACCAAAAAATGGCGTTACTTTTGAGATCATGATTACCATTCTTAAAAACATTGGGCACATAGCGTACCGTATTTGGTTTTACATTTTGGTCGCAGTACCCATTTTTTTGTTTTTTCCATTCCTATTGGTTACAACACTTTCGGAAAAATGGTACCCTCAGTTTTTTTGGTTGGCAAGAAACTTATGGGCTACGCCTATTTTATATGGAATGGGATGTCCTCCGAAAATAATACGAGAACAAAAACTAGAGAAGGGCAAGAGCTATATGTTAGTGGCCAACCACACCAGTATGCTCGATATTATGTTAATGTTGCGCATTAGTAAAAACCCTTTTGTATTTGTTGGGAAGAAAGAATTAGCAAAAATTCCCGTCTTCGGATTTTTCTTTAAAAGAGTTTGTATCATGGTTGATCGCGAAAATACGAGAAGCCGAACAGGAGTTTATAGAAGAGCTCAGCGAAGATTAAACCAGGGTTTGAGTATTTGTATTTTTCCAGAAGGAGGTGTACCTGAGGAGAATGTAGTTTTAGATAGTTTTAAGGATGGCGCTTTCAAAATGGCGATTGCACATAATATCCCAGTGGTTCCAATGACATTTTACGATAGTAAAAAGCGTTTTTCTTTTACATTTTTGAGTGGATCCCCCGGAAAGTTAAGGGCGAAAGTGCATACTTTTTTCAAAACAGGACTTTTAGCTGAAGAAGACAAATCAACACTCCGGGAAGAAGTAAGGGAAGTTATTCTAAATGAATTGACTAAAAAATAAAACGCCTTACAAATTTTGCAAGGCGCTCTACACCCATTTTAATAAATGGATAACCAACCAACTTCATTATCCTGAAACTGCCCGCTGGCAGGCAGTTTATTTCAGATATATTTTTTAAGCTGCTATCAAAACTTAAAACTCAGACCACTATAAACCCCTACAGAAAAAGGATTAAATGTTCCATCAGTTACGGAGAAAGTATTGAGCTGATATTTAAAAATAGGTTCTATATTCAATTGTACTTTTGGCGTGAATTTGTAATTCACGCCAAAGCCTACATTCGTACTAAAATTCACTGAATTAATATTGTTTGCCTCACCTACGTCTGTCGTTAACTCACCCGACGAAAGAGAAATAGAGTTGTCAACTAAGAATAAAGAACTAATACCACCTATTAAATTGATTCCAAATCTTTTATCAACTAAGGCATAATTCAGTTCAACAGGTACTTCTAAATATCCAAACTGCTGAGCCATTACGCCATCGCGTGCAGGGCTTTCTGCAGAAACGTCTTCAGAGCTAGAATCTAAAAATGAGTTTTGATTTGATGCTTCAACTGGCGAACTTGCCTTGCTTGTTACGACTAAACTCTTTGAGGTAATCGTATAATCAATATTATCGATTTGGTCACTTGTTGCATTTTCCAATGAAGAAGAAAATTCTATATCGTTAGTTCGATAACCATAGTCAACCTTGTGTACACCAGACCTAATCTTAAGCTTTTTATTTACTTCGTAGGCTATAGAAAGACCATAACTAAGATTTACATCACCTGATTTTCCGTTTGGTACAAAGATAGAATGTACTGGTGACCCTTCGCCCATCGCATTAAAATAAACAGGTGCAATGCTCGGCCCGGCTGACCATCTGCTTCCTGAATTCTCAGCAACGACTTCCTCTTGTTCCTGTTCAGCAATTTCATCGAAAAGAGATTTCTTTTTTGCCGCTTCTTCTAACTCTCTGATGTTATTATTCTCCTCATTTTGAGCAATACCTTCTTTTGATTGAGTATTTATTTCATTAGAAAAAGGCTTTTCTTGGGAATCTATTTTAATTTCTTGCGCAGGAGTTTCTTTAAATTTTGAATCGAGTAATTCTGATTCTACAACGGCTGTTTCTTGAATAGTAGGAGCAAATTCTTTTTTAGAGTTTTTGGCATCTCTCTTATCAATTGATCTCTGAGTTTCTCCAGCGGCAATTTTGATTGCTGTTGAATTTTGAGAATAAATAGTCTCTTTTTGAGATTGCTTCTTAATCGAATTGGATTTCAAATCTTTTTTTGAATCAGCGTTTGCATTTGCAATTTGCTCAATTGAGCTATCATTTTCTTCACTTGAAGTATTATCCTTTTGAGTATCTACAATCTGGCCTTGACTAGAATTCTGATTTTTAATCTGTTGATCTGTTTTCTTTTCTTTGGATGTTTTTTTTACTTCATTATTCACATCGGTAATAATCGGAGAGTTTACAGAATTGTCCTCAAAGGGATTCCATAGAAATAGGCCCAAGACGAGCATTGCGGCAATACCGCCCAATTTCCACCAAATCGGGATGATTTTGCGTGATTTTTTCTTTTTGTCTAGCGATGCTTCAATCGACTGCCAGACTTTCTCATCGGGAACTTCCGAAAAGTCTTTTAGTTTCTCTTGAAACAGTTTGTCTAAATTCTTTTTACCCATTTTATAAGGTTTTTATTTTGATGTATGTCCTGAATTTAGATCAGGAACGGATTTTTTTCATCGATTAAACCAAATCTTGCATAGAAAATATGATCAGACCAATGATGGCTTTCGTTTGTTCATCTTCGATTTTTCCCTTTAAAATCATTCTAGCTCTTGCTAGGTTTGATTTTGATGTTCCGGCAGATGTTCCTAGCTTTTCGCTGATTTCTTTATGAGAATATCCATCTAAAACATACATATTAAAGGTTAGTCGATACTTGTTCGGCAATTCCTGAATGTACCGCAGTAAGGTCTGAAGATTGATATCTGCAAACCCTGAATCAACTTCAATTTCTTCCTCGGTATTTTCAGATACTACATTCAAATGCTCTTCTTTTCTGTACTTCTGTAATACGGTATTTACGGTAATACGTTTCATCCATCCTTCAAAAGACCCTTTGCCACTATATTGACCTATTTTGTCAAAAATGGTCATAAAGCTATCATGCAGATTGTCTTCTGCCTCAGTTTTATTGCGCGAGTACTTCAGGCTAATTCCAAACAATATAGAAGCGTACTTTCTATAAAGTTGAGCTTGTGCCTTCCGGTCTCCCTGCTTACAATCTTCAATGAGTTTTTCCAGACTCAAAATGTTGGTTAGATTAATTTTTGTATTCGAGTTTTAGTTCACAGGAACCATAATCTCTAAATACTGTTGTTCGCCACTTTCGCTTTCACCCTGCCAAAAACGAAAGGTATATGGTTGCGAATATTTTACTATGAAATCAAATGAAGTTGTTTGTTCTTCAATATTTGCGATACAAGTATCTTGATCTGTTCTTCGAGTACCTACTACCACTACGTTTCGCACTGTAAGATCTTGATCATTTACCTCAAAACCAGCGAAACCCGTACACCCATCAGGTTGGTTGTAGGTCACTTGAATCTTATAAGTTTCATTCAATGTAAATGATTCTGGCAACTCGGCACTAACAATTTGTAGGGGCAAAAAATGAAAGTTTTGCCCGTCATCAAGATCGCATGAACTCATGAGAAAAGAAACAATAGCGAATAAGAATATGAAAAAAGGCTTCTTCATAAGCAATCGGTTTGGTTTTAAGATGTAAATAAACCGTAAAGGTTGCGTAAGAAAAAGTAAAACTCGGTGCCTGCCTATTTTAGAGCGTTTATAGCTTCTCGAATTTTGCCATCTAATTCCTCAAACAACTCCGGGTTATCTAGCAGCAAAGCTTTAACAGCATCACGACCTTGTCCCAATTTAGTATCTCCATAGCTGAACCAAGATCCGCTTTTCTTGACGATTTCATACTCAACGCCAAGGTCAATAACTTCACCTGCCTTAGAAATACCTTCCCCATACATAATATCGAACTCAGTGGTTCTAAACGGAGGCGCGACTTTGTTTTTTACGACTTTAACACGGGTTTTGTTTCCTTGAACGCCACCATCAGTATCTTTTATTTGAGTAGATCTACGAATATCCAAACGAACTGAGGCATAAAATTTAAGTGCATTACCCCCAGTTGTTGTTTCAGGATTACCAAACATAACGCCAATCTTTTCACGGAGTTGGTTGATGAAAATTACGGTACAATGTGTTTTGCTTATTGAACCAGTTAATTTTCGCAAAGCTTGAGACATCAATCTCGCGTGAAGCCCCATTTTGGAATCTCCCATTTCGCCTTCAATCTCACTTTTCGGAGTTAAGGCAGCAACAGAGTCAATAACAACGATATCAATAGCACCAGAGCGAATTAAATTATCTGCAATCTCTAAGCCTTGTTCCCCATTATCAGGTTGAGAAATGATAAGGTTGTCGATATCAACGCCTAATTTTTCCGCATAAAAACGGTCGAACGCATGTTCTGCATCTATAAAAGCAGCAATGCCACCTTGTTTCTGAGCTTCAGCAATAGCATGTAGAGTTAAAGTAGTCTTACCCGAAGATTCAGGACCGTAAATTTCAATAACCCTACCACGAGGATACCCTCCAACGCCTAATGCAATATCCAAGCCTAGTGAACCAGAAGGAATAACTTCAACATCTTCAATCACACTATCACCCATCTTCATGACAGCACCTTTTCCGTAGGTCTTATCAAGTTTATCAAGGGTTAATTTCAGGGCTTTTAGTTTTGCATCTTTTTCAGAACTCATAATTATCTCGTTTTAGAAGGATGGCTAAATTACCAATTCTTTTCGCATATAACAATGAGCGACGCAACCTTTTTAGAAAAGCTACATCTATCTCAAAAATAGATAGAACTAACTCAAATAATTTCTATTGTTTTGAACGGCAATGGGCAACGGTGGCCTCTTCCTTTTGTTTATTTCTGAAACTGCTATGAAGAAGAAAAAAATGGAACGGCCGGTAAAGAGTCTCGATTTTTCGGGGCTCTTTTTTTGATTATTCTTATTTTTGCTTTTCCGATAATTATCGGATTACTATTCTTAAACTTAAATATTAGTATAGCATGCAACTGTACAATACCTTAAGTGCAAAAGAAAGGGCAGCACTCATCAAAGAAGCTGGGCAAGAACGCCTTACGATCTCTTTCTATACGTATGCACATATCGGCAATCCGTCGATTTTCAGAAACCATCTTTTTATTCATTGGGACGAACTCGAAGTGCTTGGGCGTATTTATGTGGCTCATGAGGGAATCAATGCGCAATTATCTGTTCCAGCAGAAAACTTTGAAAAGTTCAAAGCACATTTGGACAGTATCTCTTTTTTAGAAAATGTGCGATTGAATATTGCTATTGAGCAAGACAATTTATCATTTCTGAAGTTGAAAGTAAAAGTCCGAAAGAAGATTGTAGCTGATGGTTTGAATGACGAAACATTCGATGTCACAAACAAAGGAATTCATGTTGGGGCTGAACAATTCAATGAACTAATTGAAGACCCGGATGCAGTTTTGGTTGATATGAGAAACCACTATGAAAGTGAAATTGGGCATTTCAAGAATGCCATTACTCCTGATGTAGATACTTTTCGGGATTCTCTAGATATAATCGAAAAAGATTTGGCCGACCATAAAGAAGACAAGAAGTTGGTCATGTATTGTACTGGTGGAATTCGATGTGAAAAAGCAAGTGCCTACTACAAACATAAGGGCTTCAAGCAGGTTTATCAGCTTGAAGGCGGGATCATAGAATATGCCCGCCAGGTAGAAAAAAAGAATTTGGAAAATAAATTCAAGGGGAAGAATTTCGTTTTTGATCACAGAAGAGGAGAACGTATTTCTGATGATGTGATAGCACAATGTCACCAATGCGGAAAGGCTTGTGATACCCATGAAAACTGTGCAAACGAAGCTTGCCATTTGCTGTTTATTCAGTGTACCGAATGTGCTGAAAAAATGGATAATTGCTGTTCTACAGAATGTCAAGAAGTTCATAACCTTCCCTATGAAGAGCAAAAAGCACTGCGAAAAGGTAAAGTGGTGAGCAATAAGATTTTCAAAAAAGGGCGATCTGAAGTGTTGAAGTTCAAGAAGTAGCCTTTTAATTCTATGGATAGAAACGAAAAAATTAAAAGATCAAATTTAGGTTTAGGAATAGCGATAGCAGGAATCTTGTCAACACTACTTTCTTTTCTGCCTTTGGAACTTCTGCTATTGGCATGGATTGATTTCTTCGGAGAAACAGTAGGTTGGATTATTCGGATTTCTCTCATTGCTATTGGCCTAGTACTTTATTATAAGTACGATGTGCCTGATATTGAAGATGAAGAGATAGACATGGATTTAGACGAATAAACTGTGAACTTGAAACGGTAAACCTATTTCCTTCCCGTCACAAATTATACTATCTTTACTCTTAAGATTAGTATGAACCTTTTTTGGCCCATTTCCCTCGAAAAGGCCAAACCAACATATAAAATATGAGTTGTAGCAGTTGTTCGACCGGTAAGGACGGACAACCACGTGGATGCAAGAATAATGGCACTTGTGGTACCGATGGTTGTAATAAATTAACTGTTTTTGATTGGCTCTCCAATATGTCACTTCCAGGTGGTGAAAAACCATTTGATTGTGTTGAAGTGCGATTCAAAAACAGTAGAAAAGAATTTTTTAGAAACTCCGAAAATCTATCATTGTCTATAGGTGATGTGGTTGCTACTCAAGCGCAATCAGGTCATGATATCGGAATGGTTACACTTTCAGGAGAACTAGTAAAAGTTCAAATGAAACGCAAAAAGGTAGATTTCAATGATCTTGAATTGCCAAAAGTTTACCGAAAAGCTTCTCAAAAAGATATTGATATTTGGCAAAAATGCCGCGACCGAGAAGAGGAGATTAAAAAGCGAGCTAGAGAGATTGCCATTATTCTAAAACTTCAAATGAAAATCTCCGATGTTGAATTTCAAGGAGATGGCTCTAAAGCTACTTTCTATTATACTGCAGAAGAACGAGTAGATTTTCGTCAGTTGATTAAAGATATGGCGAAGGCCTTCGGAATTCGGATTGAAATGCGACAAATAGGTTATCGTCAAGAAGCGCAGCGTTTAGGTGGAATTGGTTCCTGCGGAAGAGAGCTTTGTTGCTCCACCTGGCTGACGGATTTTCGATCGGTGAGCACTTCAGCTGCCCGATACCAGCAACTGTCATTGAATCCGCAAAAATTAGCAGGACAATGTGGAAAGTTAAAATGCTGCCTGAATTATGAGTTAGATGTGTATATAGATGCACTAAAAGATTTTCCGGCGCAAGACACCAAACTCTTTACCGAAAAAGGATTGGCATTTTGTCAAAAAACAGATATTTTTAAAGAGAAGTTGTGGTTTTCATATAAAGACGATCCGGCAAATTGGCACGTACTTTCCCCAGAACAGGTCAAAGAAATTTTAGAAAAGAATAAGAAAAAGGAAAAGGTCGCCAGTCTCGAAGAGTATGCTGTTGAGAATATTGTTGAAATTGAGGAGCGTGTTGTTTTTGAAAATGTTGTTGGACAAGACAGTTTAACGCGTTTTGACAAGCCTAAACGCAGTAAGAATAGTCGAAATAGAAACCGAAATAAAAAGCGTAAAGGAGGAAACAACCAAAGGCAAAAACAGAATTCTGGTCAAAATCAAAGTAAGAAAAGTACAAGCAATAACAATCATAGAAATAAGAACAAGAATGCAAATCGTTCGAAAAGCCGCCCTAAAAATACCTAGGGGTATTTTTACTTTGTTAGCTTTTGTCTTTATGAGCTCTTGTAGTGAGGGTCTCGTGAAAGCAGAATTTCAACCTACTGACAATGGGTCTTGGGCGAAAGACGATGTTATTGAGTTCGTTTTTTCCGAAATGGATACGATTCAAAAACACGACATGTTTATTAATGTTCGAAATGATAATTCCTTTCCCTACAACAACCTCTTTTTGATAGCACAGCTTAAATTTCCTGATGGAGAAAGTGTCACCGACACGCTGGAGTACGAAATGGCCTTGCCTGATGGCACTTGGTTAGGTAAAGGGTATGGTGGAGTAAAGGAAAATAAATTATGGTATAAAGAAAACATCGTTTTTAACTCTTCAGGCGTATATACATTACGTGTTTCTCACGCTATGAGAAAAAATGGCAATGTAGAGGGAGTAGTGAATTTAGAGGGAATCACCGATGTTGGATACGAAATTGTAAAAAGTAATAAATAAGCATATGGCAAAGGCCGTAAAGAAAACTGCCTCATCGGCAGGCAAGAAAGGTAAACCGTCCTATTTCAAATTTATCAAATGGTTCTGGATTTTATTTGGCATTGGAGTATTCTCTGTGGCACTTCTATTTTTATCAGCTTCTTGGGGTTGGTTGGGTCCATTGCCAACCTACGAATCTCTTGAAAACCCTCAAACCAATCTGGCTTCGCAAATCATTTCTTCTGATGATGAGTTGTTGGGAAAATTTTATTTAGACGATAACCGTACTCCTGTATCATATGAAGATTTACCTCAAAATTTAGTTGATGCTTTAGTTGCCAGCGAAGATGTTCGTTTTTATAAACACTCGGGTATTGATTGGTTTGGTACTTTACGAGCACTTTCGTATTTGGGAAGTCGTGGCGGTGGAAGTACAATTACTCAACAATTGGCAAGTCAAATTTATGTGGGTACTAGATCAAGAAACCCAATTCAAAGAGTATTACAAAAAGCAAAAGAATATGTCATTTCAGTACAGTTAGAGCGCAGGTATACCAAAGAGGAAATTATTAAAATGTATCTCAACATTTATGACTTTGGTAATAATGCAGATGGTATTCGTTCGGCATCGAGAATTTATTTTGGTAAAGAGCCCAAACAATTAAAAATTGAAGAATCAGCGATGCTTGTTGGTATGCTGCAGAATTCTTCCTTATTTAACCCTCTACGTCGTCTTGAAAGAACGCAGAATAAAAGAAACCTTGTAATAGGTCAATTGGCGAAATACAATTATATAACTCCAAAGGAAAAAGACTCTCTTCTGGGATTAGACATTGATTTAAACTATAACCCTGAATCGCATCGTGATGGTTTGGCGACTTATTTTAGAATGTATATCCAGCGATTTATGAATGGTTGGATTGCTAAAAACCCAAAGCCTGCTTTGGAAGGTGAACGAGACAAATGGAATTTGTATTTAGATGGATTAAGAATTTATACCACCGTAGATTCTAGAATGCAAGCGAATGCTGAGGAGGCGGTTGACATGCATATGCGCAAACTACAAGCTGAGTTCTTTAATCAAAATAAGCCAGATCGCAATAGAACTGCCCCCTTTCTTGATTTGGAAAAGAGCGAGATTGCCTCTATAATGGAGCGTGCGATGAAAACGTCTGACCGTTGGCGTCAAATGCAGAAAGAAGGTAAGTCTGAAAAAAATATTAGAGAATCATTTGCCAAAAAAAGAGAAATGACCGTTTTTGACTGGAAAAGTGAAAATCGAGAGAAAGATACGATCATGACTCCAATGGATTCCATTAGATATTACAAAACATTTTTGCGCACCGCAATGATGTCTATGGAACCACAAACGGGTCATGTCAAGGCATGGGTTGGGGGAGTTGACTATAAACATTTTCAATATGATAACGTAAAGCAAGGTACTAGACAGGCGGGTTCTACGTTTAAACCTTTTGTTTATGCAGCGGCTATTGATCAATTGCGTTTATCACCTTGTGATACCTTTCCAGATACTGAATATTGGATTGAAGCCGGCAAACATGGTAATACTGAAGCATGGGGCCCTAAAAACTCAAACGGTAAATTTTCAGGTAAAGCCTATACCTTAAAAAATGGCTTGGCAAATTCTAAGAATACAATTACAGCCCAATTAATTGATATGGTGGGACCTAAGTCGGTAGTTTCTATCGCAAAGAATGCTGGTATTACTCGTGAAATGCTTGCAGTACCTGCAATAGCTTTAGGAGTTGCAGAAATGAACGTTTATGAAATGGTTGGTGCTTACGGAATGTTTGCAAATCAAGGTGTTTATGTAAAGCCGGTTATGGTCACCCGCATCGAAGATAAAAACGGTACAGTGCTTTATGAATATGTACCCGAAACCAAAGACGTTTTAAACAAAGAGGTTTCTTATGCGATGATAGATTTAATGAAAGGGGTTACCGAATCCGGCTCGGGAACACGCCTAAGACATAAGCATTTGAAAAATAGCACGATTTATAAAGAGATTGTAACGGGTTACCCATACGGATTTACGAACCCTATTGCCGGTAAAACGGGTACTACACAGAATAATAGTGATGGTTGGTTTATGGGTATGGTGCCTAATTTAGTGACTGGAGTTTGGGTAGGAGGTGACAATCGCTCAATACACTTCAAAAATACTGCTTACGGACAAGGAGCCGCGATGGCTTTGCCTATCTGGGGAATATATATGAAGAAAAACTACGAGAATAAAGATTTAGGCATTTCCGATGGTACTTTTCCTAAACCATCTGGTATGTCAATTAATCTTGATTGCGAGAAGATTCTTGAGGATGCAAAGAAGAATGCTGACCCTGACGATGATTTAGATGACATCAGTTTTTAAACTGAATATTACTTCGTAATAAGTGAAGCAGAAACACCCAGGATTTTTAAAAGTCTTGGGTGTTTTCGTTGAAAAAAATTGGATTAAAAACCGTAAATTAGTTCATCAAATAGTGTAGAATCCCCATTAATTTATAACGAAAATGATTCGAAAAAAAGTCGATAATATCAAGGAGGCCTTAGAAGGGGTACAAGACGGAATGACTTTTATGTTAGGAGGATTTGGCTTATGCGGAATTCCTGAAAATGCAATAGCAGAGTTAGTAAATTTAGGAATAAAAGATATTACCTGTATTTCAAACAATGCTGGGGTTGATGATTTTGGACTTGGCTTATTGCTTCAAAAAAAGCAAATAAAAAAAATGATCTCATCTTATGTAGGTGAGAATGATGAATTCGAACGCCAAATGTTGAGTGGTGAATTGGAAGTTGAACTTACACCTCAAGGTACTTTGGCAGAAAAATGTAGAGCAGCTAAAGCTGGCTTTCCTGCTATTTATACGCCCGCTGGTTACGGAACAGAAGTTGCCGAAGGAAAGGAAACACGAGAGTTCAATGGCAAGATGTATGTTTTAGAAATGGCTTATAAAGCAGATTTTTCCTTTGTCAAAGCCTGGAAGGGTGATGAAGCAGGCAATCTTATTTTCAAAGGAACGGCACGTAATTTTAACCCCTGTATGTGTGGAGCCGCCAATATTACGGTTGCTGAGGTAGAAGAATTAGTGCCAGCTGGAGAATTAGATCCAAATGAAATTCATGTCCCAGGAATTTTCGTAAAACGAATTTTTCAGGGGAAAAACTATGAGAAAAGAATTGAGCAACTTACAGTTCGATCTAGGTAATTAGTCATGAGATTAACATACATATGTTCGTCATGTAAAAAACAAAATTATCTTTCGCAGAAGGCAGATGATAGAGCTATTTTACAGAAGCAGCTTTCATCCGATGAAATTCAAGTGAATTGCAACAGTTGTGGTAAGATGGAAAAAAAGCATTTAAATAAGATTGTCGCTGTTGTAGATAATAGACTTGTGTTTCTAGGGATACCTTTAGGAATTATTGCAACAGTAATTTTGATTTCTTTTTTTGGACTTATTGCTACAATAACTTTTTCAATACCGATATATGTATGGAGCTATGAACAAAAGAAGGCTCATCAATTTAATTTATTCAGAATAAGAAAATAATACCTCAATTATGCTTGGTAAAGAAGGAATTGCTAAAAGAATAGCTCAAGAAGTAAAGGATGGCTATTATGTCAATCTAGGAATTGGCATCCCAACCCTTGTGGCTAATTTCGTGCGCGATGATATTGAAGTGGAGTTCCAAAGTGAAAACGGAGTTTTAGGTATGGGCCCTTTCCCTTTTGAAGGTGAAGAAGACGCTGATATTATTAATGCAGGCAAGCAGACAATTACTACGCTCGAAGGGGCTTCTTTTTTTGATTCTGCAACTAGTTTTGGAATGATTCGGGGCCAACATGTAGATCTAACTATTTTAGGTGCAATGGAGGTCTCAGAGAATGGAGATATTGCCAACTGGAAAATTCCAGGAAAGATGGTAAAAGGTATGGGGGGTGCAATGGATTTAGTTGCGTCCGCAGAAAATATCATTGTAGCAATGATGCACACAAATCGTACGGGGGCTTCTAAACTTTTGAAAAAGTGTTCCCTTCCATTAACAGGAGTAGGTTGCGTCAAAAAAATCGTTACCAATTTGGCAGTGCTTGAAGTAACACCTGATGGTTTCCGTTTATTAGAAAGAGCTCCAGGGATAAGTATTACGGATATTAAAAATGCGACTGAAGGCACTTTGATCGTAGAAGGAGATATTCCTGAAATGTCGTTATAATACTCTCTTTGGTTGTATTATATCGAATAAATTGACACTTTATATTATTCACAACGTTTTAGACTCGATTTACAACAATAGTTTCACCTTCTTTACGTTAGATACTACCTTTACTTTGAAATAAAGTAATAAACATGTCCCAACTTTACCCATCTTAAAAGATGATTAATATTTAAACCTACTACTATGGAAGCTCAAATGAACGCACCTAAGCAAAAAGAAATTCAAGTATATAAGAATGACTTTTTAAGTGGCATTGTATTATTAACACGCAGACTATTTATGTTATAGGTTCCAAACCCAAAGATTTTTAAAAAGAGCAGCTTTCCCAAAGGCTGCTTTTTTGTTTATTATCATTCCCACCCTCGTACGGAATTCGTTTCGTAAAGGCGACAATCTTTGACGACCTTGCATAAAACAATCAAAGCGGTTACATTTAAGGTATCTTGATAATATATTATGCCGCTTCGCTTTCAAAAATGTGCGCTTACTCATTTGGACCAACTTATTGAAATTTCAAAAACAACCTTTGTAAATGCTTTTGAAAAGGATAATAACCCAGAGGATTTTGAAACCTATATCGATGCTGCTTTTGACAAGAGTACGATAAAAGAGCAATTAGTAAACCCTAATTCTTCTTTTTATTTTGCTATTAAGGATGAGGCATTGGCAGGCTATTTTAAGTTGAATGCAGGGGATGCCCAAACAGATATTAAATCTGAAGAGGCCATTGAATTAGAACGCATATATGTTTTGCAAGAATTTCAAGGAAAGCAAATCGGAAAAATGATGTTACAGAAGGCCATAGAGATAGCCGGCGAAAAACACAAAAGATATATCTGGTTAGGGGTTTGGGAAGAGAATACCGATGCGATCCGTTTCTACCAAAGACATAATTTTACAAAATTCGCTACCCACCCATACTTTATCGGCAAAGACAAACAAACTGATTGGCTTATGCGATTTGAAATAAAAAAGCCTCTTCAGCGATGAAGAGGCTCCAAAATGGTTAGTGCAAAAGTACTAAAATTGCATTAAAGCTTTCTTAAGACAGACTCTTTACAAAAGCAACGGCAAAATTAATCTTACTTGGCTTATAGAAGTCCTATATTTATAACAAGTTTAAGAAACAGGACGCTTTTTCGTGCTTTTAACATAAGCTGTCGGTGTGAGTCCTGTAAATTTTTTAAAGGCCGTATAGAAATTTGATTTAGATTTAAACCCACATTCCAAGCCTATTGATTCAATTGTATATTCCTCAAATTGATTACTTAACAACATTTTTTTTGAAGTTTGTATTCGCAACTCATTGATATAATCATTGAAACTTTGTTCGCTATGCGTACTGATTAATTGGGACAAGTATCCGGAGGAGATATTGAATTTTTGAGCAATTTCCGAAAGATTTAGATCCATATCCAAATAACAACGTTCCTCGATGATATAGGAATGTATTTTTTGATAGGTGTTCAAACCATTTTTAGAAACAGAATTGGGGCCAGGATTAAATTCACTCACAAGAGTAGATCTATAGACGCCAACATAACCTAGGTAGTAGCCTACAAAAGAGACCAATATAAAGACAGTATAGAGCAACCAGGTGTGATCGATATTAAATTGTATCATTGAAAATGTTGCGGAAAGTCCGATACTTACGATCATCACAAAAAATATAACAATAGTCATATACCATTTTTGTTCTTTGTTCTTTTTCCTTGCAATTTTCTTAGATGTCTCTAAACTAGTTTTTAGCATCTGAAATATGACGTATAAGACTGCTCCGTGAAACAAGAAGGATATAAAGTTTATATATAAGAGTAAGCCATCTTCGTGATAATCAGGCATAGAGGCAACAGAAACCTTGCCTTGGTAATAAAAAAAATGAATTATATGTATTACAGTAACTATAAAAACTGGGGCAAGCAATGCGTTTTGAACCCACAATTTCACTCTTTGTTGATGTACTACTTCATGAACATGAAAGAAGAACATGGGGGTTATTAACCATTGAATAGGAAGATATAATTTTCGAATGATATTATCTTCCGATAGAAATTCCATGTCAATTAAAATGTGTTGTATATTGCTTAACGCAATAAAAACAATCATAAGTCCCAGGAAAACATTACTTCTTATCCTGAATTTTTTTCTAAGAAATATAATGGCAGCAAAAACCAATCCTTGAATAGAGCCAAGGATGATGATCAATTGAAAAATATTTAAATCAAAGGTTTTCAATGGAACTTAAAATGTGTTCTAGGCAAATTCCGGGATTTAATTTCTTTTCTCCGAAGTGCTATGGTTGTTTGGTTTCAGATTCTAAATATATGATATAACTTTAGCCATCCTAAAAAAAATAGAAAAATGACTTACAAAATAGTTCTATGGTTCTTTTGCGTAAATATTGCAGTAGCTCAAACCAATTATTATTTCCCTGAAAGAAATACAACTTGGGAACAAAAACTACCCAAAGAGGTCAATGTAAAATCTGAAAAATTACAAGAGGCAGTTAGCTTTGCTGAAAAAAATGAATATTCGGGCTCTCGCGATTTGCGTATTGCCATTTTGAAAGGATTTGAAAGAGAGCCTTTCCATAAAATTTTAGGCCCCACCAAAAAGCGAGGTGGCCCTGCTGGAATGATTCTTAAAAACGGGTATATTATTGCCAAATGGGGAGATTCAAAGCGCGTTGATATGACTTTCAGTGTTACCAAAAGCTTTTTGTCTACCATGGCAGGCTTAGCGCAGGATCGGGATTTGATTGCTAATACGAACGATAAAGTAGGCAATTATATCTGGGATGGCACTTTCGACGGAGAGCACAATTCAAAAATCACTTGGGAACATTTGCTTCAACAGAATTCAGCTTGGTCTGGAGAATTATGGGGAGGTAAAGACTGGGCAGATAGACCTCCCAAAGAGGGTGGCATTGACGATTGGAAATTCGAAAAACCTAAAGAACCTGGTACGGTCATGGAGTATAATGATGTAAGGGTAAATGTTTTGGCATACTCACTTACACACGTTTGGCGTAAACCCATGCCTTTGGTCCTTAAAGAAAACATAATGGACAAGATAGGCGGTTCTACAACATGGCGTTGGCACGGTTATGAAAATGCCTGGACGGAAATTGACGGACTAAAAATGAAGTCGGTTACCGGTGGAGGTCACTCGGGAGCAGGAATCTTTATTAATGCAGAAGACATGGCACGCTTCGGGCTACTGTTCTTGAACAATGGCAAATGGAATGATGAACAAATCATCAGCGAAAGCTGGATTCAAAAAGCGACGACACCATCAAAACCAAATGTGAACTACGGATACATGTGGTGGCTCAATAAAAAGGGCAACCGTCATTGGGAAGGTCTTTCAGAGAATATTTATTATGCCGCTGGCTTTGGAGGTAACTTTATTGTGATTGATAAAGAGAATGATATGGTTGTGGTAACACGATGGCTCGAGCCAAGCAAAATAGGAGATTTTATGAGGCTAGTAACTAAAGCTTTGGATTAAATTTTACTGAGAATTTCGGTAGCTTTTTCTAAGGTCTCATCCTTTTTAGCAAAGCAAAATCGCAGCAATTTATTATCTAATTGGTTTTCGTTAAATACCGAGATTGGAATGCTGGCGACACCATTTTCTATAGTTAAGCGTTTGGCAAGAGCTACATCACCTTCATCAGTTATCTGAGAGTAGTCAAGCAATTGAAAATACGTGCCCTGAGAAGGTTTGTATGAGAACCTTGAATCTTTTATGCCCTCTAGAAATAAATCACGCTTTTTCTGGAAAAAAGAATTCAATTCTAAATATTTGTTTGGCGTTTTCAGATATTCGTTCAATGCTTTTTGCACAGGATGACTGACACTGAAGACATTGAATTCATGTATTTTTTGAATCTCTTGCATCAACTCTTTTGGAGCAACACAATAACCTATTTTCCAGCCAGTGATGTGAAAAGTCTTTCCAAAAGAAGCACAAATAACACTTCTTGGAACAAGTTTTGGATATCTAGCTACACTCTCATGTTTCAATCCATCAAAAACAATATGCTCATATGCTTCATCACTTAACAAGATGATATTAGTGTTCTCTAAGGCTTCTTGTAGCATAAGCATATCGTTTTCAGAGAAAATTGTTCCACTGGGATTATGAGGAGTATTAATAATTACCATCCTCGTTTTTGCACTTATTTTACTTTGAAATTCATTCCAGTCGATTTTGAAATCATTGTTATTTAGTTGCACGAAAACGGGAATTCCACCATTCCCTAAAATGGCAGGCTCATAGCAATCATAGGCTGGTTTAAAGACGATTACCTCGTCTCCAGCAGATACGAATGCACTAATGGTTGAATATATAGCCTCGGTGGCCCCCGAAGTCACCGTTACTTCAGATTTTGGATGATATTTTGCTCCATATAGTGATTCTACTTTTTCACAAATAGCTGCTCTAAAAGAATAAATACCTGACATAGGTGCGTATTGATTGTGGCCAGCTTTCATAGCTTCAGTAACCAATTCAATCAACTTCGGGTCAGTATCAAAATCTGGGAATCCTTGTGAAATATTTATGGCGTTGTACTCTTTAGCCATCTTACTCATGATGGTAAAAATCGAAGTTGGCAGATTAGGTAACTTTGAAGAGATTTTTTTTATTGCGGCCATATTTATTGATGTGAAATCAAAAGTAAGCAATCTGATGATTTATAAAATCGATAAATATTGCAGTTGTCACATATTATAAGAGCTTGTTTAAAAAACGCTTGTCATTTTCAGCTTGTAATTGATGTGCTAAGGCATTATCAAAAGCTACTTTAATAAGTTCTCGAATAGCTTTCGAATTTGAGTATGTAAGACTATTGGTTCTATAGACTACGTCACGAATTGTTGAGAAACTGACACGGGTGTCGGCCGCGACGTTCGCAAAATCATCTTTGGTAGCATTTCTTCTTAATATAGTAGATAGTCTTTCGCTGATGGGTTTTCCGTAGTCTTCTGGTTCAAACATTTTTGAAGGGTATCTTTAAGGGATTAGTATTTATTTTTAACTATAGTGGTTTTAGCGTATTTAAAATCTATATTTTAGTTTTACACAGTTAAATTGCGCATTTTGTTATATTTGTTTGTAAACGGATTACAATTATCTGTAATATAATTACATATACAACAAAATATGTAAGATTATTACGCAATATTACAATTTTATGTTTGTATTGAAGCAACTAAGACGAAAAAAAAGAATAAATCAAACTGATTTAGCCAATGCTATTGGGGTTAGCTTACGTACTATTCAGCTTTACGAAAAGAAGAATGCTAACATTCCCATAAAAAATTTAACTAAAATTGCCGAGTATTTTGAAGTCACAATAGCTGAGCTATATTCCCAAGAGGTTAATGAAGAAGAAGTCGTTTATGGGTCGAAATTCCAAAATTCTACTTATTTGATAAAACCTATAGGCACCAAAAAAAATATAATAAGCATTCCTTTGGTAACTTCAGAGAACTATTCTCAGTATTGCAGAGAGTTTCAAAATGAAGATTTTTTAAGCAAGTTGCCTGTAATAAGTTTTATGATAAAAGATGCAGTGCAAGGTAACTTGATGGCGTTTGAGATTGTGGGTAGTTCTATGGAAAATGACAGAATAGATGGCATTCTAAATGGCTCAATAGTTCTTGGTAAGGAAGTTCCACTTGAAAATTTAACCCTAAATGAAAAGTATAAAAACTCCAAGGCTGTAATTATTTATGGGGAAAGTATTTTGTGCAAGGAATTAGTGCGTCATGACGAAAAAAACGAGACAATTACATGTCATAGTCTGAATACTTCTCCAGAATATGCAGATTTTGAGATACCCCTGAACCAGATTAAGCAATTCTTTAAAGTAATCAAAAAACAGATGGACTAGGTTTTTACAACTACAAAATTAATTAAATGAAAAATCCCAAATACCAGCAATTGGAATTTGGGATTTTGGTTTTTTTTGGAGTTTGAAAAACCTATCCTTTCAAACTAGCTCCGTAATATTCTCTGTTCATACGAGCAATATTCTCTAATGAAATTCCTTTCGGGCATTCTACTTCGCATGCTCCAGTGTTGGTACAGTTACCAAAACCTTCTAAATCCATTTGGCGAACCATATTTTGAACTCTTTCAGTAGCTTCTACTTGTCCTTGTGGTAGTAAAGCGAATTGTGATACTTTGGCAGAAGTAAATAACATGGCACTAGCATTTTTACAAGCTGCAACACAAGCGCCGCAACCGATACAAGTGGCTGAATTAAAGGCCGTATCAGCGATATCTTTGCCAATAGGTATAGCATTCGCATCTAAGGTATTCCCAGAAGTATTGACGGAAACAAAACCACCAGCCTGTTGAATACGATCAAAAGCACTTCTGTCTACAATCAAATCTTTAATTACCGGAAAGGCTTTCGCTCTAAAAGGCTCGATTACAATAGTATCTCCATCATTAAAGCTTCTCATGTGCAGCTGACAAACTGTTATCAGTCTATCTGGGCCATGTGGTTGTCCGTTGATTTGCATTGAGCAAGTCCCACAAATACCCTCGCGACAATCATGGTCGAACTCTATGGGCTCTTCCCCTTTATTGATTAATTGCTCGTTCAGTACATCTAACATCTCTAAAAAAGACATGTCTTCTTCAATACCCTTTAGAGGATACTCAACCATTTGGCCTTTTGACTTAGCATCTTTTTGACGCCATATTTTTAGATTCAGTTTCATAGCCTCTTATTTATAACTTCTTGTTTTCAGTTCTATGTTTTCGTACTTCAACTCCTCTTTGTGTAAAACAGCATCCTTAGGTTCACCTTTGTATTCCCATGCCGAAACAAATTTGAAATTTTCATCATCACGAAGCGCTTCTCCTTCAGGAGTTTGATATTCCTCACGGAAATGCCCTCCACAAGATTCATTTCTAGTTAATGCATCTTTCGCAAATAATTCACCAAGCTCTAAGAAGTCCGCAACACGTCCTGCTTTTTCAAGTTCTTGGTTTTTCGAATCTGGGCTTCCTGGGATACGAACATTTTCCCAGAAATCAGCTCGCAAGGCTGCAATTTCATCGATTGCTTCTTGCAAATCCTTGGCATTACGACTCATTCCACATTTGTTCCACATGATTTTACCCAATTTCTTATGGTAATAATCCACGGAATGTTCGCCTTTTCCTCCCATTAATTTCTCAATGCGATCTCTAACATGTTTTTCCGCTTCGTCAAACTCAGCGGTATCCGTTGAAATAGCACCTGTTCTAATATCGTCAGATAGATAATCACCGATGGTATAAGGTAATACAAAATAGCCATCAGCCAAACCTTGCATCAGAGCCGAAGCACCTAGGCGGTTAGCACCGTGATCGCTAAAATTCGCTTCACCAGCCGAGTAGCATCCAGGGATTGTAGTTTGAAGGTTATAATCAACCCAAAGTCCACCCATGGTATAATGCACCGCAGGATAAATCATCATAGGTGTCTTGTACGGATTTTGATCTACGATTTTCTCGTACATCTGGAAAAGGTTTCCATATTTCGCTTCGATAACTTCTTCGCCCAAAGCTCGGATGGTTTTGTCATCGGCATTTTTCATTCCTGAGGTTAAGGCCTTTTCTGTTCCGTACCTCATGATGGCAGCGCTGAAATCTAAGTAAACAGCTTCGCCTGTTTTATTAACTCCGAAACCGGCATCACAACGCTCTTTTGCAGCTCTTGAGGCTACATCACGCGGAACTAAGTTTCCGAAGGCAGGATATCTTCTTTCTAGATAATAATCGCGCTCTCCTTCACCAAGTTGAGTCGGCTTTAATTTTCCTTCTCGGATGGCTTGTGCATCTTCAAGACGTTTTGGAACCCAAATACGACCATCATTCCGTAATGATTCTGACATCAACGTCAATTTTGATTGATGATCTCCAGAAACAGGAATACAAGTTGGGTGAATTTGCGTAAAACAAGGGTTGGCAAAGAAAGCACCTCTTCGGTGCGCACGCCAAGCCGCCATTACGTTACAACCCATCGCGTAGGTAGATAGGAAAAACAGATTTCCATAACCCCCAGTCGCTAATACCACAGCATGCGCGGAATGACGTTCAATTTCTCCGGTAACTAGATTTCGCGCAATAATACCTCTAGCTTTTCCATCAACTTTTACCAAGTCAAGCATCTCATGTCGCGTATGAGATTTTATCTTTCCTCTTTTAATTTGACGATTCAATGCAGCATAGGCACCTAACAATAGTTGTTGGCCAGTTTGTCCCTTAGCATAAAAAGTTCTGGAAACTAAAACACCACCAAAAGAACGGTTGTCTAACAGACCTCCATATTCTCTGGCAAAAGGAACTCCTTGAGCCACACATTGGTCAATGATATTCGTAGAAACTTCAGCCAAACGATACACATTTGACTCGCGTGACCGATAATCACCGCCTTTTACGGTATCGTAGAAGAGACGATATACACTATCGCCATCACCTTGATAGTTTTTAGCCGCATTTACCCCTCCTTGAGCAGCAATCGAATGCGCTCGTCGTGGCGAATCTTGATAACAAAATGTCTTTACATTGTATCCTAGTTCTGCTAAAGTAGCAGCAGCAGAACCTCCAGCCAAACCAGTACCCACAACGATAATGTCGATGTTTCGCTTGTTAGCAGGATTGACAAGGTCTATGTGATTTTTATGATTAGTCCATTTATCGGCCAATGGCCCAGCTGGAACTTTTGAATCCATTATGCCCATACTTAGTGAGTTATCTGATTAAAATGGTGATATAAAGCAATGAAAATGAAACCTGCCGGAATGACAATAGCATATACTTTAGTAAACGTTTTTATGGCTGATGAATACTTATTATTCACACCCATAGTTTGAAACGAGGAAGCAAAACCATGTAATAAATGCAATGCTAACAGAACAAATGAGATAATATAAATTACAGTTCTCCAGAAAGGCTCAAATTTATGAACTGTTTCTTCATGGTATCTTGTAGCATCTTCCGGATTGCTTTCGATATACTTGTAGGCCATTTCCGGTAACCAGAAATCGTAAAAGTGAAGTCCTAAGAAAGCCAAGACTACGGCGCCAGAAATCAACATGTTTCTTGAAATCCAAGGCGCATTGGCACTGCCTTTATAGCTCACATACTTTACCCCCCTAGCGGCTCGATTTTGAAGTTCTAAAACAAAACCCATTACGAAGTGGATAATTACACCAGCAATCAAAATAGGCTGAAGTACATATTGCACTAGTGGATTGTAACCCATAAAATGCGACCAAGAATTAAAAGTATCGGGCGCAATTACGGAGGTTACATTTATTACAAAATGCTGTCCGAGAAAGAAAACCAAGAAAAGACCTGATAAGGCCATGACTACTTTTCGGGCAAGTGAAGATTTTATCAATGCACTCATTAGTTGTTTATTTAGCTTTACAAAAATACAGCAGAACCAAGTTATTAACAAACTTTGAGTGTCTTTAGTATACTATTTGTACGGATTTTAAAGAAGGACAAAATAGCGTTTAACATATTGAGCGAAAACGATTGAAATTCTACCTAAAAATTAAACAGTGCTAAAAGTAATTTCATAAAAGTTTAAAGCTATTTTAAGCGGTATCGATTTTTTGACCGATATTTAGATAAAGAACCAAAAGCCTAGCAAAAACTAACCATGAATATTGGACTTTTATCGGTCAGCATGAACGTATATTCTACAAAAAGAATAGCCGAAGAAGCTGAAAAATTAGGCCATTATATTGAGCAGATTGACCACACCAAGTGTGTGGTAAAACTTGGCAAGGGGAAACCTCAAATATTTTATTTAGGTGAAAATATAACCAATGAGTTTGATGCAGTCATACCAAGAATTGGCACAAAAGTAACACGTCACGGCGCTGCAATTGTAAAGCAATTTGAAATGAACGGAATTTTTAGTACTGCCCGTTCATTGAGTATCACAAGAGCTCGAAACAAAGTTCGAACGCTACAAATTATGTCAAGAAAGGGTATTCCCATTCCAGAAACCTTATTTGCAATCAACCCTGATAACATAAGCGAACAAATTGAGATTTTAGGTGGTGTGCCTGTAATCATTAAACTTCAGGAAGGAACTCAAGGTTTAGGGGTGATTTTAGCCGAAACTAAAAAATCGGCAAAATCGATAATTGACACCTTTTACAAAATGGATACGAGTATTCTAATTCAAGAATATATAGAAGAGTCTAATGGGGAAGACATCCGTATTTTTGTTGTAGGAAATAAAATTGTTGCAAGTATGAAGCGTTCTAGCGAAGTAGGTGAGTTTCGCTCAAATGTTCATCGAGGGGGTAATACTGAGGTGATTAAGCCGAGCCCTAAAGAACAACAAATCGCTTTGAATGCCACCAAATATCTTGGCCTTGGAGTTGCTGGCGTTGATTTAATCCGTTCTAAAAAAGGACCTTTATTAATTGAAGTAAATGCATCCCCAGGGTTACAAGGAATTGAAGCTGCAACAGGAGTAAATATTGCCAAAGAAATTGTACTATTTGTAGAAAGAAATGGACGTCGTAGAAGAAAATAAAGATATCGTTGTTGGAGGGCAAACCGTTTCTCCGGGAGAGGATAAACTTCTGAAAATCAGTATTGATAGACTGCCAACGGGCACGTTGATAGACATTCCAGTTTATGTTTTTAATGCTAAAAAACCTGGGCCAACCGTTTTGGTGCAGGCAGGTTTGCATGGCGATGAGATAAATGGCATTGAGATTGTACGTCGTATGCTAGCAGAAAAAAGACTTCGAGTTAATAAAGGAGCTGTAATTGCCGTGCCTATTCTAAATATCTTCGGATTTATTCATTTTTCTAGAGACGTTCCTGATGGAAAAGATGTAAATCGGAGTTTTCCTGGAACCAAAACAGGTTCAATGGCAAGCAGGATGGCTTATCACTATGTTACCGAAATCATGCATCAAATCGACTTAGGCATCGATTTGCATACCGGAGGAGGACAAAGACATAACTTCCCTCAAATAAGATATACAGCAGAAGACGAAAAAAGTGCAGAGCTAGCCGAAATCTTTAATGCGCCCATATCTTTTCCTTCAAAACTGATTAAAGGCTCATTTCGAAATGCTGCTTTCCGAATGAATAAACCGACGGTTGTCTTTGAAGCAGGAGAAAGTATGCGTTTTGATGATTATTCTATTATGGAGGGAATGCAAGGTATTTTGAATGTTTTAAAACACTTCGGAATGACCAGCAATTCAGAACCTGAATATGTTGAACGAAACAAAACGATTCATTTAAGTAATAGGAGATGGTTACGCGCTCCAACCGCAGGAATGTTTATACCTAAAATCACCAATGGAAGTGAGATTTCAAAAGGACAAATTTTAGGTATTGTAACTGACACTTTTGCTAAACGAACCAAACAAATCAAGGCGCCATTTGATGGATATATTTGCTGTGTTAATCATCAAGCAGTGGTCAATCAAGGAGAGGCTCTTTTTCATGTTGGAATGACCTAAAATTGTTGACTTAATACTTACCAAATTAACAGTCAGTACCAGTATATTCGCAATTGGGTGAATCTTTTACCTTAACTTTTACCACGTATTCCATACAATCGAAATCTTCTTCAGTATTAATTTCATCACTGCTAATTTTTATTATAATAGTTTCATCTATACCAACAGCTCCTGGCGATGATATCGTTACAATTTCGACTGCCGCTCCGCTTTTTGCATAACGGCCTTCTATTGAAATTTCTTCCTTTTCGGTCTTAATACTTTTAAGAGTAAAGAAATAATCACCCAATTCAGCTTCTTCGGTTACCTCATCAGCCGTAATTCGGTTGACACTAACTAGTTCAACATTACAATTTGCGGGTACCATATCAACACCAGAACCAGTAGGTCTGTCGACAACAACAGAAGATTCTTTCTTGTCACAGCCTGAAAATATAATAGATAAAATTACAAGAAAGGTATAGATTTTATTCATTACAACTTTGAGTTTTAAAATTTTGATAAAAGTATATTATAAACTCTAACCTGCTTTTTAATTGAATGGAGGGTGTCTTTTTTTGATGTGAATCGACCTTTTCTTGCTGTGAAAGTATTTTTAAAAGTGCTGTAAGTTCAGAAGAAAGAATAGGGAAGACTATTTTGTATAAATTGTAGTCGAAGGTTAAATATTTTTTAAAAGCCCCTAACATGAAGGAAGAAATAATCTCTGTACTTATTGTTGATGATGAACCGTTAGCTAGAAAACGCATGCAAAGATTATTGAATGGAGTTGATAAAATTAAAATCGAAGGAATTGTTGGAACAGGAAGAGAGGCTATTCGTAAAATAAACTCTTTTCGATTTGACATTGTTTTTTTAGATATTCAATTGAAAGATATGACTGGGTTTCAGGTTTTAAAATCATTGAACCAAATACCTCCTTTGGTAATATTTGTTACAGCGTTTGATTCCTATGCTATAAAGGCTTTTGAAGTATGTGCATTTGATTATTTATTAAAACCATATACTGAGAAACGCTTTTATAAGTCATTGCAGAATGCAATTGCCAATTTAGAAAAGGGAAAAAAGAAGGAGCTGGGAAAAACAATAACAGAACTACTTGACACAATGGGTCTCAATTCCAAAGCTTTGTACAAAAGTCGGATTCCTATCCCAGATAAGAAAAAAACTCTTTTTGTGAGTACTAAAGAAATACGATATATAAAGGCTTCTAATTATTACATTGAGATATATAGTGAAGAATCGAAATATGTGTTGAGAGATTCAATGCATAGTATCTTAGAAGGATTAGATCCAGTAGTTTTTACAAGAATTCATAGATCAAGTATTGTTAATCTGACCTATATCGTTGAATTAGTCTACTCGAGCTTTGGAGAGCTTGATGTAAAAATGCCAGATGGGGTATTACTTCGAGTAAGTAAAGGATACCGAAAAGGGTTTCTAAAAAAAGTTGGTATCAAGGAATGAAGAATCGTATCGACAAAAAGTTATTTGGAATTTTATTAGGCTACATGGCCGCTTATCATGTGATTTATATCTCGCGAAGAGTTATTTTAAAATTCATGGACGAATCTAGATTCGTTGATATGGATTGGTCAGTTGTTGTGTTCGGGCCAGTCTTATGCAATTTTCTCATTATACCTCCGCTAATTATATCTATACTTTTTGTCACCAAAATGATGATAAGGAAAAACTTAAGCTGGTATAGTAGTTTAGGATTGCATTTTGTTTTTTCAATACTCTATGCTTTTTTAGTCATCTTGCTGAATACGATATATAATTATTTTGTTTACGGAGATCCACTCGAGTTGTTTAGTAGAGCTGCATTTGTAAATACTTTGTATGGTTCCACTTTGAATTTTTTAGCATATGCAGGTTTTGTAAGCATTATTTACTCGTATTACTATTTTCAGCGAATTAGTAAGGCGGAAATTCAAAAGACACAACTGGCAAAACAATTGCAAAATGTTAAAATGCAGGCGTTAAAATCTCAATTAAACCCACATTTTTTATTCAATACTTTAAATAGTATTTCCTCTCTTATCGAAGAGGATGGTTATAAAGCGCAACACATGATTGGGAATTTGGGAGATCTCTTGCGAGAAGTATTATTGGTAAAGGATGAGGATATGCTTTCAGTTCGTAGGGAAATTATTATCCTGAATAAGTACATTGAAATCATGCAAACTCGTTTTTCAGATCATTTATCTGTTGAAACTAATATTGATAAAGCGGTAGAAGAAGCGCTTATTCCAAGTATGCTACTTCAGCCTATAATGGAAAATTCCTTTGAACATGGGTATTCTTATGTTTCAACCGATCTTAGGGTCGCTTTATCTATTTCAAAAATGGATAATTGGTTGAAAATACAAATCCAGAATAATGGGACACCAATTCCAGTAAAGGGCCATAATTCTGGATTTGGAATTCGAAATGTTCAAGAAAGATTAGAAACGCTGTTTGTAGACAATTTTAGCTTTTCCTTTTCTAACCTCAAAAATGGTGAAGGAGTAATAACTGAGATGAAAATCCCTTTGATGATAGCACAAAATGATGCTGTTTAAGCTGTATCATGTTTGAAGAACAATATCAGCTAAGAATGGTTACAAACCGTTTGGTTTGTCATATATGAGTTTTATCGATACAGCCTTTGAATTTAGGTGTTGATCGTATAATTATCACATAAAAACGAAGGTTGTACTATAACAATACAGCTTGCAAATTTAGGTTACCAACCAGTTGGTCGGAAAGTTCTTTTCAAAGCTTTTGGGATATTTATGACTGACACATTGAAAAAAATTAAGATAAGGCGATCTTTTTTTCAGTAGCTATCTTCTCTACACTCCAATTGATTGCCTCTTCTAAATCAGTAAACTTTCGAATTGAATTACGAAAGAACAATCTTTCAAGATATAGGCTAACTACGTTTCCTTTAGTATAGCCAACTACGGAGTAGAAATTTAATTGCTGTCTGTTTTTGTAGAACTTAATCCAATCGGTTGGTACTACATAATAGCTATTGATTCGATTCGATATATAAGCTATTTGAGCATTTTCGCCTAAAACTTCATGAGCAGCTTTTATGGCCTTTTGAGCCATGTTCCAGTTAAAAATTACACCTTCTTTCATTTCTGAAATGACTAGGCCATCGAAGAAGTAGAAAACACCAAATTCGAATTCGCGAACTTGCCGTATATTCTTAAAGAAGTCAATTTTTTTGACACTTTTCATTATCAAAAAGTAGTTTTTTGTGGGGTGTAAAGATATAAATAGTTCGATTCAACAACTGAAATGCATTATTTTTTTACACTTTTTCGCGAACTTGACTTTTCTGTTGTCGGAAAATCTTCAGGAATATCTTGAGTCACCTTACCGGTAGCTGCCCATTCAATTCCTCTTGACATTGTGGTGATAAAGCCAATGCATTGGACCGAATAGTCTGCATGACCCATTATATTATGGAAGATACGTCCTTCCCCAAATGATATGGCCATCAAGGCAGGTTCGTGGCGCCCCGTACCCTGATTTTTTGGGTCAGCATAGGCGGTCGCGAGGATTTCCATGTTTTCTGCGGGTCCACGGAGGCTATTGTATAATTCATCTTTGGTATGCATCCAAATTTCAGGCATGCCTTTGGTAATTGGATGTTCTGGGTTTCTAATCTGTATTTGATACTCGCTTTGCGGTCCATGGGCACCACCATTTCCAGGAGATTCATCGCGAATCAATTCGCCATCATCATTGTAATATACATATGGGCCATCTTTTTCGGTACGATCACCCCAACCCCCTAGTCCAATCATTTTGTTGTAGGCTTCCCAATTGGGGAAAGAGTTGTCCGCAGCATGAAAAACTACCAATCCACCCCCGTTTTCTATATAAGTTTCGAGTGCATTTTGCGCAGCTTCCGGCCAGTCGGCTGCATTCCAACCAAAATTCGAAATGACCACCTCATATGCTGAAAAGTCAGGATTAAAATCTGGATCTGATGTCGGCTGATCTAATGCAATTGTTGAAGGTAAACCTTGAATGGAAAATTCAGAAATAAATTCTTCCCCTTTCCAAGTATAACCCGAGCGCACTACATCCACAGAAAACAAACCAGTTTCTTCCAAATAACCCTTTAGCATAGACGTTACTTTGGGCCATTGCTCATGATTATTTTGCCCATCAATAATCAAAGTCTTGATTTTAGCTTTTTCAGTCTGGCCATAAAAGTTGAAGGAGATCAAAATAGTAACCAGAAGTAATAGAACTCTTGTCATTGTGGATGAAATTTTATGTGGTGTAATAAACTACTTTTTTTTCACAGGAATCCAGACTTCTTCTTCAGAATTCGGGTCGTTGTTTTTATACTTTTCTCCTAATAGTTCAAAATGTGGTCTGTTGTCTATTTCATAGTCCGAATTGGGGAGCCATTGCGTAAAAATATGTTGAAAAGTTTTTTGAAATTCACCTACAGTGCCTTTATGAAGAAAAACCGCGTAGAGCCCTTCAGGTATTACAAGAGAAGAAAAACCATTTGGTATATTTTCAATATCTTTTACCTCAGTTGCAGCCCATTTTGTAAATTCGGTCTGCGGATTAAAATTTTCAAAATAGCTAGCATCATCATATACTTGAATTGAATACAAATCTGTTCCAATAGCATTTGAAATTGCGGATTTATTTATCTGAAAACTACGCCACAATTCTCCAATCTTATTATTAGCCAATGACATTCTTATAGACTTACCTATTAGCTGCTTCTCTGGCAACATTTCAATTCGAGTTTCCATATTATTCTATCTCAAAAGTTACCTTTTCTGTTGTGCTATTTCCTTCGAGTTCAATAACATAATTTCCCTTGGGTAAATAGGTTTTTCCGTTTTTAGCTTCTTTGAGGTCGGTTTTGTGTTTTTTCAAATACGCAGATTTTCCGGCTTTCGAAAAAGTGACATCATACGAGAGAATATTTAACCCTTTTACCGCATCAATTTGAGTTTTACTAACTATAATATTGTCTTCAGTTTTGATTTGTGCAGAAATAGATCCAGGTTTTCCACAATAAAAAGTAAGATCTAGACCCGGGGTTTGCGGCTTTCGCCAACTGCTCCAAGAACTACCCCAACGTGAGGAATGACGGATATTTTTTACTTTATAAGCATGCAGATCTTTACCCATGATTTTGGGGGTCATCTGCTGTAAGGTGGAGATATCGGCTTTATAGATACTTCGCCCATGGGTACCTACCAAAAGATGTTTTGCTTCAGGTTGAATGACCAAATCATGCACCGCTACATTTGGCATTCCGTTTTGAAATGCTTCCCATGATTCTCCTCTATTGAAAGAGGCATAGAGACCATTATCTGTTCCGACAAATAATAGATTTTCGTTCTCAGGATCTTCTAAAATCACATTTACAGCCGAGGCAGGAATATTATTCGAAATGCTTTTCCATGTTTTTCCATAATCTTCACTAACGTAAACATATGGAGTAAAATCATCCCAGCGATAGCCATTCAATGTGGCATAAACACGTTCTTTTTTATGCTTGGATGCAGCAACTCGGCTCACCCACATATCCTTAGGAAAAAAACTGGAAACATTCATCCAACTACCACCACCATTTTGTGTTACCTGTACCAAACCGTCATCACTTCCTGTATATATCAATCCGAATTTAAAAGGAGATTCGGAAATAGTAGTTAAAGTGCCGTAAGCCACATTTCCTGTTTTGCCTCCTTTAGTTAAATCTTCTGAAATAGTTTCCCAATCGTCACCTTGGTTTAAAGAACGATGCAATTTATTTCCCCCTAAATACAAAATATCTTGATTGTGAGGGGAGAGTAAAATAGGAGTTTGCCAATTGAAGCGATAAGGTTTTTCGCCCAATTTATGCTTGGGTTGGATATACGTATTAGACTCACTTTCTTTATTGATTCGGTAGTAATTTCCAAATTGAAACCCAGTATAAACAATGTTGTGATTTCGACTATCAATCTGTACCTGCATACCGTCACCCCCCATAATTGACTTCCAAGGATTTTGTCCTGTTTGATGCCAACGACTATTTAATGCTGCATTGTGAGGTCCCATCCAAACGCCGTTATCTTGAAGTCCGCCATAGACATGATAAGGCTCTTGATTATCAACATTAATAGCATAAAATTGCCCAACAGGTGTAGAATTCAACTTCGTCCAATTCGCCCCGTCATCATAAGTCATATTGAGTCCGCCGTCATTGCCATTTAATAGATGCCCAGGTCTTTTGGGGTTTACCCACAAAGCCTGATGATCAGAATGTACGTTGTCACCGTTGATCGAAGTATAGGTTTTGCCACCATCATTAGATTTGATAATAGGTACACCTTCCAAATAGATTTTGTTTACATCACTAGCATCCACTCGAATCTCTCCAAAATAATACCCATAACTATAGTAGAGATCATCGATGTAGTTTTCGTTCATTTTCTTCCAAGTAACTCCTGCATCATCACTGCGATAAACTTCAGCGCCGACCACCGGTGTATCGAATAATGCAGAGTTTGCGTTCTCTAAATATTTAGCAAGATCAGCAGGCTTTACCGACCCTGAACGCACCATTTGTTTTACATTTTCGGCTCTATATTTTTCTTGAAAATTGTTAGTCTTTAAATAAAGGTTAAGTTTTTTATCCTCTAATTTCAAAAAATCAGTAGAAGACATAGTTTTGAAATCATCTTTTGTTAGTCCTTCCGATTTCTTCTTTTTTTCTTTGGATTTTTCACGTCTGAATTGACTATCATGCACTGCATAAACGATATTGTCATCAAAAACAGCTAAGCCAATTCGACCAACACCTTCCCCTGTTGGGAAACTACTTTCAGCAGTAGAGACCTTATTCCATGTTGAACCTCCATCTGTACTTTTAAAGATACCTGACTCATTTCCGTTTCCTATAAAATCCCAAGCTTTTCTATCTTTCTGCCAAGCGGAAGCATACATGATATTGAAGTTGTTTGGAGCATGAGCAACATCAATAATGCCAGTTTGATCGCTTATGAAAAGTGTTTTCTCCCAAGTTTCTCCTCCATTTGTAGTTTTGTAAATACCTCGTTCTGAATTAGGAGAATATAAATGCCCTGTTACACCAACTACAACTTCTTCTGGTTTTTTTGGATTAATTAAAATGCGCCCGATATGATGTGAATCAGGTAAACCCATATATTGCCAAGTCTTACCTTTATCTATAGATTTTAAAATGCCAATACCAGCATACGACGAGCGCGAAGAGTTGTTTTCACCAGTACCTACCCAAAGTGTTCCGTTTTTCCAATCTATAGCAATGTCACCTACGTTTTGAGTTTCTGAAGTGTCTAAAACAGGAGTGAAAGAAGTACCATTATTATTGGTATACCATAAGCCTCCTGATGCATAACCAACATAAAATTCTGTTGGATTTTCAGGATTCACATCAACATCAACTACACGCCCACTCATAACAGTAGGGCCGATGTTTTTAAGTGGAATATTTTGAACCAAGGAACTTGATTCCATTTGTGTTTTTTGATCAAGTGCAGTTTGAACTGTTTGTGCTGAAGTTGGGGTAATTTGAGCAAAACTTAGCGTTGAACACAGGAGTAAAAGAAAGGGCGAAAATTTTTTCATAATGATTTGAATTAGTCTTGGGAAAGTTAATGAAACTTGATAAGAATATGTTATTTGTTTCCTCTTTATAGAAGAATTTTACCTCAAAAACGAGGGCATATGTTAGAGGTTAACAGTTCAATATTGATAACTATTTGTGTATAAAATTGCTATTTCACTTAAAATTTTGTTAATTTATTGATACATAATCAACTAAACAACATTAAAATGGAAGAGTATTTACCGTTAATCATTCAATTAGTTACGGGTGCCGTCGGAGGTAACGTAGCAGGAAAATTGTTAAAGAATTTATCTTTAGGAACTGTTGGAAACACTATAGCTGGTCTCGTAGGAGGTGGTGTTGGTGGCCAAGTTCTAGGAATGCTTGGCTTAGGAGCCGGGGCAGCTACAGGTACTGACATGGCAGGTGCAGCAGAGGCCGCTGGAGGTATGGATATGTCAAGTATACTTGGTAGCGTTGCTGGCGGCGGTGTTGGTGGTGGCGTTATTATGTCCATTATCGGAGTTGTAAAAAATATGATGTCGAAATAGATTTCAACGACTAATAATCAACCCGCCCAGTTTTTATTAAACGGGTGGGTTTTTTATTGGCCATAATTGATCTATTATAGCTGAGAATTTAAAAACACTACTTTAATGAGAGTCTACTTTTCAATTGTTTTATTATTTATTATCGTCGGATGCAATTCGCAGAAAACGTATGAAATTGGCGAAATTAAAACGCACAAAGGAGATATTTTGGTCTGGTTATATGAGGAAACGCCAAAACATAAGGCAAGTTTTATACAATTAGCAAAAGATGGTTATTGGGATTCACTGACTTTTAATCGAGTAATTCCGGATTTTGTTGCACAAGGTGGATGTCCTGATACACCAGAGGGGTTTAATGATCCAGAATATTTATTGGAACCTGAATTCAATGATAAGTTGTTACATGAATATGGAGCCTTAGGCGCTGGCCGTGATGGGAATGCCGAAAAACTATCTGCGCGTTGCCAGTTTTATATTGTGCAAAATAAGGATGGCGAACATCGATTAGACGGTGATTATACGGTCTTCGGTAAAGTAATCAAAGGCATGGAAATCATAGACGCTATTGTTGTTGTTGAACGAGACTCTATAAACCAACCATTAACCCCAATTTCTTTGGATGTTAATATCATTTCCATGGGAGAAGAGGAACTTAAAAAATATTTCAGGCAAGACTAGGGGAATAGTTGGTGTATTTGCTACATTTAGTACTCTAAACTTTTTTGAATGAAATACGAACAAATTCCCAATACACTTTTTATTAAAAATCGCCAAAAATTTATGGCTCAGATGAAGCCTAAAAGTATTGCGGTTTTCAATTCCAATGATATATATCCTATCAGTGCAGATAGTACGATGCCCTTCGAACAGCATCGTGATATTTTCTATTTAAGTGGAGCCGATCAAGAGGAAACGATTTTGGTTTTGTTTCCTGATGCGAATGATGCAAAGCACAGGGAAGTTCTCTTTGTGCTTGAAACCAATGAGCATATTGCTATTTGGGAAGGAGAAAAGTTGACCAAAGAAAAAGCAACTGAAGTATCTGGAATACAGACGATTTATTGGCTATCTGATTTCGAGAAAATCTTTTTTGATTTAATGACAGAAACGGATACTATCTATTTCAATACCAATGAACATTATCGTCAGGCGGTGGAAACACAAACTCGCGAAGATCGATTTATTTTAGATTGTAAACGAAAATTCCCTGCGCATCAAGTTGCCAAAAGTTTTCCGATACTTCAGAATATTAGAGGAGTAAAAGAACCTGAGGAAATTGCTTTGATGCAAACCGCTTGTGATATTACTGAGAAGGGTTTTCGACGCTTATTGGGCTTTATTAAACCTGGAGTTTGGGAATATGAGATTGAAGCTGAGCTTGCACATGAGTTTTTAAGAAACCGCTCTAAGGGATTTGCCTATGCCCCGATCATCGCTTCTGGAAACAATGCCAATGTTTTGCACTATTTGGAAAATAATCAAGAATGTAAAGCAGGTGATATGATCTTGATGGATGTGGCTGCGGAGTATGCAAATTACTCTAGTGATTTGACAAGAACAATACCGGTTAACGGAAAGTTTACAGAACGCCAAGCTGCTGTTTATAATGCTGTACTCCGTGTTAAAAATGAGGCTACTAAAATGTTAGTCCCGGGAACAATTTGGGCAGAATATCATAAGGAATGCGGAAAAATAATGACCTCAGAACTTCTAGGATTGGGATTGCTCGATAAAGCAGATGTTCAAAACGAAGATAAAGATTGGCCTGCCTACAAAAAGTATTTCATGCACGGCACCAGCCACCATATCGGACTCAACACGCATGACTATGGAGAATTAAAAACACCAATGAAAGCGAACATGGTCTTTACAGTAGAACCGGGAATTTACATTCCAGATGAGAAAATGGGGATTCGTCTTGAAGATGATGTGGTCATTCAAGAAAGTGGCGAACCATTTAACTTGATGAGGAATATTCCTATTGAGGTGGAGGAGATTGAAAGTTTGATGGCTGTTAAAGACTACTAAAAACAATTCGTTTTAAAACTTTCAGGATTATCAATTTCGTTTGACCATTTTTCTAATGCACTGTTTATGTTATCAACCTGAACGCATGTCAGATTTGGATTGCCCTTTGCATCAAAACCCTGACCATCAATTTTGTTGTTATTTTCGTTCTTTAGATTTATTTTTCTAAGTTTATTGGAATAACATATTAGTCTTTCTAGATTTAAATTATTACTCAAATCTAATATCTCAAGCTCGTTGTTGTGTACTGATATTGATTCAATCATTAAGTTTGAAGATAAATTCAGTTCGTTTAGTTTATTTGAAGTCATATCGATTAATTTTAGATTTGTAGATGATGTCAAATCGATTTTTGTAAGATTTGACTCGGTAAATACAATAGATTCTAAGTTCACCGACGGAGAGAGTGTTACACTGGAAACATTACTTTTAAAACAAACTAGTTCTGTTAGTTTCGAATTGTTTACCAAATTTAGTTGGGAAAGTAAGTTGCCACCACCTAAAAGTTTTTTAAGATTTATTGCAGAAGAAAAATCAATATTTGTTAATTGATTATCATAGCAAAATAAATTTATTAAATCAGGATTATCTAATTTCAGAGCACTCAATTTATTGTCATTACATTTCAAATCTTTCAACACCATATTTTTAGACAAATCAAGAGTAGATAAAAGGTTTTCAGAACAATTGAGTATTTCTAATTTTTCGAAATCTTCAATTCCAGTTAAATCCGTTATAAATAATCCTGAGACATCTAAGGTTTTTATGGTATTAATATTTTTGGTTAACACTATTCCATCTATTGGCCCTGAGTCATGACCTAGAGCAATCAAAGCTCTTTCAAACTCACTATCAGGAATTCTAGTAATTTCAGAATCAGGAAGATTTTCAGAATCTTTATTTTTTGTACAGGAGATGAATAATATATGTATTAATATTATTATTAAAATTCTATTTTCCAGAATTAGATTTTTAATCATATCTCAGCTAGTTTTGAAATTATTTTATAATAACTATTAATTCTTTTTGGTATGTTTTTAGAAATGTTAAAGAAAACTTTCGCCAAAAAATTTTCTTTATACTTTGGCCAAAGATTCGATATCATTGAGGTTAGGGAGTTATAAATTATGATTATATCATTTTCAATTTAAGTAATCCTTAGTCTTGAATTTGCACTTTCCTTCTAGTTATAAAATTAGAGAAAACAAAAACCACCAAGGCAGGTAACACCCATCCCATACTAAACTTACTTAAAGGAATATAACTTTGTACCCCAGCAATGACTTCCCCTAAACCGACCGTTCCAAGAAAATCAGGAATACTAAATAGAATAGTTGTGATTACCACTGCTTTAAAAACTTTGGACGAAGCAAACTTCTCTGGGACAACATTCAATAAAATCAACACAATAGTAATAGGATAAATAATCATCAAAGCAGGAACGGCGATTACAATTATGGAATGAAAATCAAGCTGACCTACCAAAACCCCAATAGCAGATGCTAAGATTCCTGTGATGATATAAGCTTTTTGTGAGCCTTTGAATAGTCCCTTGAAATAATCTGCGGTGCCCGTCACGATTCCAACTGCTGTGGTAAAACAAGCTAGGGCGATTAGAATGCTCAGCACTTTGTTTCCGAAAGCACCCAAAGATGCCAGGCTAATTCCTCGAAGCAGATTTGCTCTTTGCATATCACCACTAAGCGTGCTGTCTATTTCGATATCAGCTCCGAAGAAGGAACCTACTGAAATCAATCCCGCATATATTATGAGTAATCCTAGTCCAGCGATGAATCCTGATTTGCGTATGATGTCTTTTTTAGCCTCGAATGATTCATGTCCTTTTAAGTTTAACGAAATGATTACTACGGCTCCTACTACTACGGCTCCGATGGCATCAAAGGTTTGATACCCTTCCAAAATACCGCTCACTACTGGAGCATCAAAAGTGGAGACGTTCATTAATCCATCCGAAGAAAATAATCCGATTCCGATGACTCCGAAAAGCATGATTACTATAATTGGGGTTAAAAACTTGCCAATAAAACTCAATATTTTAGATCGGTTCAAAACAAAAAGAAGTACCAAAGCAAAATAGATGCTACTCGTTAATAGTGGACTTGTTCCGAAAGCAGGATGTATAGCAATCTCGTGTGTGGCAGATGCTGTTCTAGGAGAGGGTATAGTAATTGAAATCAGGTAAACTATGATGCAGTAGACGGTACTAAAGGCAGGCGATACTTTTTTTCCGAAGTCATACATGGTACCCTGAAGTCGGGCGTGGGCTAGAATTCCCAAAATTGGAATTACCACGGCCGTAATCATGAATCCAAAAGTTACCCAAAGCCAATCTTCTCCTGCGTTGTACCCTAAAAGAGGAGGTAATAATAGATTGCCTGCCCCGAAAAACAAGGAGAAAAGTGCAAAGGCAGTGACTAAAGTTTCTTTGTTTTTGAACATGAATTTTTGAATTGGAGAGAAAGATATGAAAATTGAAAGCAATATGTTTTTGCAAGTTTCTTATTAGAAAAGTACTGAAAGGCCTTTTTTAAAAATGAACATATTTGAAACTGTGATAGTTAGTTCATCGATTTAAAATGTTAGTTGCTTGTCGTTCAAAAAACTCCGTTTATCGAAAAAAATGTAGTTCATCGAAAATATGATGAGAATCAACTTCGATGCCCAATAAAAATCTGAATGCGTACGTTCTTTAATTCTAGGTGTCTTGACAAACACTTAGGAATGACCCAAATTTTTAGATCAACATTTTCTAGTCCCAAACTTGATTATGTTTCTTAAACCTACAGACATGAAAAAAGTATTTTGCAACATTTTCGGACACCATTACTCTGTCTCCAAAAAAGTTACACTGCACATCAAAGAGTACAAATGTATTCATTGTGGTAAAGAAGTTACCACCGATGTAAGTGGCAACTTATCAAATTTAACTCCTGAATTACAGGATATCAATAAAACTCTAGAAGTTATATATCAAAAAAGACATAGAGCGGCAGAACATGCAGCTTAATGCTGAAATGTTTTCAGCATCTACTATGCTTTGGCAAACGAATTTCGTTGCATAACGAAATTCAACTCTTATTCCTGGAAATCAAGTAAACTCCACTACTCTTACCTGTCGTTCGCCCCACAACAGCTTAGAAAGGATTCGCTTGACTTTCCGGGAATTTTTTTAATGAAGCCCTTTTTTCAAACCCAATAGGGTTTGAAAAAAGTTGGTTGAATTAACCTTGAAGAATGTTGGCGTCTTTTCTCGAATTGTTTACAAATAGTAATCTAGGGTTGTTTTCCACTTAACTCAAAATTCGAAATCATTTTATCGATGATCTCATTTAATGCCTTATCAGGTAGATCATGCCCCATATTTTTTACCCACAAGCTATCTGTATTTGAAATCATTCTCGCCATTTTTTTACCATGCGAAACTGGCATTACTGGATCTTCGATGCCATGAATTACCAAAATAGGAACAGAAAGTTCTTGAAGTCCTTTTATTCGTGAAGTAGAATTTAAAATTGCTTCATAGTGATGTCTTGCAGATAGCAATTTGTACCCATCTCTTTTTTTCAAATTGTAAAGTGATGTTTCTGCCATTGACTTGACATCAATATTACCATCGGCTTCACCCATCAGAATTTTTTTTTGAACAATTTGTCTTTTGATTTGGCCTTTTTTACTCCCAAAAAAGCCATGTTTTAAAATTGATCCGATCATCTTTGGTACAATTTCGTTTGACATCGGCGGCAGTTCAGAATCTAGAACATTTGCTGAAGACATTATTGAAGTTAAACTGGCTGTTCTTTCAGGATTTTCTATTGCGACAATTTGAGCGATCATTCCTCCCATAGAAGCGCCTACAATATGTGTTTTTTCAATTTGAAGCACATCTAAAATAGCCACAACATCATCTGCCATATCATTTAGGGAATAGGCTTTTCTCTTTTTCCATTTTTCTTGGGATGTAGATAAACCTGTGCCGCGATGGTCGTAGCGAATGACTTGATAACCTTCTTCAACTAAACCGGAAACAAATTTGGGAGGCCAAGTCAGCGCATCATTTCCATTTCCCATAATAAGAATTATAGAACCTTTGGATTGACCTTTGGGTGGAATATTTTCATACCATATTTGATGTTCACCCGAAGTAGCGAAACCAGTTTTACCTTCTATGATTTCTGGAATAGGTGCCTTTACGACTTCTCTAATAATCTGTTTTTCTTCTTTGGATAATTTGGGGACTGATGCACAAGCGTAAATCAAAGCAGCGCTTACAATTGAAAGTAAACTGAGACCTGAAATTCGAAATATTTTTACAAAAATTTTCATTAGCTGCTAGACAAAATTTTAAATTTCGTCGGAATGGTCTGAAAAACTTACGATTGGAAAGAATTCCAGCCCTGAGCGGTCAATGGAATTTTGGTATTCCCGCGAGTAATCAAATGAGATCCTTCAGAAGCATCGGTCATATGACCAATAATAGATAAGTTTGGGTTCCCTTTAATCTTATCAAAATCCTTTTGATCCACCGTAAAGAGTAATTCATAATCTTCCCCTCCGCTTAGTGCGACCATTGTGCTGTCAATTTTGAATTCTTCGCAGGAGGAGATCACTGTAGGATCTAAAGGAATTTTGTCTTCGTACAAATTACACCCTACTTCACTGTTTTTACATAGATGCAAAATTTCAGATGATAGTCCGTCACTAATATCAATCATTGAAGTAGGTTGAACTCCCAAGACCTGTAAAAGTCCTGAAATATCTTTTCTGGCTTCTGGTTTTAATTGGCGCTCCACTATATACGAGTAAGGTTCCAAATCAGGTTGACTGTTCGGATTGACTTTAAAAACCTCTTTCTCACGTTCTAAAACTTGAAGACCCATATAAGCTCCACCCAGATCGCCACTTACAACCAACAAATCATTTGGTTTAGCGCCTGAACGATAAATAATGTTACTCTCATCTGCTTTACCTATGGCGGTTATACTTATTAGTAATCCTGTTGTTGATGAGGTAGTATCTCCGCCAATTAAATCTACCTTATGATTTTTACAGGCTAAGGTTATTCCATCATAGAGCGCTTCAATAGCTTCCAAAGGAAAACGATTTGAAACCGCAATTGAAACTGTGATCTGAGTGGCCCTTGCATTCATCGCGTAGATGTCAGAAAGATTGACCATTACCGCTTTATAACCTAAATGCTTTAGAGGCATGTAGCTCAGATCGAAATGCACACCTTCTACAAGTAAATCTGTCGAAATTAAAGTTTTTTGGTTTTGAAAGTCGAGCACAGCGGCATCATCTCCAATACCTTTTTCGGTAGATTTTTGATGGACAGGAAGATTTTTGGTAAGATGTTCAATCAATCCAAATTCTCCTAATTTTTCTAAAGATGTGCGTTCTTGATTTTTGTCTTCCAGCATGGTGCAAAAGTAAAAGTAATAAGGCTAGTAACCATAAATTTCGAATCTTTTGTAGGGTTAATCGAATTTAAACTGTTGTAGTTATAGAAAGTGAATTTACGGGCCAAATTTTATATGCATTATCTTTACAGCTCTAAATAAAAATTACAATGCAAAAATCTATTTTCTTAGCTCTAGTTTTTCTATTAGTTTTTGGATGTTCAGGTGACAATGGCCTAGAGATACCAGAAATTTCTGAAACCCCAGAAGAGGAATCAAATAATCCTGATGAAAATGGAGATACTGTTACAATAGTAACTCCTTGTGAAAATGGCATGGCAGGAGTTTATCCATGTAACGGCTACGATTTAATTGGAAGCATTGGACTTAACAATTTAGGAGCCGAGTCAGCTAATGATAGTTGGGGTTGGACCGATTCAACAACAGGTAAGGAATATGCCATTATAGGATTGGATAATGGCACCGCCTTTGTTGATATTTCAGACGAAGGAAATCTTATTTATTTAGGAAAACTAAATACAGCTACTGAAGCGAGTCCATGGCATGATATTAAAGTTTACAAAGATCACGCATTTATTGTTTCGGAAGCTCGCGGCCATGGTATGCAGGTTTTTGATCTTACCAAATTGAGAAATGTTAGCAATCCACCCACTACATTCGACGCTGATGCTAGGTATGCATTTTTTGGAAACGCTCATAACATTGTTATCAATGAAGAAACGGGTTTTGCATATGTGGTTGGAACGGCTCGAGACGATGCTTTTCGCGGTGGAGCACATTTTGTTAATATTCAAGACCCTAAAAATCCAATACCTGCTGGTGGATATGCTGAAAATGGATATTCTCACGATGCACAGGTTGTTACCTATGATGGGCCCGATACAGATTATACGGGTAAAGAGATTTACATTGGGGCAAATGAAGATGTTGTTATAATTGCAGATGTCACTGATAAAGAAAACCCTAAGAATATTTCTAGTGTAATCTACCCCAATATAGAGTATACACATCAAGGATGGTTTACCGAAGATCAGCGGTATTTTATTTTAGGAGATGAATTGGATGAGGTTGAGAAGGGGTTTCAATCACGTACGCTGTTTTTTGATTTTTCAGATTTAGATAATCCAATTTTACATACTACTTATTTAGGAACCACGAGTGCAATTGATCATAATGGTTATGTAAAAGGAGATGAGTACTTTTTAGCAAATTATACAGCAGGAGTACGTGTTTTAGATATTTCAGGAGTAGCGAATAAAACCATAATTGAGTCTGGTTTTTTCGATACCTATCCTAATTCGAACAATGCTCGATTTTCAGGTGTTTGGAGTGTTTACCCTTATTTTGAAAGCGGGAAAATTGTGGTGAGTGATATTGATTCAGGCTTGTTTATTATTAGAAAATCAAATTAAGATTGAAGAAAGTTATATGCATATTCATTTTATTTTTTGCCTTTGGCTGCACTAAAGATTCAGATGTTGAGGGAGCAGGAGAAATCCAGAAAACAACATTTTTAGGGGAAGTAGATTGGATACAAAGCTTTGGAGGTACAGAAGAAGATACGGCTAGAGCTATTATTTCTACTACTGATGGAGGTTATGCCGTTTTAGGTTTTTCAAATAGTACAGATGGTGATTTGGATGGAAAAACCACTGCGGTTAACGACTATTGGCTTTTAAAATTAGATGCTTCAGGAAATCTACAATGGAGTAAAACCTACGGCGGAAGCAAAGATGATCGTGGACAAAGTTTGGTGCAAACCAAAGATGGTGGATTTGCACTAACCGGTTACGCAATGAGTAGTGATGGTGATGGAAGCGTTAATAAGGGGTTTCATGATAATTGGATTATAAAGCTAGATTCCGCAGGAAACGTCGAATGGGAAAAGAGCTTTGGCTTCTCAGGTCACGATCATTCCTATGACCTTTTAGAAACAGAAGACGGGGGATTATTTTTTGTTGGATTTTTAGACATTACTTCCGCAAGAGCAGATGGAAATACTGAAAAAAGGAATTCACTCACAGCTCATGGCGTAGGAGAGTTTTGGGGCACTAAAATAGATGCAAAGGCTAATCTGGAATGGAGAGGATATTTTGGCGGATCAAATAACGACCGTGCTCATTCTGTGGTCAGGGCAGATGATGGAGGTTATGTAATGGCTGGATTTACTGAAAGCAGTGATTTTGATATTGAAAATTCCAGAGGCAGTTATGACTTCTGGGCAGTGAAAGTAGATGATAAGGGCAATTTAGTTTGGGAAGGCTCTTTTGGAGGAACTGGTATAGAAAGAGCACAAGATATTTCTAAAACAGATGATGGAGGATATGTCATCACTGGAAATACCTTTAGTATTGACACAGATGTTTCCTCAAACAATGGCGCATCAGACATTTGGTTAATTAAGATTGATGCAAATGGTAAAAAAGTTTGGGATAAAAGTTACGGTGGTGCTGAATTTGAAGATAGTCAAAGTGTGACACTGAGTAAAGATGGCGGTTTTATCATTGCTGGAAATTCCAAAAGCACAAACAATGACTTGAATGCGAATGCTGGCGAAAATGATATTTGGCTTGTAAAGACAGACTCGAATGGCAATTTAGAATGGCAAAAAACATTTGGAGGTACTGGTCTAGATTTTGGCTTTGATGCTTTGGAAACCGAAGATGGAAGCATTGTCTTGGTAGGAGAAACCTCGAGTGAAGATTTTCCAAATCTACAGAATAAAGGAAAATCAGATGCTGTTATAATCAAGATTAAATAACAAATTTAGCACCTTATTTATGCTCAATGTCATCCAGAGTGAAGTATTAGAGCCAATTGCTAATTTGTAAAACCTCAGGATCACTTTTCTGCGATTTCCTTCATAGAAAACTCCTATTTCAACATACGTTATAATAATGTTAGGAACTCTTGTAAAAAGAGACTTATAGCCTATATTTGTAAACTATTTAGAATCATACCAAATAAATTTTGGTAGTAAGCAAAAATATTATGATTCAAGTATCAGAAAAAGCCAAACAAAAAGTCATCAACTTGATGACAGAAGAAGGTTTTGACGCTTCAACTGACTATGTTCGGGTAGGAGTAAAAAGTGGAGGCTGTAGCGGCTTATCTTACGAATTAGATTTTGATAATAAGACAGGAGAAACAGATAAGGTTTTTGAAGACAACGATGTTCGTATTATCGTTGATAAAAAAAGCTTTTTGTATTTAGTCGGAACAGTCCTGGAATATTCAGGCGGTTTGAATGGAAAAGGGTTCGTATTTAACAATCCTAATGCACAGCGCACTTGCGGTTGTGGCGAAAGTTTTTCACTTTAATTTGACACACTAGAGAATGGCGTATACTGAAGAGGAATTAAAGAAAGAACTAGAAACCAAAGAATATGAGTATGGTTTCTATACAGATATTGAGTCAGACACTTTCCCAAAGGGATTGAATGAAGACATTGTTCGTGCGATTTCAAAAAAGAAGGACGAACCTGAATGGATGACTGATTGGCGCTTGGAAGCTTTTCGCATTTGGGAAAAGATGGAAGAACCAGAATGGGCCAATGTGCATTATGAAAAACCAGACTTTCAAGCCATAAGTTACTATTCAGCTCCCAAAGCAGCTGACCCTAATAAATCATTGGAAGATGTAGATCCAGATTTATTAGAGATGTATCGCAAACTGGGGATTTCAGTTGATGAGCAAAAGAAACTCCAAAATGTCGCTGTTGATATTGTAGTAGATTCTGTTTCTGTAGCTACAACGTTCAAAAAGACTTTAGCAGAAAAAGGAATAATCTTTATGCCAATTTCGGAAGCGATTCAAGAGCATCCTGAGTTGGTAAAAAAATATATGGGTACGGTTGTTCCAAAAACGGATAACTTTTACGCGGCGCTGAATTCGGCTGTATTTACTGACGGTTCTTTCTGTTATATTCCGAAAGGAGTAAGATGTCCTATGGAATTGTCAACTTATTTTAGAATCAATGAAGGCGGTACGGGTCAGTTCGAGCGAACATTGGTAATTGCTGATGAGAGCAGTTATGTAAGTTATTTGGAAGGATGCACTGCACCGTCTCGAGATGAAAATCAACTACACGCGGCCGTTGTTGAACTTATTGCATTGGATGATGCTGAAATAAAATACTCAACGGTACAAAATTGGTATCCCGGTAATGCAGAAGGAAAAGGTGGAGTGTACAACTTCGTTACTAAAAGAGGTATCTGTGAGAAAAACGCTAAAATATCTTGGACGCAAGTTGAAACGGGTTCAGCAGTAACTTGGAAATATCCTTCCTGTATCCTTAAAGGAAACAACTCAGTAGGAGAGTTTTATTCTATAGCGGTAACGAATAATTTCCAACAAGCGGATACTGGAACTAAAATGGTCCATTTAGGAAAGAATACGAGGAGTACCATTATTTCCAAAGGAATATCTGCAGGAAAATCTCAGAATAGTTATAGAGGATTGGTTCAAATTGGATCCAGAGCAGAAAATGCCCGAAACTTTTCGCAATGTGATTCTCTTTTGATGGGTAATGAATGTGGAGCGCATACTTTTCCGTATATCGAAGCGAAAAACAAATCGGCTCAAATAGAACACGAGGCAACAACTAGTAAAATTGGGGAAGACCAGATTTTCTATTGTAACCAGCGAGGAATCGATACTGAAAAAGCAATTGCTCTAATCGTGAACGGATTCAGCAAAGAAGTCTTGAATAAACTTCCGATGGAGTTCGCAGTTGAAGCGCAGAAACTTCTTGAAATAAGTTTAGAGGGTTCAGTAGGTTAATTGAAAATGAAAAATTGAAAATGAAAAAGTTATTATTTTTCTTTCTGGCACTTTCAATAGTCGCCTGTAAACAAAATAAAAAAGAGAGTACTGAAACTTCAGAGGAGGTTAAAAAACCAGAAGTAAAACTTTACACTTTTGATGGGGGTACCGTAATGGTCAACAATCTAGAATTGTTTTCACAAGATACTACCTATCAAGGTCAGACAAAGGAATTTGCCGATGCTTTTTATGTCATCAGTCATCCGGATGGAAACTTAATGTGGGATGCTGGATTACCGGAAGGACTTATCGCATCACCAGAACCCGTTACACCTCCTGGTGGGGCTTTTACTATTTCACGAAAAGACTCTTTAGTGAATCAGCTAAAATCTATTGGAATGACTCCAGATGATTTTAAATATATCGCTTTATCACACACCCATTTTGACCATAGTGGACATGCTAATGTTTTGAAAAACGCTAAATGGTTAGTTCAAGAAGCTGAACATACTATGATTACAAGTGATGAAATAAAAAATGGCGAAAATGCCGGTTTATATGATGCCATTTCGGAGCTTACTAATGTCAAAAAGCTAAATGGAGATTTTGATGTTTTTGGCGATGGAAGCGTCATTATCAAATCAATGCCAGGCCATACTCCTGGACATCAAGTGTTGTTCGTAGACTTGCCTGAACACGGACCGCTTTTATTAACGGGAGATTTGTACCATTTATACGAAAACAGGGAACACAAGAGAGTTCCAATTTTCAATTTTGATGTAGATCAAACTCTAAAAAGCATGGACGCGTTTGAAGCTTTTGCGCAGGAAAAAAACGCGAAAGTCTATTTACAACACCAAAAAGAAGATTTTAATAAAATGCCGAAGGCACCCGAATATTTAAAATAAAAAGTATGCTTAAGATTAATGATTTACATGCAAGTGTAGAGGACAAGGAAATATTAAGAGGAATCAACCTTGAGGTAAATGCTGGTGAAGTCCATGCGATTATGGGTCCCAATGGTTCGGGTAAAAGTACCTTGGCTTCTGTCATTGCCGGAAAAGAAGAATTTGAAGTGACCAAAGGAAATGTTGTTTTAGATGGAGAAGATTTGGAAGATGATGCTCCTGAAGATAGAGCACATAAAGGGGTTTTCTTGTCATTTCAATATCCAGTGGAGATTCCTGGTGTTTCGGTTACTAACTTTATGAAAACTGCTATCAACGAATCACGTAAGGCAAAAGGTTTAGAAGATATGCCTGCGAACCAGATGTTAAAGATGATTCGCGAAAAATCTGAAATGTTGGAAATTGACCGAAAGTTTTTATCCCGTTCATTGAACGAAGGTTTTTCTGGAGGAGAGAAAAAACGAAACGAAATCTTTCAAATGGCAATGCTTGAACCCAAATTAGCCATCTTAGATGAGACTGATTCTGGTTTGGATATTGACGCACTTCGTATAGTTGCAAATGGTGTCAACAAATTAAAAAGTAAGGACAACGCGGTAATTGTAATTACCCATTACCAACGTTTATTAGAATATATCGTTCCTGATTTTGTACATGTATTGCATAACGGAAAGATTGTCAAATCTGGAGGCAAAGAATTGGCGTTAGAGCTGGAAGCAAAAGGATACGATTGGATTAAAAATGAGGCGGTAGTTTAAAAGTAGTACAAAGTAAAAAGTAGATAGTACAAAGTACTCATTACTTAATACTCTAATACTTAATGAAAACATGGATTTAAAAGATAAGTTAGTTTCATCCTTTATGGCGTTTGAGAATAACGTCGACATTGAACACCCAGTTCATGATGTTCGTACTGAAGCGATGAAGAATTTCGAAACGAAAGGTTTTCCATCAAAAAAGGACGAGGCTTGGAAGTATACTTCATTGAATAGTCTTCAGAAGATTGATTTTAGTATTTTCCCAAAACAGGATAATGCGCTTGATTATAAGGATGTCAAGAAATATTTCATCCATGATATTGACACCTATAAAATCGTTTTTGTAGATGGCGTTTTTAGCTCTCATTTATCTGAGACTACGCATGATGGAGTTGACATTTGTTTGATGAGCTCTGCTTTGACAAAGCCTATGTATAAGCAGATAATAGATGTATATTTCAATAAAGTGGCCTCGAAAGATGAGTCTTTAACTACCTTGAATACCGCCTTTAGCAGAGAGGGTGCTTATATCTATATCCCGAAAGGGCAAATGCCGAAAAAACCTGTTGAGATTATTCATTTTGCAACAGGCAATGAAGCTTCTTTGATGTTACAGCCAAGAAATCTAATTGTTGTTGAAGAAAATGCTGAGCTACAAGTTATTGAGCGTCATCAAAGTCTAACAACGAATGAAGTGCTGACCAATTGTGTTACAGAAATATTTGCTGCTAAAAGCGCGAATATTGATTATTACAAAGTGCAGAATGATTCGGCAACTGCTTCATTAATTGATAACACCTATATCAATCAAAAGAGTAAGAGTTTTGTAAATGTGCATACCTTTTCTTTCGGAGGAAAGCTAACACGAAATAACCTGAACTTCTATCAGAATGGTGAGTATATGGACTCCACAATGAAGGGAGTTACTATTTTAGGAGAAAAACAACACGTTGACCATCACACTTTAGTACATCATATAGAGCCTAACTGTGAAAGCCACCAAGATTATAAAGGTATTTACGGTGAAAATTCTACAGGTGTTTTCAACGGGAAGATCATCGTTGATAAAATTGCTCAGAAAACAAACGCCTTTCAGCAGAACAACAACATTCTAATAAGTGACAAGGCTACCATCAATACAAAACCGCAACTAGAGATTTTTGCTGATGATGTCAAATGTTCACACGGTTGTACTATTGGGCAGTTAGACGAAGATGCTATGTTTTATTTGCAATCTCGAGGAATTCCTGAAAAAGAGGCTCGCGCCTTATTGATGTACGCCTTCGCCAACAACGTTTTAGAGAGTGTACGTATTCCTGAATTGAAATCAAGAATCAATAAGTTGATTGCTAAGAAACTTGGGGTAAATATGGGTTTCGATTTGTAATAAAGATTTTAATTTCACGTTTTTTAGGTGGTCTAATTTGTTACTTAATTATATGAAACGTTTCTTTCTACTCCTATTTTTTTCAACAATAACAATCCAATTACATTCTCAAGATTTTAGCTTTGGAGCTAAAGCCGGATTGAATTTATCCACAGTTACCGGAGATGTGCCCGAATCTATCAATCCTAGGTTGGCTTATCATTTAGGAGGCTTCGTAAATATTCCACTATCGGAACGTTTTTCGCTTCACCCAGAATTACTTTATTTTTCAATAGGGAGCACGTTTAGTCTTTCGACTAACGAGTTTACAAACTTTGATCCTGATCCTTTTAGCGGGTCTGGTTCTTTCAGGTCAGTAAACAGAGCTAACTTTTTAGCAGTACCAGTAAACTTTAGGTTTAATTTTACAGATCGTTTTGGGTTGGATTTTGGCCCACAGATAAGTTTTTTGCTAAACACTGCTTCTAAAGTTAAAGAAAACCCTGATAATCTAGATGCTTTTAACCAAACAACTCCCGGAAGGTTTGTACCTGATTACGGAGCTAACCTAGGGCTTACATTTTCACCAATTGATAAGTTTAACTTCCAATTGAGATATTATCAAGGGCTTAAAAACCTTAGCTTTTTTCGAGAAGATAGAAGTTTTAACGTCGCACTTCAATTTTCTGTTGGGTACGTGATTTTCTAAGGAATTCGAAGGCAGTTGTTCTGCTTTTTACAACATAGTAGGTATCTTTGTAAATCAATACTATTGCTATGTTCGACGTACAGAAAATCCGTAAAGATTTCCCTATTCTAAATCGCGAGGTAAATGGAAAACCTCTGGTTTATCTAGACAACGCTGCTACTTCCCAAACTCCGCAACAAGTGATTGATGTTATAGCTGATTACTATCAAAATTACAACGCAAACATCCATAGAGGAGTGCATGCTTTGTCTCAAGAAGCAACTGACAAATACGAAGAGGCTCGGATAAAAATTCAGAAACATTTTAATGCTTCCAAAGCCCATGAAATCATTTTCACATCTGGTACAACGCACAGCATCAATATTGTAGCAAACGGGTTTTCTTCTCTTATTAAAAAAGGAGATGAGATTTTAGTTTCGGCGATGGAACATCACTCCAATATCGTTCCCTGGCAGATGCTTTGTGAACGTACGGGAGGGGTATTGAAAGTGATTCCCATGAATCAAGAGGGTGAATTGTTGATGGATGAATATGACAAACTCCTATCTATCAAAACGAAACTTGTTTTCTGCAATCATATTTCAAATGCATTAGGAACAATAAATCCCATAGAGAAAATCATTGAGAAGGCACATAAAGTTGGTGCTGCCGTTTTAGTTGATGGCGCACAAGCAGCACCTCATATCGTAGCTGATGTACAGAAGTTAGATGTTGATTTTTATACGATTTCAGCGCACAAAGTTTGCGGACCAACGGGAGCTGGAATGCTTTACGGCAAAGAAGAATGGCTGAACAAATTACCTCCTTATCAAGGTGGCGGAGAAATGATTGCTGAGGTAACTTTTGAAAAAACGACCTATGCAGATTTGCCGCATAAATTTGAAGCGGGTACGCCTAATATCTGTGGAGGTATTGCTTTTGGAGCTGCGTTAGATTATATGAATTCCATCGGATTCAATGATATAGCAAAGTATGAGCACGAGCTTTTAGAATACGCTACCCAAAAATTACTCGAAATAGACAAGTTGAAAATCTACGGAACGGCAAAGGATAAAACCTCTGTGATATCTTTTAATATTGAAGGAGTTCATCCGTATGATATTGGTTCTATTTTAGATAAATTAGGAATTGCAGTTAGAACAGGTCATCACTGCGCCCAACCTATTATGGACTTCTTCAAAATTCCTGGAACGGTTCGTGCAAGCTTCTGTTTCTATAATACCAAAGAAGAAGTTGATGTTTTGGTAGAGGGAGTCAATAGAGCAAAAAACATGTTGCTCTGACATTGTTCCGCTTTTCTTTTTAATTACCTCTTGAATTGTTTATAACTTTTTGGTAAGCATTACCCTACATAATGTTAGGTTGCATCGACGAATTACATTGTCGTTTATTTGGGGATTTAACAAATAAATTAACAATTACTTAATGATTTGTTAAAAAATTATATATTCGCATCACATTAACTTAAAAAAACCCCTTTTAAATGAAAAAAGTACTTTTTAGTTTAGCAGTATCGACACTGGTGTTGGTATCCTGCGAACAAGACACAACTGACCCACAAAACGAAATTTTGGCTCAAGAAGTTCAGGTAGACATGAGTGATTTTTATGTTTATACAGACGAAGTGGAGAATGACCTTTCCTCGAAAGGGAATAATAGCAAAGATTGTGCAACAATGCGTGTGCTGAATAAGAACCTTAAGGCTAATAAGGGTCTTGAAAAAAGAATGTATGACATTGAAAAACATGCAAGAAAATTTATTGCATCTAAAAAACCAGACAAGCCAGGTAATGGTAACGGAAATGGTAATGGAGGTGGTGGTGGTGACGGAGACGGCGGCGGAGACCCAGTCGATGACGGTTTAGGAGTAATAAATATTCCTGTAGTGGTTCATGTTATTTATAGCAATAGCAACGAAAACATAAGTGATGCACAAATTAATTCTCAGATAGCCGTCTTGAATAAAGATTTCAACGCAACGAATGGTGATGTAAATCAAGTACCTTCTGAATTCGCAGGTCGTGTTGCTGATTCTGACTTTAATTTTACTCTTGACCAAGTAATCCGTGTTTCTTCTTCTCGAACTTCTTGGGGAACCAATGACGCCATGAAATCTTCGGCAAACGGAGGTTCTGATGTAGTATCTCCTGCAACACATTTGAATATGTGGGTTTGTAATATTGGTGGAGGAATTTTAGGTTATGCTCAGTTTCCTGGAGGCAGCGCTTCGACAGATGGCGTAGTAGTTTCACCTCAGTTTTTTGGCACTACAGGGTTTGTTTCAGCACCATTTAATGGTGGTAGAACTATGACTCATGAAGTAGGACATTGGGCCAATCTGAGACATATTTGGGGAGATGGTAGATGTAAGCGTGACGACTTTGTTGCAGATACACCTAGCTCTGATGCACCTAACTATGGTTGTCCTTCATATCCAACAGTTAACTGTCGTTCGAATGATATGACAATGAATTATATGGATTATGTTGACGATGCTTGTATGTATATGTTCTCAGAAGGGCAGAAATCTAGAATGCGAGCTATTTTTGCGCCAGGTGGAGCTAGAGCAAGTTTTTTAGGCAGCTAACCGTATTATTACCATAATATAATCATAAAAAGACACCTATTAAGGTGTCTTTTTTTTACTTTGGCTTATGATGAAAAGCAAATATTATCTAGGTATACTGGTTTTAATGATAATCTCAGGATGTTCGGCGCAACAAGTTCCAAATGAGATTAAGATAACCTATCTGGCTTCTTCTAGGGGGTTATACAAGGATATTGAATTGAGTAAACAAAAAATTTCGGTTCTTGAAAACAGGTCTTCCGAAAATAGAACCGAAGTTGAAATGCCAAAAGATGAATGGGAAGCCCTTTTAAAACGCTGTCAAGCTCTTCCAGCCCAGACTGAAAGTTTTGATTCTGAAAAACTGAGTATAGATGCTGCTATTGGATCGACTTTGACGATTAAAGGAATTGACGACTCAAAAGATATGGTGTTCAAGATAGATTATAGTAATGTTCCCGAATTATTTGAACCATTAATCAGTCAAATACTCGCATTGTCGGAAACTGTTGAATAGCCGATATTCTTATCGTATTTTTGCACAATAATTTATCTCTTTTTTTGGAGATTAAGATGGTCATATGCAGATACAAGATATTCAGGAAGAAATCGTAGATGAATTTGCCATGTTCGAAGATTGGATGCAGCGCTACGAATACATGATTGACTTGGGGAAATCACTTCCGCTAATCAACGAGCAATACAAGACCGATGATAATATCATAAAAGGTTGTCAAAGTAAGGTTTGGGTGCATGCGGAGTTAGAAGATAATAAATTAGTTTTCACTGCGGATAGTGATGCTATAATTACCAAGGGAATCATAGCCATTTTAATACGAGCATTTAGTAATCAAAAGCCCGCGGATATTATTGAGGCAAATACTGATTTTATTGATGAAATCGGATTGAAAGAACATTTATCACCCACAAGAGCCAATGGCTTGGTGAGCATGATAAAACAATTAAAATTGTATGCTGTGGCCTATCAAACACAGTTAAATTAAGAGTAATATGAGCGAAGAGACAACAATAGATACCCAAGAACTTGGGGATAAGATAGTAGGTGTTATCAAGACAATTTACGACCCCGAGATTCCTGTTGATATTTACGAATTAGGATTGATATATGACGTTTTGGTCAATGAAGAAAATGACGTTAAAATACTAATGACACTAACTTCTCCTAATTGTCCGGTGGCAGAAACACTTCCTGTTGAGGTTGAAGAGAAAGTGAAATCCTTAGATATGGTAAAAGACGCTGAGGTAGAAATTACTTTTGACCCGCCATGGACGCAAGACTTAATGAGTGAAGAAGCCAAACTAGAACTTGGGTTACTTTAACCTTGTTTTGCCACCCTGAGCGCAGTCGAAGGGCAGACTCAAATGTTTTTTAAGAATACATCATGCCAGACGAAATCATAAACAGAGTTGCGCAAAGCAAACTCATCACTTTCGATTTAGAGGATTACTATACCGAAGGAGAACGTGCGGTTTTAGATGTCAAAGACTGGCTGTATGAAGGTTTTATACTAAAGGAAAAGGAATTTAGGGATCATGTTTCTGAACACGATTGGAGTAAATACCAAGACGCTTTTGTTGCACTAACCTGCTCTACGGATGCTATTATTCCCGGTTGGGCGAATATGTTGATAGCTTCGAAATTGCAACCTTACACAAAAAAGGTGGTAGCCGGCAATCTTGAACAATTAGAAACCTCACTGTACCAGTTAGCAATAGAAAAAATAGATGTCACTCCTTTTCAAGACAAGCCTGTAATCATTAAAGGATGCAGTAATAAGCCGGTTCCACCTAACGCTTATATATGGGCTACAGCAAAAATACAGACAGTTGCTAAGAGCGTTATGTACGGTGAAGCTTGTTCTTCAGTACCGCTTTTCAAGAAGAAATAATTTCCTTCTTATTTATTTTATGGTAACAATTCTTACATTTGTCACTCATAACAACACTTAAACACTTAAACATTATGAAAAAAGTACTTTTTGTTGCATTAACAATATTGATTGGGGCTTTTACCTATGCCCAAGATGATATGCAAAAAGCAGATGAGCTAAAAGCGATGTTAGGCCCAAAAGCAGATTCTATTGCTGCCATTCAAGGAAGAATCGATGCCATTCAAGGTGAAATTGATGGATTGCCCGGCTGGAGAAAAGGAATGTTCGGAACCCTTGGAGCGAACCTTGCAGGTTCTAAAAATTGGTATGGACAAGGAACTCCAAATAACTCTTCAGGAAATATTGGAGTTACTGTAAATGGTTTTGCGAACTTAAAACAGGAAAAATACTTCTGGAATAATGGCTTAAATGTCAACCTGAATTGGGTGAAAATAGATAATAAGGATATTGATACCGATGATGACAGTTTCAACGGTACTACTGATGTGTTTAACCTCACCTCACTTTTTGGGTATAACTTGAGTAAAAAGTTTGCTGTTTCTGCTTTGGCGGAATACAGAACTTCTATTATCAATAATTTCAACAATCCCGGCTATCTTGATTTTGGTGTTGGTGCCACTTGGCTGCCGATTGAAAATATGGTCGTTGTAATCCATCCCTTAAACTACAACTTTGTATTTTCTGATAACGATGCTGTATTTGAATCTTCATTAGGAGCAAAAATTGTTGTTGATTATACGAGACAAATAGGAGCAGTTAATTTTAAAACAAACTTCTCGACTTTTCAAAGTTACAGCAGCGGTGATTTATCTAACTGGACATGGATCAACTCTTTTGGATATACACTTTGGAAAGGAATCGGACTCGGTTTCGAGTTTGGTCTAAGAAATAACAAACAAGAAGCTTTGGCAAATGCACTCGGTCAAAGTTTAACACCGACACCGACATTTGGTAATGTAGATAATCCTGTACAGAGCTACTGGTTATTCGGCTTGAACTATTCTTTGTAGATAGAAAACTAGTTTAAAAAGTAAAACGCCTCGACATTGTCGAGGCGTTTTTAGTTAAGTAGGATTCGTAAATTTGGTTGTTACAGTCAATAAAATCAAATTTTACGTCAAGTTTGCACTTGAGCGTAATCCAAATAATTAGAATTTTCGGCTAAGATTAGTTTCATTGGGACATTACACTAAATCTCAAATACATGACGAATGTAAATTTCATCTGGCGCACCCATAAATTTTTGTTGTGAATGAATCAATAGCTGTTGTGAATTGCGTTAAAACGTGTGGTTTGATCGATGAAATACATTCAAATTATATAGAAGACAAATATGAAGTAGCTGATAACCAATAAAAAAACCCTGAAGTAATTCAGGGCTTTTTTTACTAAGTAGGTTTATCGTAAAATTTGAGTTCCGATTAAAATCAGTTTAAGCTTTCAGATTTCGGTTAAGTTCAAGGGATGATTTGGGGTCAATACTATCACTTAATTACAATGTAAAGATATATTGGTTTTGTGATTCTGCTAAATTAATGTTGTGAACTAAGGCCACAATGTTGTGTGTCGGATGAATGGTTTTTCTTATTCGATGAAGAGCACTTAAGGGTTTTAAAAATGCTATTTATTAATGATATGATTAATGAAATATTTCCAATAAAAAAGCCCTCCAGAATGGAGGGCGTTTTTATCAAGTAGGTTTGGGTAAGCTTGGTTTGGTATTTATTAAGCTTTTAGATTAAAAGTATTGATTTGGGATTAGTGCTATTACTTAATTACAAAGTAAAGGTATATTGGTTTTGTGATTCTACTAAATTATTGTTGTGAAGTTATGCTGCAATGTTGTGAAAAATATAAGAGGTTTTGTTTCTTCGATGAACTGCACTTTTATGTAGGAAAATGAAGGAATGTTTTTTGCAAAAGGTATTACAGTGACATCTTTTTTAGACTTTTACTGTCTAAAAAATATAGTGAAAAGCCCGACCTCGCCATCAGCGAAGTTTTGCCCTACTGATACTCATCTAAATTTTCAGGGTAGAGGAAGTTGTTATAAGGAAAACGAGTTACGTGAATATCGCGTACCTCATTATAGACTCTTTTTCGAAACTCATCGAGGTTCTCTTTGTTTAAAGCGGAAATGAACAAAGCACGATCACCAACTTTTTGCATCCAAGTTTGTTTCCACTCTTCGATGGTGAAGTGTTTGTTGGTTTTTTCAGTCACAAGATCATCTTCATCAATGGTCTCATATTCGTATTGATCTATCTTATTAAAGACCATAATGCTTTTTTTATCAGAGCTTTTGATCTCAGCCAAAATTTTGTTCACTGATTCTATATGCTCTTCAAATTGCGGATGTGATATATCGACTACATGCAATAGCAAGTCGGCTTCACGAACTTCGTCTAAGGTGCTTTTGAAACTCTCCACGAGTTGTGTGGGAAGCTTGCGAATAAAACCCACAGTATCACTTAGAAGAAATGGAAGGTTGCCCAATACGACTTTACGAACTGTCGTATCTAGGGTTGCAAACAGCTTGTTCTCTGCAAACACCTTACTTTTACTTACCACATTCATTAGTGTCGATTTACCAACATTTGTATAGCCTACAAGCGCAACCCGTACTAAGGCACCGCGATTACCTCGCTGGGTTTCCATTTGGCGATCGATTTTGGTCAATTTCTTTTTCAGTAGGGAAATGCGATCACGAACAATACGTCTGTCTGTTTCAATTTCCGTTTCACCAGGGCCACGCATTCCAATACCCCCTTTTTGACGTTCAAGATGTGTCCATAGTCCGGTTAATCTTGGAAGCAGATATTCATATTGTGCCAACTCAACCTGTGTACGAGCATAACTTGTTTGTGCCCGTTGCGCGAAAATGTCAAGAATAAGGCTCGTGCGATCGATGATCTTACAGCGTAATTGTTTTTCAATATTACGTTGTTGTGCGGGTGTAAGTTCATCATCGAAGATTACAGAACCAATTTCATGTTCTTCAACATAGGCTTCTACCTCTAGCATCTTACCACTACCAATTAAGGTTTTTGGGTTGGGCACATCCATACGTTGAACGAAGCGTTTGTATACCTCACCTCCTGCAGTATAGGTTAAGAACTCAAGCTCGTCAAGATACTCGGTAACCTTTTCCTCATTCTGTTCGCGGTTCATGATACCAATAAGTACCGCCCTCTCATAATCTATCGACTTCTTTTCCAGCATAAACCTAGTTTAAAGTGCAAATCTAGGTAACGATTTTTGTAAATTTGATTCCCCAACGATAAAAACCATGATTTTCTCATTCTTTAAGAAGAAAAAGGGAAAGAACATTTTCACAATAGGTTTCTATAACCTAGAAAATCTGTTTGACACCAACGACGATCCAAATACTTTGGACGACGACTTCACACCTACAGGTTTCAAGAAATGGTCAATGAAACGCTATAAGCGTAAACTGTACAAATTGGCCAAGACTATTTCTGAAATTGGAGACACATCTACTAAAAACCCTCCAGTATTATTGGGAATTGCAGAGGTTGAAAATGAGAAAGTAATCGAAGATTTAATTGGTGCAGAACCCCTTCGCGATATTGACTATGGATATGTGCATTATGATTCTCCAGATGAGAGAGGTATCGATACCGCACTTATTTATCAAAAATCAAATTTCGAAGTACTGTATTCAGAGCCTATTACTTTGATGATTTTCGAAAAGGACGGAAGAAGAGATACCACTCGAGATATTTTATATGTAAAGGGGAAACTAAATAAGGAAGAAGTACACATTTTTGTTAATCATTGGCCCTCTCGAAGAGATGGTCAGGACGAAACTAGTTCCAAAAGAGTTAAAGCAGCCGAAACCATAAAGGAATATATGGCGAAGATAGAGGCTAAGGTTGAAAGCCCCAATTATATCGTAATGGGTGACTTTAATGATGGCCCTGATTCAGAAAGTATACAATCGCTTATGGAGTGTGATCATTTATACAACCCTATGGAAAAGTTACTCAGCCCTGAACGCGGTAGTGCGAATTATAAACAGACTTGGATGTTGTTTGACCAAATCATGGTCTCTCATAATTTATTGAATTATGAAAAAGGCACGCACAGTTTTGCTCATGCTAATATTTTTGATGAAGCCTTTTTAACCGAGTTCAAAGGGAAGTTTAAGGGCACACCCTATAGAACGTATGCTGGCCGAAAATACATTGGGGGCTATAGCGATCACTTTCCAGTGTATATTCAATTAAAATACAATGGATAGCATTTTTGGCCGTAATTCTAGTTTACAGAAATCAAGCTTACCTCAAAGACAAGAACTGAACCCCCAGGAATTCCTCTAGTATCAAAACTACCATAACCTAAATGAGAGGGAACCAAAAGGATGCCGTTACCTCCTTCTTTGAAATAGGTAATACCTTCAGTCCAGCCTTTAATGACTTGCTGCAAGTTAAACGAGATGCCTTCGGAATCACTTTCGTCAAACACAGATTTATTCAAGTAGAAGCCTTTATAGGCAACGGTTACGTCTGAGTTTTCACTGGGCTGTTGGCCCGTGCCTAACTCTTCGATAACATAATGTAAGCCGGTACTACTTTTTTGGGCGGTTAGATTATTATCAGCGATGTATTTTAGAATTTCTTCTTCATTTTGTGCTGTAAAATCAATTTGTTCTACTTTTTTATCGTCATTACAAGAAATAATAAGGAGTAATAGAGCGGCGAACAGGGAGTACTTTGTCATAGCTAAATTTTAAGGGGGCAAATATAGCAAAGAAGTATTTCTTACATAGATTCCTCGATGTTAAACCTTCTTTAATTCAGTAGCCACTAATAAGTCATCTCCCCTAAGTCTAAGAAAAACCTGTGCTGTGGTAACCACGTCTAGTTCGCAGTAGGTAATAATCCTATCAAGATCCTTTTCTTCATAGTACACTTCCCTTACCATGCTGCCGTCGATATCTTCTTTAGGAGAAGGTATGCCTAAAATATTCGCCAGTAATTTGAGGGAAGTAAAATGCTTGTAATCGCCGAATTTCCAAAGTTCCATGGTATCTAAATGTGGAATTTCCCATGGTTTTTTACCAAAAAGATTCAGTTTATAGGGAAGTTCCATGTCATGTATAATCATCCGCCTTGCGATATAAGGGAAATCAAACTCCTTGGCATTATGGCCACATAATAGGTGTTTTGTGCTACTGAAATGGGTAATCAGTAAGTTTTTGAACTCTTTTAGGAGCTTTACCTCATCGCCATGAAAAGTGGTGGTTCTGAAGGTGCGTATGTCTCCTTTAAAGTTGAAATACCCAACCGATATACATATAATCTTACCGAATTCAGCCCAAATACCTGCTCTTTCATAGAACTCCTCTGGAGTAAATTCATCTTTACGTTGGTACTTTGACTTTTGCTCCCAAAGTGCTTTTTTCTCGTCATCAAGTTCATCGAAAGATTCTGTTTCAGGAACAGTTTCGATATCGAGAAAAAGAATATGTTCTAAATTGATTCTTGTAAGCATGTTTTGGTGCTAGTTTGACCATTAAATATACAAAGTAAAACCGGAGAAATAAATAATAATGTAATTTCCTACTTAAAAAGAAAGAACTGACTTACAAGTTTGTTTTGACTTAAATAGTGCATGCATACCTTTTTTATAAAGCTATATATCTAAAGGAGTGAGAAGCTTTTTTAATTTGTAAAAAGACTTATCAGTCGGTAATTATCAAAATAAAGAACCTTGCTTCACAGGATTTTCATGTGCTAAAAGCCACTTTTTACGATGTAATCCGCCAGCATATCCCGTTAGCGAACCATCACTTCCAATTACACGATGACAGGGCACAATAATCCATAGCGGATTCTTTCCATTTGCGGCGGCAACGGCACGTATTGCCTTTACATCACCAAGTTTTTTGGAAAGTTCTAAATAAGACATGGTTTTCCCATAGGGAATATTGAGAAGTTCTTTCCAAACTCCCTGTTGAAAAGGAGTTCCTTGAGGTTTCAGTTGAAGATTGAAATTTTCGCGTTGCCCTTCAAAATATTCGTTCAATTGGTAAACGGCATCTTCAAGCACTTCCGGAATCACATCGGTAAGTGTCTCTTCTGTATCTAAAACTGATATAGCTGAAAGTCCATCTGTGTCGCCTTCTAATTTTGCAATTCCCAAAGGAGTAGATATATAGGCGGTTTCCATGGATTTATTCTTCTTTTTCTATTAATCCCGATTTCTTTGCTCTAGTTTCCCAATTCTTACGGGCCAGTTCCTGTAAATCAGCTACATTGTCGCTTTCGTCCATGATTTCTAAGCCAAGTAAGGTTTCTATGATGTCCTCCATCGTAACCAGGCCGCTTACAGAGCCGTATTCATCAACTACTAGCGCCATATGTACTCTTTTGCGAATAAAGGTCTCAAATAGCTCGGGAATGGGTGTATTTCGTTGAGTAATCAAGATATCTCTGCGAATCTCAGACAAGGAAACTTCTCCATTACCATTTATGATTTCCTCTAAAACATTGTTTTTAAGCACGAAACCGGTAATATGATCTTCTTTCTGGCTGTAAACAGGAATCCTTGAAAAACGGACTTTAGGATTCTCGGCAAAGAATTCTTGAATGCTCTGGTCTTCAGATGCCATTTTAACGACGGCCCTTGGGGTCATTACATCTTTCACCAAAACTTCATCAAATCGTAATAAATTTTTGATAATGGTGGATTCAGATTTTTCGAAAACACCATCTTCATGAGCAATATCGGCCATCGCGGTGAAATCTTCCCGACTAAGTGCGCTTCCATGGTGACCTTTACCCCCTACCAATTTTGTAAAAAGCTGCAGTACCCAAAGCAAACCGGTATATTTTAATGCCAATACCATAATGCGCAAAGTTTTGGCGCTAAAGTTGGAAAGTTGCTTCCAGTAGGTCGCTCCAATGGTTTTTGGAATAATCTCTGAGGCAACTAAAATCAAGATGGTCATAATCGTAGAAACAACCCCAACCATCAAGTCTTCCGTAAATTCTACACCTAAAATGGAGCGGGTGGTATTTCCATATATTTCAGCATAGGCCGCTTTAGCTTGAACACCAACTAGAATTGCACCAACCGTATGTGCAATCGTATTTAGGGTAAGAATGGCGATAAGGGGTTTATCCACATCTTTTTTAAGTTCTTCTAAAGTCGCGGCGTAAGCTTTTCCTTCTTTCTTCTTGAGATTTATAAAGGTTGGATTTACACTCAACAAAACAGCTTCCAAAATGGAGCAGAGAAATGAAAAGAAAATGGAAATTACAGCGTAAAAAATCAACAGGCCCATGTATGGTGGTTTTAATTACGAAGATACCAATTTAATAAGTACTCGAGTGGATTCAATCTAGTGGTAAGCTGGTGGAATAAAAAACTTGCTGCACTGATTCCCGAATCTTAAGTTCATACAAATTACGATGCTCTCTTGTAGGGTTTACACGGTTTGACAGAAAAATATATACCATTTGGTTTTTCGGATCAACCCAAACGAAAGTTCCTGTAAAACCTGAATGTCCAAAGCTTTCGGGACTGACCATCTTGGAAGGGTAAGCCTCTTTGACACTTAAAGTATCATTACCCAGTAGTGGTTTGTCAAACCCCAATCCTCTTCGATTTTCGTTTTCTGGATACTGTACTTCTATAAACGCTTTCATCGTAGCATTGGAAATATATCTTTTACCATTGTAAAACCCATATTGCATATACATTTGCAACAACTTAGCTAAATCGGTAGCTGTAGCAAACAAGCCTGCATTGCCCGAAACTCCGCCTAATAAAGAAGCATTCTCATCGTGCACCCAACCTTGGATAAGTGAGTTACGAAACAGAGTGTCTTGTTCTGTTGGAACTATTTGATTAGAATATCCTTTAGTTTTTGGCTGAAATCCCATGGTGCTAGCGCCAAGCGGTTTATAAAAGTGCTGTTCCAAGTAATTTTCATAGGATTGACCCGTCAATTGTTCGATGAGTTGAGGAAAAATCAGGAATGTTAGTCCTGAATACCGGTATTTTTTTTCTTCAGATACTTTTGACCGACTAATCATCCGGTGCATTTTACGTTTGAAGCTATTTTTGATGAATAGTCCGTCATAGGCTTGCTTTCCGAATCTGGCTGAGGTCGATGTTCGAACAAACCGCCTTTTAACTTTTCCATTTCTTCTAAGTACCTCATTAAGAAAAACGATGTACGGAGTCAATCCAGCCTGATGAGCCAAAATTTCTCTTAAAGTCAAGTCTTTCTTATCCTTTACTTTCCGCCAAGGCTTCCAATAGGCGCTAAAAGGTTTGTCTAAATCTAATTTACCTTCATCTACTAATTTCATTAGTGCCGGTAAGGGACCTGTAATTTTAGTAACGGACGCCAAATCATAAATGTCATTTAAAGCGACAGGTTGACTGTTGTTATAGGTATGAAATCCGTAAGCTTTATGAAAGATGATTTTTGAATTTTTAGCAACTAGAATTTGAGCTCCAGGGAATGCTTTATTTTCGATTCCACGATGAATAATGGAATCTACTTTCGAATGAATATAAGCAGAATCTAGCTTTACTTCGGAAGGATTTGCATAACTGAGTTCCAAATCGAGAACGGAGTTGTCAATCTCTAGTGAAGCCTTTTGAGAATGGGTCTTGTAGAAGAATAAACCAATTAGTATAAAAATATAAAATTTCATGCGTAAAGGGTTTATTCCCTTCGGAATGATAAATGAAATAGTTAGCCCATCAATCGAACAGCATCCTTTGCAAAGTAGCTCGCAATGATATTGGCACCAGCTCTTTTGATGGCAACCAATTGTTCCATCATTACCGCATCATGATCCAACCATCCTTTTTCAGCTGCAGCTTTTAGCATGGCGTATTCACCACTGACTTGATATACTGCAACCGGGACATCAACTTCATTTCTAATTTCACGAACAATATCCAAATAAGCTAACCCGGGTTTCACCATTACGATATCAGCACCTTCGTCAATATCCGCTTGGGTTTCTGTAATCGCTTCGAAACGATTTGCAGAATCCATTTGATAGGTTTTCTTGTCTTTGGGAACATTTTTCATATCCACAGGAGCAGAGTCTAAAGCATCACGAAAAGGACCATAAAAGGCGCTTGCATATTTGGCACTATAGCTCATAATACCCTTATTTACATGGCCTTCATCTTCTAAGGCTTCCCGAATGGTTAAAATGCGCCCATCCATCATATCGCTGGGTGCCACGAAATCTGCGCCAGCATCGGCATGGCTTACACTCATTTCCGCAAGAATTTCCGAAGTCTCATCATTTAGTATTTGTCTGTCTTGAACAATTCCATCATGACCTAGAGAAGAATAGGGGTCAAGGGCAACATCCGTCATCACCAACATATCCGGACAAGCATTTTTAACTGCTTTTATGGCCAATTGCATCAATCCGTTTGGATTCAAGGCCTCAGTGCCTTTGTTGTCTTTTAAATTATCAGGTACCTTCACAAAAAGAAGAACGGCGCAAAGTCCCATATTCCATAGTTCTTTGACCTCTTTTTCAAGATTGTCAAGACTTAGTCGATAGTAATTGGGCATAGAAGCGATTTCTTCTTTGACTCCTTTTCCCTCCACAACAAATAATGGAACGAGAAAGTCACTAGGAGTTATGATTGTTTCGCGCACTAAATGACGAATGGAATCATTTGTTCTTAAACGTCTATTTCTTCGGAGTGGATACATGTTCGGTATTTGAATTCAAAGTTACTGAATATTCATCTTAGGCAGGAAACAACTTACGGAATGGCTTTATTCATTTCCTCCTTACAATCAATAATTTCCAAAAGACTTTCATCTAGATGATGTGCTTTCCATACTTCAATATCATTTTTAATAGAAAGTGGGTCTTGGTCCGAATCAATATACGTGCGAATAGATGAAACCGTCGAGAAATCCATTGCCTCTATTTTAACAATGGAATTTTTTCCAGGAATAGTATACGCATCTTCATAATCGTAGCAGAAAACCAAAACTTGGTCGCCAACTGCTACACCACTTTGGTAAAAGCAATCAGTTGTAAAAAACTTTTGTCCTGTGTATGTATTCGCGCCCAAATCTTTGATTTTATACACCTTTTCAAGTTCAACAATACCTTCTTGAGAAGTGTATAGTGGGCCTGGGTCATTGTTTGGTTCTTTTAGAGCCGTCACTGTTCCTTCAAAAACTAGGGAAAGTTCTTCGCCGCAAGCTCCGATAAAAGGACCTGATTGAGGCCACCAATAGGTATAGCCAACATTTAAAGTGTCTTGCGTAAAGACAACTTCAATATCGCTTTTTGATTTTTTGGTAGTGCAAGCACTTATAATAACAAGCGCAGCAAGAAGTATCCAAAACGAGCATCCTTTTCTCATGCTATTCTAAATTTCGAATAAACTTTTCAACGTTGATATGTACATCGTCTTCCCCTTGCTGGTCAAACGGATTTTCCAAATGCGACTGAATATTATCCAGAGCCACAAGAATCACACTAAACAAAACTGGAACGGCAAATTGCAGCCCATAGCTATAACTTGTTACGCTTTCAGCGAAGTGAGGTCCGTAAATAATGGGCAGAATGACGATAAAAATATCACTATAGGTTCGTAAAGTTCGAGGCGTACGATACTGATAAATATGTTTTATTCGTTCGAAGGAAATCATCATTTTACTCAAAAACTGATTTGACCTAGAAGCCTCTCCCGAAGGCAAGCCATGTGACCGCATGGACTTTATAAAAACGGATAGTGAATGAAAATCAGCATACACATTTTTTTCGTATTCCTCCAATCGGTCAACCGGCTGAGTGAAAATCTCTCTACAAGAATTCATAAGGGATTCTAGATGTCCTTTTAATTCAGTTTTTAATTCTTCCGGTGGATTTTCAAGCCAATGCGAAACAGCAAAGAACAATGCCCTACCATGTGCTTTTATCGAACCGTATTCGTCTAAGGCGACTTCCCTTCTTTTATAGGCTCCTCCAATAGAAAATACAATCGGAAAAACGATTGCAGTGCCTATTAGCGTTAATGGAAAATCTGCTTTGATATCGTAATGCAAACAAATTGCTGTCGAAGTAATTGCTAGGAAGGTGATGAGAAAGGTCTTCCAATTAATTATGAGTACAATTCTTAGGAGGTATTTTAGCATGTTGGTTGGGCTATTGGTTTTCTTGGCTTTTTTTGATAATGGCTTTTAGCCGTTCTTTACGAAGTTCGGCCTCTTTTTTCAGCTTATTCTTTTTTCGATTCATAAGCTTGGTATGTTTCGCTTTATTAACGGTATTTTTTGCTTTTCCTTTTTTAGCCATGGTAGAAAGTTGAATTTATACCCAATCTTTGGGCGTTTTCAATACCTCTAAAAGCTTGGCTTCTTCGCTTCCTTCTTCCGGATGATGGTCATACTTCCACTGCACATGTGGCGGTAGACTCATGAGGATACTTTCGATACGTCCATTCGTTTTTAAACCGAACAGTGTGCCTTTGTCATGTACTAAATTGAACTCTACATAACGCCCTCTCCGCACCTCTTGCCAATCGCGCTGAAACGATGTAAATTCAACGCTTTTACGTTTTGTAACAATTGGTATATAAGCATCTAAAAAACTGTTGCCAACCTCAGTTACAAAGTTGTACCAATCTTTCATTTGCATTTCATCAGTTGCTTTACAATAATCAAAGAATAGGCCACCTAAACCTCTCGCTTCGTTACGATGTGTATTCCAAAAATACTCATCACATCGCCTCTTATACTTCGAATGGAATTCCGAATGATGTGCATCACAGGCTTTTTTACAAACGGTATGAAAATGAACCGCATCTTCTTCAAAAAGATAGTACGGAGTCAAATCTTGTCCACCTCCAAACCACTGGTCAACAATATTACCTTGCTTATCATACATTTCAAAATAGCGCCAATTCGCATGAACGGTTGGCACCATTGGATTCTTCGGATGCAAAACCAAACTCAGTCCACAAGCAAAGAAATCAGCATCCTCAACGCCGAAGTAAGCTTGCATGCTTTTCGGCAATTTTCCGTGAACCCCTGAAATATTTACGCCGCCTTTCTCGAAGACATTTCCGTTTTCTATGACTCGCGTTCGCCCACCGCCACCTTCTGGGCGTTTCCAGATATCTTCTTGAAATTTGGCTTTGCCGTCTACTTCTTCCAACTTGGAAGTTATGGTATCCTGAAGGTTTTGTATGTATGCGTAAAATTTGTCTTTCATTACTCAGGAATATTTATGGTAGAATTCTTATCAAATTTAAGATTTACAAACATAATTTCAATAATTTTTACGAGTGCTTACGTCTTAAGAATTGACTCTCCATGATGGCCAAGCTACAATAGTATGCAAGTCCAAATGCCATTGCGGCATGGGGAAATTCCGTAAATATACCCTCTATATTGTTTGAAATACCATATCCTGAAGATTGAATAAAGATTTCATCCAAACCTAGTTTAGGTATGTGCGATGCTGCCAAAACTGCTGGAAAAAACAAAAAGAAATATATCATGGCGGAAAGAACCGATTTTAAAATGGTGCGACTACGAACTTCCTTTGAAACATCTGAAAAGGCAAAGCGCATGCGGTTAAGAATTACTAAGGCATAGGCTATCAGAATCAAGTTGTCACTTACCATAGAATTAAATGCCCACGCGAATACGCCATAGAAAGGAATGAGAATGAAGAGAGACATTTTTTTCGGCATTACGGCCATAAAAACACCCGAGTGTACCATCACAAATTCAAATAGCATCAATGCGGACAGCGTAGCTATTTTATCAATATCGCTTAGTTGAGGTTGCTTCCAAAGAATAAAGAACTGAAAGGCGATAAAAACGTTCATTAGAATACTACCATATTCGAATTGCCGGTCAAATTTCTCTATGATATTCATAGTTTATTGAGAATTATGGAGTTCGTAAAGTTCCATATCTAACGGACTTTCACCTGGCGGAGTATGTTCTCCCAATAAAACTTTCTGCCAAATAAATTCACATTTTTCAGCAACGCGAACGCTAGCTGTATTCGTTTTGTGTGTAATAATTTGAAGTGTTTCCAGCTGTAGATCTTCAAAAGCCCATTTGAAAATCGCTTTGACCGTTTCAGTCATATAGCCTTTGCCCTCTACTTGATAACCTAAGGCATAAGCAAGTTCACCTTGTTTTTTCTCCCAATCCAATTCTTTGAGATAGATGAGTCCGATAAGCGTATGGTTTTCTTTTTCCTTTAGGACAAATAGAAATTCTTCTTTGTTTTGAAACGCCTTGATTTTTCGCTCCACAAAATATTTTGATAAATCGGGCGTCAAGTTTTGTTCTAAAGTCTTTGGGAAGAAACGCCGCAAACGTTCGGCATTGATAGTACAAAAATCACAGAGGCGCCATGCATATTTTTCATGAATGGCATCAATGTAATAATCTTTGAACTCTAAGAACACGATTCAGTTTTATAGTTTTTCTCCCCTTTAGGGGTTGGGGGTATACTCTTTCACAGCATCAATAAATGCCTTTGCATTTTCCACAGGAACATTCGGAAGAATACCGTGTCCTAAATTTACGATATACTTGTCCTTTCCAAATTCATTAATCATCTGAGTTACCATCTTCTTTATGTCTGCTGGTGGCGATAGTAAACGCGAAGGGTCAAAATTCCCCTGAAGCGTAATGTTTCCTCCAGTTAGGTAGCGTGCGTTTCTAGCAGAGCAAGTCCAATCTACACCTAAAGCGGAAGCACCTGATTTTGCCATATCGCCTAAAGCGAACCAACATCCTTTTCCAAAAACGATTACTGGAGCATCCTCTTTCAAAGCATCAACAATTTGCTGAATGTATTGCCAAGAGAACTCTTGATAATCAGTTGGTGAAAGCATGCCTCCCCAAGAATCAAAGACTTGAACGGCGTTTACACCTGCTTTTACTTTTGCTTTTAAATAAGCAATTGTAGTATCTGTGATTTTCTGAAGTAACGAGTGCGCAACTACAGGTTGGGTAAAGCACAATTCCTTGGCTTTATCGAAGTTTTTACTCCCTTGTCCTTGTACACAATAACAAAGAATCGTCCAAGGTGAGCCTGCGAATCCGATTAGCGGGACTTCATCATTCAACTTTTCTTTCGTCGCTTTGATGGCTTCCATAACATACCCAAGTGCATCTTCAACATCTGGAATGATTACTGAATCCAAATCTTTCTGAGAACGAATCGGATTAGGTAAATACGGACCAAAATTAGGTTTCATTTCCACCTCAATATTCATCGCCTGTGGAATCACCAAAATATCTGAAAACAAAATCGCGGCATCCATACCATATCTTCGGATGGGCTGCACCGTGATTTCAGAGGCCAACTCCGGAGTTTGACAACGCGTGAAGAAATCATATTTCGCTTTGATTTCCATAAACTCAGGAAGATAACGTCCCGCTTGACGCATCATCCAAACAGGAGGTCTTTCAACGGTTTCGCCTTTTAAGGCGCGTAAAAACAAATCGTTCTTAATACTCATATTATTATCTAAATGTCATCCTGAGCGCAGTCGAAGGGCTACGAAACGAGGTGTCTCTAGCATCTCGACTGCGCTCGATATGACAGTATGTTCTACTTAATTTTTATAATTCTCATTCACCAACTCAATCACACTTTCCACTGAAGGCATCTTAGCAACCCGAACATCATCAAAATGCGTTCGTGCATGCTCTGCAGTAGTTTCGCCAATGCAGTAAGCAGTCTTATCAGTGGAATTGTTTTGTAAATAACTATCCACAGTGGAAGGACTATAAAACAAAACCCCTTCTACAGAATCATCTACTTCTATTTTAGCATGTTTGGTTTCATAAGCCTCTATTTCAGTAACCTTGATGTTGTTTTCAGTCAAAATAGTTGGCAAATCATCCAATCGAAGATTACTACAGAAATAGGTGACTTCTGTACCTTCCATAAATTCAACGAGATACTCGGCTAATTTTTTGGCATTGCTTTTTACCTGAGTAATGGGACCAATTTTATTTTCAATTAAACGTTTTGTCTTTCGGCCTACACAGTAAATATTTTTGAACTTTAGTTCATCGGGTGAAACGCTAGAAAGTAAAGCTTCCACAGCGTTCTGACTTGTCAAAACAACATTTTGAAATTCTGATTTTAGAATTGTTGGCGAAAGCCTATTCATGCTTACACGAATAAAATCGTCGGACTTCACACCAATAGCATTGTTGAATAATCGCTTTTGGGCTTCTGTAAGTTTTTTAGTAGCATATACATGGGTTGGTAGCGCAGTATTTTGGACTTCACTCATCAATCGCTTACCGCCACGTGCGAGAATACTATTGGCACAATCGACTCCTAAGTTTTGATGTTCACCAAGATTTGAGGTGATTTCTGCTTCTAGTTTTTTAGAACCGTCAACCGTTAATAGCACTCCTTTTAGAACCACTTTATCATCATTGTTGATGTAGCATAAAGCACCGATAGGGGCAGTACAACCGCCTTCTAACAATCTTAAGAATGTGCGCTCTTGTGTGACACAGATTTCAGTTCGTTCGTGATTTAGCTGAGCACAAATTTCTTGAACTTCTTCATCTGCTTCCATGGCAACAACCATAATTGCTCCTTGGGCGGGTGCGGGTATCATCCATGTGAGTCCGATAGTATGCTCATGCTCTAGTCCGATGCGGTCTAATCCCGCGGCAGCGAAAATCGCACCGTTCCAATCGTTGTCGTTTAACTTTTGCATGCGGCTATTTACATTACCTCGTAAATCAACCACGGAATGTGTTGGATAGCGATTTAGCCATTGTGCTTTTCTTCGAAGACTTCCGGTGGCGATGATTGCTTCCGGCTGAGCTAAAAACTCTTGGTTGTCTTTATAGGCAAGAATATCCATGAAGTTAGCACGTTCTAAAACGGCTGCTTGCACAATTCCCTTTGGTAAAGCGGTTGGCACATCCTTCATGGAATGTACAGCGATATCAATCTCGCCATTTAACATGGCTACATCCAAAGACTTGGTGAAAATTCCTGTTATGCCAAGCTCATAAAGTGGTTTATCCAAAACCAAATCCCCAGCAGATTTTACTGGAACCAACTCGGTCTGATGCCCCAATTCTTCGAGCATATCTTTAACAGCATTTGCCTGCCATAATGCCAATTCACTATCGCGAGTACCGATGCGTATTACTTTGCTCATTGAGAATCTAGTTCTAGTTGAAAAACTTTTTTGATAAGTGCCAAACTGGTATCCGCATCTACCGTGTCATCTTTAAGATGATTGGCGAATTGTTTGGTAATTTTTTGGATGATACGATTGGATATAAGGTCAGCTTGCTCCTCGTTGAAATCGGATTGCTTTTTAGACTGATAGTCCATTTCTTCTTCTTTCATGGTCTTTAGCTTCTTCTTCAAAGCTTTGATAACCGGAGCAAATTTGCGAGTTTCCAACCACTGTATAAATTCCTCTTTAATATCTTCAATTATCGCTTCCGCATGAGGAATAAACTGTTTGCGTCGCTCTAAAGTCTCATCAGTCATTTGGGAAAGATGGTCCAAATGTATCGTGGTTACATTTTCCAATTCAGAAACATCATCCGCAACATTTTTGGGGATAGACAAATCTAAAATGAGTAATGGTTTCTTTGTATAAATCAATTCTTTGGAAATCGTTGGTGATTGCGCACCAGTCGCCACGACTAAAACATCTGATTTTCTGATTTCCGTTTGTAAATCGCCAAAATCTTTGACATCAAGATTGAACTTCCCAGCAATTTGCTCGGCTTTACCACGTGTTCGATTGATTAAAGTGATATGTGGATTTTTGGTATGTTTTATTAGATTTTCGCAGGTGTTTCTTCCTATTTTTCCTGTTCCGAAGAGCAAAATATTTTTCTCTGAAATCTCAGGAACATTCTTCATGATATACTGTACGGATGCAAAAGCAACGGAGGTAGCTCCGGAAGAAATTTCGGTTTCGTTCTTGATACGCTTGCTGGCTTGAATAACCGAGTTGCAAAGACGCTCAATAAACGGATTCGCAATACCCAACTTTTTTGACCTATTAAAACTCTGTTTAATCTGACTAATAATTTCAAAATCTCCAAGTATTTGGCTGTCAAGTCCGGTGCCTACTTTGAACAAATGACCGATAGCATCATTATTCTTGTATACATAGGCAACTTCTTGAAATTCTTCAACGGTGCCCTGGGTATGTTGGCAAAGCAATTTTATCAATTGAAAGGGATGTTGCGCAAAACCGTGTAGTTCCGTTCGGTTACAGGTCGAGGTAGCGAGCAGCCCATCAATGCCTTGTTCCTTAGCATCTTCCAGCAGGGAAATCATCTGAGTGTCTTCCATACTAAAACGACCGCGAAGCTCAGCATCTGCCTTTTTATAGTTAAGACCTATGGTGTAGAAAGAACTGTGTCTTGAAATGTGGTAATCCTTCATGCAATTTTTCCGAACGGAAGCAAAAATAGGAGCATCAAACTTAAAAAAGTAACGCTAGCGGAACAATTAGTGTCGATGCGGGTTTTTTTAGACGTATTTCGATGTATTTCCGTTGAATAGCTCTATTTTTATAAGGTTATCAGATGATTTGTAATATTTTATTTAGAACGTTTCTAAATAAAATGTATTTAAAATTGATTTCTATGGAAGTAAAAAATGTCGCTGAAGGTTCTTTTCAGGAAGTTTTAATCGAAGATGGGTTTTATGTACTCAAAATTCAAAACGATACCGCTCATATTCAGAAGGTTAGCCGTGAAATCGATAGTTCTTTTATTCAGTTTCACTTCTGTTTGAAGGGTAATGCCAAATTTGTCTTTAATGATGGTCGATATGCTTTGGAAGTATCGGAGGAAAACTCCCTTTTGCTGTATAACACACAAATGGATTTACCCTTAAACTTAGAATTAAACCCTAACTCGTGGCTGGTTTCTGTGGTAATGACCATTCGGAAATTTCATTCGCTCTTTTCCAAGGAAGCAAGCTATATTCCATTTTTGAGTGAAGAGAATAGAGATAAAAAGTATTACACTCAGGAAGGTGTAAGTCCTGCAATTGCGGTAGTTTTGAGTCAGATGATGAACTACAATTTACATCCCTCTATCAAGGAATTGTATATCAAAGGAAAAGTATACGAGTTGATTTCGTTGTACTTTAATAAAGGTTCGGAAGCAGATATTGAACAATGTCCTTTTTTAGTAGATGAGGATAATGTGCGCCGTATCCGTCAGGCCAAAGAAATCATGATTTCGAGAATGGCTGAACCGCCAACACTTACAGAGCTATCCGACGAAATCGGACTATCTCTTAAAAAACTAAAAGAAGGTTTCAAACAAATTTATGGCGACTCCGTATTTAGCTTCCTTTTTGATTATAAGATGGAATACGCTCGAAAAATGCTAGAAACAGGTCAACATAATGTCAACGAAGTTGGTTTAAAAGTGGGCTATAGCACTGCAAGTCACTTTATTGCAGCCTTTAAAAAGAAGTATGGCACTACGCCGAAGAAATATTTGATGGGTTTGGCTAACTAGTTATAACAACAATTCGAAAATGAACCTAAACCAAATAACAGTCCCTTCTCTTGATTTAGAAAAATCAATTCCCTTTTATCAAAAATTGGGACTTCAACTTATTGTCGAAGCCGTACCACACTATGCGAGATTTGAATGCCCTGAAGGAGATGCTACCTTTTCGATTCATCAAGTGGAAGAATTGCCTAGCGGAAATGGAGTATATGTATATTTCGAATGTTCAGATTTAGATGAACATGTCAAGTCTTTGTTAGAAAAAGGGATTGCGTTTGAAGAACTCCCAAATGATAAAAATTGGAAGTGGCGAGAAGCAAGATTACGCGATTTGGATAACAATCAAATCATCTTATTTTTTGGAGGAGAAAATAGAAAGAATCCACCTTGGCGGATTTGATTTACAAGGGTCTAGCAACCATTATCCCCGTATTCTTTTTAATCTTCTTTAAATAATCCGCCAACGGAAGCTCAGAAACTTCTACTTCATTTGAACCTGTTGAGGCATGTAGTAAATGAATACGGCCATCTTTTTCACGAGTTGCGATTCCAGTATGGGTAACATCTAGTCCGTTTATGGAGGTTGCCAGAGCGATAATATCTCCGGTTTGCATCAAATGTTCGTTCGCTTCGATTTGGTCTTGAGGGAGGTAACAAAAGCTTTCTTTTGCCAATTCTTTTTCGGTTTCAAGTATTTTTTCAAAGTTTTTATCGTCTTTCAAAAAAGGATATAGCTCACGATGTGTTCCCATGAAATTGATGTCCTTTTTGATTTCAATTCCGCCTACCTCAGATGTGATGTCTTTCAATAAGCCTTTTTGCTCATTGTTGCGAATCCATTCTGTAAAATAGTGTAGTCTAGATCCGTATCCATCAAGCTTTCCATCTTTATACCGAATGGTTTTTAAAACTTTAGTAAAGCTGTCGAAATCTGCTTTTCCATCCCTTAGAAGCATACTAAAAGCGAGTACGTTTTCCACATAAGTAGTACAATCTAGCCCCTGTAAATTAATGACTAAAGATTCCGTTTCTCCTATTTCTAAAGTCTTTGCAACGTAAGGAATACCCTTGAATGTTTTTCCGATAGCAACAATAGTTTTTCCGAAATCATTTTCTAGTAAGCCATCAATTTCGATGGTTTTGTTTTCAAAGGCTTTTTTGTCTGCAGGGGAGCAAGTGATTTGCTGTGCAACCACAGGTTGTAACAAAGTCAGAGCTACTAGAAAAATAAAAACGTGTTTCATAGGAATAATTACAGTTTCAAATTTATCAAATTTCAAGCCAATATAGGTTAGTGTAAAAATATGGAGTGTAACATTTATCAATTTTCAACTACATATATTTTGCACACTTCATCAATTGTGCTTTTACACCTCGGTTTTTTTGCCGAAATTAGGAAACTATTAATTTTTTATTCCCGCTCGATTGCTGAGCGTAGCCGAAATAAAGGCGGGAATCTCATATAAACCTAAAAACACAACATAAATATGGCCGACGATTTTGATTTATTAGAAACTGATTCCACCTCAAAACAAGAAAAAGTAGATGTCAATTGGGGCAAGGCTGTGGACCAAATGAAGTCCAAACTTGCGCAAGAAGACGATCCAAATGTACGTCAAAAGATATTGAACGCTACTTTGGATGATGTAGTAGGGATGGCTGAAACCGATAGAAAATCGCTATTGGAGGCTATTAAAGACTTGACGGATTACCAAGATGAGGTTGGTATCATCTTTGAAAAATTCTCCACCCTAAATGCAAAAGAGCAAAAGGTCATCGATGATGCTCAGAAAGCTTTAGACCGTGCCAAAATAGCTTTGGAAGATGCCGAAAAGGTAAAAGACAATTGGTGGAACAACCTTTGGGGGAGAAAGTCAAAAATCAAAAAGCGCCAGGTAGAACTTGATGCGGCTCAAAAAACAAGAGAAGGTGCTGACATGAAAGCAAAAGCCATGTTTCAAGAGCGAATCGAAACGGCTGATGTTCAAACCTTATTGAATGAACTGTCGTATAAGAGTCAGGCAGCAGTAGGTCGCTTAAAAACGCGTGAAACTGAAATCAAAGAAGTAGAAGACAAACTTCAAGTGGCCATTGTCGAAGCAAGCAAGAACCATACAAAAGCCCTGGAAAAGAAAAAGGAAACTGAAGATAAGTTGGAAGAGCAGTATGCGCTCTTAAAGCAAGCACGTCAAGCCCTTGAAGAGATTTCAGATAAACAATCCTCGGCTTACTCTGAAGCTATCGGAAAAGTGACAACTATCGAGCAAAAAGTGGAAGAGTTAGAAGGTTTGAAGAATGCTTACACCACGCTTGCAGCGAGTAAAGATAGCTTCGTTCACAAACATAATTTGACCATCAAAGTATTGACTTCATTGAGAAGTAACTTACAAACCCACCGTGCAAAACTGAAAAGTGATACCGATGAACGTTTGAAATATTATGACGGTTATGTAGTAGCACTGAAAGCACGTACCGACCAAGAATTTGCAGCAATCTTAGAGCACTTAGGCGTCAAAACAGATGAGCATATTGGACAAACTTTAGCTTCAATGCACACGGCAAGTGCCAAAGCACGTCAAGAAATGATGGACAATATTCCGGTTCACGAAAAAGTGATGCAAGGGGTATATTCCAGTTATGCTGAAGCACTTCAAGAAATTCGGGTGAAGGATACTGAGATTCAAAAGAACTTCGCCGATAGATACGGAATCGATATGAAGGAGATTTTTGAGGAGTACTATGCCAATGACGGTGCCACGCCTTCTGAAGGAGGTGATGACGATGCTCCTGCTTCGGCACCAGCTGCTGAAGATGACTTATTGAGTTAGTCCCCCTCTAGCTCCCCCTGATGGGGGAGAACTCTTACTCTTGCGTAGGGGTAAAATTCAAATTGAAAATGTGCCTTAGACTAAATGTATATTTAGCTTAAAGGTCATTCCCCTCCTTCGGGAGGGGTTAGGGGAGGACTCCTCAGCAGAAATTTCCAAATTCATCTAAAATTCAACACACAAATAGTAAATGGCCATTAACCAAATCGTAACCCCTTTAGATAGCGCTGTTCTAGAAACCAAAGAACAGTATAAAGTCTATTTTAAGATTGTGGCGCATGCCCTAAACGAATTGGTGAATAGCATCGAAAAGGAAAACATCTGCACTGATGCCGAGACGACTTTTGTAAAGCAGTACTGTGAGTTGTTAACCTATTCTTTGGAAGCCTTTCGAATCAAATATTTGTTTGACGACGATGAGAGAATGCGGGTTGATTTAACAGAATCCGGATTCCCAAATTACTTGGAGTTTCGATATCTGTACAATGACTTGGAGTTGAAACAGGAGCACGTTAGTAAACTTCCCGATGTTTCAAAAGTGAAGGCAGAATTTCTCGAAACCTTATTAAAAGAGAAGCAGCCCATAAATGACCGCAAGTTGCATCAAGCCGCTTCGGTTATTTATTATTCATCCGTAGAAAAGCAATTTATTTACAAACGATTTGTACAGGGTAAAATCCTACCTGTAATGGGCTTGGACGCCGAGCATATGGTAAGTTGGTCATTCTATGATGTGACCGCTAATCGACCTTTTATTTGCTTTATGTATTTCGATTTACACAAAGAGAAAGTAGAGGATGTGAAGAGAGAGATTTATTCCGTGTTGGAAAGTACTGCAGACCGAAATATGGATATTGATATGATGGCGTATGCCATTGACAAGAAGTTGCCTTATGTGTTTCCGAAGCGCATTAAAAAGATAGATTTAGGTCCGTTGCACAGTGTTTTTGCGAAAGATGAATTGGAAATTACGCATGTGATTTTAAAGGCAATTGTCGAAAAAACTTTTGACCTTTCGGCCTATGCAATTTCCCTTCATATTAGTGAAGCGGTTTCGACTTCAGAGTTCAAAGAAGGAAACTTTTTCAATAAACAAGTGTTACAAGTCTGGGAAAAGTCAAAAGCAAAAAACTATTTGTTTTGCCCACATCGGGTGATGCAAGCGATGTATGACAATATCCCTGAAACGATTAATTCATTAACGGGGAATCCGATTGAGATTCCGAGTTTGAAATTAGAATAAAATTATATGGAACATAACAGCACATTTCCCATAAAAAACTCCGAGTTGAATTCTCTTCGTGATGAAGCAACTTCGTATTTAAAAGGCATTCAATGGGAGCAAGGTGGAAAAGCAAAAAGCCGAAACAAGAGTAAAAAGGATGAATCTATTCTTTTGTACTTATCCAAGGCAACCGGCAACGCGGCAAACGAAGTGACTTCGGTTTCAAAGACGATTCTGTCTTTAAAGAAGCGATTATTGCCCGATTCGGTTGCGATTCCCTTGCATTTGAATAGGGCATTATATGCTTTACAGGAGGGATTGACGATGGGAATTTGGCTCCGCGATAGTTATTCCGATGCCTCTGGATTGTCCACTTTAAATGAACGAAAATCAACTTTAGATGTCGGACAACGCCGCGAGTATGATTCCAAACAACAAACGGCTACGGCTTTTATGTTACACGGAATCGCGTGTCGCATCTTATTCGATTTAAAACCTGTTGCCTCCGATGATTTGAGTGTGATGAAGAACAAATTTGCTGGCATTCCTGAGCTTTCTGTGCTTTCACCGCTGAAGGGAATTTCATGTATGCTCTTCTACTATGACAAGTATATGAGCCATCCTGAGATAATAACTTCGGATGAAGAGGTGACCAATTTTACAGTCGTTTTCTTTGAAGCGCTTATCTCTGAAATTCAACAACGCTTAAGCACTTTTGAATACACGGAAACCATCGAGGATAGAACCTACAAACTTGAAAAAAGTGAGTTCGCGATTTCCGGATGGGAGAATGTTTTTGAAGGAACTGCTGTCAGCGTTGAGTTTAATAAAATTCGTTTTGAGGAAATCGTTGGTAACCGTGATGCGAAACATTTCGCGCGCCGTTTAACGGAGCGGATGATGAGCTACGATTTTGAAGCCAAGAAGAATCCCTTTCAAGAGTTAGGCGGATTTATGCCCGTCTTCATGGGCTACGGAATTCCTGGTACAGGAAAGAGTATGCTTATCGCGGCCATCGCTACAAAGCTGAAAGAACAATGTGATGAATTGGATATTCCATTTTTATTTCATCCGATGCCAGACACTTTGATATCTACGTTTCAAGGCGGTTCTGCGGAAAAAATGGTACAATGGATGAAACCTTTGCAAGATCCGAATAAGCTCATTTTTGCACCTATTGATGATGCGGAAAATAATTTACAGGAACGAACTGCGCAAGGAGTTTCCGCAGGGGTAAAAGAAGTAATCGGAGTATTCCTAAGATATACGGAAGGAGCCTATGCCATTAATTACGGAAACAGTTCTATCGGACTTTTCACCAACCTTCCTGAAATGTTGGATAAAGCGGTAATTTCACGTGTACAAGGACGTTTCAAGATTGATGGAGCGCGAACAATCCCTGATTTTATAGACCAAGATTATATCTGGTGGAAGAAGTTTGAAAAGACGATGCCGGACTTTGTAAATATGAAAAATCCGGAGAAATATAAATTCTTGAGTGAACAAGGTTTGGCCAAAAACTTAAGCGAGATTTTAAATCAATCGGAAAAACCGACTGAGGCCAAAGTGCTAGAAATATATGAGGAAACGGAAGCCAAACACAAGACCAATGAGCATATGTTCTTCGCAGAATTATATAAGAACATTCAAAAGTCATTCCCGTTTTTCTCTTCAAGGGATATCCGAAATATTCAGAGTGCAGTTTCTTTAAGGCTGACAGATTTTGACCTTCCTGAAGATTGGTTTAATGACCCTACTATCTATTTCAAAAAGGATTACGACACCAAATTCGGAATGCTCAAGGAATTAATGAAAGGAAATATGAAAGGGCTTGATTTTTCGGATATCCGAAGACAAGAAACGGTGCGCTATTTAGACAATGTAGCGACCATCGCAGATACGGACTTCAAACGAAAAGTAGACCAGCGCGTTCATGACTTAAACGTAAGTTTGGAAGCAAATAAACTATTTGAGAACGGTAACTAATGGAGAAACTAAGGGCAGCAGGTTTGTTTGGTGGTGCGTTGACGACCCTTTCGGGCTCGTTGGCGAAGCGCTATAATGAATGCTTGGCTATGCTCGGGGTTACGCCCACAAAACTCAAAACCTTTTCGATTGATGGAATGGGATGGAGTCCCGAAGTAGCTGTTGAGAAGAAAGACAATTACTATTTGAATACAGGTGAGGCGAATGTCAATGCCATCATTATTTCACCGCAACAGGAAAACAAACCCGTACACATGCCGTCGCACAGTTTTGACCGCGATGTAATGGAAGCTGTTTTTGCTGCATACGGAAGGGAAATCCGTGATATTACAAAAGACTCTGCTTTGGTTTTGCATTTAGACCAAAAGATTGATGCCTTTTTCGAGCCTTTTGATTTGTTGCGCTACGATAAAATCGAAGTCACTTTTGCACTGCTGAACGACTTGGATAAAAAGCAGATGGAGCAACAGGCTTTCATCAATTTTTTCAATCGCGATAACAATTTCATCGACCGTGATGTGCACAATCACTTGCTAAATTCCGCTAAGGAATATGGCGATTTAAGAGGGCGAAAATTGAAGTTAGAACCGATTCAATTGAAAGTAAGTTCCTTTTATACGAGAGCTTTTGGTGGTGTGTTTGTATTGAAAAATTTTGTGAAGAAAATCTTGATTTTTGAAGATGAAAAGATGTTCAAAAGTGCCATAAATGATTCCGCACATGAGGTGATGCTCTTTCATAAAGACCATGATGAACTGATGGATGCTTTAGTGAGCAATTTGGTTCTTAGAAAAGATTTCAAAGGCGCCATGCGAAGTCCGAGATATGACCGAATTAAAAAACATGTTTTTGTTGAAGAGACGAAAAAGACAGAACATCCCTTAAGTGAGATTTTAGATAGTCATTTTCTATTCAAGAAATACCTGAATAAGCTACCAAAAGAGGTTCAAAAAAGAATTTCCGGCGTAGAGTTGTATTACCAACGCTTGATAGTTGATAAGAACCTTAAGCTGCAGGAATACGTCGATGCTCATTTTGTAAAAGTGTTGCATGAACCACATCCCTCATTAAAAGAGGAAGAGGAGGAATTAGCTTGGAAATTGCTTTCCAAGATTGTCCCTAAGGACCCGGTTCATCTATTTTGGTACGATAAAGAACAGTTTTACAGGCTATATTCAGAATGGAAACCTGACTACCAAGACTGGGTGATTGAAGAAATACTTGAAAACAACCAAAAACAGGGAATGTAACATTTCTTGCATGAGAACAACTTATAAGTAATAGCTTCCCGCTTTTCTGAGGGCAGGAACATAAAAACAAAGACCATGACACTAGAAATCATTGTATTTATCGGAGCAATTTTGTTCGGAATCGTTTGGTATTGGAGAGAGTCAAAAAGCAATAAAATCTATCGTCTGGCAAATAAAATCACCCATGCAAAAGATTTACAAATGAAATCGGATAACCGAAAAGGATTTATTCACCAGCAGCCTTTTTTACTCCGCTTGGTGTGGATAACCCTTTTATTTGCAGTTGGTGCCGGAATAGTCACTTTTGTAACACCAATAAATGTATTCTTCATTCAGTATTTCGCATCAGCTATCGTAGGAACCTTGATTGGAAGTTATATAGCATCAGCGGTAATTTTTACTCGGGATAGTACTAGTAAGGAGAATCTGGAAAAAGTATTTGATAAAGGGAAAGACTTCGTTGAAGATTTAGTAGAAGGGGAAGAAGAAACCATCGAAGAACCCAAGGCCAAGGTCGAAGAAATTACTGATACTGAACCAGAAGTTGAGGCTAAGAAATCAGCAAGAGACCGATTCAAGGATAAAGGGATGATTAAATAGGTATTTGTATTAAGTAAATAGTACTTAATACAAAGCAATCGTAAACTAGTTTTAGAAAATAAACGAGATAGGGGTACTTATTACTTTGTACTCCTTACTTAATACTCCAAGAGATGATTAAATCATACTATAACAAAGGAAAAAAACAAAAGCGAATCGTCATTCTAGGCGCAATCGTTCTCATTTTATTATTGTTTTTCCTTCGGGATGACTACCAGCCAGCACTCTTGTTTCTGCGAAAGTACATTTTCATTATCCTTCTGGGAATTGGTTTTTTATGGCTAACCCTAACAAAGTTCAGAAGCGCAGCCAGCACCGGCAAACGCATTTTAATTTTAGTGGGAATCTTTGCATTTTTTGCAACCCTATGGTTCTTCGGATGGAAGCTGAACCTCTATAACTACATGCAGACCTACAACGTCTTCAATAATCTGAATTTGGAGCAATTGGATGAACTTCCGCTGACCCAAAACGAACGGATTCAACCCTTCAATAACATCGTAACAATGGCTTACGAGTCCGTGGGAGAGACGCAAGAAGTTTCATTACCGCAACTCGTACGTGTCGATAGTACGAACCAATGGACAATGGCCGTACAGCCTGCTAAGGAATATACATGGCAGCGTATGAATGATAATACCGAAGAGATTTTTATGGTGGAAAGTACTTCCCCTTTTCCTCGTTTTTCAAATGAGAATCGAGTTCCAGTTACTTTTTCGATTGGGGAGTCCTTGGCGTTTAGTCGTAACACCTATAATGCGGTAGTGCAACGTTTCAATTTCTTCCAATTATTTACGATGGAACCTAGTGATGTGTTCTATATGAAAAATGATGACGGTAAATGGGTGCAGGTAGTAAACCTAATTAAGTGGAAAGGTTTTTTCTTTCCCTACCCGACCTACGGCGGGGTAATGGTGGTTGATGATGGTGAACACGATACCTACGATTATTTAGAACGTGTTACAATAGGCAAAGGGACATATATTGCTCCAGATGAGATTGAAAACCATCCCTATTTGAAAGGGCAAAATACTGTCGCAGAAAGTATTTCACAGCAACAAGCACAGTCGCTACAATTCCTAGGAGGATTCACCGACCCTTTACCTTGGAATATGAAAACTGCTGTAAAGATTCCTGAATTACCTGAAGACCAAAACCAACAGCCATATGTAACGGACTTCAATTTTGAAGGCATGAAAACCGAAGCCGTAGACGGACTCTACCATTGGTTCGGTTTAGAACCTATAGGCGATGAACGAACCAGTTTGGCTTACAGTGTTATGATTCCCGCAGATGGTACACAGAAGTTGTATTACTATGACCATGCATCAAAAAAGGAGGGTTATGCAGGGGTTTCCGCAATGCCTTTAAAAGTAATAGAATCAAAAAAAGAATACGATTGGTCGGTTAATAAACCAGTAGAGTTTCGTCCCTTTATAAAACATATTGCGGGTAAGAAACGCATGTTTGTTTTAGGTACCGTTGCCGCGGTAAAAGATGATAGCAAACAGTTCGATGGTGCCGCTACCCCTGATTTAGCATTGGTCGATGCCGAATATCGCGATGTCATTTGGATAGACGCCAAACATCCTTCCCGATGGACTACAACCATTCTTGACCAACTCGGAGAAACTTGGAAAGCATCTGAAAATCTAACCGTTGAACAACTCTATCCGAATAAAAATGATTTGGATATAAAACAGCTCCCCAAAATGGATTCAATTCCAGTGATGGAAGTTGATTCTATGGCAATGAAAGCTGTTGAGGTACTTTCGGATAGTTTGAATTAATTGTTATCAGGATAAATTATTATCGTTTCAATAATATCGGGCTCTATAGCATTTACCGGATTCGACAAGTTGCTTATCAAGGTATTTTGCGTAGCACCTCTAATAACTAAATACATGTCTATAAGCTGTATCTTGTCAAGTTCAAGTTTTGGATAATAAGCGAGTATTTCTTCCGGCAAATCTCCCAACACTTGAGACGACTTGTTCGTATTATATACGGTCCAATAAGTTGATTGATAACCTCCATCTGTAAGATTTTTGTCATACTTCCACGAACTTTTAGTTCTAACGAAATCAATATCAGTATTGAAACTGAATCGGTCTATTTTATCATTTTCAATAACAAAAGATGGTTTTTCTAGAATATTTATTTCTTCTAATGGAACAGTACTTTTTTCTAAGTAGCGATAGGAATAAAAATTTTCAAAACGGGCTGAGAAGAATGAATAATAGCTTTGATAACCCGAAACATAACCGATTTTTGATACAGTAGGATTATCAAAATTTATCTCAAATGACATTTCGTACCCTCTACCTTGATGATCGGGGTTTTCAAAACCTCTCGAAACACTAATTAAATTCAAGCTCGGGGCCAAATTTGTTTCAACAACATGTTCGAAATCAGTAAAATCACCATAATTGAAAACCAAATCAGTAGTGTTTTCATCAATTTCAAAAAAGAGATGTTTGATTTCCCCTTGAGTATCAGCTATAAAGAAAATGTAACTTGCACCGGCTAAAAGTACTTGATCATTCAGAGTTAGTGTTCCTCCTTCAATAAGATTTGTATTAGTGGAAACAACACCAGTATCTGAGGAGTTAATCGTATATCTCGAAATACTTGGAATATCATTAACTATGATATTGTGTAGGCTAGATTTTGAATTAGGCCTAACTTTTGGAACATTCAAATTATCTGGGTAAATAGCATGTATTGAACTATTGGAATAAGAACCACTTTTGCCTGTATTGTTATTCCAACTAAAGTTTTTTTCTACTTCTGTAAATGTATTTAAGCTATGAGTTTGGAAATTATCCGTATTTCCGACCTTGAGAGTCGTCACTACAAGATTCTGAGAATTTGCCAATGTAGTATCTATTGCTGTGAATTCTAGCAAGTCGTTTTGCTCATAAGAACGGTAGTCAAGCAATTTACCGCTTTGATCATGAATTATTAACCAATTATCTGTTGTGGAAGTATCTTCAAATTCACCGACTTTATAAGTAAAGTAGGTAATTTCCGTTGGCATTAGAGTATCTGGCTTTTCCTGTTCCATCGAGATTTCTGATATCAGTTCTTTCTCATCACAATTGGCAAATAATAAAATAGACGTAATAAAAACGATGAATTTGCTAAACCTCATGGTATTTCTAGTAAATGGTTGATTTTTAAAACGAAACTGCCCCTGATTTATTTCACATAGTCAAATAGAACGGTTAATACCCATGAAACCCATAAGCCCCATAACCATTTGGGCGATAAACAATAGCACGTTTTCGGTCTTTGAGTAGAAAGCCTTCAGTAACATATTCAACTACCTCTTTATCGGTTTCAGTGTCTTCAATACGAAGCCCATCGCTTTTGTAAAAAGGTTTTGTGCTCAGCGGTTTGGTATTGTCAAAAACGATTAAGTGCATTTTGAAGTTCTTGTCGTAGTCGTTGCTGTTTTTCGTTTTGAAATAGTATCCGGTAAAGGATTTACCACGGTATTCTAAACTACGTTTTTCAATAAATGAAACGGAGTCTTTTTTGGCATCAAAACGTTTAAAACCAAACAGATTGGCTTCAGCTAAAGACTGTTCATTTCTATATTTAGTTGGAAATAAAGATTGCTTGCCAATGACTTTTAATTTGTTAAACAATTGCGACCTACTATTAATATCCGCAGCAAGGGAATCTAGCATACCAAGAGGAAGCGTCAATTCATTCTTTGCCAATAAAGCAGCATAGGTGGTACGTATTTTCGGGTCTTTTACTAAGAGCAAACGATTAAAGAATTGCTTTACGTCTTTCTCTTTTAAAAATGGGTATAACAATACAGCGTAATCCTCTAAAACCTTGGTGCTTCCCAGAGATACGCCAGATGGAGAAACTGGCCTAGCGCCCATGTCATGATAGTTTTGGCCTGAATAACTATTGGTCAAACGTCTTCCCAACTGTCGTTTCAATTGTATTTTGGCGTCATTCAAGATTTGCTTGCGATACTTTTTGTAGCTCTTTGGTTTGATAAGTCCTTTAGCTTTTAGATTGGCCAACATCATAAAAATGGGGGACTTGTATTCCTCAATAGCGCTATAGTCTAATATCTCCGGATATAGTTTTCTGGCCATTGGAAGACTATCCATATAGGGTTTGAAGATTTTGTGAATTTCAAACTTGTTCGAAACCAAAGGCAAATCTTTTGACATCAATTCTAATAATAGGTCAACGGATTCTTCATCCGCCTTTTTGGTGATAGCTGTTAAGATTTTGGTTTGTGCGTTTGAGTTGTTGTATGATTTTGCATAGAATTCCTTGAAAAAAGAGTTTACCTGTGGGTCATCCAGTTTTGCTAATTTCTGAATCAAAAAGGATTGAATGTAGTTTTTATCCTCAGGGAAATCAAATTCTGAAATGTAATATTTCAAAGAATCAATATGCTTCTTTTGAAACTTAATAAAAGAATATCCATCGGAAACAATACTATCATTTTCACGGAGTGCTCTAAAGAAGTCCGTTGTTTTATCGTTTAAAATAGATTTACCAACAACCGTGTCAAAAGGACTGAAATTTTGGAAGAATTCCGTCACAAAACGACTGGGTTTATCAATCGTATCTACTTTGGACTTCACTTCGTAAAGGAGTCCGTTTTTCACAATGTTCTTAATGAGAATACCTCTGGTACTCGCCGTATCGGTTAAGGTAAGATTGAGTTCGTATTCGCCATCGGTGCGCATACTATCTTTTTCACTATGGATTTTGAAGCGCTTATTGGCATATATTTTTTTCCGTAGGGCCCAAACCGAATCAATATGACTGAACATCAAGAAATCATGAGATTTGTTCAGTTCTACCGTAATGGCTTCATTGTTTTTATTCTGATAAACACTTTTTTTATTGTAAGCACTATAGGACTTTGGTTTGTTATCGCTGTTGTAATAGTTACGACTATTCTCAACGAATTTTACCGGCTTAACAGGAGATACAGTGCTAAATAACATCGCTGTATCTTGTACTTTTTTAAAAGCATCTTGATAAATAGGCTTCTTGAGTTTGAAGGAATCAAAAAATGCAGTGGCCTGTTCTTCATTTTTAGTAACGATTCCCATAAGGTAATAATCACCACGTTTAAAAGTGGTTTTTAGGTGAAGACTAGTATTTTCCTTCTTATTTAAAACGGCCTGTGAAGTCAAGGAATTACCTGAGCAAGCCTTGTATTTAGGAGTCAACTCTAAATCTTGATAAAAGCGTTTTTGAATCTGCTTGAGCTCAAAAGTATCTTCCTCTATAAAATTGAAATCGTTCAAAGTAACCTTTCGCAGAAAGTAATAATTCTTAGTGATTGAATCATAAGCTTGCACTAAACGTTGCCCTTTACGATAGCGGTTTGTGAAGTTATAGAGCTGAGGCATATTCACTTCAAAGTCGTCATAACCCGATGAGATTTTAGCAATCTTTTTGTCCAGTTTTTTGAATTGGATACTATTGAAAATCGTGTCGGAATATTGCGTTACGTAATTGCCTTTCCCTCCCATTTTAAACATTAAGATTTCTAAGGGAGTTACATAAATATGATACCGTTGATGGTCACCATTTTTCAGCCGATTCTTGATATCCAGTCCTTCGTATCCATTTCTGGTAAATCGTGTTTTTTCTATGATTTTCCCTGGAATATTTTCAAACAAAAGCTTATCCAAATCTTCTAAACTATAAGTATATTCCTTTTTTAGGTGGGAAAAAGTATTGATACGATTCAGCATTACATAACTGCCATTGGCCAAGTCAGGAGAAATATAGGTAGTATTCACAAATTCAGAGATCGGATACAGTTTATTCGGTAAGTCAATACTGAAAAAATCATCATCAGGGCGAACGGTCTGGTATGTATTCTGAACGAGACTGTCTTCAATCTTTTGCTTTAGTATTCGTCCTCTTGAGGTAGCTCTAGACGTCAGAGGTTTGACCGTATACCCCATATCGCGGAGCATGGTGATTACGCCTAATTTTCCGGGTAGGTGAGCTGCTCCAATTCCGGTAAAGACTTTTGCTTTTCGCATGACCGAGTCGAGCTTTGTCGCCATATTTCGGTTGCGAATGGTCAACATGTTTTTACGATAGTGGTCTGTGTACATTGCCTTATCGATGGAATCAAGCATATTGATATCTCGATTGCGATAGGCATCTTGCAGCAAAGTCATCGGGTCAGATTCTTGCATTTTCTTTTGCAACCATTCATCCGGTTTTTTCTTCATGGCGTTTAGACTGGCGCGACCAACAAGTGCTGATGACTCTTCCAAATCTTCAAGGGCAATGACTTTTTTGCCAAATTTCTTTCCTGCCTGATAAATGAACATATCCAAGTAGGTTTCCTCCTCAAAATTTTGGGAATACTCATTCGTACGATATAAAATACTATTGACCCTTCGGTCTTCAAAAGCAAGGTAGGCGCCGATTTCTTCTTTCTTCGGATTTTTTATCGCAAACGGATAGGTATAAAACCCCTTGGCCATAAACCCATTGGAGATAGCATTGGCATTGATGTCATTATCTAACCAAGTATCTGGGTCAGATTCTAAGGCAACAACATCACTTTTTTCGAGCGCTTGATAGAAAACATCATCCAGACGAAAAGCAATTCGCTTGCTCACGTGCATCGTTCCGTAGAGGTAAGACGTCTGTTCTAGGCCGTTTCCAGAGATTTCCCATAATAAACTGTTTTTCTCTTGAGCGTAGGTCACCGTGAAACAAAGAGAGAGGATTATGGTAAAAAAATTCCGCATTACTAGTTTTTTGGCCTGTGGTTTTCACAAATTTAAGAAAGGATGAACCTTAGTTTATCCCTATAAACTGTGAAAGTTTTGTAGCTGCTTCTTGATATAACGGGCAATTTTGGGGTGTATTTTCCTGAATAAGGGGTTTTTTAGGAAAATTATTGAAGGTCCTCTCCCTAACCCTCCCTAAGGAGAGGGAATTCATTTGTTTTCTAAGTTGGATTACCAGAGAATTAGAGAGTCCCCCTCCCTCTGGAGGGGTTAGGGGAGGACTTTTCATTAAAATCGACAAACCCTATACCACCATCGAAAAACAAATGAAAGCTTTTGAAGGTAGAATGCCGTTTGTGGCTTATTTTTGCACCTGAAAAAGAAAAGATTCCCGCCTTTACTGAAACTAGTTCAACACAAGCGCGGGAATGACAATAAATAACTTAGTGATGAAGGGAGTTTTATTAGTAAACTTAGGTTCTCCAGACAGTCCTACCGCCAAAGATGTAAAGCCGTATTTAGATGAGTTTCTGATGGATGAGCGTGTAATTGACGTTCCTAAAGTGTTGAGAAACATTTTGGTACGCGGAATCATTTTACAAACCCGCCCAAAGAAGTCTGCGAAAGCATACGCTAAAATTTGGTGGGATGAAGGTTCTCCTCTAATCGTACTATCTGAACGTTTTGCTGAGAAGGTGAAGAAGCATACCGATATGCCCGTTGCCTTGGGAATGCGTTACGGAAGCATGTCAATCAAAAAGGCACTTCAGGAGTTAAAAGATAAAGGTGTCGACGAAGTGCTTTTGGTGCCTTTGTATCCCCACTACGCAATGTCATCCTATGAAACGGTAGTAGTCAAGACAATGGAGGATAAGAAGAAATTCTTCCCGGAAATGAAGATTACGACTTTACCCGCTTTTTATAAGAGTCCGGAGTATATTAAAGTCCTGTCGGAAAGCATTGCTGACGGATTAAAAGATTTCGACTACGACCATATTTTGTTCTCGTATCACGGAATTCCAGAAAGACATATACGTAAAAGTGACCCGACAAAATTCCACTGTAAAATTGATGGAACCTGTTGTGGGGTAAACTCGGTTGCACATAATACCTGTTACAGACATCAAGTTTATGAAACTACGGAATTGGTTAAAAACCATCTCGGACTATCCGAAGAAAAAATAAGTACTTCCTTTCAATCGCGACTGGCAGGGGACCCCTGGCTAAAACCCTATACCGATTACGAATTTGAGCGTTTGGCGAAAGAAGGCAAAAAGAAATTGGCAGTTGTAACGGCGGCCTTCGTTTCTGATTGTCTAGAAACCCTAGAAGAAATCGCCATGGAAGGCAAAGAGCAATTCGAAGAAGCCGGAGGGGAACACTACAAACACATTCCCTGCTTAAACGATAACGATGCCTGGGTAGCCGTAATGGCGAAATGGTTGAATCAGTGGCAGGCGACAGAAGCCTTGCCAGTTTAAGATTAGTTAGTCATAAGTCCCCTCCTTATTTTCAAGGAGGGGTGCCCGCAGGGCGGGGTGGTTCAGCTCAGGAACACGATCTCAACTAAGCACTGACGTCACTGCACGACGGCGGGCGGGTTTGCGAGGAGCTGAACAAGTATTGAAATCAGAAGTAAGAGTAAAAGCGACGTGGCAACCTGTTGAACCTCGATATACTTTCAACAGATTGCCGCGCTGCGCTCGCAATGACGAATGGCAAAAATAACCTCAGAAGAACTCGGAACACTCCCTATTAGCAAACTGCTGATAAAGCAGTCTATACCCGCTTCTATTGGTATTTTAGTGATGTCCCTCAACATTCTGGTAGATTCTATTTTCGTAGGAAATTGGATTGGCTCCATCGCCATTGCTGCCATCAATGTAGTACTTCCAGTTTCTTTTTTTATCGGCGCCTTGGGTATGGCGATTGGTATCGGAGGGTCAAGTATTATCTCGCGGGCGCTCGGAGCGAACAATAAGGCTAAAGCTGTTAAGACCTTCGGGAATCAAATTACCTTGACACTTTTAGTTACGATAAGCATGGTAGCCTTGGGCTTGTACTATGTCGATTCGCTAATTCCGGCCTTCGGGGGTAAAGGAGCTATTTTCGACCCAGCCAAAATTTACTACACCACCATTTTATACGGAATTCCTTTTCTAGCACTTTGTATGATGGGAAATACGGTAATCCGGGCCGAAGGAAAACCAAAATTTGCCATGATTGCCATGATTATTCCATCTGTAGGAAACTTGTTGATGGATTACATCTTTATCTATATTTTCGATTGGGGCATGCACGGAGCGGCCTGGGCTACCACAATTGGATACATACTTTGTTTCAGTTATGTACTGTACTTTTTTCTTTCGAAAAACTCCGAATTAAAATTGAATCCGAAATGTTTTGCCTTGGATTTTTCCATCGTAAAAGAAATCAGTTCGCTAGGTTTTGTTACGCTTTCACGGCAGGCCACTACGAGCATCGTGTATTTGTTAATGAATAATATACTGTTCGATTTGGGCGGGGAAGCGATGGTGGCCGTATATGCCATTATTGGCCGAATGCTCATGTTTGCATTGTTTCCCGTGTTCGGGGTGACTCAGGGTTTTCTCCCTATTGCAGGATATAATTATGGTGCTAAAAAGTATCAAAGGGTACGCGAAAGTATCAATACGGCCATTAAATATGCAGCAATTTTGGCAACTGTTGTTTTTATAGGGCTCTTTATTTTTCCAGCGGAAATCGCATCCCTTTTTCTGAGTAGCAAAGAGGGATTATCCGCCAATGAGTTAGCCATCAATGCCTTTGTTTTGGAACATACACCAACAGCCATGCGATGGGTTTTCGCGGCTACTCCAATTATTGCTTTGCAGTTGATTGGAGCGGCTTATTTTCAAGCAGTTGGCAAAGCAATTCCTGCATTGCTATTGACACTGACCCGACAAGGCTTCTTTTTCATTCCGCTTATTTTGATTTTACCGAGCTATTTTGGAGAATTAGGGGTATGGTCATCATTTGCCATTGCAGATGTTCTGGCCACTATTGTTACAGGTTGGTATCTAAACAAGGAAATCAAAAAAGATTTACGGCAATAAGTACTATGGATTGAATTTCCACTATTTTTAAGGACTTAGAAATAGACAATCCATCATCTCATGAACATCAAATCAATCCTTCTTTTAGCCCTAGCCATGACCGTAATTCAATGTAATGAACAGGAAGAATCTAAATCTACAACCTTGTTTGTTGGCACCTATACCGATGCCGAAAGCGAAGGCATTTATAAAATGCAATTTGATACGGAGACCGGAAAACTTACTGCTTCAACGTTAGCTGCTGAAATTACGAGTCCGTCGTATTTGGCGATTTCAAAAGAGAAAGACTTTTTATATGCCGTACAAGAGGTGAATAGTTTTGAAGATACAGCTGGCGGAGTAACTGCTTTTTCCTTAAAAAATGATAGCCTAACGGAATTGCAAACCGTTTCTAGTAAAGGAGCACACCCCTGTCATATCAGCTTATCGCCTGAGGGAGATAAAGTTGCGATTTCCAATTATACCGGTGGAAACGCAAGCGTCTACAATGTTGGTGCTGACGGAAAATTATCAGGACCTTCAACCATCATGAATCACTTTGAAATTGATACGATGAAGACGCCCCATGCTCACATGGCCCAATGGGTGAATGAGGACATTTATATTGCTGATTTAGGATTGGATGCGGTTCTAGCATATGATGACGAAGCTGAAGAAATGGCAAAACCAAAAACGACGCTCTCATTACCAAAGGGTGCAGGTCCACGTCATTTTACAAGCACCCAAAACGGAAAGTTTCTATATGTCATCAATGAACTCAACTCAAGCATCTCAGTATTCGAAAAAGACGCTTCAGGAAACTACAGTTCAAAACAAAATGAATCCACTTTAGCGGCAGATTTTGAGGGAGAAAGCTTCTGTGCAGACATTCATGTTTCTGCCGATGAAAAGTTTTTATACGGTTCGAATCGAGGCGAAAACACTATAGTCGTTTTCTCCATAGACCAGCAAAAAGGAGGCTTAACGCTCGTTGGTCGTGAAAGCGTACATGGCGATTGGCCCAGAAATTTCACCCTAGACCCTACAGGAAAATTCTTATTAGTAGCCAATCAAAAAAGCGACAATATCACTGTCTTCAAAAGAGATACTGAGAAAGGGACACTTACCTTTTTAAACGAGGAGAAATTGTCGAAACCTGTTTGTTTAGTGTTTTTGTAGTTAGAGACAAGAGACAAGAGACAAGAGACAAGAGACAAGAGACAAGAGACATCTATACTGTCATCTAGAGCGGAGTCGAGAGCTTAGGAACAAGCATCTCTCCCCTAAAGTTTCGAGGCGTTCGACGTGACAGACTACAGAAAAACTACTTGGAACACGAGTTCTATTCTACATCAAGAAAGCCAATTACCCCTCAGGCATCCTCGTAGCCGCCTTACTAATAATTTTCCACTGATCTTCCAGCTTTTTAAGAATAAACAAATCAATGAATATCATTTCACCCTTGTTAATATTGATTTCGACTTTGGCTGTGGCGATATCATTTGCTCGGTCGACGGATAGAATTGTTCCAACCCTGCCATTGAACTTTCCTTTTTCACGCTTTTTGAAGAGTTCGGCATATTCTGCAGCGGAAAGAATCCAAATGGGCTGGTCTTTTTTTGATAAGAACATTCGGGCATCTTCATAGAAAGGTGCGACGATTTTTTCAGGATCGTTGTAAGAGCTACCGTCGATATAACTTTGAAGCGATTCGCGAATTGCATCTTCTTCGTTTTGGGCTACGCTTGTTGTGCATGCTAACAGGAGTGCTGCAGTAAGAAATAGTGTTTTCATAATAGTGATTGTAAATTCTTATTCTGATTTTATATGGGTGATTTTGCCGTTTTTGTAATCCTTATGACGCTCTTATTTTTTTAGCTTTCACTTAGTTTTTTAAAATATTGACTCCCGATATTTGTTGTCCTGATCCAAAGGCCATTGATGTTACCTTTCTTGTCCCTTTCAAATTCAACATTATCGAAATAGTAGGCATCACTAGTGAATTTATCAGATTTATATGGAGTTATTACAAAGTCAGCACTGCGGTTATGAGAAACAGTTATCTTTCCATCCTGCATTAACAATTTATATAGTACATTAAGGTTTTCACACCAAAATAATCCTGTAAATTCAGCAAGTTGCTCTGTATCATAAGTGACCAAATCGAATTTCTCATTGAAATATTGAAATTCATTTCCTCTCTCTCCCCAAGCAAAAATCATTAATTCTTTATCAGATTTTTGCTCAAATCGGATACTGTAGCTATCTGGATTTTCTGTAAGAACAAAGGTGTTTTTAGAAATTGGCGCAAGTTCACTTTCATTTCCTTCAGAACGATAATAATAAAGTTTGCCATCTTTTAAATATATTTTTCTCATGTATGAACTCTCCTTGTTCCAATAGGTGCCGCAGAATTTTTGAAGTTCAGGAATGCTTAATTTTATAAAATCATTTTTGGTGATACTGTCTTTTTTAACTGGTATTTCTTCTTTTATAAAATCATTTTTTAAAAATAAATCGGCAATTTTAAGTGCTGCCCCTTCGGCATGAAAATCAAAAGAATTTCCGAGTACCACTACCCCAAAATCTTGTTCTGGAAATTGACCGATATACGTCATAAAGCCATAATTTCTTCCATTTTGCTCAATTCTTTTAAGTCCTTTATACGGACTCGTAAATTGTCCATATACGGCATATGAAGATGAACCTTTACCGTGTGTGGATGAGCCATCATTGAGCAGGGTAGGGATTTGCATTTTTTTAATCAGGTCAAGGTTTCCCACCTTGGGTGACCCAAAATTCAACATCCAACGAGCCATGTCTTCAGCCGTAGAGTAAAGTGTAAAATCAATAGGGTAATTAAAATAGTTTTCATTTTTAAAATTTTCGCCACTACCTGAATATTTGTTAGATCGATTTTTTATTAGGCTATTTTCAATAGTTCCATAAACGGTATTGGTCATATGAAGCGGTTTGAATATTTGAGTCTCTATAAAATTTACAAAAGAATTTCCTGATACTTTAGCAATAATTTCAGAAGCCAACAAAGTTCCAGAATCACAAAAACGATATCTATCACCGGCATCGTAAACATTTGCACTTAGCCCGTAAATTATTTCAAGTGCTTGCTCCCTTGTTTTAATATCCTTTGCTTCCCAGCCAGCAAGCCTTTGAAGCGTTGAAAAATTAGGGATGCCATGAGTATGGGTGAGCAGATGATGTATTGTAATAGGTTTTCCAAAATCAGGCATTTCAGGAAGATACTTCCGTATATTATCTTCTAAAGAAAGTTTTCCTTGCGATTCAAGCAATAGAACAGCAAAAGCAACAATTTGATTTTGGACTGAATTCAATTGAAATTTAGTCTCTGTCGAAATGGGTGCTTGGTGTTCAAGGTTAGCACTCCCAAATTCATTAGAATATATTATTTTACCTTTTTGAACTACAGCTACCGCCGCTCCAGGTGTATCAGGTTGATTCCATTCCGAAAATATCGCCTCTATTTCTTTGTCAAAAGACTGTTTGGAGTTTTGAGCTAAAGCAACAAGGGATGTTAGTATGAGAAGTATTGTCGAATAATGGGTTTTCATTTACTTCAGGTTTTAAATTTTTAATATTCTGCTTGTATTCGAATGATTTTTCCATTCTTGGGTTCGTTGAGGTATTCGGTAAGGAGGTATAGTTTTCCTTCCGGACTCATAACCGCCTTCCGAGAACGTTCGCGATTGTCAACAAAGAGTTCTTCCATGCTTTTCACGGTTTCTCCTTCGATTCGAATGCGCCAAAGGCTTCCGCGGGAGAGTCCGGGGACTATCAAGTTGTTTTTCCAATCGGGGAATTCATCTCCGGTGTAAAATGTCAGTCCGGTAGGGGCGACGGTATGTTTCCAGTACCAAATGGGGTCGGTATATACTGTGCCGGCTACTTTTTGTGGCACGAATTTATTTCCACGATACGTGCCTGTTGTGATGACGGGCCAACCGTAGTTCGCTCCTTTTTTAAGCATGTTAATCTCATCACCTTGGTTGGTGCCATGTTCACTAAACCAAATGTTTCCGGTTTTAGGTTCGACCGTGATTCCTTGGGCAGCTCGAATTCCGGAAGCATATAATCCAGGAATAGCATCAGGACCAAAATCAGGGTTATCTTCTGGAATACTTCCATCGGGATTAAGCCTATAAATCTTCCCGCGCCTATCGTTTAGGTCTTGAGCAATGGGCACCTCAGGTTGGTAATCTTCATTAAAAAGGCGTTCCCCGACGGTGACGTATAACTTGCCATCGGTGCCAAAAGTCATCCCTCCCCCAAAATGAAATAAGCCATGAGAATAGGGCAAAGCTAATAGCAGTTGTTTGACATTGACTAAAGAATCATTTTGCAATTCTGCGCGTATCACCTTTGTGGTAGCTCCACCTTCTCCTTTGGCCGTGTATGAAATATAGAGTTGTTGGTTTGTTTCAAAATTGGGGTCGGTCAAAACTTCTAAAATTCCTGCATTATAGGTCACTTTCGTGCCATCCTCCAATCCTCCAGGGAATGTTCCTTTCGAATAATCTGCTTTTCTATAGATGAGACTATCCGTTTTGTCCGTGGGAAATCCTTTGATGCTCTGTTTTTCTTTAGTGTTCAAATCAATGCGCAGAAGGTCACCGTCTTTTTCGGAAAGCAAGACTTCTGTTTCCGATAAAAAGGCCATGCTCCAAGGGCGTGATAAACCGTCAATAATGGTTTCTTTTGCTGGATTCGGATACGATGGAGCTTCAACTTTTACTTCGGTTTTGCAGGCCGAGAGAATCAGAAGAGCTAACAGTATTTTTTTCATGGCTTATATTTTAGTTATCATAATTCAAAATGGCTTCTTTTTCAACAGCCGGAATGACAATTAGGTCATACCGTTTTATTAAATCCTGTACTTGTTCATCTAAAAGATATTTTACGGGCGTATAATGCGATTCTTGAATCATTTGCTGCAGGTCAATGACCGTCCATTGGTCTTTTTTGGCAGCTTGTACCAGTGTGGCGAATCGATGTGCCATGGTATTTTCTTGTTTCATCAAATCTTGAATAACTCCATTTTTCGACTTAAACCTCGGTACTATTCCGATATGTAGCGATTTGCTTCCATTGTAATCTGCGATTTCGCTTAAGGTATTCCCTACACCGTAAAAAGCATAGGGTTGAAATCCCCGGGAAAGGAAATTCTTATCCCATTTTACGAACAATTTATCCTGATGAATATCGAAATCGATACCTTCCAATTCTTGACGTAGCAATCGCTTTTCTTCATTGACCCGCCATTTGTTTTTCTCAAAAAATTCCTTTTCCACATAAAACCGGCAGTTCTTAATGCTATTGTGGAAGGCTTCTACTATAACTGCATTTTCAGGGGATTTTTCACCTGCCATTTTAAGAAAGTCTTGAATGGTTTTCGAGTTTTCCACCTCTTTTACAAATGCTTGTAAATCGCCATTTCGGTTGGTGTACAATTCCATTAAGATAGTTATACTTTCTTGGTGTAAAGAGCGCTGTTTTGGCTGTTCCTCTTTGGATAGATTTCTGTAGAGTTGGTCCAGCAGCCAAGGCAGATTATTCCAAGATTCGTTTCCAAATCCAACGATTCTCCATTTTAGCTCTCCTGCTTTTTGAACGAAACGAGCATCTGCTACGGACTTGATATCTGGCATCGGAAGGAAAAGCCTTTCCTTTTCTTTAAAACCATAAGTGTTATCTAGCGCTTTTAAATTTGAGACCAAAGAATGGGGTTCTTTCGTCATGGAATGCAACAAACGCGCTGAAGGCACACCAATACCCAAGGCCATAGTTTTGTATTCAGAACGATTCAATTCAGGAAGTAGGGCCGCTGTAAAATCAGAACTACTTTTAGAATCAGGGTAATCGCCCAACAAGGTAAATTGCGCTTTGGCGATTTCCTTTTTTAGGAATTCTGCTCCTTCACCTTTCAATTGTCCATCTGTTAATGAGAAATGATAGCTTATCGGTTGTAGCGTTTCCAACGAAAGGGAATCTTGCCCAATAACCCAAGTTGAAACTCCCAAGAAACAAATCAGTAAAACGGACTTTTGAATTGAACTCATAGCATCGCTAATTTGATTCAAAACTAGGGGTGACTTTAATAAAATCCTTTAAAAATCATGATTCTTAAAACGAAAAGTCGAAAAACAATTATAAAGAGACCTGCTGTTTTCGATATTGTGAAGGGGTTAATTGAGTGGCAGCTTTAAAAGCCAAATTGAAGGAAGTCACATTGCCAAATCCACAATCGTAGGCTACAGTAGAAATTTTTTCTTGGGCGTAAGCCGAGTCGACTAAGAGGTCTTTGGCCTTTTGAATACGATACTGGTTGACAAATTCCGAAAAATTCTGTTGCTCGTTCTCATTGATGACTTGCGATACATCCCGAGAGGGAATGCCTAACTTTTGCGCCACTTGGGTCATATTCAGTTCACTATCAAGATAAAGGGTTTCGGTTTCAAAAAGCTCTCGAATTTGTTGCATGTGCTTTTTAGAAGTTGCTGCATCCATAGAGGAATTCTTATACTTTTCCAAAGCAAAGACGGGTTGCTTCAATAGCAGAAAAGAAAAGGCATAGAGCAAGAACGAAAAGAAAATAGCCCCACCAATATAATACGGAATCAATCCAAAAAGATTCCCCATATAAAATATCCAGATTAAGACCACGCCAACGACCAAATTGCGATACCACACCCAAACAGACCGCTTGGCCTGCCCTTTATAGTTTACCAATAAACCGATGGTCAACACCAAGTAAACCGCCAAATGCGAAAAGGCTATCAAATAACTCGCATTCGGAAATGCTCCGTAACCATTGGGGATGTACTTACAAAAACAAACGAAAAGAACAAACGGAATCAGATGTATGTAATTGCGCTTAGAAAATCGCTTTTCTTTCACCAAAAGTAATCGGCCGTAAAACCAAAGAAACGGCCCAGCCATCATTACCCCAGATATGCCCAAATTTCGTTGCCAAGGTTCTAAATCGAGATAGACATTCAACACTGATTTACCAATGCGAATAGTCAAACCCAATAAGAACAAGGCCAAAAAAATATTCGCCATTCGATTTCCCTTTTTTAGTGTAAAAAGGTAAATGCAAAGGAAAATGGCTTGTACAACACCAATACAACTTAAAACAAGAATAATAGCATCTTGGGTCATGAATTAAAAGTAATAAGAATTTAGGTGTCCAATGCAAATTTTCAGTTTTGCTTAGATTCCGATTTTCAAACTTCCATTAAAACTTTGTAACAATGAATCAGTAATTGTAACTTATGGGGTATCATATAAAAGTGGAGGTATGAAAAAACTAAGCATCCTAATTCCGGTATTTCTATTGATAAGCAGCTTTGGCTTTGCCCAAATCTCTCAAGAAGTTCAAGATAATATCAAACAAAGAGTAGACTCTGAAAAACATGTTGGTATCGTAGTCGGATTTCTGAAGAACGGAGAAGAAACCTATTATTCCTATGGAAAAACGGCTTTAAAAGAAGGCGCTGATTTGAATGAAAATTCTGTTTTTGAAATCGGGTCTATCTCAAAAGTCTTTACTTCTATATTACTTTCAGACCAAGTTTTGAAAGGAAATATGGCTCTTGAAGACCCCCTCTCCAAATACCTTCCGGAAGGCATTAAAGTTCCTGAACGAAATGAAAAGCAAATTACCCTGAAAGATTTGGCTACTCATACCTCTGGTTTGCCTCGAATGCCGGACAACTTTCGACCTGCTGACCCCAACAATCCCTATATAGAATATGAGAAAGAACAGATGTATGAATTTTTATCATCCCATGAGTTGACAAGAGATATCGGTGCGACCTATGAGTATTCCAATTTTGGCATGGGCCTCTTAGGGCATTTATTAGAATTACAATCCGGTAAGAGTTATGAGGAATTGGTAAAAGAGCGAATAGCTGCAGTTTTAGAAATGACAGATACGGGAATCACCTTCAGCCCAGCTATGGAAGCGCGACTAGCGAAGGGTCATGCATACGGCTCTGAAGTAAGTAATTGGGATATTACGGGTTTGGCCGGCGCGGGAGCAATTCGCTCTACGGCCGCTGATATGTTGAAATTCATAGCTGCTAACATCAATGCTACTGATTCGCCAATAGCGAAAGCAATGAAACTCAGTCATAAAACAGCATTTCAAAATGAAGAAGTTAATTTCGAAATCGGACTAGGTTGGCATTTTGCAAACGAGGGTACCGTTGTCTGGCACAATGGCGGCACAGGTGGGTATCGCGCATATGCGGGTTTCAACAAAAATGACAATACTGGCGTTGTTGTTTTGACAAATTGTGTTGAAAGTGTAGATGATATTGGCCTACACCTTCTAAACCCATCAAATAAATTGGCGAGTTCTGAGCCAAAAGAGGAAACGCCTGAAGTTGAGGTAGCCATAGCGATATTGGAGACCTATGAGGGCACCTATGAATTTGCTCCAACCTTTTCCATTGAAATCACCAGAGAGGAGAATCAACTCTTTGCACAAGCTACAAGTCAACCCAAATTTCCCATATATGCATCGGCCGAAGACACTTTTTTTCTAAAGGTTGTTGAAGCAAATGTGGTATTCAACAAAGATGCCGAAGGAAAAGTGACCAGTTTAACGCTAAACCAAAATGGACAAAGCCCCAAAGGAAAAAAGGTCAAATAGTTTTTCTTTGTAAACCCTTAGTTTTATCCTTGCAAAGAATACGATATATTTGAAAGAGTAACTCCTCACCGATGCAAATGCTACCCTTACAGGGCTTTCCACAGTTTAATATATACAGTACCCCCTTATTGATTTTGGTGGTTCAGGGGCTTATATTATGTTTTTTACTGTACAGCAGATATTACAAAAGACGTTCGGTGCTAGATGTATTGTTGGCCTGCATTTTGCTGATTATGTGTTACCATAGAACCACGTATACCATTGGTTTTATGGATTGGTACGACACCTACCGCAACACGAAAATCAATTACTTTTTAGTGAGTATGGAAATGTTGATGGCACCGCTCATCTATTTCTATGTAAAAAGTGCCCTGACCCCCAATTTTAAGCTTCAAAAAAAGCATTTCAAACATTTTATTCCCTGGCTTATCTTTTTTGTGCTTAAGATGGGAATTTTGATTTATGACTCCCAACAACCAGGGTTTGCAGAGAATCAGAATGGGTATTTGGTGGTTAATTTTGAATGGCCGTATCTCAGTCGAATTGTATCAGTTTTTTCAACGGCACAGATGCTTTTGTATTTGGCCTTCTCTTTTCAACTTTTCTACAATTACAAAAAAGACATACAACAGTTTTTCTCGAATACCGCGAAAAAGGAATTGAACTGGATTCGTAATTTCCTCTTCATCTACTCTTTTATTTTCCTATACGGGATAGGTCAAATTTTCATAGAAGAATTTATTGTAGAAATGAGTTGGACACAACGCTGGTGGATTCAATTCTTCTCCGCTTTGGCACTGCTATATTTCGGAGTAAAGGGCTATTTTACGGACTTTGATTTTCTAAGCATTTTTGAAAAACCCAAAAGCAGCTTCGAACCAAAACGTTCCGTAGCGAATGCTGATGACGTTTCTGAAAAGATTGAAACAGGAAAAAAAGCTATCAACACCTTATTTCAAGACGAAAAGATTTTTCTAGATCCAGAATTAAACCTCACCCAATTGGCTGAAAAAACCAAATTGAACCGAGCTGAGGTCTCCGAAATCATCAATTTGGGTTTCGGAAAGAATTTTAATGACTTTGTCAACCAGTTTCGCATTGAAGAGTTCAAAAAACGTTTGGGTGGTGGCGACCACCAACAATTTTCTCTGGTTGGTTTGGCCTTTGAGTGCGGTTTTAACAGTAAAGCTACCTTTAATCGCGTCTTTAAAAAAGAGATGAAACTTACCCCTACGGAATACTTGAACACCCTGAAAGAATAAGGTCTCAAATAATTTGAGACGTCTCCATTTTATTTAAGTCGTTGGGGCAAAAGTACTTTCCCAAATTTGCTCCAGTAATAATCTTAAATTAAAATGTCATGAGAAAAACAACAACAATTATCACCGTACTTCTATTCGTATTCACTTCATGTAGCACAGCGCAAAAATCGAATCTTGAAATCGCACAGGGCACTTCAATGGAATTGGATTACCCCAACTACAACATGTATGAGCTCCAACTCAAAAACAGTACCGGTGCAGACTTAGAAGTAAAAGTAGAAAACAAAGAAACCGGCGAATTCGTTCGCGGCTTCGGACTAGGCCCTTTAGGAAAAGTAGAAGTCATGGTAGAACAAGGCAGCAAAATCGTGTTCACCAACAATTCCAATAAAATGGGTAAGCTTTCGGTGAAGATGTTGAATACCGATGTAAAACTAAAAGCTACGAGTAGCGACGAGCGCATCAGTTTTAAACTAATCAACCCAAGCAATGAATCGATTCCCTTAATCATTCCCAACGTGATGAACCCGAACCTATCTCCCAATTCATCAAGCGGAGTAGATTTAAAAATAGGCCAAGAACTCCTTTTCAGAAATGGTTTAAAAAGATACGTTCTACTAACCGTAGATGATTCCATCAAAGAAGGTGATGAAATCGATGTCTACGAGATATTGCAACAACGAAAAAAAGAACTGGGCTTAAAATAGAAATTGAATAGGAAACATTTTTTTCAGGCTCCCCTCCTAATTCTAGGAGGGGAATGAATCCGCCGGATGGCGGAGAAAGGGGTGGTAAAACCCAAGCCATAGCGTTTTGAGACAAACCTTGATAGCAAGCAATCAACATAGGAGTTTACCACCCCGCCCTGCGGGCACCCCTCCTTGAAAAAGGAGGGGACCTATTTTCTTACACTTAACAAACAAAGTATTTTTTTAAAGCTCCCCCTCCTTATGCAGTGAGGGCGACGCTGCGAGACGACATAGTGTAAGCTCTGGGCGAGATGAAGTGTTGGCATGGCCGACGGGGGGTTAACCTATGGACACGAAAAGCAGAATCTCAGGGGAGGACCTTTAAACTATCTGCTAACAATCCAATAATCTAACAATCCCACCAACACTGTCATCCTGAGCCTTTCGATGAAGTTTATCCTGAGCGCAGCCGAAGGGCTCAAGACAGGCTCCGTCGAGAGCATTGGAACACCCATCTCGAATCCGCTCGATGTGACGCACTATTGTAGAACGCCTAGAAACTCAAAAACGAGCACCCAAACTATAAATCCGTATCGCATTCCTAAATATACTTGCGTTTAGAAATAAATATTTTAATATCTTCAACGTAGTTTCCCGTTTAAAACATCAATCAAATGAAAGTATTTCAATCAATGCCACTAAATGTGGTTATTTTCTTTCTGAGCATATGCTCAGTAAGCTGTCAAACTTCTTCAACTTCCTCGGATACAGAAAAATCCATAGACAAAATTTTCGCGAATTTTAATGATATCAGCAGGCCCGGAGCTTCGGTAGCCGTGGTACAAAATGGCGAAATAGTTTTCAAAAAAGGCTATGGAAGTGCCAATTTGGAGTATGATATTCCCGTGACTCCCGAAACGATTTTTCATGTGGCTTCGGTATCAAAACAGTTCACAGTGTTTGCCATTTTACTACTTGCCGAAGAAGGTAAACTATCCCTTGATGACCCCATTCAAAAGCATATTACTGAAGTCCCGGATTTCGGACAAGAGATAACCCTAAGGCATCTGGCAACCCACACAAGCGGTATGCGTGACCAATGGGATCTCTTAAATTTAGCGGGCTGGCGATGGGACGATGTGATTACCAAAGAACACATCTTAAAAATAATAGCCAAACAAAAGGAATTGAATTTCACCCCTGGCGAACAATACATGTATTGCAATTCAGGCTTTACGTTACTGGCTGAGGTGGTGGCGCGTATTTCAGGAAAGTCCTTTGCCAAGTTTACAAAAGAGCGCATGTTTGAGCCCTTAAAAATGACCCATTCACAATTTTACGACGACCATACTAAAATAGTGAAGAATAGAGCCTATTCGTATTATCCGAATGGCCCCTTTGCTTTTGTGAAAAGCAGGTTGAATTTTGCCAATGTTGGGGCGACAAGTTTGTTTACCACTCCTGAGGATTTAGCCCTTTGGGCTATGAATTTTAAAAATCTCACGGTGGGCAGTAAAGCCATCGTGGAGCAGATGAATACCCTGGCCGTTTTGAACAATGGCGAAACTTTTGGTGGTGCTTATGGGCAATTTGTAGGACCTTATAAAGGATTGCAGCAAATACAACACAGCGGAGGTGATGCGGGTTACCGCGCGCATTTAGTGCGTTTCCCCGCTCAAGATTTTGCAGTTGCTGTAGCTTCAAATTCAGGGGTTTCTAATCCCTACAATTTGGCCTTACAGGTCGCCGATTTGTACTTAGAAGATGCATATAAAATTGAGGAAGAAGCTTCCAAAACCGAGGTAAAAACAATAGCCTTATCTGAGAAAGAACTCAAAGCCTTTGAGGGTCATTATTGGGATGCCAAAGATATGTATTCAAGAAGAATTCATGTAAAAGATGGCAGCTTGCAATACGATCGTGGCAGTGGAAATGTTACTGAATTGGCACCTATAGAAAAGAACACCTTTAAAATGCAAAATATACCGACCGATGTTCTAGTGAAATTCACTTCGAAAGATGGGAAGAAAGGCATGATCGTATCAGAAGGAGAGACTGTTTTAGGTACTTTAGTAGAATATCAAGCTATCGACCGAGCGTCGATAGACATGAAACAATATTTAGGCAGCTATACCAGCGAAGAGTTAAGCACCACCTATACCATTATCGAGAAAGAAGGCAAATTGATAGCCACCCACCCAAGAGTTTCCGACGGACCAGTAAATTTTGTAAAAACAGATTTTTTCAATATTGGGGGCAACACGGTAGAATTCACAAGAGACACGAATAACAATATATCAGGACTAAAAGTCTCCGGTGGAAGAGTGAAAAACCTAAAGTTCAGCAAAGATTAAATAAGACTTTTAAAGCTTCCCTCCTTATGCAAGGAGGGACGACGCTGCGAAAGCAGTGGGCGAGTTGTAGCGCTGGCAAAGCCGAATGGCGGAAAAAGAGGTGGTAAAACCCAAGCCTTGGCCTTTTGCAACAAACCATAAGAACAAGTAATCAACCTAGCAGTTTACCACCCCGTCTTCTTGCGTCGCTTGCAGCGAAACAAGAATCCACCCCTCCTTGAAAAAGGAGGGGAGCAGTTATTTCTTTGTCCGACCTAAAACTCAACAAACTAGGAACATATGCACAATACGCAAATCGCAAAATGCGTACAGCGAAAAGCGTGCAGCGAAAAGCCTCTCAATCCACAAACCCCAAATAAGAAACTAAAAACGAATTCGGCGATTTCCGAACCATATCCACCCCATAGCCAAAACCCTCGGCACGATGGGAGTATTCAATCTTTTTAAGCGAATTCCCCTCACGCTCAGTAGCGATAAAGCTGTCCCAAACATCAGCAGGTTTTTTAGGGTCTTCGGTAACCGTTTTGGCAGCTCCTTCGGGATTCGGAAAGCCTAAGCTTTTGGGAATCCCATACATGGCCGATACAATGTAATAGGCCTCATGCCACTGACTCACAGGCAGTACAAAAGTATCGGTAGTACCCTCATGAAAATCGGGGTCATTGGCTTTGCTTTCGTAACTAATGTCAGGATAGGTTTTTTTTAAATCTGCGATATAGTCTTCCACGGATTCCCCTTCCTTCAGCAATCGAATAGGGGAAAGGTAGCCGCTAAAGGCAAAACCCCTTTGCCCTTCGTATTGCACTTCAAGCATAGCACCTTCAATATTTTCGATGGCCATATCGGTAGCAGCAGGTGCATCCAAAAGAATCACCGGACTTCCCAAAGGCATTGTAGCTAGCTTTTCGCTAGAGAGATTATCTTCCTTCCGAAGACTGAGTCCGCTTGGGGTAAGCACATAAAGAGAATCGGCTTCACTATCTTGATTCGGAACATCAGCAATTTCCTTAGAACCATTCGATTCTTGAGCTTTTGGCTTTTCAGCCTTCTCCCCACAACCCAAACTCACAAGCAACAAGAAAAACAGAAACGACAGTATACTTTTCATAAGAAGCGTTTTTTCAAAAGTACGAATGAATTGCTCTATTGTCATCCTGAGCCTTTCGTCTGCGCTCAAGACAGGCTCCGTCGAAGGGCTAGGAACATATGCGCTTCACGCAACACGCCATACGCAAATCGCAAAAAAGCGTGCAGCGTATAGCGTATAGCGTACAGCTAAAAAACTAACAACCATCGGTCCCGCAACTATCACCTTCACCTATTACCTCCACGGGTGAAGAAACTTTTGTGAACGCCTCCAAAAACACCTCCACCGGCTGCGCGCCAGAAATACCATATTGGTCATTGATAATAAGGGGACACCCATTCAACGCCCCACGCTATACGCAAATCGCAAATCGCAAAAAGCGTGCAGCGTATAGCGTTTAGCGTAAAGCGAATAAAGCTACTTTTATAGGGTGTTTTTGCATGGCAAAATTATGTTTATGAGTTATGAAGAGTTGGTCGTGAAAGGTTGGGGAAACCTACTTCACTTTAGCAATCAACTATTAATTATTCGTTCAATTTTTTCTTTTAACAAAGGCAATCTATCAGTCACAATTAGTGGATGTATATGGCATGAAATAATTTCTATAAAGTTGGTGCTCTGTTGTATTTTGATTAGCTCTTCTTTTAAAAATTGTTTAATTTTTGAGTGATCATTTTCTATTTCTTCGACAATAGTAGTTCTGTTATCTAATACATAAATAATATCTTCAAAATCATGACTTGTTCTATAATCTGTACCACGGTCATTAAAGGCTTCAAATTTTGTTGCCAAATAGCAGGGTGCTGAAAAAACACGAATGTTTTGGCCTTTAACTGTCGCTGGCCATAAATTTTCAAAACCAATGGTATACCACTTGTTTGCTGGGCCAATTGAGCTATCTTTAGCAGGCATAATGTCTACAGCGATGTCTTTATATAAATACCTGCATATCGAAGGTCCGTTGGGGTCAGGACTAAAGCCTAGATCCGCTAATCGTTCTAGCATTTGTGCCCAATCTGCATAATTTAATAAGTTGATTGTTAAATCTACATCTGCTGTAGGTCGTATTTCATCTGCCGAGACATCATCTGTATATACGCTTATTATGGCTCCGCCAATAAAGACCATCTGGTCTTTCAATTCTTTTAGAGCTTCTGCAACTTCTGCAACGGTAGCGATATTGATAATTTTGTTTTCCATAACTGTAATTCGCACTTAAATAGTCATTGTTCTGTCAAAATTGGCATCCTCCTTTAAGATTCTAAGTTTTAGTTCTTTTATAGCAATTGCCTTTTCACGTGCTCTACCAACACGTAAGCCATCTACCAGGGCTAAAAGCTCATGCAATTTTTCATCTTTTCGAACCGCTTCAATAACGGTTGGGTATAAAGGTTCAATGGCTTGGCCTCTTAGTTCTCCTTTGGCATAGGGCCAAACATAGTGCTCATTGCTCACTATTATGGTATTCAAAGGAGGAGCTGAATGTGCCGTTGGTATGCCGCGAACCAAAGCACCAGGTTGTTGCGGATACACATACCGTAAGCCATACTCTAAAAAATCGCATAGCGCTAAGCGCATTAAATGTTTTTTATCTGGTGCTATTAAACCAGCAAATTTTGATCGGTTGATACTTTCACTTACTTCGCTAGCGCTTATGCTGAGCTCATGCGAAAGGTCTTTCATATACCATTTTTCTGACCCTTTTGCGGCAATTTTTAATAAAATCACGATATCGTGGGGTCTCATACCGCTATGTTTTTTCATGACTAGTAGCTTTGTTATCAGACAAATATAAATGAAATATATTAATTCGCGAATCGCGAATCGAGAATTTTTCTGATAAATACATATGAATTCTTTACAGAACTCCCAAAATAAGAGTAATGCCTTCGCCAGCTTCTGTGATGTGCATCATGGCATCAGTAAGGTCTCTATCTCCAAATTTATTGGTGAGGTAGGTATCACGGTCATAACCGGCTTCGGGTATGGTAGGGTCTAACTGAAAAGGGTGCCAAGTGACTTCTACGGGGGCACCTTGCCATTGTTGTAATGCGCTTTCTAGTCTGCGCTTACCGACATAGCACCAAGGGCAGGCGACATCTGATACTACGGCTACTTTTATGGGATGTTTTTGCATGGCAAAATGAATTTAAGGGTTATAAGGCAGTTGGTCGTGAAAGGTTGGGGAAACCTACTTAGATTGATTTTTGTATTTGGCAGCTAAGTAAAGGAAGTGGCGTAGTGATTTAAATCGGACATTTCTAAAAAAAACTATTTGATAGATAGTTTGGTATCTCCTTCGAGCAGCGGAGCTTTTCTTTTATGGAAAAATACAGTGTTTCTAATTGATAGCTTTTATCAATACTATTTTGCCCTTTTTTACTAGTGATAGTTTATCAAATTCACTTACCGACTCTAATCTTTTTTTTCCGATGGAAAATCGACGATACTTATAAGACACTTTCCTGTTTTTATATAATTTTCCTTCAAACTTAAAATCTATATATTTTGATTTTTTGAATAAAGTCATAATATCATAATCTTGAGTATATGCCCAGGTAATTATGCCATAATCTCTATTCCTTTTTTTAATTTTTAAAACAATCATAATTGACATTTAAAAGCTTAAATTAAGCTTTTTTTTGAATAAAAGAAACTATATTTGAAAAAATTATTTGAGGTATATGAAAGTTAGATTAACTAGCAAATTAATAAGCGAAATAGGGGTAAAAGAGAAATATCTACGAAAGAATCATTATAATAGTTTGAAAGTTTGGTGGGCAAGAAGGCCAACCACCGCGATGAGATCTCTTCTAATTCTTGAAATGTTCAAACGAAATAATGAAATACCCGAAGTCGACGGGAAACTAATTTCTGATACTAACCCGCCTCCAAGTATTTTTAAAGAGTTTTCAGAGAGGTTCAAAACTTCTGAATTCAAAGTTCTTGACGTTTTTGCTGGGGGGGGATCAATACCTTTCGAAAGTTCACGGTTAGGTTTTCAAACATTTTCTGCGGAATTGAACCCCGTTGCTTCATTATTACAGGAAACAATATTTAAATCTGTCAATGTGCCAGATTATTCCGATAAGTTAAGAAAATCTGGAAACCTTGTTATTGAAAAATTATCAAAAAAATATTTAAAATACTTCGATATAAATGGAGATGTCCCCTACGTTATTTACTGCTCGAAAATTTCTAGATGTGTCAATTGCAATGCAGAAATTGATTTAAAAAGATTGAAATATTTAAGTAAGAGAAAAAATAGACTAATCTATTTTGACGAAAATGGAATAATTAAGGAAAGTTCGGAGGACAATATCGCCGATAATGAAAAATCTAAAGGTTTTAAGTGTGCAAATTGTGATTTAGAAAATAACTACCAGGACATTAAAGACTTTTGTGCAACAAATAAATTAGACTATCAGCCCTTTGCAATCTGTTACCATAATAAATCAGGAAAAAAGACTTATCGGAAAATAGGTGCGAAGGATTCTGCAATACTGAGCAATTACAAAAATTCGATTAAGTCAGATTTGGAAAGATTAAATCATCTCCTACCTCATAACAGTGTCGCCAAAAAGGGAGGTGTAATTAATCCAACACTCTATGATTTAAAGAAGCCATATGATTTTTTCAGTGATCGACAGCTAGTCGTTTTATTGGGATTAATCGATGAGATTATAACGGAGTATTATCGATTGCTAAAATTATATGATTTAAGAACAGCGAAGCAAATAGTTTTGGGCCTTACCGCTTTAATAGAATTTCTCGTTGACTGGAATAGCATGGGTACCATGTGGATTTCTCAAAATGAACAAACTGGCAGAAGCTTGGCCGGACCTGGGGTAGGAATGAAATGGGATTTCATCGAGATTAACCCATTTTACCAAACTGGCTCAAATCTTCAATCTAAATTGAACAGAGTTTGTGATACATTTCGGGCTATAGGGTTAAAAAACCAAGTTAATATTATTAAAGGTTCGTCAACTTCGTTGCCTCTTGAAGAGAACTTAATTGATATTGTACTTACGGACCCCCCTTATTTCGATTCAATAGATTATACTGGTTTAAGTGAATTCTTTAGACCTTGGTTTGAAATTGTACTTCGAAACACATTTTCAGAAATCACAAACTTAGAAAATAACCACAGTCTTGAAGCTATTGTAGATTTAGCAAATGGAGAAAAAAATGGTAAGAATCAGCATCACTATCAGAGTTTAATGACAGATGTTTTACAAGAGGTATTTAGGGTTTTAAAAAATGATGGGAAAGCATTCATGCTATATTCTCATAAAACTTTTGAGGGCTGGAAGGTGATAGGTGAAGCGATTAAAGATGCAAATTTATTTATTTATGAGTGCTTACCTCTGGAAATGGAAAGGATTGCTAGACCAAGAGCAATGTCTTATGAGGCACTAAACGGTGTTATTGTCTTTAAAATGCAGAAAGTTAAAGCAAATATTAAAAGTGTAACGAAGGACATTCTTGATCTTGATATTCAGGTTCAAAAAGGAGAAATTTTGGAGAGTCATAAAGTTATTTATTTAGCGTCTTTGGCTTGTAAGGACATGGTTCTTAATTCAAAAAGTTTTGATAGCGCTTATAAAGATGTTATTAGACAATATTCCAAGATTTCAATAAATAGAAATAGTGATATTTTTGATAATGTGACACGCACATATTTGTCTAAATATTTGGGTGAAAAAAATGTTGATATTGATTTGTTAGTTGATAATGGTCTTTATTCCAGAAAGAAAAATAAAATACTTCAACTGAATGAAATTAACATTAAACTTTTATCCAGTAAAACACAGCTTTATAAAGCAAAAACTTTATTTGAAGAATTTAAAAAAAATAGTAAAACTAAGGCAGAAATTGATAAGGTAGATAGAGAAGTAACTGTTAAATTGTTTTCCACTTTGAGTGGCTTAAACCTAAACACTGTTTCAAAAAGAAGTAGTAATGAAATCGTTAAGGTTTCTAGGTTGATACTTTCAAAAATTTAATGTGGTCTGAATTTTTTAATATTTTCCAGTTGTTTTAAAGTTTGTCCATATTCGTTTTTATAACTCGCTTCTACAGCAATCTCTTTTACTTCCTTTGGTTCCATTTCATTGATTTCATATTCAATAACTCGTTTTGTTTCTATGGCTTTTACCTCAATACGACTAATAGAATGTTGAACTTTTTCCAATATAATCATATTGGCAAGTTCAAGAAAATCGTCTAATATCTCTTTTATCGGACTTGAAAATAGTGAATTTGCCAAACCATTCTCATAGTCTATTTTATTTTTAGAATTTGAAGGAAAAACTTCGTCATAATTATTCAATAAATCAATAATAGTTTGATGATTTAATTGATCTGAGATTAAAAAGAATGATAAATGCTCATAGAATAAAAACAGTATAGGCAAAGTATGATCAGAAAAATATTTGTAGGCTTCGCTACTCTTTTTCCAATCCATTAATGAAGGAAAGGTCACCAATCCTGCAGGACAATTATTATTTTCATATTGATCTAACCAGTTTGTATAAGCAGCTTGTTTTATCGTGTCCTTTACATTTGGGGCTGCTTGACTTCTTCCCAAGCGAAAACTTTTCGTGTCACAAACAATAATATTATCGCCAACTTTTATTGTTACATCTTCCTTATTGGACTTTTGTTTCTGTAGAAAAGAATCTGTAAAGCCAATTCTAAGAGCCCATTCGCAAACAAGAGATTCCACTAGCTTTGAGTATAAGGTTTCTTGAGATGAATCGTGCGAATAGAATTCTGGGATATAACCCGAATGCACCAATAAAAAGGCTAATTCCCTATCAGATAATGCTTTTAGTTTTACAGTAAATGCAATTTCAATAGTATCCGTATCGGGAGCTGTATTCCAGTCTGAAACAGATTTTTCTATGAAAGTTTCTATAAAGTCATAACTTGCTTTTCGTTGATTTGAATCTAATTCTAATTCAAATATTTCCTGAATTCTTTCTTCCATAAAAAAAATCTGTTATTGTTACATTTAGGGCAATAGATAATTTTTCGATATTGATGAGAGTAATGTTCTTTTCAGCTCTTTCAATCATGCCAATATAAGTTCTATGCAAGCCTGCCCTATCGGCCAACTCTTCTTGAGAAATGTTTTCTGCCTTTCGCAATTGCCTCAAACGGCTGCCGAACTCTATTAGTATCTGTGGTTTTGTCCTCATTGCTAATTTTAGTATGCACAAAGCTAATTTTAGTCTGCATATTCCGCCACAGACTATAGTTAGCATTATAGAAAAGATTTAATCAATTATTATTGATTCAAATTAATTTGGAATTTTAGGTCATTTGTTTAAATCTAACCAACATCTAAAAATTTTGAATTATTTTATTCTTGAAGACTGTAGCTTGGAATCCACAATATGCTATTAACGCTCAAAACTCTAGACAAACATCATTTTTTTAAGTTCACTGAGTTCACTACATTTAGTCTGACTAATTAATCCACTCGAAAATGAAACTTCACTACAACCTTCTGGGCCTGTGTATTGCTGCCCTTTTCCTACTACCCTTAACATCCGAAGCCCAAAGAAGAAAGAAAACAACACCAGTTAAAACAGCATTTGCTGAAGAACTTTATTCCAGTATGGAGTACCGTTCTATCGGTCCGCATCGGGGTGGGCGTTCCGCTGCCGTAACCGGCGTACCCGGAGAACCCAATCTCTTTTATATGGGTGCCACAGGCGGTGGTGTCTGGAAAACCCTAGATGGTGGCCGTACTTGGGAGAATATTTCCGATGGCTATTTTGGCGGTAGTATCGGCGCGGTAGAAGTTGCGAAAAGTGATAAGAATGTCATTTATGTAGGCGGGGGTGAAAAAACCCTTCGTGGTAATGTATCCTCGGGCTACGGCATCTGGAAAACCGAAAACGGAGGCAAAACATGGACATCCGCAGGACTTAAAAATAGTCGTCATGTACCGCGAATCCGCATTCACCCTACCAATGCCGATATTGTGTATGCGGCCGTACTTGGTAATATTTACAAGCCTACCCAAGACCGCGGTATCTATAAAAGTACCGATGGCGGAAAGACTTGGAGCAAGAAATTATTCGTCAATGACCAATCGGGTTTTGTCGACCTTACCTTCGACCCCAACAACCCCCGTATTTTATATGCTTCTTCATGGCGCGCGCAACGTACGCCCTATAGTTTGAGTAGTGGTGGTGATGGTTCTGCCTTATGGAAAAGTACCGATAGCGGTGAAACATGGACGGAGATTTCAAAGCACGAGGGCTTCCCGCAAGATACTTTGGGTATTATCGGTGTTACGGTTTCCCCGAAGAATTCGGAGCGTGTTTGGGCCTTGGTCGAAAACAAGAAAAAAGGAGGCTTGTACCGTTCTGAAGATGGTGGCAAGAAATGGACACAGGTCAACAGCGAGCGGAAATTGCGCCAACGTGCCTGGTACTATACCCGTTTGTATGCTGATACCGAAGATGAAAATACGGTCTATGTGATGAACGTGCGCTACCACCGTTCGAAAGATGGCGGAAAGACCTTTAATACCTTCAACGCGCCCCATGGCGACCACCACGATTTGTGGATTGCCCCTGAAGATGCGAAGCGTATGATTATCGGTGATGATGGTGGCGCCCAGATTACCTATGATGCCGGCGAGACTTGGAGCACCTATTACAACCAACCCACGGCGCAGTATTATCGGGTGACGACTGATAACTCGCATCCGTATCGTATATATGTGGCGCAGCAAGATAATTCGACCTTGCGCGTGAAGCACCGCAGCGACGGAGGCAGTATTAGCGAAGACGATTGGGAGCGCACCGCAGGTGGTGAGTCCGCCCATATCGCCGTCGACCCTTTGGATAATGATATTGTCTACGGAGGTTCTTACGGTGGATTCCTGACTCGGGTAAATCACAAAACAGGAACCGTTAGAGGCATCAATGTTTGGCCCGATAACCCGATGGGATATGGTGCAGAGGGAATGAAATATCGTTTTCAATGGAATTTCCCGATTATGTTCTCAAAGCACGACCCAAAGAAATTATACACCTTTTCGCAGCATGTGCATATGAGTACGAACGAAGGGCAAAGTTGGGATATCCTTTCGGAGGATTTAACACGGAATGACCCCACAAAATTGGTTTCCAGCGGTGGACCGATTACGCAGGATAACACGGGAGTGGAATATTACTGTACGATTTTCGCAGCCAATGAAAGTCCGTTAAAAGAGGGATTATTATGGGTAGGAAGTGATGACGGATTGATTCATGTCTCCAAGGATGGAGGTGCCAATTGGGAAAATGTGACCCCTGCGGGAATGCCCGAATGGAATATGATAAACAGCATTGAACCCTCCGCTTTTGACGAAGGAACTTGCTACGTTGCCGGAACGCGATACAAGCTAGGGGACTTTAGACCCTACCTCTACAAAACCACCGACTACGGGAAGACTTGGACGAAAATAACGAACGGTATAAACCAGGAGCATTTTACACGTGTCCTCCGCGAAGACCCGAAAAGAAAAGGCTTACTCTACGCAGGCACCGAAACCGGAATGTACATTTCCTTTGACGACGGCGCGAATTGGAGTCCGTTTCAAATGAACCTTCCAATAGTTCCGATAACGGATTTGGCCATCAAAGACAACAACCTAATCGTAGCCACCCAAGGAAGAAGCCTCTGGATTTTAGATGACCTCACCGTCCTCCATCAATTGGATGCTGGGAAGAAAAGTATGGCATCCATTTTATACAAACCAAAAGACAGCTATCGCACCGGAGGTCGGGCAAGTAAAGAACCTTCAAAGACAGAAGGAATGAACCATCCAAACGGCGTGGTATCGCATTTCTATTTGAAAAACCTTGCGGAAAAAGATAGTGTTGCACTAACCTATACGACCAAGGCCGGAGATACTTTAGCATCCTTCAGTAATTCAGCAAAGGATAAAGACAAAAAGCTCAAAGTCAAAAAAGGAGGCAACACCCACGTATGGAATACAAGAGGTGAAAAAGCCGAAACCCTAAAAGGCATGATTTTCTGGGCAGCAGGTTTTAACGGACCCAAAGCCGTACCGGGAAGTTATAAAGTCCATCTAAATGTAAACGGCGATAGCCAAAGTCAGGACTTCAATATCATCCCTGACCCAAGAGCTGAGGTAACGGTAGCCGATATGCAAAAGCAGCACGACTTTATTTCAGCCATCAACGCAACGATAAACAAGGCACATGGTTCCATCAAGAAAATCAGAGGCGTCAACAAACAGCTGGATGCGTTCACCGAGCAGTATAAGGATAACGAGTCCACGAAGGAATTGGTAGAAAAAGCCAAAACCATGAAAGAAAGTTTCGGAGAAATCGAAAAAGCCCTGTACCAAACGCAAAACAGAAGTGGTCAAGACCCTTTGAACTTCCCGATTCGTTTGACGAACAAACTAGCGCACTTAAATCGATTGGTAGGCATGGGCGATTTCCCACCCACGGACCAAGACGTAGCCGTTCAAAAAGAAATGACCGGAAAAATAGAAGCGCAATTAAAAACTTTTGATGCTATGGTCGACTCTGAAATGAAAGAGTTTAATGCCGCGTTTAATGACTTGAAATTGAATTATTTGTTTGTGGAGGAGGAGTAGGTGTTAGATGCGCGGTGCTCGGTGTTGGAAGTATGATGAAAGAAAGCCAATAGGTCTGGGTCCTCCCCTGCCAAGGGGAGGTGCCCGCAGGGCGGAGGGGTTTGGTGAAGTAAGCAAGAAGTCCAAATCATCAAACATCGCTTTTAAATAAAAAAGTTTTAAAGTCAAGTAAGATTGGGCGGTTTTGGTGAAGTTATCTAGAATGTTTAACGATTCAAGTTCCTAGCCCCAACCCCTCCGGCCCTGCCTGCCGGCAGGCAGGTGTCGCCACCTCCCCTTGAAAAAAGGGGAGGACCCTAAAGATTGAACAATGCCCGAAAAACTAAACAATCATAAATACTTAAAAGAGTTTAGAAAAGAGCTGCGGAAAAATCCAACAAAGGCAGAATCACAACTATGGAAAGCCCTTCAGAAAAATCAATTGGAAGGAAGAAAGTTCAGAAGACAACACAGCATAGGAAATTATATAGTTGATTTTTACAGTTCGAAAGAGAAATTAATAGTAGAACTAGACGGACAAGTACATGATAATTTTGTCAATGAAGAATATGATAGAAAGCGAACCGAATATCTTGAAAGCTTAGGCTTCAAAGTATTGCGTTTCGAAAACTATTTGGTCTTCGAACAATTAGATATGGTTCTAGAAGCCATAAAAGCAGAATTTAAAAAGAATGAATAAAACAGGTCCTCCCCTGAAAAGGGGAGGTGCCCGCAGGGCGGAGGGGTTTGGTGAAGTAAGCAAGAAATTTAATTCATCAAACGTTGTTTTTAAATAAATAAAATTTTAAAGTCTAGTGGGAATGAGCGATTTTGATGAAGCAACCTAGACAGTTCAAACTATTCAAGTTCCTAGCCTCAACCCCTCCGGCTGTCGCCACCTCCCCTTTGCAGGGGAGGACCCAATTTTGAAACATTGTATAAATAATATAACACCCAAAATGAAAAACAACATCAATCTCCAACTCCTATTCCTAACCCTCCTAGCCACAACAATAACCTTCGCCCAAACAGCAGAAGACTACTTCAAACCCTTAAAATTCCGTAACATCGGCCCGTTTCGAGGAGGCCGCTCAGTCTCCGCTAGCGGAGTAGTAGGCGACCCCATGACCTACTACATGGGTACCACAGGAGGTGGACTTTGGAAAACAGAAGACGCCGGCCAACGCTGGAACAATATCTCAGACGGATTTTTCGAAATGGGCTCCGTAGGAGCAGTGGCGGTTTCGACCTATAACACGAACATCGTTTATGTCGGTATGGGTGAACACGCACCACGTGGCGTAATGACTTCCTATGGAGATGGCGTTTACAAATCTACCGATGCAGGTGCGACATGGAAGCATATGGGACTGAAGGCTACTCAGCATATTTCACGGGTTATCATTCACCCAACCAATCCCGACATTGTTTATGTAGCGGCACAGGGGCAATTGTATGGTCCAAATAAGGAACGTGGAATTTATAAATCTACGGATGGCGGAAAGACCTGGAAGAATACCCTCTTTGTAAACGAATTAACGGGTGCCGCAGAACTTTCGATGGATGCGAATTACCCTGAAATCATGTATGCCGCAATGTGGGAACACCAACGCAAACCGAATATGGTGGTCAGTGGTGGCGAAGGTAGCGGGCTCTACAAATCTACCGATGCTGGTGAAACTTGGACGGAACTTACCGAAGGACTTCCCGAAGAAAAAGGAAAAATGGCGATTTCTGTGAGTCCTGCGAATTCGAATAAGGTGTATGCTTTGATTGAAAGTGATTCAAATCAGGACAAAGGCGGACTTTTTGTTTCGAATGATGCGGGAAAAACGTGGAGCATGGCAAGCGGCGACAACCGATTGGTACAACGTGCTTGGTACTATATTGAAGTATTTACAGATCCACAAGATGAAGACATTGTGTATGTATTAAGTGCCCCAGCCCTCCGTTCTTTGGATGGTGGAAAAAACTGGGAACGTATCACTGGTACCCACGGAGATTACCATGATTTATGGATTAATCCGAAGAACTCTTTGAATATGGTCATAGCGAACGATGGCGGTGCTGCAGTGACTTTTGACTTTGGAAAAACCTGGTCATCCCAAGTAAATATGCCTACTGGACAGTTTTATCGCATCAACACCGACAATCAATTCCCATATAATATTTACGCGGGGCAACAGGATTACTCTTCGGCGATGATTGCGAACATGTCCGTGGGGAGAGGTGGAATTACCATGTCTGATTTTAGTCCGTCTGCGGGCGGGGAAAGTGCTTTTTTAGCCTTTGACCCTGATAACCCGAGGTACGTGATGGGGGGAAGTTATTTAGGAACTATCGATGTTTTGGATATGGAATCAAAAGCCTCTACGAATGTCATGGCAGCACCTATTCAATATCTGGGAAGAGAGGCACGAAACATGAAATATCTCTACAATTGGAACGCTCCGACCTTACGCTCACAGCATGAAGAAAACACCTTTTATCACGGCGCACAATTATTACTTCGCACTCGAGACATGGGCGTTACGTGGGAAGAAATGTCTCCCGATTTGACGAGAGATATCGATGCCAAACAAGGAAACGGTGGTGGTCCGTACACCAACGAAGCGGTTGGTGCTGAAAACTATGGAACTTTAGCCTATGTATTGGAATCTCCACACGAAGTAGGTGTTTTTTACACAGGTAGCGATGATGGTTATGTGCAGATTACGAAAGACAATGGAGAAAGCTGGCAGAACATCACTCCCAAGAATTTAGGAGAGTCTTTAGTGAATGCCATCGAGGTTTCTCCACATGATAAAGCGACGGTTTATGTGGCTACAACCAAGTACAAATTCAATGACCACACGCCGGCCATTTATAAAAGTACCGACTACGGAAAAACATGGGCGAGTATTAATTCGGGAATTCCTTATGGAGCATTTACCAGAGTTGTCAGAGAAGACCCAACCCGAAAAAACTTGCTTTATGCCGGAACAGAAAAAGGCCTATACCTCTCCTGGAATGGCGGAAAAAGCTGGAGACCTTTTCAATTGAATCTTCCTAAAACTCCGATTACAGATATTAAAATCCATCAAGGAAATTTGATTGTGGCTACTTCCGGAAGAGCTTTTTGGATATTGGATGATTTGACTTTGCTTTCGCAATATGACAAAGGCGAGTACCAAACCAAATCACATAATGATTCCAATCATGAGATGAAACTCTATCAACCGAATGATGCGATGAACGGTTTTTGGTATAGCCCGATGAGCGGGAAAACGGATAATTTTAAGGGGATGAGTACTTTGTCAGGAGTTAATCCCGCAAACGGAATGGTAATCTACTATGAACTTCCAAAAATGAATGATTCCACTGCAATCACTATGGATATTATGGATTCCGCAGGAAAGACGGTCCGAAGTTTTTCTTCTGAAAAGGATAAAAACTACAAACCGCACAATGGAGGCGGACCAAGACCTGCGCCAACGCTATCAAAAAAAGAAGGCCTCAACCGCTTTGTATGGGATATGAAAACTCCGATTTTACCTGGTGTTCCAAATACCTATATCGAATCGCGTTTTGGTGGGCATGTAGTGCCTCCAGGGGAGTATACCATTCAAGTTAAAGCGGGTGATAAGTCCATGACGACTAAAGGCAAAATTGTTGCCATGCCCACTTACAAAACAACTCCTGAGCAGTACGCAGAGTACCATTCTTTTATGTCAGAAATGGAAGAAAAAGTGGCTAAAATGCACAACACTATAAATTCGTTGTACAAAGTTCAAGAGCAGCTGAAAGAGGTACTGAAAGATGTCGAGGATGCAACGGTCAAAGCAGAAGGCGAAAAACTTTTAGAAGAACTGGACAATTGGGATAAAGACATGATTCAACGGAAGTCCCAAGCATATGATGACGTTGAGAATTTCCCAAACAAGTTCACTGCGGAATATCTCTTCTTGATTGATGCTACAAACAGCACAATTCCTAGAGTAAATCAACCTTCAAAAGACCGCAAGGCCGAGCTTGATGCGCAGTGGAATACTTTGAAAAGTAAGGCAGATACCTTCATGAAAACTTCCATTCCAGATTTTAATAAGAAGTTGTGGGATGTTGGTATTGGGGCGATACGGTTTTAAAGTGTTAGTTTTTGGATAGCTCCCCTCCTTTTTCAAGGAGGGGAATGAATCCGCCGGCTGGCGGAGAAAGGGGTGGTTGCTTCGTGAAGCGGTAAGGTTCCTTTTACTAGGACGGTTGTATGCGAGAAAAAAAAGCACAAAATTGGGTTTGGCTATTAGGTTAAATCAAACTTTAGAGCAAGGGTTCAACCCTCGAGTTTACCACCCCGTCTTCTTGCTCCGCTTGCAGCGAAACAAGAATCCACCCCTCCTTGAAAAAGGGGGGGAGCTTTGAGTTGTTTCCTTTCAAATGCCCTAAATTTGCCAACAGCCAACAATGGAATACTACAACTACATAAAATCCCTCCACCTAATATTCGTGGTAACTTGGTTTGCAGGTTTGTTTTACATTCCCAGATTGTTCATTTACCATATTGAGGCATCCCAAAAACCATCCCCTGAAAAGGAAATATTGACCAAGCAATTGAAGCTGATGACGAAAAGGCTTTGGTATATCATCACTTGGCCTTCCGCCGTACTTTGTTCGATTTTTGCTATTTGGTTACTGGTCTTAATGCCGGGTTGGCTGCAACAACCTTGGATGCATGTAAAACTCGCTTTTGTATTGTTGCTCTTTTTCTATCATGGTAGAAATCACTTGATATTCAAACAACTACAGCGAGATGAGGTGAGATACACTTCTCGGTATATGCGTATTTGGAACGAAGTAGCGACACTTGTTTTGTTCGCTGTGGTATTCTTGGTCATCTTAAAAAGCGCCATTAATTGGGTTTTCGGAGTGTTAGGAATTCTCGTCTTGGGCGTTCTTATAATGCTCGGTATTCGATTGTACAAAGGTATTCGAGATAAGAATCCAGAAGCTTAAAAGAATTCCAAGTGCCAAATCCCAAATTCCAAAATCGAATGATCATCAAATGGTCTGATATTTGATGCTTAAGAAATACTAAATAACTCAATTCTGTAATTTGGAATTTCTTTTTTTGGGATTTATGGCATAGCCATTATTGCTATCTTTGAGTTCAAACACCAAGGACTTGTTCAGAAAATTTTCACTTCGAACGCGCATTTTTGTTACCATGATTGTATTGGTGATGATTTCGTCTGTCTTAATCGCTGGGGTTACTTTTTATCAGTACCGAGAGCAAACGAAAGATTATCATGAAGTCCGTTTGGGGAAGAAAGAGGAGCAGGTCAAACAAAGCGTAAATTTCACGCTGAAACAGACAACTTATCCTCAGACTACGGAGTATCTTGGGCTCATTTTTAAAGATGATATTTACCAGATTTCTGATGTGCTTTCTGCTCCCTTTAATATTTATGATTTGGACGGGCAATTGATTAAAAGCTCCCGTCCTAAATTTGAAATTGAAACTAGCTCAAACTGCTTAGATGCTGAGGTTTTGAATAATTTAGGATCTAGTGCTGAAAAGCGATATGTAGAACGTGCTTCTGCTGCAGGTGACCAATATCAGGCATCTTATACATACATAAATGACAAGCGATTCAAACCTATCGGAATACTGAATTTACCCTATTACGAAGACAATTCTTTCTATGATAAAGAGCTTAAGGAGTTCTTGATTCGCTTAGGTACCGTATGTGTACTATTACTTTTATTAGCTATTGGGTTGGCTTATTTTATCTCAAAATATATTACAAGATCTTTGGAAACGGTTTCTGATATGATGCATAAAACCGATCTAACCAAGCGTAATGAAAAGATTTTTATCGAAGACCCCAGTTCTGAAATAGGGAGACTAGTAGATTCCTATAATGAAATGATTGACGAGCTTGAGCAAAGTGCTGCTAAATTGGCGCGTAGTGAACGTGAGCAAGCATGGCGCGAAATGGCCAAGCAAGTGGCGCATGAAATCAAAAATCCGCTGACACCTATGCGTTTGAGCGTGCAGAGTTTTGAACGAAAATTTGACCCAGAAGACCCAGATATCGATGCTAAGGTTGCTGAATATTCCAAAACTTTGATTCAGCAGATCGATACGATGAGCAATATTGCTTCTGCCTTTTCGAATTTTGCCAAGATGCCCGCACAGCAGAATGAAACTTTGAATGTGGTCAAAATTGTAAAGCTTGCGCTGGATATTTTTACAGAGGAATACATACATTTCATTTCTGAGGAAGAAGAAATTATCGCCAAACTGGATAGAACACAATTGATACGCGTAGTGACAAACTTGGTCAAGAATGCTATTCAGGCTGTACCGGATGTCGAATCACCTCGTATTTTGGTTTCGGTTACCAGTGAAGATGAATATGTAAAGCTCTCTGTGGCCGATAATGGTATCGGAATTCAAGACGAGTTTACCGAGAAAATATTTGAACCAAAATTCACCACAAAATCCAGCGGAATGGGACTTGGCTTGGGCATGGTGAAAAACATCGTTGAAACTTATAAGGGAACGATTGACTTTAGTTCTCAACCTGAAAAAGGAACTGTTTTTACGGTTCGTTTCCCAAAAGAAAATCTGGCAGCAACTGCTTGATTTTTCCCCTCTTGAGAGGCGACACAGCGAGAGCTGTGGGTGAGCTGAAGCGCTGGAGATTTGTTCTTGGGAGTTAGAATGAAATAATTGAAGAAAACCTAAAATGTCCGAGATCAAATTTTACATCGTAGACGTCTTCGCCAGAGAAAAGTACGCTGGAAATCAACTAGCCGTATTTGTTGATTTGGAACAACAATTATCATCGGAACAAATGCTACAGATGACACGTGAAATCAATTTCGCGGAAAGTACGTTTATTACCTCTATCGAAGATGATGGAAACTTTGGTGTACGCATTTTCACCACGGAATACGAAGTTCCTTTTGCGGGGCATCCCACCTTAGGGACTGCTTATATTCTTGCGAAGCATTTGGCCGAAAAACCGGTAGATGAGATTGTGCTTAGACTCAAAGTAGGAGATGTTCCTGTGACTATAAGTAAGCCTAATGAACTTGAGGAAAGCCGTTTTACAATGCAACAGGCCCAACCTGAATTTGGTGCAATTTTCATTGCGGAAACGGTGGCTAATGCCTTCGATATCCCATTGGATTATTTCGATGCTTCGATGCCTATTCAAGACGTAAATACAGGCCTACCCTATTTGATAATTTTCCTAAAGGATTTAGAGAGCATTGGAAAACTAAAATTAAATCCGGACAAGGTTGAACGGTTTTTAAAGCAGGAAAAATTATTTAAAAGCAACAACCCAAGAGGATTGACCACAAACTTGTTTTTTGTCACCAGAGAAACTGTAGAAGAAGGGAATAATTACCATACGCGCATGTTGGTTTTAGAAGATAGCGCCATCTGGGAAGACGCAGCCACAGGAAGTGCCAACGGCTGTTTTTTAGCTTATCTATTGAAACATGATAACCCACAGCAATCAGCCATTGTAGAACAAGGTTTTGAAATGGGGCGAAAGTCCATTTTACACTTAGACGGAGCAATGAAAGAAAACGAATATATATTAAAAGTAGGTGGCCAAGTAGTTCAGGTGAGCGAAGGAATGTGGTTGGTTTAAGAAATATATTGTGCTTAAATTTTAACTATGGGTTTAGTGAATAGATATATTTTCATAATTACAGATTTTTTTAATAAGAAAGGGGGTAAAGAGTCAGGTTATGAAAATGCAACCAATTTATTATGTATGTACTCAGTTTTTCTAATAATGTTTATTGTAGTTCTTTCTTTAAAAGTGTATAATTACTCAACTAATAATTTTAAATCTATAGTTGGAGGTGGTGCTGCTGAGTTCATTTTTACCGCTTGTTTAATTTTTTATGTTTTTGCATTTAGTGCTCTTTTCAAAAACCATATAAAGGAAGTCTATGAAAACTTGATTAATGAAAAAAATAGTATTAAGAATAGAAAATTATGGAATTGGATTGTTTTTTTGACACTCCCTTTTCTAGTTTTTTCAATAGTTTATCTTTATTGGGGTTTATAGTGACCTAGGCATTATCCTTCCCTAGCTCAAGTAATGCTAAGTAAGATTAGAGAATAAACAACAACAAAATGAAATACAACAACATACAAATACAAAAAGAAAACTCAATAACAACCATAACCATAAACCGCCCAAGCAAGCTAAATGCCTTGAACAAAGAAACCATTCAAGAGTTGCACGATGCTTTTAAGGATCTAGACAAAGACAAAAACATCAAAGCCATTATCTTAACAGGAAGTGGCGAAAAAGCCTTTGTAGCTGGAGCCGATATTTCTGAATTTGCTAATTTCTCTGTAAAAGAAGGTGGCAAACTAGCGGCTAAGGGTCAAAAGCTACTATTTGATTTTGTAGAAAAGCTTTCTACTCCTGTTATAGCAGCAGTTAACGGCTTTGCACTAGGTGGAGGTTTAGAACTGGCCATGTCTTGTCATTTTAGAGTGGCAAGTGATAATGCGCGTATGGGGCTTCCGGAGGTTTCTTTGGGGGTGATTCCGGGTTACGGAGGTACACAAAGATTACCACAATTGGTAGGCAAAGGCAGAGCTATGGAAATGATAATGACAGCTGGAATGATTGATGCTGAAAAGGCCTTGAATTGTGGCTTGGTCAATTATGTTGTGCCACAAGAAGAGCTGCTGGATTTCTGTATAAAGTTAGCGAGCAAGATATCGAATAATTCCCCTGTCGCGATAAGTCATGCAATAAAAGCAGTAAATGCTGGTTTTAAACATGATAGTAACGGATATGATGCGGAAATCAAAGCTTTCGGCGAATGTTTTGGAACTGCAGATTTCGAAGAAGGTACAACCGCCTTTTTAGAAAAACGAAAAGCTGATTTTCCGGGCAAATAGCATATCCTAAATTACCTACTTATGAAAGCCAAATTCCAAAAGGCAAATTCCAAATTCCAACATTTGGTTTTTGATCCTCTGCACAACAGCAAATTCTTGTACTTTGTATTATTTTTTGCTGCTTTCTCATTTATAAAAGCCCAGGAAATCCCTGTAAATTATAGTCTTGGAGAAAATAATTCCGATAGGTATAAGTTTTCTACTGTGCTCAGTATCAATGCTGACAATACCGATAAAACCGTAATTGTTCGAACCTATTATGGGGGAATGCCCTTGCGACCGAAAGGTCATTTTATTGAGTTGTACGACACCGATTTGAACTTGATTGAAGATTACAACAACAAGTACGCTGGTCAGTATATGGTGGATGGTTTTATCAGAAACGGACAGTTGTATTTACTAGAACTTCGTTATGATGACCTAAAATTTGCGTACGAATATGTAGTACATCATAGTCCGATAGGAGAATTCAATTTTACTGAAAAAATATTGCTTTCGGTTCCATCAAAAGAGGTTGCGAACCCCTTAGCGGTGAACAAGTACAATCGTAAGTTTGGCAATGGTTTTTCCACAGCCGTACATTTCAACAAAGAAAAAACAGCCTTCGGAATTACCATTCAGCACCGTCAAGGTAAAAACGAAAAGTATAACATGTACGTTTTCGGAACGGATTTGAAAAAACAAATCACCTATGACTTTACCGAGCAAGCACTTGAAAAAAACTACGCCTTTGAAAATATTGAGGTTTCGAAAGATTTGAAAACTGTTTATTTTATGGGGAAAGCGTTTTTCAAGAAAAAGCGTTTTGAGGCCAAAGAACGAAAATTTCAATACGAATTGGTACGTGTGACCAATCAAGGTCATAAAATTCAAGAGTTTGTGGATCCTGGAAGATATCCTGAATCTTTAAAACCGATAGTATTAGAAGATGACCTCGTAGTTGTTGGTTTTTATGCAGATAGAAAGGACAATCGTTATAACGGATTAGTTCATTTTAAGTTGAATCCGAACAGCTTATCTATCCTCTCTAAAAAGTACAACCCATTTTCGAAACAATTTATGGCTGATAAATTTGGTCGTGAAGTAGATGCTCAAATAAAGAACTTGATCTTCAAAGACGTACATATCACTCCTCAAAAAAATATCATTTTCAGTGCCGAGGAATATTTTGTAACGACTAGTAAGGAAAGTGGAACGAATCGCAAAGTGGAAAAGTTTCATTACAATGATATTGTTTCTGCTAAACTTTCCTCGGATGGAACCCTAAAATGGGCACGAAATATTAATAAAGCTGAGGTAACTTTAGGCGATGAGGCTTATGCTTCCTATAGTGCTTACGGTCATGATGAAGACATGTATTTCTTTATCAACTCAGGAGAGAATCCTAAGAAATTAAGTAATGAACGTATTATGTTCAAACAAGGCTTCAGCCGTAATCCGAATATGTTCGTTATCAAGATGGATGCTTCCGGAAATGTTTCTCACAAAAAATTAATTGATGATAAAGAAGTGCGTCTTCCGATAATGGTTTCGCGACCATTGATGAATCATGACACCGATGAATTGCTGTTCTACGCGAAGCGCGGAACGAAAAAACAGTTGGTTCGTGTTGGGGTTGGCGGCCCTCCTAGCTCGCCTTCGAAATAAGTGCTAAACTATTTATTGTTAAAGAGTCCGAGTTTTGATTATAAGAAGATAATCGGATTGGAATGAATACAGTGAATAGTGTTTCATTTCAGTATTCGATAATGCCTATTTTTTCTCAAAGGGAATATAGTTTTCCCACTCCCAGGGCGTGTATTTATCACCAATAGTAATTTCTAATAATTCCTTGAAAATACTTTCCGCATTATCACTGTTGGACATCAGGAGAACACCCATATGTTTTTCAGGAAATAAGATAGAATAATGCTGAAAGCCTTCCGAATGCCCTTCTTTAAAAACCGCTTTTCCATAGGGTGTGTTAGTTATCAAGCCCCAAGCCATGCCGTAGTTCAGACCTATTTTTTCATTCTCAGGGGTCGTTTCTAGCGATTTAGGTCCAAATTGCATTTTTGATGTAATCTCAATATTCGGAGAAAACATCAGCTGTGTAATCGTTGAACCTTGAGAAGTTAAGGAGAGAATGTGTTCTAAAAATTTTGAATAATCTACAGCTGTTGTTTCCATAGAACCAGCAGCACCCGCTTCATCTGCAATGTCTTTTTCAATGGTTTTTTGATCTGTAGTATGTCCAAGGCAATAGTTATTTTCAAATCGTATTTGCCATACATAACTGGTCATATTCATGTTCAATGGGTTAAAGACAATTTCTTTGGCCATTTCCTCAAGGCCCCTACCCGTAATTTTTTCAATAACGATTTGCAGTAAGCGAATTCCTTCCCCAGAATAACTGTACCTGGTTCCAGGGTCGGTGTAAATTTGAATTTTACCTTCAGGATGAAATTCCCCTATTCTGCTTATCCATCTCCAGTTTGGAAAACCGGTGGTATGGGAAAGACACATCCTAGCCGTTATCTCCTCATATCGCTTATCAGCTGCAAGATTCTTAAAACCCTTCCATTCTTTTTCAAAGTATAATTCAGGAATAGGTGTATCCAAATAGCTTTGCAAAGGCTTATCCAATTCAATTACTCCTTCTTTTACAAGATGCGCTACTATATACCCAAATACCGATTTACTCAAAGAGGCGCCATAAAAAACCTGTTTTAGTTGTAGACTATCCTTTTGTCCATAATTGGAGTAACCGAATGCTTTTTGATAGGCAAGCGTGTCTTGGTTAAAAATGGAAACTGTCAGCCCTGTGACATTTGCAAGTCTTGTAAGTGATTCAATCTTATCGGTCAGCGAATCCTTTGCGATTATCGAGCCATCGAGACGTTGTATTCCTTTTACTTCTTCTTGGTGGCAACTTGTTAAAATGAAACTGCCGATTAGCATCACAAGGAATACATTTAGGGTACCACTAGGTTTTGACGAGCTCGCCTTAATAAATGGTAGTGCTAACGGATAATAGCATTTGTGAGTTCTAACCACCTTAATTATGTTGTATAACATTATTATAACACTGAAAGGGATTACGGCGATAAAAAGAAAGAATCCCCATTTTTCAATAGTAACTAATGCTATGAAGGAGATAACATAGAGCAAAGACATGCTTATTTGAAAATTAATAATCTTTGCTCCATGGATATCGTATAGCTTGTTATCCTCTCGCTTATGGATCCATAAGAACAAGGGTAGTAGAATATTAGCGAATGGAATAACAAAACCCAAAAACGGGATACTATGCAGTAACAAAAGCCACTTTTTTTGAATGTTTTCTTCTTTGGGATTTTCCAAAGGGAGCAGGTCGCTGACTTCAATTTCTAAAGCAGAGGCCAATAATTTTATAGTTTGAAGATGTGGACTTACATCACCTTTTTCGATACGTTGTATTGTGCGAACTGTTACTTCCGTTCTTTCAGATAGCTCCTCTTGAGTATATCCTTTTAACTTCCGGTGATATAGAAGATTCTTTGCAATAGATTGAGTTTCCATAATTTCATTTTGGTTTGTACAAAGCTATTGCATACTGCGATTCTCTGTAGCGACATTTAGGTGTCACCTTACTGTCATTTGTGCAATTTACGGACCTTTCTACACTATTGCGTAATTGTCTTAGGTTAAACAAAAGGTTTGCTTTTGCGGTTTAATTGAACTTCAAATCATAATCTGAAATTAGACAGAGGGCTACTAATCTTATTAGAATATTCTAAAACAATTAACACGGAATAATTTATATAAATTGGATTAATTCCATAAATTTGGAATAAATCCAATAATTGAAACAAGAAGAGTATATCAAAGGGCGTGGAGCCCAACAAAATACACCCAACAAATTCTTTCAATATAGTTACGAAACACGGGATGATTTTCTTGAATTCTGTAGAGTTGAAGGAGAAGAAGCGGACCAGAACAAGACGCAGTACATTCCTATTTTTCCGAAGACCATTGTGAATAAGGTTACGAGTCCTGATGTGGGAATGCAACACTCTATGAACCCCTACCAAGGCTGCGAGCATGGGTGTATTTATTGTTATGCTAGGAATACGCACGAATTTTGGGGCTATAGCGCCGGACTGGACTTTGAAAGGAAAATTCTCATCAAAAAAGATGCTCCGAAGTTGTTGGAAGCAAAGCTAAAGAGTAAAAGATGGAAGGCAAGTACCATTGTTTTATCTGGAAATACGGACTGCTATCAACCTGCCGAGAAGAAGTTTAAAATAACCCGCGCCTGTTTGGAAGTCTTTTTAAAATATCGACATCCGGTAGGTATAATTACCAAAAACGCTTTGATTTTAAGGGATTTGGATGTTCTAAAGGAATTGACAAAGCATCAATTAGTCGGAGTAAATGTTTCGGTCACTTCGCTTTCTGAAAAGACACGTAGAATATTAGAACCTAGAACTACCACCGTCAAAAAACGGTTGGAAACTATTCGGGTTTTATCGGAAAATGGAATTCCCGTGAATGCTATGTTAGCACCAATAATTCCTGGAATCAACAGTCATGAAATTATGAGTTTGGCCAAAGCCGTTTCTGATAATGGTGCCTTGTCTTTTGCGTTTACAGTGGTTCGTTTGAATGGCGCCATAGGTCAAATTTTTACCGATTGGATTCATAAATCACTTCCCGATAGGGCAGAAAAAGTACTGCATCAAATAGAAGCTTGCCACGGAGGAAGTTTAAACGACAGTCGTTTTGGAATACGTGGTCGTGGGGATGGTAAGATTGCCCAACAGATTCATGATTTGGTTCGTTTGGCTAGGCATACGTATTTCAAAGACAAGGTATTCCCTGAACTTAATCATGATTTACACGAATCTTTTAAGGATGGCCAGTTGCGCTTGTTTTAATTAGCCTAACTCCCAACCTTTTCGATACGAACCTTTTACCCACTCATTAGCCAAATCCCAATTGGTAACTTTCATGTTAGCGCCATCCCAAAGTAACTTGCGACGACCTGGATATTGGAATGGATCCCAATCACCTGCTTTTTTACCTTTTTTAAATTCTTTCAACTGAAACGCTCTAATAGCTAAATTGCCCATTAAAACAGCCTCGGTTAATGGTCCTGATTTACTAAAGTCAGAAGAAGCTTTTGTTCCATTCAAACAAGCGTTCACAAAGTTTTCTTTGTGACCATTGGTATCACCCGGAATACGCTCCAGGTAAGGCTTTGGGGGCGTAATCATATCCATTGTACTCGAAGGAACCAAACGTGCATTTCTAGAGTAGACATCGCAAATCAAAATACCACGAGTTCCATAGAAAATAGAACCGCCACCACCGGCGCCCATTGTTTCACCGTCTTTTAACTCATCTGGTAAATCAGGCATTATCCCGCCATCATACCAGTTCAAGGCTATGTCACCATGTTTTGGGGTATTAAACTTTAAACGGACTAATGAGGAAGAAGGACAAGATTGATTGTAATCTGCTTCAACAAAATCACCTACCCAGTTCGTTGTGCAACTCGCTTCAGCCTCGGTAGGATATCCCAAATCAAGAACACTAAAAGGAGTCTCCATAATATGGCAGCCCATATCACCCAATGCTCCGGTTCCAAAATCCCACCAGCCACGCCATTTAAAGGGCAAATAAGCGGCATTATAATCACGATTTGCAGCAGCACCTAACCAAAGGTCCCAGTCTAGTCCCGCAGGAACAGCTTGCTTTTCTGAAGGCACGGGAATACCTTGAGGCCATACAGGACGATTCGTCCAACAGTCCACCCGATTGATTTTCCCTATGATGCCTGATTCTATAAGTTCTCTCGCTTCACGACTTCCATCACTTGAAGCACCTTGATTGCCCATTTGACTTACGATACCATTTTCTTTTGCCACCTGCGTCATAATGCGCGCCTCATTAATATTGTGCGTTAACGGTTTTTCGACATAAGCATGTTTTTTAGCTCTCATAAAAGGTAAAGCGATAGAAGCATGCATATGGTCAGGTGTAGCAACCACTATGGCATCTATATCTTTAACATGATTGTCATATAATTTTCTGAAATCTTTAAATTTTTTGGCCTTGGGGAATTTTTGATAAGTCCCGGAGGCTCTGGTATCATCTACATCGCAAAGAGCAACAAATTTTACTTTACCCGTTTCGTATAGGGCTCCAATGTCTCCTGCGCCTTGACCACCAGCGCCAAAGCCTGCCATGTATAGCGTATCACTTGGAGGCACATGATTTTTACCCATTACAAAACTGGGAACAATAGAAAATGCAGCGGATGCTGCTGCCGATTTTTTGATAAACTTTCTTCTTTGCATTTTGAGATTGATTGCGTTAGTTGCTTGGAAGATACGGAAAAAAGAGAAAAAGAAGTTGCGATTTTAACGATGATTTACGATATGGTTTTCGTGGCGTATTCTAGGCGAGTCCATTCCATTCATGGTCGAATTGCTTTAGATATTCCAACATATATTGGTGTCGGTTTTCTGCCAATTTTTTACCTGTTTCGGTATTCATTTTGTCTTTTAGCAACAGCAGTTTTTCATAAAAGTGATTGATGGTGGGGGCAGTAGATTTTTTATATTCTTCTTTCGTCATCGTAAGATTTGGAGCAATATCAGGATTGAAGAGTTCCCGATTTTTAAAACCACCGTAGTTGAAAGCGCGTGCGATGCCTATAGCGCCGATAGCATCTAGACGGTCGGCATCCTGCACAACTTGAAGTTCTAATGAATTGAATCTATCCTTTTTGTTATCTAGGCTTGACTTGAAAGAAATGTTTTCAATGATGCGAACCACATGATCAATTATACTTTGGTCGACCTTTATAGAAATTAGAAATTCCGCCGCCATTTTTGGGCCAATTGTTTCGTCGCCATCATAAAATTTAGCGTCAGCGATATCATGTAACAAAGCGCCAAGACAAACAATCAATTCGTCGACATTCTCTTCTTTTGTAATTAATTTTGTGTTGTTGAATACCCGTTGAATATGAAACCAATCATGCCCACCTTCGGCACCTTGAAGGGTCTCTTTTACAAAATTAATGGTAGCGTTTACGATTTCTTTGTGTGTCATTTGAAAGAGGTTACCCCTGAGGTTACTGTGGCCTCAGTTTTTGCGATGAGTTCATCTAGATTGCCTGATACGGGGATGGGTTCATGTACGTCAAAAGTAATATGATTGCCAATTCCGTTAGGGAATTTTCCATACTTCAACATTTTCCAAGAGTTATTAATGCTTATAGGGATTATCAATGCTGAAGGAGAATTTTTCATTAGAATTTTTAACCCTGTGGGTTTGAACAGCTTTGGATGACCGGTTCGACTTCGTGTACCCTCCGGAAATATAACTGCACCTCTATGATTTTGTTCAATGTATTGGCCCAGCTTTGATATTTCAACCAAAGCTTGCTTGCTATCCTTTCGGTCAATTAATACCGAACCTCCATGTCGAAGGTTATAGGATACACTGGGAATGCCTTTGCCCAATTCTTTCTTGCTTACGAATTTCGGCTCCTGCTTTCGCATAAACCAAATCACCGGTGGTATGTCGTGCATACTTTGATGATTTAGGACTAAAATAGTCGGTCTGTCCGTCGGAATGTTATGTGGATTATTGAAAGAATAGGTAGTTCCTAAAATATGCGTACAACGCATCAAACAGAGGTTTAAAATAGCAACGCTTGCTCTATGGGCATTGTATCCAAAGAGGTTAAAGCAAATCCACTGAATCGGATGAAAAACCAATAAGGTCAATCCGAAGAAAATCAGATATAAAACGGACAACGGATATGCCAATATTTTCTGCATGGTACAAAAATAAAAAACCGCTTCATATAGAAACGGTTTTGATTTTGTTTTATCTAATTTCTTGAAAGAGGCCTAACAGAACTCGTTATACGCTGCTGTTAGGTTTTCTGCGATTAATTCAGCAGGTCTACCTTCAATGTGATGACGTTCAATCATATGAACCAATTCACCGTCTTTAAATAAAGCCATACTTGGTGAAGAAGGAGGAAAAGGAATCATTAGATTTCGAGCTGCATCAACTGCTTCAGTATCTACACCGGCAAATACGGTTACTGCGTAATCGGGTCTCTTTTCATTTTGCAAGCTCATTTTGGCCGCTGGTCTTGCATTGGCAGCAGCACAGCCACATACCGAATTTACGACCACTAGTGTAGTGCCATCTTGATTAATGGCATTGGTGACAGCCTCAGCTGTGTATAACTCTTCAAACCCAGCGTTTGCTAGGTCATCTCTCATTGGTTTTACTAATTCTGCGGGATACATATGCTATTTTTTTTAAATCAGATTTCAAAGATACGGGTTTTGTCGCATTTTGTTAGTAGACCTTAACTTTTGGTTTTGAATCTAGAATTATATGGTTAGATGCAAAAACGATAACCTGACCGAGGTAAATCGAATAAAAAAATAGAGTTGTCTTTGTTCTTTTCTCTTTGTGCTCTGATCTCATTTGATATCTTTGAAAAAAATCAAACTACAGATGTTTAAGTGGGTGGCTGCGGTCATAGGATTTTACTTGTTCAAGTACCCAGGTGCAATTTTGGGTTTTTTCGTCGGAAGTGGTATCGATAGTCTGAGCAGAAGCGAAGCTAGTGGGCCAAGTGTCTTAAGAGATATGACACGGCAAAAAGTTTCTCCCGCCGATTTCGAATTGAACCTTCTTTCTTTATGCTCTATTGTTATTAAGGCAGATGGTTCGGTAAGTCAGACAGAGATGGATTATGTTCGACAGTATTTCGTACAGACTTACGGCAAGGAAAAAGCGAATGCAATTTTTAGAACTTTTAATGAACTAAATAAGAAAAGAGAGATTTCCGCAAAACGGATTTGTGCTTTTTTGAATCAACGAACGCGATATGAAGTGCGATTGCAATTATTACATTTCTTATTTGGTATAGCTCAAGCAGATGGTGCTGTACGCGATTCTGAATTGAATAAAATTCGAGAAATTGCAGGATACTTACGAGTTGCTTTGCGCGATTTTGAAAGTGTTAAAGCCATGTTTGTAAAGTCTGCCGACAACGCATATAAAATTCTAGAGATTGAAAAAACGGCCTCTGATGATCAGATTAAAAAAGCATATCGGACTATGGCAAAGAAGTATCACCCAGATCGGGTAAATACCGAGAACGAAGCCATAAAAAAAGGTGCTGAGGAGAAGTTTAAACAGGTTCAAAAGGCGTATGAAACCATTCAAAAGGAGAGAGGACTTTAAATAAAAGTAATGCAAGATTTCTATTTCTACATAAAATTAGGCTTATATCATGTACTCGATTTTGCTGCCTATGATCATATACTCTTCTTAATTGCCTTGGCACTTCCTTTTACTTTTAAAAATTGGAAAAAGGTAGTTTTGTTAGCAACAATTTTTACGATTGCTCATTGCTTTTCATTATTTCTCTCTGTCTATGGAATTTTAGTAATGGATGTTAGTTTTATTGAATTTTTGATTCCGGTTACCATTCTAGGAACGGCAGTATTCAATATTATTTATGAGAAATCTACCCAAGAAAATAAAAATCTAGGCCTACATGTTTTTGCCACAGCTTTCTTCGGATTGATTCATGGTTTTGGGTTTAGCAACTATTTCAACATGCTAATGGCCGAGGAAGAAGAGAAACTGACATCACTATTAGGTTTTGCTACCGGAATCGAAATTTCACAGGTTTTGATAGTATTGCTCGTTTTAGGTGTTTCTCATTTGTTTCTTTCTTCTTTAAAAGTCAAATCACAACTATTTGTTATTGTTGCTTCCATTTTGATCATTCTTATTACAATACCTATGCTGGTAGGCGCGTTCCCATGGTAAGCTTAAGTTAAATTTAACCTATTAAGGTTGTAGGAATTTTGTAAAGCGGGTATCTTAGACGCTTGTTATTCCGTTAAGTACATGAAAAAAACGAAGCAAGAGAAATATGATAGAGCCTATTTGAGAATGGCTCAAGAATGGGGAAAATTATCGTATTGCAAACGAAAGCAAGTTGGTGCAATTGTTGTAAAAGATCGAATGATTATTTCTGATGGTTACAATGGTACTCCCACAGGGTTTGAGAATTTCTGCGAAGATGAGGAAGGCTATACAAAATGGTATGTTTTACATGCTGAGGCCAATGCAATTTCTAAAGTAGCTTCATCAACGCAATCATGTCAAGACTCAACTCTTTACATCACATTATCACCATGCAAGGAGTGTAGTAAATTAATTCATCAATCTGGCATAAAACGTGTTGTATATCAAGAAGCCTATAAAGATGATTCTGGATTGAATTTTCTTCGCAAAGCAGGCGTTGAGTTGCAACATTTACCAAATATTGAAACTACTTAACCAGATTACGCCCTTAAAAAATGCAAAAAAAGAGTACTTATTTATGGCCCACTATACTTGCAGCAGCCTTAGCTATTGGTGTTTTTTTAGGAGGTAAGCTCGATTTTAATGATAGTCCGGAAAAACTTTTTACTACCAATTCAAAGAAAGACAAGCTGAATCGATTGATTGATTATATTGACTATGAGTATGTTGATGAGATCAATACAGATAGTATAGTTGATGTCACGGTAAACAATATTTTAGAAAAGTTAGATCCACATTCTGTGTACATTCCCAAAGAAGAAATGACTCAAGTTTCTGAGAATATGAAGGGCGATTTTGTGGGAATCGGGATTAATTTTTATCCTTATAGAGATACCATTGCCGTAATTCGAACCATTAAAGATGGCCCCAGTTTTTTAAAAGGAGTTCAGCCAGGGGATCGCATTTTAATGGCCGATAATGATACTTTATACGGAAGAAAACTGCCTAGCGAAACCATTGTCGAAAAACTTAAAGGAAAGGAAGGTACTTCTGTTAAATTGACAGTCTTTCGAAAGAAAGAGAACCGGACTTTTACGGTCAATGTGAAAAGAGATTTAGTCCCTATCAAAAGTGTTCAATCCTACTTTATGATGACCAATGATATGGGCTATATCAAAGTAAATCGTTTTGCCGAATCTACTTTCAAAGAGTTTAAGACGGCACTTAGAGAGCTACAAAGACAGGGGGCAACCAAATTAACCCTTGATTTACGAGATAATCCTGGGGGGTACTTGGGAATTTCAGAACAAATGGCAGATGAATTTTTAGAGGATGGAAAACTTATTCTATTCACAAAAAACAAAAAAGGTAAAATCAATAACGTTTTTGCTACTGACAAGGGTAGTTTTGAAGACAAACCGATTTATGTTTTGATCAATGAGCGATCTGCTTCAGCTAGTGAAATTATAGCTGGCGCACTTCAAGATAATGATATCGGAACCATAGTGGGGCGACGTTCTTTTGGCAAAGGGCTTGTACAACGTGAAATGGAATTGGGTGATGGTTCTGCAGTGCGTTTGACCGTATCAAGATATTATACTCCTACTGGGCGGAGTATTCAAAGAACCTATGAAAATGGTAACAAAGACTACTACCAAAAATTCACTGATCGATATCACAGTGGAGAATTGATTTCGGTAGATAGTATAAAAGTTGCCGACTCACTTAAATTTAAGACCCCAAAAGGTAAAGTGGTTTATGGTGGTGGTGGAATTATTCCCGATGTTTTTGTGCCCATCGGTTCAAACGAGGAGGAAGCTGTTGAAAGTATGGATAGCGTCGGATTCATTTCTTACTTTATTTTCGAACATCTTGATGAAGATAGACAACGGTATAGCGATTATACTGAAGAGGAGTTTGTAGCCAATTTTAGAATTGACGATATTATATTTGAACGCTTTGTGGACTATGCGATTAAAAGTAATTTAAATATGCGTTTTTACGACTTTGAGGAAAGCGTAAAATTATATTTAAAGGCAGCCTTGGCCCAACAGTTATTTGGAGCCAATGTTCACGCAAAGATTAAAAGTGAAGCAGATGCTATGCTAAAACAAGTACTCGAATTAGATAATCCTGCAATTCAACAGCAAGAAGCAGAGGTTATCGAGGAAAGTAACTAAAACTCAGTTTTTATTGATTTTATCTTCAATCTTCTTTGAGGTCATAAAAATGAGTAATAATACAATAGCACAAAGGGAGGCGACAATACCAATTAAGGCAATTACGCTGTTTCCCTCTAGAGGATTTTCAAAATTCACCAAAGTTACATTATAAGCAATAAGTGCTACTGCTAACAAAATCAATATTACAGTTAGAGTTTTATTCATTTGAAATCTGATTGTTCGTTAGAAAAGCTGATTAATATTTGTTGCGAATAATTTCACAGCTATGGCCAATAGTATTACTCCGAAAACTTTTCGGATAATACCAATTCCGCTAGCGCCTAATATTTTTTCAATACGACTCGAAGATTTAAGCACCAGATATACAAAGATAATATTCACAATAATAGCAACAATAATATTTTCAACATGGTATTCGGCACGTAGCGAAAGTAATGAAGTCATGGTACCTGCACCTGCAATCATTGGGAATGCCAAGGGTACGATAGACGCCGTTTCGGGGGCGTCATCTTTATAAAGTTGTATGCCTAATATCATTTCAATGGCTAAAAAGAAAATGATGAATGCACCAGCCACAGCAAAAGAGTTCACATCGATTCCGATTAAATTGAGAATTTCTTCTCCCACAAAAAGAAAAGCGACCATCATTATAGCGGCAACAATTGATGCTTTTTCAGATTGAATATGACCTACCTTATTGCGGAGTCCGATGATTATTGGAATGCTTCCTACAATATCGATTACGGCAAAAAGAATCATGCTCGAGGTGGCAATCTGTCTAAAATCAAAATTTAGTCCTATTGACATAGCTTTCAAATTTGCCGCAAATTTACGCTTAAAAAATGGTTTCGGATTATGGGTGCGAAATAAATAATAGTATAGAAAATGTATCTTTGGGAGCTCAAAAAGAAGACATGTTCCAGCTTGGAAAGACTATAGTATCCGAAGAAATTATCGAAACTGATTTCGTATGTAACCTGAATGCATGCAAAGGTCAATGCTGTATTGATGGTGACGCCGGGGCACCTCTTGAGGATAAAGAGACTGAAATATTAGTTGATATCTACAGCGACGTAAAACCTTTTTTAAGACCAGAAGGAATTGCAGCGATTGAGGAACAGGGTGTTTTTGTAAAAGGAGAAGATGGTGAATGGGAAACTCCTCTTATCAACGGAAGCGAATGTGCTTATGTTGTTTTTTCTGAAAATAAAACTGCAAAGTGTGGACTTGAAGAAGCCTATAATCAAGGTTTAACAAATTGGAAAAAACCAGTTTCTTGCCATCTTTACCCCGTGCGTATTAAAGAATATACAGAGCTTACTGCAGTTAATTACCATAAATGGGAAATTTGTGACCCCGCCTGTGCTTTGGGCGAAGAACTGAAAGTGCCCATTTATAAGTTTGTTAAAGAGGCTTTGGTGCGTAAATTTGGAATTGAATGGTATGAAGAATTGGAACAAATTGCAGAAGAGCATCTTAGACGATAGGAATATGTAAAAGCACTTTTGTGCCATCAGGAGTACCGTCTTCTTTGTAAAGATCAAGAATCTGAAGGTGAAACGAATTGAGGTAATCTTTTGAGAAATTAGACAAACGTTCTTTTGTAATATCAATACCAACGGACTTTCTTTTTAAGACCTTTTTCTGTTTAATTTCTTCGGAAGCAATGCGGCCAATTCCATTATCCGTAATACTAATATGAATATAGTTTTCGTCAGTTGCTTTTCGAATATTGATGGTTATTTTTTTGTCCTTATCTTTTGATGAAAGTCCGTGCCATAAGGCATTTTCTAAAAAAGGCTGCAAGATCAGAGAAGGAATTTTCACATTATGCGGATCAATATCATCGTTAATTTTTATTTCAAAATCTATTTCATTTGAAAAGCGAATATTTTCAATATTCATGTATAATTCGACGGTTTCCAATTCGTCAGCTAGTGAGATTTCGCGCACAGAGGAGGCTTCTAATATTTTGCGAACTAATTTTGAGAACTTATTGAGGTAGTGCACCGCATTTTTCTGTTCATTATTAATGATGTAAAGCTTAATAGAGTTGAGCGAATTGAATAAGAAATGCGGATTCATTTGGCTTCGAAGCATGCTTTGTTCTAAAGTCAAAACCTTTTTTTCATTTTTAAGTTGATATTGACGATAGAGAATATAAAAAATACCGGTCAGTAGCGCTAGTACAATACCGCTAATGAGTAAGGTGGTATTTTTTTTTCTGAGATTAAGTTCCGCAATTTCTTTTTGTTTGGCTAATACTACTATTTCATTGGTTTTTTTTTGAGAATCATAGCGAAAAATAATGTCATTTACATAGCGAATAGTATTGGTATTTAGAATTTTTTCCTCAAGATCTTCAGCCTTTAAGGTATAGGTCAATGCTTTTTCAAATTTGCGTTGTGTTTTATTTAATTCGGCTAACAAACGGTTGGCCTGAGCAGCTTCTTTTGAAAGGGTTTTTTGTTCGGCAACCTTAAGACCTAAAAGCATGTTTTTTTCTGCTTCATCATATTGCTTCAATCGAAGTTTTGCCCAACCTGTATTTATGTATGCGGGTGCGATAAGAAATCCGTCACCTATTTCTTGGGCTTTGGGCAGGGCATATTCGAGAAGATCCAAAGCCTTTGAAATACTATCTTGTTTAATATAAACTTTGGCAATAGCAGTTTTGCAAATGACGCGCCCCATATCATTGTCGATTTGTTCATTTAGCGCAAGCGATTTTTTATAACCTTCCATTGCTCCCATTAAATCGCCTTGCTCTTCTTTACATGCACCTATGTCTTGAGAATTCACAGCTTGACCAAGTACGTTGCCCAATTCTTTTTCTAGGCGAATAGACTTCTCAAAGTAAGTTATAGCTTTATCGTACTGCTCTAACATTTGGTATAAATTGCCAATACAGTTCACAGATACGTTAATGCTTCTTTTTAAACTTGTTGAAGGATTCTTAACAGATTCTGCTAATTCCAGGGCCTTTTGATTATAGTCCATGGCCGCTCTAATAGAAGAGGTTCGTCTGTACACAACACCCAGGTAGTTAAGACTTGCTACCTTGAACTCTAGGTCTTCATCAGCTTCGGCAATTTTCAAGGCTTTTTCATGTAGTTTTATAGCTTTTGAAAATTGAGAGGTATTTCGATATTTTCTACCTAGTTCGTTTAAGCCATAGGCTTGTCCGTCCGAATATTTATTTCTAGCGGAAGCATTGGTGAAGTATCTAATTAAGGTGGTGTCGTTTCTATTTTTTCTTAAAACAGAATGTATCTTGGAATATCCTTCAGGCGAGGCTGCAATTAGACTGTCAACAGTCTTTTGAAAAGACTCAGGAACGGTTTGGGTAAACCCATAAAAGTAAAGCAATAGAAACCCTAAAAGAAAGCGACTTTTCATATAAAAATTAAAGCGCAGTGGTAGGTAATATTCAAAAATTTTGATTAGGGGCGTCATAAAGAAGTTTACAGCATATCAAGAAAATCAGACTTTTTCTGTCGAGACACAGGGATTTTGTGATTAGGTTTCAAGATAACATATCCATCTGTTTTGAGAAACTCCTTTATTTTGGTAAGGTTAATTATATAGGAATTGTGAATTCTAAAAAAAGAATCACTCGGCAATAGTTCATTTACCTCTTTTAACTTTTTTGTGAGCACTATTTTTTGACCATCGGTAAGGTAAATAGTACTGTAATTTCCATCTGATTCGGCATATACAATTTCTTCACTATCTAAAAAGACTAGCTTTCCATCGGTATTAAAAGTGATTTTCTTATTAATAGCATTTGAATTGAAGTTTAGCAATATTTTCTCCAATCGCTCAGCGGTGAAATTCTTAGCATTAAATTTTTTGATTTTGGTAATTGTATCTTTTAGATCGTCGGTATCTATAGGCTTTAGTAGATAATCAATAGCTTCGTTTTTGAGCGCTTTGATAGCGTATTGGTTGTAAGCCGTTGTGATTACAACCGGAAAATCTTTGTTCTTTAATTTTTGAATGAACTGAAACCCATCCATCGTTGGCATTTCGATATCTAAAAAAAGACAATCTGGTGTGTTCTTTTCTAAATGGCTTAAAGCTTTAACGGGGTCAGTGAATGAAGCCGCAACATTGATCTCATCACTAAAGTTGGTAAGCTCCCAAGATAAACTTTGCAGCGCTTTTATCTCATCATCTACTATTATTGCTTCAATCATAATACGTACATCTAATAAAAGAAAGTTAATCAAAAATAAATTTACGCTGTTGGTATTTCAAAAAAGATGTATCAATGGAAGTTATTCAAGTATGATTGGTCAAAAAATTGACTAATTCAGCTTTTACTACGAATTAATCATTTTTTTCTTACAAAATATAATTTGAATATAGAACAAGGTTTCTCAAGATCATTAAAATCAAGGTTTGCCATTTATACAGTATTTAGTACCATTGGTACAATACTTACTAATATGTAGCTGTATGAAGCTTATTTTGGTCTTAATATTTGCTTTAGTTCCCTATTAAAGTTATTCAACCATTTAATAAAATCTAGAGCGATGAAAAAGTGTTTTTTAATGTTTGTTTTTCTTGTTTTGAGCTTATTTTTGGCAGCTCTTATCGAAAACTCAAATAAAGAGCTTGCAGATAAAATTGCTTCAAGCGAAGTTAGTATTGAAAGCCAAAGAAGCGTTGAAATCCAACCTGACACTGTCTTCAAAGACAACTAGTCTTTGCCAACCAAGTATTCTGTTATAACCAATATGAACACGGCTATTTTTAATTCGAAAATGATCAAAACAGGAGTGCTAACTCTTGTGGCCACACTTATGTTATCAGGTACTAAGTATGATGAGCAATTGTCATCGACTCCTACTCCTACTAGTTACTTTGACTATACCATTCAAGTTTCTGGAAGTTTGAACAATAGTTTTACGGGTATGATTGACTTTGAAACAGCTGTTAAAACAACCTCCAAAGGAATACCATTTTCGATTTTAGAGCTAAAGCTTAGTGGTGGTGAGGAAGTTTTTTACCACTCTTTTGAATTTTTAATTTCTAGAGAGCATAAGAAAGAAGTTCTAGCGCCTGCAACCTTTGAGATCACAAAAAATCAGAGCGGATTGCTAAATAATTTTGACGGAGTATTTGGTTTTGCAAACATTAATGAACTCGGAGAATTACCACTTTTTGCAAAAAGTGGAGAAATTCAAATTGAACACTTAGATGAAACTACGATAAAAGGTAGTTTGGATATTAAGTTGAATAATGCAGCAGGTAAATATGTTCACTTGAAAGGAGACTTTAGGGCGAAAAAGTAATCGAATATGCTCTTAACCCTTTAGTTCTGAATAGAAATAGCATCAGAATTTTTGACTATATGTAAAGGAAAAAACGTTGATTTTATTAGGGTTTTTGGTGGTAAAAATCGTATTTTTACATTAATTCCCCTAATTGACCAACTATCTAAATCTTAACAAGTTAAGATTAAGTTGAGCTTCTTTGTCATATCGTACAATCGTAAGTATGAATGGGAAACTCTAAAAATTTTATGAAACTGCCAATCCATAAGGTACGGTCTTGGGAATGCGTTGTAAATAAGAACGTATTACTGTTCTAGTAACAGACCCGTCTAATGAATTGTTGCATATTGGACACCTAACCAACTTGTTGGCCTAAGGTGATTTGCTCGATTATAGGTTTCGGGGGAACTACCTAAATCAGCGCCATTGTAACAAGTATTGATTTTGATACATTGGAAGGGCCGTACGGTTTGGCGGTATTCATAACCAAATTAGAAAATTGGAAAAGGCTAGAAATTATATTTCTAGCCTTTTTTATGCAAAAAATTAAATATATATTTTCTACACCCTTCCATATTAAAAAGACCTGTTAAAGCACTTTGAAATTGACAGTTTATACAAGATTATAGACCAACCTTACAATTCTAAAATTTGTGACCACGAGGCTTGTTATCTTAGCCAAAGAATTGACTAACTACTTCACTACACTAAGGTAACTATTCCCCTTTTTTTTGAATCACCCCCATGTTGGACTGTTTTGCAAATATGGAATATGGTTTTCACGCTATTTATTTGTTTCAGTTCTTATTAAAGTACTAGTAGTATTTAAGAATAAGCTTCTAAGGGAATACCCTGAATTTGAAAACTCAGGGAAAACCTTGAACTTTTTAAGGAATGAGAAAAATAACTTGCATAACATAATTAAAAATTCGACCATGAAAACATCAATTATTATTATCGCCGCACTTTTACTAAACACCACATTATTGATTGCTGAACCCTTGTCAACTATTGTAAAAGGGATTAACCCATTTGTACTAATCGGATTAGAAGTTGTATTGGTTTTAGGGTATTTGGTCAATAAATGGCTGAGAGATCTAAACAAAGCCTGTACAGTGAATTTGGGGTATTTAGACATTTTTGTAGTTAAATCGAAATAGTTTATTTCAATCATTAAACGTACTATTATGATCACAGCACTTCAAAAAAAATCAACTCAAAGTATAGGCATAGAATTGCTTAAACAGTTTATAGAAAAGGAGTATTTGGCTTATGATAATTTTTTTCAACTAGATGAACTGTTGTCTATTACTGCCTATGAATATAGAATGGGAAGAGTATCCAAAGAAGAAATTACAACACTTAATACAAGTTTTAGCCAAAGGTTTCTAGAAAATACTTTACATGGTAGAGGTTTTTTAAAACCAAATGGCTATCCTGGGGATTATCTTTTTCTAGATCGAATTTACATCAACCACATTTCAGATATTCCAGAATATCGTATTTGGGATACGTATGTACAGCAAAATGGAGCTCCTGATGCGGTTCGAAATCGAAAAGAATATTTTAAACATTGGGTGAAGTCAAAAGCTGGCTTTGGCAAAGATATTAGCTTGCTTAATGTGGTTAGCGGTTCTGGAAGAGAGCTATCAGAATTGTATGCTTGTACACTTAATTGTAAGAATGTAAAAACCACCTGTGTTGAGATTGACGATGAAGCAATTCAATTTTCAAGAGAACTGAATAAAGATCATTTAGATCATATCGAATATGTAAACTCAAATATTTTCAGATTCAAGACAGACAATACCCATGACCTTATTTGGTCTGCGGGCTTGTTTGATTATTTGGATGATAGAGCTTTTGTTTTTTTGCTAAAACGATTCAGAGGATGGCTAAAAAAAGGAGGTGAGATAATCGTAGGAAACTATAATGAAGCGCATAATCCATCAAGAGATTATATGGAAATTTTGGGTGACTGGCATTTAGTACACCGCACCGAAAAACAACTTTTAAAATTAGCTATTGCCGCAGGGTTTGATGAAAATCAAATTCATGTAAATCGAATGCCCGATAATGTGATTCTTTATTTGCACATGTATTCTCCGATGACAGGGAAGTAAATGATGTAAAAATAGAATCGTATTTGATTAGATTAGTTTTATGACAAGGTGCGCAAGCAGATAAAAAAGATTTTCAATTTTTCAAACCAAAAAGTATATTTAAAAACATACTTTTTGGTTTATTTTTTTTGTTCAACTTCATTGTAAATTTTATGTAAAATCTAATTCTTCGGTAAGTCTAATGTCTATCAGTTACGAACCTACATTTCAACATACGATGTTAAAAACTTTGTTATGGAATCTTTGAAACAGGCGTTTTTAATCCCTCTTATTTTTCCATCTTTGTAAGCCCATCACAGGGGTAATTTTCAGCTCACTACACTAACTTTTTAAATTTGTAAGAATATGTCCACAGCGATAGAGCCTATCTTGGCAGAAAACGAAGACCGATTTGTTATTTTCCCGATAAAACATGATGATTTATGGGATTGGTACAAAAAATGTGAGGCATGTTTTTGGACAGCAGAAGAAATCGATCTTAGTGAAGATTTGAATGATTGGAATAACAAATTGAATGATGACGAGCGTTATTTCATAAAACATATTTTGGCATTCTTTGCTGCTTCTGATGGTATCGTAAATGAAAACTTAGCTGAAAATTTTGTTAGTGAAGTGCAATACGCTGAGGCGAAATTTTTCTACGGATTCCAGATTATGATGGAGAACATCCACTCAGAGACATATTCGCTTTTGATTGATACTTATGTGAAAGACGAGAAAGAGAAAAATATTCTTTTTAAAGCAATAGAAAATTTCCCCGCAATCAAAAAGAAAGCGGATTGGGCATTGAATTGGATTGAATCTCCAAGCTTCGCTGAGCGTTTGATTGCTTTTGCCGCTGTGGAAGGAATCTTCTTTTCCGGAGCATTCTGTTCTATTTTTTGGTTGAAGAAAAGAGGCCTTTTACCAGGGTTGACTTTTTCAAATGAGCTAATATCAAGAGATGAAGGTATGCACTGTGATTATGCAGTACATCTACACAACAAACATTTAATAAGCAAAGTTCCGAAAGAGCGTATCACTGCAATTTTAGTAGACGCATTGAATATTGAAAGAGAATTTATCACAGAATCTCTTCCTGCCAGCCTTATCGGAATGAACGCAAAACTAATGACACAATATTTAGAGTTTGTAACTGATAGGCTTTTGGTAGAGTTGGAGTGCGATAAAGTGTACAATGCAACCAACCCATTTGACTTTATGGATATGATTTCCCTGCAAGGAAAAACCAATTTCTTTGAGAAAAGAGTTGCTGAATATCAAAAGGCAGGTGTAATGAATAAAGACGAAGACGCACAGAAGATTAGCTTTGATGCTGATTTTTAAAATCTAAAAATATATAGCCTTTTATAATATTATGGAATATATAGAAGGCTATCCCCAAAACTAGTTTAAATCTAAAATTCCCCTAGTTTAATTAAGATTTTGCAGTCTTGATTAGACTAACCGACCAAAAAACCGAGTATCCATTTAAAACAATTGTAGCCACATGTATGTAGTAAAAAGAGACGGAAGAAAAGAGCTGATTATGTTCGACAAGATCACAGCTCGAGTTCGAAAATTATGCTACGGTCTTAACGGACTGGTAGACCCATTAAAAGTCGCGATGCGCGTTATTGAAGGTTTATATGACGGAGTGACCACCTCTGAATTAGATAATCTAGCAGCAGAAATTGCAGCAACGATGACTACTACACATCCTGATTATGCAAAATTGGCGGCTCGTATTTCGGTCTCAAACTTACATAAGAACACCAAGAAGTCTTTCTCAGAAACGATGGAAGATTTGTATTTGTACGTAAACCCAAGAACAGGAAAAAAAGCACCATTGCTTTCTGACGAAGTTTTTGATGTAATCAAAAAGAATTCAGAGAAACTAGATTCTACTATAATTTATAACCGTGATTTTGGCTACGATTATTTCGGTTTTAAAACCTTGGAGCGTTCTTATCTCTTGAAAATAAACGGACAAATTGCTGAACGCCCACAACACATGTTGATGCGTGTTTCTATTGGTATTCATTTAGATGACTTAGACGCTGCCATAGAAACCTATGAGTTGATGTCTAAGAAGTACTTTACGCATGCAACACCAACACTTTTCAATTCAGGTACTCCAAAGCCACAAATGTCTTCTTGCTTTTTATTGGCAATGAAAGATGATAGTATTGATGGTATTTACGATACGCTAAAAAGCACAGCAAAGATTTCACAATCGGCAGGTGGTATTGGTTTATCTATTCATAACATTCGTGCAACTGGCTCATACATTTCAGGAACGAATGGAACTTCTAACGGAATTGTTCCCATGCTTCGCGTGTTCAACGATACGGCTAGATATGTAGATCAAGGTGGTGGAAAACGTAAAGGAAGCTTTGCAATTTATATGGAACCTTGGCATGCGGATATCTATGAGTTTCTAGATTTGAAAAAGAATCATGGTAAAGAAGAAATGCGTGCGCGTGATTTGTTTTACGCCATGTGGATTTCTGATTTATTCATGAAAAGAGTAGAAGGCAATGAAGATTGGACCTTGATGTGTCCGAATGAGTGTCCAGGTCTATTTACTAGTCATAGCGAGGAATTCGAGAAATTATATTTAGGATACGAAGCGGAAGGCAAAGGTCGTAAAACAGTTAAGGCTCGAGAGCTTTGGGAAAAAATCTTGGAATCTCAAATCGAAACTGGTACTCCTTACATGTTGTATAAGGATGCTGCTAATCGAAAGAGCAACCAGAAAAACTTAGGTACGATTCGTTCTTCAAATTTATGTACGGAGATTATGGAGTATACTTCTCCGGATGAAATCGCTGTATGTAATTTGGCTTCGATTGCTTTGCCAATGTTCATTAAGAACGGGGAATTTGACCATAAAGAATTGTTCAAGGTAACGAAACGTGTTACCAAAAACTTGAATAAGGTAATCGATAGAAACTATTATCCAGTAATTGAAGCAGAGAACTCTAACATGCGTCACAGACCTATCGGTTTGGGTGTGCAAGGTTTGGCAGATGCTTTTATCATGCTGCGTTTACCATTTACTAGCGATGAGGCGAAGAAATTGAATCAAGAGATATTCGAAACACTTTACTTCGCAGCGGTTACCGCTTCCATGGAAGCCGCAATAGAAGAAGGTCCATATTCTTCGTATAAAGGTTCACCTATTTCTAAAGGTGATTTCCAGCATAATCTTTGGAATATAAAGGATGAGGAACTATCCGGTCGATGGGATTGGGGTAAACTCCGTAAGGAAGTGAAGAAAAATGGAGTTCGTAACTCGCTATTGGTTGCACCAATGCCCACTGCTTCAACTTCTCAAATTCTTGGAAACAACGAATGTTTTGAGCCATATACCTCTAATATCTATACAAGACGTGTACTTTCTGGGGAATTCATTGTGGTGAACAAACACCTATTGGAAGATTTGGTAGGGCTAGGCCTATGGAATGAAAATATGAAGCAAGAGTTGATGAGAGCCAATGGATCTATTCAACACATAGAGACCATTCCAGCAGAAATCAGAGAGCTTTATAAGACCGTTTGGGAATTGAGCATGAAAGACATTATAGACATGTCTAGACATAGAGGCTATTTTATTGACCAAAGTCAATCATTGAACTTGTTCATGGAAAATGCGAACTATTCTAAGTTAACGTCAATGCACTTTTATGCTTGGAAGAGTGGTCTGAAGACAGGAATGTACTATTTAAGAACGAAAGCTGCTGTAGATGCAATTAAGTTTACTTTGGATAATACAAAGAAAAAAGAAGTTCCTACCAGTGTTGCTGCAGAAGCCGAGGTATTAGCAGCTACACCTGCCCCTTCTGCGGAAGCAGCAGGGGCAATTCAAGTACAAACTACTCCTGTGGAAGCTAATCAAACGGAAACTGACATTCAACCAATGACTCCACAAGAAATGAAGGAGATGATTGCACGTGCAAAAGAAGGTCAAGCAGATGATGATTGTTTGATGTGTGGATCTTAACTTGGTGAGAACCTAAGGAGAATAATTTAAAAAGGAAAGCCCAACAGACTACTGTTGGGCTTTTTATATGGTTTGGATTTAAAAAAATCTGAAATAAAAAATGCACCTCAAGATAATTAAGGTGCATTTATATATGTTATAAATCTCTTATTTTTCTACGTAAGGTCTCACCACTCTTGAAAAAGCGTAAGCTACAACGTAAATGAGTAATATGATGTAATATTTGTCCATGCCTTGAGTCTAATATAGAGTATATACGATAATTTAACGCAAAAAGATTACGAAAATTACAAATATATACCTAAAAATTCGTTAAATAGCCAAAATTGGGGGCTATGCAACTACTTTAAGGCAAGAAAAAAATTAAAAAAAAGTCTGAGGGGGATTTTATCGATGTCTAAACACGTTTAAAACCACACGCTCATTAATGCTTGTCTCAATTGAACTAGGTTGAAATTCCAATTGAAACTAAAAGCCTTTTCTTTCTTCTTTTGGCTCGTAAAATACGTGTAAGCTACTTTTGAAAGAAGCATTAACACGCAGTAGGCGAATATTGCGTATAAGTGGGACATGCATAAATAACGGGAGTGAAAAGTAAAATCTTATGTGGTCAAGGTGTAGTATATCGAAAAGGGTCAAATTTTTCGATGAACTACCTTTGAACTACCATGTTTATTGCAGTTCAACGATAATTTTATTTTTGAAAATTTCTAATAAATCTTAAAATTAGAGAAAATCATCCACCTTTTTGTAGGCATCAATAACTGCTTGTTCTCCATCTTTATCAGGTTTTGAATTGCCATGTTCCATTCCCAGAACACCATTAAAACCTTTTTCATGAATAAATTTAAAAACGTTATTGTAGTTAATTTCACCCGTAGTAGGTTCATTACGACCTGGGTTATCTCCTATTTGTATATAAGCAATCTCGTCCCAAGCTGCCTCCATATTAGGAATCAAATTACCTTCTTGAATTTGCTGGTGATAAATGTCAAATAATATTTTGCAAGAAGGAGAATCCACTGCCTTACATATTTCATAAGCCTGCGGAGAACCAGTCAAAAAGAGTCCAGGATGATTATAAAAATTAAGAGGTTCAAGAACCATTGTTAGATTATGAGGTTCAAGAACTGCGGATGCTAGTTTTAAAGATTCGACGACATGAGCCGTTTGAAAACCCAGTGACTGTCTTAAATCAACATGCCCCGGTACTACAGTCATCCACTTTGCATTGACTCGTTTGGCAACATCGACAGCTTTTTTAATGTAATCCAAGAACTCTGTTCGCATGGCTATATCCCCAGAAGCTAGGTTAGGTTCTTTCCAGTAAATTTCATGCGCCACAAAAACACCCATTTCAATACCACGATCTTGCATGGTTTGCGCCATTTTTTCTTGAACTGATACTTGTCTTGTTCGCATGCCATTATCCTCGAAAGCGGTAAAACCTTGATCAGCCATAAAATTCAATTGGTCAATAGGATCATCACCTGCATGATGTTTAAACATACCCAGATGTGGAGCATATTTCAAATTGAATTGATGTTTCATAGGTGGATTTTTATTTGATGCATACGAAAAAGCCCCGCTCAGTGAAATTGCTCCACTGGTCAGGGCTGTTTTTTGAATAAAACTTCTTCTCTTCATTTGAAAGACATTATAGTGACCAAGCTTTCCCCCCGCTAAGTTCTTGAATATCACCACAGGCTACATACTGTCCGGGTAAGGGAAGGTAAGCAAGAACTTTTTCGCCTACGTACTCAGAGGTTTTATAACCCCATATAGTCATTCCACGCAAGTTGCTAGCAAAAGCATGACTGGCAACAGTGTCATCAAGAGTTGCATCCTGGCCTTCTTTAAGAGCTAATTGAAATGCTTCAACAAGCTTCCCATTTTTTGTTTCTTCCTCTTTTGTAATTTTCAAGGTGCTTGCAATAGTTTTTTCAAGGGCTTCAGAGCTTAATTCTGTTACATTTTCTAGACCAGCATTTTTAGTAGCTTTTTCTAAAAAACGGCTCATTGTCATTTTCATAAAATCTTGCTGCTCTTTTTCAGCAACTTCATTCATAAATCGATCAATAAAAAGGTTCACCTGTACCTCTGAAGCAGATGGAGTATCGGTTTTGGGTAATATAACATCAACCAATTTGGTAAGAATAGCGCCTTGTTCTTTAGAAAAGAAATCAGGTGTCCATTCCATAACGGTTTCCCCCTTACAACTTTGCATAATACCAATAAGCGTTGGAGTAGCCACCGTATACCCCATGGCAAGGCCCATATTTTTGAGTGCTTTTCTTCTATCCATTATATATTTCCTTTTTTAAGTTCATTGGCTGCATGATTTGCTGCTCTGGCTGTAAATGCCATATAAGTTAACGACGGGTTAACGCAGCTTGCTGATGTCATAAATGAACCATCAGTTACATAGACATTTGGCACATCATGAAGTGCATTATTTCCGTCAACAACAGATGTTTTTCTATTTCTACCCATTCTAGCAGTTCCCATTTCATGAATGCCTAAGCCTAGAGCTGTTTCTTTATCAAATGGTTCTACATCGCGCATGCCTGCTGCTGTAAGCATATCTACAGCAGATTGCATCATGTCTTTACGCATATTTAGCTCATTTTCTTTAAACTCAGCATCAAAGGTCACGGTAGGTAATCCCCATTTGTCTAACTTTTCATAGTCTAAAGTAAATCGGTTGTCTTGGTAGGGTAATACCTCTCCAAAACCACCCATTCCGAAAGTCCAACCTCCAGGCTTTAGAATAGCATCTTTTAAATCTGCGCCGTGCGAAAGTTCAGCGATTGATTCCTCCCAGTTTCCTCTTCCTGCGCCTCCTTGGTAACCAAAACCACGTTTGTAATCGGTTCTGTTCGAGTCACCACCTAAGTTTCTGAATCTGGGCAAGTAAATTCCTCCTGGTCTTCTTCCTTTGTAATACTTATCTGCAAAACCATCAAATTTACCGGAAGCACCAACACCTAAATGGTGGTCCATGATATTACGGCCTAACTGATCTGAATCATTACCCATTCCGTTAGGAAAACGGTCAGATTTAGACTGCATTAGAATTGAAGTAGAAGCTATTGCCGAGGCACAAAGGAAAATTACTTTGGCTTTAAATTCGAAAGTCTCTTTGGTAAGTCTATCAATTACTTTAACACCAGTAGCTTTTTTTGTGTCGGGGTCATACATCACTTCGTGAACAATTGAGTCTGGTCGTAGCGTCATATTTCCGGTAGCCTCTGCAGCTGGTAGAGTAGAAGATAAACTACTGAAATAAGCTCCAAAAGGACACCCGCGTATACAGCGATTTCTATATTGACAACGACTTCTACCATCACCATCAAATTGTTTATCGCTATTAATGTGTGCAACACGACCTGAAGTCATGACACGGCCATCAAAGTTTTCTGCTATTTTTTCTTTAAAATGTTCTTCAACACAATTAAGTTCTAATGCCGGTTCAAACTGACCATCTGGTAATTGTTCTAATCCTAATTTTTCTCCGGTTACACCGATGTAAGACTCCACTTTATCATACCACGGTGCAATATCTTTATAACGTACGGGCCAATCAACACCATGACCATCATTTGCGTTAGCTCTAAAATCAATATCACTCCAGCGATAGCTATGTCGACCCCATTGTAAAGAACGCCCACCTAAATGATAACCACGCATCCAGTCAAAACGCTTGGTTTCGTTATACGGGTGTTCCAAGTCATTTACAAACCATCTACTACTTGCCGCATTTGTGGTATAGCCCGTTCTATGTTGCTTTTCTTGTTTGGCAATCATTTCTTGTGTTGGCTGCCCGCCATTGGGAAAATCCCATGGATCCATATTAGCTGTTTCATAGTCATCACGGTGTTTTACCATTCGTCCACGTTCCAAAACCAAGGTTTTTAAACCGTTCTCACATAATTCTTTGGCGGCCCAGCCTCCGCTGATTCCTGTACCTACAACAATCGCATCATACGACTCTTGTTCCTCATTGTAATAGAATTTACTCATGTACTGAATTGTTTAGTCCTTAAATTTATTAAATATAGAATTAATTCTCTACATTTAATTTCCATAGTTTTAGATACAATTGACACTATATCGATATCGTAGTTGCGATTTTATCAAATTTAATTTAAAAGTGATGAACCCTATGAAAAAAATAGATTTAGTACAAAAGAGTTGTGCAGTCCTTATTATGATGACTCTATTAGGAATTTTTGCTTGCAAAGAGAATAAGAAAGTAGATACTGAAGATTCGGAATCCGTAGAGACGACAGAACAGATTAAGGAGCCCTTCTTTAAACTATCTCTTGCACAGTGGTCCATAAATAAAATGATAAGAAAAGATGGCGTTGACCCTTATTCATTTGCTGAAAAAGCCAAAAATTGGGGTTTCACGGGTTTAGAGTACGTAAGCCAACTCTATCCGGCTGATTTGGAGAACAACGAGTATTCTGAAGCAGCAATGGCTGCCTTTGTTGAAAAGTCAAATGCAGAAGCCAAGAAACATGGTATGCAGAATGTCTTAATCATGATAGATAGACAAGGAAATTTGGCCGTGAACGACGAAGCGGAAAGAAATGAAGCGGTAGAAAGACATAAAAAGTGGGTTGATGCTGCTGCAGCTATGGGATGTCACGCTATCCGCGTAAACCTTAATGGTAGTATGGTGCCAGAAGAATGGAAAGCAAGTGCCATTGATGGACTTACAAAGCTTTCATCTTATGCCAAAACAAAAAATATTAATGTGCTTGTTGAAAATCATGGTGGATTGTCTTCAAATGGCGAAATGCATGCCGAAGTAATGAAAGCGGTTAATATGGATAACTGTGGAACACTTCCTGATTTTGGTAATTTCTGTATTACTAGAAATGAAGATTGGAGTTGTAAAGAAGAGTATGATAAATATAAGGGCGTTGTTGAGCTAATGCCTTATGCGAAAGCGGTTAGTGCAAAATCAAATGATTTTGATGAAAACGGAGACGCTATCGGAATTGATTATTCCAAATTACTTCAAACAGTAAAGGATGCGGGATATACAGGTTTTATCGGCGTTGAGTATGAGGGAAGCATTTTAGATGAGGAAGCAGGAATCAAAGCTACTAAAGATTTAATGCTAAGAATTGCCAAAGAACTGAATTAATGCCCATCCAAATAAAATAGATCCCATATACGTGAAAGTATTTTTCAACCAATTATTCGATTATAATTTTTATTGTAACAAAGAGCTTATCGAAGCATGCTCTGCAATAAATAATACGCCTGAAAAGAGTATAGAACTCTTTAGTCACATACTAAATGTGCATCACAGGTGGAATGCTGTGCTTACTGGAAAGAAGCCTGAATACGAAGTGAATCAGATTCATGATGTGAAAGATTGGAGCGATATTCATTATGAAAATCAACGCAACTCTTTTGAAATTACAACGAATGTTGATGATTTTGAGAAACGTCTTGATTATGAGAATTCTGAAGGCAGGTTGTTTACCAATACTGTTCAGGATATTCTATTCCATATCATCAATCACTCGACACATCATCGCGGTCAAATCGCTACTGATTTTAGAAAAAATGGGCTAGAACCTTTGCAACTAGATTACGTATTCTATAAGCGCTAAATCCATTTTATGAATTCTAAAGTTAGGTTACAGCTTTCAGTAATGATGTTTTTAGAATTCTTTATTTGGGGTGGCTGGTTTGTAACCCTTGGAAGTTTTTTAGGGAATAATCTAAGTGCAACAGGTGCAGAATCAGCCCAAGCATTTTCTACTCAGTCTTGGGGTGCGATTATAGCACCTTTTATTATCGGGCTTATTGCAGATCGCTTTTTCAATGCAGAACGAATTCTTGGCGTGCTCCATCTTATAGGAGCCGTATTGATGTATCAAATGTCACAAGTAACGGAATTCGCTGTTTTCTACCCATATGTTCTTGGCTATATGATTGCATACATGCCAACCTTGGCGCTGGTCAATTCAGTATCATTTAATCAAATGAAAGACCCAGCGAAAGAGTTTCCTTTGATTCGTGTTTTTGGAACAGGAGGATGGATTATAGCTGGTTGGATCATCAGTTTCGGATTCAAATGGGATTCGATAGAAAACATTCAAGAAGGCGCTCTTTCAAATACATTTCTAATGGTTGCAATCGCCTCGGCAATTTTGGGAATCTTCAGTTTTACTTTGCCAAAAACGCCCCCAAGCACCAATAAAAATGAGAAGGTCAACCTTTCGGATATTTTAGGCCTAGATGCGCTAAAACTCCTAAAGGATAGGAACTTTCTAATCTTCTTTATTTCCTCAGTTTTGATATGTATTCCGCTGGCTTTCTATTATCAATATATTAGCTTATTCCTGACAGAATATAAGGTTGAAAATTCAACTACATGGGCAACGTTGGGGCAAATGTCAGAAGTATTGTTTATGCTCTTGTTACCTATTTTCTTCACTAAGTACGGCTTTAAAAAGACTATTTTATTCGGAATGTTTGCATGGGTTATTCGCTATGCCTTGTTTTCCTTTGGAAATGCAGGAGACCTATTCTTTATGCTGGTAATTGGTATTGCACTACATGGAATTTGCTATGATTTCTTTTTCGTTTCAGGTCAGATTTATACCGATTCGAAAGCGGGAGAAAAGATAAAAAGTGCGGCACAGGGAATGATTACATTGGCAACCTACGGGGTTGGTATGTTAGTAGGTTTTTGGATTGCTGGTAAGATTGCTGACGCTTACTTATTAGAATCAGGAAATCATGATTGGGATACTATTTGGATGTATCCAGCGGGGTTTGCACTAGTAGTGTTACTTTTATTTACAGTTTTGTTCAAAAACGAAAAAATCTCCTATAAATCTTAGAGTTTTTTTATATTCATCCTCTCAACAAAGAATTACATCATATAAATACTTTGAATTCATGCCAAAGAAAATAAGATTAGGAGTTTTAGGAGGGGGCGGAGATTCCCTTATTGGAGTGCTACACAGAGTAGCATCTCATATCAATGACAATTATCAAATTGTTGGGGGATGTTTTAATCCAGATTTTAAAGCTAACAAAGCTTTTGCTCGAGAAATTGATGTCCCATTAAATCGAATTTATTCAGATTTTGATACTTTGATTGAAGAGGAGTTGAAGCTTCCAGAAAATGAGCGCATTCAGGTTTGTTCTGTTTTAACACCAAATTTTTTGCACTTCCCAATGGCAAAAAAATTATTGGATAATGGTTTTCATGTGATTTGTGAAAAACCGATGACCACGACCTTGGCAGAAGCGAAAATTTTGCAAAAAGCACATAAGAAAGCAGGTACTGTTTTTGCCTTAACGCATACCTACACGGGCTATCCTATGGTACGTCAGATGCGTGAAATGATTAAAAAAGGCGCTATAGGAAAAATACATAAAGTAGACGCCCGTTACTATCAAGGATGGATTAACGAGATTATTCATGATAAGAAAAAGCGTTCTACGGTTTGGCGCTTAGACCCTAAAAAAGCAGGAATAAGTTCTTGTATGGGAGATATTGGAGTTCATGCCTTCAATATGGTTGAGTATACTACCGGATTAAAAGTGAAGTCTTTATTATGCGATTTCAATTACCTCTACAAGGATAATAAGATGGATGTTGACGGAACGGTTCTCATTCGAATGGATGATCATGTAAAAGGCGTTATTCGAAGTAGTCAGGTGGCCACAGGCGAAGAAAACGGATTAGCTATAGCTATTTACGGCTCAAAAGGAGCTTTTCGTTGGGAGCAGGAAAACCCAAATTTTCTATATAAAATGAGTGACACAGAACCAACACAAATCTATAAACCCGGTCATGCTTATAATTCTAAACTTTCTTTAGATGGGACAAAACTTCCGGCGGGTCATCCTGAAGGTATTTTTGATTCTATGGCCAATATTTACTTAGGGGCTGCCAAAGCTATCCGCGGAAAGCGTTATAATGATGGAGAGTTCCCAACTATGGAAGATGGTGTTCGTGGCATGAATTTTATTGAAGCTACGGTTGAATCAAACAAGAAGAAGAACATTTGGGTGAAGATGATGAAGTAAAAATAGTATTAGAATAAATAAAAAGGCCGCTTTTAGCGGCCTTTTCTAGTGTTATTTCTTTCGTTCAAAAACCTTTTCAAATTCTTGACAAACGATGATCATGCTCTCACGTGGTACACGTTCAAATTCTTCCAATTCTCTTGTATAATAATCCCAATGTACTTTTTTCCAATGGGCTAAAGATTTATCGCCTTCACCTTCTAAGCGCGCATATTCTTCTTCAATACTAAAGAAAGGTTTAAGCGTCACTTTGGTGGTTTCGACGATGCATTGTGCTTCACCGTCCCAGTCGGTAACAACAATAAAGTCACCAATCTTTGGTAGTCTTTCATTACGATATTGAAGTCCTAATAAAGAGTCTGAAGTTGCTTTTTTAATACCCTTTTTAACCAGTTTAGCACAGGTATTTGCATCTTTTTCATTATCACAAAAATACATTGCTTTTGGTGCCTCGTGAAAGACATCCTCTAAGTGGTTCTTTAAATAATCTCCCCACATATTATTGGCTGAAGCGTTGTCCATGAAATGTTAACGTATGCTGGTTAGTTAATATTGTTAGTTTGGTATTTAAGAAAAATTACCTTTTTTGAATTGTTCTACTGCATGACTTGCAGCTCGGGCCGTAAATGCCATATAGGTCAAAGAAGGATTGACGCAACTTGAAGAGGTCATGAATGCGCCATCAGTTACATAAACATTTGGTACGGTATGCACCTGATTATGTTTATTGAGAACGGAAGTTTTGGGATTGTGGCCCATACGAGCTCCTCCCATTTCATGAATGCCCAATCCTGGTCCTGAAGATTCTTCATAAGAATTGACATCTTTAAAGCCCGCAGCTTTGAACATGGCTACGATTTCTTTCTTAATATCTTTCCTCATATTTAATTCATTCTCTTTGAACTCAACATCAAAGGCCAATTGTGGCAAGCCCCATTTGTCTTTTTCTGTTGGACTCAAAGTTACACGGTTGTCATCATAAGGTAAGAATTCACCAAAACCAGTAACACCAATCTGCCATGTACCTGGTTTTAAAATAGCCTCTTTTAAGTCTTTTCCAAATCCCATTTCAGCAACAGATGCTGACCAATCTTGTCGACTAGCTGTACCCTGATAACCAAAACCACGCAGATATCCTTCACGTTTGGTTTTTGCATCAATATTTACAAAGCGCGGAATGTAGAATCCGTTAGCACGTCTTCCTTTGTAATATTTATCTAAAAAACCATCGACTTTTGCTGTTGCTCCTAGCTTGTAATGGTGGTCCATAATTCCGCGGCCTAAAGCATCCGAATCGTTGCCCATTCCATTTGGAAAGCGTTTCGATTTCGATTGCATCAATATGCCCACTGAAGCCATAGCAGAAGCACATAAAAAAATGACCTTTGCTTTGAATTCTAGTTTTTCGTGAGTTTCTGTATCAATAACACGAACCCCGGTCGCCTTCTTGGTAGTATCATCGTAAATCACCTCATGAACTATAGAATTTGGTCGAAGCGTCATATTTCCTGTACGTTCTGCAGCAGGAAGTGTAGAAGAATTACTGCTAAAATATCCTCCGAAAGGGCAACCTCTCCAACATCTATTTCTGTTTTGACAAGTGCCGCGCCCTTCAAAAGTAGCATCTGGATCAGTGATATGAGCTGCTCTTCCTATAGTTACTAATCGCCCATCTTCAAATTTTTCCGCAGTCGATTTTTTAAAATCTTCTTCAACACAATTCAACTCCATCGCAGGTTGAAAAATTCCGTCAGGCAAAACATCAAGGCCCAGTTTTTCTCCACTTACGCCTATATATTCTTCTACTTTATCATACCAAGGCGCAATGTCTTTGTAGCGCACGGGCCAATCTATACTTATACCTTCTTTTTTATTTGCAGAAAAATCAAGGTCACTCCATCTGTAACTTTGGCGACCCCACGTAAGCGAGCGCCCTCCAACCTGATAACCTCGAATCCAATCGAAACGTTTGGTCTCTACATAGGGGTGTTCTAAATCGTTTACGAAAAAGTGTTTCACATCTTCTTTAGGAGCCCAATTCACACGAGATTGTACATGGTACTTTTTTTTGTCCTCAGCTGATAATTCTCCTTTTAAGGGATAATCCCATGGGTCATCATTCATGGTTGGATAATCATCGCGATGGGTAACCATTCGCCCTCTTTCAAGCACTAAAGTTTTTAAACCTTGCTCGCATAATTCTTTAGCTGCCCAGCCACCACTGATACCTGTTCCTACAACAATGGCATCGTATTGTACTTCTTGATTCATTTCAGATTTCTTATGGTTTTCTGATGGTATTCCCTATATTTATAACTTAACTCGGAAAGAAAATTAAGGGAACAATTACTCATTAAATATAAGGTTAAATTCCCACAAATTTTAAAATCAATAGTTCTAGAACTCGATAGTAAAATAACAAAATGAAAACAATAAAAGGACCGGCGGTATTTTTAGCGCAATTTGTAGATAGTAAAGCTCCGTTCAATTCTTTAGACGGTATGTGTAAATGGGCTTCTGATTTGGGTTATAAAGGAATTCAAATTCCCACTTGGGAAAGCTTTTTAATAGATTTGGATAAGGCTGCAGAGAGCCAAACGTATTGCGACGAATTAAAGGGTAAAGTCAATTCGTACGGATTAGAAATCACCGAACTTTCTACGCACCTTCAAGGTCAGTTGGTTGCTGTGCACCCGGCATACGATTTAATGTTCGACAATTTTGCTCCAGATAGTGTAAAGAACAATCCGAAGGCAAGAACAGAATGGGCCGTAGATGTGGTAAAAAAAGCGGCAACCGCAAGCCGCAGATTAGGAATTACAGCACATGCAACTTTTTCTGGTGCTTTACTTTGGCATACTTGGCACCCATGGCCACAACGCCCTGCTGGATTAGTAGAAATGGGTTTTGAGGAATTAGCCAAACGTTGGATGCCTATTTTAAATCATTTCGATGAAGAGGGAGTTGACGTTTGTTACGAGATTCATCCTGGGGAAGACTTGCATGATGGTGATACTTTTGAACGTTTTTTAACAGCTACTGGAAATCACAAACGAGTAAATATCTTGTATGACCCAAGTCATTTTGTGTTACAACAACTAGACTATATTGAATACATAGACCACTATCATGAGTTCATCAAATCTTTTCATGTAAAGGATTCTGAATTCAACCCAACTGGTAAAAAGGGTGCTTTCGGTGGGTATAACGATTGGGGTAATCGCGCAGGCCGATATCGATCGCTTGGTGACGGACAAATCGATTTCAAAACAATATTTTCTAAGTTGACCCAATACGGTTGTGATGTATGGGCGGTAATGGAGTGGGAGTGTTGTATTAAGAGTCCGGAGCAAGGTGCACGAGAAGGCGCAATTTTCATCCAAGATCATATTATTGAAGCGACAGAGAAGACGTTTGATGATTTTGCTGGTGCCGATGTAGATAAAGAAATGCTAAAAAAAATACTTGGATTGTAAACGCCGGTAACCCCTGACACGTTATTCGCAGAAAAAAGTTCGATTTCAAGATTTGAAAATCTATTTTTAGTCAACCAAAATTATAGCATTATGAAAAATCGAATATATCTCACATTGTTGGTCTGTATGATTATATCCTGTAAAGAAAAACCAAAAGATACTGTAAATGAAAATGATGTTGCTATAGAGGTATCAGATGAGATAAATACTCAGGACAATTGGGCGGAATTATCATTTGATGATTGGCAAGCCTTTAAAGGTGGTGCCGTTCCAAAATTTTGGACTGAAGATGATGGGGTAATTGTGTTTCACCCCCCAACAGCTGAGGAGCGCAAAGATGAAAATGGAAATAGACAATCGTTCAATATTGTAACTAAAGAAAGTTTTGGAAGTTTTGTCCTTTCTCTCGAGTGGAAAATTTCGGAGGCGGGAAATAGCGGTATAATGTGGGGCGTAAGCGAAGATGACAAATATGTTGAACCTTATCAAACAGGACTAGAGATACAGGTGTTGGACAATGATAAACACCCTGATGGTAAAAATGGAACTAGCCATCAAGCAGGGGCTTTATATGATTTGGTTTCGCCAGCAAAAGATGCCACTAAACCTGTTGGCGAATGGAATGTTGCCGTAATTACCATTAATCACAATACTAACAAAGGAAGTTCGGTTTTGAATGGAATTGAGGTTGCAACTTTTCCTGTGGGAGGAGATGAACTTACAGCATTGCTAAAGGGTTCTAAATTTGAAACATGGGATGGCTTCGGTGCATTCAAAAAGGGAAAAATTGCGCTCCAAGATCATAATGATATTGTTTCTTATCGCAACATTAAAATCAAAGAACTTTAAAACAAGTAACAAAGGGGAGTATAGATGGAAAGATTATATATTTTAGGAATACTATTTTCTTTAGGAATTGTTTCGTGTCAACATAAGGTAAAAGAAGAGATCAGCGAAACCGATACAGAAGTTAAAGATGGTGTTATTGTTTACGAAGAATATTCGGGAACAGAACCAACAAAACCTGAAGAAACAGAATTTTACGAGCCAAAGGTGCCTGTTGTAGGCTCCGCTATGAATGGTAATATTCCTGCTGATGCTATAGTTCTTTTCGATGGAAGTTCTCTGGATGGATGGATTCACGTTCAAGACAGTACCGCCGCAAAATGGCACTTGAACAAAGATGGAAGCATGACCGTAGCCGATAAAACGGGGAATATCAAGACCAAACAAGTCTTCGGTGATGTACAGCTGCATATCGAATGGAGTTCTCCAGCAGAGGTGCAAAGAGAAGGTCAGAATCGTGCCAATAGTGGCGTCTTCCTAGATGAATTATATGAAGTTCAGGTTCTAGATAACAACAACAATGATACCTATGTAAACGGACAAGTAGCTTCTATTTATAAGCAACACCGGCCCTTAGCGATGGCTTCGGTTCCTTCAGGAGAATGGAATGCCTATGATATCATTTACCATGCACCAGAGTTTAATGCTGATGGCAATAAGATAAAGTCAGGTACCATGACTGTACTTCATAATGGAGTATTGGTTCAAGACCATATAGAGTTGAAAGGAACAACACCTTACATTGGGTGGCCTAAAAACCCTGCTCATGGTAAAGGGGCTTTATTGCTTCAAGACCATGGTGATAATAGTCGTGTTAGTTATCGCAATATTTGGGTAAGGGAGTTAAAGTAAATACCAGCCAAAGATATTATGGAAGCCCTTTTTGCTGCTTTTTCGATACCTGCTATTTTTTTAATCGCTGCGTTTCTATGGAAAAAATTCCCGCCTAAAACCATTAGTCATTTCTATGGTTATCGGACCAGAAGGACAATGTCAAATCAAGATATTTGGGATTATGCTAACCAAATAGGCCCTAAAATGTTTCTAACTTTAGGTCTAGTCCTTTTGATAATTACAGTTCTAGGTTACCTGATATTTTCGCAAAAAGTTATTTTAATTGTCATATTTGCTATGTTAATTGGTATCGGTGTAGGTATGTTTTGGTGTGAAACCCAACTAAACAAGTACTTCGACAAAAACGGAAATCGAAGAACTAAACATTGAATTTGGTTACCTTTGCCAAAATTTAAAACGATTGTATGATTCAATCCATGACCGGTTTCGGGAAGCATGTAATTCAACTTCCTTCTAAAAAAATAACTGTAGAGTTAAAATCACTTAATAGTAAGAGCTTAGACTTAAATGCGCGTATGCCTTCAGCATATAGGGCAAAAGAGCTTGAATTGAGAAAAACAATCGCAAGCTCTTTAGTAAGAGGAAAGGTTGACTTCGGATTATATGTGGAAATGACGGGGGCTGAAACTTCTGCTCAAATTAACGAGGAGGTGGTAAAAGCCTACATGAAACAATTGAGTGCAATTGCCGAAGGAGATGATTTACGTTTGCTCGAAATGGCACTCCGTATGCCTGATGCCATGAAGACAGAACGTGAAGATATTGATGAAGAGGAGTATGCAGAAATTCAAAAAGCCTTAAAAGAAGCGCTTTCAGAAATCAATATATTTCGTTCAGAGGAAGGAAGTGTACTTGAAAAAGATTTTGAAGAGCGTATCAAAACTCTAAAAGAATTGCTTGCCAAAGTAATTGATATGGACCCAGATAGACAAAAAGATGTTCGTGAGCGTCTAGATAAAGCTGTTGCAGATATCAAAGCTGATGTTGACGCCAATCGTTTTGAACAAGAATTGATTTATTATTTAGAAAAATACGATATCACAGAAGAGAAAGTGAGGCTAGCAAATCACTTGGATTACTTTGCTAAAACTTTAAAATCTGATGATTCCAATGGAAAAAAGCTAGGATTTATTTCTCAGGAAATCGGACGCGAAATAAACACCATTGGCTCAAAGGCGAACTATGCTCCCATGCAACAGTTGGTAGTACAGATGAAAGATGAGTTGGAGAAGATTAAAGAACAAATGTTGAACGTACTCTAATGAAAGGAGGAAAGCTAATTATATTTTCTGCCCCTTCTGGCAGTGGGAAAACAACGATTGTTCGGCATCTATTAAAACAACCTGAATTGAATTTGGCATTTTCGGTTTCGGCTACGTCGAGACCGCGTAGAGGGAAAGAAAAGAATGGAGAGCATTATTACTTTATAACCGTTTCAGAATTTAAGCAACACATTAAAGGAGATGACTTTTTGGAGTGGGAGGAAGTATACCGTGATAATTTTTACGGAACACTTAAAAGCGAAGTAGAACGACTTTGGGCTGAAGGCAAGAATGTGATTTTTGATATTGATGTTGCTGGCGGACTTCGAATTAAGAAGAAATTCCCCAAAGAGACATTAGCGGTTTTTGTCAAGCCACCAAGCGTTGATGAATTGAAGATTCGATTGAAAAAGCGCAGCACTGAAAGTGATGACAAGATAAACATGCGAATTGCCAAAGCTTCTGTTGAATTGGCTACTGCACCTCAATTCGATAAAATCATAAAGAATTATGATTTAGATACCGCTCTGAACGAAGCGCACCAGCTTGTCGCTGAGTTTGTAAATTCTGACCCAAAGGAATAGATTCTGGCCTGCGCCAGAATGAAGATAAATTTCCTACTATGAAAAAAATAGGTTTATATTTCGGAACATTCAATCCTATTCATATTGGGCATATGGTTATTGCCAATTATATGGTGGAGTTTTCTGATTTAGATGAGGTTTGGTTTGTCGTGACGCCTCAGAGTCCGTTTAAGACGAAGAAAACCTTGCTGGATAATCATCACCGCTATCAAATGGTTTTTGAAGCAACCAAAGACTTCCCAAAGTTAAAACCCAGCAAAATAGAATTTGATTTGCCTCAACCAAACTATACCATAAACACGCTTGTGCATTTGGATGAGGAGTATGGCAAGGAGTATCATTTTTGCCTTATCATGGGTGAGGACAATTTAAAAGGTTTCCATAAATGGAAAAATTATGAGGCTATTTTAGAGAATTATGACCTTTATGTTTATCCAAGAATTTCTGATGGAATAGTCGAACATCAATTCAAAGACCATCCAAAGATACATCGGGTAAATGCGCCAGTTATGGAGATTTCATCCACCTTTATTCGCAAAAATCACGCTTTGGGTAAAAATGTACGAACCATGCTTCCGGATGCTGTTTGGAAATATATGGATGAAATGAATTTTTATAGATAGGATTACTCATTCATCGTTACCCATCGAAATCGAATCTTCTTATAATCATCGGTTTCATAGATAACTCCCAAAGTATTTTTATTAAGTTTTACCATATCGGAATAGGCAGATGAGCCATCATGGATTTTGAAGAGCGATTGCCAAGTTTCCGATTCATCATAACTTGCCATTACAATTAAATCTAGTCTTTTGTCTACATGTGAGGGTGTTGAAAAGAGTAGCACGTTTTTACTAGCTTCTTTTTCAGAACTCCATCGAAGCAAGGCCGATTGTACAACAGGACCTGGAAATTTATCGGATTCTACAACATCTGAAAAGCCGAGTCCGCTATCTGAACTATAAGTTTCACCGCGATTCTTTTCTAAGGAACCTCCATTTTGGTCTCGTGTATTTACATAGATTCGACCATCCGTTAATTCCACAATAGTGGTTTCATTGGCCAATACTTCATCTTCAAGATTATCATCGACTGCGCCTATATTCCAAGATTCACCCTTATCATCTGAATACACAAGTGCCATCGTATATACCTTATTTCCTTTTCCAATGCTTATCGCCACTGGGGCAATCAATCGACCCTTATGGGTGCCGTATCTTAATTCAATACCGTGTACAGGGCCTAAAGCATGCCAACGCCATTGTTTCAGCTTTACTTGCCTTGTTATTTCTTTGGGAGTTTCCCAAGTTTCACCGTCATCTGTGGAAGATGTTACGTAAGCTTTTCGTTCTTCTTCAAGTCCGTAATCTTTATTCAATACATCATGTTCGCTTAAAGAAGTTGTGTTGAACAGCAGGACGATTTTATTCTCCTCAGAAACAAAAATCGGCACAGGATTCTGTACCGCCAATGTATCTTGGTCGTATAATAATTTTAAAGGCTCCCAACTCTCTCCATTATTGAAAGAGCGGCGATATACCAAATCGATATCGCCGAAATCACTAGTAGAATTCTTTCGCCCCTCAGCAAATGCAATCAAAGCAGTATTCGATTTGATAAGTGATGGAATACGAAAAGAAAAATAGCCCTCCAGACCAGAATAATATGGAATCGAAGTATTCGTCGAGTCTTGTGAAATGTCTTTGAAGGTGATATTCTCTGCAGTTTGCGAACTCAGCGCGCTGAATACCAAACAGCAAACAATTAACAAGAATGATTTTTTCATGGTGGTCAAATAACTCGTTTTAAAGTACTTCATTTGACCGACAATGTCAATTGTCTATTGAATACCTTCCTGAAACTCTTCAACAAATTCTTGAATTGGAGTGTCGTCGATAAAAACATTGTCCAAAACGGCAGTGCCATCTTTTACAAATACTAAACCATAACAGATTTTTGTTGTATCGACTTGTGCTTTCCGAACTGAAATCTCAGCATCATAGGCTTTGTTTTCATTCATATAAAAACGGTCAAATGGCAGGTCGAAATAAACCCTAGTGTCACTATAATTGTACCTGCTCTCCGCTATTACATACTCATTTGTAGTATTTATCAAAGTTTTGCTTACGTCTTCTACAGCAGCAAAACCCTCAGCATCGGTTTTGAGGTATACAAAAACTTTTCCACTGTAATTACTCCAGCCTTCTTCGTTTGTTTCAAAAGAATTCATCTCGTAATTTAAAACAATGTACTTACCTCTAAATGGGTCGCTGGGGTCTATTGGCGCCGTTTTGAACTTGTAAGCTGTGCCGGTATCAAGTGTATCTTCTTGCTGATATATCATTTGCCCAGGAATGAACAGTTGTACCGCAAACAGAAGAAATAATAGGCCTATATAGATTGATTTATTCATGACTTTGTGTATTTGAAGTAATAGCAGTTTTGCGTTGTTTCTTTATTAGGAGGTAATTGGCAAAAAAGAAACCGGCGCCGACTCCAATAAATAGGATTCCCCTAAAAATAAAATCCAGATTTGTGTCGAAGAATCGACAAATAATCAGTGCTGTAATAATCAGTAAGCCATAGTTCAAAATACCATAGCTGTTCTTTTGAATACCAATGCCAACAGCAAAAAGGCCTAGGGCTGCAACCAAAAGATTCGTGGCGACAATTCCGTAAACGGGACCTATTCCCCTGGTCAGGTATAGCAAGCCTATAATCAAAAAGGCATATTGAAATAAATTGAAACCTTGCACCTGTTTTTTCAGATGTAAATAGGCCAAAGTGGCAATACCTGCAATAAATAGGACAATGGTAATCAACACATCGATTTCGTCATAGGTTTCTTTGAGTGCATCTTTCCAGAACCATTCAAAGGTGAGGGTCATTAAAAGAAAAATTGTACCTAATGAACCGATGATGGTAAAACCATTTCTTCTAAGCTTTTGATTTTTGAAGATTGATAGTTGGCCTAGGTTATAGAATAATCCGAAGAGCCCTATATACATTAAAAATAGCAGGGTGTCACCATTTGTGAAAGTACCAAGTACAATCACAAGGCTCAATGGTAGAAGCCAGTTTAGTACTCCTGTAATATTGGTTTCAGGCTTTTGTTTTTGCAGTAATATATAGTACGGAATTACCCATGCAAATAATACTAAGTACAACCAAGGCTCATGATTACCACTAAAAGAATATCCGGAATAACAAGCATACCAAGTAGCGAGCACCAGATGGATAATTACAGCCAGGTTTGAACGCAATAAATATATCAACGGCGCTGTGATTATCGTCCAGACTAATAGGAAATTACTCAAATCGCCCGGAATATTATATATCTGACTGACCAAGGATATGGTCGCACCAACAGCGAGAATTAAGAAGGTAGCCGAAGATTCAATCCAGGTTGCACTTTTCTTCTTGATTAAACTATATCCACATGCAATTTGACCAATCAGAAGCGGTATAAAAGCGAAAATGGTTTTTATGTTTCGCGGCATATCATCCCAATTGTGGGCGATGATAAGAATGATGCCCAAACCGCTCAATAATGCTCCTAATACACCAAAAATGGTAAAGAGGCGATTCGGTTTGCTCTCATCTTTTGTATGATAGAAAGCCGTAATCTTTTGGGCGGTTTCAGAATTGATGATATCTGCTTCCAAAAGCTCGGCAAGCTGCCTTTCAAGTTTTGAATTCATTTGATGGTATTTATAGAATAACGTATTAAGAATTTTGGAATTGTATGATGAACAGTTCCATAGGATTAAAAACCAGGCTGTCTAATGAATTAAACAGCCTGGTTTTAGATAAGTTATTTCTCTTCAACGCTATCCAAATATTGAATATCACGTGTGTTTTTCTGCACAGCAACCGCCGCAAAAAGGCTCAAGGTAAATGACATGCCGTAGAATCCTTTTTCACTCAGGTCTAAGTCGGCATTCCATAATCCAATTATGAGAAGCGTAACAGAGGTGAGGGTAGTGAACCAGCTAATACCGTAATACATATCGGAAACTTTTATTCCCTCTTGACGGTCACGAACACTTTTTTGAACCGATACTACCGAGAATAGCCCGAAGAGTAGAATGGTAAAGTAATAGCCTTTTTCATTCAGTTGCATATGTGCGTTCCAAAGGCCAATACAATAGGAGACCATTCCGATTAAAACTGCCATCCAAGAGGCAGATACGAATGCGGAAGTTGGTCTTCCTGTAAACTCTTCAATTTTCTTGACTTCCTTTTTTTCATTAAATACTGAATTTTCCATTTTAATTTGATTTAGAAATTTCGATTATTATGAGGCAAAGATGCGAGAGAATGCTCATGAATGAAATACATCTTTTTTAAAAAACTTATGATTAAATAATGTATTTAAATACCATAATGGCTATATTTAATATTATATGGAATGAATTAACTTATGTTTTAATGCAGGGAATAGTTGCTATTGTAAGCACACTGACTTCCGATGAGAAGCAAGAATTCGTTCTTCAACTACGAAGAAAGAACCGCCGGACGGATACCAAAAATGAAAAGCTTTTCAAACTCATTGATGTTGGAAAGACTGAGGACTTGGATATACAATTGTATGGAAAACCAGCTCGAAATTCCTTTCATGCCCTATGCAAACGGTTACAAGATAGTTTGATTGATTTTGTTGCTAGTAAGAGTTTTGCCGGTGAAACATCCGAAGAACTTGAAATCCTCAAACTGCTTTTGGCAAGTCGTATCTTTTTTGAAAAGAAGCTGAATAAGCTCGCATTTAAAACTTTGGAGAATGCAGAGCGGATGGCAATTCCCTTGGACTTATATTCCATCTTAAATGAAATTTATCATACCAAAATTCAATATGCCCATTTAAATACCAATTGGATTCTTGAGGAAATCATTGAAACTTCTAAAAAGAATATGAAATTGTTTCAACAGGATTTCCATTTGAATAGAGCTTATGCGGTTATAAAATCAAGATTGAAGAACACGGAGCATAGTTCTGTGTCAAACATAATACAAACTACCTTTTCTGAATTCCATATAGAAATATCCGATACACTTACCTACAAATCACTTTTCCAGTTAATGGAGCTGACGGCCACCGCAGCAAAAGCTCAAATTGATTTTTATGCGATTTCTCCCTTTATGTTAGAGCTATATGATATTGTGGATAAGAAAAGCAGTCTTAAAAGCAAGCATCGCTTTTATCACTTAAGTATTCTGAATTTACTCGCGATAACCCAATTTAGGAATAAGAAATTCGCTGTATCAATGCAATTTACCAAAGAAATGGAGCAAGAAATGCAAAAAGAAAACAACTTGTTCTATAAACGTTTTGCGGAGAAGTTAGCTACTCTTAAAGCCTTGAACTATAACTATACTGGAGAACATGCAAAAGCACTTACAATTTTAGAAGATTTTAAAAGTGATTCTCTGGACTTAAAACTCCTGATTGCCATGTGCTTATTCCAGCAAGGAAATTTTTCAGAGTCTTATCAAATCATAAAGAACTTGAGGCATACAGATACATGGTACGAGAAAAAAATGGGATGGGTCTGGGTGGTAAAAAAGAATCTTATTGAGATTCTGTTATTAACCGAATTAGATAAGCTCGACCTTGTTCTTGTGCGTCTGCAGCAGTTCAAACGTAGGTTTTCAAGGTTGCTTCAAAATAAAGGAGAAAAACGTGTTTTGACCTTTGTAAAGTTGATTAGCAGGTATTATGAAAATCCGAAGCAGGTGACAACAGAAAAATTCAAAGATGAGGTTGAGAATTCATTTGAATGGATAGGAAAAGAACAGGAAGACATTTTTGTAATGAGCTTTTACGCTTGGTTGAAGTCTAAAATGGAAGAAGCAGATCTGTATGAGGTTACTTTAGAATTAGTTGGTCAAAAAAGTACTTAACGCGATTTTTCAATAATTTCTTCAGCCCAGAACATAGCGTTATCTAATTCACTAAAAACTTTAATAGGCTTTTTAATAAACAAGCGTTCGAGGTGTGCTAGCATTCTTCTTCTTTTGTTGGTCGCAACAATGGCGAAGCCTTCGAAATTTGGAAAAAGGTCATACACCTCTTTATAGCCAACAGGGTCAATTGCATAGGAATGTAATCGATGAGAAATATATACGATTGGTTTGTCATTCCCATAGATCTCGATGGCCAGTTGAATGGGTACAATAGCACTTTCAAAGGTTACGTATTCACCTTCGTTAAATTCACCCACAATAAAATTGGGGTAAAACACAAATCTGCCCACATCGAGATTATGTTCAACTAGAGGAGTTGGTTTTGTACGTATTTCGCCCATATCAGTCTTAAAAGTTAAACAATATAACCTTATAAGTCCAGTATTGGGCTCGGAAAAAGTTGAAAAACTGAATTTTCGTTGAATGTTATGAAATGTTCGGTAAGCGAATTTTTTCTCGTAAGAAAAACCGTAACTATTCTGTCGCGTCAAATAGTATTACCTCATATTCAAATGTCTCCATTTGATTATTAATATCAACATCATTTATAGTTATGGTGTATGAAGTATCTTCTAGTAGTGCGCTTGTATTGATTGAGGGTATCCAAACGATTGTTCGATCTCCAAATTGGTTATTTAATTCTTCAATCTCTAATGCGATTGCTTGGTTGTTCCCATCTTTCATAACAATTGTAGTACTATTGAAATCTGCGCCAGCTATCGAAAACGACCATCTTTGATAGGCTAGTTGTTTTGGGGCATATCCTTCGGGCGGCCATGATATAAATTCAGGCGCGTCGGCCGGAGGTGTCCCCGCATTACCCAGTACCCAAATGGCATTGGTAGCGTCGGTATTTCCAATTCCAATTTCCTGAAGTTTAGGCCAGAGAAGCCATCTGCGATGTCCTACAGGACCATTTTTACTGCCTTGGTCACGGATGTATGAATCAATAGCTTCTGCATTCTTTACTTGGGTAAGTAAAGAGTTACCTGCACCTTCTTTACCAGATTCTGAGTAGCAAGACCAGGTGTCTGGTGGAAAATGGTCTAAAGCTCCATTCGATTTCATCAATAAGGCAGCATCTTGTGCCTTATCACTTTTGGTTTCATTTTCTGAAATGCTATTGTTCAATCCAACCGCTTTTCTGAAATAAGCAATGCGCATAAATATTTTATCCATTGTTGCTTGTGGTACATCACCTGCTTCACAGGAAACTACATTACCCGACCAGGCTACGTCAGCTGAAGTGCTTTTTGAAGCTAAGTAGTAGTCATCATATAGTTTTTTTGCAGATGCGCGGGCAGAAAGGTTGACCGCCTCTAGCTCCTGTTGTTCCTCTTTGGATAGCGGATTCGTTTCCTCTTTACTACAAGATTGAAATACTAAGATTGTGCAGGTTAATAGGATTAGATTTTTAGCGGAACGCATAGGCAAAATGTTAGACTATGCTTTCTTAACGTGTTAATTGCAAAATAGGTATAAACTTTTCGATGAACGGACCCCCTCTGCCAGCGGCATCTCACCCTCAAGGGGGAGAAAACAGCAGTATTTTTTAAATTTTTAGAGCGATGACGCTTTGGTCAAAACATCTGTCCCTAAGTATTTATCATCTTTGTTGTAATACCATGCTCGGGTTTTTGGCATTTTGATTCCTGAGATTTCTTCTTCTCCTGTCAGTAGAATATACTCTCCGTCTGGTTTAGATTCGTCACGAAAGAATTGATATACTTCCATGGCATATGTGTTTGGGTCAAAATAAAAATACCAAATATCGCCGCCTACTTCCTTTTCGTAAGTTGTTTTTAAAACCAGGTATTCCTTGCCCTTGAAGGTTTTCTTTTGGGTTTTGGAGTCTATGATCGTTCCTGGGTCTTTTAATTTCATGGGTAATCCGTAGAGATAGGTATAGTAGTTTTTATACATATTCGCCCGCTCGCAGGTTAAACGATGTGTTTTTTTGTCTTCTTCGGATATTTTAGTGCTTCCGTTTAGCATGAGTTCGCATCCCTCTTTACTTACGGATTGTTTCAAGGTGAGTGTATCCTTCATTGAGGTTACTTGAAAGTATTCCTTAGGAAGATTTATTATGATGTCGCTAACACGCTCTTTTCCATCGGGAGTGCTCATGGTAACACCTAAATTCCCTTTAAAAGAAGACCAAGAATCATTTGGGTCGTGGTATTCGATGGCTTTTTGTAGCAGTTGTGAACCCGTAAGTTCTTGTGCAGAAGAAACTAAAGAAACTAGCGCTGTTAAACATAAAAAAAAGTACCTCATCATAGTAGTTATTTACTATGGTAAGGTACTTATAATTCTTGATTCTGACAGAAACTATTCTTCAGTGGGCGTATCAATCGTTGCAGGAGCAACAGAGCTATCATGCGCTGTGTGATATTGCTCCAATAGATTCATCGTCGCTGTCATTAGGTCTTTTGTCTCTAATAACAGAGAGAAGTAAAGTGTCGTGTTTTTCGGACTAGACTCTTCAGTTCGCGTTCTAGAAACTTGTGTTTGTATTTTATCAGAAACCATGTCAAACAATTTTTGTTTGCTTTGTAAAACGGCTCCGATTTCTTCAAATGACCTATTGTCAAAGGCTTCTTTAGTTTCTCCTAAGATGGCTTCTAATTCCGCATCTATCTCTTTAAGCTCTTTAATCTGATTGTATTTCAGCTTCTTGTGATTGTTGTTGATGTGCTTGTGGCTAATCTTGGTGATATACTCAAGCGACTGCGCCATATCTTGCAAATACCCTAGAATATTGATGTAGAAGTTACTGGCTCCAATGCTCGCTTCATCTAGATTCTTAATGAAGTAGAATATATTATCCCGTAAATCATCAATTTCGCTAGAAAGCTTTATCACCCCTTTTTTGTTCTTCTTCAGTAGTGATAAATCTTGAACCGCCAAACCGTTAATACTATTTGTATAGAGCTTGTTTGTTCTTTTAACTACTCTAGCAATGTTACCAGCACTTTCTTCAATTACACCTTGAATAGAACTGCTTTCGGCCCTGTCAAGTGTATCTTCTGCTTTCTGCTCTTTGGCTTTTTTGTTGTAAGCAATATAGTTTCTGGCCAATAACAATACGGCCGTAAACAAGAGTATAGCAATGGCTGCACCTTTTCCGAAATTGATAATCGTCAATACGGTACCCGCTGCGATGAAAGCAATAATTGCGGTTCCAAACCACCCGCCGATTACGTTTAGTACTCCGGCTACACGGTATACAGCACTTTCTGCTCCCCAAGCCCTATCTGCCAAAGAAGTACCCATTGCCACCATAAAGGTTACATAGGTTGTGGATAATGGTAATTTATAGGATGTTGCAATGGAAATAAGTATACCAGCTACCATTAGGTTTACTGCCGCTCGCACCATATCAAAAGCAGGAAGCTGATGTACCTTATCTCTAGAAAGAGAGATTACCGGTTTTTCAAATTGCTTGTCAATTGTCGACTTCATTGAACTCGGTAAAATCGAATTGAAATACTTTGAAACTAAAATAGAACCTCGAACCAATCCTCTTGAAAGGAAATTGGGTTGAAAACGTTCTTTTGCCTCTCCTTCACGAGAAAGGTTGATTTCTGTATCAGCAACATATCGTGCTTTTTTAGAAAGCCATAAGGTTACCACCATTATAACTCCTGATAAAAACAGAAGTAGTGTAGGAGTAGGTACTTTTTTCGATAGTACTTCCATGCTGAATTCCGTTGCGGGTATTCCAGCAGCTTCCCATGCTTCGTACGATTGCCATGCCGCGATTGGAACACCAATAAAGTTGACCAAATCGTTTCCTGCAAATGCCAGGGCAAGGGCAAAAGTTCCAACTCCGATAATTAATTTATAGATATTGACTTTTGCAAAACTCATAAGAACATAAGAGAGAAAAGACCAAACCACGAAGTTAACACTAGCGATTGCTATCCATTGGTCCTCTAGAAAATCTTTTATTTTAACACCACCAATAAGGTCAAAAGTTTCACCAGCATATGGCGTTCCTTTGATACCTTTCATAAAGATGAAATAGGTGATGGCTGAAAGCGCGGCACCACCAAATAAGGCAGCAACCCAAGTTGCTTTTTTCTCAAAATGATAGGATAATAGCAGCCTCGAAATCCATTGCACCAGCGCCCCTATGGTAAAGGCGACGACGACCGACAAGAGTATACCGGAAATAATTTGAATTGCTTTTTCAGTATTGATATAGTTTACTACTTCAGTAAAACTACCATTGTCAGCTACAATTTTGATAAGTGACATGGCAACTGCAGCTCCCAACAAGTTAAAAACGATGGAAACCGTAGTAGATGTTGGCATTCCCAAGGTGTTGAAGAAATCAAGTAGGAGGATATCTGTTATCATAACAGCCATAAAAATGAACATGATTTCGTCAAAAAAGAATTCCCCGGGATTAAAGATTCCCTTACGTGCAACCTCCATCAATCCACTTGAAAATACAGTACCACATATCATACCCAAACTGGCTACAATCATGATAGTTCTAAACGATATGGCTTTTGAGCCAATAGCTGAATTTAGAAAGTTGACCGCATCATTACTGACACCAACTACTAAATCGGCAACCGCCAAAACGGCCAGTGCAATAACGATTAATAAGTAAATATTATCCATAATTTCTGGTAGTTATAATTTTGCAAATATCTATAGTCTAGAGGTGTACAATGTTACCTCAATGTTAATTTTCCTTCCAATGTCTTGTGGGCTTGCCCCGAGGTTATTTACTAGAAGTGTATGTCGAATTGCAATCGATACATCAATTCATTTGAACCTCCGTCTACAGTAAGATAGCTTAAATCGGTTTGTACCTTTAGTTTATGCCCAGCAAGATATTTTGAGAGGCCTAAGGTATATTGCGTTTCTGGGTTTCTTCCAGTAAGATCATCTAAATTGATATCGGTATATCGACCTGATACTTCCCAATTGCTTTTGAATAAATATCCGGTTTGTAAGTTTAGTCCGTTACCGACCCAAACAGTATCTCCAGTTTCTGTACCGTCAGAGTTTTTTGCTATTGGGTCATCAGCATCTCTATTTGCATATTCCCACATAAAAGAGAAGCCACTGTACTTGAACATTCCATCGAAGAAGAAAGTATTCACATCGGTTTCATAAAAACCTAAATCGTTTCGCATGTAAGAGCCTTGATTGCTTCTCGTTTTTACAGCATTTTTATTAGTGTCATAGTTTACTGCGAACATTAGTTTTGGTGTTTCCTCTCTTTTTAGATCACTTCCGCTATAATCACCTTTACTTTTGAACTTACCGAAAGGAAGGAATTCAAGTCGCGCCGTATATTGGTGACCACCTAAATTACCTTGGGTAATATTTCTTCCTTCACCCTGAGATAGGGCAAGTTTCTCACGGATTAAAAATTTCTCGCCAAGTGTAAAGTGGTGTCTTAATTGCACGCCCATATCACGGTCGATATTAAATCGACTGTTTACCAAAGAACGGTCTACTTGTTGTAAGTTTCCTGAGGATATAACACGTTCGATGTTACCAGGTAATTTCGTCTGACCTACCCATAGTTCGAAGTTTTCATAGAAATTCCACATGACAACCGCATCTAGAATGTAGCGTGGCGTGTTTCTGGTAAATTCAGACCCTCCAGAGATATCTCTATTTGAAAGACCCAACTCCATTTTATATTTCAATTTTGGAGAAAAAGCAAAACCATCGAATTTCAATCGAGCCCGTCGAACCAAAAAGTTTTGTTCAGGATTGACTAGATTCCCATCCGCAGTTTCATCCCAAGTAGAAATACCTAAGAATTGCATACGTGTACCAATTTTCATGGTCCATGTACTATCTTTTCCAACTAAATTAAAGAGTCCCTTTCCAAATGCGGGGGCGTTGGTTTCTTGAGCAAATGTCATACAAGAAACACTTAAAAAAAGGCCAAGGGCCAGAAGTTTTGTTCTCATCAAAGTATTAATTTTTGTCGAGTGCAAAAGAACTGTATCAATGTTAAATTAATGTTGTGCGAATGTTATTTCTAGAAGAATAATTTATAGGATATTAACAAGTGATAAAGTTGGGTTTGTTATGGGCGCTTTTGGACCAAAGCGGATGTGGATAAGATGATTTAGAAAAGCTCCTGTCCGAAGAAAATACTAAAAACAAAACATAAAAAAAGCTACCTTGGCCAAAGGTAGCTGTAGATTTCAAAAAACTAGTCGACAAAAACTAATACGTGTAATGAAATCGATGTTGTCTTAAGACAAACACGAAGATCGTTGTTGGATGTCACCTTAAGGTAATCCTTATATTAAGTAATCTTTAATTTTGTTAAAAAAGCCTTAGGGTAAGATACTAACAATCAGTATGTATCGTTTTCAATGTAAAGTTAATGTTATGTAAATGTTGCTTTAATGTGAATTATATTATATTTTTATGGCATCAATAAGAATCCCAAAACTCTAGTTATGAAAAAGACAATTTTAGTTATAGCCCTCCTTTTTATTTCTGCTGCTTCATTTGCACAGGTAGAACCAGAAATGAAACTGAATAAAGAAACCAATTTAATCGAGGCGACTTATTTTCACGCAAATGGTGAAATAAGTCAAAAAGGAACTTTCAATCTTGAGAAAAAGTTACATGGTGAATGGTTAAGTTTTAATAAAAAAGGAGAGACTATTTCTGTAGGTTCATATGCCAATGGAGTAAAAACTGGAAAGTGGTTATTCTGGGCAAATGATATTTTGAAAGAAGTGGAGTACAATGAAAATGCCATTGCAGCGGTAACCGAAACCAAAAATACCGAAGGTATTGTAAGTAGAAATTAAACTTGACCCCCGATATGTAAAAAAGCGACCTATTCAAATAGGTCGCTTTTTTAATATAATAGGTTTAAGAATTATTCTCTTGGAGTCTTTTCTGCACCAGAAGGGAATGCTGTTTCTTGTTTTGAGGCAGTATCCAGTCCAGAAACATTATCAAAGTTAATTTGCATTGGAGCTAGAACGGTTTCTATTTGCGAAACTGAGTTTTCTGAAACGACTATAGTTACCTCTTCGGTTTGATAACCTGCATAGCTAATTGTTAAAGTATGGGAACCAGGGGCAAGGTCATCAATTTCAAAATTCCCATGAAAATTGGTCTGGTAACTTGTCTCAGAACCCTTCACCTCAATATTTGCAAACAGCATAGGTTCATTATTCATTGCTGCATCGGTAACGGAACCTTTTATGACACATTGACTCTGCGAAAATAATAGGCTTGTAAAAAGAAGTGCACTAGCAAAAATTATATTTTTCATCAAAAGACTTTAATTTGACACAAAGAAAAGTCGGTAATGTAAAATTAGGGTTAAGTTGAAATTAATTGTTCGTTTCAAAAATGTTAAATAACGGATAACTGTATTGAAAAATACCAAAAGAAAACCCCGCATTTCTGCAGGGCTTTCAGTGGTATTTAATTTAGCTTTAGCTAAGCTATAGCCCAATCAAACATAATTCATAGGCTTAGTTACGCGTCCAACCACCATTCCAAGAAGTGTAATCGGCTCCTGTTCCGTTTCCGATTCCGGTAAAGAATTCAGCTTCTCCAAACGTATCGCCAGTATCATTTTTAAGATTTACCGTTACATCATCAAAGCTAATGTCAGTAACACCAGTGTCGCCATCAATAACCCCTTGGCCTGTTGGACTATCGGCACCATCACTGTCTAAATCAAAACCTTCGGCAAAACCTGATATCAGCACGTTGTTAAAAAGTGCTCTGGTTCCGGCTCTTAATCGTACCGCTTCGTTCTCATTGGAAGAACCATTTCCATTTATGGTAATATTGTTAATAGTGGGAGCAGACCAGAACAATGGGTCAGCATTGTTTCCAATATCAGTGTTGAAACCATCCCCTTCGATTCCTTTATCATGTGCTTGTCTGTGCTCGATATATACATTTGTCAAGGTTCCTGTGAAACCTTCTGTCCAGTCGATAGAATCATCTTGGGCTCCGATTACAGATACAAATGATGCATTTACAGTTCCTCCAAAAAACTCAACACCATCATCTTTGCCCTCAAATGCTTGTATGTATTCGATAGTTGTTCCATTACCAACTCCATAGAAAGAAAATCCATTGTTTTCGGAAGAGGCATCTGCCGCTCCGCCTGAATACTCAATACGAAGATATTTCAAGATTCCCGAGTTATCGTCTGTTGCACTTCCGCCATAAGGCAATCCCCCTATTTCAGAGGTAGAGGTTGCGTCGCCACCAGAAACGGAATTAATCGGAGCTTTTCCTAAGATGATAAGACCACCCCAATCACCAGCGTTTGGAGTAGTAGAATCAGAGGTAAAAACAATCGGATTTGTTGATGTACCTTCCGCCATGATTTGGCCACCTTGCATAATGGCAACATATACATCAGCACCAGTAGTAGCTCTGATTACAGCACCTGGCTCGATGTTTAGTGTAAATCCTTCAGGAACAATTAAGGCAGTAGTCAATTTATATTCCGTTCCGGTAGTTAAGGTAAGGTCTTCAGTAAGTGTTCCACCGATTTCAGAAGTACCTGGATTAGTTGGATTAGAAGGATTCCCACCTTCTTGATTAATTATGACATCTGCCGTATCATCGGCAGCACATCCTACTAAAATGATTGCCATTGCAAAACCTAAAAGAAACTTGCTTGTTTTCATGAATAGTAATTTAATTGTTCGTTATTATTTGATTAGAATTTATACTTGAATTGGAACCCGATATTGAGTCCTCTTTTGAAACGAGATAGTGTAATATCACCACCATCGACTTCTCGAACCCGTTCAATATTTGGGTTTAGAAGATTTTTAAAACTCGCGTTCAATTCCATTTTTTCGTTGATATTGTTTTTCCAAACAAAATCAAGCGTAGGAACGCCTTTTTCGATAATGTTTCCTAATTGCCCTGAACCCAATGCGTCAATACGGTCAGAGAAATATGAGAATACAAGGTTCGCAACGGGTTTGTAAGAACCAAATGTTGGGCGATAGCTCAAATCTGCATTCAACAGCAAAGGAGATGCTCCTTGCAGTTGGTCTGAATCTCGATCAAATGTCGTTGAGAAAACACCATTACTACCTTTAAGGTCTTGTTTGGTATAGGTATACGTTGCGTTGATACCTGTTGATAAAACGCTTTGCTCATCGGCATCGGTAATAAGGGCCTTGCGAACCTCAAATTCAAAACCAAGTACTTGTGCTTGATCTCCAGTTCTAAAGAAACGCTGTGTTCCTGTAGCATCATTTGCAACTACTAAATTCACAGGGTCATTGATGGCCTTTGCAAAAGCGGAGATTGATAGCAGCTCACTAGGCTTCATGAACCATTCATATTTGAAATCCACATTATATATCCTGGAAAATGCAGGGTCGTTCAATAGATTTGGATTTCCTCCAATACGCTGTGTTACATCCTCATAAACAAAAGGGGCAACTTCTTTAAACTCCGGATTCGAAACTGTGCTGCTAAAAGAGAATCGAAGGTTTTGATCTTCGTTCAAAGCGTATTTTACATTTAAGCTCGGAAGGATGAAAAATTCACTAGCAGCCCTTTCACCTGGGTCAGTTGCTGGAAGGTTAATCACATCATACGAAATATCTTGGTCAAACTTTTCGAAACGTATACCTGGTACCAATGAAAGTTTTTCGCTAACCTGATACACTGCATCTGTATAGAAAGCATGAACATTCAAATTCCCTTCATATGTATTTTCAAGCTGACCAGGTAGATTTACATTGCCTAAACCGTTTTGTGGGTCAAGGCCATTGAATACCACGGTGTTGAAAACCGTTCCAAGATTTTCCTGAGTGAAAACACCATCTAAATCTCTTACATCTCCTACGGGAGTGTTGGGTTGAATAAAATCATATCCGTAACGAATGTTCTCAAAAGTTCTTTGCTTTGAACGTCCATTATAGCCAAAATTAAAGTCTAATTTTTCAGAGACATTGTAAGAAAGGTTAATTCGCGCATTCAGCTCACTATCTTCGATATCTTGAAAATAACGCTGGTTGTCGTACGCGATGTTGCTGAAGAAAAATCCGTTCGTATTTTCATCTCCATCAAGTTCAAGGTCATAACGCTCTATAGAGATTCGCTTTCGGTCTGGCTGGCGGGCAAGTACATTATTGTAACCAACTCCCCAGTCCAATTTTAATTTTTCGCTTAGCGTACTTGTACCAAGTAGTTGATTTACGAAAATCATGTCTTGGCTAAACTGTATATTGGATTGATAGAAACCACGATCCGTATCGAGAATGGCATCACGGTTGGTGCCGAGACCCTTGGTTCCGAAGTACGAAGCTTCATCAGTTGCATCGTTGATAAAAAGAGAATTGAATTTTACTTTGTGCTTGTCGTTGATACGATATACAATGTTCGCCATTGCCGTGGTATTTCTGCCATACTCATAAACTTCGGTATTGGGAAAACGCTTCTTTTCAACGGTAGTGTAATCAACCGCCGGACCTTCGCGGAATTCGAAGGAATTTCCGAAAGAGGCCGTAGCAAAAACACTTAAGCGCGATGCTTCACCAATATTCCAAGACTTTCCGCTGGCGAAACTTCCTGAAATACCCGCAGTTCCTTCCGAAGAAATAGCATCAACTCCGTGAGACAACAATACCGCATAAGGATTGTTTCTATACCGATTGTAAAAACCAAAATAACCAGTGCCTTCACTTTTTACGAAATCGGTTCCTAAGGCATTTGTGTTTACGGTAGTTCCTAAATCGATATCAAGGAAGAAATCTCCTGTATGTTCCTTAGAAGTAATATCAACATTACCTGCCGCAAAATCCCCATAAAAATTAGCAGCATGCGTTTTACTAACACCAACATTCTGAATAACATCCGAAGAGAACAGATTTAAGTCGATGTTCTTCTTTTCAATGTTATTTGATGGAACTGGAAGACCGTTATAGGTCGTATTTAAATATCTATCACCAAGACCTCGAACATAAACATTACCGCCTCCTTCTTGTTTTGATACCCCGGATATCTTATTTACAGCAGCAGCTGCATCGCTAATTCCTTTGAAGGATAATTCTTGTGCGCCGATACTTTCCTTTACAATTGTTGCATTTTTTTGGTCTAGCAACAAAGCAGTTTCAGATTCTTTTGTGGTGGTAGCTGTACCTACAAATTCTTCGAGTTCAACTCCTGCTGCTGCGGATAGTCCGACATCAATAGTGGTAGATTTACCCGCTTCGACAACAACATCGGCTTTCGTAATGGTTTCGTAGCCTAAGAAACTATAGACAACGGTGTACATTCCTGGTTCTAAATTTGCGATTTCGTAAAGACCGTCAAAATCAGAAGTGGTGCCCTTGGTAGTACCATCGATTAGAATATTAGCAAAAGCTAAGGGTTCGTCATTAAAATCGGTATCGGTTAACTTTCCCACAATACTTCCAGTTTCTTGCGCAGTAATTTGAGCGGTGGCCAGCAGTAGCAAGCCAATCAATAATTTTCTCATTTCAGTTTTACTATGTTTGATTTAAATACCGCTGCAAAAAAACCACACCATTGTAAAAGCCGAGTTACCTGTATGTTAAAGATGTATTGTAAAAGCGTTAGCTAATTGTTATGATATTAAGGGAATGTTAAGCAGTTATTCTTGAGGCTAGAGTTTAAAGGGAATTCGCAAAATCTGTATCTTGCGGACTACTAAAACAGAACCATGAACTGGGAACAACTTCTCTCCTTAAAACGCTTTGGCGACACGCATAAAAGACTCCGAAAAGAACAAGATGAAATCCGGTTAGGGTTTGAAGTAGACTACGACCGTATTATTTTTTCTTCAGCTTTTCGGAGTTTGCAGGACAAGACTCAGGTCATTCCCCTTTCAAAAACCGATTTTGTACATACGCGCTTGACACATAGTTTGGAAGTATCCGTTGTTGGTAGGAGTTTAGGGCGTATTGCAGGGAAAAAATTATTAGAGAAACATCCACATTTAAAGGAAATGCATGGGTATCGTTTCAATGATTTCGGAGCGATTGTTGCCGCTGCTGCATTGGCACATGATATCGGGAATCCGCCTTTCGGACATAGCGGTGAAAAGGCTATCGGAGAATATTTTGCAACAGGAAGCGGTCAAAAATACAAGGAGCAATTGACGGATAAAGAATGGCAAGATATTATTGATTTCGAAGGAAATGCCAACGGTTTCAAGTTGCTAACAGAAACTCGGGAAGGAGTCGATGGCGGATTGCGATTAAGCTATGCCACCTTGGGTGCTTTTATGAAATATCCGAAGGAATCACTTCCTAAAAAACCAACTAAGCATATCGCGGATAAGAAGTTCGGTTTCTTTCAATCGGAAAAAGAGAGTTTCAAAGAAGTAGCGGAGGAACTCGGATTAATTCAAACTCGTTCAGGGAAAGATATCAGCTTTTCAAGGCATCCTTTGACTTATTTGGTAGAAGCAGCCGATGATATCTGTTATACTATTATTGATTTCGAAGATGGAATAAATCTAGGATTGATTTCCGAAGATTACGCGCTGGAGTATCTTATCAAATTAGTCAAGGACAGCATAAATACCAATAAGTACAATTCTCTGAAATATAAAGAAGACCGACTAAGTTACTTACGCGCCTTAGCTATAAACACTTTGATTCAGGATGCTATAGATGTTTTTATAAACAATGAAGAAGCTATTCTGGATGGGACATTCGATGTTTCCTTAATGGATAAAAGTAAGTATGAAGCTCAGATAACGGATATCATTTCTTTGAGTGTAGACAAGATTTATCAATCTCAAGAAGTCATCGAGAAGGAGATAGCTGGTTACAAAATCATTTCAGATATTCTAGATGTCTATATCACAGCCTTAGTCAGAGAGAAAGAAGGGAAGGCTTCGAATTATGATGGTTTAATGCTTAGTACGCTTCCAGAGTTTTATAGACGGACAGATATTTCTATTTATCAGATTCTCTTGAATTCCTGTTGTTATGTCGCCAGCCTTTCTGATAGTGCCGCCGTACATATTCACAATAAGATAATGGGGAAGCAACTTTAAATTTTTTATAACCTGTACTGTCACCCTGAGCGCAGTCGAAGGGCTAAAAGTTATACGCTACCCCAACACCTAAAAGCTGCTTGAACTGCAATTTTGGTCGACCTTCATTTACGACTTCCCCTGCTTCATTTTTTACCGCATCAAAGAGAATATCATCATCGTAAATGAAGTGGGTTCCCAGATTGGTAACTATGTATTTATTGACTTTTAAGTTGACATTTAGCTCCCAGTCTACATCGATGTTGCCAAAACTCCGAAGATAATCGGTATACAGGTTCAATCGGTGTTTGAGCGCAACGTTTTCCATAAGTTGGGTCTCCCAGTCATTTGTAATTAGAAAACCTACTTCTAGAAAAACGTTTTTCCCGGGTTCGAGAATATTTCCATCGACATCAAGCACTGCTTTATCAACTCCGAATGCTCCTTTATTCGCCAAATCTTGATCTAATACAAAAGTTGCTTTTTGAGTAATTGGAGAAATATAAGCATTGAATTTTTGCCCCTTTGAAATGTAGGAAGTCCCAGCACCTAAGAAAAAATAACCCGGACTCATAACTCTTGAAATAGGTGTTTCCCTGTCGGGATATTTAAAACCATCTGTGTATTGTGTATTGAAATTTGCTTTGACCGAATAGTACCAATTGCTAATCGTATCACGTCGATACCCTACTGTAGAACTTATTCTAATGGCATCATCGGTTTTTCTTATTTTTTGACCCTCCTGAAGATTAATGCCATAACGCGTTTCCAAAATATTGTCCCATTGAAAATACCTGAACTTATAGTTACGCTCAAAACGGGCATTTGCTTGGGCTGCGATAGAGTTATTTCCACCAGCATTCCAATTGATAAATGCAGCCTGACTAAAATTAAGACCGATTAAATTAACACTTTGCCAGAATGTCGGCACCTCGAATTTCTTTTGAACCTCAGATAATGGTTTGGTTTTTTTGAATGAAATGGTCGTATTCATAATGTTAACTGGCTCCGCTGTTTGCTTGACCCTTGGTTGTGTTCGTCTGATTACTATGGTATCAATAATCATAGAATCGCGAACTATTGGAGCAACAATTACAGAGTCGGCTTTCTTGGGTTTTGGTATGCTATCTTGGCCAAAGCCGAATTGTATTGTAAGAAAGAGTGTGAAAAAAAACCTTTTGGGTTTCATTACTTCAAAATTCATTCAATATAGATTTTAGTGTTGCTCTTACAGAGTCTTTGTCAAGTCCAACAAGTTGATAAAGCTCTTCTGTAGTACCATGCTCAACGAAAGTGTCATCAATTCCGAAAACATGGACGGGATTTTTAAATTGCATCTTATTGGCATATTCTAGAATGGAACTGCCAAAACCTCCTATTTTGCAGGCATCTTCGATTGTTATGATATGTTCATAGCTGTTGAAAACCAATTCCAATTGTTTTTTATCCAAGGGTTTGATAAAACGCATATTATAATGTCCGATTTCCTGCGAATGATTCATTTCTATCAATAATTCAGATATCATATTCCCAATATGTCCGACCGATAATACAGCAATTTTTGTGCCTTTTTCTAATTCTTCGGATGACCCAATTTCTATTTTTTCAAAAGGAGTTTTCCATTCCTTAAGTACCCCTCTACCTCTTGGATATCGAATTGCAATAGGATGTTTTAATCCTAACTGCGCTGTATACATGATATTGCGTAATTCGATTTCATTCATTGGAGCAAAAACGATGAGGTTGGGAATGCATCGTAAATATGCAATGTCATACACTCCATGATGTGTTGCTCCATCTTGGCCAACCAATCCGGCACGATCTAAACAGAAAATAACAGGTAAATTTTGAAGCGCTACGTCATGAATCACCTGATCGTAGGCACGTTGTAAAAAAGTGGAGTAAACGTTACAAAAAGGTGCTAGACCTTCCGCCGCCATTCCCGCGGCCATAGTAACTGCATGCTGTTCAGCAATACCAACATCAAAAGCACGCTTCGGAATTTCTTCCATCATATATTTTAGGGAGCTTCCTGTAGGCATAGCCGGAGTAATCCCCACGATATTTTCATTCTGCTTAGCTAGTTCTACTATTGTGTGACCAAAGACATCTTGATATTTTGAAGGCTGTTGCGCAGGGGATTTTTTGTACAATTCCCCAGTTTTTTTGTCGAACTTTCCAGGAGCATGGTAGGTCACCTGATTTTCTTCAGCCTGTTTTAGTCCTTTACCTTTCGTAGTAATCACATGTAAAAGTTTGGGTCCTGAAATAGATTTCAGTCTTTCTAATTCCGACAATAAGGCCTTTAAGTTATGTCCGTCAACAGGTCCCGAATAGTCAAAATTCAGACATTCAAAAATGTTTTCATCTTTAGCAGTACCTTTTTTTACGTTGGTCAAGTACTTTTTAAGGGCACCGACACTAGGGTCGATGCCAATTGCATTATCGTTCAGTATTACCAATACATTTGCGTCAGTTACGCCCATATGATTAAGACCTTCGAAAGCCATTCCACTGGCAATAGATGCATCTCCAATTACTGCGATATGTTGTTTGTTAGAATCTCCTTTTAACTGGGATGCAATCGCCATCCCTAGAATGGCTGAAATTGATGTTGAACTATGCCCCGTACCAAAATCGTCATACTCACTTTCGCTCCTATTTGGAAAACCGCTAATTCCACCCAGTTGCCGATTTGATTCAAAAATTTCTTTACGCCCAGTTAAGATTTTATGTCCATAGGCTTGGTGGCCTACATCCCAAATAAGTTTGTCATTCGGAGTGTCAAAAATATAATGTAGCGCAATGGTGAGTTCGACAACACCAAGGCTAGCACCTAAATGCCCCTCTTTTGTAGCAACAATATCAATTATGAATTCGCGAAGTTCTTGAGCGAGTTGGGGTAGTTCGCTTGGTATAAGGTTGCGAATGTTATTTGGAGATTCGATTTTATCAAGTATACGTTGAGACACCTCTTAAAAATTGAAGCTACAAAGCTACGGCTTTTCCTTGTTTGATGATTGTGAATTCGGAGTTCACAACAAATACTGGTTCAATTACAGTATCGTTGAAATTTATTCGTTATTCATTTACAATACCTTTTTTGAAGAGGTGTTTTATGAAAGTTTGTTGTCCTCAAGACTATTATTCCATACTATTGTAAATTAAATTTCTGAAATGGTTTTACCTTACGACGATACGTATTTTATGAAAAAGGCTCTACAAGAGGCTGAAGCTGCTTTTGAAAAAGGCGAAGTGCCTATTGGGGCAATCATAGTCGTTCAAGACCGTATTATTGCTAGGGCACATAACCTTACCGAACAATTGAATGATGTAACGGCACACGCAGAAATGCAAGCGATTACGGCGGCAGCTAATTTTTTAGGGGGCAAGTATCTAAAAGATTGTACCTTATATGTTACTCTAGAACCCTGTCAAATGTGCGCAGGTGCCTTGTACTGGAGCCAAATTTCAAAAATAGTGTATGCCGCTGAAGACCCTCAAAGAGGTTGTGGGGCTATGGGAACAAGGTTACACCCAAAAACCAAAATTGTAAGAGGAGTTCTTGAAAATGAAGCTTCTGATCTCTTAAAACGCTTTTTTGTTCAAAAACGTAATCTGAATTAAGAATCTTCAGATTTTCTTGGCGGCTTTCCCTGCATCTTACGAACATTCTCATCCGTTAGCATATAGTCTTTAAAGTCTCTTTTTTTACTTTCCTTATAAAGAAATAAAGGCATTGCAATTAGAAAAAGACCCAAAGTCCCTGACCCGATAAATTTATGGGATAAGGCTTCTTGAGACTCCTCTAGATTAAAACCGTAGATAATAGCTCCTAGAGAGGCCAGAACTACTAACGTGATAAAATGTTTAAGCTTCATGTTACCCATACATTTGAACTATAAACCCTGCTAAAGCGAGGAAAACGCATAAGGGAATAAAGTATTTCGAATCTGATTTTGCAAATTTGGTCATTTTTATCTTCTTAAAAAGTCCCACATATTTAAAATCTCCAATGACACGAAGTAAAAATATGGAAGGTAAAATCCAACCAGCATATAAGGGCAGCCAACTCGGTAATTTAGCAGTAAAGACTTCTATTTGGGTCATATAAAACAAAGAAAAAAACAAAAGTCCAATACCTACAATTATAGTTGCAATTGTCGGCGGTTTCAGTGCTTGAATATTTTCGTCATTTGTTGGTATGGCAGCTTCAATCCCCCATTTCCCCCCGAAAGCCCAATAGAAATGTATGCCTGAGAGAAAAAGAAAAATCATAGCTAACAAAGCCCCTAAAACTAAAACCATCGTTTTACTTTACTGTGTAAAATTAATTAATTCTCTGCGATAGGCTGTCAATAATTTAGATTTTGAAACGAAGCCATAGTACTTTCCCTCTTTGATAACGGGAAGGTTCCAGGCATTACTGTCTTGAAACTTTTTCATAACCTGTTGCATACTATCTTTTCCATAAAAGATATATTCCGGTGCAGAATGCATAAAAGTAGAAACCGTAGTTGTTCGGTATAAGGAAGTTTCAAACATAAATTCTCGAATATCATCTAGGAGCACGATGCCTACTAAGGCTTCATTTTCATCAACCACGGGGAATAAATTTCGGGTAGATTGTGATACGGCTTCATGGAGCATTTCTCCTAAGAACATAGTCGGGGTTACCGTTTTGAAATTCTGCTCGATGACATCATCCAATTGCATTACAGTCAGAACGTTTTCGTCTTTATCGTGTGTTAACAATGCACCTTGCTCTGCGAGTTCACGCGTGTAAATGTTATGTTTGATGGCATTTTTTGTAATGAGGTATGAAATGGCAGCAGTTATCATCAAGGGAACAAAAAGTTCATAACCTCCTGTGATTTCCGCTATCAAGAAGATGGCGGTTAAGGGCGCATGGAGCACTCCGGCAATCAATCCGGCCATACCAATTAAGGTAAAATTACTTTCGGATACTGCGAACCCCAAACCTAAGTTGTTAATGACTTTGGCGACGACATTGCCTAGAGCGCTTCCCATTACCATAGTCGGGATGAAAATCCCTCCAGCTCCACCAGCAGCAAAAGTAGTAGTCATGGCAATCGCTTTAAAAACTGTGATACCAAATAGAAGTGCAATCACTACCCATATGTTACTTAAGTAATCATCAAAGGGGGTAGACCCGAGAGCGGATAAGTGATTACCATCCAACAAATTGCTGATAAAACTAAAACCTTCTCCATAAAGCGGAGGTATAAAATAGAGCATAATTCCAATGGCAAGTCCGCCAACAAGAAGCTTGTATTTCGGACTCTTCAAAGGTTCAAACAGTTTCAGAATTCCGAAATACATTTTTGTAAAATAGATAGAGGCGAATGCTGTTCCAACCCCTAACAAAATATAGAATAGGGTGTCTTTTACTTCAAAACTGTCCGTAAGTCTAAAATCGAAAAGTACTTCATTTCCTAGAAAAAAATAGGAGGTAAGCACGCCGGAAACTGAGGCCAATAAAAGTGGCATTACGGAAAGCATCGTAAAATCGATACTAAATATTTCCACGGCAAAAATAATAGCGGCAATTGGGGATTGAAATATTGATGCCACAGCTCCTGCCGATGCACAAGCAATGAGCAAGGAACGTGTTTTGGAGTTCAAATGAAGCACACGGCCTAGATTCGAACTTATTGCAGAACCTGATTTCACTGCAGGTCCTAGCAGTCCTACTGAACCTCCAAAACCAACAGTAAGTGGTGCGGTTATCAGTGGCGTATAAATTTTCTTTAAATCTATAATCCCTTTCTTCTTACTCAATGCAAATAAGATGGAGGAAACCGCATGCTCTAATTTTTCTTTGTGTACAAACTTCACATAAAGGAACACCAAAGCAAGACCAATAATCGGCAATACAAAGTATAGTTGATTGCTCGAAAATACGATACCACCTTCTAACGAAGATTGGATGAAAAACGTAAGGTTTTTTAGGGTAACCGAGGCTAAACCTGCTAGCAGCCCAACTAATACGGCTAGAATATGAGTGAAGGTTTTGTTGGAGATATTTTTATATCGCCATTTGATGAACTTGGTGAAGAGTTTTTCTAGTCGGGTTGGCATTTAAGGTGTTTGCTTACTTAAATGTAATGAAAATACGGTAGTGTATATTTAGCTTATTCTAGAATGGATTCTTTTACATCTTCTAAATCCTCCATATAAATTTGACGTAGGGTTTCAACATAGTCACGATTATTGTAAAAGCCCGCGTTGAAATCTATAATGGCATCTTCAATTAAAGCTTTTGCCTCTATAGCATCATCATCTTTTAAAATGAGTGCTTTATAATACTTGGCATCAGCAGATTGCTTGAAATATTGAATAACCTTATCAAAATTTTCTACTGCTTTTTCAGGATTTCCGGATTCGTAATATGCAATTCCGCGATATAAAAAGGCTTCTAATTCAACCCAATCTTCACCACTATCTTCGGTTTCTTTGGTTATGTGCTTGTCCCAATAGGCTATGGAGTTTTCATAATCCTTTAGGCCTAAATAAGCAATGCCTCGCCAGAAATCAACACTATGACCTTGTGGGTGGTCGATATAATCAGTTAATGTATCTGAAGCATCAAAATCTGCTATTGCTTTTTTATAATCTCGATAGAACCAGAGGTAAAGGTAACCGCGCCATGGTTGCCAAGTCGCTGCATCTTTCTCTACAGCTTCATCGAAAATGGGTTTCCATTTGTGAGGCATTCCTCTTTTCAAATAGGCAACGGAAAGTTCTCTTATGGCTTCGGCGTAGGTGGTGTCTAGGGCAATGGCCTCTTTGATGCGTTCCATGCTTTCAGGAGATCCCTGTAGAAGGTTTTCACCAGTTTTATATACCTGTTCCGCAAGTTCTCTGTTATTGCCTTTTTTAGCTTCTAGAGTATTCTCTTTGCAGGAAAAAAAAAGCAGAACGGTAAAAATACTAAGGTAGAATTTCAACAACTTGCCCATCTTCAATTTTATAAATGATATACATGTAGAGATCACGAACTTCTCTTGTTTCTAACGAACTCCAATTCTCTTTTCTGAGGGTAAGTTTCGAGAGTTTACTGACCATATCTTTATTTAGAGTCGTGAGCTCAAGATTTGAATCCAGTTGATTTGTTTCGACATCTCCTAACTCTCCTTTGCAATTTATAAGAAAGCGAAAATTTAAGTAGCCATTATCAGCAAAATTATTTTCTGAGTAGTTGTTTTGAATGAACCTTTTAAAAACTGGCTTGCCTCCTTTATAAATGTATGGTGCTGTGCTATGATAGAACCCCACAGGCAGCTTATCACTGCATCGCTCAAAATTTTCTGATATATCAGGGTTATTCGGGTCGAGATAACCAATATGACCCTCGTTTTTTCGGTCAAAAGGATTTTGATAGTTAGAAAAGATATAGCCAAATCCTGAAACTATGCTCATCGCAAGCCCTAGCAAAATTACAGTTCCGATTTTTGGAATATTTTTTTTAACCATCTCAGAAAGTTAAAAATAAAATCAATGAGAAGCTAAATTTTTGGAATTTCAATAAATAATATTGATTTCTCTGAGAATTAGACTAGCTACAAATCCAATTTCAAACTCAACTCTTTCAACTGCTCACTATCAATAGGCGCTGGCGCATCAATCATGACATCGCGCCCACTATTGTTTTTTGGGAAGGCGATAAAATCACGAATAGTTTCTTGTCCGCCTAAAATGGCGACCAATCTGTCTAGACCAAAAGCAATACCACCGTGAGGTGGTGCTCCGTATTGAAAAGCATCCATTAGAAAACCGAATTGTGCTTTAGCTTCATCGGGAGTAAAACCTAAATGCTTGAACATGGTACTTTGAATTTCTTTATCGTGAATACGAATAGAACCACCGCCGATTTCGTTTCCATTTAAAACCAAATCATAAGCATTCGCTCGAACTGCTCCTGGGTCTGAATCTAAAAGCTCTAGTTGACCAGGTTTTGGAGAAGTGAAGGGGTGATGCATCGCATGGTAATGTCCTGTTTCTTCATCTAACTCAAGTAATGGAAAATCGATAACCCATAAAGGAGCAAACTCTTCAGGATTTCTTAGACCCAAACGTTCGGCCAACTCCATACGCAAAGCACTTAATTGTGCTCTTACTTTATTTTTGTCTCCGGAAAGCACGCAGATTAAATCTCCTGGTTTGGCTCCGGTTACTTTTGCCCACTTGGCCAAGTCTTCTTGGTCGTAGAATTTGTCAACCGAAGATTTATAGCTTCCGTCATCGTTGCAACGGCAATAGACCATTCCCAAAGCTCCTACTTGTGGTCGTTTTACCCAGTCCGTTAGTTTGTCGATTTCTTTTCGGGTATAGGAATTTCCTCCAGGGACAGCTATTCCAACAACCAATTCTGCGGAATTGAAGACATTAAAGTCTTTGTGTTGTGCAACTTCATTTAACTCCCCGAATTCCATTCCGAAGCGAATATCAGGTTTGTCATTTCCGAAGCGTTTCATAGCCTCGTCAAAGGTCATTCTTGGGAAAGATTCGATATCTACTCCCTTAATTTCCTTTAAGAGATGTTTGGTCAATCCTTCGAAAGCATTTAGAATATCTTCCTGCTCAACGAATGCCATTTCGCAGTCTATTTGTGTGAATTCTGGTTGACGGTCTGCTCGTAAATCTTCATCTCTAAAGCATTTTACAATTTGGAAGTACTTATCCAATCCACCCACCATCAATAACTGTTTAAATGTTTGTGGAGATTGTGGCAATGCATAAAACTGTCCCTCATTCATACGACTAGGTACAACAAAATCTCGTGCTCCTTCTGGGGTCGACTTTATTAAATAGGGCGTTTCAACTTCTATAAATCCTTCATCAGACAAATATTTCCGGACTTCCATCGCCACCTTGCTTCTAAAAATCAAACTGTTTTTGACAGGATTTCTTCGGATATCTAAATAGCGATATTTCATGCGAATATCTTCACCGCCATCTGTTTCATCTTCTATTGTAAAAGGAGGCGTTTTTGATTCGTTTAAAACGATAACTTCTTCTACTAAAACCTCAATATTTCCCGTTGGAATATTTGGGTTTTTTGAAGCCCTTTCAATGACTTCACCATTCACTTGCACCACAAATTCTCGGCCTAAACTTCTTGCTTGCTCTAATAATTTTGAAGAAGTACGATCTTCATCAAAAACAAGTTGCGTGATACCATATCGGTCACGAAGGTCTACCCATGCCACAAAGCCTTTATCTCTAGTTTTGTGCACCCAACCTGATAAAGTTACTTTTTGATTGATATGTGATTCGCGTAATTCTCCGCAGTTATGGCTTCTGTACATGGTATGATTTCTATTTGAAGCGACAAATTTAAGAAGTATTCAGGACTAAAGTGTTGTAAAAAAAAGAATCCCCGAAATTTCGAGGATTCTTTTTATAAAGTCTATCGTTATTTAATCTGAAGTGCCCGTTTTTGGGAGGACCTCATATTCTTCATCTTTGGCTATAAGTTCTTCACCGAGATTCCTTTCAGGTTTTCGCCATCCGCGTACTTTTGTTTTTATACGATAGGTAATATTGAAAAGTACCGGTACGATAATCAAAGTCAAGAAGGTTGCGACAATCAATCCGAAAATAACGGTCCATGCTAAGGGTCCCCAGAAGACAACATTGTCGCCTCCAAAATAGATTTTAGGATTAAACTCGGTTACCAGCGAAGCAAAATCAATGTTCAATCCTATTGCTAGAGGTATTAATCCAAGAACTGTTGTAATTGCCGTTAAAATTACTGGACGTAAACGTGCCTTACCTGCTTTTGTAATCACTTTGGTAACATCTTTCATAGATAATAAATCTTTATCATCCATATCTAGTTTTACCTTTTTACGGTCGATGAGAATTTGGGTATAATCTAACAGTACAACACCATTGTTTACAACGATTCCCGCAAGGGAAATAATACCCATCATCGTCATCATGATTACGAAAGACCATCCCGTTATCATTAATCCACCAAAAACTCCGATAAAGCTTAAGAAGATGGCAATCATTATAATCAAGGGCTTTGAAATTCCTCCAAATTGGAAAATTAATATCAACATAATTAATGCTAGGCCACCAAAAAAGGCACCTACCAAAAAGTTCAATTGTTTGTTTTGCTCCTCGATTTCGCCCGTATAATCTACTTTTACAGCATCAGGTATACCTTTGAAATTCTCCATTTCTTTGATAACGTTACCAACTACTTCTGCGGGATTTCCGCCAGCTGTAAGTCCCGAATACACGGTAACCACACGATTACCATTGCGATGTTTTATAGAGCTAAAACCTGATGAATTTTTCTGTGATGCAACAGCGGAGACGGGAATCTCTTTAATTTGCCCAGAAGCTTGGTCTCTGAAAATGATGTTTTGATTAAAGAGTGCGTTTTTATCAAATCGTAGGTCACTATTAAAGCGGACATTGATATCATAATCTTCCCCATCTTGCTTGAACACGCCTGCTTTTTCCCCAAATAGTGAACGTCGTAACTGATTCCCAACTTGCCCCACAGCAACACCTAGCTCTCCCGCTTTTTGTCTATCAACAACTACCTGCATTGAGGGCTTGCTCTTGTTTACATTGATTTTTAATTCTTCAATGAAGGGAATATTCTTGCTATTCAAGTAATTGCGAATGTCTTCGGCAGTACTAATCAATTCGTCATAGTCTTTGCCTTGTAGCTCAATATTTACTGGATATCCTGCAGGAGGTCCTTCTGCAAGTTTTTCAACAGAAATGGAAACACCAGGGTAAATTCCTGTTAAATCTTCTTGAATTGCGCCTCGGAGTTCTTCGGTATCCAATCCGTTTCGGTACTTAAATTCCCGCATTGAAACCGTAACTTTTCCGCGATGCGGCATTTCGGAAGAGGAACCACCATCGGTTTGTGGGTTACCAGCACCTTCTCCAACTTGTGATACCGCGGATTCTACCAAGTAATTGTAATCCGAGTCTCTTTTATACTTTTCGCGAGCTACGACTTTATAGACCCTATCTTCAATGGCCTTGGTAATCGTATTAGTTTTCTCTATAGACGTCCCTTCGGGATATTCAATATAGACATATACCTCGTTCGGGCTATTCTCTGGAAAGAATTCGATTTTGGTTCTACCTGAGCCTATTGACATGCCAAACAACATGAACGTAACTAATAGTAGTACTACTGTGACTCCAAAGTACCAATACACATTTCCACCACGTAATGCATGTTTAATTCGGCGTTCATACCAATCTTCGAAACGTGGCATTACTTTGTTCTGAAAACTATTAGCCAACCCTTTGATAACGTATTTATAGGCCCAGAGCATCAACGCCGTAAAAATCATTACGGTACCTAATCCTCTTGCCGGTCCGCCAAGGAAAAGTATTAGTAAGCCAAGACCTCCAACGATTGCTGATGTTCTAATGAGACCCTTGCGACTAATCTCTTTATCACCAATTTCCATGTATTGTGAAACTAGCATCGAATTCATAAAAAGCGCCACAAATAGCGATGAACCTAATACGACTGATAACGTAACTGGGAAATAAATCATGAATTGACCGAAAAGCCCAGGCCAGAGTCCCAACGGGACAAAGGCAGCAACGGTAGTTATTGTTGATATGATGATAGGTACTGCAATCTCCCCAATACCTTTTTTAGCAGCCTCGGTTCTCGACATACCCTCGCTCATCAAACGATAGACGTTTTCGACAACCACGATACCATTATCCACGAGCATACCCAGACCCATAATCATTCCGAATAAAACCATCGTATTCAAAGTGAAACTAAGGCTGTCGATGAGCAGTCCCAAAGTATTTAGGACGAAAAAAGAGATGAACATCGACATCGGAATTGCAAACCCAACAAACAAGGCATTACGAAATCCAAGGAAAAACATCAAAACGGTTACCACCAAAATGATTCCAAAGATGATGCTATTCACTAAATCGTCAACCTGGTTTAATGTTCTATCCGAAGAATCATTGGCTATTGAAATATTTAAATCTGCAGGATAATACTCCGCCTGAGCTTTCTTCACAAGCGCTCTAATTTCCTGTGTGGCGGCAATAGTATTCGTTCCTGAACGCTTTTTTATATCAAGCATGACAACACTTTCACCATATTCCCTTGCAAATGTGGTCTTGTCTTCTTCATCAAAAGTTACCGTTGCAATATCTTTGAGATATACCGCACCATTCTCTGACTTAACGACAAATTCATTAAGCTCCTTTGGCTCTTGAATCTCACCTAAAACTCGAATCGTTCTGCGTTGCTCACTGGTTTTAATGTTCCCGGCGGACATTGTCATGTTACCATTTCCTATAGCGCTTATAACATCTTGAAAGCTGACTTTTGCGGCCATCATTTTGTACACATCAACGGCTACTTCAACTTCTTTCTTTTGAGCTCCTCGAATATCAACTTCTTTTATTTGTGGAAGGTTTTCGATTTCGTCTTCGAGATATTCCGCATACTCTTTTAGTTTTTCAACAGGATAATCTCCCGTGAAATTGACGTTCATAATCGGGAAAGATTCCGCCAGGTTTAAATCGAAAATATTCGGTTCTACTTTTGCACCGTTGAAAGTGGGCCAGTCTTCACTGGACTTTTCAGTATCTACTTCGTCCTTTACCTTTTGCTTTGCTTGCTCAACCGTAATGTCCTCATCAAATTCTACGGTAATTATCGAATAATCTTCCTGGGAAGTAGAACTTGTTTCTACCACATTACTTACGTTTTTCAATCTATCCTCTAAGGGGTCGGTTATCAAACGTTCGATGTCCTCTGCCGTGTTTCCCGGATAAGGTGTGCTTACATATACCTTGGTTTCCACAATCTCAGGATAATCCTCTCGCGGCATGGATTGATACGCTGAAAAACCAACCCATAAAAGGATAGCAATCATCACAAAAATCACCGAGGGATTGTCAATTGCCCAAGATGCTACTTTGAATTCCTTATTGGCGTTTTTCTTTTGTTTACTCATCGCTCTCCGTATTTAGGATTTGAACATTTTGCCCTTCTTTAACCGTTCTGGCTCCCTCTTTAATCAGAAGGTCACCATCGTTAATTCCTGAAAGAGCTTCTACCAAACTTCCTTGTGTTTTTCCAGTTTTGATGATTCGTCTAGTCGCTACTGCCTTGTTATCATTTGGCTCTGAGGCTACATAAACGTATTGTTCTCCATCAGCATTCTCCGAAATAATTCCTTGGGGAATTAGAATAGCATTGTCGCTGCTGTAATCGTTCAGACTAACACGTGCAGAAAGATTGGGCTTGATATTTCCATTTTTATTTGGAACGGGAATTTCAACACTAAACGCTCTGTTACTAGGGTTAATGAAATTGCCGGTCTGGCGTATTTTAGAAATAACCGTATCTCCAAGTACGGGGAAATATACCTTCGCCTCTTTACCTTTTGAAATACCACCTAGGTTGTTTTCAGGAACATCCACCGTAATATACATGTCGGAAAGATTTACAATTCGGAATACCTCCGCCCCTGGACCTGGAGCTACAACAGTTCCTTGATCTTTGATAACGTCATCAATAATACCTGAGAATGGGGCTCTGATGGTTGACTTACCTAGTTGGCTCTGCGCTTGCTTCACTGCATTTTCAGTAGCCTCGTAGCTTGATTTTGCCTGAAGATATTGTATTTCAGAACCTATCTTTTGTTCCCACAAACGTTTTTGACGTTCAAAAGTCGTTTTTGCCAGTTCAGCCTGTGTTTTCAATTGTGATACCTGGCTGCTCATTCCACCATCATCAATTGATGCTAAAAGTTGTCCTTTCTTTACACGTTGTCCTTCTTTGACAAAAACACGTTGTAAGGTGCCAGCCATTTCTGGATAGATCAATACATTCTGCTTTGTTTTTACATCACCTTGTAATTCTAAAAAGTGGTCAAACTTTTCACCCTTAGCCGTCAAGATGGTGACTAAAGGAAGTTTTTCTAAACCTGATTTAGCGGCGATAACAGAATCCAATAGTTGAAGGTCTTTTTCTATGGCTCTTTGCTGCTCTGAGATTTCGGTTTTTTTGGCACGAAGAGTTTCTAGATCACCTTGTGCGATTAAATCACTAACGGACTTTTCACCATTATTTCCGCATGATGCAAGTGTAACGATTGCAATAAGGGAATAGATTATTTTTTTCATGTTGATAATATTTAGGATTGATGTTTTTCTTAGGATTTGTTATTCAAAATAGTTTCCAATTCTGTTTTCTTATTGATGACCTCCACCATACTTTGCAAGTACGTTTGTTGGGCATCATATAATTGGGTTTGTGCTTGGCGTAGTTCAAAACTACTGGCTAAACCTTCGGCGTATTTGATTTGATTTTTAGTCTCAATTCTTTCTGCAAGGTTGAGATTGCTTTTGGCGGTTTCATATTGTTCAATGGCCAAAATATAGTTGCTTCTAGAGCTTTCAAGCTGTAACCGAATCTGCTCTTCTGCCTCACTTAGTTGAGTTTTAGCTTTTTCTAAGGCTATTTTAGCTCTGGCTGTGCTCGCACTTCTTCTACCAGAACTGAAAATAGGAATACTCAAATCAAAACCTAATACCGATGAGTCAAACCATTGCTGATTACTACTAAAAAAATCAAACTCATTTCCAAAACCCGAGGTCCCATAATTTATAAATGCATTTAGCGTGGGGAGTGCCTTGCTTTTTGCCAGCTTATGTTCAAAATAACGCTGTTCGTTCAAATTCATAGCAAGCTTGAAATCCACATTGTTCTCCAAATTGAAATCGCTTTCAATTAAACCAAAATCGATTTGATTTTGCGCTAAATCATCCAAATTTTCTTCTAGTTGAGTTGGTGCATCAATGGCAATGCCCATAACCAAATTCAACATTTGAAGGGTAATATCTTTTAAGCGAACAGCATTCTTCAATTGGTTATCTACAGATGAAAGTGTTATTTGAAGTTGTTCAACACTCTCTTCATCTCCTAATCCATTTTCATAGATTTTGGTGGTTTCAAAAAGGTTCTTTTCTAGATTCGCCTTGTTCTTTTCAAAAATGGAAACACTCTCCTCGGCAAGCAATACATTACCATAGGCTTCAGTAACAGCTTTTCGGACTTCTAAACTGGTTTTCTCTTTATTATTTTGACTGTAGCTCAAGAAGGCCTTGGTTGCCTGTACACCAACAATATAAGAGCCGTCGAAAATCTGCTGACGAAGAGTTGCTGTTGCCGTTGCAGAATGTTGTGTGCCAAAAACAATAGGAATAAAACCATCAGGAGTATTAATATCAAAATTGGTCTGAGTAGCATCAAAATAATCATTCACCACATCAATGGTGCTTTGGGTGTTGTCAAAAGCGGCCGCTGGCAGCAATGATACCGGCTGTTTCAACTGATTTTGATAACCAATCGCACCAGTAATTTGTGGAAGACCCGTGGCAATGGTTTCCCACTTTTGCTTTCTAGCATCGATTAAGTCGCGATCAGCATTGATTGCACTGTAGTTGTTTTTTAAGGCGAAGTCTATGGCTTCTTGAAGGGTGAAACTATTGGTATTGGTTACTTCTTCTTGAGAAAGCCCTATACTTAAGGTAAGTAAAGTTAAGATGGTTAAAATATGATTTCGCATGCTATCCTTGATTTGAATTGATGATTTTGTTTAATATTTTTCGTCCTTTGGGAGTTACAATTCCTCTAAGATGGTATTCCAAATAATCATCCATGAGTTTTGATACAGGAAATTTATTCACTGGGAAAACATGAATGTCTTTAATGCTATTTACTCCTGAGAAATAAATTCGTGAAACAAATTCGATGTCTAAGTTTTCTCTATAAATTCCCAATGAAATACCTTGTTTAATATTATCGACAACACATTCCTGCATCATTTCAAACTGCATGTCGCGTAAGGTTCCATGAACTTTTGGATAATATTTCTGTAGTTGATATTGGGGAGAGGATTTTTCATCTTTTAAGTGAACCATTACAAACTTCTTAATTTCATATAGCTCCTCGATAGGGTTCTTTTCTAAACTGCAAATATGGTCGATACCGCCAGAAATTATGTGAAAAAGATGCATTGAAGTATCTTCTACCAGCTTAGTCTTGTTTGCGTAATGTGCATATATGGTTTTTTTGGAAATGCCCATTTTGTTAGCAATGTCGTCCATAGTAACACTCTTGAAGCCATAGTTCAAGAACATATCTGTCGCTTTATGTAAAATCTTTTCCTTCATGACGTTTCGGACGCCAAATATAGGACAGGAAACTTTAAAAACATTTAAAGTTTCCTAAGTTTTACATTTTTTTAACATATGAGGTGACTAATATCCTTGTTCATTATTTTGTTCCCTTTCTACGTAAGCTTCAAAGGCTTTCTCTCCTTCTTCTTTCCAGAATTTATCATAAAACTCCCATTTCGAAAAGTCACTTTTGCAAGAATCGTTCATCTTGTTTCTGAAATGTTTGCGCCCTTTTTTAGAATGTTTTTTATGGCCCTTACCTTCAAAATTTCCAAACAATAATTTGGCCATTACTAGTATTCCTACCCCTTGCCAATAACTTAAGCTCGGAAGTCCAAAGACTTCAGGCATGAGCCAATTCCATAATAGCATAAATCCATAACCAAATAGTAATAGAAATACTATCGCCGCTATAATCATAAAAAATACTTTGAAGGCACCGCGGAAGAATTTTTCGGCTTTGCCTTTTACTTGATGTTCTACATATTCTTTCATAGGTATAATTTTAATTCTTAGTTTCTTTTTTTGTTTCTAATTCTTTGAACAGTATTGCAATTGCCCGGTGACGTTGTGACATTAGAGTCCCTTTTGGAATGCCTGTTTGCATTGACAACTCACTATAGGTGTATCCCTCAAAATCAATTGCTTTTATAATGTTTCGGTATACAGGTTTTAAATTGATAATTGCTTTTTTGAGTTCCTTTTTCATGTCTTCGGAATATCCGTTATCTGATTTTCCATAAAACAGTTCGGTGAAACGGCTTAACTTTGTCTCCATATCATTTTCAATGTGTACTTGCTCTTTTTTAGTTCGCATGATGTCTATAATTCTGTTGCGTATGGAATTATAGACAAAGCCAGCAATATTATGTATTGGGGAAGCCGTATCAGGTCTTGAGAATAATTTTAATGCTACGTCCTGGACAATATCTTCAGCATCTCTATCTGACGCATCATCAATTCTTGATTGCGTATAGGTTTTTAATGAATGATATTCCTCATTAAAAAAGGTCCTTAGATTTTTATAGTTTTCTGAATCAGAAACCATTCAAGAGTTACTTTTTGATTGATCTTCAATTATAAAGACGACGAATTAAAAAACTATTGCGTTTTTAATCGGTTTTCTTTTGAACATTTGACGTTTATGTAACTTATTTGTAACAATGGACGTATTTTTGAAGAAAATCTGCTGCATGCATTCAATCGAACACTATCGAAATGAATTCATTTCGTATTTGGAGTCCAAAACCGTCACTAGAGAACCAATTAACCTTTACGAACCCATAACTTATATATTGAGTTTAGGTGGAAAACGTTTGCGCCCAGTCTTGGTTCTTATGGCTACCGAAGTGTTTGGAACGAACTATAAAAATGCACTTGATGCTGCTTTGGCTATTGAGGTTTTTCATAACTTTTCTTTGGTTCATGATGATATTATGGATGATGCCCCTTTGCGAAGAGGTAAAGAAACGGTTCATGAAAAATGGGATATCAATACAGGAATCCTTTCAGGTGATGCAATGCTCATCAATGCCTATCAATTGTTTGAAAATTATGAAGGTGAGACTTTTCGAGATTTGGCCAAATTATTTAGTCAAACCGCCATTGAAGTTTGCGAGGGGCAGCAATATGATGTTGACTTCGAAACACGTGATGATGTTACTCAAAAGGAGTACTTAAAAATGATTGAATTTAAAACTGCGGTTTTGGTTGCAGCAGCATTGAAAATGGGTGGTATAATTGCTAAAGCATCTATTGAAGACCAGAATAGCATTTATGAATTCGGTCGGAATTTAGGTATCGCCTTTCAACTTCAAGATGACTACTTAGACGCCTTTGGAGACCCTAAAACTTTTGGAAAACAAGTAGGTGGTGATATCATTGAGAACAAAAAGACGTTTCTATACTTGAAATCATTGGAAATGGGTACAGCGATTCAAAAGAAAGAACTTTCAGATTTGTTTTCCATTCAACCTCAAGACCCTTCTGATAAGATAAAAACCATTAAGAAGATTTTTGTCGAAAGTGGTTCTGCGGAGCGTACTCAGCAAGAAATTGAAAACTTTACAAAAAAGGCGTTTACTGTGCTGGATGGACTGAAAATATCTGATGATAAAAAAGATTTGTTGCATCTTTTCGGAGAGAATCTGATGCGAAGAAAAGTTTGATAAAATTAATGGTTTACGCAACTTTTTGATTGTGCGCGCATCTAAAGAATTACAAGGTGTAGGTGTATCCATCATGAAAAAAACTCTTCTTTTATTATTTGTCTTTTGTTTGATCAACTCATGCAGTAAATATGATATTCCTAAATGTGATTTTGATGATGCCACTCAAGATTTACTTTGGTTGAAAGATATAATTTCTGAAAGAGAAGCAAATCCAACCGAATACATGAGGTATTGTTATATTTCTCAAGCCAAGTTAAAAAGAAAGACTGTTTTTATTCTGGGTGATTGCAATCCAGCAATTAACAAAATTATCTTTGTGTTGGATTGTGAAGGAAATCCTTTGCAGGACAAGGACGGTCGAAATATCGGTGTATCTGAAGTAAACTTAAAAGATCAAAAGAACATTTGGCAACCTGATGATTTCGCTTGCGAGATGAACGGCAATACCATCAACTAAGCTAAACCATGAGACTGTCTAAAACATTCTTTTAAGAAGTGCCCTCATAAAGGGTTTTTTTGGGCAGCCTAAGATGTACTTTAAATCCTCCGGAAGAGATGTTTTTTCGTCTAAAAACTTAAAAATCAACTTTGGACTTCTATTTTTGAATAGCGTTTCAAAGATATGATAGCCATTTGCATTGTCTTTGTACAATACATCTAATAACAACAAATCATAAAACCAAAATCGATTTTTAAAACTCAAACTATGCAAAGGTTTTTTGGTTTTGATATATTCAAGTAATACGGGAATTTTTCTAGCTGTACTAGCGAAAGTGTACCCTGTGCTAGGTTTTGCCCAGCCACCTGCTGTCCCGATGTAACGTATGTTTTCTGTGTGATGCTCTTGAAAATCATAACAGGTCATGGGAATGCTTCCCATTTCGGTTTCAATGATTTCATATTCAGAACAATTCAAATCTTTTTCCAAATAGGACTTAATTGCATTTTTATATTCCTCCTTAGGAAGTAAATCCTTAGAAAACAAAGTGTATTCCAATAGCGCCTCATTCTCGGATGTCGGCAGCACATACATAAAACGCGTATTTCCCTTTTGAGGAATTGAAAAGTCCATGTACGTGGCTTGGTCAGTATCAAAAACCGATTTTTTCGTTTTTACAAACCAACCTAAAAAATGCTGCTGCAACACAGGATATTTACTTTGATACGTTGCCATTTTATAGTTGAAAATACTGTTGAAAACCTTCCTTCCGGTATAGATTTCTGTAGAGGTTGAAACTTTTACAATATCCCCATCATCTAATACCTCAGTAACTTCTGCCTGTTTGAAAACAAAACCGGGGTGAGTTTCTATTCTTTGCAAAAGCGTCCTGTAGAAGTCAATACCTCGAATCATTTTATAGGTATACGGGTTGATATTAAAGCGTTTTGAAAATTGTTTCCCACCAAAGTATATATGATTCCATTGTTTATTAACTATCGCATCGAATTGCCCTTCCCCCTTTTCCCAAAAGCACCAGGTGCGGTCATTGGTTTGTTTCGTATCCTTATCCAAAAGTAAAATAGATTTTCCTGCAAAGAAATCATCGGAAATCATGGCATCTGCAAGCATTAACCCTGCGGCACCGGCACCTATAATAATGTAGTCGTATTGATGCATCTAATCGGCACTTACTTTTCTATTTTTTTGTATCATCCAAAATCCAAATAACATACTCGAACTGATAAAAAGAAGTAGCATCATGTAGTGAAACCAATTGGGTTCAGCTCCTTGAAAATCTCCTTTCGCTCTTGCCAAATAGGTTACAAACATAACAATACTTACATAGTAAAAGTATACCAATTGCAGCGCAGGCTTTACCTTGTGCAATACAAACGGGGCAAAAACTATCATTACGTAAGCCAAAGCACCGCCAGCAAGCTTGGTTGGTACAAGCGGAATTTCATTCAGATATACATTAGTAGCCAAAAACCCAAAATGAATCAAGTGCAGCATCGCAAATAGTATTAAACCATTTCGAAAACTCTTATTCTGTGAGACGGAGGAGGGGAATGATTTAGCAAATAAATAAAAAACAAACAAAAACGTAAAAGCGGAGAGGCGACCCGAAAATCGAGCTGCGTAGCGAAAAGTTACCTCTGGTGACGTATCTGCCCAATATGATATCGAGAAAATGACCAATTCAGCAAGAATACCAAGTAGCAAGAGGTTTTTTAAAGAGCGTTTCATCTTTGCAACATATTACTTGGAAAGATAGGAAAATACTTGATGGATTAAATCAAAGCGCTTCTTAAAATATGTATGCTATTAGTTGATACGATAGCGAAGACCAAAAAAACCACGAATACCCTGATTTGGGCCATACACATAAGATGGGTCAAAAGTAAGCGCATTTGGGTTATCTGCCGTCGCAACCACGTCACCATTGCTATCAAAGGTCACATTCTTATCAAAAGGGTCATCTGCTCTTGCAATGATAAAAGGGTTGCCGCGATTAGGTGTCCAATCTAAAAGGTTTTTGATACCTCCATAGAACTCAAAATTGTCAAGTCCTTTATAGGTGAATTGTATGTTTTGAATGCTCCAAACCGGGGAGAAATCGCTTCGTGGGTCATTCTCACCGAGGGTTGGCAAACGCATTGGTCCGTATAGGTTTCCAGTATAATCAACACTTAATTTTAGATTTCTAAAGTTGTAGCCAAAATTCCATGTTCCGGTGTAGCTTTCGGTTAGTATTTGGCGTCTTGAAACTCCGTTTTCAGTCTGTCTTACATCTTGGAGGGTGGCTCCCAATGAAAATTTAAATCCCGAAGGAAAAACGGCATCGATATTGGCACTTATTCCTTGTGAAATTGAAGTCCCGTTTAAATTGTCATATATGATTTGATTGGGGTTGGTATCGTAATCTGGTAGAATAGCATTGCTAAAGTTTGTATAGAAAACAGAGGCATCAATCGTAGCAAAAGTACCATTGTCGCCATATATCTTTTTCAAATAATTAAGGTTTACATTAAAGGAACGTTCGGGTTCTAATGCTTCGGTTACAATCACATCTCGGGCACCGGTGAGCGCAGCATGGTCTTCAGTAAAAAGATTGACGACTCGAAAACCGGTACCTGCGTTTAGGCGGAGAATATCATTGTCGGTCATTTTCCAACGGTAGGCGGTTCGGGGCGTGAAGATATTTCCGTGACGGGTGTCATAATCATACCGTACGCCTACTAAAAGGGAATGTTTTTTTGCCAAACTAATTTCATCTTGCACAAATAGACTAGGAATAACCACTTCATCAGCAGAAACAGTTGCCGTAGTATTGTCATCATAATAGTTGTACCGTAGCGCACTACCCACCAATACATCATGTTTGCCCACTTTTTTGTCCCAAGTCAATTGCGTAAAACCAATGCGTTGGTCTGCCAGATAGGGAACATTGCCATAAACGGAGTTCTGTGCGTGGTCGTTATAAGAGAAAGAAAGTAGCAATTTCTCTTTAACAGGCAATTGGTATTTGCCCAATACTTCCCAACGTCTGGTATAAATACTTTCACCATAGATTTCATCGCCGCCTCTGAATTCGGGTGTCCATTGCAATTCGCCGCCCCATCTATCTTCGTAGAAAAAACGACCTGCAAGTGAAAAAATGCGATTTTCTTTGCGTTGAAAACTCCATTTTTGAAAAACAGAAATACGGTCTTGAAGGGTTAAATCGGTAAAGTTGTCTCCGTTATTATCAATTATCTCGTCATAATTGAAATAGTTTACACCCAAAAGTAGGTCTGTTTTTTTTCCAATATTGATTTTACCTCCTAGGTCTAGATTGTATTCGCCCCATCCGGTTAGAAAAGCGTCTGCGGCAAAATCAGGAGCTTCTAACGAATTTTTGGTGATAATGTTAATGAGTCCGCCAACGGCTTCACTGCCATATAAACTTGAAGCAGGGCCTTTCACAATTTCGATTTGTTCAATTAAAGAATTCGGAATTCCCGATAATCCGTAAACAGTTCCTAAGCCACTTACAATGGGCATTCCATCAATTAAGACTAGGGTGTAAGGACCTTCCAAGCCATTGATATGAATATCACCCGTATTACAAACATTACAGTTGATTTGAGGACGTACACCATTCACATTTTGCAATGCTTCGAAAATACTGGCGGTCGGATTCTTTTTCAAGAAAGTGGGACTATATACTTCCACAGGAACCGGACTCTCAGAACGACTTACTGCTTTAAGAGTACCTGTAACCACCATTTCTTCTAGCTGCTCTGAGGTTGCGGTCAGTTTAATGGGAATGTTCAATTTCTCATTTGCGCCAATAGAAATACTTTTCGAAAAGTCGTTATACCCTAAGACGGTGACTTTTAATTTATATTTTCCCTCAGGAATATTCTTCAAAACATATATTCCCTCTTCATCAGAAGAAGTACCCAAAGTAGTTCCTTCCAAATAGACATTCGCGAAAGGAACAGGTTCTCTATTATCTAGAATGACTCCTTGAACTTCAGACTTTTGGGCCTGAACTGAAAAAGAGACAAAGCAAAAAACCCCCGTAAGAAGGTAAACAAGTTTTTTCCAAATCAAATTTTGTTTTTCTGTCACTATAAATTTAAATTTAGACAAAGCTAAATATTTGTTTTTATATATAAAAATGTATTTTTGTTAATGAGATACCCCATTAGTAGGTCCAAATTTGAAATTGGTGTAAATCGAATTAATTCCGCCGAAGGGCGGAATCTCATGAAACAAATCGAAAGTTATCTCGACTTCTTTCATGGTGCTAAGTAAAATATTTATGACACTTTCTGAGGAAGACTATATCAAAGCGATTTACCACCTAGGCAAGGGAGAGAACACCACAGTTTCTACCAATGCCGTTGCGCAACAAATGGAGACCAAGCCTTCTTCGGTAACCGATATGGTGAAGAAACTATCGGAAAAGGGAGTGGCCAATTATAGACCCTACAAAGGTGTTAGTCTAACAGAATACGGTCAAAAAATTGCACTTTCCTTAGTACGAAAGCATCGTCTTTGGGAAGTATTTTTAGTAGAAAAACTAGATTTTTCTTGGGATGAAGTACATGAGGTAGCTGAACAGTTGGAACATATCAAAAGTGAAAAGTTAATAGACCAGCTTGATAAACATTTAGGTTTTCCGCAGGTTGACCCGCATGGAGACCCCATTCCTTCAAAGAAGGGAGAGTTTAAAAAGACGATTAAGAAATTATTGAATGAGGTGCCCACAGGAACCAGTGGAATATGTGTTGGAGTAAAAGATTCATCGCCACCATTCCTTAAATTCTTAGATAAAAATAAGATAGCATTAGGTGATACGATTTTGGTTTTAGAGAAAGAGGAATTCGATGGTTCTTTATATATTCGGATAAAAGAATCTAAGATTCATATATCCAATCAGATTGCTTCGAACCTTTATCTCAAAATCACCGCCTAAGTTCTATACCAGCGACTCTTTTTTATTGTTGATGGTGTTATTGTTGGTTTCCGGAATTTGCTTGGCTCAAGATGTCATCGAATCACCAACAAGCACGGTTAAGGGAACGGCACAAATTGAAATTGCCTCGTCCTATGAATCGTTCAAAGAAGGTAATGAGAAAAGTGTAGGATATACAGCTGGTTCGCTGCTGTTCTTGTATGGTGTTTCTGATGCCGTTGAAATCCGTTTTGGAATGGATTTTCAACAAGATGGCGTTCGAGTAAATGGAAGAAAGCCGACTAGTGTTGAAAGTGGCTATACGCCTTTACAAATCGGAGTAGGTGCTGATTTAATTAAGGAAAAAGGGATTTTCCCTAAAATTAGTTTTATCGGTGATATGTTTTTACCGTCCACCGGTGGAAGTGATTTTAAACAAGATAAGTTGGGTTTTGGATTGAAAGCGGGATTTTTTCACAATCTAGGTAAGAGCCATAACGCTCAGTTAAATTATAATCTCGGTGCAGATTTTGGTAATGATGATTTGGCCTATTTCTATGGCATAACCTATTTATATAATATTGGTTCGATAGGGGGAGCATATTTAGAATTGAATGGTAATTTGCCTGATGATTTTTCGCCTAATCATTATATCAGTGCCGCCTTTTATTGGACACCAACAGCGAACATACAGTTTGATACGATTGTAGGAAGGGGAATTAATGCAGACCAAGATTTTTATCTAACCGGTAGGTTACAGATTTACATTCCGAATACTAAAACGAAAACAACCAATCAATAAATTACAATTATGCAACAGGTAATTGACTATTTTGAATCGATAAATCCTATTCTGGCAGCATTTTACGCCACTTTGTTCACTTGGGGTTTAACTGCCGCAGGTGCAGCTCTGGTCTTTTTCTTTAAAAACCCTAAAAGGTCAGTGATGGATGGCATGCTTGGTTTTACCGGCGGCGTCATGGTAGCCGCAAGTTTTTGGAGTCTTTTGGCGCCAGGTATTGAAATGAGTCCGGGTGAAGGTTTTGTAAAAGTAATTCCTGCCGCTGTGGGCTTTTTATTAGGTGCTCTTTTCCTCTTCGGATTAGATAAAGTTTTACCCCATTTGCACATTAATTTTAAAGAATCGGAGGCAGAAGGAATTAAAACACCTTGGCATAAAACCACACTTTTGACCTTGGCGATTACCCTACATAACATTCCGGAAGGATTGGCCGTTGGTGTACTTTTTGGTGGTGTAGCTGCAGGCTTTGACGGCGCAACAATAGGTGGTGCTGTTGCCTTGGCTTTGGGTATTGGCTTACAGAACTTCCCAGAAGGTTTCGCTGTCTCAATGCCCTTAAGAAGACAAGGTCTTACGAGAAGGCGAAGTTTTATGTATGGTCAAGCGTCGGCCATGGTTGAACCGATTGCCGCTGTAATTGGAGCTTGGGCGGTTATTACTTTTCAGCCAATTTTACCATATGCCTTAGCTTTTGCAGCTGGAGCAATGATTTTTGTAGTGGTAGAAGAAGTAATTCCTGAAACTCAACAAGACAAACACTCTGATATTGCTGTAATGGGCTTTATTGCAGGTTTTATTGTGATGATGACTTTAGATGTCGGTCTCGGTTAATAGTTAACCAACACACTTCATAGACGAAATAACCCGCATCAGCTAAAATAAATTGCAAGTCGATTATAATTCCTTTTCTTGTTAGATTCTCCCCAAGAGATGTCTTACGGAACACCTATTTCATTGCATGCGATTAAACAATTCGCGGGTTATGATAAAAGTGAGACAATATAGAATCCTTTTTTTTATTAGCTGTTTTTTCTTAGGATGTACACTAATTTTGGCCAATGTAACTAATGAAAGAAAGCCCGTTGATACTTTTTCAATACCTTTTGTAAAAGTTTCTGATTCGATTACGTCTAAAAAGAAGCGAAGAGAATCAAAGGCAAGGCTATCCTATTTGCCGAATAAGACCTATTTGACAAACCTTCGAAAAGATATTTCTGAAGCCGCGAGAAGAGAAAAAGGGAATTCGGTTAGCACGAATAGTTTTGTAATAAATAATCGATTGCAACCTAGTACTCTTTCGAATCTGATAAGCTTTAATATTTACGATAAAGCCTTAAACACGCATAGTTTTTCAGGTACCCAAAGTACCATGAATCCGCTTAATTTTACTTTCGAAAATACGGTTAATACGAAGCTTGAATTATACGGTTTTGAGTATCGTTTTAAAAGAGCTGAAAGCAAAAAATTTGGGTATTTAGCGAGGGCTAGATTCGAGCGAGATAATAATAGTAAGTCTTATTATCAGTTGGGTATAGGTGTGAACTCCATAAAAGACAGGGCTATTAATTTGTTGGGGTTGGAACATTTTCCTGTTCGAAGCGGACCAGGACATATTCTCGAGATTTACCGAACTCAATTGGCAAACTACAATGAATTTCAATTGACCAAAAGACTAAAGCAAATTGCTTCATTTGAAGGAAACTATTATAGTGATGTAGAAGGAGATTTCCTTATTTTGTCACGTACTGAATACCTAGCCATTGAATCAAGTATGTTTAAAATATCGCCTTTGATTGAAGCTGCCTACGGTTTGGGTAGTATAGATCGTCGTGATGGCTATCCGTATTGGATGGCTGACAGACGCATTTATGGCGGTGGTGGAATATCATTAGGCATTGGATCTGAAACAAGTGCCTTTCAGATGATCGCTGACGCTTCTGTTTTCAGCGAAGTTGGTCAGGTTAGTTTTGAGCGATATACCGGAAATCTATCTTATCGAATTAAAAATTTTTCAACTGTGAATGTAGGGTTCGAAGTGTATACTATTGAAAATTTTTATTCGAATGTATTTCAATTAGGAATGGTGTATAATTTCAAGTAATTCCATCCTTTTTTAATGATTCCCTCTAATAACCATTTAGCAGGGATAAAACAATTATTCTAAAGGTTGACAATGCTTGTTGAAGTGTTTGGTATTGCTTAAGTTTAATACTTATTTTAAAACTAACATCATGCGTCTTCAACTTCTTCTGACTTCGGTTTTTTCATTTTTTCTTTTAAACAGCATTCAAGCCCAAAAGGCAACCTTCTCTTCAATGGATGTATTTGATTTACAATATGCCTCTAGTCCACAAATTTCACCTGACGGAGAATGGATTGTATATAGAAGAATGCAATTTGACATCATGAAAGATAAAGCTGTTGGTCAGCTTTGGATGATTCGCTCCAATGGTTCTCAACACCAAAAACTCACTTCAAGAGAAGTAAGTGAATCAGGTGCAAAGTGGTCTCCAAGTGGAGACCGATTGGCTTTTACAAGCAGCACAGATGAAGGTTCCGAGATTTATATATATTGGACAGGCTCAGGGAAATTAGCAAAAATGACACAGCTTCCTTTTAGCCCAAGCTCTCTTACCTGGTCACCAAAAGGAGATAAGCTTGCCTTCTCTATGAATGTGGAGAAAGCTCCACCAGTCATAGCAAAAATGCCTAAAAAACCAAAAGGTGCTAAGTGGGCAGAGTCACCAAGAATTACAGATCGCTTATATCATGAAGCAGACGGAAGAGGTTATCTCAAACCTGGTTTTAATCATATTTTTACAATACCAACAGATGGTGGTGCTCCTCGTCAAATAACTTCAGGAGACTTTCATCATCGTGGAAGGTTATCCTGGTCACAGGATGGGAGGTATATTTATTTTTCAGGGAACCGCAACGAAAACTGGGAGTACGATTTTCGAAATAGTGAGATCTATTCAGTAAGTAACATTGATGGCAGTTTTAAAACATTAACCGATAGAAAAGGTCCAGATTCAAGACCTACCGTTTCACCAAATGGAAAATATATTGCCTATGTAGGCTATGAAGACAAAGTTCAGGCCCATCAAGTGAGAAAACTGCATGTTATGAATGTAGATGGAAGCAATCAAAGAGTCATTTCGGAAAGTTTAGATCGCATTGTTGAGAATGTGGTTTGGGATGCTAAAAGTTCGGGGCTCTATTTCTCCTATGACGATAAAGGCAATAGTAAAATAGCACATATTTCCTTAGAAGGAAAAGTAACTAAACTGGCGGATAATATGGGTGGAACTTCCATCGGGAGACCTTATGCAGGTGGTTCTTTCAGCGTTTCAAAAACTGGCAGTATTGTTTTTACGCAAAGTCGACCTGATTATCCAGCTGAACTTGCTGTCTTAAAGCCTAAGGCCAAGAATATTACTAAAATAACCTCTTTAAATAAGGGTCTGTTAGACTATCGAGAGTTGGGTAAAGTCGAAGAAGTTTGGTACAAGTCTAGTTTTGACCAGCGCGATATTCAAGGGTGGGTAGTGTACCCTCCAAATTATGATGCTAGCAAAAAATATCCCTTTTTGGTTGAGAATCATGGCGGTCCTATTTTGAATTATGGAGATCGTTTTTCTGCAGAAATGCAATTGTATGCCGCTGCCGGATACATTGTTTTTTACCCGAATGCTCGTGGAAGTACCAGTTATGGAGAAGAATTTAGCAATCTGTTATACAACAATTATCCAGGGGAAGATTATAATGATACGATGGATGGAGTTGATTTTTGTATTGCAAAAGGAATAGCTCATGAAGATCAATTATTTGTTACAGGAGGAAGTGCAGGAGGCATCATGTCAGCTTGGATGATTGGGAAGAACAATCGCTTTGAAGCTGCTGTAGTAGCCAAACCAGTTATGAACTGGATTAGCAAAACCCTAGTCGCAGATAATTATTTTGGATATGCCAATAGCAGATACCCAGGTCAACCTTGGGAAAATTTTGAGGGTTATTGGAAATTTTCCCCACTTTCTCTCGTTGGTAATATAGAAACACCTACCATGGTTTTGGTGGGCATGAACGATTTGCGAACACCACCTAGTGAGGCCAAACAGTTGTATCATGCGCTAAAATTGCGAAAAATACCAACAGTTCTAGTCGAAATACCAAGCGCAAGTCATGGTATCGCAAACCGCCCCAGTAATTTGATTACTAAAATTGCACACACTTTGGCATGGTTTGAGAAGTATAAAGAACCAAAAGAATAAATGGCTACAAAAAAAAGACATTGGCTTTGGAACATAGTAATCGTACTAACGGTTATTGTCTGTTTAATGGCCTTTGCCGCCCATTATAAAAACTGGACGCGCATTGAACCAGATAAAATGACTATCCTCTCAGGTATCTATTATCATGATTTGAAATATAAAGATTTAGACAAAGCGGAGTGGGTAGATAAGATTCCTCCGATGGTTCGTCTCAATGGTTTTTCAGCATTTGAGAAAGGGAAAGGGGTATATCAAGAGTTTAAAGACACCTTAACAGATAAAAAAGTGTATGTTTTTGTAGATAACTTTGAACACCCTAAAATCCGTTTAGTAAACAAAGATGCTTCTCAACTTTTTTTAAACCTTAAAGATTCATTAGAAACTATTGAGATGTTTGATTTTTTAAATGACAAAATAGAACTTCAGGGTAAAATGTCTGAAGGAAATTAAATGTATATGCTTCAGCCTAAAATTTTATATTTCCTATTTTTCTCCTTTTTACCATTTATGATAGCAGCGCAAAACACACTTACGATTGTGGCTGAAAATGTTCAGTCTTCAGATGGATTAATTGCTGTTGGAGTCTATATTGATGCTGCTAGCTTTTTAAAAGAGGGTAAAGAGTATACAGGTGTCTTTGCGAAAGCAGAAAAGGGTACAACACGTATTGAACTTCCTAATTTGCCCAATGGTATTTATGCGGTCTCGATTTTTCATGATGAAAATGGAAACAAAGCAATGGATACCAACTTCTTCGGTATTCCAAAAGAACCTTTGGGTTTTTCCATAGGAAAATTGAAAACTTTTGGTCCCCCCAGTTTTGAAGAGTGTTCATTTGAGATGACTTCCGATTTTGAAATAAAAATTCCCCTCAAATAAACCAATTTCTAAGGTTTTGTTAATCTCTTGTTTTTAAGGGTTGTGTGTTGTATTTTGATTTTCTAATCAATAAAAACAACAATCATGGAAACAAAAGAAATCGCAGAAAGACTAGTCAAATGGTGTAAAGAGGGAGATTTTGAAAAACCTTATCAACATCTATATAGCCCTAAAATTATAAGTATTGAAAACGATGGAAAATCAGAAGGCGGTTATGTAGAAGGCTTTGATGGCATTCAGAAAAAAGGAGAATGGTGGAAGGAGAATTTTGAGGTGCACAATACGACGGTATCAGAACCCATTGTAGCCGACAATTGGTTTTCACTGAGATTTGAAATGGATACTACACATAAACCTTCAGGGCATAGATCTACTATGTCTGAAATAGCTGTTTTTGAAGTCAAAGAAGGTAAAATTGTAAAAGAACAATTTTTTTATGATCAAGAATAGCTATTTATATGTAGTTATTTTGATGACTCCATTGGCCGCACGCGAGCCATAGAATGACGCATCCGAAAGAGATAGTATCTCTACTTTTTTTACATTTATAGTTACAACTAGGTCATTAACCGCTTTGAATGAATTTCCAACGGGGTAATTATCTAAGATATATAACGGTTCTGTATTTGATTGTATTGAAGTGTTGCCTTTTGCTAAAATAGGAACCCCTCCTCTTAAAGTTATACCTGAAAGTCTTCTAATTCGATTTAACAAGGTAATTGATTGTCTATTTTTTTCGTTTAGGGTTTCTTGCAATGGTTTTTCATTTGAAGTAGTACTTGAGCCCGACTTACAAGAGGTAATTGCCAATGTAAAAATTACTAATAGAAAATAGCTTAGAAATTTCATGGTTATTCTGTTTCTTCAAACTTACAATTAATTGATATTTCATTTGTTAACTTAAGTAGGAAATTTTTACTTTCACCCTATTATTTTTTTTAAGAAAATTATCGATCAGGCAACACATCTATCTGAAAATTGAGAATAATGTTAAAATAACTTAAAAAACCAATAAATAACGAGTTTAATCGTTAAATAGATTAAGAATTTAAAGATCGTCATGTAGGCGCCCTTGTAATTATACCAACCCAAATTTAACCAAAATCTACTACCACTATGAAAGCATGTTCCTGCTTCGTATTGATATACCTATTTTTAGGTTTATCTTCTGCAAACGCCCAAAAAAGCGTCGATATCGACGGGCGTTTACAACCTATTCTCAATGAGTTTTTCGAAGAATGTAAAAAGTATGATATTGATTATAATGAAAAACTATTTCAGTTGAAGAATATCGATATATCAAATTCTTTACCCTTAGAAGAAAACAATACAGTTTTGGGTATGGTCACACGTGATTCTGAAGGCAACGCTGAAAATATTTTAATCAACTGGGCGGCCATGTTAGACCCTGAGATGCTTAAGGTGGTGGCTTTTCATGAATTTGCACATCACTTCTTAGATTACAAGCATACTTGTCAAGACTGTAATGAAATTATGGCAGTAACCAATACGAGTTATTTCGATATCGCAAGAGATTGGGAAAATCAGGTAGAGAATTTGTTTATGACCTCTCCAGTTTATCTTACCAAACAAACCCAGCAACCAGTTGCGGCAATATCTCTGCAATAACCAATTTTCTATAGTAAAGAACATCTCTGGTTTACTTATTTTAGAGCCAAATTATCAATATGGTACTATTAGCTCAATGTTTAGGTGCTCTTTATGGTTTATTAGCGGTTGTTTTTGGCGCCTTTGGTGCGCATGCCCTTAAAAAATCATTTTCAGAAGAACGGTTGAAAAGTTTTGAAACTGGTGTGAAGTACCAGATGTATCATGCAATTCTTTTGTTGATACTTAGCTTCAACTTAAACCTTACTACTTCCCATGAGAAGTTTATGATCTACTGTTTTATTATCGGAACTTTTCTTTTCTCTTTCAGTATTTATGGATTAACGCTAAGCGCATCCAAAGGAAAAAAAATAAAACTTTTAGGACCAATAACCCCCATAGGAGGGCTACTTTTGGTAATAGGATGGGTTCTGTTGTTATGGTCTTTTATTCAAAACATTGTTTGAATACTAAAGAACAAATCTATAAGTTGCCTTCACCAAAAAGATGTTTTGAGGTTTTTCGTCATTGAAAATGCCATCTCCTAAATCCTTAAAAAGCTCGTTTTGAGGATTACCAGATTGAGATACATCTTGTGACCATACCAAGAAGATTTCTGACCCCGGAATATATTCCCAACGTACTACTAGATTGGAACGAAACTGTACAAAGGAGAAATCAGGATTACTGAATGTAAAATCGGCTACGTTATCTAAGTTTCTATCTACTGAATATGTTCCGTCGGTTAATGCAATTTGATTTTGCGAGTATAGAGAGATTCGATCATTAAAACCTGCTGCTAGAGGGTTAACAACTTCTTTAAAGTCAGAGTACCGACCTCTAGAAATAAACGGTTGCCCCCAATATTGGATGGTAAGGTTTGGGTTAATAGTATAGTTTAAGCGTAAAGACATGCTCAAGGTTCTTTGTTCTATAGTTCCGTTTAGGTATGTGGTTTCTCCATTTGCATCAATATTATCGATATATTGAAGTTTGTCCATATTGATACCATATTCTGGATTTGCTGAGATGCTTAATGCATTAAAGGGCTGATAGGTAACTCCAAAGTCAAGGTTATATGAACTATAAGAATTATCTGCTCCTTTTCGCCCATTATGGAAAACGTTGAATCGCACTTTCTTTCTTCTATCTGTATTATACCCATTGAAGAAACCGATTTCTGAAGCTTGGCGTAGGCGAGGACCTCCCCGTAAGGCAAAGTTAGAATACTGTTTTGGGGCATAGTTAAAACCTATATTGGTGAACCAGTTGTTGTCCCAGTTTTGCCAACTGTTGGTGTTAAAACGAAGGCTATTGTGATTCCCGCCAAAATCCCAAACACTCCAGTGATTATAGTTTATACCTACCCGTCTAAAAGTTTCGGTTGGTTTTAGGGTTTGGTAACCAATCCATGTATAGTGACGAATATCATCCGCTTGACGCTGGAAGCCAATATCGTTTAGCTCTAATTCTGGTGAACGCCAAGTAGCACCTGTTTCGAATTTCCAATTTCCATTACCGACTTTTCCTAATTGTAAATTCCCTCCCGTGCCAGTCAATGAGGTCCGATTTTCATCTACAGACACATGGTCTGCGCCCACACGTTGAAATAGATGGGCAATCGATTGCTGTGTATTTGAAATGGCCTCTGTACTTCCATTCACTCGGCTAAAAATTAGGTTTCCACCTACATACCAATCACGTTCTTGCCATTGGTGTTTGAAATCTACACCACCTGTGAAAGCTGAATGGTGTAAAAAGTTCAGTTCTGGTGTCAGTTGGTCTCTGTTCGTGGCCGTGAAAATTCCACCAACGAAAGTGTTCCTATCATTAAAATCTTTTTGAATTCGACTCACGAAATAATTTGTCAGTGGTTCAACTACTTCTTTTCTGCGCTCTCCGTTATTATCAATAGTTGCATATTTCTTGGCAGTTACACTTTCCAAAACTCCTATGGACCAACCGTCTTTGGTTTTTCCACTGAATTTTGCCGCTCCTAAAATGGATGTGTTTTCTGGTTGGTCTACATATTCTCCATCTTCCGTATTTGGAAAACCTTGCGGACTTCTTCCAATTCGCCTTGAATAGAAAACATTATCAAATCCGAACGTATTACCAGCTTCTGATTGACTTACACGATAATCAAAAATGTTCTTATTTTCCACAAAGAAGGGGCGTTGCTCGCGAAAGAAAATCTGAAACCCATCTAAGGCAATTGCTGAAGGGTCAGCTTCTACTTGGCCAAAATCTGGATTAACAGTAAGATCTAGAGTTAAATCATTGGTGATGCCAATTTTAGCATCTAATCCGCCTGTTATTTGACTATCACCACCATCACGAAAAGGATTGCCGACCTCAGCTTCGAAGGTTTCCAATTTGGCAACTGTATAAGGTTGTATTTCAAGTTGTTTTTGAGGTACTAAATCGATTAATCCTTCTAAAAGGCCAAATTCACTTACAAAACCTGGGGTGTCTTGTTTGATGCGTTGCCAAGCGTATCGCTCTGCTCCTCTGAAATATTGACGGTCTACTTGAATGCCCCAAACCTGTTCCTTGGCTTTTCCAAATTTCAACTGGCTAAAGGGTATTTTCATTTCGGCTGTCCAACCTTCCTTATCGACGTTTGTTTTGGTGTACCAAATCGGGTTCCAACTTTCATCTTCGTTATTACCGTTTTCTGAGGTGAAAAAATCTGCTTTTACACCCGCGGCAGTGGCAATAAAACCGAAGGAACTTCGCTTATCGTGATAGCTGTCTATAAAAATACCTACCCAATCACCTTGAAACCCGTCACGTCTTGAGAGGCGCATTTCAATTTTGTCTGGGTCGCTGTCGTACGCTCGTATACCAACGTACAAGAACTTTTGGTCATAAACAATCTTAAATTTTGTCTTATGATCGGGCTTTGTATTTTCATCAGGTCTTCGTTCAACAAAGTCACCTTCCCATTCGACGACGTCCCATCCTGGGTCATCAATAATGCCATCTATTTCAGGAGATGCTACTTTGTCAAGAAACTTGGTAGTGTACGTTCTTTTAGTGACTACGTCGGTGGAATCTTGTGCAAAAAATATTGTTTGTGCAAAGAGTATTGCACAAACAGTAATCAAGTTGGTCTTCATGTTCTCGATTTATGATTGATGTGTCTTAAAGACTCGCAAATAGTTGAGTAGTTACAGTAAGATTTGATTTTAATCTTTTTTTAACAAATTCTTTTTTTAAGAATTACAGCCGTAAGTACATATTGCCGTTAATCGTATTTAGTTTTAAGCGATTGGAGGCATTTCCAAGTGTACCACTTATTTTTTGTCCCACATGACGATCAGTTGAATTGAATTTCAATTTCTCATCGGCGTAGATATCCCCATGAATGGTTTCTGCAACCATTTTTACATTGGTCATTTTTAGGTCTATTTCACCGTTGATAGTACTTAGGTCAAGTGCTCCTGAATATTTGGCAATGTCGATATCTCCATTGATAAGGTCTGCTTCAAATTCACCTTCAATGACTTCGGATTTTAAATCGCCATTAATACTACTAATTTTGAACCGAGCGTTTTTAGGAATGTAAATGACATAGTTGAATTCATACATATCACCCGTGTTGTAGTATCTCTTTTTTTTATCAGGATTGTTCTTGTTCCATTCCTCATGAAATGCTTTAAAGACAGGTTCGGCTTTTGACTCAATATGAATAGTGCTGGATCCTTCATCTATATCTAATTCATACTTGTCCTGAAATTTGCCGTCTTCAGTTGTAATGTCAGCTTTGAAGTAAACCGTAGATTTGTCCCAAGTTTTCACCTCAATAAGTGAGGCAAATTTCACTTCTACATCAATAAACTGATTTTTGTAATCGATGTTTTTTTCAATAATTTTCTGAGCATTTGTTGTAAGACTGATGAGGCCTAACATAAGGGCAATTGTTAATTTTTTCATGACTGTTCGTTTTTTACTCTGTCCCGAAATTTAGAGGGTTTCAGAGTCTGATTATTGTTTTATTTGAAGATGGATTATTCTTTTCTTAGATAAATATTACCGTTGGTGGTTTTAAGCTGTAGTTTGACACCACCACCATTAATGGTTTGTTTGATTTTTTGTGTGGAAACAGACTTCAAACCATTTTTTTCTGGAAACTTAATCTCGAAATTGGTATAAATCTCTCCATTGACAGAACCTAATGAAAGATTTGCTGGAGTATCTCCTGGTAATTTAATATCAAGCGCACCGTTTGTTGAATAAACCGTTATTGGCGAATCTTGATTTATATCTACAAAGGAAATATCAATGCCGCCATTCAGTGAATTGGCTGTAACTGGTCCGCTAACATCTTCAATCTTGATTCCGCCATTTAGTCTTGCATTGGCTTCTATTTCACCTTTGAAGCCATATATTCTGATATCGCTTTGACCTGTACCATTTGTTGTTACCGAAATGTTTTGATTGGCAGGCAAGTAAATTTCTGCATTGCCATTATTCCATTTTCTAAGGTTTCTTACGATGAGGTTATTTCCCTCTTTCACTACATAAAAACCGACATCGGTATTATCAGAACCCCCAGCTCCTAAAAGTTTTAAACCTTTTGCCTTTTCGGGTATTTTACTTGAAGCCTTGGCTTTAATTCGCAATTGTTTCTCGCTGTGTGTTCGAACTATAATATCGGCTTTCGATTCAACTTTCACCCACTCAATACCATCTAGAGATTGTGTGTAGTCTTCCTGAGCCGCAAGCACCGAACAAAAGATTAATGCTAAAAAAGTTATTTGAATTCGTTTCATGATTTTTCGTTTTTTTGATGTTTAAATAATATTTGGTAATACTAACTCGAGTTCTTCTTTTACGTAAGGTTGGGTGTCATCTTGCTCTAAAAGATATTGCATTGATGCTGCTGCTTTCTTTTCTTGTATTTTACCCAATACCTGAATAATGGTTATTTGAATTCCAGGGTCTTTTTCTGTTTTCAAGGCCTTGATAAAACTGTTTTTTACAGTTTCAGATGCCGTAAACTCACTTAACACTTCAACAGCCGTTCTGCGCACATTCGTGTTTTCGTCGTTTAGCATTCGATCTGCTAAAGCACTTACGATAGCTTCATCAGGCTCGGAAAATTCCTCAATAAAATTCACGCCTTGTATGCGTTTGCTGGCAGATTTGTTTCCCATTAATGATAACATTGCTGTCTGCTTAAATGCTTGTGATTCATCATTAAGTTGTGCAATCTCCTTACCTGATATTTGTTCTTGCTGTTCTTTTCCTAAGAAAAAGGCACCAATTAATAAAGCAACGCTTGCTGCGATTTTCAGGAGATTATTGGTCCACTTCGATTTTCTTTGGATGGATGCATTATCAAGTGAAACTACCTTGGTATTGTTTTGTTTTTCTAGTTCAATTTGCTCAAAGAAATTGGTTCTTACTTCATCGGAGGGCTTATTTGCACCTTCCTCATCAAAAGCCTTATAGAGGATTTTTAAATCATCCAACTCTTGCGAGCATGATTTGCAATCCTTAAGATGAGCTTCTACCTTTTTCTTTTGAGTTTCATTCAAAAGATTATCCAGATATTCTGGTAGTAGTTCTATAATATGATTCTTTTCCATTTCTATGAATTTTGAAAATAAATGGTCTTTAATTTTTTTAAGGCGCGACTGACTTTGGTTTTTACAGCTCCTGGAGTACTTCCTACAATATCCGCCAATTCCTCATATTTTATTTCTTGAAACCGATTTAATATCACCAATTCTCTATCGGAGGCATCTAACTTGTTGATAGCTAAATGCAAATCAGAATAATCTTGTTTTTCTTCTTCCTGAATCGCAACTTTATAATCGATTGTCTCAATGTCTTCAGTTTTGCTCGAAACTCTTCTAAAGTGTGTATTCAAACTATTTCTTGCTATTGTGAATAGCCACGAAACAAACTTTCCATTGTTATATGATGCTCTATATTTCATCAATTTATAAAATACCTCTTGTGTTATGTCTTCGCTCAGCATTCGGTCTCCACACATCTTATGTAAAAAGTTGAACACATGTTTATGGTGCCTTTCAAAGAGAATCTTGAGAACGTCCAAGTTTCCATTTGCCACTTTTGCCATTAAGATTTCGTCGGTCAACTGTTCCAAAAAGCGTTTCTTTTGTTGGTCTTCAATTCTATATAGTCAGGAAATTACAAAAGGTTACACCAAGGTGTAAAAAAAATCGCAACAAACTGAATTGCTGCGATTTTACTATGTCAAAGACCTAATGCTTTATTCTTCTGCTTCGCCTATTGAAGTGAATTCTTTTATGGCCTGATTCGGTTCTATGATATTATATCCTTTCCAAAATTCCGGATCATAGTTGGGCATGTACTTTGGGAGCACAGTATTGTTTTCCTTGAAAGAGTCATACTGAGATGAGTTAATAGGAGTTTCATCGAATACAACTAATTCATAGCGGTTCCGGTTACCGAATTCGGCATCGACTTTCATTGAAAGCTCATTTTGTTTTCTGCGACCTTTTACGTTTTTGTTTTTCTCAATTATTTTTAAAGGTCTTCGAAAACCTGCACGGATTCCCTTTGTGATATCATAATAACTCAAATGATACTTTTGGTCATTGCCCTTAGTAAAAATTATTCTTCCTTTCGCCAAATATTCTTTTAGTGAAACGCCTAACAAACTAAAGTCACGCAAGGGCTTTACGTTTTCAAAATCCATGCGGATTAAGGCAAAATCATCTGAATTGATATAAAGTTTTCCTTTGAAATCTTCCGATCTTTTGGGAGTAAAACTAAGGACGTATACTGCGGCATCTCCTAAATAGGTGAAATCTTCAAGTGTGAGTTCATAACGACCAGGTTTGAAGAGTACATTGTAATCTGTATCCTCAAAAACAGGCAGATTCTCATACAGGTTGCCCATAGTTTGCCTTTTGTATTTGGCAAAGAATTTTTTGCGATTCTCTTTACTTTCTTTTTCTTTCTCAAGTTGTTCGTTTAAAGCAGCAACATCGGTTGAGTCAACTTCTGATTCAAACATCTCATCTGCATCGACTTTAGTGCCAAAGAGTCCAGATTTGATTTTAAAATACGAATCCGTCTTCACATTTTCCTTCATGATTTTATTGAACTTTTCTTCAAGAACTTCAAAATCAAGCTCCATACTTTTATCGTATAATTCTGAGGCTTTTATAAGGTCGAGTTTTTGTTCATCACCATCACTTCCCCCATAAAGGTCTCCCAAAGCTTCGTTATAAACCGTATTGTTTTTGGGAATCTGATTAATCAGATTATCAATAAATTGTTTATTGAAAGCATCAATTGTTGATTTCTTCAGTGTGTAATCAGTTTTCATGATTTGACTACTATAAGTTTCGCGTAAAAAGACACGCTTTTTAGCTAGCCCGAGATTGTAGTTTTTGGCAATACTATCCTCGACGATTTCAATAATTTCTTCAGGAGTATAATTTTTATTGGTAACAATTACAGGATTTAAATCAATCGCCTTGGCCGCCAGAAAAATCTGCTTTTCTGTGAACTGGTTCAAAGGTCTTCCGACGGATGCATATCCAATGCAAGAAATAAATAGGGAATCAGTTGGTTGGATGGTATTATCCAATTGAAAGGTAAATCGACCTTCTTCATTAGTAATTACCCCTTTCTTCTTTAACTGAACAGTAACGTAGGGTATTGGTTTTTTGGAAGCCGAATCGACTATGACAGATGTTAAGGTTTGTGCCTGCCCTGATGAAGCAAAGAATATAAAAGCAAGAATGAAAAATGGTGAGGTAATTTTCAACATAAATTTAATGATGGCGGATTTAGAAAAACAAAAAAACAATAGTTAATGAACAAAGCCTGCTTTTTTTGATTTTCTTAATACGGATTTATCCTTTTTTTAACGGATTTAAGAACTTTGTTCTAAAATGAAGACGAATCTGAGGAAGGTATTGTTACTCTGAAAAACAATTATTTTGTAACCAGATAGGGTGAGACGATTTAATGGCATCCACAATCGTCCTGTCCACAGGCTTTGGAACTGGACTTTTTAGAAGCGAAAAGGGCTTTTGGTAAAAAGAATTTCTTCACGATATAGCCTATGGCAATCGTTAGGGTAATGTAGACTAAAACTAGTTGAAGAATTTCCATATTTATTCTAAAATTTGATAAGCGATTAAAGCAACAATATAAGCAAAAACGCTCATAAAAACCAATTGAGCTGCAGGCCATTTCCAGGTATTGGTTTCACGTTTTACAACCGCCAAGGTACTCATGCACTGCATAGCGAATGCGTAGAAAAGTAATAGTGAAATTCCCGAAGCTAAGTTAAATAGAGGTTTCTTTGTTGCTGGATTTATTTCAGCTGCCATTCTATGTGTTATAGTCTCCGTGTTATCTTCTCCACTACCTACACTATAAATAGTTGCCAAGGTGCCAACAAAAACCTCGCGTGCGGCAAATGAAGTAAGAACGGCAATACCAATTTTCCAATCATAACCTAATGGTTTAACCAATGGTTCGATAGCTTTTCCGGCGTAGCCCATATATGAATTTTCTAATTTAAAACTCGCTATTTCTTGATTTTGAGCTGATTCAAATAGAACTTGTTTTTTAAGCCGTAAAGAGTCCTTTAAAGTTGCCTCGCTAATTGTATAAACTTTTTTTGAGATGCTATCTTGCAATGCGTTTCGGTAGGTTGTTAAATCATCCTCTAAATTCGAAGTATTGAAATCAGATAAACCATTTGTTTCAATCCTATTTTTGACAATGGATTCTGCATTTTTAAACTTATCTGAAAATCCGTTAGAACCTAAAAACCATAGGATTATTGAAATAGCTAAAATTATTTTTCCAGCACCAAACACGAAACTTTTAGTTTTTTCCCAAACGGTGATGGCGACATTTTTAAGAAGGGGTAATTTGTAATTTGGCATTTCAACTACAAAGAAAGAGCGACTTTTTATTTTTAAGATTTTGTTTAGTACCATTGCTGATAAAATAGCTGCACCGAAGCCGATTAAATAAAGCATCATTAAGGTTAGCGCTTGATAACTCAAGCCGACAAAACTTCCTTCAGGAATTACCAGCGATATAATAATCAAATACACGGGAAGCCTTGCAGAACATGTCGTAAATGGTGTGACTAGAATTGTAATCAATCGTTCTTTCCAATTTTCGATAGTACGTGTTGCCATAACTGCTGGAATTGCGCAGGCAGTACCTGATATTAGAGGCACCACACTTTTACCGCTAAGTCCGAAAGGCCGCATTAACCGATCCATTAAGAATACTACACGACTCATATAGCCAGTTTCTTCCAAAAGCGCAATAAAAAAGAATAGAAATGCGATTTGCGGAATGAAAACTACGATGCCACTAATTCCAGCGATAATTCCCTCAACAATGAGATCGGTAAATGCACCAGCAGGTAAGGTCGCTTTTACCCATTCTCCTGCTAGAGCAAAAAATTCTTCTATATAGCCTTGAGGTAACGTGCTCCATTCGTAAATGGCTTGAAAAATGGTAAGCAATATCAAGAAAAATATTACGTATCCGAATACTTTATGGGTGAGTACTCTATCTAAAGAAGCACGAAATCCTTTAGCCGCTGTCGCATCTACCAAGTAGGTTTCCTTTAAAACACCATTAATGAATTGATACCGCAAAATGGTTTCTTTTTGCTGTAAGCGTTTTAACTCTGATTTTGATTTTGTAGAAAAAGAAGAAGTATCTTTTATAAGGGTCTTCTCAATCGGCATAAAGTTGACATCTTGCGTAATTACCAACCAAAGTTTGTACAAATCTTCATTTGGGAAGGTATTTTGTAAACGCCCAAAATATTCGGGAGCAATGACAGTCGTGTCAACATTTGGTTTTGATGAAAGACTTTTAAAATCGGCAATGAGTTCTTTCAATTTGTCAATGCCAGTTTCCTTTCTTGTGCTTACCAAAGCAATCTTGGTGTCTAGCTTCTGCTCTAGCTGTTCAATATCAACCGAAATACCAGTTCTTGACATTCGGTCGGCCATATTGATTACTAAGATTGTCGGAATCTTGAGATCCTTAATCTGAGTAAATAAAAGAAGGTTTCGTTTTAGGTTTTCAACATCCGATATAACAAGTGCAACATCTGGATGATCTTTGTCTTTTTTGTTGAGTAATAGTTCAACCGCGACACTCTCATCTAGCGAAGTCGTGTTTAGGCTATATGTACCTGGAAGGTCTAAAATATGTGCTTTAACGCCTCGCGGAAGTTTACAAATGCCTTCTTTTTTTTCAACGGTAATACCGGGGTAGTTACCTACTTTTTGATTGAGTCCTGTAAGCTGATTAAAGACAGAAGTCTTGCCCGTATTTGGGTTTCCAATGAGCGCAACATTAATCTGTTTACTCATAACAAAGTATCTTCAATAAGTTCCAACTCTATCTGAAGTGCCGTTGATCTTCTTATAGCAATATGGCAATCATTGACGTTAATATAAATAGGGTCATTAAGAGGTGCTACTTGAACGAGTTCAATCTGATTACCAGGAAGACAGCCCAATTCTAGAAGTTTGATAGGAAGCAAATCATCAACAAATTCTTTTATGATTCCCTTTTGCCCTCTTGTTAAATCTGCGACTGTTATACCCAATTTTTATTTAGATTGATTATAAGTAAGGAGGCAAAAATAGGGGAAAAACCTAAATCTTTTATGTAAAAACTTAAAAATTTGAATTAAAAGCGGAAACTATTCTTTGTATGAATTTTGGAGAATCTCAAGATCAACTAACAATTTCTCAATTTCATGTATATTGGTACCATCATAGAAGCCTCGAATGCGTTTTTCCTTATCGACTAATATGAAATTTTCGGTGTGAATCATATCAAAGGGTCCCCCATCCCCATCTGTCTTAACCGCTAAGTATGATTTTCTAGCGAGTTCGTATATCTGTTTTTTATCTCCCGTAACCAAATTCCATTTGCTATCATCAACTCCTTTTTCTAGGGCATATTTTTTAAGTTGTGCAACCGAATCTATTTGTGGAGTAACCGAATGCGAGAGTAACAAAATTTCGTCATCTTGAAGCCTATTTTGTATATCAACCATATTTTTGGTCATTATCGGACAAATTGTTGGGCAAGTGGTAAAGAAGAAATCAGCGATATAAATTTTATCTTGATAATCTGCTTGAGAAATGTTTTTCCCATTCTGATTTGTAAGCGAGAAGTCAGCAATGGTATGGTATTTTCTTTTCTTCTGAAGGGTGCTATCTACCAATTCCGGATTCACCATAGAAGGCTGATAAATAGGAAGTGTTTTTTTAGGCTGGAGTGCGTTGTAAAAGAGGTAAATAATAACCGCTGAAATACAAAAGAGTACCAGAAAAAAGAGCTTGTATTTCCCAAAGAAGGAACGCATATAAATTTTTGGTAAAGATACGGCAGACTAAAAGAGTGTTCAAGAAATTCGCTAAGCAAGGCTGCTAATTCTTTCTTAAAAACGTATTGATGAAAATACTTTCTTTTTATAAGAGCCCGTAAAGACGTACTTTTGTGCGTTTTAATTTTAGAAATTATAAATGGGATTACTTATTCAGATATTAACCTTTGTTCTAATCATATCAATTCTTGTTGTTCTTCATGAATTTGGCCACTATCTACCAGCTAAATGGTTTAAGATTAAAGTGGAGAAGTTTTACTTGTTTTTCGATTGGAAATTCTCGCTTTTCAAAAAGAAAATAGGAGAGACCGAATGGGGTATCGGATGGTTACCATTAGGGGGTTATGTAAAGATTGCCGGTATGATCGATGAAAGTATGGATACCGAACAGATGAAAGAAGAACCCAAAGATTGGGAGTTTCGTAGCAAGCCAGCATGGCAGAGGCTGATTGTAATGCTTGGAGGCGTAACGGTTAATTTCTTTTTAGCTTGGTTTATATATATCGGATTGCTTACTGTAAATGGAGATACTTATATACCTGCGGATAGTCTAGCGCATGGTATTTTGGTTGATTCGATAGGAGAGAAAATAGGTCTAAGAACAGGAGATCAAATTCTAGCCATTGATGGAAAAAAAGCAAAGAAATTTACGGATGCCCAACTCGATATTCTTTTAGGGGATGATATAACAGTACGAAGAGATGGTCAAGAGAAAACCTTCCCAATTCCTCCAGAGGCCTTGGCGGATGTATTGGCAACTCAGGGCAGGAATTTTTTAACATTTAGACGAAAAGCTCTAATAGATCAGGTTACTGAGGGTAAGCCAGCTGCCTTAGCCGGAATGAAACCGGGAGACCAAATAGTAGCGGTAAACGATAAAAAAATTGAATTTTGGAATGATTTTGTTCGGGAGATATCCAACGCTTCTGGGGAGTCTCTAAATATTTCTGTTGACAGAAATGGCTCTTTAGAAAAAATTCAGTTAGAAGTTTCTAAAGATTCGACTATCGGCGTAGGCGTAAGTAGAGTAGATTTAGAAGTTACTGATGAATATAGTTTTTTAGCTGCAATTCCTGCAGGTTTCAACGAAACTATTGAAGTCTTGACCAAACAAGTACGCCAATTTAAAATCATTTTTAATACCAAAACCAAAGGATATAAAGCAGTTAAAGGCCCAATTGGTATTGTTACGATAATGCCTGAAGTATGGAATTGGGGTTTCTTTTGGGGATTTCTAGCGATGTTCTCTGTTTGGCTAGCCTTTGTGAATCTATTGCCAATTCCTGCACTTGATGGAGGTCACGTAATGTTTCTATTGTACGAAATAATTTCAGGTAGACCAGCAAGTGAAAAAGTTCTTGAACGAGGTCAGATAGTTGGATTTGTAATTGTTATGGGGCTTATGGCTGTAGTGTTCGGTAACGACATTTGGAATCTTATTAAAGATTTTTTTTAGGGTCAAAAACATAATCGTATCGTTTCAGTTAAATCCCGCTTTTTTTTGTTTGTGGTATTTTAAAAAACGATTATATTTGCACCCGCTTTAAGCAATTAAAGTATTTGATTTTCCTCCTTAGCTCAGTTGGTTAGAGCATCTGACTGTTAATCAGAGGGTCCTTGGTTCGAGCCCAAGAGGGGGAGCTTCAATAAGTAAAAACCGTTCAAGAAATTGAACGGTTTTTTGTTTTAATGAAATTTCTGGTTAAGAATCAAAACCCGTTTTGGATATTGATGTTAGACTTAGTCTTCAAAGAAGAAACTTGAAGTTGTTTTTCAATCCAATATTCATCAGTTTTAAAACCATAAGCTGAAGGATTGTAATCACCCACCAAACTTACATTAGCTTCCTTGGGAACAGGCAATTCCATTGCCCAGTAAACACCATTTACTAATAATCTGCGAACACCCTCATTAAGTAAATCTGTTGCGGCACCAATAGTCGTTGTAAAAGCTCTGCCTTCTTTGTTATCCCCAGGAATTTTATAAGTCTTGATCCATGCGATTGACATCAAGGTATCATTGACCTTCAAACCTTCATTGTTTTCTAAAGCAATTTCATCGTCAGTCGGTTTCATCCCAAAGAAAATATCATTTTCGTCATAGGTACCTTTGCGATTTATGACCTGCCCTAGAAGTATAGGTCGACTATCTCCGGGCAGAGGAAGACGAACTCCATATACATCTGTTGGCCCCCAAATATTTCCAGAGATGAGTCCATTCATAATTTCTTGAGACTTGAAATTCTCAGCGATAATTCCTCTAGTACTTTGATGTTTGTGATGACCATGATGACTAATCCATTTTTCGCCTAAAACTACGCGCCCAAAACCATCGGTCCATTCTTCAAGATCTCCTGAATAATAGTTTCCATAGTGCTTGAAGCTGGAATCGGAATCCTCAGGAAAATTAAAAGCGTGTGTAGCTGTACGAATACCTAAAACAGGTCGCCCACTTTTCAAGTAGTCATCAATGTGTTGCATTTGCACGTCAGGTAATGCTCGAAATCTAGTAAAAATAACCATCATATTTGCAGTGCCCAAAGAGGATAAACCTGGAATGTTTTCCGTAAAGTTTGCATTCACAATTCCCGGTTTTGCTGGGTTTTGTGCAAAAAGAACGGTACACTTGAAACCGTGTCTCTCAGATAAAATTTTAGCTAACTGCGGCAGCGCCTCCTCAGAACGATATTCTTCATCCCCAGATATCAAAACAATGTGTTTTGCATCTGAATTGTTTCCCTCGAAAACCAACCATTGTTTCGGCTCGTCTGTTTTTATTTTTGTGCCATCTTCAGATTTCTTCTCTTTACAGGAGAAGGCCAATATGAGAATGCAAAGGGTTATGATTTTTTTCATTGGTATGTGATATTATATTTCGAGATTGTCGTCTGCAATTATGAAATTTATATATTAAAAGACGACCTCCCTTTTATAAAAAAGGAGGTCGTCTTTAGAATTCTTATTACGTAAAGTCTGAATAAATACTATTCCTGCACACTGACCACCCTTTGTTCTTCAACTTTTTTTCGAACCATAAATAAGATTCCGTAGAGAATAATTAAAGCAAGTGGAAAATAAACCATATAACTTAAAGTAGTTTTACCAGCAATGATTTCCGCTGCTTTGGCAGTTTCACCAGAAGCCAATGCCGCTTCACGACCTTTATCAAGCCAAGATCCAATCACGGGCTGCCACATGCCTGTTGCAAACATTCCGGCTCCACCAACCAGCGACATTCCCAATGCCCCTGTTTTGGGTAAATACTCTGAAACAAAACCAATAGTGGTAGGCCAAAAATAACAAACACCTAGAGCAAATAAAATGGCCGAAACATAAATCATAGGTCCCTCGGCAATGCTCATTGAATAGACAGCAAGCGTTGTAATTATTGCTGACATCCATAATACACCAATAGGATTAAGTTTGTGAATTAACGGCCCTGCAAAATAACGTCCTATGGCCATAATACCTGTTACCATTGCCAAGATAAGCATTGGATGCACTCCTGAACTACCTAATATTTTTTCTACCCATTGTTGTACGCCAAGTTCTGCTGTAGCAGATAGCGTCATACAAAAGGCAATGAAAATAAACAAAACGGAGCCTAAAGATCTGATGTTAGTAAAGGTATTAGTTTCAATATTTTCACTCTCTGGAAATTTCTGTTTGAAAAAGAGGAAACCGTAAATCAGTGTCGGAACGAACATGATTGCAATTTGCGCTTGCCAACCTAGACCCATATAGGTCATACCTTCAGAAACAAGTGCTCCTATAGCAAGTCCACCAGGGAACCATACATGAAATTTGTTCAACATTGCAGTTCGGTTATTCGTATACATGTCAGCAACAAGAGGGTTGCACGCTGCTTCCACCGAACCATTTGCAAAGCCAATTAAAAACGAAGAAATTAAAAGCGTGGTGAATCCACCAGCAAAAATTGTCATCGTAAGTCCTATTAAATGCGATACGAAAGCAAGAATCATAAGCTTTCGGGCCCCAAGCTTGTTGTATAATAGTCCTCCAAAAATTGTAGCGATAGGAAAACCGCCAATTGCTAAGGCATTAATCCAGCCCAATTGGGTATCGGTAATTTTGAACTGAGCACCTAGGTCATTTAAAATACCTGCCCGTATGGCGAAGGTCATTGCTGTCACTATCAATGCAATACATGCTGCAGTAAAAATCTGGCTTTTGTTTACTTGTTTGGTCATATCTTTTAAAATTTATATTTCGTGGTTATTCTTATCCAAATGGATTTTTTTAAAACTTTGAAAGTTATTATAGCCTATAAGTTTAGTCACTTTTTTGCTATTATCATAATAATTTCCCCCAGTCTTGAAGGTTAATTTGTTAAATGTTCATTCTTATTTGAGTTTGCCAAAATTAAAAAGTGAAGTGATTTTTGGTTAAATTGAATTCCTTAGCTTTAGAATATGAGATATATGTGTAATAGTAGAATAGGGAAGTGGGTTCTTAGTATTACTATTTTGACAATGGTGATTGGTTGCAATAAAAAAGATACCAGCACACTATCTATACAAAAGGACTCCCATATTGTTTTAATTGGAAATAATCTCGGTTCTCGAATGCTAAATTTTGGTCATTTTGAGACGGAGATGCATTTGAGATATCCGGACAGCACGTTATTTATTCGAAATATGGCGGACCCAGGAAATACGCCAGGGTTCCGTCCACATTCTTCAAGAAATACGCCTTGGGCATTTCCGGGAGCTGAAAAATTCTATACTGAACTTGCAAATAAGTCAGGAAGTGAAGGTTTTTTTCCAACTGAGGATGAATGGCTAACCAATTTAAAAGCTGATATAATCCTTGCATTTTTTGGATATAACGAATCTTTTGAAGGTGAGGCCGGATTGCAGAATTACAAGGATGAGTTACATGCTTTTATAGCGTACACGAAAAGCCAAAAATACAATGGCTTAGAAGCGCCCCAGCTTGCCTTGGTTTCTCCAATTGCTTTCGAAGACTTATCTGCAAAGTTGGACTTGCCAGATGGGAAAAAAGAAAACAAAAACTTGGCCTTGTATTCGCAAGCGATGAAAGAAGTCGCAGCGAAAGATAGTGTACTATATGTTGATGCTTTTGATGCCAGTTCGAAATGGTTTGTTTCTGAACTTGAAGATTTAACTGCGGATGGTTTTCAACTGAATGATTTTGGCCATCGGAAATTTGGCAAATTTTTAGCGGATGTAGTTTTCGGCGAAGCGGATAAAAAAGCTGAGGAAAATCGACAGTTGGTTCATGACGCCGTCATGGAAAAAAACTGGTTCTGGCTCAACGAGATAAAACTTCCAAATGGTGTACATGCTTGGGGAAGAAGATATGACCCTTTTGGTCCGGATAACTATCCATTTGAAAAAGAAAAGATTCGTCAAATGACAGAGATTAGAGATATAGCGATATGGGAGGCTACCCAAGGAAAAATAATGGATTTAGTTGCCGCAGATGCCAAAACTAGAGAACTTCCTCCCGTAAAAACCAACTACAACAAGGGCCAAGGTGATGCTTCAGAAGGGTATTTATATGGTGATGAAGCTTTGAATAGAATTAAGGTTCCTGAGGGTTATAAGCTAGAATTGTTTGCTTCCGAAAAGGAATTTCCTGACTTGGCGAATCCGGTGCAAATGTCCTTTGACAATAAAGGAAGACTTTGGATAGGGGTGATGCCAACTTATCCACATTATTTACCCGGAGATAGTAAACCTAACGATAAATTAATCATCCTTGAAGATACCGATAATGATGGTAAGGCTGATAAGCAAACGACCTTTGTAGATGACTTGCATTTGACTATCGGTTTTGAATTTGCGCCAGAGGGAGTTTATGTTTCCCAGGGAACAAATCTGGTTTTATTAAAAGATACTGACGGAGATGATAAGGCAGACGAAACTGAAATTATTTTGAGTGGTTTCGACGATCATGATACCCATCACACTGCTGGTGCATTTGTAGCGGATCCATCCGGAGCAATTTATATGGGAGAAGGTGTTTTTCTTCATACCAATGTGGAAACGGCTTATGGCCCCGTTCGAGCTACAAATGGGGGATTTTATCGCTACAGTCCACAAAGACATCATTTAGAACGAACAGCGCAATTGCCTATTCCAAATCCGTGGGGAATCGCATTTGACGAATGGGGACAAAATTTCTTTGCCCATACTTCAGGCCCTGATATGACTTGGATGATGCCAGGGACTATTAAGCCTCGATATGGACAATCATCCCCACTGCCAAAAAATTTGATTGAGGATGCCCATAGAGTCCGGCCAACTTCCGGCTTGGAATTCATTTCAAGCCGTCACTTCCCTGATGAGGTTCAAGGTGATTTTATTATTCACAATACCATAGGCTTTTTAGGGACCAAACGGCACACTATGGTTGATGATCCGAATAGTTCAGGATATGTCAGTAAACACCGTCAAGATTTAGTGGTGTCGAGTGATACAAAATTCCGTCCGGTGGACATGGAATTTGCTCCTGATGGATCATTGTATTTCGTTGATTGGCACAATGTATTGGTCGGTCATATGCAGCACAATGCACGTGACCCTTTGCGTGATCATAAACATGGGAGAATTTATCGAATTACGTATCCGTCAAGGCCTCTTGTAAAGCCCGCAAAGATTGTTGATGCCAGTATTGATGAGCTATTGGATAATTTGAAACTTCCTGAATATAGATCACGCTACCGTACAAAAAGAGAATTACGGGCAAGGGATTCAGAAGAGGTATTGTCTAAGTTGAAAGATTGGGTTAACGTCTTGGATAAAAATGATTCTAGATATGAGCATCATGTTTTAGAAGCCCTTTGGGTTAGTTGGGGATTGAATAAAGTAGATAAGGATTTATTGCAACAACTATTGAATGCTAAAGATTTTAGAGCAAGAGCTGCCGCCGTAAAGGTTCTCCGCTATTCAGGGCATCAGATTCCCAATCAAGCGGAATTGCTAATGGCTGCCGTAAAAGATGAAAATCCAAGAGTTCGACTTGAGGCATTTGTTTCCGCTTCTTGGTTAGATAAAGAGGAAGGTCTGCCCATATTAGAAACCGCTGGTCAAATGCCTTTGGATGATTGGATGGAAAAACCGTTGGAAGCTGCGTTAGCTCATATTCAAGACGTGAATATCGATCAGGACCCAGAAACGAAAGGAACAAAAACTGATTTAGAAGGTGCCGAAAAAGAACTCTTTGTTATGGGCGAGGAAATTTACAATCGAGAAGGTTTTTGCATAACTTGTCATCAACCCGATGGTAAAGGGCTAAGTGCATCTCAATTCCCACCTTTGGCGAAATCACCTTGGGTTTTAGGAAGCGAAGAACGCTTAATAAAATTAACGCTGCACGGACTTATGGGCCCATTGGAATTGATGGGTGAAACCTACCCAGGGCAGGTGCCGATGACGCCTTATGGAGGTATGCTGAATGATAAAGAGGTGGCGGCAGTCTTGACGTTCGTGCGTAACGCACATGGTAACAAATCTCCTGCTGTAACAGCTGAAATGGTGAAAAAAGTGAGGGAAGAAACCAAAAATAAAGAAGGCTTTTATTCCCCTGAAGAACTATTAAAAATACATCCTTTGGAAGAATAAGTGTCCAAAGAATTATTTTAGGGCTATCACAAAATCGTACCTTAAAAACCTCTAATCAATATATATCTTAAATTTTAAACCTATGAAAAACGTATATGTATTAATTCTAGTTTTGGTTGCTTTTTCTTGTAATACGGTTGCGGAAAAATCTGCAGTTAAGCAGGAGACTGTTCCCTCCGAAGAAATAGATTCAGGCTATAATCCCGAAGAAAAATTATCAGAATTAGGTATCGAGCTGCAAACGCCTGGAACCCCTGTTGCAAATTACGTTCATGCTGTACGTACCGGTAATCTTGTATTTTTGGCTGGAAAGGGTCCAAAAAAAGCTGATGGAAAAAATATTATTGGAAAGCTAGGAGCCGATTTAACCATTGAAGAAGGTTATGAGGCCGCACGATGGGCAGGTGTTAACCAATTGGCGGTTTTAAAGGCTGAATTAGGAAATTTGAATAAGGTAAAACGCATCGTGAAAGTAAAGGGAATGGTGAATGCCGTACCAGGATTTACAGATCAATCGAAAGTGGTAAATGGGTATTCAGATTTAATGGTCGCTGTTTTTGGAGATAAGGGAAAACACGCAAGAGCAGCCGTGGGAATGGGATCATTACCGGGAAATATGGCGGTTGAGGTCGAAATGATTGTTGAAGTCTATGAATAAGGTAATTTCAGAAAAGTAGTTTTGACTACTGACTACTGACTACTGACTACTGACTACTGACTACTGACTACTGACTACTGACCCTTCTCCCCCAAATCTCGTACATGGGCTCTCCTTTGCTATTCTTTCCAGTATGGTGCCAATCATCACCTTTAACTTCGTAATTGAATTCCAGGCTTGCGCCCACCCGTGAATTATCCCTAGAGAAAAATTCGATATTTTCAGTATAAACACCATCTTTTGCTGAATAACTTCCGCCTCCGGTTCCGGAAAATTTGAAAGTTTCCGTATGGTAGGCAATCCATTGAAAGCGTCCATTCAGCAAAAATTTCAGCGTTTTTCTTGCCCTGGAATCTCCTCGTCTTTCTTGACCTTTATCTGGGCCACGAGTTGCAAAGAGCCACGTTCCATCTAAATCTTGAGCATTAACTTCTTGCGGTTCAAAGACCATTTTTGATTCTCCACCTAAAACCAAATTATTGCCCTCAAGTTGCATCGGAATATCTAAAGTCTTCAAAGAATCCTTTTGATAGTCTGAATTGAACTCTAACTTGAGTTTTAAATGGTCATTTTCCGTGGTATAAAGCCCTCCTAATGTTTTGATAAATTTTGCAGGTGATTTTTCATAGACGGAATGAATTACATAGTTTTCGGCTACTTTCAATTCGTGTTGTACATTCCCATCTTCAAATAAATATACTCCCTTTGTTATTTGGGCAAAAACACTTGTGGTTACCACAAAGAGTACAAGAATTAAAGTTAATTTCACAATTCTTGAATGTTTCATAATAGTATTATTTATACAGTAAAAATACTGAATAACAGTATATTAAGAATGACTAAAATATAATAGTTGTTAGTTGGATAGATTTTTAAGCATTTCTGATGTAGTTTTCTCCAGATCAAATTCAGACTTCCAACCCCAATCTTTTCTGGCTTCTGAGTCATCAATACTGCTTGGCCATGAATCGGCAATTACTTGACGAGAATCTGGTTCGTAAGATATTTTGAATTCTGGAATTTGAGTAGCAATACTCGCCGCTACTTCAAAAGGTGTAAAACTCATTGCGGCAAGATTATAAGCTGAACGTATTTTGATCTTTTCTGAATCACTTTCCATGATCTCCATAGTGGCTCGAATGGCATCATCCATAAACATCATGGGTAGGTTTGTTTCTGCACTTAAAAAACAGGTATAAACTCCTTCTGAAAGAGCTTTGTGATAAATTTCTACGGCGTAATCTGTCGTGCCACCACCAGGCATTGTTTTCCAGCTGATTAATCCTGGGTATCGAATACTACGGACATCGACTCCAAATTTGTTGTGATAATACTCGCACCATCGTTCACCTGATTGTTTGCTTATACCATAAACTGTGCTAGGTTCCATAATAGTGTTTTGAGTAGTGTTTTCCTTCGGAGTATTAGGACCAAAAACAGCAATGCTAGAAGGCCAGAAGATCTTTGAAATTTTCTTTTCTTTCGCTAAATTCAAAACGTTGAAAAGGGAATTCATATTGAGGTTCCAGGCACGCATAGGAAATTTTTCTGCGGTTGCGCTAAGCATAGCAGCCATAAGATAAACTTCGTCGATTTCATAGTAAGCTACTAGTTCTTCAAGTGCATCATAATCGGTAGCGTCCAAAAGCTCAAAGGGTCCAGAACCTACTAGGTTTTCATTACCTTCTCTGATGTCACTGGCAATTACAACATCGCGTCCATGTTTTTCCCTCAAGGTAAAGGTTAGTTCGGTTCCAATTTGTCCGCAAGCACCAATGATTAAAATATTTTTTTGCATTAAAATCGAGTTAAATGAATTCTGGTATAAAGATACCGTTTATTAAAATTTGTACATTCGCCACATGAGCAAAATAGTTGTATCGTATGTTTTTCTGATGCTTTTGCTTTCCTGCAAAGGAGGCAATGATCAAGCCACAACGGAGGATGCATCATCTTTTGAAATGCAAACTGAAAAATGGGTAAAGAAAACAGTCTTGAATCCCAAAACTACTGAAGCAACAAAGGATTGGGTGGCTTTTAACGCTTTGCAAGCAAGCTTTGATGCTATTTACAATATTGGCAATACAGAAGATTTGAGCTTGGTATTAGAAGACTTGATCGAAAAGCAAAAGGCTTTGGAAGATTCTAAATACCCTGAAGCTTTTGATAAACCTCAAATAAAGAGTAGACAAAAGGTCTTTCACACCTTTGTTTTGAAAACCAAGGGCGATTTAATTTATCGTATTGATGCTCAAACATCCGTTTTAGAAATGATTGAGACTTATAATGCTATGTTAAATCAAATGAATTCAATTACGAGCAATACATTAGATCTCAAAACACTTTTAGAATCGGAGGAAAAATAAAACTGGAATTTTCTAAATAAAAAAGGCGAGCTTTTATAGCCCGCCTTTTTATTTGTTGCTGCAACAAACTAGTTCTTAGTCTCAGTAACTGGCTGTTCTTTTCTAGTAGTAAGTGCCTGCTTGCTTAAGCTTGCTAAATTAAAACTAGGGTCGATTTTTAAAGCTTCATCGATGAGAGCTATGGCCGCATCAATATTATTTTTATCCTTGTTGAATTGCATGAGTCCTTTTAAGTGATAAAAAGCTGCCTTAAGAGAAGCTTCATAGGGTTGTTGTCTTTCATAGAAAGCGTGTTTCATATCATCTTTTGCATTAGCCATACCATATTCGATATTGGTTTCCGCTCCAGAGATATCCCCTATTTGAATTTTGAGATCAGCTAACTCATAAGCCAAATATGGATTTTGATTTCTTGTAAATAAAACTTCAAAATGCTCAACAGCTCTTTTAGGTTGATTGAGTGCTTTAAGAGAAACAGCTTTTACCTGAACTGACAAATCTGAATCTGAATCATTCTTTTCAATTCCAATAGTATTTAACGCCTGTAAATGTTGATTGTTATTTGCGTATATGTATGCCAATGTATCTCTGCGAGCCTGAGAAGGCGCAATGATATTTAAATGAGTAATTGCGTTGATTACTCCATTTATATCTCCTTGTAAGCGCATTTCTTTGTAAAAAGATTCGTAATGCTTTTGTAATTCACTTTGGGTTTGTGCACTCCCAAGGAAACCTATGGAAATTATCAGCACAAAAAAAACTCTTTTCATCTTCATTAGTTTTATTGATTTTGGTGCGCTAAACTATAAAATTTATTCGTAGTAAGCTGTTAATAAAACCTTTAAAGAATTAAGATCTCGGTATAAGGCAAAAAAAATGCCCTAAATGGGCATTTCTCTTATATTGGTTTGGTGGTCTTGTTACTTAAGCCGTCATCAACGGCAAGTTCTTATTGGTGTAAGAACTTAATAAACTTGCATAAAAAGCTAGGCTCTTATTGTCATAGTCTATGCATGACTTTAGAAAGTCGCGTAGATTTCTGAACCAAAGATTCACATGTAATGTTGGCATATAGAGATTGACCGTTTTGGGGTCATAATCCTTATCGTCCATTACAAGTTCCATTTCCACCCTTCTTCGGTGGTAATCAATTGAAACATCTGCTGCATTGTAATGTTTTTTTAAAATTGCAACGTGCAGAGTTTCGTAATCTGGGGCAACTTTTTGCTTGGGACAACTTTGGGCAATCAAATCTTCCATTTCCATTAGAATTCGCCCTTTTAAATTTGAATTTTCCATGGCAAAACGTTTTAATTATATAATAAAGTTACGGGTAAGTCGATGAAAAGGACCTTGCATTAACAGGAAAATAGAGACTTTGTTGTGAAATGTTAAATTTTTGATGTGTACAGCGACTATAACGTTGTAGTAAATTCGAATTTTTTAACATTTATTAGCACTCCTGAGTGTACTTTTTTGCCTTTTCGAGAATTATTGACATAATAATCAGGTGCTTGCAAACCCCTCTTTTTAGCTTCGGAACTGTAGTATTTTTGTTTGGAAGGATGCTCTGGATACACCCCATTCAAGACTTCATTCCACCAAGAATCAGCTATTACAGACTTAATAATTCGAATACAGTCGTTTAAATGTATCAGATTTATGGGAGCATTTCCATTGGATAAATTTTGTCTTCCGGAAAGCATGGTAACCGGATGCCGATTCGGACCAATTAATCCCCCAAAACGAACGATTGTTGTGTCTAAATCTTTATCATTTCGAAAGATATTTTCGGCAGCTAAAAGTTGTTTCCCTGATGCTTTGGAAGGTTGGGGAATTGTTTCTTCTGTCACGTCGCCATCCACATCACCGTAAACAGATGTGCTGCTTACGAATATTACCTTTTGAACCGAGGACTTTTTAATTTCCCCATGCAGCAAGTGCATTTTTTGGACATAGTTTTCTTTGTTTTGACCTCTAAGTTTAGGTGGAACGTTTACAATTAGTACATTGACATCCCTAAGGAAACCTGAAACGTCTCCATCTATTTTATCCTGTCCAAGGGAAATTATAAAAGGTGAAATACCCTCTTTTTTAAGTTGCGCTAACTTTTCTTCTGATGTTGTGCTGCCCTGTACTTTGTATTCGTCTTGAACTAAGGAAATCGCAAGTGGAAAGCCCAACCAACCGCAACCCAAAACACCGATTCTCTTATTCAAAGCGAATAGTTTTGGTAACTAAAATGGCATCGTTTAGTATAAAGGGCATGGGAATATTGTCCTCTGGTCTAGCAGGTATGGAAAACTGAGAATTGCTTAGTAAATCGTTGGAGGCTTCGTAAATAGTGAGTTCTAAAATTGAGTCCTTGGGTATACTTAGTTGTAAATCGGTATACTCATTATTACTTATATAATGTGTCACGAGTTTACCGCGCCATCTGTTTTCAAGGTAGTAGTCTGAAAGTTTGATAGTATTCACACTTGCAGATTCAAGAGGAGTTTCTGTGAAGACCTCAAGCCGATTTACATTGCGTTTTGGAGTAATGCAAATGTCCAGCAACCTGCTATTTCCTATAATCGTATCTCGAGTCTTTTCTATGAGCATTTGTGGTATTTCTTTGGTAGGAGCTTCGGACACATAGGTAAATCCTGAACTGTATTTACTACTTATGGTCTTTTTAGATAGTTTTTCTGGGGATTTTTTATCAGTTCCTAGGTACTGCGTTGTCCAATCGGAAAGGGTGTTTTCATAGGTGGCCCATTTCGCTTTATTAGAATCCGCGTCCAACACATACAGAAGACTTGTTGGTTTCGAATTGTCTTTGTCGAAACCGGAATTGAAATGGGCTGAAATTATACATCCGAAGAACAAAATAAGACCTAAATAAGCCAATCGTTTTTTCTTTTTATAAAAACCTAAGATGGGCAATAACAATAGAAAAGTAAGTGTGGTGAAAAGAGTAGCAGCTGCCATCATTTTGAGTCCAAGACCTACTGGAAACATTTTTACAAAAGGTGCATAAATGAACAATGCAGGTAAGGCCAAAAAGGTCAATAAATACGGATTTGGCATTTTCTGATTGAGTAGCACCATAAAGGCTGCTAAAACTGCAAATACGGGAATAATAAAAAAGCTCGCCCCTGATAAATAGTGACTCACCAATCCACAAATTACCAACCAAAGTAGGATGGGAGCGACTAATAGATTTACAGTTTCTACCTTTTTAAATCGATTATACACCCAAAAACATACGGCAATTGAGAAAAGCACAAATGCCAAAATATAGGTATGTCCATTATAGGTGAAACCATGGAGTATATCCTTATAAGCAGGATACATCCATTTCAAAACAGTCCAACAGAAATAACCGACAGCTCCATTTATCGCTAGGGCCAATAGCATAGGTAAAAATCCTTTGCCAACTTCTGTGGGATTCAATACTTTTCTTCGGAATCCATAAATTAAAAGGAGTACAAAACAAAGAACTGCCAAACCAAACATAGGCCATATCCATTCAAAAGGATAAGAGACCAGTTTGAAAAAGGGAACATTAAAATAAATAGAATCATTCAAACTTTTCAGATTTGTCAAATCAGCTTGACTAAAATGGTCCAGTAGTGGCATCAAATAGCTGCCCTGATGCGCCATAGTTTTTTTGTCTAATCTTTCATAAGTATCTTTTGCTGTATGATAATCAAAATGGTCATCGATAAAGGCAAAATTGAATCCTTCGATATCACCATCTTCTCTGAAAACCGTAAGATCAGTATCGTTGGGCAACATCTTATAAATGCTATAGGCCAATGAATTTGCGACAGGATAGTCCGGATTTGCTTTTGTAAATTCCTTGATTAGGTTGGCATTGCCACGATTGGTTTCTATAAGCATGTAGCTTGGTCCGCCACTGCCCCGCGCCTCGAAATTAAGTACTAGCCCAACGTCTTTTTTCCATGGATGCTCTTTTACGAAGAGGTCAGCACCATTTAATCCCAATTCCTCCGAGTCCGAAATAAGAATTATAATATCGTTCTTTGGATTTGGGTTATTTGCTAAAAACGCACGAATTCCCTCAAGAATAGTAGCAACTCCACTGCCTGCATCACTTGCCCCAAAAGAAGAATGTATACTACTGTCATAATGCGATAATAGTAGCAAGGCTTTTCCAGATTCAGAACCTTTAATTCTTGCCAGAATATTGATGGCCTTGCTTAAATTTGCCCAATCTCCTGCTGTATATCCTTCTTGGATAGAAGTTTCCAGGCCCATTTTTTCGAGCTCAGAAACGATATATTCTCGAACCTCCTTATGAGCAGGAAAGCCTACTCCGTGAGGTTTTTGAGCAATTTGCTTGACATGTTCAAGAGCCCTATCAGTGGAAAAAGAAGTTTTTTCTGCGCTGGCATCCGCAGAATACGCTGGCATTAAGGAGCGAAAGCTCCAGTAAATAGCAAAGACAATCAATAAAAGGGTAAATATCTTGGAAGACCTTTTCATAATGCTCAAGTTGGAATTCTAAAAGTATAAAATTCCAAGCGCATTTTTAGGGTAAATGGATGGTATTACTGGGAATAATCAGCGTTACAAAGGTTCAAAATCCTTGAAGTAGTACGTCGAATAATTGTAAAAGGCATTGAATTTTTCGCTATATTTAGTAATTAACCTCGTCTGTCAGCCCCGACAGCCTAAAACCTTAACGATATGGGAATCAAGAGTTTTCAAGGCCCTAGAGCCAAAACAGTTTCGAAAAAGGAGTACAATGCGCCCATATTGGTAACTGATTATATGACTAGAAAATTGGTCACATTTACCCCTGAGCAGTCCATCTTAGAAGTGATGGAACAGTTTACGAAATACAATATTTCCGGTGGTCCGGTCTTAGATTCAAACGGTTTTTTAGTTGGAATCATTTCGGAAGCTGATTGTATGAAACAGATTTCAGAAAGTCGGTATTTCAACCAACCGATTCTGGATAAAAGTGTAGAGAAGTTTATGACGAAAGATGTGGAAACGATTCCTAGTGATATGAGCATTTTCGATGTTGCTGGTGTTTTTCATAAAAATAATCGACGAAGGCTTCCGGTAATGGAAAATGGACTTTTAGTTGGTCAAATTAGCCGTAAAGATATCGTAGTTGCTGCCCTTAAATTGAGTGGCGCTAACTGGAAATAGTACTTTTTTTGCCCCTATAAAGGAGATTGTTCCCCTTTATAATGAATTCAATTTCCCTTAATGAGAATTTCAAGCTCTTGTTTGATTTCGGTTAGGGGAAATTTCATTTTATGTCTTTTCTTTCCGATAACAATCATACCATCTATAATTGAAAAGCGTTCTTCTGGTTTCAAATCAGGAATTTCAATACCCTTCTCCAGTAAATAGTCAAAATCTATTTTTAGTCTACCCCCTAAACCGGTTTCTATGTCAATTACATAAATGTTGTACTCAGGGTCGGGCGCTAAACTCTGCCTAATAATAATCGAGTTGTCATGTAAAACAACTTCTTCAATAGAAGACCACCTCAGTTTTTGAGGGGAGGCGTTAATATCCATATCAGTGACAAACAGCCATTTATAGGTATTGTCTTTTTTTACTATAACCCCCTGTGCTGTCTTCAGAATTTCATAAGACTTATTTTTAGCGACTGGAATAAACTCTTTTGTTTTACCACTTTCTGATGAAAAATGGGTGTCTCCGTAATAAATTAAAAAATCTCTTTGGTCTGAAGATTCAGGTTTGACGGATGTTGTTTTTTCTTCTGGAATTATTTTGGAAAGTGTTCGAGCTCCCATTTGAATATAATAAGTAGACGGAAACTCAGGTTCTTCTTGTCGCCAAGCCGTTTTTGGATTGAATGTCAAGTCGAAATATTCATGTTCTTTAAGCTTTTGCGAATTGAGGGAACTATTAATAATCCATAGGAGTGACTGGTCAGGAGTGGATCTGAATTTGGGCAGGACATCTTTTTTTAAATTATAAAAAAAGTGCTCATTCTCTTTTTCTCGCAGTTCAGGGTTCACAGAAACACGTTTTTTAATAGCGCAAAAACAACCATAATTGGTAAGAGTGAATTTCTTTTTCGTTTTTCCGTCAGTCAGTTCACAATCAGCTCCACCAAAATTACTGCCTATTTCATAAGAACATCTTAGTGTGTCTTCGGTTCCATCACTGTTAAAATCTTCAGTAACAGTTGAACTATGTTGGGCAAATAGTTGGGCGACAAATAAAAAGGAGAGTAGAAATAGTAGGTTTTTCATAAAATGACTATTCACGTTTTACTATCATATAATAATCATTATCCAAAGGTAAATAACCTAAGTCGTACACAAAGTAATACGTTGTACCTTTTTTAGTGGTATAAAGGTTTGTAATAAAGTCAAAATCAAAGTTTTTATCGAGTAAACGCGTTTTCGTGGTTCTTGTTTTGCCTTCTTTGAGGGTGAAACTATCCAATACCCGATAGTTTTTACGTAAGCGATTGTTGATGTTACGAATGAGATTCTTGGCCGCTGGATTTACTTTGTTGTGATGCGCGTTTCTGCAGCCGTCCGAGCAGAATTTTTTATCACTCCGGCCCATGAGTTCCCTACCACACTCAAAACATTTTTTCTTTTCGCTCATTGTTTTTTGTAATTGAACTTTACCTCTTCTGCTTTATCACCTTGATTGATTAGTCCGTAGATATTGATTTCGGCATCACTTACTTTTTCGAAGGTGAAGCCCTCAAAGTACAATCTATTCCCGTCTACTTTTATGAGCTTGAAGCTTTGCACTTCGTCTTTTTCTTCCCATCCTTTTAAATCGGTGCCAAAATGTTTTAATTCGAAAACCAAAGACTCGTTCACTTCACGTATATGCCCCAATTCATAAAAAGTAACTTTTCCATCTGCAACGTGTTTAAAGGAAAACATCATTGAACCGCCCAGTGGGGGGCTCCAAATTTCTTCGGTAATTCCACCGAAAGCTTCTCCTTTCCAATGACCTTCCATCCACAAAATTTCTTCTATGGAAGCATTAGGTGAAGATTCCCCATCATTAAGTGACATGGTGTTTTGTGCGTTGCAAGAAACTGTGAAGAGTACTAAAAATAGAAAAGCTTTCATTTTGAATGATTTACCAGTTGAACAATATACGAAATATCCGTTTGTAAACGGATGAGGCGGTTCTATATAGTATTGACGCTGTTCAAGCACACAAATCGGACACTCATTCTATTTTAATTTCATACTTGTTAAAGAGACCGGGGAGTCCATCTTTGGAAAATTTTGCGTTTTTCAATAGATTTTTTTCGGGGTCTATATTGAAGTTTTGAGCTTTTGTGAAATCTGCTTTTTGTAAATGGGTTTGGCTGAAAATAGCTCTATTCATATCGCTGGAGTCAAAATTGACATTCGTTAAATCGGTCTCGGTAAAGTCAACTTCTATCAATTTAGAGTTTATAAACGATTGATTTTTTAGCGTCAATCCATAAAAAGAGGAAAAGTTTAAAGTGCAATTCTCAAATCTGAAATCCATTAAAAAATCATTACAATCCTCAAATTTGAGTCCTATCATTTTGCAATGGGAAAAGGTAACTTCTTTAAAAATCGTATGTGCGAGATTCGAATTGCTGAGGTTGCAATCGATAAACTCGCACTCCATAAAATTCTGATTGTCTAAATATCCATTTTCAAAATTGCATCCCTCGAAAATACAGTTTTCATATTCGCCTTTTGGGAGGCGGGTCTGGGTGTAATCTTGGTTTTTAAAAGTTTGGTCTGCTGTAAAATTCATTCCTGTTCGTCTTTGCGAGGAGCTGCCAAATTAGTGAAATGTTGGCATAAGAAATGAAGCGACGAAGCAATCTGTTTATTTCGTGTTCCAAAGTTACAGATTGCTTCGTGGCTTTCTATTATATGTGATATTTTGAAATTGCGTTTAGCTCCTCGCAAAGACGATTAATTGGTCATTATTATCGCTGGCAAATCAAGTTCTTTAAAGGCATCATTATAAGCCTTCATTTCCTCATCAACAATAGCTTTCCGTTCGGTTTCATATACTTGCCAATCTCTCTGTAGATCTGTCCAACGCTCATTGGCACCTTTTGTAACTTTAGGTTCTGCAGCATCAACATAGCCTTTTAGATGTATCATTTGCGCATTTAATTTGTTGTTGTAGTTGATGACATCTTGAAAGGTTTTTTGCTTGGATTGAATTAGGTTTTCTTCCCAAGAAACAATACGTTTAACTAAGGCTTCCCCTTTTTCCAAAAGTTCTTTTGCCTGGTCGTTGTCTTTCAAGAGTTTGGCATAGGTCTCCAATTGAGATTTAGCCGAGCGCATATCATTGACCGATTCATGAATGGTTTTAAGAGCACCTTCAATTTCTTCTAAGAGATTTTGTTGCTCAGCATAATCGGCTGGTTCAGCATCAACTTTCGGATTTGCCAAAACCGTCACCTCAGTTTCCGAAGAAGCTTCGCCTAAGGAAAGTTTTATGGTATATTTTCCAGGCCCTACGTTGGAGCCTGCGTCACCCCCAAAAACAAAAACCTTATTTATTGAGGGAAGACTTTCTCTTCGGAAATTCCATGTAAAACGGTTATAGCCTTGTTTAGACGGAAGGACTTGCGGTTTTGAAGGACCGCCAGGCCAAGTTTTAAATGCCTTTGGTTTTTTGTTGGTATATGTTCTTAATAGTTTATCTCCTTGGAATACTTCCAATTTTAAATCTAAACTATCTGCATCTCTATCTAGGTAATAATCAAAAGTGACTCCGCTTTTAGGATTTGAGCCCAAACCAGGTCTAGGTTTATCGCTACTTCCTCCGAAAATCAAATAGCTGTCTTTGGGTTTTATAATGGTCACCATTTCTTTTGTGGTCTCTAGATTTTGCAGCGCTCCTAAATCATCTAGAATCCAAAAGGAACGCCCTGCAGTTGCGGCTACTAAATCATTGTCTTGAATTGTCAAATCATTGATAGGAACAACAGGGAGATTCAACTGAAACGGTTGCCAATTTTGACCATCATCGAATGAAATGAATAATCCTGTTTCCGTACCGGCATACAACAAACCTTTCTTTTTTGGGTCGGCTCTAACGACTCTTGTAAAGGTGTGTTCGCCTTTAATGCCATTTACAATTCGCGTCCAAGTTTGACCGTAGTCTTTGGTTTTGAAAATATGTGACCTTAAATCCATGGATTTGTATCGCATCACAACCACATATGCAGTAGCTGGGTCATGAGGAGATACTTCAATGCTATTGACAATTCCGTCAGGAACATTTGGCGGAGTAACATTCGCCCAGTTCTGACCTCCATCTCTTGTAACGTGAAGTAATCCGTCGTCACTACCGGTCCATAGCACCCCTTTTTCGTGTTGCGATTCTACCATGTAGGTTATGGTATTATAATTTTCGCCACCAGCTGCTTCGTTGGTGTAGGGACCGCCTCCGGGACCATGTTTTTCGGTTTCGTTTTTGGTTAAATCGGGACTCACAACTTCCCAACTTTGACCTTCATCCGTAGATTTGAAAACTACATTGCCAGCATGGTAAATGGTATTTCTATCATGTGGTGAAGTGATAACGGGCGCATTCCAATTGTAACGGTATTTTGAATCTTTTGGAGCGATACTCAATCCAAGTTCAGGATATTCCTTAATAGGTTTTGACTCACGAGAGTTGGCATCCCATTTATCTAGATTTCCTTGATAGGTACCTCCATAAATGATTTCGGGATTGTCTGGGTCGAAGGCTAAGAAGGCACTTTCACCACCTGCAACGCGGTACCAATCTTTCCAATCAATACCTGCATCATTCGTGCGACTGGCAATCGCAACGGTTGAGTTGTCTTGTTGCCCTCCATAGACATTATATGGCACTAGATTGTCGGTAATCACACGATAGAATTGTGCGGTATTTTGATTGGTTTGCGTGCTCCAACTTTTACCACCATTGTTTGAAACATTTGAACCTCCATCATTAGAGTTAATCATCCGCTGATTGTTGTGAGGGTCAATCCACAAGTGGTGATTGTCACCATGTGGCGTTGGAAGAGGTTTAAAGCTTTTACCTCCATCTATCGATTTGGTCACAGGAGCATTCAAGACATAGACGATATTCTCATTTTGGGTGTCGGCAAAGATTTCCATGTAGTACCAAGAACGGGCAATGTTGATACGGTCTTTATTGACTTGCGTCCATTTTTTTCCTGCATCTGTTGATTTATAAACTCCGCCTTTGGTGCCTTCTGCTTCTATTACCGCATAAACGATTTCGTTATTTGCTCGGGAAACTGATATTCCTGCTTTTCCAAAATCTTTCGGAAGTCCAGTTTTCATTTTTTCCCAAGTGCTTCCGCCGTCAGTTGATTTGTATAATCCAGAGTTTTCCCCACCGGATTCCATTATCCATGGATAGCGTCTGTGTTGCCACATGGCCGCATATAAGATGGATGGGTTTTTCATATCCATCGATAAATCAGATGCTCCCGTTTGATTGTTTACAAAAAGAGTTCGTTCCCAAGTAGCTCCTCCATCCATAGAACGGTAAATACCACGTTCAGCACTTCCTCCATATTGAGCGCCTTGAGCTGCGACAAAGATGATATCAGGATTGGTGGGATGGATTATCACGTCAGAAATATGTCTGGTCTTATCCAAACCAATATGCTTCCATGTTTTTCCTGCGTCTGTAGATTTGTAGACTCCATCACCCATAGATGTCATCACCCCTCGAGCTGCATGCTCTCCCATACCAGCAACAACGATATTCGGGTTGCTTTCGGAGACGGCTATAGAACCAACCGTTCCTGTTTTTAGAAATCCGTCGGAGATGTTTTTCCAGCTCAAACCGTCATCCGTAGTTTTCCAGATACCGCCACCAACGGTGCCATTATAATAGGTCATAGGCTGGCCGACAACTCCTGAGGAAGCAACACTTCGCCCGCCTCGAAACGGACCAATATTTCGCCATTTGAGTCCGTGAAAGGTAGAATCAGGGACAGTTACTACTGGGGTAGTATTTTTCTTTTTTCTTCTTTGGGATTGCAGATTCGGAATACTAATGAATGCAGTAAAGACAAACAAAAGGATAAAACGTACGGTTTTCATTGGTGTAGTCGGTTAAAAATTAGTCTTGTTGAAGATAGTCAAAACAAGGTAAATGTTTAAGGAAAAGTTAAAAACAAAGAATTATTTGGAACGTTCGTTCTGATATTTATATATTTGTTTTTGAACGAACGTTCCAAAATAAAATTATAAATACTGTATTTAATTGAATAACAATGAAAAAACTAGAAAACAAAGTAGCCATTATAACGGGTGCAACGAGTGGAATGGGTTTAGAAACTGCAAAGCGATTTTTGGCCGAGGGTGCGAAAGTGGTCTTGACGGGTAGAAGTCAAGAAAAACTAAATCAACTGTCTGCAGAACTTGATGGCGATTATCTTTTGGTTAAGGCGGAAGCCTCAAGTATTGTGGACAGCAAAATGTTAATTGAAAAGACGGTTGAAACCTTTGGAAAAATAGATGTACTTTTTCTAAACGCCGGTATCTTTAGAATAGAAACAATAGATACGCTGACTGAGGAGATTTTCGATGAAGTTTATAACATTAATGTACGTGGGCCATTGTTTACTGTGAATGCAGCACATAACTATCTCAATGAAGGGGCTAGTATTATTTTCAATACTTCAGTTACTGATGTTAAAGGCTTTCCTGGAATGTCGGCGTATGCCTCAAGTAAGGCTGCATTGCGTTCTTTGACGAGAACGTTGGCTGCTGAATTTGGCCCCAAAGGTATTCGAGTGAATGCGATATCGCCAGGCCCTATTGATACTCCGATTTACGGGAAACATAATGTGCCTCAAGAAAATATTGACCAAATGGCCGCCAACTTTCCATCTATGATAAGCTTGGGTAGGTTTGGAAATTCTGAAGAGATAGCGAGTACGGCCTTGTTTTTAGCATCTTCTGAAAGCAGTTATATCACGGGGGCAGAGATACCGGTAGATGGGGGATTTGCACAGGTATAATTTTTTTGAATACATTTGGAACAGTTATTCCAGATATGCCACGCACGAAACAATTTAATGAAGAAGAAGTATTGAATAAAGCAATGGAACTCTTTTGGGAAAAAGGGTTCCATGCTACTTCTATGCAGGACTTGGTAAATCATTTAGGAATCAATAGGGCAAGTATCTATGATACCTATGGTGGTAAGAATGAGTTATTTGATAAAGCCTTTCAAAATTATAGAGATATCAGCCTCGCCTCATTGAAAGACATATTTGACTCAGAATCGTATGTAAAAAGAGGATTTCGGAAGTTGTTTCAAATGGTAATCGATGATGTCAAAACAAAAAGTTGTCAAAAGGGCTGTTTTGTTGTGAATACCATTACGGAATTAGTCCCAGGAGATGAAGTTTTACGCGAAAAACTAAGACAAAATTCTGAGAACACCGAACACCTTTTTGCCTCTTACATTCAGAATGGTATTGATGATGGCAATATCAAAGCCTCCAAAAACCCGCAATCAATAGCCTTTGCCCTTTTTACTTTTTTTAGCGGCTTACGGGTCATGACCAAAGTAGAAAAGAACCCTAAAAAACTAAGTGAAATGGTTGAAGTAGGACTATCTATTTTGGATTAATTATTAATCCAATCCACCCCTGCGTTTTGGACTTCTTTGCTTTGGCCAAGTAAGAGGTTCACCAGTACGCCGACTTTTACCGATTAAAGTTGCTTTTTCACGAGACGTTCTTTCGGGGTCTTCACTTGCCATATAAGCCAAAACAGCGGTTAGAATAGCATTGTTGCGAACATCATCAAAGACAATCTTGTCATAGGTGTCCAAATTGGTATGCCAAGTATAGTTCCAATAGCTCCAGCTAAGAGAACTTAAAGAAAACCCTGGAGCGCCAGCTGCAACAAAGGAAGCATAATCTGAACCACCACCTCCGGGAGTTCCGGGAAAAGTAGTTTCAATATGTTTTGTGATGTCTTTCGGAACAGCTTCTAGCCATTTACCCAGATAGTCATAGGCGTGTAAAAAGCCCTGTCCGGAAAGTCTAACTACGCGACCCGTTCCATTATCTTGATTGAAAAGGGCTTGCATGTTTTCCACGATTTTCGGATTATCCTCCACAAAAGCTCGTGAACCATTTAGACCTTGTTCCTCGCTTCCCCAATGTCCAACTATGATAGTGCGCTTTGGATTCGGATATACTTTTTTAAGAATTCTAGCAGCCTCTAACATGGTAATCGTACCGGTGCCATTGTCAGTAGCTCCTGTACCACCATCCCAAGAATCGAAATGTGCTGAGAGAATCACATATTCGTCAGGAAGCTCTTTTCCAGGAATTGTCGCAATCGTATTAAAGGTCGGAACCTCTCCTAATTCTTTAGATTCTGCAACAATTTTTATAGTCGGATTGGCTCCATTCTCCACCATCCGATAGAGCATTCCATAATCTTCCAAGGATATATCTACCGCCGGAATTTTCTTCGTATTTGCACTAAAGATTTTATTTGCTCCAAAAGCTTTTGACCAGCGGGATTGTGCTATACCTACTGCACCTGCTTTTTCCAGGGCAGCATTTATGTTTCGACTTGTATAGCCTGTATTTTTCATGTTCTGTCGCCACGCGTCTTCGATTTCTTTTCGGTCGGATTTCATTTTTTCAAAGGATTCCTCAGTCGCGAACTCCTCCCAATTGTAATCAGGTCTTCCTGTAGGTTGCAGCATGCTTACCATCACAATTTTACCCTTTACATTGGGGAGCCATTTGGCAAAAGCAAGCGAATCAGAAACTTTTGGAAGTGTTATCAACGAAGCCGTAACTCCTTTTTTTCCTGTTCCGGGATTCCACGCTAATTGCGTTGCATGTAAGGATGCTACTCGTGGAGAAACCATATCAACATGAGTGATACCTCTTTCCCAACCATGCCACGTGCCCCACTGTTGATTTTCGGCAGAAATGCCCCATTTTTTATAGGTGTTCACGGCCCAGTCATGAGCAGATTTCATCTGTGGCGTTCCTACTAATCGAGGTCCGTTCAAATCCATTAACTCATAGGCCAATTGTTCTAGTTGGGAATTTTCATTGGCTTCCTTTTGAATAGCTTCGACAATTTCTTCAGTGGTTTGAGAAAATCCCAAAGAAATAAATAACAAGCAAGCGCAAGCGAGTAGTCCTTTTTTCATTTTCGTGTTTTCTTAGGTTAAAAGAGTTAACTAATATACTGATTAAAAGGGGGAAGAATGTAAATTTCGTTTTAATGACTTTTGGACTATAATTTTTTATCCAAAGCCAAAATAGTGTGTAATAAAACATTGGCTCCATTGGCCATATCCGCCGCTGAGGTAAATTCCTTGGGCGAGTGACTAATACCTCCTTTGCTAGGAACGAATATCATTCCGGTAGGAGCAATCAACGCCATATCTTGTGCATCATGTCCTGCACCACTTGGCATTCTTTTGGTTGATAGTCCCAATTTTTCTGCGGATTTTCCAATGGCATCCTGAATGTTTGAAGTCATAATTGCAGGGTCCGCTGTAGTATCCAACGGTCGGAATTCAATCTGAACATCGGAGGCTTTGGCGATTTCCTTCCCTTTCGATTCAATAGCATGATATACTTTTTCAATAACCTCTGAAGATAAATCTCGCACCTCTAAACTCGTAATTACTTTTCCGGGAATCACATTAGGTGCTCCAGGTTCGGCATTTATTTTTCCAACGGTGCCCACCTGAGCTCCTTCAAAACTATTTGTGATTTCGTTTACCGCGATGATAAACTTAGCAGCAGCTAACAAAGCATCTTGCCTGGCATTCATGGGAGTAGTGCCCGCATGATTGGAAAAGCCAGTGAATTCAACTTCCCACCATTTGAGCCCGACAATACCTTCGACGATTCCGATATCTATGTTTTCCTTTTCGAGTGTTCCCCCTTGTTCAATATGGAGTTCCAGAAAAGCAGCGATTTCATCTTTTTTACGAGCTACTTCCTTAATTCGTGTGGTGTCACCTCCAAGCCGCATGATGCCTTCACCCATGGAGTATCCAGTGGAATTTACAACCTCCAAGGCACTTTTTCCTAAATGACCGGCAAGGGCTCTACTGCCCATTACGCCACCTTCTTCATTGGAAAAAATGATAATTTCCAGAGGATGTTTCGTGGTGATTTTGTTCTCGTTTAAAACTTCCAGTACTTCTAAAGAAGCCATTGACCCGACACAGCCATCATAATTCCCACCATTGGGAACGCGGTCAATATGAGAACCAAAAGAAATCGGCTTCAAGGATGCATTTTTTCCTTTTCGCGTTCCGATGACGTTTCCGGCAAAATCGATATGCACTTCTAAACCAAGATTGGTTAAAGTATTCATCACCCATTTTTGGGCAGCAACATCGGCATCGCTGAAAGCTACTCGTTCTGTTTCTCCGTTTTCCTGGAGTCCGAATTTGGCGAGTTCAAAAATGCGTTGTTCAAGTCGGTCTTGATTGACTTTTGGTTTTTGGGCGAGAACAATACTACATCCGAAGAAAAAAAGAAGAGTTAAAATACGTAAAGACATGGTTGTTGAATTTAACCCTGAAAGTATGAAAATAATCGCTTTTGGCTATTCTCGAATAGCAACAAAAATATCGACCTCAGCATTAGAAGGGTCTTTTGCTTTTTCTCCATAGATTTCAAAGTCCTCTGTGTAAAGTCTATCTAAGTCCGTATTCCAAATTTCTACCCAAGTATTGTAGATAGCACCTTTGGTGACATCACCTTTGGAAACAAATTTGGCGAAGGTTCCACCCTCAAATGATTGCCCGACCATTCCTTCGGGAATTATGTCCAACGAGCTGACTTTACAACCTAGAATGGTATCGTAGGGTTTGGTATGGTCACTTTCGTAATTGGTGTAAATGGAAAGTATTTCATCACTGACTTTATTGGGTATTTTTTGTAAAATGTTTTCGGTCATAAACCTTTCCCAAAGAGAACCAATGTCCGAGGCTGTTTGATTGTTTTCGTTTGATGTTCGTATTGAGATTCCGATGACTTGAAAGGGTTCGATTTTTTGTGTTTGCATTGTCCATGATTTTGTTATTTGATACAAATATAGTTTGGGCTTATGTCGAATTGTGTCAGGGGTTTAAATATTAATTTTTAACCACATTGTATATAGATGCCATAACAAAGGCATCTATATACAATGTGGGCGAGTAGAAAGTCCATAAAAAAATACCTCAACAAAATTTGGGGTAAGAAAGATGAATTTGATAAACGCTACGGGTTCATTTTAAAGCATGGATTAGCTTCAAAGAAGTCGTATCAAGAAGTTAAGAATTGGTATTATCAGAATCTTCAGGATAAAGCATCTTCATAAGAAACTCTTTGCTTTCTGGAAGTTGCTCATCTACAAAACGTTCCCAATCCTCTTCGGCTATTGTTCCTTTTATAAACTTGTAATTCACCACAGCCGATTGGACTAGTCTTTCTCCCATAATTTTTGCATAAAACTTAGACATTTCTTCAAACTTAGAAGAAGTGACTTCATGCATTATATCTCGCATTTTTTCATCATCAGCTACTAGGTTTGCTGCTTTGCCCAATACTGTTTCTTCATTCATCTTTACATATTGCTTGACTTTCTCTATGTCAAAAATCTCAAAGAAGGTTTTCACGCTATTCAGAACTTTGTTCTGCATAAAAAATAAAGCGACCAGTATTGCTAGAACAACAGAATTTACAATTTCAAGATATTCCACGGGAAATAATTTTTGGTTAGCTGATAAATATATAAAAATTCTTACGTAGAAAGTAGCTAAAATATAGAAACCAAAAAGTATGTTTTAAATATACTTTTTGGTATGTTAAAGAATAGTGCATTTCATCGAGAAATATCGTTCATTGCTAACGTCAACGCCTATCAGTTGCGAACCTAGATTTCAACATACAAAGTTGAAAACTTTGTGACGGAATCTTTGAAACACGCCAAAAACACTAACAGGGTTTTACTAAATTTGTAACGCAATGTATTAAAAGGCAATACAATGGAATTAAAGAGTAAATCTAAAACTTTAAGGTTTAAGGAGAGTATCATCGAAAAGGTGGAAGAACTGGCTCAAAAAGAGAATAGGACTTTCGCTAATATGGTGGAAACTATCCTCCTCAAATATTCACCCGAAACAGAAACGAATTAAAATATAAAAGCACCCTTATGAGGTGCTTAAAATACTTTACTTCTTTTACGAGGGGTAAATAGACTGGAAAAGTGCAAACATATACACCGTTAAAGGTGTGTGGCTTCTCATTAGAGTACAGCCTTTGACTTACAGTCCGAAAAGGGGAATCTTAGCGGTGAACCCTTTTTGCATTACAAATGTAAATATTTTTGCAATTCGATTACAATTTATTTTTAATGATGCTTCACTTTATAGACCTGATACTCTGCAAATTCAATAGGGTATTCGGTTTTGCGCACCAGCGTCCAATAGCTGGGGCAATCTTTTCCATCTAAAAATTCAACAACTTTTTTTAGACTTCCGAATGTTCCTAAAGGCACGGATTTTTCAAGCAATACAAAATAGTGCTTGTTTTTCTGTTGCTCTTTGTATGTAACCATATTACAAATATATGCAAAAATATTCGAAAATAATTGTATAAATATTATAATATATCAATATATTCGATTATATTTGTATAACAAAAGAAAACAACCATGCAATTCAGTTCACTTTTACAGCTTTTAGATTACTTCAAAGAAGAATCAACTTGTATTGAGTATTACGAAAACCTAAGATGGGGAGATGAGCCAGCTTGTCCGCATTGTGGTTGTGTAACTGTTGGTAGAACTCAAAGAGGTTGGAGATGTAGCACTAAAGGTTGTGGTAAGAAATTCACGGTACGTACTGGAACTATCTTTGAGCAATCGAACATTAAACTTAAAGTTTGGTTCGCTGCGATTTGGTTGGCAACAGAACACAAGAAAGGTATTAGTTCGGTACAACTTGCAATTGATTTAGGAATTACTCAAAAATCAGCTTGGTTTGTACTTCATAGAATTAGAGAAATGCTAAGAGAAAAAGCACCTCAAATGTTAGGAGAAAAAGATGCAACTGAAATTGATGCTACATACGTGGGTGGAAAAGAGAAGAATAAGCACTTTCCAAAAAGGCGTTCAAGAGACCATAATTTGATTACAAATGAAGGTAAGGTCTACAAGCCTAAGAAAACCATCTTAGGAATCATTGAGCGCAATGGCAAAGTAGCTTTGAAATACGTTGATGGAGAAACTACTCGCAATATGGTAGATTTCGTTAAAACTCACGTTCCTGCTGATAGCACCATCTATTCAGATGAAGCAGCAGCGTACAAGCAGTTGAAGAAAACCTACAAGCATGACAACGTTAAGCACTCATTAAGTATCTATGTTGAAGGTCAGGTTCACACCAACACTATAGAGAACTTTTGGAGCGTCTTAAAGCGTGGTCTGTACGGAGTGTACCATCAAGTATCGGATAAGCATATTAGCCGTTATTTGGATGAGTATGCAGCGAGGTTTAATAATAGAAGTTTAACTTCTAATGAACGATTTAATCAGTTTTTGGAAGGGTCAGAGAGTGTTCTGTCTTATAAGGTCTTGGTTCAAAATTAAAATGTTGGAACATGTTGGAATAAGTTTTTTACGTTCCAACATTTTAAGAAAATATTGTCTGACAACAAAATATTTTATTGTAGTTTTAGAGAAGTTTGGGGAAAACAACTACATTTGCCCGCTCTAAAAGAAACATGGCGACCACTAAAACTAACACTTCCGACCCAACGTTTATAGTTAAAGCTATAGACATAGAAACAAATGAATTAATCTGCAAAGGTTCTCGCGGTGAAGAAGTTATAAAAGAAGCGGACGAATCAGGTAAAAATTATATCTTAGACTTTGAATCAGAGCCTAGATATAATTTCCTATTTTGAACAAACCACAGTACCACAACAAACACACTTATCCCCTTCCAAAAGAGAAGGGAAGGTCAAAACCAAAAATTCCAATAAGACTAATAAATTTTGACACAGGGGCATCAAGGGTAACTAATGCCTTAATTGATACTGGTTCTGACTATTGCGTAATACCTAGTTATATTACTGAATCTATTGGATTTCAATTAACGGAGGATGATAAGATTGAAAAAGGGTTAAAAGGTATATCTGGAAAGAGAATAGATACTTACGTTCATGGCTTCAAAATAGAAATACTAGATTCTGAAAAAAAGAATGTAGTGTGTAGGCTAGACACTCATGCGTATACAGTCACCACAGAAAACTTAACACCTATATTGGGAACTCATGGATTCCTAAAAAACTTCAATGTATCTATAGATTATAAAAAAGACACCATCACTATAATGTGGTAAATTTGCAATATGTCAGAAAAGAAACCTAAAGTAAAAAAGGAACGCTCTAAGAAGGACAAAGAGAAGTTGAAAATAAACACAACTTTAGACGATGTACTTAAAGCTGCGTTACCTAAAAAGAAATAGACTACGGTAATAGTCTTAATTCGTTCTTTACATTCTAATGTTCCGTAAATTCTATATTACCGTATAGAAGACGTTAAAAAGGTTCGTGCTCTACAGAAAGTCGAATTAGTGGCGAGTACACACGATAGCGGAATCAAAAAATCCACTTCTAGGATTCTGTTCTTCACTTTATTTTACTCGCCCACATTGTATATAGATGCCATAACAAAAGTAAATTCCATAATTATTTTCACTGCTAGATAAATATCATAATTTGCTTATTATCAACATTTAATTCATTTATAAACATTTGCATACATATACAAACATATACAAATGTTTAACATACGATTAGAATTTGAAACGCAAGCTAAGTTTGCCCTGTCGAAACATAAGAACTCGTCAAAACAAATTGTAAACCTGTCTGTGCACTATGACAGACACTTAAATTACTTAATTATGAATGCACTTAGAAATTCAGTACAGTTAATCGGAAACTTGGGTCAAGACCCAGAAATTGTAAACCTTGAAAGTGGTAGTAAACTTGCCAAATTTTCGATAGCTACAACTGACAGTTATCGCAATGCAAAAGGTGAAAAAGTAGAAGATACCCAATGGCATAATGTAGTCGCTTGGGGCAAGACCGCGGAGATTGTTGAGAACTATTTAGTCAAAGGAAAACAGGTCGCTGTAGAAGGTAAATTGATTCATCGTTCTTACGAAACGAAGGAAGGTGAAAAGAGATATATTACGGAGATAAAATGTAATGAACTTTTGATGTTGGGGAAGTAGTATGCGGTATTTTATCTTAAAATGAATAAAGGCTGTCATTTGACAGCCTTTATATTTTTCAATTACTTTATTATTCGCATAACAAAGGTCTTTTGTCGACTCGTTCCCCGCAAGGCACATTAATTGTAAATGCCCCTAAAAGTTCACAATTCAAATCTGATTCATGCTCAGCACTCCAATTTTCAACAGAGGTATCAAATTTGGTCATATCATACCCTTTAGGTTGATCAAATTTAGCATCCCATCCAGTTGGGTCAAATAGTCTATTATACAATGTAGCTCGCATATTCTGTATTTGCTGTACATAAGCGAAAATTTGAGGAGCTAATTGTTGACTCCATGGAATTGCATTTATAGAAGCTAACAGCGAGATTGCTTCACTTTCTTTTCCAGCATGAATAGGTAAATAAAAGTGTAAACATTTGGCCGTATATAAATTTACAGGAAATGCTTTTTGGCAACCTTCACCCAATTCATTCCAAGAAGGTAAAAGAGAATATCCCATATTGTCAAAATCAAATAGGTTTCGTAACCTTGCAATTAACCTACAGCAATCTTCTATTGGAGTTACACCGTAGAAATCTTCCATAATACGTCTCTCCATTGAAGCTCTAGCTTGGTCGGTAGCTAAGTATTTATTTAACTTTTCTGTTTCTGTTGCTAAAAATTCTTCTATTTCTTTTTGCGCTTGTTCATTTCTCCATGAGTTTACTTTATTGTGCCAATTTTGAGCATCTAATGATCTTATTTTAAACGAAATTTTTGTGTATATAGGTTTTCTTGTAAAAGAGGTGTCAACTCTGGTTACAAAGGTTACAGTACCTGTAGCTCCATGTGATGGTTGTGACTCTATGCGATCTCCTTCAACTTTTACAGAGGCATCAACATGTGCATCAGCTGTATCCCCAATATAAAACCATCCATCTCGAATTTGATGAGATATTGAAGGTCTGTACCAAACGCCACCTATATTATTGTCTTTTATATGAGTGTAAGTTTCTACATTTTCATCTTTCGGTTCAGATCCGAATTCTGCAGGAACTATTGCATATTTCCACTTATCTCGTATGGCTTGTAAATCTTCTGCATGCCTTACATCTAAATTGTCTGGGGTACATAAATCTCTTGCTGGATTATCAATGCAGCCAGACCAAGCTAGAAGTACATCGTGTCGCTTGTGAATAACACTTGTTTTACAATAACTTGTGCGTTTCACATAGGTTTGTGGAGAATCTGTTTCATTCTTCCAATTGCGTATGTGTGTGTATTTGTCAGTACTCGTAAAACTTTGGCTTGATCTATTTGTAGAAGAAGTATTGATTTTACGAACAACTTCGTTAAATCGAGTTCTAGTATTAGTATGACTTGACTTATTGACTTCATTAATGATTTTATTAAAATTTATAGAACCGTTAGCTTTGCCACTTAAATCAAGAGAGATTTTTTTTATAGGTATTCCTATTTTAAAGCTAGCTTCTCTAGATAATTTTATATCGGTTTCTTTCTTTAAAGATTTTTCATAAGAGTCGGTAAATGTTTCAACATCTGTTTCTTTATCTGTTGTAGTAAACTCTTGTTTTATGGTTTGCTCATCAGAGTTATCTTCTTTCACGATTGTTGTCAAAACATTACTTTCTTTTATTTCCTCTCCTGGCATAATTGTAATTTCCTTTCCACATGGTGAATAAGCAAAACCTTCAGGGCGATAACAGACAGATTCCTTAAAGAACATACCTAGACCTTCTAACTCATACGCTTTATTAGAGGGTATAGGCTTATACTTTATTTCTTTTTCGTCGTAATTCGAGACTAATTCCCGAATTTTTTCTTCTCTAACCGCTATAGCTTTTTCAGGATTTGCACCATCAAGCAAACCTTTAGAAGATTTTATGGCATCTTCTTTAGCCAGTTCAATTGATTTACTCAATTGATTTTGCAACTCGATGTCAATAACTTCAAAAGTTGGCTTTTTTAAGTCTGACGTAGCCACCTTTATTGAAGATTTGATGCTTTCCTCACCTTCTTTATCAAATACTTTGTTCAAAACATTTTTAATGTTTTGTGCTTTTTTGTTATAACTGCTTTTTAGTTCACTGACTATAGAAGTAGTTTTTTCTTCTAATTCAGACGCTATGATCGACTTTAAACCCGGTTTTTGCGGAATATCTTTCCATATTCCGCGATTTACTACCAACGGGGTATAACTGTGTTGTTCATGACACGTTTCGATATGACTGGTTAATGCCGGATTGCATATTTTTTCTTTATGTGACATACTTTTTGAATTTAATTTTGACCTACTCTCTTTAACAAAGGCTTTTCGGTTTTCGCCTTATAATTAATGAATTACACTTCGAAATGTTGGTACAAAGTTGTGGAGAAATTGGTTTTGTTCTTAGAGTTGAATCACTAGAATATCATGATTTATTACCTAAAAAAAAGAGGATAATTGACTTTGCTGAAAAGGGGTATTTACCCCTTAGCACCAATCATATTATAAATTAGATTTGTTGTCATAACCATAAAACTATAAATCATGAAAAATTTAAAAAGAATTAAAAAGTATGTATTATTAATCTTTGTAAGCATTTCGCTTGCCTCATGTGGAACGATAAAACTAGAACCAGGGAATTGTATTGGCACTTGTGCTGACGGTATCGCTAATTATGAAAAGACAGGTAGTCACAAGATAACTTTAGAGCGTTCTCGAAATTTATACAATAATTATAATGAGAAAATAAAGCCAGCAATAAAAACTGTTCAAGAATTTAATATAGAAAGAACCGTCACAATAGGCGAAGAGTATCAACCAACGGATTTCGTAATCATTAAAAAAGAAGTTTTAGAATGTTATCTTAAGTTTTTAAAAGAAGTAGAACAAAAGAACAAGGAAGCAGGTTCTGCGCATAGTGAAATTACCGGTGTAGCAGTTTTTTTAGGTGCTAATGGTCCAAATGAATTGCTGATTAATAAAACTTCTGCTTTTAATGATCAAATGCGCAAAGAAAGACAGGCAATGAGAAATGCTCGTACTAGAGAAAGTGATACATTACCAGTTCCACTAGATGAGGATATAAGAGGACGCTTAACCATGTTCTTAGCTCCAACGTATTATGATAGTATCGCTGAAGAATCATTAAGTGAAGAACAACGCCACGTACCATTTTTTATAAAAGCTGACAATGCTAACGAACCCTATGTGGGCGAGTACAGTAATTTATTGGTAAAATTTCACCAAATGAACATGAATGCCATTAGCCGTAGTAGCAATAGAAGCGCAAGCGGATCAGGTACAGACACCTCGTTGAATTTAGATGAGTTCACCCAAATGCCTCCAAAAAAACCTAAAGGAGTACAATAATCTAGCAGAACATGAAAGAGTTTTTGAACGAATACCTAATTGATAATTATTTGTTTGTACAACTAATACCGGTCTTGGTAGGCCTATTTTATTATAAGAAATTCAAAAACTCTTTTTACAAATATTTTATTTGGCTGTTGGTGTACGTTTTTTTACATGAGATTGTGTCTTTGTTGTATGGAACATATGTTGATGTCGGCAACAATCAGATTATCATGAACATCTTTAATGTTATCAATTTTCTTTTCCTTTTTAGGCTGTTTTATGAGTTTTCAGAGCAATCTTTCTTTAAAAAATCAATCCTATTTTTTATTGTATCCTATATCTTGGCCTTGTTGTATGAATTAATAATCGTAAAAATAGATTACCATACCAATGCTCAAGTCATACCTTTTATGATAGGAGGTTTGGGAATATTAGTCTGTGTATTATTATACTTCTACCAAACACTCAATTCGGAGAAAGTTATTAGAGTGCATCGCGATTTTATGTTCTGGATATGTACTGGCTATTTCATATATTATTTGGCTTATGTACCATTCAAGATCAAACAAAATTATTTTGCGCAATTAGACGAATACCAATACTTGTTTAAAATACTAATCATTGCGACATTAATAAAAGGTGTATTATTGATAATTGGTTTTATATGGAGCAAGCGGAAGCAGGAATCTTAATTGTCGCAGTAGTCATCCTGATTTTATTAGGAAGCTTTCTTGTGTTTTTGTTTTTGATTTTTGTGAAGCGCAAAAACAAATTAATAGAAACACAGCAAAAAGCTGAAGAACATTTCAAGCATGAGATTGTAACTACCCAAATAGAAATTAGGGAAGAGACTTTACGAAATATTAGTTGGGAATTGCATGATAATATAGGTCAGTTAATGACCCTCGCGAAAATACAAGCTCAGAATGCACAGGGAGACCCAAAAAAAATGGAAGCTGTCTCCGAAATTATCGGAAAGGGATTGAACGAATTACGGGCATTGTCTAAATCTATTAATCCAAACACCATTCGTGATTTAGATTTACAAGAAGCAATACATGGTGAAATAGAGCGATTTAATCGTCTCAATTTTATTGATGCAAAACTTACTATTTCTGGTGAAAGGATAGATATTGATTCAAAAACTAGTGTGATATTATTTAGAATTTTACAAGAATTCTTTTCGAATACCATTAAGCATGCCCAAGCAACTGAGTTAGTAGTTGAAATAGTGTACTCAAAACTAGCTATTTCCGTAATTGTTAGAGATAACGGGATAGGAATTCATAAAAATGAAGAACAAGGTCAAGGGCTTAAAAATATGAATAGTAGAGCAAAGCTTATTGGTGCTGATCTCGATATCCAATCGGTGAAGGAAAAAGGCACAACATTAGAAATGAGATATGCCATTTAACAAAATTGATTATGAGCTATAAAGTAGTCATCGTAGATGATCATGTATTACTATCACAGGCAATAACTGAATTGGTAAATGTCTTTAACGATTTCGCAGTATTATATACATGCTCGAATGGAAAGGAATTGTTGACGAAGCTGAAGAATGATGATAATATCCCGGATATTATCTTGATGGATGTCAATATGCCCATTTTAAATGGTATTGAAACTACAAAAATACTGAATGTCGAATATCCTGATTTGCCCGTTATAGCTTTGTCAGTGGAAGAAGATGAAAAAACGATATTAGATATGCTTCGCTCAGGTGCGAAAGGATATTTAATGAAAGACACGAAAAAGGAGATACTTGAAGAAGCTCTTATTGAAGTACTGCAAAATGGGTATTATCATACGAATACGGTTGCCAAACTACTAATAGGAAGCTTAAATAACAGAAATATTAAAATAGAACTTAAAGAAAGAGAAATTGAGTTCATGAAACATGCTTGCAGCGAAAAAAACTACAAAGAGATTGCCGAGAAAATGTTTGTAAGCCCAAAAACGGTAGAAGGTTATAGGGATAAGTTATATGAGAAGTTAAACATTAAAAATAGAATCGGATTAGTATTGTACGCGATAAAGAATGGTTTTTTTCAACCCTAGAAATTAGGCCAAATCCATCTTAAAATAAAAAAGTAAACTAACTTTACCCATGCTCGCGACCGAACATAAAAAAGAACTTTTACCACTTTTAAAAACCCATTTTGGGTATGATGATTTCCGCCCGAATCAACTGGAAGTAATCACAGATGTGTTGGACAAACAAGACGTGTTAGCGATTATGCCAACAGGAGGAGGAAAATCTTTGTGTTTTCAATTAACGGCTTTGGCAATGGAGGGAACAGCAATTGTGATTTCTCCATTAATTGCTTTAATGAAAGACCAAGTGGATGTGCTACAGGCCAACGGAATCGCAGCAGCCTATTACAATAGTTCTCAACCACAAGAGATACAACAAGATATTTTTCAGCAGCTAAAGAATGGTGAGTTGAAATTGTTCTATGTAGCACCGGAAAGTATCGCACACTTCAATACTGTTTTTGATGAGATTAAAATCAGTTTGTTTGCCGTTGATGAAGCCCATTGTATTTCCTCATGGGGACATGATTTTCGTCCCGCCTATACCCAATTGGGGAGTTTGAAAAAGCGATTTTCGAAAATTCCGGTAATGGCTTTGACGGCTACGGCGGATAAGGCTACACAAGACGATATTGTTGAGCAGCTTTCGATTTCGGATGCTTCTCGACATTTGGCATCCTTCAACCGTCCGAATTTATATTTGGATGTCCGACCCGGACAAAACAGAATTAAACAGATTCTCAATTTTTTGGAATCCCGTTCAGATGAAAGTGGCATTATTTATTGTTTGAGTCGAAAGAATACGGAGAAGCTGGCAGAGAAGTTGCAGAACTCAGGATACGATGCCAAAGCCTATCATGCCGGAATGAGCACCGAAGAACGAACCCAAGTGCAAGAGGATTTTATCAATGACCGAACACCCATCATTTGCGCTACCATCGCCTTCGGAATGGGAATCGATAAAAGCAACGTGCGTTGGGTAATCCATTATAATCTACCGAAGAATCTAGAAGGCTATTATCAAGAAATTGGTCGTGGAGGTCGTGATAGTTTAGCTGCTCATACCCTACTTTTTTACAGCTATGCGGATGTTGTACAATTGCGAAAGTTTATTGCAGAAAGTGAGAATGCACAAGTGCAGTATGCCAAGTTAGAACGAATGCAACAATATGCTGAAGCATTAAGTTGTAGACGCATTGCCTTACTCAATTATTTCGGAGAACATGTTACTCAAGGTTGTGGTAATTGTGATATCTGTAAGGCGCCTCCCAAGTATTTTGATGCAACCGTTTTGACACAAAAAATATGTTCTGCTGTAGTGCGAATGAAAGAGAAGGAACCCATGGGAACGGTTATCGATGTTCTAAGAGGCGCACAAAATGCCAATGTATTCGACAAAGGATATCAAGGTATTAAAACCTACGGAGCCGTTAATGATGTTTCTTGGCAAGATTTGCAGCAATACATCATCCAATTACTCAATCAAGGGGTTTTAAAAATTAATTTCAGGGAGAATAGTCGTCTCGCTTTGACTCCATTGGCCAAGGAAATTCTATATGACAAAAAACCTGTAGAGTTGGCGATTCTTAATCAGGTTGAAAAGCAGACTGAAAAGAAAACTCGAGCCAAAGCAGATAAAAAAGGACTTTTTGAAAAGCTACGTGTACTACGATATCAAATTGCGAAAGAGCAAGGCGTACCAGCCTATGTGGTATTCGGTGATGCCAGTTTAAAAGATATGGAGGCCAAGCAACCGCTAACAAGAACAGAATTCGCTGAGGTTTCTGGAGTAGGGGAAGCAAAACTAGAAAAGTACGCAGACATCTTTCTCAAAGAAATTGCAGCACACGTAGAATCAGTAAAACCAAAAGTCCCTACGCATGAGCAAACATGGGTCTTATTTAAAGAGGGACTTTCTCCTGCAGATATTGCTACGAAACGAGAACTGACTGAAAATACGATTTACAGCCACTTGCTAAAAATGCACGCCCAAGGGGAAGAAATAGATTTACATGAGCTGGTTACTACTGAAGAACTTTCACAAATTGAAAAAGCAAAAATAGCTTTACCTGAAGCCGAGGGGTTAAAGGCCTATTTCGAATACTTCGAAGAAAAAGTGCCGTATTGGAAGATTAAAATTGGCTTGTATTTGTTGGATGTCCATTAACGTCTTTACGAGAAGCTAAACGTATTTTTGAAATTTTACTAAGATGTTTACGGCGACGAAGTAATCTGTAGGCTAGGAACACGTTTTCAACAGATTGCCACGTCGCTTTGAATATTGAGAAATGAATGAAACTCGTCCTAGCTCCTCGCAAAGACGTAAAAGAAGTGCCATGAAAAATTCATTTGTATACTTTATGACTAACAAAAATAACACGGTGCTTTATATTGGGGTAACAAGTGATTTGGTCAAACGAGTTTATCAATATAAAACGAAAGCGTTCAAAGGGTTCACTTCAAAATACAACTGTGATAAACTAGTGTATTTTGAAGAATTTAATGATATAAATCAGGCTATTTCAAGGGAGAAACAGATAAAAGCAGGAAATAGAAAACGTAAAGAGAGATTAATCAATTCTGAAAATCCAAATTGGAACGATTTATCAGATGGATGGTTGTTCTGTTTTGACTAGTTGAATTTAGAACGTCTTTACGAGGAACCAAACGGATTTCGAAATTTCGATAGGATGGTTATGGTGACGAAGTAATCTGTCACTTAGGGACTCGATTTCAACAGATTGCTTCGTCGCTTTGAACTTTATTCTCTGAGTTAAGCTCACTTCATGCTTCCTCGCAAAGACGTTTATTTTTCACCTCTTATCAATAACCCCAACTGGCTTTCTACCTAATTTCGAACTTTGTAGTTTTTGAATTTCTTCACGTGAACAGATTTCAATAGCCGGACTCACCCGTAACTTTGAACGAAAATGGTCTCTGATTTTTGAAAGCAATCTATCTGAAGCTTTTGGAGCAAATATTTTTATTAAGATTTCATCTGTTCCTATTTCGTTGTGATAGATTTCGACGACATGACCTTTAACCTCTGTAAAATCATTCAAAAGATTATCCATAGCCGGGGGATAAAGGGTGGTGCCTTTATATTTTATCATTTGCTTTTTACGACCCACTAAAGGACCTAGGCGGAGGGTGTTTCTTCCACAATTACAAGAGTCGGTATGTCCGGCAACAATATCACCAGTTTTAAAACGGAGCAAGGGCATCGCTTCAACGCCCAAAGTGGTAATCACTAATTCTCCTTCTTCACCATCCGAAACAGGTTGATTATCCTCATCTAAGATTTCCACAATAATCAATTCGGGGTGTTGATGTCCTCCTTGTTGTTCGGAGCATTCCGTAAATGCAGTGCTCATTTCAGTGGAAGCATAAGTGGAGTACAATTCAATATCCCATTTCGCTTTTATCTTTTTAGCTAAAATATTAAGTGAAAAATCTTGATTACGAAGGGATTCTCCGATGCAGATAGCTCCTTTTATTCCAGAGGAATTTATATCAATAGTATTGGCTTCTGCATATTGAATTAATTTCAACAAGAAGGAAGGTACCACGATGAGGTACGTCGGTTTGAATTTTAGTATACTATCCCATTGCAATTCTGGGATTCCTGCACCAACACGAATAATTCCTGCGCCTAGTTTTCGTACTCCTAAGAAATAGGCAAGTCCCGCCATAAAACGACGGTCCATAGTTGTTGTGAGCTGTAAGATATCTTCTTCTTGAACTCCCGCACAGGCGAAAGAAATGGCTTCATTATAAGCCAAACGGTCTAAATCTTTATCGGTTAAACCAACTGTTACGGGTTCACCCAAGGTGCCTGAAGTAGTTACAAAGTCAATAATTTTTGACTTCGGAACACAAAAAAAATCATCATTGTATTGTTGCAAATCTTCCTTTGTGGTAACTGGAAGTTTGGCTAAATCTTCTATAGAATTAATATCAGAAGGATGGATTTTATAGTTTCGAAAAACACGTCGGTAATAGGGAGAATTTTCATTGACATACTTGAGGAGTTCTTTCAACTTGTCTTCTTGAAAAGCCTTAATTTCTTCGGAGGTTGCTTTCTCTATTTCTGGAATCATTTGCCTAAGCTACGTTTCAATTTCTTAATGTGTTTTTCTATCGCTTCTCTGTCTGGTAAAGTAGTAATTTCCTTAGTCTCTGCTTCTACAAATGCTCGTAAGGCAAGTAGGTCATAACCTTTATCCAGATTGTATTTGCCCACTAAATAATGAGCTTCCCAAAAATTCGGATTCAGTGTTGTAAATTCTGAAAGTAATTCTTGTTCCAAATGGGTTTCTTCGGAAATGGCTTTTTGAATTTCATCACGCAGCGAACGATACCGTTCATAGTTTTGATAGGCTTCCGTTTGTAAAAAAGGATCCTTAGCAATATTTAATTCTGCTTTAGCAACCGAGTTATTTCCTTTAGTTCCATCCTTAAAAACTTCATTCAAATCATAGGCAACAAATTCACCCATTTGATACGGGCTGCCAGAAACCCAGACCAATAAATCTTCTGGTTGAAAAACAATTCCGTGATGCGCCAACATTTGGTTGAGCGCTTTTTCGTTTCCATATCCAATTTTGTCTTCTTCTAATCCTTCCCGATTTCGTAGAATGTCGACCACTTTCTTAGGAGTCACTTTTTCGGTTTCTTCTAATAACTCTTCCATGCGCTCATATCGGTATTGCGAATGACTTTCTAGAATATGGTTCTGGTTTTTTTCATCATCCGCGTAAGCGGCACTTTGAAAGTGATTCGAACAAATCAGTTGATTGCTAGAATTCGGGACTTCATACACTCCGAAGTTTTTTGGAGACACTTCAATCACAGCCGCTTTTTTATCCTTGGCACTTCCCACAAAAATAGATTCCGATACAAAGACTTCCCTTTTTTTGGCAATGGCAATGGCTTCTTCTATAGTTGAAGCATACTGTAAAATCTCCCGAGTAACCAGAGAAACCGGAGTTTTAGCCACTAAAGGAAATTGTGATTTTCCAGCGTTAATTGTAACGGTCAATCCTTGGTCGTTCATTCCAGAGACAACGCCAATCATTCCTCCCCATGTGACGGACATAAATTTATGTCCATCCTCAGGCTCAATAAAAGCGATGATTTTATTTTTTGCGAAATCGTCTCCTGCATAGAAATCAAAATTTCGTCCAATTAAGAGTTTACCATCTTTGGTGTTTTCTCCCCAAGAAGCAAACGAAGAACAGCCCACTAAAGCCAAATCTTGTAAAGCATGGCCAATATCATGCGCCCCATGAAAATAAAGTACACGTGGATATTCCTCTGCTATATAATCATAGTTGGGAGAAGCATATTGCGAGATGCCATAAATCTCAGTTTTGTATTGCTCATCAATATGCAAATACACTTTACGATTGAACCAGGCCAAGAACTTTCGCAGAATATTTTGATATCCTTTCGATGGAACCAATTCATCAATCTTTTTCAAGAAAACAGCTTCTTGCTGATTAAAGAGTTCTTGGCTCAAAGCTCCTTGATATAAACCAAGTTCCATGGGATTGCCTTTTACATGCATTTCCCATAAGCCTTGTTCATTTTTAGTTAGAAAGTTATTGCCGATGGAATAGGTGGAGTCTGAAATCTTAGTTCGCTCGGGCAGGGTTACATCATATTTGGTGACATCGGGACGGTCTTCAAGCCCTTTGGAAACACCACATGAGGCGAGGAGTAGGAGTAATCCTAAGTAGGAAAAGATTTTTATAACTCCTTTTATTTTCATGTTTGCGTTCAGCATGACCTTTTAGGTATGCTTTAAATTTTTCTCTGTGCGTTTAATGGCCAATTCATCCTTATAATCTAACCATTTTTGGCCCCAGTACTTGCGCGTAAAATTATCGAAATTACGCATGACTACCACATTCGAAAGCATATTTAAAAATCGCTTCGGACTTCGGGGTAATGCACGTAAGGTCATAGAGAATCCGCCATCTAAATATTTGATGTAGTGCCAATAACCACTGGGCATATAAAGGGCGTCACCATGTTTCATATCTGCTTGAATTCCTTCTGCATATTGTAAAGCGGGATACTTCTCAAAATCAGGATTATCCATATCAATCGATTCTAGGTTATGTATGGAATATGGCACGCGATACAAATATTTTGTTTGTTCGGGAGAAAATAGGGTCACACTTTTATGTCCATCAAAATGAAAGTGCATGCTGTCGGGTAAGTCAATGTCATAGTGCATGAAAACCTTTGATTCTCCTCCACCGAAGAACAAAGCAGGAAGTTTTTTAAAGAATTTGAGTCCGATATCGGGGTACTCGAAATCTTCCAGTAAGCTGGGCATTTTCTTCAATAGTTCATAAAAGAAAATCCGTAAATCGGTAGGTTGCGTTTTGAGTATTTCGATATAGTCATGTAGTTTCATCTCCTTTTTAGGAGCATAAACACTCTCTTTGTCCTTAGCAGGTTCATTATTATACAAAGGAACAATCTGGTCACCTGAACGTTCTTGTATATAGTCTAAGGTCCATTTTTCATAAGCGGGCCAGTTCTTGGTTAAATCTTCAATGAGAACAGGCTTTTGCGGCTTGTAATACTGTTCAATAAAATCAGCCTTTGAAATATTTTTTACACGGGGTACGGGAGTAGTTTTAAATTGACTCATGACACATGTATATTATGAATTGTCCACTGTTTCGGTTGCTAAAATTTTGTTGACTAAATATTCTCCTCCTAGAATTTCTGAGCAGGTGACGACTCCGCTAATGGTCACACCTAAAATTCCATGCATATTCAAACTTTGTCCTGTAAAATACAAATTTGGAATCTTAGTCCGTGGTGATATAAATGACAAAAGCGGATTATTCACATCCTTTACATAACCATACATCGAACCTTGATTACACCCAATATAATCACGGTATGATAAAGGTGTTGAGGTATATACGGATTGAATGCATTCCCGGATATTCGGAAACTTCTTTTCCAATTCCCTAAGGAAAACTTCGGTCTTTGCCTCTTTGAATTGCTCATAGGTTTGACCTCTATCATTTTTGTTTGCAACTGTATTAAAAGTGTCTTGCCATTGGGCCACTTCACTGTAATGCATATAGGTAATTGCCGTTAATTGGTCTCCCCATTCATTTTGATTTTTGCGAACCCCCATTGAAACCATATAGGTTTCAGGCCAACTTTCTTCAGTATATTCATGACCTTGCCAAACTCTGGAAGCATCTTTAAAATGATAATAGTTTTTGTTGAGATATGGGAAGGTTTTTGGTTTTAGAACTACATGAATGCTAAAAGCGGAAATCGTACTTTCTAAGTCTTGAATACGACTATTGTATGATTTTCGAAAGTGTTCCGCACCAACCATTTTCAATGTAGTTTTGGGTTCTATGTTTGAGATGAAAATGGCTCCTTTGATGATATCTCCTTTTTTGGTGGTCACCGAAGTTATTTTTTTGTCTTCGCAGGTGAAATCAACTACTTCTTGATGTTTATAGGCTTCACCACCGTTTTCTTTTAACCTACGGATAAGCAACTTGGTAATCTGACTTCCCCCATCCGCACAGCGGTAGGCACTTTCGATATACGAATTGCAGGACAAAGCATGCACATAAAGGGGAGTTTTATCTGGGTCACCTGCATAGAGCAAGTTCGAACCTGCTAAAACTGAACGTAGCTTTTTATTTTCAGTAAGTGATGCGATATATTCCTTTGCAGTCTGCTGGAAAATTTCAGCATTGTTTTGATAAGGCTTTCCAACTTGCAGATTGTATAAGGGAAACTCGTCACATATTTCGCGAAGCTTTTTACAGTATGAAACAATTGCCTTTTTCTCTTCTGGAAATTGTTGGGTCAAACTTTTAGCGAAATTCTCATAACCTTGAGCATGAGGATATTCGATTTCATCATCATCAAAAGTGATGATATCAAAGCCGTCTTCGTTAAGTTGTTTGAAATGCAGTCCATCGAGAATATTGAGATACTCAAAATAGCGATAGAGATTTTGACCTTTTGAGAGTCCACCTAGATAGTGAACACCAGTGTCGAAAATGGTGCGCTCACGTACAAAGGTCTGCAGATTACCACCATATTGGTTGTTCTTTTCCAATACACAAACACTTTTTCCTTCACGCGCCATGATGTTCGCGGCTACTAAACCTGCCATTCCGCTTCCGATGATTACGATGTCATAATGGTCTTTCATTTCGGAATACTATCGTGTTAATATGGTTAAATTATCTGTTTGTTTGTCTATGGAAAAACCATTTTTTACAAAATGCTTATCTATATCTGTGTTACCAGATTTAAGAAATATCAAGATACTCATTTCATCTTTTAAGTTACTTTCGAGTAACTCCAAGTCAATGGAATCAAGATTCAAAATAAGCACGTTTGCTTGATTTTCAAATGCCTCATTTACAGAATCGACTACCGTAATTTTACTATACTGATGCGTTAAATAATTGTTTTTTAGAATAGACCTTGCCTTATCATTTTCTAAATAATTGTAAATTTTTCTATCGATGGAATCCAGTGCCAAAAGTAAATCAAGTTGGCCCTGGTCCTTAGAAAGGTGTATAATTTTATCCTTCTCGCCTATGTATTCTAAAAGAATTCTATAGTTATCTGCATTATCTTTTAAATCAGCTTTTACTGTTTTGTAAAGCTCAAAACCCTTGTGGCGATAGTTTTGCAAAAGCAGGCTATGCCAATAGGTTTTGCCTTCTAATCTCATTCGAAATTTTCGAAACTCCCCTCTGAAATATTGACCGATTTGTTTTGGGCGTTCGCTATAGGTTTTTCCATAGGATACGTCGCCAGCTTCTATTCTGGGCAAAATTTCAACCGAAAAATCACCATCCCTGATAATAAAACTATTTTTTGGGGATACTTCAGAACCTCCATGAATCATAACGGGAAGAATATCTAACTTCAATTTTTCAGCTAGATAAAAAGCACCTTTATGAAAGCGATTGATTTTGTTGCTTGTAGAACGAGCGCCTTCTGGGAAAGCGATTATAGAGAAACCTTGTTCCACTTTTTGTTTTAAAAATGCTTCTCCGTTCTCAATACCTCCAGAAACTGGATAAGCCCCATGCAATTTTGCTGCGCTTCCTATTATTGGGGAATTGTAAACATGGTCTTTTACCAAATAGATGAGCTTTGGATGCAACATTCCCATGGCTAAAATATCCAAAAAGGAAGTGTGATTGGCGATAAGCATGGCTGGCTTTTCAAAAGTTTCATTATGGGGATTTCGGATTTTCTTCGAAACAAACGGATTCGTGTACAATACCGATTTCATAAACTTTGAAGTTAACTTATGAAGTCCCAATTGTTTTTTCAAATGCGCTTTCGGATTCAATTTCAAAACTATCCATCCATATACGGAAAGAAGTAATCCTCCTAAATCAAAATAGGCAAATGATAGGAGGGAATGGACAAGTACTCTTGGTGAAATAGGCCGCTTATTGGCGTCTCCCAAAAACAAACGGAAGAGCAGAGGTTGAATCGTAAAGGCAACAAAAACAGCGGAGAGAATCCCAATCAGGGAAACTACAGAAATAGTATACAACACCGGATGTTTCGCAAATACAAGAGCTCCAATACCCAATATCGTTGTGATAACGGATAAAATTATGGATGTACGATGCGTTGAAAGTGCTTTTTCACCAGTTCTGTATTCGGTTAGTAATCCGTTGGTGATGAAAATGCAGTAATCGATGCCGACTCCGAAAATAAAGCTGCAAATGATGATGTTGAAAATGTTGAATTCGATTTTTAGAATTCCCATTAAGCCAATGGTTAGCAGCCAAGTCAGAAATATGGGGATGGCCGTAATCAAAGTCAAGGATAAACTCCGGTAGAAGAGAAACAGAATTAAGACGACCACCAAAAGGGAATAGGTTATCAGCCTATTGAAATCGTTTTTCAACGTTCCTAAAAAGGACTCATTCACTTGCTGGCGATTGATTAAAAGCGTTTTGGGAGTTCCTGCAAAAGCTTCCTTTGCCTTTTCGAAGTTTTCATCTTCTACTTTTATCAAAGAAGTTATTGTTGTAGATAGAGAATCTGTCACAATAAAGTCATCGACAGCAAAGGAAGAAACCACATCCAATTCAGCGATGTCTAAAGGGGTAAAATCAGATTCAAGAAGGGTATAAAATTGACCAAAGGTATTCTCTTTAAAGCCTAGACTATTTCCACTTTCGATGAGGTTTTGTTTTGTACTTCGGATTTTTTCTGCGTTCCAAAAAGAATTCCATGTTGCAATTTTAGAGGCTTGTTTTTTATTTGAACGCACCAAAGCACCAATGGAACTATAACTTACAATTTCATCATTCGCTTTTAGCTGCTGAAGTTTCGTGAAAAGGGAATCATTGCGTTGTAAAACTGCTTCTCGATTTTCACCATAGGTGGAGAGGTAAATGGACTTTGAACCGATATCCGTCAATTTTTCTAAACGTTCTCTAGCTGCGATAAGCACTTCAGACTCGTAGTTCAGTTTTGCGATATCTTGATTGAATATAACTGTTCGGTAGGTGAAAAGACTACCCACCAATAACAAGGCTAAAACTCCAAGTGCCCATTTGTTTTTATGTAGGTCGTAGCTGGCAATGCGGTCTAAGAATGTTTTTTTTGCATCACTATTAATCGTGGTCGAATATACTTGTGGAATGAAAACAAGCGCAAATACGGAGGCTCCGAAAACACTTATGGCGGCAAAAATTCCCAAATCTTGTAATGCCTGAGATTCTAGAAATAGCAAACATAAAAAGGCAGAGGCCGTTGTTAAACTGCTCATCAGAATAGAAGGAGCAACATCTTTGTATAAGCTTTTAAGAGAATTTCCATTTCGAATATGGGTCAAAATATGCAAGGAATAATCCAAAGTTATTCCCAATAAAATAGAACCGATACCTAACGAGAGTGCTGAAATTTTAGTCCGGAATATATATAAGAAAGCGATGGCCAAAATACCTCCAATTAGGGTTGGTGTAAATAAAATTAGGGGCGTGGTCAACTTCCGATAGAAAATAATTAAAATGACCAGTAACAGCGTCATGGCAATGCTTACCGTAAATTGAATATCATGTTTTATTTGAGCAGCATTGGCCGCAGCAACTAAGGCAGCACCGAAATATTCACTTTCGATTTTTCCTTCGTACGAACTGTTTAATAGGTCTTGAAGTGAATATAATTTATTTGCAAGCGCCGTATTTTTATCTGTTTCCCGTGAACCATGAGTTGGTGTTAGAAATAGCAAAATGTTTTGTTCAGATTTGTCTAAAAGGAAACCGTTTTTGAGTTTGAAATCATCTCCGATACCTAGTTGTTGCAATTTTTTTAGGGCAATGAAAGAAAGTCCTAATGGGTCTTTTCGGATGGTCTTTTTTGCGATAATTCCCGAAGGAGAAATTAAAGTCTTATAGTTCTGGGCCGTGATTTTGGAAATGCTATCCTTAGATAGTTTTGCTTCAATTTGGGCGTAGTCAGTATCCTCTAAAAACAAGGGTAGGTTCTCATAGACCAAATTCAGTGTATTCGGTAAATCTTCATCGTTTAGTTTGCCTTGAACATTGTTGATAAAGGTGTCACCAGTCGCAGCAAGGCTATCTAAAAGTTCCGAAGCATAGTTGGTTAGGTCGTCAATAGAACCTTCACCCTCGCGACGAATATTGACGATAACCTTGTCAGTAAAAGCAATGGATTTTAATACTTCCTGAATTTTTCTCGAGTCCTCGGTTTCGGGAATGAGTGCGGTGATATCATCATCAAATTCAATGCGAGAAGCAATTCCGCCAAGGGAAGTCACAAGAAGCAGAAGTGCAAGAAGGCTCGTCCACTTATTTTTTTGAATGAATAGGTATGTCTTGTAAAAGAAGTTACCCATTGTTTATGGCTATTTTTTTGCTTTCGAAAATTTTCAAAACGAAGTAAGCGATTATAGCAAAAAGACTTGCAGCCACTATTGCCAAAGAAATACTACCAATTATATACGTTTTTAAATGTGTTATGAAGCCAAGGTTTTCTGTCATCTCGTCACTAGAAAGGACCAATTCCTCACCAGTAATTAAAGCACCTAGCTTTAGGCTGGCATATAAAATGAATGGAATAAATGGAGGAAAACTTACATTAGAAAATGCAAATGCAATAACCTTATTTAGCTTAAATAAAACCGCTAAGGCAATCACGGTAACGGTATGAAAACCCCAGATAGGGGATAAGCCGATAAGAACGCCCAATGCAATTGATAAAGCTTTCTTTTTAGGAGAGTCGCCACTATGTAGCACATCTTCTTTCAGGAATTTTCGGATTCCTTTTTTTCGAAATTTGCGATACAAATCGCGTGGCTTTATCCAAAAAAGTGCAACGAGTACAAACCAGGTATTCAAAACACTAATACGAGCAAAATCAGGAACTTTCCTAAAATGCGAAACACGTTCTTCATCATCGTACGAAATCTGTACAGGAATATTCTTTACCAGTGTTCCGTTCCAAGCAGCCTTTACGATTACTTCAATCTCTAATTCAAATTTCGGTGTATACAATTTCAGTTTTCCGATTTCTTTCAAGGGATACAGGCGATAACCACTTTGCGTATCTTTCAATCGAATTCCCGTTTCAAACCAAAACCAAAAGTTAGAGAATTTGTTCCCAAAACTACTTGAGCCAGGTACATCATCTTGGTTCATATTTCTAGAACCAATATAGAGCACATTTTTGGTAGATTCTGCTTCTAACGCATCAAGGAAAACGGTAATATCCTCAGGAAAATGTTGTCCGTCTGAATCAATCGTAATGGCAAATTCATAACCAAGTTCAAGTGCTTTTTTGAATCCTACTTTTAAAGCATTTCCTTTTCCTTTATTCTCAGGAAGATGAATTTGTTTTACTTCAGGAAAACCTTCCAAAATTTCCCTAGTGGAGTCTGTAGCGCCATCATTTACAACAATGATACTTTTTGTGTACTCTAGAACACCTTCTAGTACATTCTGTAAAGTTTTGTGATTGTTGTAGGTAGGAATAAGCACACAGCATTTCAGCTGCTCCATTCTATTTTGAACGATTGGGGTTTGGGTCGGCACTAGCAATTTTGTTCAAAGCACCTATAAACATAGGTCTTTATTCAGTATCAAAGATACGGATTGTAAGCCCTAAAACAATTGCTTTTCAGCTTCGGTAAAGACATCGGAAAGAAGCACATACCCTTTTACAAATTTGCGTACATCTGCATCGGTATACGATTTGTAGTGGTCAAGTATAAATTGCTTGTCTTCTTCAATATTCTTTTTATAGCCTACTATTCTGGGCGCATTTTCTTGAACTCCCAAACGCAAACATCGAATTTCAATATTGTTGGATTCTTGCTCAACGGCATATTCTAAAAGTAGAGCGCCTTCTTTGAAATAGGTCTTTTTGTCTTTGAAGCCTTTAGCAAATTTTGCCTTTAAAGTGGTAACAGCTCCCCGAAAGGCAACTAAAGTTTTATCATCTTCTTTTGAGACCGCTGATAGCTTTTCATGTAATTCATCTGTAACCACTTCATCCAAATTTGCTTTCGGATAATCTAGGCGTAATTCCTTTAACTCCTGCGAAGAACAGAAAGTTGAGACTACTAGAAAAAGTGCTACCAACAAACGCATATCAATTCATTATTTTGAAAGTCGTACTTAACTTCAATGCAATAGTTTGGTCGTAAGAAGTTACATTCTTTACTTTGATGATGTCATTTTCTTCAGAAATTTTCAGACTCAAATCAATGACTTCATTTTCTTCAGGATTGATTTTTGCCATAAACTTCACATTTGAAGCGACAGATAAAAACAGTTCTTTACCTGTTACCTGTTCTGTCAGTTCTTTAATCATTTGAAGCATGCAAACGCCTGGCATAATAGGATTACCCGGAAAATGCCCTTTGAAAACATCATGTTCTTTATGCAATTTTACTTTGGCATTTACTTCTTGTTCGTTTTGTTCAAGTGATTGAACGGTATATAATCCTTCTATTAGCATACATCAAAATTTATAAGCGATACTATATTGAAAAGTACCATTAAACGCTTCATCTCTATTCCTGTCTGTAGAATCTGAAAAAATATCAAAATCGAAAAGGTCAATTTCTATGAGTCCTTGTTTGTATCGCGCTTCGAGTATGAGTCCGAAAGGGAACTCGTAGCCAATACCAGCAAATACAGAAAGGTCAAAGGGCGTCACGTTCGAATCATTATTTCCATTGATTAACTTGATGGGATTGTTTTCAAAGTCAATATCAAAACTAGGCCCTGCTAAAAGATGCAAACCTGCATTGGGAATGATAAAAAACTTGTTCGCTAGCCCAATTGATAAATAATCTATTCGCAAATCTTCGTTAGTTGCGTTTGAAGCTTTTCCGCCTTGACTTGAAAACATTAATTCAGGTTGTAAAGCATACTTGTCTGAAAAACGTGCTTCAAAAAAGAAGGCTCCGTTTCCAGCGATTCTGGCATCCAAACCGGTGTTTGAAATATTCGAATAGTTTATTCCTAGGCGCAAGCCAAAACTCTTTTTAGTTTGAGCAAAAGCAATAGATGAGAATAGAATAAAAACGAAAAAGATGCTATAATTTTTCATGTTAGATAGATTTTAAGCTGATTTTCAACTTGATGTTTTTATGTAAGATTTGGATGTGTTGTGCAATGTTATCATTTATTTCTGAGAATGTAAATTCTACTTTTTCCTTTCCATTGCCTACACGGACTACTTTGTTCAATTTTTCTTCGGACAAAAAGTGATAGTATTTCTTGTTTCCAATTTGAGTTTCATAGATAGAACCTGAATCTTTTTGAAATGCTTTTTCTACGGATGGATTTTCTTCAACCAAAACTCTAAAATCATTTTTTAAGACATTTATGAGAATTTTTTTATCCATCTTTTTTAGGATATGATTCACCTTGAAATCTTCCTCTTGAAACGTAAAATCAAAGATTTTGTTTCCCATTTCGGTGGTAAAAGCGATTCTATGATGGTCTTCGCTGAGTTTTTTGACGATAAAAATTCCACTTAAAGAATTTCCAAAAGCCTCTATGTTTGCTTTGTAAACGTAATCTTTTGAGGCATCTGAAAAATAAGGGTTTTGAATAGGTTGCTCTGCGCTCTCAGTGAATCCATTTTTCTTCGGATAGGAAGCGCAAGAAACGAACAATACCAAAAGTGCACTACTGAGCAAATACCGCATCAGAAAGAGGTTGGTTCGTTGTACGATTGCTAAATACAATCTGTGTATAATCATCGGAAGGTTCAATCATTTTCACTTCTTGCACCTCACCTTTCGTGTTGAAAGTGATGTGAAATGATTTGATGAACTCGGCAAACTGTTTATCCTTCGGATTGAAATGGACTTCGCTATTTCCATCCGTTTTGAAATAGGAAACCTCAAATTCCGAGGCATCGAACATGTCTCCTTTGATACTTGCTGTGATGAGCTGATTGAGTTGCTTGAATATTTTATTCGAACCCATATCCATATCGCTCTTATTGCCATTGTCATTAATGAAAAGGGTTTCGTTTTTGAAGAGGACGGAATAGGCAAATGGCTTTACATATTCCCATTTCACCATCGAAGGCGATTTGAAAGCCAGCTTTCCATTCGACTCGATATCTTTGGAAAGAAAATCAAGATGTTTGTATTGCACAAAATCAGCTGTGATGGTTTCTGTTTTGTCTGAAAGGGCTTTGACTGCAGCTTTTATAGCTGATGCTTCTGAGGTGCTCATTTTGGTTTGGGCGTTCAGGATTGTGCCGCAAACGATTAGCAGCATTAGTGTTAGGTAGATTCCTGCAGTTGCAGGAATGAATGGAAACCTCTTATTCATACGCCTCAATTTCCAAAAGCTGGTCTATGGTTACCGACTCTAGGTTTTTCTCCTGCAAAAATAGCAATAACTGTTCCAAAACATTGATGGTCTTCTGACTGGTGTCGTGTAAAAGAATCACATCACCTTTTGAGACTGTACCAGTAATACGTTTTAAAATCATCTTTTCAGAACGTGAAGTGGTGTCTAAAGAACGTACATTCCATCCTATTGAACTGACTTTGAGTTGTTTTACAGCTCTTTCAATCATAGGGTTTGTAACCGCAAACGCGGGACGGTAGAGCTTCATTTCTTTTCCTGTCAAATCCTTTATTACTTGGTTGGTTTGTAGTAATTCGGAAACAACCTTGGCTGTATTGAAAAATCCGAAGGACTTAGAGTGTGAATAGGTGTGATTGCCTACTAGATGTCCTTCCGCAAGAATACGTTTTAAAATTTCAGGATGTTTTTCAACCTGTTGCCCAATACAGAAAAAAGTGGCCTTTGCATTGTAGTTTTTTAGAAGGTCCAAAGCCTTTGGTGTAAATTCTGGATGTGGTCCATCATCAAAAGTAATAGCAACTTCTTGTTTGTTAATTTTTTTATTGGAATGTAGGGAAGTCAGGTGGTAATTCCATCGAATAAAAAAAGAACCACATAAGGTAATCAAGAACCAAACTATTACGATGAAGAGAAAAGACCACCATGGTACTTCAACAATGAAGCTAGAGATTGTTAAGAGCGCCAATGTAATGCCTGCTATGCTATTAACAGGTCCTCGTCTTAACATTTGCGAAGCAGCATGAGGCTATGGTTTTCTCCTCGATACTGATTGTAAATTAATATTGTTTGGGGGTTTGATACTTCTATTTCATTCAACTTTACTACTTCAGGAATAGTCTGCGTCTTGAGTATTTTAGCGCTCAACCAAAAAGCAAACCCTGATGCCGTATCAAACTCAGTTGACAAATGTTTGTAGTATGCCTGAGGTCTATCCTTGAAAAGATTGGTGTTTAGGCCTTCATAATATCCATCGAAATCGACATCTCCATTATTCCCAAGAATAACCAAATCAAGGTCCTCGATAGTCATATGATTCTCTTCTAAAAAGGCTTCTATTTTATTTGGAATATTGTCTCTTGTGATGCTGTTGTATGTTTCAACAGCAACCAATTCCGCATAGGTAGATTCTTGTTTTTCATTGGAAAGCACAAAGAAATGCGAACCTTCTCCCATCACAGAACCTTTGGTGTCTGATGTCAATAGTTTTGTTGAATCTGCAGGTTCTGATTTGATATGACCAATCAACCGGTGGGTATCTACATGGTATTTTACCATTTCATCTACACCACCTACCAAAATGTTTTTAGCTTCATCATTCTCTAATTGCATTTTGGCATCTATCAAAGAAGATTCAAAGGAAATCGCAGCGTGCACATAGGTGAAATTATAGCCTTTGCAACCGATGCCCAAAGCAATTTGCCCAGAGACGGTATTATGAGAGGACTGAATAAATCGGGTAGGTGTCAAAAACTGCTCATCGTTGTCTATGATATCACGAACAAATTTTACAGAATCTCCTATACAGCCCAGTCCTGTACCGACAATGATGGCATCCACATTTTCTAATCCCGCCTCTTGTAAAGCAGTTTTAGAACTCACGGTACTCATCTTGATTCCCTTTGCCATTCGACGCGCCTGAGCAGGGGGAATATAAGCTTTGTAATCAGGATTGACCACACTTGCCACCGTATCGTTATACGTAGTTATCTCATTCAAGAACTCCGAATTATCAAAGGTTTTTTGAACGGAAACCGAACCTACGCTATTGATGTAAACCGATTTGCTCATGCTTCCTTCGAAATTATAAGGGTTGAACAATTTCCACCAAAGCCGAATGAATTCGAAAGTATATGATTGAGCTCCTTTTCCTTGACTTCCGTTTGTGGAAGCAAATCAAATTCTTTCATCGGAGTTTTAAAATTCAAATTGGGATAGATGCGATTGTTTTGTAAAGCAAGTACTGAATATATGGCTTCAACACCACCAGCAACAGCTAAGGTGTGACCTGTAAAAGCTTTCGTAGAACTAAATTCTGGTACTTTTCCTTCGCCAAAAATGCGTTGCATTGCTCTACCTTCAGATAAATCATTATTGGGAGTTGCCGTACCATGTGCATTGACATAATCAATCTCTACAGGATTTAATCCTGCAACTTTCAAAGCTTTCTCCATGGCTAAAACAGCACCGTTACCGTTTTCTGAGGAGGCCGTTTGATGAAAGGCGTCATTGGCATTTCCATAGCCTTTTACATAGGCTAGAACTTCTCTATTTTCTTTTTCAATGATGTTATCTGATTCTAAGACCAAAAAAGCGCCAGCCTCACCAAGATTTAGGCCTTTTCGATTTTCATCAAAAGGCGTGTTGTATGTATCGGAGAGAATCATCAAGGTTTTGAATCCGTTGATAGTGAATTTTGAAAGGGCATCAGTTCCACCGACAATAGCCCGGTCTAACTTTCCGGACTTTATCATTCGTGCGCCTAGCATTATTGCGTTTGCAGCGGAGGAGCAGGCCGTGCTAATAGTGGTCATAAAACTTTCCTTTAATCCAATAGCATCTGCTATTTTTTTTGTGGAATCACCAGCATGAAGTCCGTTTATATGCTGCCAGTTGTTGTTACTTTCGAAATACTCATGAAAATACTGTTCCGATTTGTCCATACCACCTACAGTGGTGCTAGAAATCAATCCGGTTTTGTAATCGTTAATGTCCGAAATGCCCGCTTGAGCTAGTGCCTCTTTTGCAGCAATGATTCCTAAAATGGGTGAGCGGGAATGGCTGTTCTCGGGTAAATCGAGTTGTTTTTCAAATTCAGCATTGGTGGTTTTAATCTCTCCCACCATAATTTCATTGGCGTGAATGGTTTCGATGTGGGTTATTTTGGAAATTCCTGCTTTACCAGAAATAAGGGAATTATAATTCTGTTGTACATTGTTTCCAATGGCAGAAATAATACCCATACCTGTAATTGCAACGCCTTTGCTCATTTCTTTTTTGGACTGAATTCTAATTGCAATTCAAAAATACGAATATCGAATAGGATTTTAAGGGAAAATTAAAAGGGATGTTCTACTGTTGCAGAACATCCCTTTAAAAATCTTTAGAAGTAGTTTTATCTACTGCGATTCTCCTCAATATAAGCAGCCATAGAATCTATTGATTCGAAAATAGTTCTCCCTTGTTTAGGGTCCGCCAATTTGATGCCGTAGTCTTTATCTAGCATCACAATCAGTTCTAATGCGTCGATAGAATCAAGGCCAAGTCCTTCTCCAAAAAGCGGGTCGGTATCAGCAATTTCTTCAATAGCAATATCTTCTAAGTTCAATTGCTCTATTATTTTTTCTTTTAATTCTAATTTCAATTCGCTCATTGGGTATTGTTTTCTATTAAATCTTTCTTAGCCGGCCCAAGCCATGTTCTTTTTTGCCATCTCTGCGTTAAAAAATGATTTCGTAGCTGCTATGCAATAATTTTTTGTCTTGACCTGACAAAAAATAACTGCGGCTTAACCGACACAAAAGATTCAATACAAAACTAATATAAACGGTTTATTTCAGCTACAGAATGTACAAAAGTACCTTTCTTAGCAACAACGTACAAAAATGCATCATATTTTCCATCGTCAAAATTTACCCAGCCGCAAAGTACCTTTTCTGACTTTTCTTCATCCAATAAACTATTGGCGTAGGTATGTAAAGATTCCGCATTAAAACTGTCAAATACAAAAAAGCCATTTTCTGAATAAAGTTGATGTTTGATACTGATTTCACCCAAGCAAATGTTGGGAAGAGTATAAACAAACACAGCGGGACTAGGATAATCTTTAATCGATTCTTGATGCTTCCGGTCAGTGTCAAGGCTGGCGGCTTTGTTTGAAAGTACAAGGCCTATGTTCTTTTCAGTTTCTTGATTTAGGAGAGCATCCGCAGCTAAAAAAGCGAGTTTACTCAAATTATCCATCTTGAAAAACTTGGAATGGTCAATTTCAAGATGCTTGTAAGTGGCTTTGGCAAAATCTTTAAAACTATCATGTTTCTCGCTGTACAAAGAAATGCCATCTAAAGAAATATCGTTATTTCTAACATGGCAATACTGTTGTATGTGATAGTCGTTATTCAATAGAACCTATTTCTTTTTGCAAACAAACATCGTATGGAATTCGCCTACCTTTTTATCTGCTTCGACAGTCATGCCAGCTTCTTCAACTAAAGTTTTGAACTCTTCAGCTGTGTACATCTTACTATTTCCGTTTGCTAATGCTGTAAAGTACAACGAAGTTGCCTCGAGGGTTAGTTTTGCACTACCATATTTCTGACGATCCGTATAAGTTTCGATAATAATCAATTCTGTATCGGCATCCATGGCATTCACAGCAACCTTTAATATTTTCAGAATTTCTTCTTTGGAAAAACAATCGAGAAACTGACTCATCCAAATCGTATCGGCACCTACAGGAATGGTGGGATTTTCAGATAACCAATCGATTTCAGTACCTGAAATTCGTTTTTCGAATCCTTTGTTTTTTGCGTTCTCTAAAGCTTTTGACAATTGTCCGGGTAAATCAAAAATATGGACAGCAACGTCATCGTCATAGGTACAGCAGAGGTTGGCAAACTTTCCGGTGTTTCCACCGATGTCGTAAAGCAGTTTGGGCTTATTTTCAAAAACGGTTTCCAAAGCTTCTTCGAATATTTCATCAGAATAGTAGTGGTCAAAATCAAACCAAGATTTTTGCTCTTTGGGCGTCAATTGAGAAAGACCCTCATAAATCGTAGACCAATCGCCTAGCTCTTTTAATCCCGAAGGCTTACCCGTTTGAATAGCTTCTTGTAAATGGTATAGACCTTGATAACAAATATCTTGAGTGAAATTGATATTGGCTGAGGTCATTTGATTATAGCTCAAAAAATATCCAATTTTTGTAAGTTCGTATTTGCCAGCTTCGTCTTTGCTAACAATATCAGCACTTTCTGCGATTTCTAAAAGCACGCCAAGTCCGTATTCACTTACGGAAGTCCCTTTAGAAATTTCTTCAATAGTCACACCACCTTTGACATTATTGTTAAAAATGAAGTCAAATATTCCTAAATTCCGAAGCGATACTGTGGTCTGAAAAACAAAGGGGGCGAAGGCAATTTTTTGAGCCTCTTGCAACGCGTCAAAGGCCTTCATTGGTTTTTTTGACATTCTACTTTCCTTAATTCTCTACAATTTTGCTGCGCGAATTTAAGAAGTTATTCGCTAACTTTTTGAAAAACGGCTGCCGTATTACAACCCCCAAAGCCAGAGGCGGTCTTCAAAAAGGTCTTGATTTCTTTAGAAGCAGTTTTTTCAATGATGTGTAAAGGCTCTGAAACACCAAGTTCTTGAAAACCAAGTGAAGCATATAAGGTATTTTGGTGTAGCGAATGCATTCCGATAATAGTTTCTAACAATCCGGAAGCACCTAGGGTATGACCGAAATAGCCTTTGAGACTATTAAGGGGAGTTTTTTGTAAACCAGACCGATTGAAGGCAATGCTTTCCATTTCATCATTGAAGTTGGTAGCCGTGCCATGAGCTGATATGTAATCGATTTCTTCGGGACTTAATTCTGCCTGTTTCAATGCTGATTCTACACTGCGATACAAACCCTCACCCGTTCTAGATGGACCAGAAATATGATTGGCATCGTTGCAGGATGCTTCTCCGATAATTGAAACCGATTCATCAACTAATTTGGTGGAATCTTTGGTTACGAGAACACTTGCGGCGACTTCTCCGATGTTAATCCCTGTTCGTGTTTTGCAATAGGGGCGGCAAGGTTCGCTGCTCAAAGCTTGAAAAGCATTAAAGCCAGAAAGAATGAACTCGGTTACCAAATCACCACCAAGTACAAAAACATGGTCAAAGGTGTTTTGGTTGATAAAACGTTTGGCAACGGTTAGGGCTAGTACCCCTGAAACGCAGGCATTGGATAAAACAATGGCATCATTTTGAAACCCAAAAAAGGATTTTATTTTTTCTCCTAGGGATGCTAAATACGCCCGTTCTTCAGGAAAACTACTCTCTGCTTCTAGTACATCAATATTTCCTTTTGTGGTGGAAATGATGAGTCCGACACCTTGGTTTATTTCAAGTCCGGACTGCTTAATCGTATCTGCTAAAGAGACCAAAAGCATCTTTTCAAGTCTCGTATGTTTTTCTTTGGGATGCAATTCTTGGTATTTCTCTTCAAGTTCCTCTTGTGGAATACGAGACGAATAAAAAGGATTGGGAAGAATGCTTTTATCATCAACCAATTGCAATCCAGAAACCTCATTGCTTATATTTTGGATTGCAGAAGCACTATCAAACCCGTAGGACGAAACAATGTTATTATATGAGAGGTAGACCTTAGGCATCTAAAAGACCAACTTTTTGTTTCCATTCCCGAAAGAAATCAGGAATTTCCAAAGACATTTCTCCGAAGAGTTCTACGAAAACCTGGACGGTCTCCCCAGTGCAAACGACTTTCCCCTCAGGATTGAGAATCTCATATTTAAAAATCATTTTTGCAGCAGCAGAATCAACATAAGTAGTTTTAATCGTAGCGACATCGCCATAACGCAAGGGTAACTTATGTTCACACTTAGATTTTACAATGGGTGTTGAGAATTTATGTTTTTCTTGGTCGAGATAAGAGATGCCATGATGACGACCAAAGGCTTCACGACCATCTTCGAAATACTGAATATAGTTACCATGCCATACGATACCCAAAGGGTCGGTTTCTGTAAATCGAACACGAACGTCACTTGTAAAACTAATTTCCTTCTTCATCTAAACGGCATTTTTTCTTTCGTTATAAACAATAGCTATTGCGGCTGTTGCCACAAAGAACAAAAATAACAAGGATATTTCAGGAAGGAGTTCGCCGAAGCCAACATTTCTTAAAAATACACCGTAAAAGGCTTCTAGTCCCCAATTCATTGGCGATAACTTTGAAAGCGTCTGCATAAAGCTAGGCATAGCAAATACTGGTACCCAAACTCCGCCCAATGCCGCGAGAATCACTACAAAGGTCGCTCCGAAAGGGGCCGACTGTTCTTGTGATTTGGCGATGGTGCCTAGTAATAGTCCGAGACCGATTGCTGCCAAACCAGCAAAAAATGCCACGACAAATAGTAATGGAATTTTTCCAGAGACATCTAGTTTTGGCAAGCCAATACTAGGGAAGAGATATACCCCAATCAAAAGCATTAATCCGAATTGCAGTAATGAAACAAAAAGGTAAACTAGTGTTTTACCACCTAAAACAGTTGCATAGGAAATCGGATTCGTGCGCAACCTGACAAAAGTACCTTGGTTCTTTTCTTTTACCATATTGATAGACAAAGGCAAAATGATAAAGAAGATGGCGAAGAGCGTCCAAGCTGGAATATTGTGCTGTGTCGAATTTGGAATCAGTTCCTCTTCATTGCCTTCAGGAACAATTTCTTTAAAGGAAATAAAAGGTTCTTTTTCAAAAATGACCTCGGTTGGGTCATCACTTATTTGTTCCTGAAAAGCCTTGTAAATGCTCTGCGTTTCTACTTTGGCAATCATCTGGTCAATACCATTCTTGATGGAACTTTTAAATGCAAATTGCGTTGCAGGGTCAAAGTAAAGTCGGACTTCTTTTTGTTCTAAAGGCGTTTTGGCAGCGATAGTGCTATCTTCTTCCAAACCGAATTTAGCCATGATTCCGGTGACATTTTCATCGACTTTTTGCGTTAAATCCTTCGAAAGATTTTCAGGGATGATAATGGCCAATTGATAGTCTCCTTTAAAGACCAAATCTTTTGCATCTGCTTCAGACGCATTTTCAATAAGGTCTAGCGTTTGCGAATTCGCTAAGCCGTCGTAAATGGTTTTTGAAATTTCTCCCTTGTCTTGGTCCACCCATAAAACTGGAATCTTAGTCTCCTTAATGATTTTGAACGTACCGTCTTGAATTGTCGTTATGGTAATTACTAACAATATTGGCATCAGAAAAAGAACAGCCAAACCACCAATATCACGAGTGAGTAGCAAAAATTCTTTATATGTTGAAGCCCAGAGCTTATGCATAGTCGCGAAGGGCTTTTCCGGTGATGGCTAAAAATACATCTTCAAGATTTCTGGCCTCGTCGTATGATGCAACCAAATCTTTCGGTTTTCCTTTGGTAATGATTTTACCTGAATCGATGATGGCTACGCGTGAACAAAAATCTTCTGCCTCGTTTAAATGATGCGAAGTGTAAATCATTGTAGTACCTGCAGCATTTAATTGCTTGAGATGTTCAATAATCACATTTTTAGACTGCACGTCAACACCTACGGTTGGTTCGTCTAAAAATAGCACTTTAGGTTCGTGCAAAATACTTGCAATAAGATTGATGCGACGTTTCATGCCTCCAGAAAACGTGTTGATTTTTTTATGGGCGAATTCTGATAACCCTAGCGTTTGAAGATGTTCGTTTATCTTTTCCTTTAGAATTTTACCTTTCAGGTTGTAGGTGCTTCCGAAGTAAGAGAGATTCTCAAAAGCAGTTAAAGAGGGGTAAAGGGCGTACTCTTGTGGAACGATTCCGATGAGTTGTTTGAGCTCTTTTTTGTTTTCTTGAAATGTGAGTCCGTTTATGGTAAAAGAACCTGAAGTGGGCTGAATTAATGAGCAAAGCATGGAAATCAAAGTGGTTTTTCCCGCTCCATTCGGACCTAGCAATCCAAAAATTTCTTTTTCTTCAATATTCAAATCCAACTCAGAAACCGAAAAGAATTCGGCGCCTTTGTATTTTTTTGATAGTTGGTTGATTTGAATCATGAGCCCTTTGAATCCCCCAAAGAGGGACATGTTTTACTTGATTATTTATTATATGGCCTTTTTCAACTTCTTAAAAAATGCTTCTTCCAAGTTTGAAATATGCTCCAGTTGGTCGGCAACATTGTTGTACCCATCCGTTTTGGCACTTCGATTTTTGTAAATTCTAGAGGCATCCACTGCAAAATCACGCCATAAATCTCCGATTTGTGTCATTTCCTTTGAAAGTTCAGACAGGCGTTCATTCTTTAAAATCGTACTTGATTCCTGAAGAAATGCGGCATAAATATATCTGAAACCACCACCGCCAGTGCCAATTTCTTCTTGCATACGAACCACTTGCCCTAGATAGTGATTGGCTACTTTTGTTCCCTTCTTTTTAGGCCATTTGCGAATTAAACCCGCAATCTTTCGAATGCCTTTTGCCCCCACAAAGGGAACTGGTGCCAGCATATCTCGACAGGTATGTTTGATGCCTTTTACAATAGCTTTTTCAAGTTTTAGCTCCTTTGGAAATTCTATCGGATAGTACATATGCCCTTTCGGAGCAAAAGCTCCCTTAGCAAAACGGACTTTTTCTAGCTCCTTTTCAGTGAGTGTGGTGACGTTTTCCATTACAGGGTCACTTATCAGATATGTGTCGTTTTCTTTTCCGTACACCACTAAATTATGGGCATTGAAATGAAAACGATACTCATCAGGGAAATATACAAGCCCGTAAACGCCCACTTGCAAACCAACGGGGTTGTTCTTTTTTAAATTCTCATCAAGCCTAGCTTTTGCTTGGGTTTTATTACTAAATTTTTCCCTTTTTATTTTTATACCTACCCGTTTTGCAAAGCGCTTGAAAATAAAACCTGGCATGGCACGGTAGGTTATGGCTGGTGCGTGATTCACCATAAGAAAAGGAATATAACAGTAGAGCAATCCTGAACCAATACCAAAAACCATAGGTTCACTTACTTCAAATCCATTATAGCCCATGAGGTTCGAGACTACACCATTCTCACAATGAGCAGATTGGTTATGTGTGAAATCTATTTTCATAGGTTATGACGGAATATACTTTAATTCATCAATGGTAATCTCAAACACATCAGCATATTTTTGTAAAGTCTTCGTAGATAATTTTTTGAAAATGGAAGGTTTGAAATGTCGTTTCACGCGCCATTGCCACATGCCTGCGTAACTAGAGAGCACTTGTAAATCCATTTTATGAAGCTCCATATAATATTCGATAGGACTCGTTTTATTTTCTAAAACACGCGTTTTAGCATCCTCAATACGTCTTTTGATTTCATCCAAAGTATTATCCAATGCAATGGTTTTTGCATCCCAACCTGAACTTAGCGCTTTGGTGTACTTGCCATTCTCATCTACGGCATAGTATACCTCTCTGCTAACCGATTCTAAATGACTTTTGTCTTGTGGTACTTCGTTTGTCTTCATTGCTATACCTCATGAATTAGAAAATTAAAGGTACAATTTATGACGATATCATCGTTTCGGTATGAAGAAGACTCGATAGTACACATGCTTATTTCACCAGTGTCGAATCTAGAAATCAATTTGGCCTTGGTTATCAGGGTATCTCCCACTTTTGGAAGTAGAAAGATTTCAACCTTTTTTATAGCACTAATATACCCGACTACTTTGTTGCCTACGCCTTCCAAATCGTCATCTTCAAAAAAGTCTTGTCCGGTTATAGCCGAACAGGCTTGTGCAGCTGTTTCAATGAGTCCCGGTTCAGAAAATAGCCCTTTCTTATCTGTGAAAATGGATGCTTCAGTAATTTTAAAATGAGTTTCAACCGACTCGGCATCAAGGTAAGGAGTTTTACATTCCATCAACATGGGAGGTCGATGTGGTAGAAAATTCTCGATATTGATGTCGTAGCGCGGTTTTCTCATCTTATTGCGCTAAAGCCGTTTTCATTTCACTTTTTGCTATCACCTTTCCATCACATTCCACTACTGCTTGAATTAGCGTTACGCCCATGATATCATGCAATATTTCTACGGAGGTTTTTAATTCTTGAGATACCGAGGGAAGCTTAAAAATTTCTGCTTTTTTGATAGCTCCGATATAACCAGTGGGGGCAGGTTTTTGTTCTAAAAAGTATTTATATCCTGTGTGAAGTGCTATGGTCTGCGCCATATTTTCAATAAGACCAGGTTCTCCAAATTGATTTTCTTTTACAAAGATGTTTTCTTCGGAAATCATAAAACCTGAGACAATATCTTTTTCGGAATAATGGAGGAGCTTATCTACCATTACGAAAGGTTTTTTCTGTGGGATGAGAGAACCTAGAAAATCAGCGTCCGTTATTTCTTTCTCAAGCAAATTCATTTAGCATACGGTTAAATATGCATACGTATACGAAAAACGAGCACTCTCAGGAACGGATAGTAGAATTGTATCTCCTTTTTTAAGATTCCCGGAAGCGAAAAGTTCTTCTAGCATCACATAAATGGAAGCAGACCCCATATTTCCAACCCTCTCAAGATTCAAGAACCATCTTTCAAAGGGAATATGAACCCCCTGTTTTTCCATTTCTTTGTATAGTCCGTCTTTGAAAAAATACGACGAAATATGTGGTAAATAGTAGGTAATATCGTCAGCTTTTATACCATTTTTTGTGATGGCTTTTTTGAGACTATCAACTCCTTTTACAAGAATATTATCTCCTAATAATTTAGTGTCTTGTTTGATAGAGAAAACCGATTCTTTGCCCCATTGTTCAGTGGAGAATTCACTCCAAGGTTTCATGCTTCCGTCAGCTTTCTTTTCACCACCAGCGTACATACAAGTTTCCATTTCGTAGGCGTAAGAGAAACCTTCCATCCATTCGATTTTCAAAGACAAATCTCCTTTTGGTGCGTTTTCTAGAAGCATAGCTCCGGCTCCATCGGAAAGCATCCAACGTAAAAAATCTTTATTAAAAGCTAATATGGGGTTGCTTTCTAAATCACCAAGGTGAGCTATTTCATTTTCATATGCTGTGGACTGAATCCAGGTAGATACTCGTTCTGAACCTGTACAAACGGCATTTGAAACCTGCTCAGTCATCACCGAAAGATAGGCGTACTTTAAGGCGTTCATTCCTGCACAGCAAACTCCAGAAACGGTATTCACTTCCATATTTCCACCTTTCAATATACCATGAACCATAGAAGCATGAGCTGGTAATAATTGGTCAGGAGTAGAAGTTCCACACGAAAGCAATTCAATATCGTCAAGTTTAAAATCAGCATCGCAAAGAAGCTTTATTGCTTCGGTGGTAAGTTGGGTATTATTGTGAGTTACGTTACCCTTTTTATCGATGGCATAGTGCCTACTTTTTATCTGATTACTGCGGAGTACAATGTTCTTCGCGCGAGAAGGTTTTCCATTGATAAAGCCCAATCGCTCTTCAATCTGCTCATTTTCAACAGCATCATTTGGTAGAAACTTGGCAATTCGGTTTATGTAAACGTCTTTCATTAACTCTACTTTAAATCAACAGAAGCAAAATAGGCTTTGTCTCTGTTCATTTTCTTATACATAGGGATATAAGTCAACAAAAATACAATAAAAACAATGGGAGCAATTACCCATATGGCAAATAACAAGTAATAATTAAATAGTTTCAACCATTTTTTTCGTTTTGGGTCTCCAGCCGGTCCTTTTTTGATAATGAGGTTGGCCCATTTTGAGAACAATATGTTTGCTCGAGAATCTGCCAAAACCAAGAATGGTTTTATAATTACTGCATTTAGTTTCAGAAGATTGTCTTGTAAATTTGAAAATTCGTTTTCTAACAAGGCATTTTTTATGGGCTTTCCGAACTTAGATGCATTTATAATGTCTTCTTGTGAAACTCCGGGTTTCGGAAAAATACCCCACATTTTATCTTTTTTCCCTTTCATCATCCAATGCACAATGGTAATTACACTGATATGATTGATATGGCGGTCTACAAGTGCAACATTACCCACTAAATTTGCACCACAATCCTTCAAAAGACGCTTAAGTTTTTCCTGCGCCATAATCCACATATTTCTTGCGCCTATGACCGTAACGACAGGTGTGTCTTTTAAAAGTTTTTTTCCGTAATCGGATTTTAAAAAAGAGTTTAAAGGGATTGATGGCGTAAGATACCAGACCTGATGACCCAATATAACCAAGTCATATTTCTTATTTAGAATTTCTCCGGAAGGAGGAATAAAAGCAACAGGAATCTGCAAAAAAGATTCGGGAAAAGCATCAAAAAATTCATTCTTATTCCATGGAAAACCATAAGGCTTTTCAGGAATAATTTCGTAATAGTTGATGTTTACTGAAGCATCTTCAATAGTCGAAACAAGGTTTTTGACAATATCAAATAGTTGCCCGGTTTGCGAATAGTAAACGACTAAAACTTCCTTCATTTTTCTTCTCTATCTTTCCAAAAGTCGTAATAATTAAACCATTGTAAGGGGTATTTCTTTAAAATCCACTCCATGCTTTGGGTGTATTCTCTCAGAAGCCCTTGCGCATCGCGAGCTTTAAATTCTGCCGTTCTCGCATAAAGGTCGTAATGCCGTTTTTCTCCCTTCATAAAATATACAAATAAAACGGGCATGTTAAGACGAGATGCTAGCAAATAAGGTCCCATTGGGAAACTAGCTTCAGTTCCTAAAAAATCTTCGTTTAGCACTTTGCTACCAGGCATATATCTATCGCCAGTGAAAACAACCAAACCACCTTCATCGATGGCCTTATGTATTTCAAAAATATGGGACATGTCGTCTTTTACTACGATGAATTTCAGATGCGATTTGTCTGAAATTTGCTCCATATATTCTTGAATATTTTCATGTTCGGCCATGGTAGTAACCATGCTTATTTTGGAGAGGGAATAGCGGTCTTCTAAAAAGTAATGTGAAATCTCGAAGTTACCGATATGTCCACTAATTAAGATACCACCTTGATTTTTTTGCAACAGATTATCAATGTGTTCAATACCGTCGTGGGTATATGTGAATTTATTGCGTTGGCCTATTGAAATAGCTACCTTATCAGTAAGTGTTTGGCCGAAAGTATAGTAACTTCTATAAATATTTAGAAAACTTTTCCACCTAGAGAATCTATGTCTTTTTCTAAAATAGGCATAGATATCACGATTGCTTTTTGGAGAAAAAAGAACGTAGTAAAAAATGACGAAGCGGAGAATAAAATAAGAAGCCCCAATACCGAAATTCCGAAGAAAGAAGATGTAAATTTTATATCCTAAAAGGGTGCCTCGAGATTTACCTTCCCATTCCGTTGCCATAGCTTAGGTTTTGAAGGAGTTTAACTTACTTTTCGCTCTATGAGGTCATAAAAGTTTTGAAGTGTAATGACGTTTACAAAATCTTCACCAACTAGCTTTACGCCAAAATTACTTTCGACCGCAACTACTAAATCAACAAAATCTAAGCTATCAAGACCTAAGGTCTCTTTTAGATTTGCATCGGGGGCGATGTCATCTTCCTCAACTTCAAATTCATCTATGAGGAAATCGTCAATTTTTTCTATTATAACTTCTTTGTTCATAGCTAGAGAACACTTTTAATAATTAGGGCTGAATTGGTGCCGCCAAATCCAAAAGAATTGGACAAAAATACGTCAATTTTTTTATTTAAGGTTTTCTTAACAAGGTTTAATTTTTTCGAGTCCTCGTCAGGGTTTTCAAGGTTTATGTTGGGGGCAACAAAAGAATTTTGCATCATTAACATGGAATAAACTACTTCGCTCGCTCCGGCCATCCAGCACTCGTGGCCCGTCATTGATTTGGTTGAACTTACCGGCGGATTTGAAGCTCCAAAAACCTCAAAAATAGCCTTTGCTTCATTACCATCACCAACAGGGGTAGACGTGGCATGTGCATTTACGTAATCAATTGCCGCCGCTTCAATATTGGCTTGTTCTAATGCCTTTTTCATGGCACGAGAAGGGCCGTCCACATTGGGCGTTGAAATATGGTCTCCGTTAGAAGAAAATCCGTAGCCGATGATTTCACCTAAAATAGGTGCTCCTCTTTTTACTGCCGATTCATAACTTTCTAATATCACAGTAGCGGCACCACCACTAGGTACTAGACCATTTCGTTGCGTATCGAAAGGTCTTGAGGCTTCCGTAGCGTCTTTGCCACCTGTAGCAAAAACACCAAGGCCATCAAAAGAGGCCATTGCTATTGTATTTATTTCTTGAGCTCCACCAGCAATGATACAATCTTGTAATCCACTTTTTATTAAATGATACGCCGTGCCAATTGAATGTGAACCACTAGCGCAAGCGGCACTAATTGTAAAGTTTACACCTTTCAATTTGAATATAGTGGAAAGGTTCATGGTAACAGTTGAATTCATCGCTTTGAAAACAGCTCCGGACCCAACTAGTGTCGTATCCCCTTTTTCCTTGATTTTATCAACTGAATCTACCGTTGATTTTGCGGTGCTATCATTTCCGTAGATGATACCAATTTCATTTTCGTCTAAAAACGCTTGGTCGATTTTTGCATTTTCAAGAGCCTCTCTGGTTGCCGTATAGGCATAAGCTGCTTCTTCGCCTAAACTTAAACGTTGTCTTCTTGAGAGAAATGGTTTTAAGTTCGGTTCTTCTACCATTCCGGTATACGCAGAACGATATCCAAAATCAACTCGATTTTGGTCAAATATAATTCCAGATTTACCTTGATATAACGAATCTTTAACCTCGTCTAGGTTTTTACCTATACAAGAATAAATACCCATTCCTGTGATAACAACTCTTTTCATGCCCCTTCTTCTGAAGTATAATTCTACGAATAAATACCGCCGTTGATGTTTATAGTTTCACCAGTTATGTACGATGCCTTTTTTGAAACCAAAAAAGAAACTGCATGAGCGACTTCCTCAGCTTCACCGAATCTATTTGCAGGAATCATCGCTTTGAGTTCCTTCTCATTGAGTTCGCTGGTCATGTCCGTTTTTATAAAACCTGGTGCAACGGCATTTACAGTAACGTTTCTTTTTGCAACTTCTTGTGCAAGTGCTTTAGTTGCTGCAATAACTGCACCTTTTGCGGCAGAATAATTGGTTTGGCCTGGTGTTCCCTTTAATCCGGAAACGGAAACCATATTTACAATTCGGCCATATTTATTCACCAACAACTTTTGAATCAAATGATTGGTGACATTAAAGAAACCATTAAGGCTTGTATTAATAACTGAAGACCAATCTTCCTTTGGCATCCACATGAAAAGTCCGTCTTTAGTGATGCCTGCATTATTGACTAAGGCTTCAACTATGGCATTGGGGTTGGCTTCCTCCCAAGTTGTCAAGGCCGATTTTACAGCTTCTGAATCAACAACATTGAATTGCATGATTTCTCCGGTTGCTCCTGCGTCTTTAACTTCTTTCAAGGTCTCAAGGGCAGCCTCTTTATTACTATTGTAATTAATGAGGATGTGATAATCGGAATCTTTCGCCAGTTGGATGCATACCGCTCTTCCGATACCTCTTGAACCACCAGTCACTAGTGCACATTTTTTCTTTTCTATCTTTTCTGACATGTAATTTTCTACAGTTGTTATTTTACAGATTCAAAAGGCTCCGCATTTTCAAACCATTTGTCACCTAGTAGTTTTCCTGTTTTGTCAAGAAAACCCCATCCTTTCTTTGATTTAACCCGAGCTAAACCATTCAAGAAACCTTTTGAATTTCTTCCTGAAATAAAAGCCAATCCGGCAGTAATATCATATTCCATAGGAATTATCAATTTACCAGTCTTATCAATAAAACCCCATTTTTTATCCTTTACAGGCGCCATTCCTTCAGCAAAGATTTCAGCGTCTTTGTAAGACGCTTCGATAACCATTTCACCACTTTCATTGATATAACCCCACATTTTTCCGTTGGCAACAGGTGCCAAGCCTTCAACAAAAGCTTTTACTTTGTCGTAAGTGGGTGGTATTACCCATTCTCCTTTGCTATTCACAAAGCCCATTTTCTTTTCCTTTCTAGCATAGGCTAGTTTGGAATCTCCCTTAAAGCCCCAAACCTTATCGGCTCCGTCAATAACATTAAAGGTATCACCAGATGCGATACCAAATTCTTCTCCCTTACGTGCGTTTACACCAGCTGGAGACCATTCGTTACCCAATTCTTTGTATTCTGCAGGAATGACCAACTTACCTGTCTTATCAATCATGCCCCATTTGTCGTTCAACCTTACTTTGGCATGCCCATTTCTAAACTTCTTAATAGCATCGTAAGTGGGCTCTAAAATAACTTTTCCATCAGGGCTAATTAAGCCTATTTGGTCTTGCGCTCTGTAAAAAGCAACTCCGTCATTAAAGTCAAAATATTTATCTGAAATAGGAGTTTCAATGCGAGTTCCTGATTTGTCAATATACTGCCAGATATCATCTTTTAAAACTAAAGCTACTCCTGAATTAAAGTATTTTGCCTTATCGTATTCTGGTTGAATTGCCCATTCTCCTGAGGCATTGATAAATCCCCATTTTTTGTCTTTTTCGGCTGCGGCCATTCCATCAGAAAAGCTTTTTGCATTGTCAAACTGAGTTGAGATTACAAATTCTCCTGATTTGTTTATATATCCTGCCTTCTTGCCTTCTTTCACAAGAGCTAACTCTTGTCCGAAGCATAAAAAGGAGCCTAAAACGAAAGCGAATAAAAAGGTAAATTTTGATTTCATACGGTTATTTATTTTCATGATTAATAATATAGTTCTTTACTTCATTTACAAAAGGATACATTACTAAATCCTCTTTAAACGGGGGAACTATTTTACGAACAGCGTCGTACATCATTTTGGTTTTTGAAGAAACCTTATCTTGAACCTTAAGATATTCAATTGCCTGAACAATGGTAATCATTTCAATCGCCATGACTTCATAAGCATTTTCGATTACCCGCTTTGTAATCAATGCCGCATTAGTACCCATGCTAACAATATCTTGGTTATCGTTATTATTCGGAATACTATGAACGTACATTGGGTTTGACAACATTTGATTTTCTGCTGTAGTTGAAGTAGCTGTAAATTGAACTCCTTGCATTCCGAAATTCAAACCTAATTCTCCTAAATTTACAAAAGGTGGCAGAATATCATTCAACTTAGAATTCATCAAATAGTTTAATTGCCGCTCCGCTAGCATGCTCATCTTGGTGACAACGATTTTCAACTTATCCATCTCTAAAGAAACATAGTCGCCGTGGAAATTTCCACCGTGGTATACGTGTTTCTTTTTGAGGTCTATAATCGGATTATCATTGGCTGAATTCACCTCTTCAATCATAACTCTTTCCACATCATTCAAGGTATCTAAAACTGGGCCTAGAATTTGTGGTACACAGCGAATAGAGTAATACTCTTGAACTTTTTCCTCAAAGACTTTAACTCCATCATTGTTGGTGTATAAATGATGCTCACGTTTTCTTGTTAGGCTGCTATCACGAAGATGGCTACGCATTGATCGAGCAATTTCGCGTTGCCCTTGGTGCTTTTTAGTTAAGTTCAATTCGAAAGACAAATGGTCATCATAAGCTTCCATGATTTCGTTAATGGCTGATGAGCAGGCAATCATCCATTCCAACAATCTTCGGGTATAAATTGTATTTACGACTCCAATACCAGTCATAACTGAAGTTCCGTTTATCAAAGCCAGACCTTCTCTAATTTCCACGGCAATTGGTGTAATTCCTTCTTTTTCGAAAACTTCCTTTGTGCCAGTTCGTTCTCCTTTATAAAAAACTTCGCCTTCACCAATCAGAACAAGTGCCAAATGAGCAAGCTGTACCAAATCACCGCTAGCACCAACCCCTCCATGTTCGTATATAAGAGGGATAATATCTTTGTTAATTAAGGAAGTCATCACTTCGATGACTGATTTGTTAACCCCCGAATGCCCTAAACTAAGCGTGTTTAGTCTAGCCAACATGGCCGATTTCACATACTTAGGGGCTATGGGTTGACCTGTGCCCGAAGCATGACTTCGAATAAGATTATATTGTAATTGAATTCGTTCAGAATCCTTGATTTTATATTGAGCCATGGGTCCAAAACCCGTATTTACTCCGTATATGACTTTATTTTTTGAAAACTCTTTTAGAAAATCGAAACTTTCTTGAACAGTATCAAAAACAGCCTGATCTATAGAAATAGGCTCATCTTTGAAAATAACTTTGTAAAATTCATCTATTCCTAACTTTCCTTTAATCTCTGGCATTTATAGTTGGTTATGTTTGGGAATTCCCAATAAATCTGAATAAAAATAGTTAATTTGGTATGCAAATTTATAATAATTAGACAAGAAGTCGTGTTGAGAATTTTTTATTCCCGTTAAAAGTTAGATTTCTTTCCATTCATTTAATTTGGTTCAAGCTATGAAGAACGAAAATGTTGATGTTTTAATTATTGGTGCAGGGCCATCAGGAAGTGTGGCTGCAGGCTACCTTCATAAAAAAGGCCTAAATATAAAGGTGGTAGAAAAGAATAAATTTCCGCGTTTTGTTATCGGGGAAAGCCTGTTGCCACGTTGTATGCACCATTTTGAGGAAGTAGGTCTTTTAGATGCCCTAAATGCAAAACAATTTGAAATCAAAGGAGGGGCCCGATTCATGCGAGATGGGCAAATCTGCAATTTTGATTTTAGTAAAAAACATACCGAAGGATGGGACTGGACTTGGCAAGTACCTCGAGCTGATTTTGATAAGACTTTAACCGATACCCTTGAGTCTAAAGGTGTGGACATTGATTTTGAAAAAGAAGTCGTTGGGGTTGATTTCGAGGGAAGTATTTCTACTACAACGATTAAAGATATAGATGGAAATTTATCCACCGTAACCGCAAAATATATTATTGATTCTAGTGGTTTTGGCAGAGTGCTTCCTAGATTATTAGACCTAGATGCGCCTTCTGAAATACCAAAACATTCTTCAATTTTTACGCATGTTAAAGAAACGAATCGTCCGGAAGGCCATGAAGGCACGATCATTACTTTTGATATCGTAAGTCTAGAAACATGGTTGTGGGTAATTCCCTTTTCCAATGGATATACCAGTATTGGCTATGTGGGCCCGACGGAGTATTTAGAATCTTTTGAAGGAGACAATACCCAGAAGCTTCAAGAAATGATGAAACTCTCTGACTATTATTTTGACCGTTTCGACGGACTCGAATATGAGTTTGAACCCAAAATGATAAAAAATATCGCTAAATCTGTAAAACAGATGTACGGAGAGGGTTATGTTTTAACTGGGAATAGTGCCGAATTTCTAGACCCAGTATTTTCTTCAGGAGTAACATTTGCAACTGAATCAGCAATCACAGCTGCCAAATTGATAGCAAGGGAATTAAACAACGAAACTGTTGATTGGGAAGTTGAATATTCAGAATATATCAAAGGTGGAGTAGATGTATTTTCTACCTACGTGAAGGAATGGTATACGGGAAATCTACAGACTATTTTCTTTCATGAAAAGGGCAACCCTGAAATTAAAAGACAAATCTGTGCAGTTTTAGCAGGTTATGTTTGGGATGAAACGAACCCTTTCGTCAAGAATCATCATCGCTTAGTAAAAGCGGTTGCTCATATCGCAAATATGGAACAAGAGGCAACGGGCTAGTCTTAAGTTTTTCTAGATAAATGTTTTGATAGTCCACGCCCCAGTTCTGCATAGGCTGACATAATACGGTCGTAATCATTTTTACTTGCTCCTCGGCTGTGCACATCTACCATTTCGGTTGCATACAAAATCTCATTCGGATTATCTGATCGGTAAACCTGAATTGTAACCTCTAATCGGGCATCTTTTTTAAAGAAGAAATTACTATTTCCTGGGTCGATTAATGATGTTCTGACTACAATTGTATACTTCGCATCAGTTATATTTTTGGCAATGGTAACCTGCTTTTCTTTTAGATTGAAAAAATTAAATTCTTGAATAAACTTTGGCTCAAATAATTTTTCTCGATTAGAGAACCATAGGTTTTTGAAGACTTCGCCTGAACCTACTTCTTTTTTATCTTTCTTTTTGCCATACAATTCTAAAAAAACATGTTCTGATTCGTACTTAGGAACTTCAAGATTTTCCGCATATTCAAAAATTACGTTGTAACGTTCAATTCCTTCAATTGATTCAAGACTTCCAGAAGCGGTCTTGAAAATTTGCGCGTTTGCTGAAAAGGCAATAGCTAAAAAGAGAAAAGTTGCTTTTAGTTTAAATAACATGGTTGGAGTAAAATCAAATGCAGGTAATAAATATATTACCTGCATTTTAATTAAGCAATATTTATACTAAAAAGCTTTTTTTAGAATAAGTTTTGCCAAAGTCTTGGCAGTTTTGGCGTAGCCTTCGCCCACTCTACTTTCATTACTATAATTATTGCCCCATTGATCGCCGGGGGCATTCTTGCTGTTTATTTCTAATAAGATAGTATCATGATTGGCTGTTTCTACAAACTTTAGATTCGTTGTTACTTTAGCTGGCTGTTTCATTATACCTGCATCCCAACCTGGGTAAAGCCAAACCGTTTCTACAATTAAAGTATACTTTGTGTCTTGCAGATCTTCGGCAAAATACATGTCTTTGTCTTTTCCAAGATACTTATTGATTAACTCAAGAAATTTTGGATTCCAGATAAGTTCACGACTTGAATTCCATGCCTTTTCCCATGTTTTTCCTTTCCCTCTTGCTTTTTCCTCAAGATCTGCTGACCTTTTGGTGATGTATTCCTCGTTCGTGAAATTTTCCTTCATCAGTTTCATGTTATCGTAGTCAAAAATTACATTAACTTCTTTTTGACCAACTATAAAATCAAAACTACCTTGTTCAACTTTTATTTTTTGAGAATAAATTGAAGTAAAAGCAAATACAAGTACTAGTGTTATAAAGTTTTTCATAATTTATAATGTTTTAATTGATTTTTTATTTAACTAATTGAAATATAATAAGTTAATGTTTTATTTGAACTAAATCAGTTGTCAATTGCGGCAAAAACCATTTGACGGAATTTCCATGCGGTTTCATCACCTGTATTTCCTTGAGTTTGTTTCATGAGAATACCAATAATCTGTTCTTTTGGGTCAGCGAAATATTGTGTATTGAAATAACCTCCCCAGTCAAATGTTCCTGAACTTCCCTCCCCACCTATGTCTTGCCCATGATCGTTCAATACTGAAAAAGCCAAACCATAATGTTTTGGGCCAGCGCCCCAAATATCGCCAATTTGATTGCCCATGATGCTTTGAACTGTTGTTCGGCTTAAGAGGCGAGTGCCATTCAATTCGCCCATATTCAAATACATCTGGAGAAAAGTTGCATAGTCTTTTGCAGTACTAGAAAGGCCAGCACCACCCGAGAAAAAACGTTTAGCGCCTTTTATTGGGTAATCTGTATCATAAAATGTGGTAGGGTATTTTGTCCATAGCTCTCCCTTTTTTTCTTGTACAGTTACTAACCTTTTGTGTTTGTCATTCGGAAGATAGAACCAGGTGTCATTCATTCTCAAAGGATCAAAAATTCTAGTCTTTAAAAATTTGTCGAAAGGCATTCCAGATACAACTTCAACAAAATAACCTAAAACATCAAGTCCTTCGCTGTAGGTAAATTTCTCTCCAGGATTATGATGCAAAGGAAGTTTAGCCAATTTTTTTACACTTTCCTCAATTGTGATATTCTCAGTTGTAAATAAATCGGTTATTCCTGCTTTAGCGTATAATTTTTTAAACCGCTCATCACCATCAATGACTCCATAACCCAGACCGGAAGTATGTGTAATCAAATGCCGGATAGTTATCTGTTTTTCAGCCGCTTTTGTGGTATATGTTGAATCTGATTCATTAAAAGTATCAAGGATTTGAGCTTCACTGAATTCTGGAATGTATTTTGAAATTGGGTCATCTAGGCGAAATTTGCCTTCTTCCCAAAGTATCATCACAGCAGTTGATGTAATCGCTTTTGTTTGGGAGGCTATTCTGAAAATAGCATCTTTCTTCATTTCTTCTTTAGAAGAATTATTTGACATTCCATAGGCATTGTGAAAAATCACTTTTCCATTCCGAGCTATAAGAGCAACGGCACCCGGAATTTGACATTCGGCAAGAGCATTTTTGAACATTGCATCAATACTAGCAAGACGTTCAGTTGACATACCCATCTCTTCAGCCGATCCTTCAGAAAGAGGAGGTGAAACTTTGACCGATTTTGTCTGAGCGCTTAGCGTGCCAAGAAATAGTAAAGTAAGCAGAACAATTTGGTTTTTCATTGTAATTGACTTTAAGAATCTTTTTAAATGTATGAAAACTTTGTTTTAATTTAAATATGGGTCTTTGTTGTGCAAGTGGTTTTTCCATTTATTTCGTATTTTCACGTCATACAGCCAAATGGTAAAATCCACTCTGTTTCCTTAATATTTGAAGATGTCTTTAATAGATAAGATAAAAAGCCTTAGTAGTATAAATACCCTTTCTAAACATGAACAATTGGTTCATGGTATTATAGAAGCAATTGATTCTGGTATACTTGAGGTAGGGGATCAGCTGCCATCGATTAATCAAATGGTAGGAGAGATAGGTTTTGCCCGAAAGACTATAGTTAAGGCTTATGAGGAGTTAAAAGATCGAGGCTTAGTTGAGTCAAAAAAACTCAAGGGATACTTTATTATTAGTCAAGAAACTAAGGTAACATTAAGGGTGGCATTGCTTATGTTTTCTTTTCATCGTTTTCAAGAAGAATTTTATAATACTTTTCGGAAAGAATTGGGAAAGCGTTTTCAGATAGATGTGTTTTTTCATCACAATAATTCTGAGATTTTTGAGACTATTCTAACTAATATTTTGGGTAAGTATGGCATGTACGTGATTGCACCTATTCCAGACCCAACACTACGGCCGTTATTACAAAGTATTAGTGCTAATAAGCTATTAATTATAGATCGGTATTTGGAAATGGATGCAGAGTATTCTTATATCTGCCAGGAATTTGAGGATACTACTTATCAAAAATTAGTGGAGCTATTACCACTAATTAGAAAATACAAAAAGATGATACTTTTCTTTAATAAAACTAGTGACTACCCTATAGGGATTCGAAATGCTTACCGAAAATTCATATCAGATTATAGTATTCATGGCGGGGTTGAAAAAAAATATAAACCGGGCTCAGTTAAAAAAGGGGTTTTGTATTTCTTTACCGGCGATACGTATCTTTGGGAGGTATTGCGTGATTGTCGTAACAATGAATATACAATCGGAAACCATGTAGGAATTCTTTCTCATAATGATCATGTAGTCAAGGAGATTGCTTTTGGGGGAATTACGACCATTTCAATAGACTTCAAAGATATGGCTAGAAGAGCTGCAAATCATATTAAAAATCAAGATTTCACTCAAGAAATAATACCGTTTAACTTAATCAAGCGTCATTCTTTGTAGGAGAATTTAGGTGCTTTGAGGTTAATTTTATAAAGCGTATGTTGTCCCACTTGTTTCCCCTGCAAAACCCCAAGTTCAATAGCTGGTTTATAATGAATCCCTCCATATAATCGGCTAATCGCTGCTTCTGCGGCCGCTTGATTGAAAGATTGATAGCTCCTTATAGGAAGCCCGTACGGAACCTCAGTGGCATCAACAAAAGCATAATTATCACCAAAAATATCGGTCAAAACTGTTGCTGCTGCCGATGAAGCTACGCTATGTCCCGAAGTATGCTCAGGAAAGGCGGGAGTTTGTAATATGGGCGCCCAATCTGGATCGATATATTCATTAATAAAGGTTTCGGGTCTAGTTAGATTGCTCTTATATTTTTGATCCCAACAGCTAATAAATGCATCTGCGATGGCTATACTAACTTGAGACAAGGTTGCCGCTGATTCAACCAATGAAGATTCTTTTTCATCTAAAATTTGGGCTGTAATATGCACCCAATGGCCACCAGGAGAGATTTGTTGTTGAAAGTACATCACGTGACCTTTCGTAGTTGAGATATTAGGATTGCAATCCCAAAATTTGGCAATATTTACCTGAGTGGTATCGAGGTTTTTTACTGTCTCATACACTTCCATAGCCTCATTGTAGAATTTAGAAGATTTAGAAAGATCAAATTGAGTTGGTGAGCCTGGGTCAAACTGACTGGCCGAATCGAGTACAAAAGGTTTTATTGTTCTCCAGTGGGGCTCAATAGCTTCCATATAGTCAGGGGGAGTAGGTCTCCAACGGCCAGGGTCATCTGAAACACTAAATCGGGGTAGGGCCGTACGTCTTAAATACCCATCAGTACCAGCGCGTTTTAGTATTTCTGCTCCTATTTCTTTTCCAAGGGAAACAGAGTTGTCATAAATATCTTCGTCTATACCAATTTCTTGAACTTCTTTAAGCAATTGTTGTTGCATAATATCAATCCGCTCCAAATCAAACACTAAAGATTTAGCCGTTTCTGTGAATGCTACTAGAGAGGTTAGGGGGTAGTTGTACTTTTTACTAGGATCAGGTTTGCTAGATATGTTTAAGTGATTCAACTGACCTACCAAAGATGGTCTTTCGACTTCGATAAAACGAATACCTTCGTAGGCGGCGATATTTGCATAGGCGTAAATTCTACTAGCAACAGGAGGTGTGAAAATATCGGCTACAATGACATCGGTAAGCTTTCGGTTGTATTCTGTAATAGTACCTTCAAAATAAGTGTCTAAACCTTCTTGATTGTGTTTCGTACCACAAGAAGTGATAACCACAAAAGCGAAAAGTAAAAGGCTAGTTAATTTTACTGTTAGTATAAACTGTTTTTGTTTTTCCTGCTGCATCTGTAAATCTGATTTCCTTTATTTGATCGTGTATTTGAAAACTACGAGAGCTATTTGATAGATAGCCCGAACCGTAGTAGAATTCTTTTCTCAAAATCTTGCCATTTTCGAAATAAATATCGGCATATACGGTTTCTTTTGATGCATAAATTACTTCATTATTTTCTTCGGATGTGTTTTTTATGAAAATTTTCAAGGGGCCATTATTATTTGCCACTAGAATTTGAAGTTCACCCTTACTATTTCTAATAGATGCCAACCCGCTTCCATCAAAGTCATTTACAAATCCACTTTTTTCCAAAGAAAGTGTTTCAAAGCTGCCATCTCCTTTCCCTTTTAAAACCAATCCTTTTAGTCCGTCATACCTTCCTGTAGCGACTTCGGTTGAATACGAATTACCTGTTAAAATGACGTCTTCCTTTCCATCTAAATCAATATCCTTAATTAGTATACCTTCAATCGGAGCAATTTGTGCAGCAATAGGTAAGTCACTTATTTTAAACTTTCCATCGCCTAAGTTCTCTAGGTAACTACTAGCAAAATTATGACTTTTCACCACATAAGCATCCTTAAGTTCTTCTGGTAAAAAAGATTTTTCGAAGGGAGTTTCGGCGTATGATTTGTAAGTTTTAAATCGAGAACGCATGGCGCTAATTTGACGAATAAGTTCATCTCGTGTATGTGCGATATAGTTCTCATCTCCATTATAAAAACACATCACAGGATCGATATTTCCGTCTTTATCATAGTCCTTGGCATAAATACAAAGGGGTTTGTCAGCGGATGCATGGTACTTGTGGTTGCGGCCAAGATTACCCAAAACGTAATCGGTATCACCATCACCATCAAAATCACCTCCATTAATACTATTCCACCAACCTTCTGTTTTTGTAAGACCAGTTTTGGATGTTTCGCGAACTAACTTTCCATTTTCATTATGGAAAAACTCAATTTGCATAAACTCACCGACGACGATTAGGTCGGACCATCCGTCGGAATCATAATCTGTCCATAGGGCCGAAGTAACCATGGTGAGTTTATCCCAGCCTTTAACATCATCACTTATATCTCTGAATTTAAGATTTTCAGCACCTTCATTCGAAAGGTTTTCTAATAAATAACTTTTTACAGGCATCGGATATTTTCCTGGGTCTACTCGTCCTCCAACAAATAAATCTAAATCTCCATCATGGTCAAAATCCACAGCATTGACGGTCGAACCGCTAATTTTTATTTCAGGGAGCGCATCTGATTTTGAAAAATCACCTTTTCCATTATTCAAATAAAGTCGGTCTTGATAAACCTCTTTTTCGGATAATTGCACCCCACCGCTCACTACATATAAATCTGAATGCCCATCACTGTTGGCATCGAAGAATAGGGTTCCCATATCTTCAAATTCTGAATCAACGGACCAATCAGACATGGTGAATGAAGCATCATCTTTTTGAGTATATAGAACTCCAGATTGCCCCGCGGCGCCTCCCACATAAAAATCTTCTAACCCATCATTATTTACATCTCCAACAGATACACCTGGGCCGTTTCTGGAATGCATGTGTGGAATAATAGGTTGAAGTTTAAAGTCAACCACGTTGTCTTCTAGGTGATGAAAAGTGGTATCTAATATTGTCAAAACCTCTGAAAATAAAGATTTTTGAAAGGATGTTTCCATAGGAACTTCTTCCTCCGATGCGTTTTGATAATCGATAGTCAATACTTGATCAGCTGATATGTTTTCGAGTAACTCAAATGAATCATCAGGCCACAAAATTTCAATACTTTCCACATTGACATCTTGGCCTAAGCCAAAGTGCAGAGTAGGATCGACACTAGATTCATAGCCCCTACTAAGGAAATATTGCTCATGCTGACTTCCTGTTTTAGTGGTTAATTTTATTTTTGTTCCAATGCCTTGAAGATTTCCTTTCTTCCCATTTAGTTTGATTTGCAGATAATGATTTGTTTTTTCTTTGGAATTCTTATTCTCATAGACAAAGGCGGGTTGGTTGACATTATTGATCACTAAATCTAAATCTCCATCATTATCTAAATCCGCATATGCCGCTCCGTTAGAACAACTTGCATCGGTTATTCCCCAATTTTCAGAAACTTTTTCAAAGGTCGAATCACCATTATTTTTATAAGCATAGTTGTTTAGTTTAGCTGGCGGAAGTGCCTTAATAGAGCTTAATTTCTGATTGATTTTGGCATCCCACTCACCCAGCGGATTATCATATATACCCTGATAGTGAATGTAGTCAAGGTCACCTAAGTCACGAAGAAATCCATTCGTAATGTATAAATCTTTGTATCCGTCGTTATCATAATCTGCGAACAGTGAACTCCAACTCCAATCTGTACTGCTTAACCTAGCCATATTTCCTATTTCAGCAAATTTCCCCTCGCCTAAATTAAGTTGTAATGTATTTCTGCTGTATTGGGCTTGGTAACCAGCAGCTAGCATCATTTGAAAACGATCATATCCCGTGGAAGAAATAATCAATTTTTGTCTTTCGTTTTCTTCGGGACGCATATCGAGGACCATGATATCTGGTTTACCATTATTGTCGATGTCTGTAATTGCGTTCCCCATTCCTGCATAGGAAGTGTGGTTGATATAGTCAGCGATTTGATCTTTAAAAGTGCCATCTCCTTGATTTATATATAGAATATCGTTCCCAATAAAATCGTTGGAAATATAAATGTCAGGCCAAGAATCTCCATTTATATCTGATATACCTACACCTAGTCCGTAACCTTCGACTAAGATGCCCGCTTCTTGTGATACCTCGGTAAATTTTCCATTGCCTTCATTGCGATAGAGACGGTCGTTACTTACAGACGATCCGTCAAGTATTCTAGGGTTACTAGAATTCACTTTGTTTTCGTAGGCAGCAGGATTCACTAAGAGATACATATCTAAATCTCCGTCTTTGTCATAATCAAAAAAGGCAGAATGCATGGATTGACGCGTATCTGCTAAACCATAATCTTTTGCTTTCTCAGTAAAAGTTAAATCACCATTATTGATATAAAGCAGATTTGCTCGTTGGGGTTCCGCAGCCCCTCCAGAAACGGCAACATATATGTCTAGAAATCCATCTTGATTAACATCAACCATTGTCGCGCCTGTTCCCCAGCTGTTGTTCAAGAGACCAGATTTTTCTGTAACATCTTCGAATTTGAAGTTCCCTTTGTTGAGGTATAAACGGCCCGAAACCATATTACCACTGAAGTAAACATCGGTTAGTCCGTCGTTATTCATATCTCCTACAGCAACACCAGCTCCAGTATATATATTCATATACTGAAATACATTTATGCTATCATTCTCTATGATTTCATTATTAAAATTGATGCCCGTTTGTGACGCATCAAGTAAATGAAAGCGTTGCGATTTCTTAGATTCGCAAGAGCTAAAGACAACGATTAGACTTAATAAGATTCCTATCCTTCTCATTGCTCTACCAAAATTTCTCTTTCATTTCCACTGATATCAATAACCCGAATAGTACTAGCATTTTTTGGGATCAATAGCTTTCTACTGCCTTGCGAGAGATAACTTGAGCCGAAATGGAATTCTTTTTTCTGAATCTTTCCATTTTCGAATTCTATTAAAGCGCCTACATCATTTGTTGAGGGTAAAAATATCTTTTGCCCCTCAATCCTTCTTGAGTGAGTTTTCAACTTCTCATTGTTTATTCCTGAAATAGTTAACTCTTGGTTATTTGTAAATATGTTGACTTGGCTTTTAGCATCTCCCAACACGAAAAAACCGCTTTTACTGACATCAACACTTTCAAAATTTCCTTTTCCATCTCCCTGAAGTAACCAACCAATAGAGGCATCGTAGCGACCTGTAAAGACCTCTCCACTATAAAAATTGCCAACGATTAAAGCATCTAGATTTCCGTCTTGATTGTAGTCGCGTGTGGTCATTCCGTACATGGGTGCGATCTGAGCTTTTATGGGTAATTCATGGAGTTCGAATTTGCCATCTCCTAAATTTTCAAGGTAGCTGTTCTTAAAAGTCTCACTTTTTACGACGTGCGCTTCTGCTATTTCTTCTTTGGTAAATGACTCTTCAAAAGTGGCATTCGCATAATCAGAATAGGTGCGGAAACGAACTCGCATCGCATTAATTTGATCGATAAGATCATTTCTTGAATGTGCAATATAATTTTCACCATCAACGTAGTAACACATTACAGGATCAATTTGACCATTCTTGTCATAATCACTGGCGTAGATGCATAGTGGTTCTTGTGCACTTGCCTTATATCTTGAATTTAGTCCTAAGTTACCTAGTAAATAGTCGGTATCACCATCATTGTCAAAATCGCCTGAAGTAATGCTATTCCACCAACCGTTTGTATTATGTAAACCAGAATTTTCGGTTACTTCCGCTAACTGACCAGAAGTGTTTTGAAAAAAGCGAATAGACATAAATTCGCCAACCACTATTAGATCAGGCCAAGAATCGTTGTTGAAATCTGTCCATAATGCGGAGGTCACCATTCCTAAGTCCTTAAAAACCTGGTTAATGGATTGACTGTCTTTTATAAACTGGATTTTACCAGATGTACTTTCATTTTTAAGTAAAACACTTTCTTGAGGCATAGGATATTCTCCTGGGCGCACTCTACCTCCAATAAAGAGATCAATATCACCATCTTTATCATAGTCAGCTCCGTTTACGGTAGAACCACTAGCATAAGATACTGGGAGTGCATTAACTTTTGCGAACTCGCCTGAACCGTCGTTTTGATAAATACGGTCTTGATATAAAGGATTTCCATTTTCATGGGATGAACCGCCACTCACGACATATAGATCTTGATCATTATCACCGTCGGCATCAAAAAGCAAGACACCCATATCTTCATAGTTTTCATCTTTTAGGATTTTTTCTGTAAAAGTTCCATCTGCTTGTTGAATTTTTAGGACTCCTGCCTGACCTGAGGCACCACCAATATAAAGATCTTCCAAACCATCTCCATTTACATCGCCAACCGCCATGCCAGGGCCATTTTTAGAATGCATATGAGGGAGAAGAGCTTGTACTTTATAGTCGACAAATTCGTTTTCTTGATGTGTAAATGCTAATCCGATACTATCCATTTCTTGGAATAACTGTGATTCCTTTTTTTTCTTTTGGAGCTCTTTTTTAACTGCATCGATTTGATGAAGAACAATTTCTTGATTCGTTTTGACCTGCTTTAGAACTTGCTCGTTTCCATTCGGCCAAGTAACTTTTACACTATCAACTTGAGCTACATTTCCTAATCCGAAATGAAGCGAGTTTTCCACTGTAGAAAGGTATCCCCGATAGGGAGTAAAATATTGTTTTTGTAATTGACCGCCATAAAAGATTTCGACCTGACTGCCAATACCTTCTATATTAGGGGAGATACCTTTAAAATGAAATTTCAGATAGGAATTTGTGCTGTCAATTTTTGTATTGTTCTCAAATATACCCGCAGGATCGTCAATATTATTTATTACTAAGTCCAAATCGCCGTCATTATCAAGATCAGCATAGGCGGAGCCATTTGAATAGGTCGGTTTTGTAAAACCCGATTTTTTGGATATATCTTTAAATTGAAGATTTCCTTCATTTTTATAAAGATAATTGTGAAGTTTGATGCCGGGTAATTTGTTTAGAGCTTCCAAGCGTTGTTTGCGATTAGCTTCTTCTGTACCCATGGTTAAAACTTTGTTTCCATACACCATGAAATCAAGATTGGTAATGTCTTGTCGATACCCGTTGGTAATGAAAAGGTCTTTTTGTCCGTCATGATCATAGTCGGCAAACAAGGCACTCCAACTCCATTCTGTGGCAGAAATTCCAGCACTTTGTCCTATTTCGCTAAAGGAGCCGTTTCCATTATTTAACTGAAGTGTATTTCGAATATATTGCGGTTGGTAACCATCATCACGAGCGTTTTGAAACTCATCATAATTATTACCCATCATAGTAAGTTTCCAACGTTTGTTATCTGGGGGTAGCATGTCAAGAACTACTACATCCATAAGACCGTCATTATTAATATCAGCTATATCGTTCCCCATGCCATTGAAGGTAAGGTGCTGCATGTAGTTGTCAATTTCATTATTGAAAGTTCCATCCTTTTGGTTGATATATAGAAAATCATCCGTTAGGAAATCATTTGACACATAAATATCTGGCCAGCCATCTTGATTCATGTCGCAAACTTCAACACCTAAACCAAAACCTTCAATAAGAATATTTGCTTCTTTAGAAACCTCGGTGTAGGTTTCGTCGCCATTATTTCTGAATAACTTGTCTGCAGATGGTGCTTTGCCCGTTCGATCTTTAGGTCTCGATGTATTTCGATTAAAATCAACTAGTGCATTGCTCAATAAATACATGTCTAAATCTCCATCACCATCGTAATCAAAGAAGTTCGCTTGAACGGAATAACTTTCATCGTCTAAGCCCCATTTTTTAGCCTCTTCCGTGAATTCTAGTTTACCGTCTTGAACACCATTATTGATAAATAGAAGATTAGCTCTTTCGGAGCCTGTAGAGCCTCTAGGACCTCCTCTACAAATATAAATATCAGGATAGCCATCTTGATTGATGTCTATTATGGAAACCCCATTAGACCAATTCTTAGAGCCAGAATTAGAGGCTTCTGTAATATCTTCAAACTTAAAATCGCCAAGATTATGATAAAGCCGATTGCTTACCATATTTCCGGTGAAGTATAAATCTTGTAAGCCGTCTTGATCAAAATCAGCAACTGCTACGCCTGCACCATTGTACATATACTCAAATTCAAGTACGCTTGGCTCCCCGCCAATGACTAAGGCATTATTAAAAGTAACTCCTGTATGCTTAGAAGATAATTCGGAAAATAAATTGTTCTCAACTTTTTGGCAAGAGCTAAGGCTGATAGCAAAGCCAAGCCAAATTGCGAAAAGAAATCGTCTTTTTTTATTCTTTGGGAGCATCTGACGAATATAATTACAAAGGATTAAAAAAAGGAATCCAATCTCTTAAAATAGATTGGATTCCTCTTATAGATACAAAATGACTAGTGTTCTGTATTAGTAACCAGCATTTTGATTTAGCATACCTCCTGAGCGATCTATTTCAGACTGTGGGAAAGGAAAAACATTATATCTGTCATCCCAAGCAGCTCCGAAAACCTGAGATCCAATACCCCATCTTGTAATATCAAACCATCTATGTGGTTCTGTAGCTAATTCAAGCCTTCTTTCGTTCATTAGTGCAGTTAATGGGTCCGCGTCCATTGGAGCCATTGCTGCGGTTAACCCTGCTCTGTCTCTAATGTCTTGAATTTGCTGAACAGCAATACCTAAATCACCACCACCTCTTATCAAAGCTTCAGCATATAGCAATTTCAACTCTCCAAATCTTAACCAACGTTCATTGTTAAAATCTGCTTGACCGTTAGGTGCATGATTTCCCGCGACAGTATTATTTTGACCTCTATATTTTTTCAAGGTTAGGCCATTTGCAGACCACGAATCGTCGTAAGGCAACTCTTGTTGGCCACCGCCGTCATACGTGTAATACATATCACCAGCTTGATAGAATATAGATTGAGCCCTAAGATCACCTGCTTCGAAAGCATCAACTAAATCCTGCGTTGGTGCCCACCAACCTAGTTTGCCTGCAGGAGCACCATTACCGGCATCCCAGTACCAACCCCTGCCAGTACCTTGAGAAGCTTTGAAATCTTCAGAGTGCGTATCATCAAATACCCAAAGGTTGTCATCTGAAAAAGGACCACCATATTGTACCTCAAAAATCGATTCCGCATTATTTTCAGTGTTGAAATTGAAGTTGTCTTCGTAATTAGGCATTAACATATAAGGGCCATTGTCAACGACATCTGCTAAAGCTGGAATAGCGGCTACCCAATCTTCTTTCCAAACATTTACTTTTCCAATATATGAACGAGCTGCCCATGCAGTTGCTCTACCCGTATTACCACTATCCCATGAGTCGGGCAATCCTGCGGCTGCGTCGGCAAAATCTGCTAAAATAGCTGTGTAAAGTGCATCTTGCGTTGCATTAGGTAATGCTTGGTCATTAATTCCAGTTTTAATTTCCAAAGCTGCGGGAGGAGTGCCAAACATTTTTAAGGCTTGAAAGTGGAACCAGGCTCTTAAGAATTTAGCTTCTGCAGCTAAAACTGTTTTATCTTCCGCTGTTAAATCATTTTCGCCCTCCATATTTTGAAGCACCAAATTTGCTCTAAAAATACCTTCGTAAAGTTGCGTGTATGCTGCTGCATACGGCACATCACTAGCTCGAATCTGTAACGCGTCGATGTCTTGTGAAATTTGATCAGAGGTCAGTGGATCGGCTGCTACATCATCGGTTATTACCATAGATAATTTCCAGAATTCTCCTCGCTCTGACAGTGTTTCAGTACTGGTTCCCCAGAGATCTTGTATTGAAGAGTAAGAGGCAAAAATGGCTCCGTCAAAATCAGTTCTGGTTTTATAAAAAGTATCTGCCGTCAAACGATCTAACGGTTGAAGATCAAGTTCGTCGCTACACGAGAATATGCCGACTAAGAGGCAAAGCCCTGCAACTAGTATTTGTGCTTTTTTCATAATGTATTTCATAACTATTTATATTATTAATTAAAGGTAACTGACCAACCTACTTGAATAATTCTAGGAAAGGGAGAGGCCCCACCATCTTGGCCAGTAGCCAAAGTGAAATCACCTTTTTGGAAACTCTGTGTACGTCCGACTTCAGGGTCATATCCTGTATATTTTGTGAAGGTGGCCAAGTTCTGTGCGCCTACATAAAATCGCATATTCGATATGAAATCTTTACTCCATGATCGTAATTTGTCTTGAGACAAGCTATATCCTAATTGAATGTTCTGAATACGAAGATATCCAGCATCCTCAACCCAACGATCAGAGAAACGGTTATTGCCGTTAGGATCGTTAGCTACTAATCTAGGATTTGAGCTTGAATTTGTAGATCCTTCCGATGTCCAGCGGTCTAGAACTTGTGTGCTAAAATTACCTGTGCCTGAGTAACCTTCTAATCCAATTCTAGCAGAATTATATACTTGCTTGTTTCCAACTCCTCTGAAATTTACAGAAAAATCTAAGCCTTTGTACTCTGCATTGAAATTGAAACCATAAAAGAATCCTGGAAATGGATTACCAATAATGGTTCGGTCATCGGCATTAACTTGACCATCACCATTTACATCAACAAAACGAACATCACCTGGAGATGGGGTTCCGTTTGCATCAGGCAAGGCGGCTGCTACTTCAGCAGCATTTTGGTAAAGACCATCTGTTTTGTATCCATAGAAATGGCCAAGACTTTCACCAACGATAGTTCTATGTGTTTGTTGGCCACCAATACCACTAATGATTTGTGGAATAGGGCCTAAGTCGGTAACTTCATTTTTAACAGTTGTAATGTTTCCTCCAAAGTTATAGTTGAAATCTCCTATTTGATCTCCATAGTTAAATGAGAATTCTATACCAGAGTTTTTGATTTGCCCAATATTCGCATCGGCTGATAAAAAGAAACCAGAAACAAATGGAAGTGGAAAACCAAGAAGTACATCATCTGTAGTTTTGTTGTAATAGTCAATTGTTGCAGATAATTTATTATCTAAAAAACTTGCATCTAAACCAATATCAAATTGAGTACTTGTTTCCCATTTTAGATCTTCATTGGCAAATGTTGTAGGAGCAGGAGCGATAACACTTCCTTGATCGTCTCCTACTACATAGCGTATGTTATTGTCAATGGCACTTAAATAAGCAAAATTCAAACCTGTGAATTGATTACCAGATTGGCCCCAGCCTGCTCTAATCTTAAGCTCGTTGACGGCTGAACTTTCTGGAAAGAAATCTTCGTCAGTAATTCTCCAACCTAACGAAACAGATGGAAATATTTGATCTCTATTTCCGGGAGCAAATCTTGATGTGGCATCACGTCTCATGTTGAAGGTTGCCAAATATTTACCTTGATAGTTATACGTCAAACGACCTAACCATCCTTGTAAAGTCCATAAATCTGCTTCATTAGCTCCAGCAACAGCATTACCAGTAGAAGCAAAATTTTCATTAAATAAATCACGACCTTGAAGTCTTACTTTATCAAAACGAAATTTAGTCTGCTCAAAACCGAAAAGAGCTCCGATATTATGGTCACCATCGCCAAAGGTTTTATCATATTGTAGTGTTGCTGCACTTGTTAAGGTTAATTCTATTGGTCGTGATGAAACTAATAACGAAGATCCTGTTTGATTGGCTAATGTAGCTGTACTGGTAAAATACTCGCCAACACCGACATTATAATCAGCACCTAAAGAGGTTCTTAATTTCAAACCGTCAAATATTCCTAGTTCACCATAAAAGTTAGCAAGTATTTTTCGTGTTTGAATGGTCGTTTTAGTAAAGCGATCATCAGTGTTAAACAAAGAGTTGGTTGCACTTGCTCCGCCAGTAGTTGAAGGATCTATAAGGTTGTATCCGAATGAACCATCACCAAATGGCTGATAATATGGAGCGTTGGCAGCTGACCCGAATCCAGCGAATATACCTTGCTCACTTTGAACTTGACGATCAGTTTGACTGATTAATATTGATTCTCCGAACTTTAGTCTTTTGCCTACTTTAATATCAGAATTCGCTTTGAACGAGTAACGAGTAAAAGCTTGTTGTCTTTCAATACCCTCTTGATCTAAATACCCCCCTGAAATAAAATAATTTGCTTTTTCGCTACCACCACTAACAGTGACGTTATGGTTTTGTACAAGTCCATTTTTGAAAACCAAATCTTGCCAATCCACAGTTGGGCTTCCACTGAATGCAGAAAAATCATTTCCTAACTGTCCCTGAATGTCAATAAATTGTTCAACATTAAGAACATCGATTCTATCGCGAGTACTGGCATTTGATACGTAGCCATCATAGGTAACCTTAGCATCACCAGCAGTTCCTCTTTTGGTGGTAACTATAATTACACCGTTAGCCGCTCTCGCTCCATAAATAGCAGTTGAAGCAGCGTCTTTTAAAACATCAATAGATTTAATGTCATTTGCGTTAAGACCGGCCAATGGGTTTGAGTCAGTAGTTGATGAGGTGTTAACCGTAATGTTGGTGGTTTGAACAATAGGTACTCCATCGATAACCCATAAAGGATCATTTACACCAGGAGAGCCTATGCCACGAATACGAACACTTATAGGGGCGCCTGGATCACCACTTCTATTAGTTATGTTTACACCAGATATTGTTCCTGCCAAGGCTTGGTCAGGACTGGTAAGGGGTTTGGATACAATGTCTGAGGACCCGATGGAGCCAACAGCTCCTGTAAGATCCGCCTTTCTTTGTGTACCATACCCTACAACAACCACTTCGCTAAGGGCTTGGGCATCTTCTTGCATTACAACATTTATTGAAGATCTGCCATCAATGGCAACTTCTTGTGCTGAGTACCCAACATAAGAAAAAATCAAAGTATTTGAACCATCGGGAACATCAATAGAGTAGTTGCCATCAAAATCGGCCACAGCTCCTACGGTTGTTCCTTTAACTACAACGCTAGCACCAGACAAGGGGCCTTGGTCGTCTGTTACAGTTCCTGTAACTGTTGTTTGCGCATACATGGATTGAGATCCAAAGAGTAGCGCCAAAACAAAGAAAAAGCCAAAAGCTCTAAATTTGCTTTGTTTCTTGAAATTTTGTTTCATAATCAAATAGTTTAAGTTAGTTAATTACTTAATAGGTGGTGTTGGGGTTGAAACAACACGTGAGCAAAAGCTGTATTCAAAATTCTTGTTCTATGATACACTATGCTACTGGGTCAAATTTACTATAAAAATTGAAATATCATATACTTAAAGATAAAAAAAACTGTGCTTTTTTGGCAAGTTCTTCGAAATTCTTCCAAAAAATTATGTATTCCTCAAAGCGGAGCGCCTTAATTATGTACAAAAACACATAATTTGAACAAGTGAAGAAAGTATTTAAAATTTAATAAATTTAACTCCTTTTGATCTTTTTTTCTGATTAGAAATGGTATTTATATTTTAATTTTTAATAATTTATTAAATAATGTTTTACATTTGTATTGTAGCATAGTGTATCATAGCACTGTAATATTTGTTGAGTTAGTTTAGTAAGTTTGAGTAGCTAAAAAGCCAGGTGATACTAATTGCTTGGCTTTTGGTTTACTGGCAACCTTGATTGTAGCTGAATATGATATCGAATTGAGACCAGTTGTAATAAATTGTAATTATCTTAATATATTTTTTATTCTAGCATAGAATATCATAAATTAGGAATTTTGGAACTAGGTTTCATTCCCATTTTTTAATGACTTTCAAAAAAACTGTAAATGATAAGTACCTCGGCTCTGGCAGTATTAGACGTTGTGATTGAAGGCGTAAATTCGAATGTAGATATTTCATTGAAACCTATACCTTCAAAAGAGGGGATTGTTCTTTACGATCTTGAGATAGATACTAAAGAACCTCTCTATTTAGACCCTATAAAGCTTACATGGAAAATACCGGGTATTAACGTTAAGGGAGTTTGGAAACCTACAACTGATTTTGCTAAACGCATTCAAGCAGATTGGGAGTTGGATCATATGGAATCTAGAATCTCAATCGATGCTCCAGTAATTGCTTTATTCGGAAATGACGATCGTAATGTGATGACTTTTGCCTGCTCTAACGCAATCAATACTTTAGAAATGAATGCTCGACTTCGTGAAGAGGACAATCACTTCTATTGTCACATGACTTTTTTCTCAGAACAAGAACAGCTAATTCAAAATTTTAAGGCCCAACTTCGCATTGATTTTAGAAACCTTCATTTTTCAGATTGTTTGAGGGATGTCTCAAAATGGTGGGAAACTTTTGAAGAATTGAAACCTACTTCAGTTCCTGATATTGCAAAGAAACCTGTTTATTCAACTTGGTATCAATTTCATCAAAACTTAAGAGAAGAAACCCTAGTGCAAGAATGCAAGATTGCGCATGAAATAGGTTATGAAGCTATAATCATTGATGATGGTTGGCAGACCAATGACTCTAACCGCGGATACGATTATACGGGAGATTGGCAGCCAGAAAGGTTCCCAGAGATGGCTAGTTTGATTAAGAATATTAAGGCAACTGGAATGAAAGCTGCCATCTGGTACTCTGTTCCTTTCTGTGGAAAAAAATCAAAAGCATACCAAGATTTTAAAGGAAAGTTTTTAACTGAAGAACATCGTTGGGCTCCCGTTTTTGATCCCCGTTATCCTGAGGTTCGTGAGCATTTAATTGGTTTATATACCAATGCTTTAAACGCTTGGAATTTAGACGGATTCAAACTTGATTTTATTGATGACTTTCATATCTATGAATCTACTCCTTTAGGAAAGAAAGACGGACGTGATTATGCATCGATCAATGAGGCTGTTGATCGCTTGTTAACTGATGTTATCACCCGTCTTAAAGCTATTAAGTCAGATATTTTTATCGAGTTTCGTCAAAAATATACAGGTCCTGCAATGCGAAAATATGGCAACATGTTTCGTGCTTTTGATTGCCCAGGTGATGCAGTTATGAATCGTGTTCGAATTGCAGATATCAGAATGCTCTGTGGCAATACAGCTCCTCATGCTGACATGATTACATGGCATAATGACGAAGAAGTTGAGGTTGCTGCCTTGCAATTAATCAATACGCTTTTTGGTGTTCCGCAATTATCTATCATGCTAAATGATGCCCCTCACACGCATATTGAAATGATAGCGTTTTATACCCAATATTGGAATGAAAATAGAGACACTTTATTAAACGGTTATTTTGTGCCTTCAAAACCTTTAGCTAATTATCCTACCCAACGTGTTTCAAAAGAGGGTAAAACCATTATTGGTGTTTATGAGGAATATGTAACTACTTTAGAAAATGCAGATAATTCCATTCATATTCATAATGCGCAAATAGCAAATCATATTGTGATTAGAAACACAAAGGACTTTGGGAATTATCAATGTCAGGTTTACGATTGTCGAGGCAATATAATTTCCGAATCTATGCTTGCGTTTGAAAAAGGACTTCTCGAAATTGCCATTCCGCCTTGCGGGATTTTAATTGCTGAAAAAAGTTAAAAACTTATTATCATGACGGAAAAAGAGAAAATGGTCCAAGGCCTACCTTATAATCCTCATGATAAAGAATTGCGAAAAGCGAGAACAAGAGCAAGGCAAATACTTCGAACCATTTCTGAAATTCCTGAAGACAAAGAACGACAGCGGAAACACTTCTTTAAAGAGCTTTTTGCTGAAACCGGGCAAAGATTCCTAATTGAAAATCCTTTTATTTGTGACTACGGGAGTAACATTTTTTGGGGAGAAAATGCGTACGCAAACTTTGGATGTATTATATTAGACGCTGCACCTGTTTATATTGGCAAAAACGTAATGTTAGCTCCAGCAGTCAAAATTTTTACTGCCACACATCCTCTTGAATATAAAGAGCGCAATTCAGGAATCGAATTTGCAAAAGAGATTCGAATTGGAGATAATGTATGGATTGGTGGTGGGGCAATTATAAACCCAGGTGTGACGATAGGCAATAATAGTGTCATTGGTTCAGGAAGTGTTGTTACCAAAGACATTCCTGAAAATGTCGTTGCCGCTGGTAACCCATGTCGGGTCATAAAGGAGATTAACAATTCATAACCAACTAACAAACAATACAATATGCTTGCAATTCTTAGTTTTATAGGCTTTACTGCTCTCGTGGCTGGTGTAGCCTGGTATTCTACTCGTGGTACAAATGAAAATACAGCTGATGGTTATTATCTTGGAGGGCGTAGTTTGGGAGCACTCACAATTGCGGGTTCGCTGCTGTTAACCAATCTATCTGCAGAGCAAATAGTAGGTTTAAATGGACAAGCTTTTTCTGAAGGTATTTTGGTAATGGCTTGGGAGACTCTTGCGGCCATCGCAATGGTAATTACGGCAGTTTGGTTTTTACCAAAATACATGAACAAAGGAATTACCACTATTCCCGAATTTATTGAAGGTCGTTTTGATGAAAATACAAAGGCAATTCTTTCAGTTTTGTTTCTAATTGCTTTTGGTATAGTGTTGTTGCCGACCATTTTGTATGCAGGCTCTAAGGCATTTATTACTATGTTCGAATTACCGGAGACTCTCGGAGTTTCTGAAACTGCTGCTTATTGGATTTGTGTTTGGAGTATCGGTTTAATCGGAATTATTTATGCAATTTATGGCGGACTTAAGGCGGTAGCAGTTTCTGACCTTGTTAATGCCATTGGCTTATTAATCGGAGGACTACTTATTCCTTATTTCGGTTTAACCATGATAAGTGATGATGGCAGTATTTCTGGTGGTATTTCAAAATTATGGATAGAGAATCAAGATAAATTTGATGTCACAGGCGATGTAACATCTTCCATTCCAGTTGGTACGATTTTTACAGGAATGATGATAGCACAAATGTATTATTGGGGTACGAATCAGTCTATATTGCAACGTGTATTTGGAGCTAAAAGTTTAGCTGAAGGCCAGAAAGGTATGATGCTAGCGGCCTTTGTAAAATTCTTGATTCCCGTTATTGTGGTATTGCCTGGTATTATTGCATATAATATGTTTGGTTCTGAATTGACCGATGCAGATGCCTCCTATCCTGAGTTGGTTCGAAGAGTTTTACCGGGTAGCCTTTTAGGTTTCTTTGCAGCCGTTTTATTTGGAGCGATATTAAGTTCATTCAATAGTCTATTAAATAGTAGTGCTACCTTATTTGGTTTTGACTTGTACAAGAAATTTTTTAATCGTGGAGCAACCGAGCAAACAGCAGTAAAGGCAGGAAAGCGTTTTGGCCTTGGCCTAGCTATAGTCTCTATGTCAATAGCACCTTTTATTCGCTATGCACCTGACGGATTATTCTCCTACATTCAGCAGGCCTTAGGTAGTTTGAGTGTTCCGATTTTGGCTGTCGTTATTATTGGTATTCTTACTAAGAAAGTACCCGCTATTGGCGCCAAAATTGTTTTAATAGGCGGTGTGCTAATGTACTTGATTAGCTTACTTGGATTGGGACCAAATATGGTGAAATCTGCATTAGCGAAGGCTGAAGCGGATGGCATTACCGATGCCGCTCAATTAGCAGTTATAGAGGCGGAAGCTTACCCGCACTTTTTACATATTATGGGTATTCTGTTTGTAATAAACATCATAATAATGCTTGTTGTAGGTGCCGTCAAACCAAAAACTGATGAATATGTACCTCATGTTACAGATGCTATTGACACCACACCTTGGAAGTATGCTACTGTGGTAGGGATATTAATCACGCTGTTGGTTTTAAGTACCTATCTGATTTTCTAAAAGTGTTTTTACTCCTTAGGATGAAAAAAATAAAAAAGCTTCCCAAATTTTAGGAAGCTTTTTTATGGGACAAGTTTTTAAAAATAAATCTGCTGCGCCAACCGAAACGTATTCGCATGCGCATCAACAATAGTTTTAATATCTGGGGAATAGCCACCACCCATACTACATTGTACCGGAATTTGAAGTTTGTAACAAGTTTCTAAAACAAATGCATCACGTTGTTTACAGCCTTCAATAGTCATTCCTAAAGTCCCCAGCTTATCTGTTTCAATGACATCGACGCCAGAGAGGTAAAAGATGAAATCTGGTTTTTCCTGTTCGATTAACTTCGGAAGTGTTTCCTTTAAAATGGACAAATACCTAGCATCATCTGTCCCTTTTTCAAGAGGAATATCCAAATCGGATTGTTCTTTTTTAAAAGGATAATTGCTCGCTCCATGCATCGAAAAAGTAAAAACAGAAGCATCGTTTTGAAAGATTTCAGCTGTGCCGTTGCCTTGGTGCACATCTAAATCAACAATCAGAATTTTTTTAGCCAATCCCTTAGCCTGAAGATATCTTGCACCAATCGCTTGGTCATTCAGCATGCAAAAAGCTTCCCCACGATTGGTGTACGCATGATGAGTACCTCCGGCGATATTCATGGCAATGCCATGTTCTTGGGCATATTCGCAACCTTTTAGTGTGCCGTCAGCAATAATACGTTCACGTTCTACCAAATCTTCTGTCAAGGGGAAACCAATTTTTCGAGCTTCTTTTGGCGGAATTTTAATATTCAACAAATCGTAAAAATACTCAGGGTCATGAGCGGCAACGATGTATTTGTCATTGGGTATTTCAGGCTCAAAAAAGTTTACAGGTTCACAAGTGCCTTCGTGTAAGAGTTGCTTGGGCAATAAATCATACTTCAACATCGGAAAACGATGTCCGTCTGGCAGATGGTGTTTGTAGATGGGATGGTAGGCAATCTTTAACATGAAGCAAAGATAAACCCAAACGTCTTTACGAGGAGGCACGACGAAGTAATCTGTTTATTTCTGGTGCTTGTGTTTCAATGAAACAGATTGCTTCGTTGCTGTAACCCTTATAGTTTAGTCAGTCATTGTAGCAGCTCCTCGCAAAGACCGTTGAGGTGATTTTTTATTGTTTCAACTTCGTGCCTCGTACTTCACTCCTCAGGGAAAACCCTGAATTTTCTTTTTCATGGAATACCCTGAAGGATATCCTATTCGTATTCAGCAACTTGCAACTCTAAATAACTAGAAATACTAGAACCATGAAAACTTCAATCGTATTGCTCGCTTTAATTGTTATAAACACTTCCGCCTTACTATCAGAACCATTAGCTAGTTTGGTGAAAGGGGTAAACCCTTGGCTTTTAGTCGCTCTTGAATTCGTATTACTTCTTATTTTTTATATAAACACCCAATTAAAAGGACTGCATGAAATTTCTAGAATAGACCTCAGCGGATTCGAACTTTTTGTTGTCAAACCAAAGGACAAAACTCAGGGTTTTCCCTGAGTTTTTTATTTCAGGGAAAACCCTGAATAAATGGTAAAACAGAATTGCAACCTTGCATCAAGAAACAATAAGATTTTATAATAGTATGAAAACGATACAAATAAATAGCATCATATTCTTCTTCATTAGCATGTCAATTGTGTCTTGTCAAACGTCACAAGACTCCAAAGTACTTGCAGTACAAGGCGAGTATTCGCTAACTAAAAATCATTTGGAAAAACATTTGTCGGACCTAAGTGCCGCAGGCGAACTATCAAAAGAAGAAATACAAAGTGAAAAACTACTCTTGATAGCGATGTTTAAAGAAGCTCCTGAGGAAATCTTGGCGAGCTTAGAAGAAACACATACAATGCCTCCGACTCCAAACCCAACACCTGACCCCGCACCAAATCCTGCTTCTTCAAATTTAGCTGCGGGTCATCAACAAGTCAGAGCTGCTTTAGGTACTGATATCGGGCAAATGCAATTCGATACAGAAAAAGCACAGCAGTTTAGAACTTTTATGGCAAACTCACTTTTGAGTTCAGGCAGTTCTAGTGGAGATGGCAGCGGGGGTAGGAGTGCTAGCAACAAAATACAGTTTTGTGCAGATGGTTCATATGTGGAATACCGTTCAGCACATCTTGGTATATCTGTACCCGGTATGGACGCCAGTGGCTATGATGAAGACCAAATACCGGGCTATTGGGAAGTTGCTGCTTTACCCAATGGTATGCAAATAATTCTGCTATACAGCACACATCATTTAATGTTAGAAGATTACCCCACTGGGCTACTCCCTTTTTTCGTAGGGCAATATGCGCAAGACTTTGTGGCATTGCCCAATGGTGATGGGTTTAGCCGAACGATGAACTATTGTAATTAAATCAAAATTTTAAAAATGGAAACTATGAAAGCCCTATTAAAAATAACAGTTTTATTACTTGTATTAAGCACTTTTTACAATTGTAGTAAAGACGACAACACGCCTGTACCAGAACCTATTGCACAACCGCAACCTATGCCAGAGCCCGAACCTGAAAACCAAGCCCCGACACAAGTATCGTTAGTGTCGCCCGCACCCGATACCGAAAATATTGATGTACGCCCGACTTTTAGTTGGCAGGCTGCAACAGACCCTGATGGCGATACCATCACCTATGAAGTGTATGCCGATACAACCGCTGCGCCCTCAACTTTAATTGGTACGACCAACGCAACAAGTTTTGAAATGGAAGAACGGTTAAATCTCCTAGAAAATTACAACTGGAAGATAGTGGCCAACGATGGTAAAGGTGGGGAAAGTGAGAGTGAAAGTCAAAGTTTTGATACTAGAAATGTTTTCTTTTCAAATGCTACTCAGAATGCTGATTTTTTAGGAAGGTCTGCTTTTGCATCAACAGTTTTTCAGGATAAAGTTTGGATTTCTGGTGGATTTCAAGATGCTACATTAGAATTAGGTCGCACCAACGATATATGGAATAGCGAAGATGGTGTAAACTGGGTATTAGTGACACAAAACGCAGAATGGCCAGGACGGATTCGTCACGAAATGATTGTTTTTGATAACAAATTATGGATAATTGGAGGGTTTGATTCAGAAGGACCTATTGGCGATGTTTGGAATAGTGAAGATGGCGTAACTTGGAATTTAGTCACTGACTCGGCAGGTTTTGGTAATGTTAGTGGCCATAGTGTTATAGTTTTTGACGACAAAATGTGGTTGACCCAAGAAGGCGCAGTATGGTTTAGTGATAATGGTGCTGTATGGACCTTAGCTTCTGATGATGGTATTGGCCAGTTAAGGATAAGACATACTTCAGTAGTTTTTGAAGACAAAATGTGGGTTATAGGAGGAGCTAATGAGGGAGCGAATAATGTGATGTCTAGTAATGATGGAATTACTTGGGTTGTAGTAAATGACGCACCATCATTTATTGATGAAAATAGCTTCGAGCGAAGGGGACATACTAGTGTAGTTTTTGATGATAAAATATGGGTAATCGCTGGTTTTGGAGGAAAAGTAGAGGCAACAGATATTTGGTACAGTAAAGATGGTAAAGATTGGTTACTCTCAACCGAAGAGTCAGCTTATTCGGGAAGAGTGTCTCATGAGTCAGTAGTTTACAATAATAAAATATGGGTTATCGGTGGTCAAGACGTTATTACGAATGACCGTAAAAACGACGTCTGGTTTATTGATTAATTAAAACGAAACACAGCCCCAAAGGTTCACAATACCTATGGGGCTTTAGCCCAACAAAACATATTGTATCTTTAAAACACTAGAAACCAACCTTATGAAAAACCAGATCTTTTTAATAGTATTCTTTTTTTTGTGTTCAAACATTGGGTTGGGTCAGAACAAGGAGATTGACACCACAAGAATATTGAACAAGATAAAAGAAACGGAGGCCATAGAATTTTCTGAGCCCATAAAAGCCCTCAAGAAATATGAAGAAATTTATAACTTAAGTACATCAATAGATTTTGATAAGGGAGCTTTTAAAGCAGTATTGTATTCTGCTTATTTACATAACAATCTAGCACAATACGATTCTGCATTTTTCTTTTTCGATAAGGCTAAAACAATCAATTTACGACTTAAGGAACCCTTGAATGATGCTTATATCGCTCTTAATAGGGCAAATACTTATATGTACCAAGGAGATTTGGAAAGTTCTATAGAAAATCATTTTTATGGGATTGAAATTTTGGAAAAAGAAAAAGATAGTGCACGTTTAATAGGTGCCTATGCTAATCTCTCTACAGTATTTGATCAATTAGACGATTTTGATAAGGAGATTGAATACTTAAAAAAATCTTTAAATCTTACTCCTAAAGATGGCTGGCAGGATATGGCTTTGACTTATGGAGATATTGGTTTGGCTTACATTGATAAAAAAAATTATGAAAAGGCCTACGTAAACTTAAGTAAAGCAGATAGCATTTCTCAATTAACCAAAAGCTCCATGCTAGATTTTTATGTCACCAGAAACTGGGGTGATTATTATATTTCTATAGAAGATTTTAAAACTGCCATTGGATATTTGAAAACTTCTATTTTAAAAGCCAAGGAGAATAATTATAAATTCTATGAAAAAGAGTTAATGATTAATTTGGGTGAATGTTATGTAAAAATTGGGAATTTAGAACTAGCTGAACCTATTCTAATGGACGCACTAAATGAAGGTAAAGAATTAGCGGTTCTAGAAATTCCTAAAAAAGCGTCAATCCTTCTCTCCAAATTATATGAAAAAAAGAAAAACTATAAAAATGCAAATCTCTATTTAAATCAGCATCTTCTTTTTAAAGATTCTCTTGTTAGCCAAGAGCATATTAAAACGGTCAATAACTTAGATTTAAAATATCAAACAGAAAAAAAAGATAAAGAACTTGCAGAACAAAAACTCATTATTCAAGAAAGCAAATCAAAAAACCAAACTATGAATATATTGATCGTTTCCCTCCTCTTAGGGTCAATTTTATTGTGGTTTTCTTTTCGGCAGCGTCAAAAGCGGATGCAGCAGCAATTAGTAGCAATAGAAAGAGAACAAGAAGTCAGAACCCTAGAATCACTTATAGAAGGCGAAGAAAAAGAACGTTTTCGTATTGCCAAAGAATTGCATGATGGCGTTAACGGTGATTTAGCTGCTATTAAGTTCAAATTGACCTCACTATTGGAGACCAATAATCAGGTTATTAATGAAGCGGTCACTATGATTGATAATAGCTGTGAGCAGGTGCGGGCGATTTCCCACAATCTGGTGCCTCCTTCTCTAAAAGATTTTGATCTATTAGAAGCGGTTGAAGAATATTGTCAAAGTATGAACAGTATTCATGAACCTTCCATAGAATTCCAACAATTGGGTGACCCTATAGATTTAGATAAAAAACAAGAGGCGAATGTATTCCGAATCGTACAAGAACTGGTTACCAATAGCATCAAACATGCCGAAGCTAAGGAAATCAATGTACAGTTAAGTCATTTAAACAATACGCTGCAACTTACTGTAGAAGACAATGGTAAAGGCTTTGACCCCAAAACCGTAAAAAGTGATGGTATCGGTATGCAAAATGTACAATCAAGAGTAGACTACTTGAATGCCACGATGGACTTCCTCTCTAATGAAAAAGGAACATCGTATACCATAGCAATGGATACTAAAACTTCAACATCATGATAACGATAGCGATTACCGACGACCATCAAATGGTGATGCAAGGCATTGAAACGATGTTGCGCTATGAACCAGATATGGTAATTAGCCATAAATACAACACGGTTGCAAGTACCCTAGAAGGCCTGTCGAATCAGCAACCTGATATTCTGTTATTAGACATCAACCTACCCGATGGCAACGGTATCGATTTATGTAAAAAATTAAATGATTTATACCCACAATTGAAAATTATTGCGCTAAGCAGTTTTAGTGAAATTGCTTTCGTAAAACGTATTCTGAGTAATGGTGCAAGCGGATATTTATTAAAAAACACCAGTAAAGAAGAGTTGATAACGGCCTTTAAAACGGTTTTAGACGGGCAACAATACTTGCAGCCGGATATTCAAAAAAAATTACTTCTAAATTCTTTAGGTCAAAAGAAAACAGCTTCTTTTATTCCGAAATTGACACGGCGTGAAAAAGAGGTGCTTACAGCCATTTCAGAAGAATTAACTACTCAAGAAATTGCTGATAAACTTTTCATAAGCAGCAAAACTGTAGAGACGCACCGAATGAACTTAATCAGTAAACTCGGCGCGCGTAATAGTGTCGGTTTGGTGAAAATTGCCTTAGAAAAAGATTTGTTGAAGGATTAATTTTCGATAAAATTGTCTGGTCGAGCACCTCGGCTACTCTCGGCACAGGCTCCGTCGAGACCTATAGGTGTTCCTAGGTTCTCGACGGAGTTTATCTTGAGCCAGTCGAAAGGCTCGAAATGACAGTAGGGTTCATACTTCTCACCTCGTCTCTCGTCGTTCAAACCTCGTACTTTAAAACTCAGGGAATACCCTGAGTTTTTTATTTCAGGGAATACCCTGAAGGTTTTAAAGCAGGCTGGAAATACCTTGCAGGCATAACATTTAAAACCATAATGCAATGAAAACCATTTTAAGAATAACCTTTTTGTCCCTACTCTTAATTGTCTTTAGTTGTAGTAAAGACGATGCGCCAACACCAGAACCAATGGCGCAACCGGAGCCAGAACCGACTCCTGAGCCGGTAAACCAAGCCCCATCTCAAGTAAACTTACTTGCTCCAGCTGCTGATGCGGAAAATGTTGATGTGCGCCCTACTTTTAGTTGGGAGGCTGCTACCGATCCAGATGGGGATGCAATTACCTATGAAATTTACGCAGATACGACCGCTACGCCTTCGACCTTGATTGGTACCACCACCGAAACCAATTTTGAGGTCGATGAGCGTTTGACCTTATTGGAAAATTATAGTTGGAATGTTCTTGCCAAGGATGATAAAGACGGAGAAAGCGAAAGTACTACACAAGGTTTTGATACGAGATCTATCATCGTATCTCTTGCAACAACAACTGCACCTTTTGGCAAACGACTATTTCACAGTCTTTCTGTTTTTAATGATAAAATTTTTGTTATTGCCGGAAATGAAAAAGAAGAAGGAAATAAGAACGATGTATGGAGCAGTTCTGATGGCGTGAATTGGGATTTAGTGACCAGTGATGCAGGTTTTTCACCTAGAAATTTGCTCAAATCTTTCACCTATGACAATAAGCTATGGATAATAGGTGGATTCACTAATGGTGTTGGTAACACGAGGGATATTTGGAATAGCGAAGATGGTGTGAATTGGAATTTGATTAAGGCTGATGTGGGATTTGATATACAAAGCGACTCTTCTATTTTAATTTTTGACAATAAAATATGGGTTATCGGCGTCGATACTTGGTTTAGTGAAGATGGACTAGTATGGTCATTAGCTGAGAGTAACCTTTCCCGTAGAGGCGCGGCGACTGTTTTTGATAATAAAATATGGGTTGTCGGTCATGACTCTGATACTAATTTATCGTTCTCAGAAGATGGTTTTTCATGGACTTTAGTAGAACCTAATTCTAATCTTTTGTTAGAAGATTCTCCCATAGTTAATCACGGATTTTTGACATTTGATAATAAAATGTGGGTTTTGACACAAGGATCTGAAATCAACCTATTCTCTTCTAGAAATGGAACAGATTGGGAATTAGTATCAGACGCTACAGGTATAAACGTTCAATTGTTTTACGAGACAATTGTTTACAATAATAAAATTTGGATTGTTGGTGGAAATGCTCCTGGTGAAGCCAATAATTTTCAAGATGACGTCTGGTTTATCGATTAGAAAATTCAATAAAGCCGTAGTAATCCTAAATATTGATGAACGTTTAAATATTTAGAAATTATTAAAGCAATAACGACTTTGTTTTTTTGCAATAATCACATTGAATTTTCGTGCGCATGCTCAAAAAGACAGTTCGTCAATAATTGATAAACAATTTGGAAGAAAAAACTTGCGTAGTTGACAAACGTTTTTGCGAGGAGGCACGACGAAGCCACCTGCCAGATAGGGTGAGCAATCTGTTGAATTAAGTCGAGGTGCTTCTACAGACAGATTGCTTCGTTGCTTGAATCTTAATTGTTTAAGTCTCCCTTTTACCAGCTCCTCGCAAACCCGTCTGCCGACAGGCAGGGACGATTTGGTTTGACCTTTTTTATGCTTTTCACTTAAATAAAGCTGTCCGGTCGAGCACCTCGGATACGCTCGGCACAGGCTCCGTCAAGACCTATAGGTGTTCCTAGGTTCTCGACGGAGTTTATCTTGAGCCAGTCGAAAGGCTCGAAACGACAGTAAGTTTCCCACTTCATACTTCTCACTTCGTTCCTCGTCGTTCAAACCTCGTACTTTAAAACTCAGGGAAAACCCTGAGTTTTTTATTTCAGGGAATACCCTGAAGGTTTTAAAGTATGCTGCCAATACCTTGCAAGCATAACATTTAAAACCATAATGCAATGAAAACCATTTTAAGAATAACCTTTTTGTCCCTGATCTTTCTTGCTTTTAGTTGTAGTAAGGACGATGCGCCGACACCAGAACCTATTGCCCAACCAGAGCCAGAACCGACTCCTGAGCTGGTAAATCAAGCGCCATCTCAAGTAAGCTTACTTACGCCAGCTGCTGATGCGGAAAATGTTGATGTGCGCCCTACTTTTAGTTGGGAGGCTGCTACGGATTCAGATGGGGATGCAATTACGTATGAGATTTATGCAGATACGATCGCTACGCCCTCGACCTTGATTGGTACCACCACCGAAACCAATTTTGAGGTTGACGAACGCTTGAGTCTATTGGAGAACTATAGTTGGAATGTTGTTGCTAAGGACGGTAAAGGAGGTGAAAGTGAGAGTATAGGTCAGGCTTTTAGCACGCGAACAGTGCGAACTTCAATAGCTACAGACGCCGCTGCTTTTGGTCTAAGGGTCGCTCATAGCAGCGTTCTATTCGATGATAAGGTTTGGGTCATCAGTGGTAGAACATTTGATACTGACGACACCTATTTAGGGGAGCCCAATGATATTTGGAATAGTGAAGATGGTGTGAATTGGACGCTTGTAACCTCTGACGCAAGTTTTTCAGGAAGACTTCGTCATTCATCAGTAGTTTTTGAGAATAAAATGTGGGTGCTTGGTGGCGTGGTTGGTACAGAACGCTCAAGTGAAATATGGAACAGTAGCGATGGTATTAACTGGACGCTGGTTAGTAATAATAGCACATTGGATTTTACAGATGACAAGGTTATTGTTTTTGATAATAAACTATGGTTAGTAAATGATAATGTCTGGTTTAGTGAAGATGGTATTGTTTGGACACTGGCTTATAATGGTAGTGAACGTATTCGGGGTTCAGCGGTCACATTCCAAGACAAAATGGTAGTGGTTAATTTAAAAGATTCTGAGGTTCATATTTCTGAAGATGGGTTCAATTGGGAGACGATAGAAAATAATATAAATACTTTATTGTCAAGCGTTTCCAGTATTGACGATGATATTATCGTTTTTGATAATAAAATATGGTCTTTAGGGAGTTTCGAGAATAAATTAATATACAGTGAAGACGGTATAATATGGAGTTTGGCAAATGAAGCTTCTATAATTCCATATTTATTTTCTCATACCACTGCAGTATTGAATGAAAAAATATGGGTTATTGGTGGTAGCGAAGGTAGCAGTACCGGACTAGCCAGTGTTTATTTCATTAATTAATATACCAGTAACAACTTAAAAAATACATTAACTTTTAAAACAACATTATTATGAGACATTTAATTTTTGTAATTACTTTTTTCTCCTTTCTAGCGGTGTACAATTTAGAGGCACAAACTAAAACAAGTTCAGTTAAGAAGAATCAAACAGAGAAAATAAAAAACTTTAAATTCAAAGAGTATTATCCACTTAGCGATAAGCAATATGAAAGCATTAGCAATTTAAAGGGCAAAAAAGAGATTACACTAGAAAATGGTGAGATCGCGTATATGATTACGGCACAACAAATTGAACTCGTTACTTCGATTAGTCCTGAGGTACTGGAAGCATTGAATGCTTACTATTGTTCACTTCCATTGGAGCCAGGAGATTTATGTGAAGGAGATTGTAGAAGATGCCCTGAAGGTTATTTCTGTGGTCGTATTCTTCGACCCGCCCAAAGACCTTGTTTAGAAACGCAAAGAGACGAAAGAGGTTGCGAAGATGTTTTTATAGTTCAACCAGGTCCAAAAAGATGTATTGCTTTGCCAACTGGAATTAGATTAGACTAGTTATTTCGTTTTTTCACCTAAGATTTTGCTGTATTGGCTATTCAAAAAGTACTTTGTGAATTGACATTTAAGTTATCTCACGAATTTTCAGGTGCACTCGAAGTAGTACAATTATTTTTTACGTGAAGCGTATGGCGAATAGCGAAAAGCCCTACCCCTTATGCAACTTTAATTGAATCCGTTTTCTAGCAATGTCCACAGCCAAAACCTTTACAATGATTTGCTGCTGCAAACTAACATGGGCATTCACATCTTTTACAAAACTATCGGAGAGGTTTGAGACATGAATCAACCCACTTTCTTTGATGCCGATATCTACGAAGCAACCGAAATTGGTGATGTTGTTTACGATACCTGGAAGCAATTGTCCATCCCTTAAATCAGAAATGCTTCTTACGTTTTGGTCAAAGGTGAATACTTTTGCCTTTTCGCGACGGTCGAGTCCGGGTTTTTCGAGTTCTTCTATGATGTCTTTTAGGGTGGGTAAGCCAACGGTATCGGTACAATACTTTTGTAAGTCGATTTGCTGTAGTTCGGTTTTGTTTCCGATGAGGTCTGAAATTGATTTGCCCGTATTTTTTGCCATTTGCTTTACCAGCGCATAACTTTCTGGATGCACTGCAGAGTCATCCAAGGGGTTCTTTCCGTCTTTTATCCGAAGGAAACCAGCACCTTGTTCAAAGGCCTTTCCGCCCAAACGAGGGACTTTTTTTATGGTAGTCCGGTCTTCAAAAGGGCCATTTTCATTTCGAAAAGCAACTATATTTTCTGCCAACTTAGGACCAATACCGGAAACATAACTTAACAAAGGAACGCTCGCCGTATTGATATTTACACCTACGGAATTCACACAACTTTCTACAACGGCATCTAATGAGGTTTGTAGTTTCGCTTGATCAACATCATGCTGATACTGTCCAACTCCGATGGATTTAGCATCGATTTTCACCAATTCTGCTAAGGGATCAGCCAAGCGCCTTCCAATTGAAACTGAACCACGAACAGTTACATCATAATTCGGAAATTCATCTCTTGCAATTTTAGAGGCAGAGTAAATAGAAGCTCCCGCCTCACTCACTACATAAACTTCGATAGGGTTTTTAAAGTGAATGCGTTTGACTAAGTGTTCAGTCTCTCTCGAAGCGGTTCCGTTTCCGATGGCAATAGCTTCTATTTTATAAGCGTCACAAAGGGAGCTTATTTTTTTGATGGCCTCTGAACTTTTGCTTTGAGGTGCATGTGGGTAAATGGTTTCATTGTGTTTTAATTCCCCTTGCGCATTTAGGCATACCACCTTACAGCCAGTTCGAAAACCAGGATCAATGGCTAGAATTCGTTTTTCCCCCAATGGTGCACCTAACAATAATTGTTTTAGGTTTTTAGAGAAAACAGTGATGGCTTCATCATCCGCTTTTTCTTTGGCATTTTTGAGTAGTTCATTTGATAGCGATGGAAAAAGCAAACGTTTGTAGGCATCTTGTAGTGCTAACTTTATATGAGGCGTGCAGGAGGTATTCGATTTTAAGGTTCGGTCTTCGATTTTTGAAATGATATAGTCATCATCGATTTCGACTTTAACCCGAATAAAGCCTTCGTTTTCAGCACGTAGAATGGCTAAAAAACGGTGTGATGGACAGCGTTTTAAAGCTTCGCTCCAATCAAAGTAGTCTCTGAATTTTTGTGCTTTTTCGCTTGTGCTGAGCGCAGTCGAAGCATCGTCTTTCTTTGTGCCAATAACCTTGGTTATCAGCATGGCAGAGTGTTCTAATTGATTCCGAATTTGATTCCGGATAGAGATGCGTTCGTTCAGCCATTCCGCAATAATATGTCGTGCACCTTCCAATGCCTCATCTTCGTTTTGAACCTGCTCATTTAAATATTGGGAAGCTGCATACTCAATTTCATCATGATTTTGAGCCATGATGATTTTAGCTAAAGGTTCTAAGCCATTTTTTCTTGCGGTCTCTGCTTTAGTCTTTCGTTTTTTCTTGAAAGGAAGGTAGATGTCTTCTAGGGTAACTAAATCGTCTGCCTGTTGAATTTTGCTTTTTAGTTCATCAGTAAGCGCGTCTTGTTCTTCAATGGCTTTTAGAACAGCTAGTTTTCGCTTTTCTAATGCTTCAAATTGTGCTTTGAATTGAACAATCGTACCAATTTGCACTTCATCAAGGTTACCTGTTTTTTCCTTACGATACCTTGATATAAAGGGAATTGTACAATCTTGATCTAGGAGTTCGACTGTATTGATGATTCCTTTTTCTGGGAGTTGGGTGTATTTTGTTAGATATTTGAGTAAGACCATTTAATATTATTTTTTCAGATTCTTCAAAATACTTTGAGGTGGAAGAATAAAGAATAGTTTATACTGTAGGATCCTACATAACAATATAATTTCCTTCATGTAATTCACTATATCCGCATAGATTGGCAAATTCTAGAACTCTAGCTTGTGAAGAAGTGGTAGGTGCAGTTACAGGATTTGATATGGCAAATGGAGGAAAGGAAATCAAACCAGCTACAAAATAATCTGAAAAGTCAATACCTTTTTGTTTGAAGTCATTAATAGTTGAAGCTAATTGTTCAACTGCTTTTTTTCTATTAGTATTTCTTTTTTTTCTATTTAATGCCGCATTGTTTGACCATGTTACCTCCTTAAGTTCAATAAACCAAACAACCTTTTTTTTTGTTATAAGGGCATCACATTTTTTAATATTGTCCGAAGTAATTAAACAATCATCAATTGCAATAAAATCAATTATTTTTAAGTCGGAGTTTTCAATATAGCAAGTTGCATTAATTCTATCAGTTGTTGCGATACATTTGGCATTATTATAATCATTTAAATAAAATGAAACACCAAATTCTTCATGACATAAATTGGTTTTGCAATGGGGATATGCTGATATAATTTTGTCAATCATTAATAAGGGCTAACGTTCGAAAGTCATCCATAATAAAGTCTGTGACTTCATCTATTATGGTTTCTTCAATCAAATTATTTTCAGAATTGAAAATCTTATTTACAGAACCATCTTTGACTTCATAAGCATTGAAATTTTCAGGTGTAATCCATGAACAATTCTCAATAATGGTGTTTGCTTTTTCAGAATTAATTTTACCTTTTGTATGAGCTAACAAAAGATTATTAACTGAAGCCAAAATGTAAGGACTATGGGTGGTAATGATTAAGTTTTTTGAAAGTACCTGTCTATTAGTCTCTAAACAATTTTTGACTAAATATTTAACTAAGTTGTATTGCGCCTCAGGATATAAATTAAGCTCTGGTTCTTCAACTACATAATTTAAATTGAGATAGTTAATATTTTGAATTGAATGTTCTATCAACAACACTAATGGCAGTAAGGTTTGAATTCCAGAAGCGGATTCTCTCAATAAAATTCTTTGTGTTTTGTTATGGTATATATAGGATGAGCCGTTAACTCTTTTAAAACGAAAACTTCCTAAAATATCAATATTTAAATCTTCTATTTCTTGGACAGCTTTTTCAAATTCTTGAATAGTTGTCAATATGTGTTTTGGAATTTTGATGTCATTATTTATAAGGCCAGCAATATTAGGAGATAACAATGGAATCAATGACCTTTCCGCAGGTATATATAAAGAATCAAGAGGGCGAATATATTGAAAAGCCTTTTTAACAGGACTCATTAATAACTTATAGGAATCTAAACTGTCCTCCAACTTAAACAAACTTAGAATTTCATCGATATATTTATTATTATCTTTTGTTTCATCAAATATCTCCAAAATATTATCATGAAATCCAAATGAATCATCGTTGCCTAATTCGCGAAATAAAATTCTCTGTTTTCCATCTAATACAATGGCCGTTATCATTAGATTGATTACGACTTTAATTAGTTCATTTTTTTCCTTCTCCTTCTTCTTTTCCTTAATAGCGAAAAGTCTTTCTAAAAGGGAATCATAATCAAATTTTGTTTCCTTTTCTGAAGAATAATGATATCTAAAATATAGTGACTCGTATGTAATCAAAGTATTCTTTTTTAGATATGATTGAAGGTTGTATTTTTCCAACTCATTCTTAAGCTTAGTACTGTCGTTCTGCCTAAAGTTAAAGTCGTTCAAAATAGTAATTATTTTGGCTAAAGTACTTTTACCACTAGCCTGTTTGCCAATGAAAATCATCATATCTTTTACATCGATTTTGGCTTCCTTTATAGGTCCAAAATTTTTAATATGTAAGGTTTCGGCCATTATTTTGTAATAGAAAAAGCAAAAGGTTTATCAAAAAATGAAAGATACATTAAATTATGAAAATTGTTAATCAAACGTATTCGATTATAGAAATATATGCAATTTTAACTTATTCCTTCTCCATTCCCAACCCCTTCTTCATCAGGGTTAACAAAAACCAATTTGCCTTCCGCATTCTCCGTCATCAAAATCATGCCCTCACTTTCCACACCGCGCAAAGCCCGAGGCGCTAAGTTGACTAACACAGTTACTTTTCTGCCTACGATTTCTTCAGGAGTAAAACTCTCAGCAATACCGGAAACAATCGTTCTTGTGTCTAAACCGGTATCTACTTTAAGCACTAAAAGTTTTTTGGCTTTTGCCATTTTTTCGGCTTCGACGATGGTGCCGACACGCATGTCTAATTTTGTAAAATCATCGAATTGTATGGTGTCTTTTTGTGGCATGAGTTCTTTGTTAGCGTTTTCGTTTGCTTTTTTGGTGGCTTCTAGTTTGTCTAGTTGGGCTTGTATTTCTTTGTCTTCTATTTTTCTGAAGAGGAGTTCGGCTTTGTTGATTTGGTGGGTTGGGGGGAGTAGGGTTTCTTTCGTTGCAACATCTGCCCAGACAAGGCCTTCGACTGCGCTCAGGGTGACATTTAGAATTGATTTGAGTTTAGAACTTGTAAACGGTAAAAATGGTTCGCTTAAAACTGCCAATCCAGTTGCGATTTGAAGGGCTACGAACATGATGGTTTTTACACGCGCTTCATCTTCTTTGATGACTTTCCAAGGTTCTTCGTCGGCTAGGTATTTGTTTCCTAAGCGGGCTAGGTTCATTAATTCTTGACCGGCTTCCCGAAAACGGTAGCGGTCGATAGAGCTTGAAATGGTTTCTGGAAATTTTTTCAACGTCGCCAAAGTCTCCAAATCTACTTGTGAGAATTCCGAAGGACTTGGAACAACTCCTTCATAATATTTATTCGTCAAGACTACTACCCGATTGACAAAATTTCCAAAGATGGCTACTAGTTCACTGTTATTTCTAGCTTGAAAATCTTTCCAAGTGAAATCGTTGTCTTTGGTTTCTGGCGCATTTGCAGTTAAAGTGTATCGCAAGACATCTTGCATATCTGGGAATTCCTGTAAATACTCATGCAGCCAAACTGCCCAGTTTTTTGAAGTTGACAACTTATTTCCTTCCAGATTTAAAAATTCATTTGCTGGAACATTCTCTGGAAGTATATAATCTCCATGCGCTTTTAGAATTGCCGGGAAGATGATGCAATGGAATACGATATTATCCTTTCCTATGAAATGAACCAGTTTCGTGTCATCGGACTTCCAATAGGGTTCCCAGTCTTTGCCTTCGCGTTCTGCCCATTCTTTGGTAGACGAAATATATCCGATAGGGGCATCAAACCATACATACAATACTTTGCCTTCGCCACCTTCAACGGGTACAGGAATTCCCCAATCTAAATCTCGGGTTACAGCACGAGGGGCTAATCCGCCATCAATCCATGATTTGCATTGCCCATAAACGTTGGGTTTCCAGTCGTTCTTATGTCCTTCTAATATCCATTTCCGAAGAAAGTCTTCATATCTATCCAAAGGAAGAAACCAATGTTTTGTTTCCTTCATGGTAGGAACCGCACCAGAAACCGTTGATTTCGGATTGATTAAATCCGTAGCATTTAAAGTAGAACCGCAATTTTCACATTGATCTCCATATGCCTCTTCATGTCCGCAATTGGGACAAGTACCCACTACAAATCGGTCCGCTAAAAACTGATCAGCTTCTTCATCGTATAGTTGCGCTGTAGTTTCTTCTATAAAATCACCTTGTTCGTGCAATTTTTTAAAAAAGTCTCCGGCAGTTTTATGGTGAATCTCTCGAGACGTTCGGGAGTAGTTATCGAAAGTAATTCCGAAGTCTTGAAACGATTGGCGGATAATGCCATCATATTTATCGATAACTTCTTTGGGCGTAATACCTTCTTTTTTAGCTTTCATAGAGATGGCTACCCCATGCTCGTCACTTCCGCAAACGAAAGCAACATCGTTGCCTGTTAATCGCAAATACCGTGTATAAATATCCGCAGGCACATAAACTCCTGCCAGATGGCCGATGTGAATTGGTCCGTTAGTGTATGGTAGAGCGGCGGTTATCGTGTAACGCGCTGGAGAATTTTGGTTTTGAGCCATCAATCTAATTTTGAGCAACAAAAATAGCATTTTTTGTTGCGGCGTCGCTACCAAAATATAAGGAAGTACAAACACAAAAGACCCTGATACAAATCAAGGTTAGTTCAATCATCAATTTTGAATACTCAAAATAGGATTTCACTAAAAAAAGCCTCCGATGTATTGTGGGTACAATCGGAGGCTTAGCAAAAAGTGGGGGTAGATTTAGGGGACGAAATACGGACTCATAAATACTTATATCTTAAAATTCAAACACAAGCGTCAAATTCAAATTCAATTTTTTTTGCCAACTGCCAACTGCCAACTGCCAACTGCCAACTATTTAAGCTACCATTACGGATTTCGCCATTTTTTGATTCTGAACATCAATACGATAAATATATTTTCCCGCTGCCAAATGCTGAGGCATTCGCTCACGAATATTAATCTCTACCTGACCTTCAAGCATCATTTCATTAAAGACGGTACCTACTTGTTGTCCTAAAATATTGAACAATTGAATGTCAACATGTGCACTAAAGGGCATCTCTAAATAGATATGTGGATTCTCATCGGTTGGATAGAAAGGCTTGTGAACAATAGCATTAAGCAAATTAGGATCATAAGGCGTAGGTTCTGTAGGTTCGCCTCCAGGTGTAGTTACTTCTCCATCATTATAAACAATATCTGGAAAATCGACGCCACTACAATTAAATCCGAGATTGACAGGTTTATAGGTGTTCTGCGCAAAATAGATATGTTGCTCCACTAAGGGTATGGGAACACACAGCCATTCAGCTAGCACGGTAGCATATAGATCTCTAAAGTCCATAGTGTACTCCAAGTTTCCTCGATTATCAGGCTGGTCTAGAATAGGATGTTCTCCAACAAAAGCACTTCCGTTTAATCCTGCTCCGAAGAACAACGTGGGTGCCGCTTTACCATGATCGGTACCTTCTGAGCCGTTTTCAAAAATTCGTCTTCCGAACTCTGAAAAGGTCATACTCAATACTTTCTCATCTTGTTCGGTAAAGGACAAGTCATCATAAAAGTTATCAATAGCAACTGATAGATTAGTCATTAAACGCTCATGCGCTAGAGGTTGGTTACCATGAGTGTCAAAACCACCCATGGAAATCATATATACTTTGGTGCCTAAATTACCCTTGATTAGTCGTGCTAACAAAGCCATTTGACGGGCAAAATAGTTGTCTTGATATTCTACATCATTTTTAGAATTCATGTAAGCTTCATGGATCTTACCAGCATAATCATTGGTAACATTTGATACACCTCTTAAATACTTGATTTGATCTCCGTACATACAGGTATCATCAATTTCATCAACTGAATATGGATAGCCACTTCCAGCAATTTGTTCAAGTTGCTCTAGATTGTTTGTTACAAAGGCATAATTGGTTTCTTCACCTTCAAAAACCAAACTACCATAGTTTCCGATTTGAATTGCTGCAGGACCTTCAGGTCTGCTACCTGGTAAATCTGACAGATAGTCTGGAAAGCAATGCTCAAAGTGTCGTCCCATCCATCCTGTATTTAGTCCATCGAAACCCGTAGTTTCTAAATCGGTATTGGCAAAAATGTCAGAGCCTGTGAAATGAGATAGACTTTGATTTTGGTATCCAACACCATGAACTGCTTTAAATCGACCCTCTCCCCACATTGGTTGTAAGGCTCCCATGTACGATGGCACACCAAAGTCATCAGTAAGTTTCAAAACTTTACTTTCTGGAATATAGATATTAGGTCTCGCATTGGCGTAAGAATCGAATTGTTCAATTGGAATAACAGTACTCAGGCCATCATTACCACCAGACAAACGAATTAAAATTAAAATATTATCGGTTTCTGTGTCAGCTATAGCAGAAGTTAAAGCTGAAGGAGCAGAAGCACTAAGTAAGTTACTGCCTAACATCATTGAACCTGAGCCAGCTATACCTAAGGCTTGAATAAATGAACGTCTACTCCATTGAGTATGTTCGGTATCGTGGCCTTCATGTTCGAGACCTTTGTATGGGTTTAAATCTTTATCGTGAGTATCGCACATAGTAGGTTTATTTTAGTTGAAATTCAGGTTGTCTTGTAAGGTGTCTAATTAATAGCTGAACTTGATTAGGAACAGATGGGTACATCAAGTTCCAAATTGATTGACCTCCATCTATGTAATCTGGGCCATAATAAATTTCAGGAATGTCATTTATCTTGAAGGCCGACATACAATTGTTAAATTCTTCTTCAGTATACATGCCTTTAGGTGTTAGCTTATCGATAATAGCACGAACAACGATTTCTGGATTGCTAGTAGTTAGATTTGCTGGAGGGCCTACAGCGTCCAAAGCAAAAGTTCTGAATTGCTCTGCGTTACTTTCATAGAAAGCCATGACAATGTCGCGGGTTGTTATCCAACGACCGATTATAAAATTAGTGTTGATCCATTGACGATCTCTTTGCCATCCGGCGACATCTACTGGGTCAAATAAGGTTTGCCCAAGTAAATCACTGTAATTCACAATAGTTGCAATAGTGGTTTCTGTGTATTCGAAATTAGTTTCCTTTAAAAGGTTGAAATAAATATCAAAGGGACTCTTCAAAATAACACCAATTGACTCATCATCAAAAAAATGTTGGCTTTTAAATAACTGTGATAAAACGGGCGCGATTTCAAAGTTATTTGCAACAAATGTTGCAGCAAGCTCATTTATGATTCCTCTTGGGTGTCCAGTTGGGTAACTTCCCAAGTTAATGTCTTCTCTTTTTGAGTCGGGGTGCACAAAAAATTCATAGAATTTAGTACAAATGAATTGTGCTATTTCGTTAGGGCGTTGTGTAAAAAGAATATCGATGACATCATCATAGCCCCAATTACCGGTTTGACCAAATATGGTTTTAGATCCAGCATCATGACGCTCAGGGTTAAATAAGACAGCTTCGCATCCAACTTCACCTCTTTCTACATAACCTGTTAATGCTCTAGCGGTCTCCTCGATATCAGTTTCTGTGTAACCATTACCGTCACCTAAACTAAAAAGTTCGTATAATTCGCGAGCATAATTTTCATTCGGTCTGTTCTCGTTATTATAGGCCCCATCTAAGTAGTATAACATGGCATTGGTCAAACCTATTTCACTAATAAAGGTTCTAAAGTTTCCAATGGCATTGCGTTGCAAGCAGTTCGTATATTCATACAGATATGCATTACAATCGTAAACATCAAGTTCTGTTACAAAATGATTGCTCCAAAAGAAGCTAAGGCGATCGCGAAGATTGTTGTCTAGTATTGATTTTGCATAGTCGAGTTCCCATTCACCTTGCTGAGCTCTTCGCAGTTGCCTTGCTGCATCATCATCAGCGGGGTAGTTGCTGTTGTTCCAAGTGGCCCAAGTTGGAGCAGGGAGTATGGGTTTATTTAGGGCTTCGTTAATTAGTGAATCTACGAGTGCATTGGCATTTTGACCAGTTTGGTCATTGATAGTTTGAATCGATGCACTAAATCCTAACCTCCTATACAGGTGTTGTACTTGCTCCTTAGTTAAACCTCCAGCATAAGGAGTCAATGGAGAAGTATTGCAATTAATGAAATATTCCATAGTCAATTTGGGCGTTAGTATGTTTGTTCATAGCGCTTGGGGCTGCTATTTGCTTGGGGAACTAAAATAACGTAGCTAGAAATAGGATAGTATTAAAATCCTTGTATTTTCGTTGAACTACTAGATGAACTACGTGTATTTTGGTTAATCGGGACGTTTAACGGCGCATTTATTCGATGAAATGCACGTTTTTAATCTATTTTCTTGTAAATCATGGGTAAGCATAACGAGTTTGGAAAAGAGGGAGAGAAAATCGCAACTGACTTTTTAGTTCAAAAAGGGTATGTCATTAAACATAAAAACTATAGATACTTAAAATCTGAAATCGACATTATTGCCCAAAAGGAAGATGTATTAGCAATTGTTGAGGTGCGAGCGAGAAGCAACGATCAAATTATACCTATTGCAGATACCATAACAAAGAAGAAAATCAAACTGCTAGTCATGGGTGCGGATTATTATGTGACTGAAAATGACCTTGATATTGAAGTGCGCTTTGATGTGATTACGATATTAAAAAACAAATCCATATTTAAGATTGAACACTTGGAAAGTGCTTTTTATCATTTCTGACAATTTGTTTTATTTATAACAATATGTTATTTTTGTTGTAAATTCAATCGAAATGAAAACTATATCATCAGTTGTCGAACTTTATATCAAGAAAAAGCCATTTCTGCAAAGTGCTTTAGCTCAAGGAATTATTAACCTTACTTCGCTATCTAGAATAGTGAAACCCGAAATAGAGGAGGAACTAGGTAAAGATATTCGCAACGGAGCTATTGTCATGGCGCTAAAACGTCTTTCCGATGACTTGGAGTTTAGGGCAACTCACAAGATCATAAAAGTTCTTAAGAATATTGGTGAAATTACAGTTCGATCTTCGTTAACGGATTACACTTTTTTGGCTTCCGATACAATTTTGGTCCAACAGGCGAAACTTCTGGAAGCCATAAACGAAAATCAAGATGTTTTCTATACATCATCAAGAGGTGTCAATGAGATCAATATTGTTATCAGCAACGTAATGGACGCCACGGTTGAAACCCTTTTTAACGCTGAACGTTGCACACAAAAGGCAGAAGACCTCTCATCGATAACCGTAAAATTACCTGCGGAAAATGTTTCAGTGCCAGGTATTTATTATTTTATATTTCAGCGATTAGCCTGGGAAGGTATTGTACTTTACGAGGTGATTTCAACAACGAATGAATTTACTATTCTGGTAGATGATAGTCAGGTAGATATTGCTTTCAAAACTATAAAAGACTTAAAGACGCTTTAGTCGTTTTCTTTCAAGAACTCGACAATCTCTTTATCTGTCTCTGGCTTCGCGATTATTTTTTTATTCGAATCAAGGATGAAATAAGATGGTGTTGCATGAATGTCATACAGCTTAGCATAGTCGCTTTCCCATTTACCAAGGGCAATGGCATGACTAAAACCGTCCAACTTAGCGGATTCTAATTCCCATGTGTCTTTTGAGTTTTCTAATCCAACTGCAACAACCTTAATATTTTTATATTTTTTCAACTCCTTGTGCAATGCAGGTAACTCTCTAAGACAATGACCGCAGGTACTGCTCCAAAAAATTAATATGTAATTCTCTGCTTCTTCAAGGCTACTTAAACTTTTTGTTGTTTCTCCTTCTTTCCAGTTCATCTTTGGTGCCACAGCTCCTATTCGAAGTCGATTATATATCTCAATTTTATCAATGACATCTTTGTTGGTCGCGGCAAGAGGAGAAGGTTTTAAATGAGTCTTAAAGATATGGTCAGCAGTGTCTTCGAATCCGGTGGCAATACTTTGAGTCCATAGTGTATAGAATACATGAAAGAGGTACGTATCTGAAACTCCTTTCAGGTTTTCGGCTATTACAGAAACATTCTCTTGTATTTCTATTTCAGTCTCTTCTTTTTTTAGGGTTTCTAACGGAAGAGCTGTAAAAGCGTAATTTGTCAATTTATCGGTAAGAAAACCTGAAGAATGTAAAATGGGATTATTTAAATCAAGATTTTCGAAGTAGGAATTCTTTCGATTTTGAACATAATCTTGAACAGTTTCATGATCAGTTGGAATATAGGGCTTATTAGCTTTTATAAATTGATGTGAGACCAAGTTTTCTGACTTATCTTCATACTTTTTCTGAACCTTATGAAATTTTTGAAGAATTTCTTGATATACTTTTTTATTTGAAGAACCCTCGGCATAATATGAAATTAAACTTTGTTCAATACTATTAATTTCTTTGAAATATGTACCAAAGAGTATATTCTCATCAGAGATAATAAAATCAACGCCTTGCTCTTGATCGAATTTAAGCTTTATATCTTCTTTTCCATTGTAGATTACATCAAAAAAGTACTCCTCTTGAGGCACTGCATATACCAATCGGTATGTGCCTGAAGGTGAATCTTCAGGTAGTTTTAAAGTAAAGTCACCATTTTTTATAGCTGTATCTGCTGCATAAACTTGAGTGCCTGGTTTAAGACGATATGCGATTAACCAGCTATAGTCATTTGCTGGAAAAAAGCTTCCTGAAATAGTATTTTGGGCTTTAGCTGATATGATGATCAGAAAAGCAAAGGAGAGAAGAATACGTTTCATAATTACCATTACGTCTAAATTCGTGCCAGACTTAGTCATTGCTATTTGAAAGACAAATTTAGGTATTAAAACCTGATAATTAATTTTAGTTTGAAGAACTCAAAGATTGTAAAAATCCCTACTCAAGTTCTTCGCCCAGACCCATACTGGTAAAAGTTGATATAATTAAATCCATTTCCTTTTCGTGAAGAAGGTTGTCAGACACGGCTACATTTCTTAAAATTTCAACCAAAGCTTTCTTTTTATCGTAAGTAAGTTTATGAAGCGAGACAAGTGCAGTATCTCTATCTAAGTCTTCAGCTGCCTCGATCGTTGGAATGTCAAAACCTAAATCCTTTTTCAATTCCTCCAAAAACTTCATTTCACCTTGGTGTAAAGTACCGTCTGCCTTTATTACATCAGTAGTAATCTTGAGAACCGCTAATTTTTCGTTGAAGTCAAATTCCATAATTATAATACACTCCTATAAATTCCAATAGCTTCACAGATTTCAAAGATTAGAGATTTTTCTTTTTTATGTGCAAACCCATCTGCGAGCGCCATCTCGTTCAAAATTTCAGCAATAACAAGTTTCTTTTTGTCAGACATACTTTCTAAGACCAAAATACCTTGCTCAGTTGATAGGTTTCGCGCTTGCACTATAGAATTACTGTCAAAATCTAAACGGTGCATTAATTCACTTAATGTACTAATTTCACCTGTATGTACATTACCGTCTGCGATAATCACAGAATCTAAAGCATGTACGATTGCCAACTTTTCTGCTAGAGAAAAGGGAATGGTTAATGGTTGCATAAATTCTAATTGTGGGGTTAGAACGAAACGAATTTAAGCAAATTATAACCGTAAAAGAAATTTAGGAATCCAAAGACAAATTGTCAATAGATCACTATTCTTCGTTACTTTCTAAGCTGATGCTCAAATGGTTAAATAAATCTAGGAGAATTGACATTTCTTGGTCTGCAATAATTCCATCAATGCGAGCCATTTCTTGTAATACCTGAATCACCGTTTCTTTTTTGCTTTTCTCCATTTTATCAAGAATTGCTTGACTTTGATAAAGATCCATTGTTTTGGCTTGTTGCACAAAGCTTAGCTCAAAATTTAGGCGGTGACTTAATTCTGTTAAGAACTGAATTTCCTTTTTGTGAATTACACGATCTGCGACAATTATAGAATGAATCATCTTTACGAAGGCCAATTTTTCTGGAATACTAAAGCTGAGCTTATTTGTAGTTTTCATAATAAGTAGGTTTTAAGTTACATAAACGTACGAAAAATATACATATTACCCAATTGAAAACGTTTTCTAACTCGGGGCAATAGAATCTACATTAGAAATTTTAAGAGGGGATAATTCCTGAAGGGCTTTTTCTATTGAAGTTATGCCTTCAAATACGAGTAGTAGTCGAAGCCCATTTCTGGTTTGCTTCTCTTTCATTTTGCAAATATTGGAGTTGGTTTGGATGAATTGCAAAACCTTCGTGAAATTGGGACTTTGATAAAAGTCAGATTGTTGGTCCGAGACAAAATACCCAATTAGCTTTCCTTTTTTAAGAATCACTTTTTCTAAACCAATACCTGTGGCAATCCATTTAATGCGAACGGAATTTAAAAGATCCTCTGCTTCAGCGGGCAATTCGCCAAAACGATCAACAAGTTCAGATTCATATTTTGCCAATCCTTCTTCATCTTTTACCTGATTCAATAATGTATAAAGATTCAAGCGTTCCGTGACATTGTTTATATAATCATCGGGAAAAAGCAATTCAAAATCAGTATCTAACTGTGTATCCTTTAAAAACGTTTTTTCTTGATGCCCTTCAACTTCGTCATAAAGTTCTTTGAACTCGTTTTCTTTTAACTCGTCAATTGCTTCTGCCAATATTTTTTGATAGGCATCAAAGCCAATTTCATTAATGAACCCACTTTGTTCGCCACCCAAAAGGTCTCCGGCACCACGAATTTCTAAATCTTTCATGGCAATATTAAAGCCGCTTCCAAGTTCTGTAAATTGTTCCAAAGCTTGAATTCGTTTGCGAGCATCATTGGTCATTACATCGTACGGAGGTGTTATAAAATAACAGAAAGCTTTTTTGTTGCTTCGACCAACACGACCCCGCATCTGGTGTAAATCACTTAGCCCAAAGTTATTGGCGTTATTAATAAAAATAGTATTGGCATTGGTTACATCAAGTCCGCTTTCAACTATGGTGGTCGATACAAGCACGTCAAATTCCCCATTCATAAATGCGAGCATAAGGGTCTCAAGTTTTTTTCCTTCCATTTGGCCATGTCCGATGCCAACTTTCGCATCGGGGACCAAGCGCTGAATCATTCCTGCAACCTCTTTAATGTTTTCGATTCTGTTGTGAATGAAGAATACTTGACCGCCACGCTGAATTTCGTAAGTAACCGCATCTCGAATAATTTCTTCCCCAAAACGAATTACTTGACTTTCTATAGGATAACGATTCGGTGGAGGTGTGTTGATTACAGATAGATCCCGAGCAGCCATCAAACTGAACTGTAATGTCCTTGGGATCGGTGTGGCTGTTAAAGTCAACACATCGACATTTTCTTTGATGGATTTTAATTTGTCCTTAACTGAAACCCCAAACTTTTGTTCTTCATCAACGATGAGCAATCCTAAGTCTTTGAACTTTACGTTTTTGTTGACCAATTGATGTGTTCCTATAATAATGTCAACTTTACCTGCCTCCAGTTTCTCCAAGGTCAACCTGCGTTCTTTGGCAGTTCGAAAACGATTCAGATAATCTACCGTTACCGGCATTTCTTTTAATCGCTCTTTAAATGTTCTACTATGTTGGAAGGCTAGAATCGTGGTTGGCACCAGCACGGCAACTTGCTTTCCGTTTGCAACAGCTTTAAAAGCTGCTCGAATGGCCACTTCTGTTTTTCCAAACCCAACATCGCCGCAGATCAAACGATCCATCGGACGCTCACTTTCCATATCCCGTTTGATATCTTCTGTGGCTTTGCTTTGATCGGGAGTGTCTTCGTAAATAAAAGAAGCTTCCAATTCATGTTGTAAATACCCATCTGGATCATACTGAAAACCTTTTTGAAGTCTCCGCTTCGCATACACTTTTATGAGGTCAAAAGCGATTTTCTTAACCCTTGATTTGGTCTTCTGTTTGATTTTCTTCCAAGCAGCGGAACCAAGTTTGTAGATTTTAGGTACAGCTCCATCCTTTCCATTAAACTTGGAAATCTTGTGAAGGGAGTGAATGCTGACATATAAGATATCACGTTCGCCATACATCAATTTAATGGCTTCCTGCTTCTTCCCTTCTACATCTATTTTTTGGAGTCCGCCGAACTTTCCAATACCGTGGTCTATATGAGTTACATAATCCCCAATTTCCAGTTTGTTTAGTTCTTTAAGCGTTATGGCTTGTTTCTTTGCATAGCCATTCTTCAAACTGAATTTATGGTACCGCTCAAAAATTTGATGATCCGTATAGCAGACAAGTTTTAAATCATCGTCAATAAATCCTTGATGTATAGAAAAGACTATTGTTTTGTAGTGTACCTGTGTTTCAACTTCCTCAAAAATATCATGAAATCGTTTGGCTTGCTGTTCAGTGGCACAAAATATAAAGTTTGAATAGCCATTTTGATGATTCACATTCAAGTTGTCGATCAGTAAATCGAACTTTTTATTGAAAGAGGGTTGGGGTTTCGTATGGAAGACTATCTCTTCAGTTTGTGCTTCAGCTGCGCTTAGCATGACATTTGACCCGAAACTAATTAATCCGAAATTTTGTAATTCAGTTGCGAATTGGTTAGAATTCAAGAATAGTTCTTCAGGTTTGGCATGTTTGATGTCTTCCGATAGTTTAGAAAATGCCTCCTTCGCCTTTTTGAAAAAATCATCCAATCTGTCAAAAAGCATTTCGGTATTCTTGGCAAAAACTATGGTTTTGGGGGATATGTACTTTAGAAAACTTTCCCGCTTTTCTTCCAAAAACTTGTTGGCAACATTCGGAATTATCGTAATCTTTTTCACTTTGTCAGTTGAAAGCTGGGTCTCAACATCAAAGGTTCGAATACTATCCACTTCATCTCCGAAGAACTCAATACGATAAGGTTCATCGTTGGAAAATGAGAAAACATCCACGATGCCACCTCGCACGGAAAACTCCCCAGGCTCTGTAACAAAATCAGCTCTTTTGAACTGATATTCGAAGAGAACTTCATTGAGGAAATCTAACGAAAGGGTATCCTCCAATTTTATTTTAAGGGTATTCTTTTCAAGCTCTCTTCGGGTGACCACTTTTTCAAAAAGCGCATCCGGATACGTAACGATAACCGCAGGTTTCTTGCGAGAATTAATACGATTTAAAACCTCGGCACGCAGCAGCACATTCGCGTTATCGGTTTCCTCGATTTGATAGGGTCTACGATAACTCCCCGGATAAAACAGCACATCATTCTCACCGATCAATTGCTCTAGGTCATTGAGGTGATAGGCGGCCTCTTCTTTATCATTGAAAACCAAAAGAAAGGGGGTTTCGGTCTGCTTGAAAGTTTCTGATAGTACAAAGGAAATAGAGGACCCTGCGAGTCCTTTTAAATGATGTCTAACCGGGGTGGAGGTTTCACTTTCGACAATAGCATTCCGCAGTTTCAGCAATTGCGGAGACTGTGCAAAGAACTCGGAAATCGGGGTTTTAACCAACCGTTAAATTTTTGCAAAGATACACTTGAAAGGGTAAACCTACCAAAACTTATTTCATGGTATGGGCTTAAATTTTTACCTGAAAAACTTCATCATTGGTAATTGCAAAAACCTCGTTGGTTTTCTTTGGTTTTAAGGTATGTGTTCCGGTAAACTCACCGAATGCGGGAACAATCATTTGATTCATGCTCTTAAAAAAGCAAGGTAGGCGTAAGCTTTGTCTTCCAGCGCCACGAAGGCGAACTGCTGGATGAATGTGCCCTGAGAAATTGAAATACCCTTTGCGTTCTTCAGGATGATGTGTAAAAAGGAATCCCCCTGATTTAATTTCTGGCACCACTTGAACCCCTAATTTCTCATATCTTAAAGGAGAAATGATATCATGATTGCCTTCAACCAAGATAAGTTCTGAGGAAGTTTTTGCTACCCATTTTTCGAACAAATCCCATTCTTTATTAACGAATGAATGGAACAAATCACCCAAAAAACAAATGGTTTTTGGGTCAAAGAAAGTAATGGTTTCATTCATTAATTCAAAGTTCTTTTGGATTGCTTTTTGTGGAACCGCAGCACCAAATTTTCGAAAATGAGAGACTTTCCCCAGATGCACATCACTAATGATAAGCATTGATTTTTCCCTCCAAAACAACACTCCCGAAGGATGCATGATAAACGTATGGTCTTGAATTTTGATGGGCAGCGTCATTGCTTAAAAGTACTTATTTCTTTGTCAAAATCGCGGCCATTCTTTTGATACGGTCGGCTAGTTTTTCACTTGAAAGTTTTTCACGGCTCATGCGGTCGGTAATTAGTGGAAAAGAAAAAGGAGTAGGTTTTGAACAAGATTTCCACACGATTTCTTGAGTAGCGATACGCTCCAAAGAGATTCGCAAACGACCCTCTTCAAGCTGATGTTCGAAAGTTTCCGTAAAGGCCTGTTGATACAATAGATTGTCATCTTCATAATCGCGAAATACATCAAAAAGCAGTTGTGAACCACTTTGCAGGTGTTTCATTTTAATGCCTTTGTTCGGGTAACCCGTAAAGACCATTCCGCTGATAACAGCTATATCACGGAATTTTCGTCGTGCCATCTCGGTAGAATTCAAACTCTTTTGCAAGTCATCAAGCATATATTCAGTGGTGAACAAATCATTGTCAATCACTTGTTGTATGTCTATTTTCTTATCGGAAAGGAGTTCAAATCCGTAGTCGTTAAAGGCCAAAGAAAAAGTGATAGGTGATAGCAGACTGATACGATAGCCTAGTAAACTTCCCATCGCCTCATGCACAAATCTTCCTTCAAAAGGATAAAACAAATGATGATAGCCATCGCGGGTTTTAAAGGTTTCGATGAGAAATTCATCGGGTCTTGGTACAATACTTTCAAATCTTTGCTGATTGAACATTGGCAACAAAGACTTTATTTCTTTCGACTGCTCCTTTTTATCTAAGCTCACCGTGTATAATTCATTACGTAGGAGTTCTGACATCTGTGCCGAAAGGGTCATTCGACCTCCGCCCCAAGCTGGGACTTTATTGGTTTTTTTATTTGAGTTGCGCACATGAACCTGCATTTCCTTTATTCGGATGAATTCCAAATTTCTTCCTGCGAAAGTAAATACATCGCCCATGTTTAATTTTGAAACGAAGTACTCTTCAATAGTACCGATATAACCGCCTTTTTGATAGCGGACGGTTAGGTTGGCGTCGCCAACAATCGTTCCGATTTGAAAACGATGTCGCATAGCCACCCCACGATTATTGACCTTGAATTTACCATCTTCTTCAACCTCCACTTTTTTGTATTCGTCATATGATTGTAGGCTTTGGCTTCCCATGACCAAGAAGTTTAACAACCATCGCCATTGGTCTTCGGATACGGCTTGATAGCAGAAGGTTTGTTTGATTTCTTGATAGATTTCATCGGGGTAAAATCCATCAGAAATCGCTAAAGTGGTCAAATATTGTAGCAAAACATCGTAGCTGTTTAAGTAGGGCATTCGGTCTTCTACGGCTCTTTGTTTTACCGCTTGTTGTAGAGCTGATGCTTCGACGAGTTCAATCGCGTGAGTGGGAAGAAAATAAATCACACTTTCTTTTCCAGGCCGGTGACCACTTCTACCAGCGCGTTGTAAGAAGCGGGCAATTCCCTTTGGGCCACCAATTTGTACTACAGTTTCGACGGGTGCAAAATCGACTCCCAAATCCAAACTTGATGTACAGACAACAGCTTTCAAACTTTCATTTCGAATGGCATTTTCAACCCAAACGCGGGTGTCTTTATTAATGCTTCCGTGATGCATGGCAATTTCGCCGGCATATTCAGGATGTTTTTCCAATATTTTTTGAAACCAGATTTCACATTGACTTCGGGTATTGGTAAAAAGTAATGTGGTTTTACTTGCATTGATAATTGGAACCACTTCTTCCAACAATCGAATACCCAAATGTCCCCGCCAAGGAAAAGTTTCCATCTCCTTGGGAATGATACTTTTTACTGTGATTTTCTTTTTGAGGTTTGCCTTTATCATCACCGAATTGTTCAAAGCCTCAGATGTTGGCCCTAGCAAAACTTCTCTTGCCTGCTCAAGATTTCCTATGGTAGCGGAGATACCCCAAATACGGAGATTTTTCGAAATGTTGCGGACACGTGAAAGTCCCAATTCCATTTGAACGCCTCTTTTGCTTCCTAGAAGTTCGTGCCATTCATCTACAACAATCGCAGTACAGTCTTTAAAGATTTTGTCATATCCTTTGGTGGCCAAAAGCAATTGTAGACTTTCTGGAGTGGTAATTAGCAAATCGGGCATTTGCTTTTTCTGCTGCGCACGTTCTTTGGTAGTAGTGTCGCCTGTGCGAATACCAACAGTCATTTGCGTTCCTAAATCAGCGGTAACGCGTTCTGCAGATTGTTTGATTTCTTGGGATAAAGCGCGAAGGGGAGTTATCCAAATTGCTTTTAATCCTTTTTTGTGTTTGGTCTTATAGTCAGAATTGTTTTTAATATAATTAAGAACAATAGGAAACCATAAGGCATAGGTTTTTCCGCTTCCGGTTGGAGCATTTAGTAGTCCGTGTTTGCCTTGTAGAAATGCTTTCCAGGTTTGTTTTTGGAATGGAAAAGGTTTCCAGCCTTGTGTATGAAACCAAGAACCTGCAATTTCGTAAAGTTGGTCTCTTGTCATTTCAATGTAACCGCAAATATTCGTTTAGGAAGCCATTTTTTTATGGTCGAGTGAAGTTACAAATTTGCTCGATAATCGAGATTTAAGTTTTGAGAGGTTTGATGCTAGATATATGGATGATTTCAACACGAAAACTTAGGGGTTTTTATTGATGGAGTTTATCGTCAAAACAAAGTTGCTGGGAATATAAATTATCCCCCTGAAAAAAATTATATTTGCCACGTTAAAAATTAGAAATATGTCGATTGCAGATTTTTTTGATAGTGGATTTCGAAAAAGAAATCAAGACCATTTTGCGGCTATTGTTCGTGTAGCCATGAGTGACGGTGTAATAACTGAAGACGAGCAAGCTTTTTTGGATCGCTTGGCACGAAAACTAGATATTTCTGACAGTGATTATAAAGAGATATTAAAAGACTACATGAGCCATCCGGTGAATCCGCCAAGTAGTTATGACCGTAGATTAGAGCGTTTGTATGATTTGGCACGTATGGTATATGCTGATGATGAACTGGGTGAGCGTCAAACCACTATGCTGGAACGTTTGTGTGTGGGACTTGGATTTTCAACTGCGAATGTAAACTACGTGGTTGACAAGGCATTGAAACTAGTTCATGCAGGTGTTGATGAGGATAATTTTATCGATGAGATAAAAAACATGAACCGTTAAGGATTAAAATACATTGAATAAAAAAAGGGAGCAATTGCTCCCTTTTTTATTGATATTTTTCCAAAAACTCTTGAAGCTTTTCGACCATTTTTTTACTTCCACAGAAAAAAGGAACACGTTGATGTAATTCTGTTGGTTGAATATCCATTATACGTGATTTCCCGCCAATAGCCACTCCATTGGCCTGTTCTGCAATAAAGGCCATAGGATTACATTCATACAATAAGCGAAGCTTACCTTCTTGAGTTACACTGCTTTTTGGGTACATGTAAATACCACCTTTTATCATATTTCTGTGAAAGTCTGATACCAAAGAACCTATATAACGTGAAGTATACGGTCGGTCTTCTTCCTCTTGCTGACAATATTTGATGTAATCTTTTACACCTTGATGAAAATGCACATAATTACCTTCGTTTACAGAGTAAATACGCCCCATTTCAGGGAATTGCATATTCGGATGCGAAAGATAAAAAGTTCCAATGGCTGGGTTTAATGTAAATCCGTTCACGCCATCACCAGTAGTATATACAAGCATAGTTGAAGTTCCGTAGACGACATAGCCTGCGGCAACTTGTTGATTTCCGGGTTGTAAGAAGTCTTCTAAAGTCACAGGAGTTCCTACAGGAGTAATTCTTCTGTAAATCGAAAAAATAGTTCCTACAGATACGTTTACATCAATATTCGATGAACCATCTAAGGGGTCTATTAAGACCACGTACTTATTTTGATGCTGCTCATCATTACTATTAATGCTTATAAAATCATCCTCTTCTTCAGAGGCAATTCCGCAAACAATCTCTCTATTTTTTAGGGTCTGAATAAACTTCTCATTCGCAAGAACATCTAATTTTTGCTGATCTTCACCTTGAATATTAGTATCGCCTGCAGCACCTAAAATGTCAATTAGACCTGCTTTGTTAACCTCGTGGTTGACCACTTTTGCAGCAAGTCGAATTGCATTTATAAGTTTAGATAATTCACCTGAAGAATATTGAAACGAATCTTGGTTTTCGATAATAAATTCCCCTAAAGTTGTATTTCTTTTGGTCATAGTAGTCTACTGTGAATTTGAGCACAAATATCGTCTATTTTGTTATGCTACAAGGTTTTCGTTAAATATTCTATTTTTAAATTTATAACTTTGTGTTTTATTTGTAACAACAATGAATTATAGAATTCGTAAGGCTAGAACGGAAGACATGGGCCAGGTATTGCAACTGATTCAAGAATTAGCTTCTTTTGAAAAAGAGACCGATGCTGTTGAGATATCGATTGACGATTTAGTCAGTGATGGTTTCGGAGAAGAGAAATTATTTCAATGCTTCGTGGCTGATACAGATGAAGGAATAGGCGGTATGGCTTTGGTCTATCCTAGGTATTCTACTTGGAAAGGACCTGTACTTCATTTAGAAGACCTAATAGTCACAGAAAAAATGCGTGGCTCAGGGTTGGGTAGTGCACTTTTAACAGAGGTTGTTAAATACGGTAATGACTTAGGGGTGAAGCGAATTAGTTGGGAAGTTATTGATTGGAATGAGCCGGCCATCACTTTTTATGAAAAAAAAGGTGCTCGGGTAATGCGTGATTGGGATGTTGTTCAATTGGATGAAAAAGGAATGAAGGATTTTTTAGAAAAAAATTGAAGAAGGAAGTCTTTTCATAACAAATAGAAATAGTAAAATAAGAATAAGGATTTTCGCCTTTACTGAAATAAGTTCAGCACAAACGCGGGAATGACAATAAATAACCTTTTGATGAGAGTATTCAAATTTGGAGGAGCTTCGGTTAAAGATGCTGATGGAGTTAAAAATGTGGTTAAGGTCTTACAAGAAGTAGGTCACGATAATACATTGGTGGTGGTCTCAGCAATGGGAAAAACTACCAATGCCATGGAGGCTATTGTCAATGCCTATTTTGAGGATAAGAGCTCGGTAAAGACGGAGATTCAAGATGTGATAAAGTATCACAATGATATTTTAGCTGCTCTTTTTGTAAATGGTAAGCATCCGATTTTTAATAAAATAAAAATCCTTTTTGATGAAGTGCAGGGCTTTTTAGCCTGGAATAAATCACCTCATTACAATTTTGTTTATGATCAGGTTGTCGGTTATGGTGAGTTGGTTTCTACAACAATTATAAGCGCATATTTGAATGAAGTAGGATTAAAAAATAACTGGTTAGATGTTCGTGAATTGATTAAGACAGATGATAGCTATCGAGACACCGTTGTTGATTGGAAACGCACCCAAGAAAATATATCTAAAATCGTAGATCAAAAAATCTTAAACATTACACAAGGCTTTTTAGGAAGTGATAATAACAACTTTACCACAACTCTGGGTAGAGAGGGGTCTGACTATTCGGCAGCTATTTTGGCGTATTGTCTGAATGCCACTTCGGTGACTATTTGGAAAGACGTTCCAGGAGTATTAAATGCAGATCCGAGGTACTTTAAAGACACCCAATTACTGAACAATATTTCATATCGCGAGGCTATTGAACTTGCTTTTTATGGGGCGTCGGTTATCCATCCAAAGACATTACAGCCACTTCAAGGAAAAGAAATTCCTTTGCATGTGAAGTCCTTTTTGAATCCGAAAAATAGAGGAACAACGGTTGGCAAAGGCGTTGGTATAGAACCTGAGGTGCCTTGTTTCATTGTAAAGAAGAGTCAGGTGCTGATGAAACTATCTTCATTAGATTTCTCATTTATTGTAGAAGATAGTATCAGCGAGCTTTTCAAAATGTTTCATGATTACAAGATGAAGGTCGATTTGATTCAAAATTCTGCCATTAGTTTTTCTGTCTGTGTCGATAACAAATTTGGCCGACTCGACGAACTTTTGAACAACCTAAAAAGTAGGTTTAAAGTTACTTATCAAGAAAATGTATCCTTATACACCATACGTCATTTTAATGCCGAAGCCATTGAATCTCTTTTGAATGGCTATGAAGTTCTTCTAGAGCAAAGGGGAAAAGAGACCGTACAATTTGTAATAAAATAATTTGTATACTATTGTGCAACTAGTTGAAAATTAGCTTGTCTTTGAAAGTGTTAAAATGCATCCCTAAATAAGGGATTTTCCTATATTTACTGTTACCTAAATTATGCATTAATGGGTTTAGTAACCGCTAAAGAATTGGCCAAAGCCATCAATCTAGATAAGTATGGTTTTTTCGGCACCTTTATAAGTTGGTTTTTGATGAAGGTTACTAGAATATCAAGCATCAACCGATATTACGACAGTATAAAACATTTAGATGCGAAGGAGTATGCCGATGCTATTCTTAAACACTACGAAATTGACTTCGAGATTCCTGAAGAAGATTTTAAACGATTACCCAAAGAGGGCGCTTATATAACGATATCAAATCATCCGTTAGGTGCGATAGACGGAATACTTCTCTTCAAATTATTGCTTGCCCAAAGGTCAGATTATAAAATAATGGCAAATTTTCTCTTACAAAGAATGGTGCCTATCGAACCCTATATTATTCCCGTAAATCCGTTTGAAGATAGGAAGGATGTAAGAAGCAGTATTGCTGGTTTTAAAAGTGCACTACAACATTTGAAAGATGGTCATCCTTTGGGAATATTCCCTGCAGGGGAAGTTTCGACACATAAGGATGGAAAACTTTTGGTAGATAAACAATGGGAAGAAGCAGCTTTAAAACTAATTCGGAAAGCTGAAGTGCCAGTTGTACCCATTTATTTTCATGCTCGAAATAGTAAACTCTTTTATCGCTTGGCTAAAATCAGCGATATTTTTCGCACGGCGAAGATACCCTCTGAGGTCTACACACAGAGAAATCGACCAATTAAAGTTCGTATCGGGCAGCCTATTACTGTAAAAGCTCAACAAGAGCAAGGTAGCTTCGAAGATTTTGGCGATTTGCTTCGGAAGAAGACGTATATCTTAGCCAATGCCTATGAGAAGGAGCGTTTGATAGATCAAATACCTACAACCTTAAAGCTTCCAAAACAACCAAGAAAAATTGTCACTGCCGTACGTACTGAGGTGATTGAAGGTGAGATTGAAAAGTTGATAGAGAAGGATAGAAGAATGTTGCAGAGCAAGAACTATGAAGTCTATTTGGCTCCTGCTAATGAAATGCCTTTTATCTTAAAAGAGATTGGAAGACAACGTGAAATTACTTTTAGGGAAATTGGGGAAGGAACCAATAACTCTATAGATATTGATAAGTTCGATGCCTACTACCACCATATGTTTCTCTGGGATAGCGATGCAAAGGTAATTGCCGGCGCATACCGTATGGGATTAGGCGCTGAGATTTTTGCAAAATACGGTATAGATGGGTTTTACTTGCAGGATTTATTCCGTTTTGAACCTGAACTTTTCAGTATGATGCAACAGTCGATCGAGATGGGGCGAGCCTATATCATTAAAGAATATCAGCAAAAACCTATGCCATTGTTTTTACTCTGGAAGGGAATTGTACATACAACGCTGAGACATCCAGAGCACAAATATTTAATCGGAGGCGTGAGTATCAGTAATCAGTTTTCGAAATTTTCGAAATCCCTGATGATTGAGTTTATGAAGTCTCATTATTGGGACCCATATGTGGCACAATACATTCGTCCTAAAAAAGAATTTAAGGTAAAATTGAACGACGCTGACAAGGAATTCGTCTTTGACGAAACACAGGCAGATTTAAACAAGTTCGATAGATTAATCGATGAAGTAGAACCTGGAAATCTTCGTTTGCCCGTATTGATAAAAAAGTACATTAAACAGAATGCAAAAGTAATTGCCTTTAATGTTGACCCACTTTTCAATAACTCTGTGGACGGATTAATGTATATCAAAATAGCCGATCTTCCTGAAAGTACGGTAAAACCAGTTATGGAGGAATTTCAAGCGGAGCTAGAACGCAAGTTTACCGAGGCTAATCAAAGTGAATCTTAGGAATTACATATCTTTAAGATAAAACAAGTAATTCTCATGAAATCTTTTCTTTCCATCATATTTATACTATTTGTTCAGTTGCTTTTTTCTCAGGCAATCTCAGGAAATGTTTATGACGCTGAAACTGGTGATATTATTGAGGGTGCTACAGTTTATTTTGATGGAACTTCTATAGGAACGGTTACCAATGAACATGGCGATTTTTCAATTGACCCTAAATTTGACTCAAATGCTTATCTGGTAATTAGTCATATAGGTTACAAGGCAGTAACTATTCACTATCAAAAACTCGGTCAGAACCTTAGAATTGCCTTAGAAGAAGATTTTTTTGAAGTCCCAGAGGTTGTTCTTATATCTGACACTTTTAGTAGAAAACAAAAATTAGAAGTCTTCAGACTTGAATTTTTAGGAGAATCCAAAGGTGGATTAAACAGCAAGATATTGAATGAACACGCTTTGGATTTATACTTTAATATGAAGACGAATATTTTACTTGTTCATGCAAACGAACCTTTAGTGATAGTGAATGATTATCTAAAATATCGAATAAAAATTGATCTCGTTGATTTTCAGATTAGCTTTAGAACTCAAAGTCTTAAACGTATTGACAATGTACAGTCTACGGTTATCTATGGTCATACTTTTTTTACCGATGTAACTAACTCTTTAACTGAAAAGCAATTTATGAATCGCAGAAATTATGCGTATCGGGGATCAATACAACATTTTATGCGAACTATGTGGAATCAATCTTGGTTGAATGAATCCTATGAACTGAGGGAAAATTTGAAAAAGATTGATGTTGCTGATGCTCTCTCAATTTCTGCTGGAAACGATATTTTTACAAAGAGAGTTTTCTTTAAATTGAAGAAGTTCAAAATTACCTATAGAAAAGGTTTGTTCAAACACTGGTCTTCAGTAGAATTATTATCCGGAGAATCAATAAATATCGATAAGTACGGTAGTTATATGCCCTACCTTCAACTTAAATTTGCGGGGGAAATGGCAGATGACAGAATAGGAGACTTGCTACCATTAGATTTCGAAGAATACCTCATTGTTGATTGAAGTAATTTATCGAATGCTTTCTTTCATTACAAATAGCATTTCTGTCGCAATTTGAATGCTTCTTTCGTGATATTTTTCTTTTTGAAATGGTGTATTATCAAAAGCTTTTGGGTCTTCAAAAGTTATCGGAAAACGACCATCAGAACCTCCCACAAACGGACAACCTTTATCGGCTGACGAACAGGTCATAATAGCTGCAAAATTTGATTTTGGATTAAAATCATCATCAAAAGTTTTAGAAAAACCTATTACCGGATGAGCATCGTCAGCATATTTAATACTATAAACAGGATTCTTTTCTTTGGACAACTTTCGAATTTGAAACCCTATATTTTCTAAGGTCTCCACGGCGATGGGAAATAAGGCGGTTGCTTCGGTTCCTCCCGAATAACAATTGACATTTGTTATGCCCAAATGATAGGCCAGAGTTTGTGCCCAAACTTGCGATAAATGGCTCCTCCTCGAGTTGTGAGTACAAATAAAATTAAGTGCTATGGGTTCATTTTTAGAGATTTTTTCTCGGATGTACGCGATCAGCGGATTCAAAACCTTTTTTCTATCCTCAGAAATAGATGTTATTGATAGAGATGCAATTGCTTTTGCTATATTTTCAAACATGTGATTTTCTATATTTAAACACCAACTTTTTCACTTCTTCTTTCAAAGAGTAAATTGTCTTTCCACTCACCAGCTAACTTTCCAACTCTTTCGCGTTTACCGATATACCGAAATCCCATCCTTTTATGAAGTTCAATGCTGGCTTCATTTTCAGGAAAAATACCTGACTGTATAGTCCAAAGACCATCTTCTTCGCTTTCTTGAATCAAGGTTTGCATTAAAAGTTTACCAACACCTTTACCACGTGCCTTCGAGCCTACATAGACACTAACTTCTCCGATTCCTCCATAAACACATCTACTAGATACTGGTGATAGCGCCGCCCAGCCTAGAATTGTATCGCCTTCAACAGCGACAAGTCTACAGGCCCCCATATGAGCTGCATCCCAGGCTTCGTAGGTTGGTATGCCTGTTTCGAAAGTAGCCAAACCCGTGGCAATACCTTCCGCGTAAATTTTGGAAACCGCTTCCCAATCGGAGGCTTCCATTTTTCTGGTGTTTATATCTTTAGACATACTAGCAGCAAGTTACTTTTGAACGGTAATTTAACCAAATATTCTTCGGTGTTTTAAGCATTAGAATAAAATGCAAGAATGCCAAGATTACGGCTCCAGGAATTAGATTTATAGCCACAAATTGAAATAACGTATGCGCTTGCGATACTGCTATGGAATCTACAAAGAGTATAGCTCCTTCAGAGAAATCTAGTCGTAATGCCAAGACTAGAATAATTGCTGAAAAATGAAGGGCATTGGCAAAAAGATGAACAATGTATTCCCAAGTAGGTAATCCGCCCATAAAACTTCTGCTCTCCTTTTCGTGATAGGCATCTATCGCCAAAACCGCCATATCTAGAACAACCAGTGCGATGCCTGTTAGAAAAAGGGAAAAATTGGCCTCATTGATAAACAATAACCAAATGATGAGCGGGAATAATATGGCTCTAATGGTATGTGTTTTATGTTCAAATAAACTCTCTTCTCTATCGAAAAGGCGATATTTCCAGATATGGAGATAAAAACCGTCATAGGTGGCTAGTAGCATAAATAACACCAGACTTGTTGTTGCTAAATAGAATAAAATGTCCATCGACTTTGTTTTAGATTAACAGCACCCACTTCCTGGGGCGCAAGAATTATTTTCTTGAGTACTGACTTCTACAGTAACTCCACAAGTTTCTTTTGCCTTACAATCTGTTTGTAGAACACCTAACTTCATTATGATTCTATCTTCCGATAATTCAACATCATTTACAAAGAGTTGTGCCATATGAAAATTGGCGTTGCTGTATTCGAATTTTACTTCAACTTCTCTCTTCATAGGTTTTATGGTGTCAACTTTGTTGAGAATGCCCAAAGCTTTAAAAGCAGACATGGTACCTTCAGTATCTACTTCGGTAGGGTCTTCCCAAAGTTGAATGATGGTCTCTTTCCAGAAATCTGTTTTTGCACCACAATCAACGGAATCAACCGTAATATTTTTGATTTCTGTAATGTGATAGTTGGCTCTTACAAAGCTATTGGGTTTATATTCAAACAATAGTGTCTTTGCCGGATTGTCTTTCAACAGAGATAAAAATTCGTTTGTTTTCATAGGATGTTTTTAACAACAATTAAATTTAGTTTTATCAAAAAAGGAGTTTAAGAGGTCTTGTATTTCCTTCCATTTTTTTAGGTTGATGCAATAGCAGACTTTTTTTCCATCAATAGCGCCTTCTATCAAATCAATGCTTTTCAATTCTTTTAGATGTTGGGAAATTGTAGGTTGTGCAAGCCCGATTTCATCAACAATATCATTGCAAATACAAGCTTTCTGACCACTTATATATTGCAGAATAGCAATGCGAGCTGGGTTCGACAGTACTTTGAAAATAATGGCCAACTCATTTTGCCTACTATTGAATATTTGTGTTTTGGTAATTCCCATTACATATTTATATATTGCAATATTACGATGATAAATTGAATTAAAAAAGCCAAACTTCAAAAATTTGACTTTTCTTAGTTATTTAGAACCAAGGTTTTTGACCGGCCTGATACGTATTATAAAATTCCTCATCGGATTTTGTGAGATATATAATACCTTCAATTAAACCTACAATAGCTGTGGCCATTACGATAAAACTTCCGATTACAAAACACATCGTTGCATAACCAATTACGGTGGCTACTAAAAGAATTATTCCTTCTTTTTTATACCCTAATATGAATTTATGAACTCCTAGAGATCCCACAATAATTGCTAATACACCAGCTAACACTTTCTTATTCTCTCCTCCAGCTCCGCTAAAGGCCTCTTTCGCACTGTCTGCAAATTCATTTGCAGTTTTCTTGGCATCATCTGCAAAATCACTTGCTGCTTCTTTTGCATCATCGAACTTCTCACTGGCTTTTTCACCCAATTCACTTGCCTTTTCTTTTGCAGAGTCAAAGGCATCTTCAGCCTTGTCCCCCAAATCTTTATTTTCTTCTGACATCGTATTGTTTTTTTGGTTGTTATTATATGCGTTAAATGTAGCGAATATTTAAGTTTTAGAGAAACGCTTTGTCTATGGGTTCCCATAATTCCAGCTTGTTTCCTTCTGGGTCTAGAATCCATCCGAACTTGCCGTAGTCGTATTCTTCGATTTCACCTACAATGGTAACACCTTCTTTTTTCAAAACCTCCAATAGTTCAACTAGATTTTCAACTCTGAAATTCATCATGAATTGTTTCTGACTTGGCTCGAAATATTTGGTGTCTTCATTCATGGGGCTCCATTGTGTAGAACAATCATTACCATCTTTGTCTTTCCACCAGAAGGTCCAGCCGTAGTTGTCCGTTGGAATTCCTAATCGTTCTTTGTACCATTTTTTGATTCCGTCGGGGTCTTTGGTCTTAAAGAAGAATCCTCCTAAACCGGTTACTCTTTTCATAAATAATGTTTTATTATCTCTCCCGAGAAGTCGGGAATCTGTTTATTTTAAAACGTAAATTACTTTTACTTCGTTTTAACATTCTTCTCATAAAGCGCAATCCATTCATCAACCGTCATCTTTGTGCAAAGCTCCTCGATTAATTCATAAGGAATTGTTTCCATTTTTTTAAATCGAATACAGCTCTTTCCCATATCTAATTTTGTTTTTACATACTTTGGATATTCTTTAACAAACCAGTCATGGAGTTTTGGGTAAGCATAAATTCCGGAATGATACAATGCTACAAAATTCTTTTGCGAAGCAATATTTATAAAGGGTAATGGAAGCTTGGTGTCGCAATGGTACCCATCAGGATATATGGAGTGCGGCACAACCCAGCCCAACATACCATAACTCATTTGCTCTTGAAAACCTTTAGGAAGGTTTTTTGAAATGATTGCCCTTAGTTTAGAAACAGCAAATTGCCGTTCTTCAGGAAGCTGTTTAATGTATTCTTCTGGTGAATTTGCTTTGTAATTCATGAAATTAGTTTTTACGTTGAAGAATCAATGCTGAAATTAATGAAATAATAAATCCGATAATAAGTACAGTGGCAAACATTACGAAAGCCATAAAGCCACTTCCCCAGTCTGGAATTTCTTCTGTATGTCCTTGTTCACGCATCATAGCAATATACTCATTAAAGAAATCGGGATTGATAGCAGTAGTGTAGATATAATCTGCAAGGGCGATTCCGCTGGCAGTAAAAGCCGAAATCAATAGTCCAATTAAAAGGCCTTTGGACAATGACAATTGACCTTTGTTTTCATTATCCCTAAAATGTTTTATGCCAAAGAAAACGAAAACTAAAGAGACAACCATTGTTAGATAGCCCACAACTTCTTGCGTAGAAAAGTCCATGCCTTTTCCAAAATAAAGTCCTGATAGAAAAAGAACTATGGAAAGAAGAAATCCATAGAAACCGAATTTGATAATTGTGTTTTTCATGATACTAGTGTTTATTATTAGGTAGAACAAAAGTAAAATTGAAGTGGTTGTTGAGACTCATACTAAAGTACTAAAATGCTAATACTTTAGTACTTATGGGCTAAATTATATAATACGAAGTTTTTTCGCTATTTGAACGGCCTGTGTTCTGCGTTTGGCATCTAACTTAACCAGAATATTAGATACATGCGTTTTTATAGTGCTTTCAGATAAAAACAACTTATCGCCAATTTCTCTATTTGATAAGCCTAAGGAGATTTCTTTCAAAACTTCATATTCTCTTTTGCTTAAGTCTAATTCATCAACTTTAGCAATATCAAGTTCTTCAGTATCAATCGCCGCTTTGTGAAGACTCTTTTTGTTTAGAACTATGCCAATTACAAAAAATATGACGGCTATTACTGCCATTATAATTTCTATTTTTAAATCGCCACTAACAAGTGTGTATTTACTTATTTGAAATAACAATAGCAAGGCTAGAATTAGTAGTCCGAAAGTGATAACGGTTTTTTTCACCTTTTAAAGTTAACAAAACTTTGTTTTGATTTTATTCACTACGGTTTGGGCCAGTTTGATTTTGCTTTCTACCGTCCAACCGGCAACATGAGGTGATAAAATTATATTGTCTGCTTTTATCAAATATTGGAAGGCTTCAGGCATTTGACCGTCAACAAACATATTTTCAAACGACGACTTTTCATATTCTAAAACATCCAAACCAGCCCCTAGTATCTTTCCTGAATTTAGCGCTGATACTAAATCTTCAGTAACTACACACTTGCCACGGGCGGTATTTATTAACCAAATGGACTTTTGAAAAGCGTCTATGAATTCGGTATTTACCATGCTGATGGTTGATTCGGTTTGTGGTAAGTGAAGACTTAAAATATCGGCTCTTTGTTGCAACTCTAGAATACCTACTTGGCGCGCATTTTCATCACCAACACCACCTTGAATATCATAACAAATGACTTCGGAAACATCAAAGCCTTTCAATTTTTTAGCAAAAGCTTTGCCCATATTTCCGTAACCGATAACACCAACGACTTTGCCTTCTAATTCTAGTCCTCGGTTGCCTTCGCGTTCCCATTTTCCTGACCGAACTTCTCTATCGGCTGTATGTAGTTTGTTGAAAAGTGCGAGTAGCATTCCGAGGGCGTGTTCGCCAACAGCATTTCTGTTTCCTTCTGGGGCAGCAGCCAAGAATATTCCGTTTGCCCTCGCATAGTCGGTGTCAATATTTTCTAAGCCGGCTCCTAGTCTTCCTATGAATTTAAGATTAGTCGCTTTTTCAAGAAAGGCTGTATCCAAAGAAAAACGACTACGGATGATTATACCATCATAGACATGTATTTTGTGCATCACCTCTTCTTTCGATGAGGTATAGTCTTCTTCATTCTGAAACCCAAGGGCTTCAAATTGTTCAATAATTAAAGGATGATTGATATCTAAGTGTAGGATTTTCATAAAAAAGAATTTAGATTTTAGGATAGTGGTTCTGTGTCATTTCATGTTCAACATCACCCGTATGCGCCGTATTTAATTTTTCGAAAAGTAATAATTGTACCTCTTCACCATCTTTCGTAGAGGGGCAATGTTCAACACCTTTCGGGACTACAATAAGCTCACCTTCATGCACCACTTCTGTTCGGTCACGAAACTTCATATAAAGCGTTCCCTTTAAAACTTGAAAAAGTTCATCTTCATTTTCGTGAGTGTGCCAAACGAATTCTCCCTGAACTTTGGCTAGAATGACCTGCATATCATCAACGACCGCTATTTGATGGGGGTGCCATTGTTTGGTAAAAAGGGAATGTTTTTCTTTTAGGTTTATAGGTTTCATACGAAAGAAGTTTTGAAACCACTAATGTATGTTATTCTTTAAGAATGAGTTCAATAGCTTTTTCTAAAACTTCATCCTTACCTGCTCTAACTCCCTTTATTGTTGGTTTGATCTCAATGTCAGGAACGATTCCAACTCTTTGCGTTTCTGTGCCATCTGGGTAGTATACCCCTATTCCTGAGATCATTGTACTTATTCCTCCCGGTAGAGGAATACCAGAAACATTACCATCGGCGCCAGCTGTAGTGCTACCAATAATAGTAACGTTGTCACCTGCTCGAAAAGCCATTGCGGTATATTCTGCTTGACTTTGCGAAAGCTCATTCACTAATACAATTACTTTACCATCAAAGTTTTTTCCCTTTTGAGGAATAGATAGGTTCTTACCAAAACTAAACTCCCCCGGGAAGTCCCCATTTACTACAGTGAATTTAACGAACGGCACAAATTTGCTCGTAAAAAATGAGCCTAAAGCAAATGGTACAAATTCAGAAGGGTAATTTCTTATATCTACCACTATACCTTTAAGATTTTGAAAATCCTCTTTTATTTGCTCTACATCGTCGTAATTAATGGTTTGTAATGTTACATAACCAACATTATCATTTAATAATTTATAGCTTTTTGTATCTTTTGATTCAGGATACCATCTATAGATACTTAAGTCTGCTCTAGGATATAACGTAATTTCTTTTTGCTGTATGCCGTTATCGTTTTTGAAGGTCAACTTACACTTTTCATCATTTGAACGAAGCATGTCTGCGGCAATATCTCTTAGTTGAGTGGGGTAATTTGAAGCTGGATAAAAGGGCAGCTTTTCCTTCACAATTTGGTCAACATCCTGACCGTTAATTTTTAAAATCACGTCACCAACTTCTAAACCTGTTGTCTCTTTTAATTCAGGATTATAGTAGTCAACCACAACCAACTGATTTTCAATAAAACGCAAATGAACTGGCGCAAAATTATCGCCTCTAGATTCAGAAATAGCATTATTACCATTCCAAAGATTTGCGTGGGTATCTTGAATTCTACCTATCAGTTGTAATGTTGCAATTTCATACTCTAGTTCATCTTTCGCTTCTATTAATCTAGGTAAAAAATCTTTTAAAGTCTCATTCCATTCTTTGTCCATTAGATGTTTGTACGGAAAGTAATATTGAATGATGTTCCAATAGCGGTATAAAGTTAAAAGTCTGAAACCAGCGTCAGGATATGGCATTTCTCGATAAGCATTTTCATTAGAGAATTTTGGGTTTCCAATGTTTTTGACTAAAGAAATATGGTATCCCTTTCCTTGATGTCGATTTTTCTGTATAAACAATAATTTTTTCTCTAATTCTTCAGAGAGCTTTGAATCTGAAATCCAGTTTAAGTTTGATACTTTAAAGGCATTTTTGTCGAATGGTTTGCACTTTTTACATTCTTTAACAGTGCCGTATTTGTTAATCCAGTCCGATAAAATCTCATCTCTTTCAATATTGTTCTTTACCGCTAGGTAGCTAGGTAAAAAACGAAATAACTCATAATCCCAATTGTAATCACCTGTAGCCAAATTGGGATGGAAGTACTTTAAAAAACCCCAAATTTTACAAAGTAATGCTAGATTTTCAAGTTTTGGTTCATTCAATTTAGGAAAGACAACCTTAGAACCATTATCAAAAATGGTATCTCGCTGCGCTTTCGATAATTCCTTTATTTCTTCTTTTAAAGTCTGTATATCCTTGCCGTCTACGAATACTGAAAAATCATCAAACCATGCTTCTCCACTGCCTGATAGAATACCAGCTACATAAATATCAGTAGTGTTTTCAGGAAAAGGTAAAGTGATGCTATACTTTTTCCAATCTATGCTGCCTTTAATCCCTTTATTCATCATATTATCAAATTGAAGAACACCACCATCTCCATCTAACCTCAATAACAAACCAGCTACTCCTTTAGTAACGTTTTCGATTTTCATATACCCTTCAAGACGAATTTCTTTCCCTTTGTAGTTCGCAGGTATTTTAAAGGCAATACTACCGAACGAACTACCAGATTTATCGGCAATAATTTTTCCTGAATAGTTACCTGAAAAGATCGTTAAAGAATCTTTTTGAAGTTGATAATTGCCCCATTTGTGCCAACCTTTCGGTAGTTTCGAATCAGCGATTGTTTCTTCAAAGTCGAGGTTAAATTTCTTTTGTGTGGTTTGTCCAAAGAACAGCATTGGGCAAAGCAGAAGTAGTAGGAAAGTAATTTTTTGCATATGAAAATGGTTAGATTAGTTTCCCTAAAGCTAAGGTGCTTTTTAAATGATGGGTGTTAAGAAAGTTATAAGATGTGTTAAAAATCGCCCAAAATCAACATACGAACTAGAAAAGACGATTTGTGATTTTTGTTTTTAAATTCCCAAAACAATCTTGGCAATCCAGAAATAAATCAAAATTCCAAATATATCATTACTTGTGGTGATAAATGGCCCTGTTGCAATAGCCGGGTCGATACCTCTTTTGTCTAAGAAAAGAGGAGTAAATGTGCCTATAAAACCTGCTACTATAATTACGGCTATCAAAGATATTGAAATGGCAAGCGCAGTCAAGAAATCACCTTTCCAAAACCAGGTAAAGAGGAGTAATATAGCTGCAAGTATTAATCCATTTAGAAGCGCTAAGAGCATTTCTTTAATCAGTCTGTTCCCTACGCTTCCCTTTAAATCATCATTTGCCAAACCTTGAACGATGATAGCACTTGACTGTACGCCAACATTACCAGCCATCGCGGCAATTAAAGGTGTGAAGTAAAATAAAATGGCGTGTTTGGAAATCATTTCTTCAAAACCTCCCATTATTGCAGCGGCACCTAGTCCACCGAAGAGCCCTAGTATTAGCCAAGGAAGACGGGCGCGAGTTAATTCCCAAATACTATCATCTGCTTCTACATCTTGCGAGATACCGGCGGCTAATTGATAATCTTTCTCTGCTTCTTCCTTAATAACATCAACGATATCATCGATGGTAATTCTTCCCACCAAACGTCCAATTTCATCAACTACGGGAATTGCTTCCAAATCATATTTAGACATGATTTTCGCTACTTCTTCTGGTTTTTCATTGACGTTGACAGAATCAACTTTTTTTGCGATGTAAACATCACGAATGGGAACCGTTGTTGAAGTCGTTAGTAAATCTTTCAATGAGAGTCTTCCAATGAGTTTATCTTCATCGTCTACTACATAAATGGAATGCACACGAGTTACGTTTTCAGCCTGAGCCCGCATTTCTTTTACACAGGTTAGTACATTCCAAGTTTCTCTAACCTTCACCAATTCCTTCGCCATTAGACCGCCAGCGGAATCTTCATCATAACGCAGAAGATCAACAATGTCTTTGGCATGCTCCTTATCCTCAATTTCAGAGATAACATCTTGAACAATTTCCTGTGGAAGTTCACCAACAATATCTGCAGCATCATCAGTATCTAGTTCTTCTAATTCTTCGGCAATTTCCTTTACAGAAAGATTGTTTAAAATAGCCTCTCGAATATCTTCATCTAACTCTGTAAGTACGTCAGACGTTTTGTCGCTATCTAATAACTTTATAAGGTAGGTGGCCTCATCTGATTTTAGTTCGTTGATGATCTCGGCAACATCAGCATAATGCACCTCTTCCAAAAGTGTTTCCAAGGTGGAATTTTTTTGGGTTTCAATAAGCTGTTGGATCTCAGCTAATAGCTCATCTGTGAGTTTAAAGGGTATCATCTGCTATCTTCTTCGTCAACGCTATAAAATCGGCAACTGCCATTTGTTCTGGGCGTCGGTCAAATATAGCATCTTCTTTGAGAATATCAGAAAGGGCAAAGATTTTTAAACTGTTACGAAGTGTCTTTCTACGATGATTAAATGCTGATTTTACTACTTTGAAGAATAGCTTTTCATCACAATCAAGCTTAAAATTTGTTTTTCTGGTAAGGCGTAAAACTCCAGACTGTACTTTAGGTGGCGGATCAAATACCTCTGGATGCACCGTAAATAAATACTCTGCATTATAAAAGGCTTGCACGAGTACTGAAAGAATTCCGTAGGTTTTATTGCCTTCTTTTTCGCAGATTCGAGCAGCTACTTCCTTTTGGAACATTCCTGTGAATTCAGGAATCTGTTCCTTCATCTCCAACATCTTAAAAACTATCTGAGTGGAAATATTATAGGGAAAGTTCCCGGTTACTGCGAACTGCTCGGTTCCGAAGAACTGTGACAGATCATATTTCAGAAAATCTGCTTCGATAACTTTGAAAGAGCCATCGCCCTCTAAAACCTTGGGATGTTCTAATAGAAAGCTATGATTGAGGTGGACTATGGATTCTGAATCCAAGTCCATCGCAACTAAGTCAATATCGTTTTGCAAAAGATATTTTGTGAGAACACCCGTTCCTGGACCAATTTCAATAACATTTTTATACCCGTTAAAAGAAAGAGTTTCAGCAATTTGCTGAGCAATAGTTTCATCCTTTAAAAAGTGTTGTCCTAAATGTTTCTTAGCCTTAACGGGACTATCATCTCGATCCTTTTTGTCTTTCCATTTCTGAAAGGATTTCTTCTTGTTTTTACCCATTTCTAATGCTCACTTACGATTTCTAGCTCCGTACGAAAGGCTACGAACTTTCCGGCAAATAGCTTGGTGATGTCTTGGCGCAATCGGTCTGCATCTTCGATATAGTAGCTTTCTAAAGTTTTTTTATCTGTGGTGGTGTATTGAACGGAATAGGTTAAGCCGCCCATTTCTTCCTCCACCAAAACTTTACACATTTTTGCCTTTGAGAATTTTCCAGTCGCCAACATGTCTGGTATATGAGTTTCCCTCATCCATAAAAGCCATTGGTCGTGAACTGATTCTTCAATATTTATGGTAACGTTGTAGATGTACATTTTAAATGTAAATTCAAAACTCAAATACAAATTCAAGAGGCTTTTTGAGCTTGACTTTTGAACTTGTATTTGAATTTAATTTATAGAATCTCCCCTGAGCCTTCTAAAGTTTTTTCGTGCTTGCGGAAAGTAATAACTGTCTTGGTAATTATAAATAATCTTTTCGTATTGCGTTTTAGCTTTTTCAGGTTCATTAAACACATTTCTATACAATTCGCCCAATTGAAAATAGGCGTCGTCGGCTAGAATACCAGAACCATAGAACTCTATAATCTTGCGGTAATTTAATTCTGCAGCTGCATATTCTTTTATTCCTTCTAAAAGCTCACCTTGTTTTAGGAGCGCCTCGTCTTCTATTTTTTCACCTTTATGGTCGAGCAGAATCCCATTTAATTCAGAAATCGCCTCCTTGGTTTTGTTTTGATAAGCTAATAGGTCTGCACGGGCGTATTTTCTAAGGGCAGTTTGTGTTGAATCTTCCAAGGAGTTGTCTGAAATTAAGAGGCTCAATTGCATGGCATCATTGGCTATGAGTTGCGAAGTAGAACCACGCAAGACTTTTAATTGTGTCAAGGCCCAATCGAAATCTCCCTTATAAAAACTGGTTTGTGCTACTTTGTATCGGGCATTCTGGCCTAACACATCATTTTTTAATTTTTTCTGAATTTGGGAAAAGTAAATAAGTGCCTGATTGAACTTTTTATTAAAAACCAAAATATCACCCAATGCTAATTTTACGTAGGCCGTTCCTCTTGCATTCAAGGGAAGCTCCAAACTATTTTTTAGAATTTCAATGGCGGGCTCCGGACTATCCTTCTTGAATGTTAGAAAGTTGGCATAAGCAATTTGTAATTGAAGGGTCTGGCTTTTATACCCATGAATTTCAATAAGCTCTTCATATTGCTCTTGTACAGTATTCAATACTTTTTCATCGGCATCTAGCAATTGAATATCTATGATATTTAATTGGGAGTTTAGTTTGGTAACCTCGTCGTTCGTGTTTTCAATGATATATTCAAAAATACTTTGTGCTATCTCTGTGTCGCTATCGTCTAAGGCTAAATTTCCAAGGTTTTCGAGCCTCTGCATAGATGAACCATCCATACGCTTGTAAATAGCTTTTTCTTGACGGAAGGCACTACTATATTGTTTTTGTTGCACAAATAACCAGCTTAACAACTGATTCCATATCACATCTGGGTCTTTTTGAGCATTTTGAAGTAGGATGGTTTTAAGTTTGATATTGTTTTCAGATTCTGCATCTTCACTAATGAAGTCGTCAAAATTTCGAATGACATTTGACATTGAAGCTTTTCCTTGTCGAATTAAGACCAGATAAGCACTGAACATTTTGTCGATATTCCCTTGCTCTCCATATATGCGAGCCATTTGAAAGTTGTAATCTAATTTCGGATTGAGTTCCATTGCTCTTGAATACGCCTTTAGAGCATAGTCTAGAAGTGCATATTTTTGAAAACGGAATCCGATACCATAGCCGTAATTCGGATTTTCGTCAATCACGGCAATGGCCTTGTTATAGTATTGGTCAGCTTTTTCAGAAATGTCTTGTAGCGTGTAGTTATAGCCCAGTTCGATGAATAGCGTGGGGTAAGGTCGACCCATTTCTAGAGCATGCAACAAGAATTTTTCAGCATCTTCATAACGTTCAAGTTGCTGATAACACGCAATTAAGCCTTCGGTGTAATCTGTTCTTCTCGGGTCTTTTTCAACAAGTTTCTCATAGAAAACAACAGCTTTCTCGTAATCTCCATCCTCAAAATAACGCTTTGCCAAGAAATCTTCTTGAGCAAAGATAGAGGTGGTTAAAATAAGAAGAAAGATGCAAAGGCAAGATTTCATACTGTAAATATACCGCAGTTCTGTGGAAGAATCGACTTAATAAAAGGTTAAACGGAGTTTATTAGCAAGTAGTATTTTTTAATCTTAACCCAAACAACAATCTTAAGAGTTAGGCGTTAGTTATTAAATATAGTAAGAAAAAACCTACAATTTATATTTATGACCCCATATCTATTCAAGAAGCAACTCATTATGTTTTGCTTTTCCTTATTTTCTTTAGGCATATTGGCTCAGGTAGATTCATTACAACAATCAGTCACTGAAAAGGGTATTGAGCAATGGCAAGACGGACTTCTGGTATTGAGTAATGGCAAGCAGTATTTTGGACAAATCAAATGTGTGATTAAATCGGGGACTTTATTGGAGCATATTGAGTTCAGAAAAGATGCTACTGATTTTTCTCAGATTTTCATGGCTGAAACCTGTGATGAAATTCAATGGGGAGAATTTGAATTAATATCATTACCCAAAGATTTCAAAAAACCTCTTGATAAAATGTTCTATTTGAACATGTATCAAGGGAACAACATTCAAGTGTTTTTTGAACCTAAATTCACAAAGAGTTCAAAACCGGAATCACTCCGTTTTTTGGTTTATAAAGAGGGTATTTACACTTCAGTTACGAAGGCCAAGTTCAAGCGAACTACTTTTGATTTATTCGGTGATAGTGCACTTTGGAGAGATAAAACCATCGATAAAGATTGGTTCAAATTTTCTAATATGTACGAAGTCGCTAAATTCTACGATAGCAATATTGTCTTTGTAAATACGAGGTTTGAAGACTAGTAAGCTTTAAAATTCGACTAATCAATTTTATTGAACCCACAGTAAGGCACTAGTACTTTAGGAATTTCAATACCATCTTCTGTCTGGTAATTCTCCAATATTCCTGCTAAAACACGTGGTAAGGCCAAAGAACTTCCATTTAAGGTATGCGCCAGTTGGCTTTTTCCATTTTCGTCTTTGAATCGGAGTTTCAAACGATTAGATTGATAAGCTTCGAAATTGGAAACTGAACTGATTTCAAGCCAGCGGTCTTGTGCTGTTGAAAATACCTCGAAGTCAAAAGTTAAAGCAGAAGTAAATCCTAAATCTCCTCCACACAATCTTAGAATGCGATAGGGGAGTTTCAACTCTCTGAGAATATTCTTAACATGTTCTACCATTCCATCCAAAGCTTTATAAGAGTTCTTCGGATGTTCAACACGTACGATTTCCACTTTATCAAATTGGTGTAATCTGTTCAAACCACGAACATGAGCTCCATAACTTCCTGCCTCACGACGGAAACACGGTGTATAAGCGGTATAACAAATAGGGAAGTCTTTTTCATTAATAATTTCGTCACGAAACAAATTCGTAACGGGTACTTCTGCGGTAGGAATCAAGTACAAATCATCGCCACCTATATGGTACATCTGCCCTTCTTTGTCAGGTAACTGACCCGTTCCAAGTCCAGAAGCTTCATTTACAACATGTGGCACTTGCATTTCGGTATAGCCCGCTTCTGCATTTTTGTCTAAGAAGTAAGAAATCAGGGCACGTTGCAAGCGAGCACCTTTTCCTTTGTATACTGGAAAACCTGCTCCTGCTATTTTAACCCCGAGTTCGAAATCAATAATGTCATATTTTTTAGCCAGTTCCCAATGAGGAAGTGCATCGGTACTTAAAGTTGGGATTTCACCTTCTTCGAAAATCTCCTCATTATCGGCGTCTGTGCTTCCTGCGGGAACAGATTCATGGGGAATATTCGGAATTTGGTATAATAGATTTTGTAATTCTTCTGCTACCACATTCAGTTCATCACCAAGTCTTTTAGAATCTTCTTTTAGACTTCCTGTTTTTTCCTTGAGCGCATTTGCTTCTTGAGCATTTCCACTCTTGAAAAGCATTCCAATTTCTTTTGAAAGGGTATTTGATTCAGCCAAAGTAGCATCTAACCGGGTTTGGGTTGCTCTTCTTTTTTCATCCAAAGAAAGAATATCATTTAAAAGAGAATTAGCATCAATATTTCGCTTTTTCAAGGCGTTTATGATTTCGTCTTTTTTATCTCGGATGACTTGTATTTGTAACATTATAATTTTATTTGAAGAGCAAATTTAGGTTTAATTGAGCAACCAATCAATCTACTATCGATATTGCAACATGTTAACTAATTTTTATTCCTTTCTGGTTGTGAAGGTAAAATCCATTGGTTATGCCAAAAATAGTTCCATGAAGTATTGGCTAAATCTACTTTGGGGTCGATGAAAGCACGGTACGGCTTGCCATTAATACTTACTTTGGAGTTCAAGGCGTACACTGAAATATCTTCTCCTTTTGCAGCAGCTTCTTTCTTTAGGTGCTGGGCAAACTGCCAAATAAAATCAGGATAGGCTGCGATTCGTTGTTCTTGCTTCCTAGATAAATAATCGTTTAGATTTATATAAGAGGAAGTTTTTGTTTGAGTATTTACCACCTTAAATTTTATAATTCCTACTCTGCTTCTAAGCATCATTCGCCAACTCATGCGATGCCCCTCTTCAGTCCATAGTACTTGATCTTTTATAAGGTGGTGTCGTATAGGAAGAAGGAGCTGTATTATGAAATAAAAGCCTGCCAATGCGTAAAAAATAGTATTGTAAGTAGGAGTTTGAACTTCTTTCTTTGCAAACAGAACCTTTCTTTTGAAGAAAATGTTGCGAAGCGTTTCTGCTTTAAAAAAGAAGACTGTAAAGGCAAGTGATAGGTAAGGGAAAATGCCTATTTGGAAAACAATAGAATTAAAAAGATGGAAAAAAATGGAGGCAAAAAATGCGAATTTTCGTGTGGGTTTCCAAAGTAATGCGGGTATAATTAGCAAATCGAATAGGATACCGAAAACACCAACAATTTTATGAGCCCATTCTTGTTGAAGTAAATCTCCGATTACATAATACTCCGCCTTGTCAGTCATTAGAATTTTTATAATACTAAAATCTAACCAATCTCCATAAATCTTGGCAATAGAAGCGTATGTGTAAACAATAAATAACTGCAGTATCACAACCCATTTAACATAACTAAACATATATTCTTTTTTCAAAGAGGGATTGTTCTTTGCATCCAAAGAATATCCTGCATTAGCCGAAAAAAAACACATCATTGCTGAAATCAAAATCAGTAAATAGTAATGATTGTTATAGGATGTTTTTTGCATCAAGTATACACCTGTCCAAAGAATGGTGAATGATATCATGCTGAAGCGATATTTGAAGCCAAGGGCGATACAGACACCTAGCGTTCCCATAATGAAAAAATAGATATACATACCATAGCCAGGAAGAGGCTGTAGCCAATCTAAACCTATGAAATTAAAAGTGAATTGGGGCTCTATTAATGTACGCTTTACCCAACCTGTAAGAATGGCTCCATAACATTCTAGAGCAATTAATATTCCAAAGAAAACACGAAAAATAAGAAGGGGAGTGTTGTCAACTTTGGTGAATAGCAAACGATTTAGGGCATTCATAACTTCGCTATTATAGAAAGCGAACTTTCTTGATCTTTTGCAAGTTGTTTTTTAAGCGATTCAAGCGATTCGAACTTATGTTCATCACGCAGCCTGTCTATAATATCAATCTGCAGCTTTTTATCGTAAAGGTCTTGATCAAAATCGAAAAAATGAATTTCAATAGTTTTTTCCTTGCCTGAGACGGTTGGGTTAAAACCAATATTCATCATGCCGAAAATGGTGACGCCTTCAATGTCGCTTTGAACAACATACACTCCATTTTTAGGTATAAGTTTGTAGGTTTCTTCAATATATAAATTAGCTGTTGGAAAATTCAATTGACGGCCTAGGCCTTTACCTCTTTTAACCGTTCCTGTTAGCATATACTTATATCCTAAATAAGCGTTGGCAGTTTGTACCTCCCCATTTTTAAGAGCTCCTCGAATTTTAGTAGAGCTCACAGATACATCATCAATTTCTTGGGCAGATATTTCTTCAACTTCAAAATCGAAAGTACTTCCGAAAGTAATAAGGTCTGTAATATTTGCAGTGCGGTTTCTTCCGAATCGATGGTCGTAACCAATGATTATTTTTTTTGTTTGTAGTTTATTTACTAATACATCACGAACAAATTCGGTTGCGGAAAGCCTTGAAAAATCTTTTGAAAAGGGATGAATGATTAAATGATCAAGACCAAGATTTTCTAAGATTTGAATCTTCTCATCAAGAGTGTTTAATAATTTGATGTTTGCGTCCTTTTGCAAAACCATTCTTGGATGAGGAAAAAAGGTCAAAACCATAGATTTTAAATCTAAGGTTTTGGCATTGTTTATAATGCGTTCCAATATCATGCGATGTCCAATATGAACACCATCGAAAGTGCCAATGGTTATTGCGGTGGAGTGCACTTTATCGTAATGATCTATGCTTTGGACTGTTACCACGAAAATAGAAAATAAAAAGACTTATATTTGAGTTTGGAAAATCCCCATTGATGATTACAAAATTACGTCTAGTTTTTGCAATTACCATAGCATTTCTCTCCTTTTCCGGTTACGCTCAGAACCACTATTGGCAACATGAAGCATCACAAAAAGTAAATCATGGTTTTTCAGAACGTTTTAACATACAAAAAGGGAGTGTATTCTCTTTTGATGAGAAGATGTTTAGGAAGGAATTGAAAGATGTATCAGTTTCCAAAAACAATTTTAAGGTTGTCTATTTTCCAAACGAAAAAGGGAAATCTATAGCGTTTCAAATAAATGAGTCACCGGTATTTTCAACAGAACTTTCAAGAAAATACCCAAATATCAAATCTTATGTTGGTCGTGCTTTAGATGGTTCTGAAGATAAAATTCGCTTTAGTGTTTCTCATAAAGGTGTGCAAAGTATGATCGTTCACTCCGATAATAGAGGTTCCACTTTTATGCAAAAAGATAGTAGTGGTAGATATGTGCTTTACGATCGCGATTCAAATGCATCAATATCAAGTGAGTTTATATGTTCAACCAAAGATAAAATTGCAAATAGTATTGGGGTTTCTTCTTCCATACGTCCTATAACGAATCAAGAACTTCGCAAATTTCGCCTGGTTGTATCCGCTGCAGGCGAGTATACTGAATATCACGGAGGTCAAGTGGCCGATGCACTTGCAGCAATAAATGCTACGATTACACGAATTAATGAAATTTTTGAAACCGATTTGAGTATTCAATTGGAGCTTATTGCGAATACTGACGAAGTGATATTTACTGACCCTGAAACAGACCCTTATAGTGGCGCTTCAAGTTTTCAAATACAGAATGTTTTGACTAATACCATTGGAGAGTCCAATTACGATATGGGTATTTTATTTCAAAAAAGAGAAAATGGTATAGATGGAAATGCCGGTTCTATTGGTTCAATTTGCCTAGATAATAGAAAGGGCAGTGCTTATGCATCTGCTGCCATTCCTGAAGGAGATTTATTTGATGTTGATTTGGTAGCTCATGAAATGGGACATCAGTTGGGTGCGAACCATACGTGGTCTTTTGAAGATGAGAGTACAGAATTTCAAGTAGAGCCTGGCACAGGAACTACCATAATGGGGTATGCAGGCACTCGAGGTATTCAAAACGTAGCTGAAAATGGGGATGATTATTTTCACTACATAAGTATTGTACAGATTGCAGATTATCTCAATACGGTAAGTTGTGGAGAAACCAGCAATATAACCAATAACCCACCTGTAGTTACACCTGCTGGTGGATTTACCATACCAATTTCAACAGCATTTGTTCTGACCGGGAATGCAACCGATGTTGATAGTAATGATATCTTGACCTATACTTGGGAGCAGATTGACGATGGAGTTGTGTCTCAGGAGACTTTTGGGCCGACCAACCCAGTTGGAGCCAATTTTAGATCGCAGCGACCATCGGCTAGCCCTGAGCGATATTTTCCAAAATTATCAAGCGTTATAGAAGGTAATTTAAGACAAACAAGTCCTACGGTAACTGATACTTGGGAAACCATTTCTGATGTCAAACGTGAAATGAATTTTGCCCTAACAGTCAGAGATAATGCCTCTGGGGGAGGTCAAGTTGCTTCTGATTTGGTCAATGTATTTGTTGACAATGCTGCAGGGCCTTTCGTTGTTACCTCTCAAAACACTAACGTTATAACTACTGCCGGAAATACAGAAGAAATCATTTGGGATGTTGCGAATACCGAACAAGCACCCATAAATGCGCAAACCGTAGATATTTTCCTTTCTTTGGATGGTGGAGAATCGTTTCCGAATTTATTAGCTGAAGATGTTCCTAACGACGGAAGTCATTTTGTACTAATTCCGGCAAGTCCTACAACAAAAGCGCGTATTATGGTTAAGGCTCATAATAATGTCTTTTTTGCTGTCAATTCTTCTGATTTTACTATTGAAGAATCAGAAATTGTCTTGAATTTTACTGAGCTTGAACATGAGGTTTGTTCTTCAGATATTTTAGTTGTCCCTTTTATTTATGAAACTTTTTTGGGCTTTGATGAAGAAGCTACTTTTAGCATAGTTGATCCGCCCGCTACTTCTGATATTGCAATTTTTCCTGAAGTTGCCACATTAACGAATACCCCAGTAGATATTACTTTTACGAATACAGAAAACTTAGCAACTGGTCGATATCAAATCACAGTACTGGCTACTACTGCAACGCTCACGAAAGAGGTTGTATTTGATTTGACAGTTTTTGACAGTGACTTTACTGAACTTACACTTACCTCACCATCAGATAATGAAATAGATACTCCCTCAACAATCACTTTAGAATGGCAAGCTGATGATTTGGCAACTTCCTATGAAATTGAGATTGCTACTGATGAAGCGTTTACCTCTATAGTAGAAACGGGCTCAGCAATAAACAACAGTTATCGCGTATTGGATTTAGAAAATCAACAAACCTATTATTGGCGTGTTAAACAGGAGAATAGTTGCGGAGAAGGTATTTTTGGAGCACCTTTTAGTTTTACCACGGTTCAATTCAACTGTATCTCGAAGGGTGGATCTGATTTACCAGCCCTAATTTCTGATATAGGCACACCTAAAGTGTTTTCTAAAATAGTATTTTTTGATGATGTACAGATTGCTGATGTAAATGTCAACCTAGACTTAGATCATTCATTTCTTTCAGATTTAGTGGTTACTTTAACTTCTCCCTCCGGAACTGATGTTGTTCTTTTTGGTAATTCATGTGATAATTTGAGGAATGTAAATGCCACTTTTGATGATAGTGCAAATAGTTTTGTATGTGGGGGTAATCCTGCTATTGGGGGAACGGTAAAACCATTAGGCTCTCTAAGTTCTTTTAATGGAGAATCTACCCTCGGAGAGTGGGTATTAACGGTGTCTGATAATTCACCGTCAGATGGGGGGTCTTTAAATGGTTTTTCGTTGGAGATATGTGCTGAAGGAGAATTCAGACCAGATGCTGACAATGATGGGGTTTTCGATGATGGGGCAGACCTATGTTTGGGAACACCCCCTGGAACACAGGTAAATGCCTCAGGCTGCCCCGTACTCATTATTTCACAATCAAATTATGAAATAGAAACCCGAAGCGAATCTTGTAGAAGCGGTGATGATGGGGCTATCACGATTGACGTTCAATCTGACCTCGATTATTCCCTTGTAGTTTCAGGAAATGGGGTGAATAGTACTGTTGTTTTTACAGCTCCATCTTTTTCCTTGAATAATCTATCTGCGGGTAGGTATACGCTCTGTATTACCGCAACAGATGGAACTCTAGAATCATTACAGCAGTGTTTTGAGGTTGTAATTGGAGAACCAGAAATGCTAAGTGTTTCATTAGAAACCTTGTTTGATGGTAGTCTTAATCTGCAGTTAGAGGGGTCTGATTTCTACAGTATTGAATTAAATGGTGTTGTTAATGAGACAGAAGACGCTAGTATTAGTCTCAGTCTAAAACCAGGTTTGAACACCTTAAAAGTTAGCACCAACTTAGCTTGTCAGGGTGTTTATGAAAAACAATTGCTATTTTCAAAAGATCCGGTAGTATATCCGAATCCATTTGATGATGAGGTAAACGTATTTTTTAGCGATACGGTTGAACAGGTAGAAGTTCAGGTATTTAATGCGAATGGTAGATTCATTCGAAAAGGTTCATATCAGGTCAATGGAAATGATCTGAAACTTGATTTGTCAGGCTTATCTGCAGGATTGTACTTTATTCAATTCAATGCCAAAAATATAATGGGAACAACCAAAGTTATTAAGAGATGAGATTTTTATCCGTACTTATAGCCTTTGTTGTCCTATTGGGTTGTAAGAAGAAAGAAGTGTCTATGCCACCAGCAAGTGTTCAATTAGTATTTCCTGAACGGAATTCAGAATGTACCACAGGAGAGGATATTAATGCAACAACAAGCCAAGTGGAATTTAAATGGTTGGCTTCAAATAATACCGACACCTATGAGCTCATAGTTACGAACTTAGATAGTGGTAATAAACAAGATTTTCCAGGTCTAAAGGGTACTTCTCAAAAGGTGCCAATTGCAAAAGGCGCGCGTTTTTCGTGGGTAGTAATTTCTAAAAATTCCGGAGTATTACAAAGTGCTACTAGCTCAACATGGAATTTCTACAATTCCGGATTTGAAACTAGTCATGCTCCTTTTCCAGCAGAAATAGTTGCCCCTAAGATGGGGGTTTCGATTTTTAAAGATATCAATAATGAAGTTGAATTAAGTTGGATTGGAGCAGATGTTGATGACGATATCGCGGAATATGAAATTTACTTATCAACTGAAAATCCACCTGAAAATTTGGTAAATACTTTTGAACCGAGTACTTCAGATATAAGAATTACTGTAGTCACCGATACGGTTTATTACTGGAAGATCATAACCAAAGACAGAGAAGAGAATACTTCTGACTCAGGCGTATTTGAGTTCAGAGTATATTAATCTCAATTAAGTACCATTGAATTGATTCATAGTGTTTTTAACTCCAGATAGAACAAATGAACTAACAAGTTCACAAGACTTCACTAGTCGCGCTGGCAATTGTTCTTTTTCCTCTTCATTCCATTTCCCTAGAACATAATCAACTTGTCGCCCTTTACTAAATTCAGCTCCAATACCAAAGCGAAATCTATTATATGTTGAACTTTGTAGTACGTTTTGAATGTCTTTTAAGCCATTGTGCCCACCATCACTTCCTTTAGTCTTCAAGCGAATAACACCAAATTTCAGGTTTATATCATCAGTAATAATCAAGATGTTTTCCAACGGAACTTTTTCTTTTTCCATCCAATATTTCAGTGCTTTTCCGCTAAGGTTCATATAGGTAGAGGGTTTTAAACAAAGCACACTTCTGCCTTTTACTTTAAATAAACCAATATCTCCAAGTTTTGCTGTTTCAAAAGTAAATTCCTCTTTTTTAGAAAGTGCATCCAAAACTTTAAAACCAATATTGTGTCTCGTTTCAACGTATTCACTGCCAATGTTTCCTAACCCGACAATCAAGAACTTCTTCATAGGATTTGTTTCATCTAAAAATGTACTCTTACGACCAAATATGAACTTTAAAAAACTGAACATGCATATAAAAATACAAAAGCATCCGCCAAATGACGGATGCTTTTTATATCTCTAGAAAATCTAGTTCTAGTTTTCTCCTCCTTCTGCAGGTGCATCTCCACCTTCAGCAGCTGCCTCAGTAGTAGCGCCTTCTTCTCCTTCAACTCCTTCTTCATCTTCATCGTCTTCAACCACAACAGCAGCACGAGCAGTTTTAACTTGCACAACTACCTGTGAATCTGGGTGAAGAATAGCAAAATCATCATTTAATAATGATTCAACTGTGATGTTGTCACCGATTTTCAATTTCGAAATATCGATATCAAAGAAATCAGGTAATTTGTCTGGTAAAGCTTTTATCGCCAGTTTTCTTTTTCTAAACAATAAACGACCACCATTTCTAACTCCTGGAGAGTTTCCAACCAGTCTTACCGGTATATTCATGGTTATTTCTTTGTCATCAAAGATTTGATAAAAATCGATATGCAAAATTTTATCCGTTACAGGGTGGAATTGAATATCCTGCATAATAGCGTTTAACTTTCCTTCTCCCAAGTCAACCTTTACGGTATGGGCGGCGCCGGTGTACACTAAATCTCTGAAACTTAATTCAGGTGCTGAAAAGTGTAATGGTTTTTCCCCTCCGTATACTACGCAAGGAACCATTCCAGCATTACGTAGGGCCTTCGTTGCCTTTTTGCCCACGCTTTCTCTTTCTGATCCTTTAATTGTAATTGACTTCATTATATAAATTAAAAATTAATAATTCTACATTAAGAACTTCGATGCTATTGAAGTATTGTTATGTACTCTATGCATTACATCAGCAAACAAATCTGCACATGTTATAACTTTGACTTTTCCACTTTCATGTTCGATAGGAATCGAATCTGTAACGATCAATTCTTTGAGTTTTGAACTTTCAATTCGATCATAGGCGTTACCGGATAAAAGACCGTGTGATGTAATCGCCCTGACGCTAATTGCTCCCCTCTCCATCATTAGATCAGCAGCTTTGGTCAGCGTGCCGGCTGTATCTACCATGTCATCAACTAAAACTACATTCTTGCCCTTAACATCTCCAATGAGTTCCATATGAGATATCACATTTGCCTTTGCTCTTTGTTTGTAACAAATAACAACATCACATTCTAAAGCTTTTGAATAGGCGTATGCCCTTTTTGAACCTCCCATATCAGGAGAAGCAATCATGAGATTGTCTAGGTTTAAACCTCTTAAATACGGAAGAAACATTGTAGAAGCAAACAAATGATCAACAGGTTTTTCGAAAAAACCTTGAATTTGATCGGCGTGTAAGTCCATTGTGATTATTCGAGTTGCACCAGCTGTTTCTAACATTTTTGCAATCAATTTTGCAGCGATAGGCACTCTAGGTTTATCTTTTCGATCTTGTCTAGCCCAACCAAAGTACGGCATTACCGCAGTAATATGGCGTGCTGAAGCGCGTTTTGCTGCGTCTAACATCAATAACATTTCCATCAAGTTTTCAGAACTTGGGTGTGTAGAACCGATAATAAAAATACGAGCTCCGCGAACTGATTCTTCAAACGAGGGTTGAAACTCACCATCACTATATCTTGATAGGTGTACATTACCCAAATCTGTACCATAAGATTTTGCAATTTTTTGCGCTAAAACAGTACTTTTTGTACAAGCAAAAATCTTCGGCTCAGGTACTTGATATGCCATGGTTAACTTCTTGTAATTGAGTTTATTAATAACCCTTGTTTTAAGGGAGGTGCAAATTTAAAAATTAATTTGTCTTGCTAAAGGATAATTGTTGTTATTTTCATTTTTTGAATGAAATATTTTTTTAGATTTGCAGTCCTATTTTTAAATGCTCGAGTGGCGGAACTGGTAGACGCGCTGGATTCAAAATCCAGTTCTTCGGAGTGTGGGTTCGATTCCCACCTCGAGTACTTAATACCTTGAAACACCTTAATTTAATTAAGGTGTTTTTATTTTCTGTCCGATTGAGAATTTTTAAATCAATTAAGGATAAAGATTTTTTTTTGATTAGCCCATAATTCCCTTGACCAATCCACCATCTACTGAGATAGTTTGACCTGTAATGTATTGACTATGTTGTGATAGCAACCAGACAGCGAGTGACGCAAAATCTTTAGGGTCGCCTATTTTACCGATTGAAGTTTGCTCAGCAAAAGTAGAACGAATTTCAGCTTCAGGGATACCTTTTAATTCACTGTTTTTTTTGAAAAGATTTTCCATGCGTTGGGTGGAATGGTATCCGGGTCCGAGAATGTTGAATGTGACTCCTGAGGTTCCCACTTCCTGAGAAAGTGTTTTGACATACCCAACAACAGCCAATCGCATTGAATTACTTAAAACTAAATTTTCTACAGGTTGCTTAACCGAAACACTTTCTATGTAAAGCAAACGGCCGTAATTATTCTCTAGCATTTTGGGAAGCAAAGCTTGGGTTAAGGCTATTTTCCAACGGACAACATTTCTGTAAGCATCATCCCAATCGGATAATTTAGTATCTAAAACTGGCATTGCTGGCGGACCACCTGAGTTGATGACAGCACCAGTCAGAATTCGGTCGCCGATTTTGCTCATTACTTTTTCAAGAACGGATTCTTCTGATAAATCACCAGATACAACCTCAATTTTTTCATGTGTCGCTTTTAAGTTTTCCAGTTTTTGTTCGGTACGAGCTACTGCAATAACCTTAGCTCCTTCCGCAATCAATTGCTCCAAAATGGCTTTTCCTAGTCCGCTGGTTGCTCCACCGACTAAGAACAGTTTATTTTCTAAATGTAGATTCATGTTTTTTTGTACAAGTATTCCGTTATAAAAGTAGTAATCCTAAAATAAGACCTATTCTCTTAAATTGGTTGCTATAGCTTTTTTATTCCTAGACCATTCACTCCAAGAGCCAACATATAAATTTGGGAATTCGATACCAGCATAAGCAAATGCCAATAAGGTGTGACAGGCTGTAACACCAGAACCACAATGTACAGTAACATTTTCAATGGATTTCGAACCCATTATTTTTTGATATTTTTCTAGTAATACGGAAGAAGGTAAATACAAGCCGTTGTCATCTAAATTGGTACTAAAAGGAATATTTACCGCACCCGGAATATGACCAGCTATTAAATCTATGGGTTCTGTTTCTCCGTTGTATCTTTCTTTTGCCCGAACATCGATGACCAGATACTCTGTGCTCTCGGAATTCTTTTCAACCTTATCGATTGTAGTCATGGGTAATTTCCAATCATCTATTTCATAGGGCGCTACCTCTTTGGCCGTTTCTACTTTCGAACCTATAGGAAAACCGACTTTAATAGCTTCCTTAAGGCCACCGTTCAATACTTGTACCTTGTTATGCCCAATTGCTTTCATCATCCACCAAAAACGAGCTGAAGCGATGGCTCCATTGGTATCATCATAGATGACCACATGGCTTTTGGGTGAAATACCAAGACTTTTCAATGTTCTGGAAAACTTTTCGATACTTGGTAGGGGATGCCTCCCGCCATTTGCTAAATTCTCCTTTATATCGGATAACTGTTCATTCAAGTCAACATGCAAAGCTCCGAACAAGTGATTTTTTTGATAGGTTTTTTTGATGTCTTTCCCCATTCTAGTATCTATTAGAACCACATCTTCATTTTCATGAATGTTCAATAGTCCACTAGCAGAAATAAGCGGTGATTTGTTTTTATCTAACATTATCTTTTCCAGTATTCCAATTACTCTATTATTTAGAGAGAAACGCTATCATTAGATAGGTCAATTTAATTCTTAAGCTTTTGTATCCTTGCGTTAAGCATATCTTTATCGTGTAACTTACCCTGTTTGATTACAGCATAAATTTTTGTGGTATTTTTTATGTTTTCTAATGGATTGGCATCTAAAATTACTAAATCAGCCCACATATTTTCTTTGACGGAGCCCAATTCATTGTGCAGACTAAAATATTTTGCGGGGTTTATCGTAGCTGCTTTTAAAGCGTCCAGAGTTGATAGTCCCACATCTTCAACCAAAACGGCCAATTCCTCGTGAAGACTCAAACCTGGGGTCAAAAATGCTATGGGAGTATCGGTGCCAGCCATAATAGGGATTCCCGTATCATGAATCTTTTTTACCATCATATAATTCCATTGATTCCAAGCTTCTTTTGCTTTGGGAGTTTCGGCATTCGCAAGTGCTTTGGAATTGTCGAGCCAATCTTGACCTATTGTGTCGGGAAGAAGTGCGTAGCTCTCTTGCCAATCATTTCGGGCAAAGTACTTACGCGTAAAAAAAGTGTTCAAAGCTTGTGTTGGTATCTGCCATGTATCGTTCTTTTTTAACGTAGCAAGTACTTTATTGGCTCTTTCTTCATCATAATTTGCAATGGCAATTTCGCGTTGGGCCGTATGTATAGAAGAGCGTAATTCCCCGCCGGTTAAGTTTTTTTCGTTTTTTAACAGTTTTTTGCGCTGCTCCCACAATTCTTCGGCGTTTGAAGCGCAGGAAATTTCGAGATTTCGCATATGCTCAATGCTGTTCAATCCTAAATTGGAAGCGGTGATGGCATCCATACTCAAGGGAACGTGTCCTGTGACTTTGAGCCTGTTCTTTTTTGCCAGAGCCATAATTTGCTCAAATTGCTCTGGTGTCAGCATTTCATAGGCTTTTAGTAAGTCTACATTTTTGCTCACTAACATTTCTATTTGACTGGTGACATCTTCAACGGTCGCCAAACCTACAGAAAGTTCGGGGTGTGCGGCATCGCTCCCATCATAAACATTGGGCTCGCCATCGAGTAAAGGTCCTGCCATCATAACTCTTGGAGCATCTGTTGGGTTAGCCAATGCTTTGTCTTTCCATCCTTTGACAAAATCAACCTTCCCACCAGTATCTCGAACACTGGTAATACCATGGGTCAAAAACAAATCGAACATGCTAGGCGCCATCTCCTCGATATACGCAAAATGCACATGGGCATCCCACAAACCGGGAATCAAATATTTGCCTGTTCCGTCTACAATGGTATTTTTTCCGGATAGGTTTAATGAATCTGTCGCAACTATTTTGTGTATTTTACCATTCTTAATAATTACGGTTTGATTTTTTTTTAAACCATCTGATGGGTCAATTGTGTTGATGTTTTGTATGCAAATTGCATTTTCAAATAGTAACTCCTCATTTTGACAGGAAATAAGGATTGAGATACAGAGGAAAATCTTTAGTGAATTCTTTAGTAACGACATTTAGTATGGCTCGAGGTTAACAAATTTCTTAAAACTACTTAATTTAGATCGAAGTAAGACCATTTGATCAAACTTACTAATATCGCTAGCTGCTTTTCGATATCTTTATCTGTAAAGACTAAAAGCCCATTACACATTTTTATATATGACAAACTATTTAGTTACCATAGATAACAAAGAAATAGCTCTAAAAAAAGAGGACGTTGAAGCTTTGGATAGCATTTCTATTGATGGCGAAAACTATCATATTCTTGAAAAAAGTAAGGCTTATGAAGCTAGCTTAGTGAGTGCTGACTTTTTAAATAAAGCCCTGACCGTTGCCGTAAACGGAAATTCGTATCAAGTAAAAATTGAAGATGAATACGACCAGCAGGTACGAAAAATGGGCTTGTTGGCAGTAACTGCTCAGAAGGTGAATTCTATCAAAGCTCCCATGCCAGGTTTAATCGTTGATATATTGGTCGAGGTCGGACAGGAAATTTCAGAAGGCACTCCATTACTAGTACTATCAGCTATGAAGATGGAAAATATTATTACTTCCCAAGGGGATGGAGTTGTAAAATCAATAGAGGTCAAAAAAGATGCTGCTGTTGAAAAAGGACAATTAATTATCGAAATGGAATAGGAGATTCCTGTCTTCACAGGAATGAAATTAAAGAGATTCCCGCCGGAGTTTATCCTGAGCGCAGACGAAGGGCGGGAATGACAATAAAAGTAGTTGTTGAATGAAAAAAATACTAGTTGCCAACCGTGGTGAAATTGCAATTCGTGTCATGCGAACTGCCCAGAAAATGGGAATTAAAACGGTTGGCGTATACTCAGAAGTTGACCGCCATTCACCGCATGTGAAATTTGCCGATGAAGCTGTTCTTTTGGGTCCGGCACCTTCTTCAGAGTCCTATTTGGTTATGGATAAGGTAATTGAAGCAGCCAAAAGTACCGGAGCAGAAGGTATTCACCCCGGTTATGGTTTTCTAAGTGAAAATGCGGTTTTCGCTCAAATGGTTGAGGATAGCGGACTCACTTTTATAGGTCCGAAACCACATGCTATTGAAGTCATGGGAAATAAGCTGGCTGCGAAAGAAGCTGTAAAGGATTATAACATACCTATGGTTCCGGGTATTGAAGAAGCGATTACCGATGTGGCATTGGCGAAGAAAATTGCTCAAGAAATTGGGTTTCCGATTCTAATCAAAGCAGCTGCGGGGGGTGGTGGAAAAGGAATGCGAGTTGTTGAAAAACTTGAAGATGTATCCGAGCAAATGGACCGTGCTATTGGTGAAGCAGTCTCTGCTTTCGGTGATGGTTCTGTTTTTATAGAAAAGTATGTAGGCTCTCCAAGGCATATCGAAATTCAAGTACTTGCCGACACTCATGGAAACGTCGTGCATTTGTTTGAACGCGAATGTAGCGTACAACGAAGGCACCAAAAGGTCGTAGAAGAAGCGCCTTCTGCTGTATTGACTCCCGAGATACGTGAAGCGATGGGTGAAGCTGCGGTGAGAGTAGCAAAAGCATGTGATTATGTTGGCGCCGGAACGGTGGAATTCTTGCTTGATGAAAAGAAGAATTTTTATTTCCTAGAAATGAATACACGTCTTCAGGTGGAACATCCAGTCTCAGAAATCATTGCGGGAGTTGATTTGGTAGAACAACAAATTAAAGTGGCTCGCGGCGAAAAGTTAGAATTCACACAAGAAGATTTAAAAATTAATGGTCATGCGCTTGAAGTGCGTGTATATGCGGAAGACCCATTAGCGAATTTCACCCCAAGCATAGGTACACTTTCTAAGTATAAAACACCTACGGGAAAGGGAATTCGTGTAGATGATGGTTTTGAAGAAGGTATGGAAGTACCTATCTATTATGACCCGATGATTTCAAAGCTGATTACCTATGGTAAAACGCGCGAGGAGGCCATTCAGTTAATGATAAAGGCTATCGATGATTACGAAGTTGAAGGGGTCGCAACAACACTTTCTTTTGGAAAATTTGTGTGTGAGCATGAAGCATTTACTTCTGGAAATTTTGACACACATTTTGTTAAGGATTATTACGCTCCAGAACAACTTGAGGAGAAATATGACGATGAGAAGCAGATAGCTGCGAAGATTGCCCTTAAGCTATATTTAGAAAATCAAAAGACCTTAAAAACCCCAGTGACCGTTTCCTCGAATTGGCATAAAAGAGGGATGTAATTTTTGACTAAAGACTTTAGATTAACAATGAAAGATAAAAAACAGATTTTAGCAGATAAGTTAGCGCAAGCTCGTATTGGCGGAGGTCAAGAACGTATTGATAAACAACATGCCAAAGGAAAATTAACGGCCCGCGAACGTGTTCATTTTTTATTAGATGAAGGTTCTTTTGAAGAAATGGGAGCTTTAGTAACCCATCGTACTAAAGACTTTGGTATGGAAAAACAAGTCTTTTATGGGGATGGGGTTGTAACTGGCTACGGAACTATAAACGGAAGACAAGTCTGTGTTTTTGCACAAGATTTTACGGTTTTTGGGGGTGCTCTTTCTGAAACCCACGCGGAGAAAATCTGTAAAGTAATGGACATGGCGATGAAAATTGGCGTGCCCGTAATCGGATTAAACGATAGTGGTGGCGCAAGAATTCAAGAAGGGGTTCGCTCCCTCGGAGGTTATGCTGATATCTTTCATAGAAACGTGATGGCATCGGGAGTGATTCCTCAAATATCTGCCATCATGGGTCCTTGTGCTGGAGGAGCAGTGTATTCTCCCGCAATGACCGATTTTACCTTGATGGTTGAAAATTCAAGTTACATGTTTGTTACAGGTCCGAATGTGGTGAAGACGGTAACAAACGAGGAAGTTACTTCTGAAGAATTGGGCGGAGCGTCTACTCATGCTACCAAATCTGGGGTAACACATTTGACCGCTGCGAATGATATTCAATGCATCAATCAGATAAAGCAGATGTTGAGTTATATGCCTCAAAATTGTGAAGATGTACCTGATGATATTCCTTTTGATATTCAAGATGAAATCCGTGAGGAGTTAGAAAGCATCGTCCCTGAAAACCCGAATCAGCCGTATGACATGCGACATGTCATTAAGGGAATTATTGATGAAGAAACCTTCTTTGAAATCCATAAAGATTATGCAGATAATATCGTTGTAGGATTTGCCAGATTAGGTGGAAAAAGCATCGGAATTGTAGCCAACCAACCCATGAGTTTAGCAGGAGTTTTAGATGTAGATAGCTCAAAGAAAGCGGCTCGTTTTACAAGATTCTGTGACTGTTTCAACATTCCGTTATTAGTGCTTGTAGATGTTCCTGGCTTCCTTCCTGGCACAGACCAAGAATGGAATGGCATCATCACCAACGGAGCAAAATTGTTGTACGCTTTAAGTGAAGCTACCGTTCCGAAGGTAACTGTAATTACAAGAAAGGCGTATGGTGGAGCTTATGATGTAATGAACTCTAAACATATTGGTGCGGATTTAAACTACGCATGGCCTGGGGCAGAAATTGCTGTGATGGGAGCAAAGGGAGCGAGTGAAATTATCTTTAGAAAAGAAATTAAAGCTGCCAAAGACCCTGAAGCCAAATTAGCAGAGAAGGAAGCTGAATATGCCGACTTATTTGCGAATCCTTATAGTGCGGCGGAAAGAGGGTTTATTGATGAGGTAATTCTTCCCAAGAATACTCGAAGAAAATTGATAAAAGCATATACTGCCCTTCAAAACAAAGTGGCTACCTTGCCGAAGAAAAAGCATGGTAATATTCCGCTTTAAAGTGCAAGCTCAAGTGTCAAGTTCAAATTCGAACTCAATAAATAATGAGCAGATTTAAATAATTTTTAGGAATGTCGGGAAACAAATTATTTAGCGAATTCTCTCCTGTTTCTGCGAAAGAATGGAAGCAGAAAATACAGTTTGATTTAAAGGGAGCAGATTACAACGAAACCTTAGTTTGGGAATCCGCTGAGGGAATCAAAGTAAAACCCTTTTATCATGCGGACGATGCCGTGAATACACCTGAGAATTTAACTAGCGGTTCCAGTTGGAGCGCAGCGCAATCTATTTATTCAGGAAACCAAAAAGCAGCAAATAAAAAAGCTAAGGAGGTCTTAGAGAAAGGCGCTGAAGCCATCTATCTCATCATTCCTTCCATGCAAATACCTATTTCAGAAATACTGGATGGCATCGAGTTGAAAAGGACTAAAGTGTATTTAGAGCTTCAATTCTTATCAGCTACCTATGTGAAATCCGTTCTTGAGTTTGCTGGTAATGCTCAAGAAAACATCCATTTAAATATAGACCTTATTGGCAATTTAGCCCGCAGCGGAAACTGGTTTTACAATCTTGAAACCGACCATGAAGCCTTAGATGCCATTTTGAATTACAAAAACCAAAATTGCTTAGGCGTTGATGTTTCGCTATATCAGAATGCTGGAGCGAATAGAATACAGCAGTTGGCCTATGCATTGGCCCATGCGAACGAGTATTTGAATCATATGGCTAATTCGGGGACGAGTAGCACCATCTCTTTTAAAATAGCTGTTGATACAAATTACTTTTTTGAAATTGCTAAGCTTCGCGCACTTCGTTTGTTATATGCTTCGTTGGCCAAGGAATATGGAGCTGCTGAAACGTGTCATATTGTAGCAATTCCGACAAGGAGAAACAAAACCTTGTATGATTACAATACCAATATGCTACGAACAACAACCGAATGTATGTCTGCTGTTTTAGGTGGTGCAAATATGGTTTGTAATATGCCGTATGATACTATCTATCACAAAGAAAACGAATTTGGTGACCGAATTGCCTTGAATCAATTATTGCTCTTGAAAAATGAGAGTTATTTTGATAAAGTCGAGAATCCGGCTGATGGGGCATATTATATAGAGAGTCTTACAAATCAATTGGCAGAAAAAGCCTTGGTCTTGTTTAAGTCTATTGAAAGTGCTGGCGGATTTTTAAAGCAGTTAAAAGAGCATACAATTCAAAGAAAAATTGCTGAAAGTGCTTCAAAAGAACAGGAAAAGTTTAATGCGGGAGAAGAAGTTTTGATAGGAACAAATAGATATCAAAATGAGAATGATAAAATGAAAGATACGATTGAGCTGTATCCATTTTTGAAAACAAATGCCCGAAAAACATTAATTCAGCCTATTATAGAAAAACGTTTGGCGGAGGAAGTGGAACAAAAAAGATTGGATAATGAGTAGAAAAGATGTACAACATTTGACTCTTAAAAACTCTGCTGTCACTTCGAGCGGAGTCGAGAACTCACAGGATAAAGAGGTTGTCGAAACCTTTGAAACTGCCGAGAAGATTATCGTCAAATCATCTTTCAATAAAGAAGATATAGCTTCAGCAGAGCACCTAAATTTCGCTGCTGGAATTCCACCATACCTTCGCGGGCCATACTCCACCATGTACGTTCGAAGACCTTGGACGATTCGCCAATATGCCGGATTTTCAACTGCCGAAGAAAGTAATGCCTTTTATAGAAGAAATTTAAAAGGAGGTCAAAAGGGACTTTCCGTTGCTTTTGATTTACCCACACATAGAGGTTACGACAGCGACCATGAACGTGTAATAGGTGATGTCGGAAAAGCAGGAGTTGCTATTGATTCCGTTGAGGATATGAAAATTTTATTTGATGGAATTCCGTTGGATAAAATGTCTGTCTCCATGACGATGAACGGCGCTGTACTTCCCATTATGGCATTTTATATTGTGGCTGCGGAAGAGCAAGGCGTTGATAAAGCATTGCTTGCAGGAACGATTCAAAATGATATCCTAAAGGAATTTATGGTACGGAATACTTATATCTATCCGCCCAAACCGTCCATGCAATTGGTCGCTGATATTTTTGAATATACAAGTCAGTTTATGCCCAAGTTTAATAGCATTAGTATCTCCGGATATCATATGCACGAAGCTGGAGCATCGGCAGATATTGAATTAGCATACACTTTAGCTGACGGACTAGAATACATCAAAACCGGATTAAAAGCCGGATTGGAAATCGATAATTTTGCTCCCCGTCTATCCTTTTTCTGGGGAATAGGTATGAACCATTTTATGGAAATTGCCAAAATGCGTGCAGCAAGAATGTTGTGGGCAAAATTGGTAAAACAGTTCCATCCTAAGAATCAAAAATCATTGGCACTACGAACACATTGCCAAACTAGCGGTTGGAGTTTAACTGAGCAAGACCCTTTCAACAATGTAGCTCGAACTACCATCGAAGCCACGGCTGCAATTTTGGGAGGAACGCAAAGTTTGCATACAAATGCATTAGATGAAGCGATTGCCTTACCAACAGATTTCTCCGCACGAATTGCTAGAGAAACGCAAATCTTTTTACAGGAAGAAACCAAAATAACCAAAACAGTCGACCCTTGGGCAGGAAGTTATTATGTAGAGTATCTCACAGCACAAATTGCAGAAAAAGCATGGGATTTGATTGAAGAAGTGGAAGAGTTAGGAGGAATGACCAAAGCAATTGAAGCGGGAATTCCCAAAATGAGAATTGAGCAAGCAGCAGCCAGAAAGCAGGCGCGAATTGATAGCACACAAGATGTAATCGTCGGCGTAAACAAGTTTCAATTAGAGGAAGAAGACGAACTTCATATTTTAGAAGTCGACAATCAAGAAGTAAGAAGGCAGCAGTTAGAGCGTTTGGATTCAATTAAAAAATCACGTGATGAAGCTGCAGTTAAAACGGCTTTGGCCGAATTGACTGAAGCTGCTAAATTGAAAATGGAATCCGGTGATGAAAACTTGCCTGCGGATAAAAATTTATTAGCTTTAGCTGTAAATGCTGCTCGATTAAGAGCTACTCTAGGTGAAATTAGTTCTGCCTTAGAAGAAGTTTTCGGCAGGCATAAAGCAGTCATAAATTCATTTTCAGGCGTGTACTCCAAAGAAATCAAAGACGATAAAAGCTTCGAAAAAGCAAAAAATATGACCGACCAATTTGCTGAGCAAGATGGTCGTCGCCCGCGTATTATGATTGCCAAAATGGGGCAAGATGGTCACGATAGAGGCGCAAAAGTTGTCGCTACAGGCTACGCTGATTTAGGCTTTGATGTCGATATTGGTCCTTTGTTTCAAACTCCCGAAGAAGCTGCAAAACAAGCTATTGAAAATGATGTCCATATTCTGGGAGTCTCTTCCTTGGCTGCTGGGCACAAGACTTTGGTGCCAGCAGTAATCAAAGAATTAAAAAACTACGGTCGCGAAGATATTATGGTGATTGTTGGTGGTGTGATTCCGAAGCAAGATTATCAATTCTTATACGATGCTGGTGCAGTAGCCGTATTTGGTCCGGGCACCAAAATTAGTGATGCCGCAATTCAGTTGTTAGAGATTTTGATTGAGGAGTAGTACTTCCTATTCTTTCTAAAAATCAAAATATTCCTTTGCATTATTATAGCAGATATCTTGAACGAGTTTACCAATCCATTTCATATCATTAGGTAATTCGCCGTTTTGGATATCTTTTCCTAAAAGGTTGCAAAGAATTCGTCTAAAATATTCATGTCTGGGGAAGGACAGAAAACTTCTTGAATCTGTTAGCATTCCAATAAAACAGCTAAGAAGCCCTATATTAGAGAGCGCGTTCATTTGATCAATCATACCTTCCTTTTGATCCATAAACCACCAGCCAGAGCCAAATTGAACTTTTCCTTTGATACTTCCATCATTGAAATTTCCAATCATCGCTGCCATCATATTGTTGTCTGTTGGATTGTTGTTGTAGATAATTGTCTTTGTCAATTTGTTGTTACTATCCATACTATTTAGGAACTTGGAGAGGCTACTTGCTTGCTGAAAATCCCCGATAGAATCCCATCCTGTATCTGGTCCTAGGTGGTCTAACATTCTACTGTTATTGTTGCGCAAGGCACCCAGATGAAATTGCTGTACCCAACCGAATTCGTGGTACAACTCCGAAAGGAAAATAAGAATGGCACTTTGAAATTTAAGAACTTCCTCTTTTGAGAGATGTAATCCTTCGTGCTTCTTTTTAAATATAGCTTTCACTTCGGCTTCTGTAAAAGCTTCAGCATACATGTGCTCAAAACCATGGTCACATAAGCGGCATCCGTTGGCATGAAAGTATGCTACTCGATTGCGAAGTGCATCACAAAGGCTATTATACGAATCAATATTTATCTCAGAAGCCTGAGCCAGTTTGGTTAAGTAATCGTTATACGAATCGCTTCCAATAAAAATGGCTTTGTCTGGCCGAAAAGCCATGCTAACTTTTGTTTTGAATTCACTCTTTGCAAGCTTTTGATGATGTTCTAAGGAGTCTGTAGGGTCATCAGTAGTGCACAGGGACTCCACATTCATTTTTGTCAAAAGATTTTGGACACTGAAAGCTTCCGTGTCTAATTTTTCGGCAATTTCGGTGTAAATCCTGTCTGCATTTTCGGAGCTTAATAAATCAGATATTCCGAAGTATCGGTCCAATTCCATATGCGTCCAATGATACAATGGATTTCGCATGGTGTAAGGCACGGTACCTGCCCATTTTTGAAATTTCTCTTGGTCCGAAGCTGAACCTGTAATATACTTTTCATCAATACCAAGAGTCCGCATAGCCCTCCATTTGTAATGGTCTTCACTGATCCATATCTGGGTTATATTATCAAAAATCTTGTTTTCAGAAATTTCATTTGGCGGTAGATGATTATGATAATCTATAATCGGCATTTTACAAGCAAAATTATGATAGAGTTCTTCGGCAAATTTGTTCTCAAGAAGAAAATTAGAATGAATGAATTTCGAGTGCTGATCCATTTTTGAAGAATTTAAATAATATCAAAGTTGCAAAAATGCATTTGTGAAGGTTATGACTAAAAAGTCAAGTTAAAAATATTATTTTTAGTAACGCTTCTAAAGTAAAGTATTTAGGGTCTTTCTCGAGATAGGTTCTTCATAAAAAATATTTTAACCTTCAATCACACTCAATATGAAAATAAAATTGCAACTATTGATTTTTGCTTTGATTTCAACAATAACATTATCAGCTCAAGATGGTTGGCAAGACCTTTTCAATGGAAAGGACTTCAATAACTTTGAACAACTCAATGGGAATGCTAACTACGAAGTGAGAAATGGAGAAATGGTAGGAATTTCAAAATTGAATACTCCGAATAGTTTTCTAGCTACCAAACAGAAGTATGACAATTTTATTTTGGAATTCGAAGTATTAGTTGAGAATGGTTTGAATTCAGGAGTGCAGTTCAGAAGTATGAGTATTCCAGAATATAGTAATGGAAGAGTACACGGTTATCAATGTGAAATAGAAACGAGTTCTCGAAAATGGGCGGGAGGCGTTTATGACGAAGCGCGACAGGGATGGTTATATCCACTCACGAGAAACAAGAAAGGGCAAAATGCTTTTGTACCAGGAGAATGGAATCATTACCGAATTGAAGCTATTGGTAACCAAATTCGAACTTGGGTTAATGATATACAATGTGCAAATCTAGTGGATGATACAACTGCGGAAGGTTTTATTGCTTTTCAGGTTCATGGAATCAGTGAAGAAAGTCAGGAGGGTAAAACTGTAAGATGGAAGAATGTCAAAATTAAAACCAAGGATTTAGAGAGCTCAAGAAGAGCTTCTGATGCTGAAGTTCCAGAAATTAGTTATTTGACTAATCAGCTTACTCAAGATGAAATTCGTAAGGGTTGGCGTTTGCTTTGGGACGGAAAATCCAACAATGGATGGCGAGGCGCAAAGCTCAATACTTTTCCAGAAAAGGGATGGGAAATGAAGGATGGAATACTAACAGTATCTGCCGCTGATGGTGGAGAATCAAGTAATGGTGGTGATATAGTCACGTTAGATACATTTAGCAATTTTGAATTGAGTATTGATTTTAAAATAACCGAAGGCGCAAATAGTGGAATTAAATATTTTGTGGATTCAGAATTAAATAAAGGAGAAGGATCTGCGATAGGGTTGGAGTTTCAGATACTTGATGATCAAAAACATGCTGATGCCAAACAAGGCAAGAATGGTAATCGAACAGTTGGTTCTTTATATGATCTAATACGCGCAGAAAATCTTAGTAATTCTCGAGGGAAGAACTTTAAAGGTGTTGGAAAATGGAACAACGCCAGAATTGTTGTGAATAATGGTCATGTTGAGCATTGGCTAAATCAAGTTAAAGTTGTAGAGTTCGATCGATTCAGTCAAATTTTCGCAGCTTTGGTAGAGAAAAGCAAATATGAGCGATGGAAAAATTTTGGCCGTATTCCAGAAGGACTATTGCTACTTCAAGATCATGGTAATGAAGTTTCTTTTCGCAGTATTAAGGTGCGAGAGTTTTAGATTTTCACAAAGATAGTTTAGAAACAATTATCTGTTAAAACGTGTAGTAAATAGTTAAATCAACTTACGCTCTACGGCAATTTTAATTAGAGAAGCGGCATTGGAAACCTCTAATTTTTGCATGAGGTTTCGCCGATGTGTTTCAACCGTCAACGGACTAATAAAAAGCTCTTCGGCAATAATATTAGTGGTCTTACCATCGGCTATCAAACGAAGAATATGAGTTTCCCTTCGTGTAAGTTTTGGAAGGTCTTTGCTCTCTTGAGTTACCGAATCAGCTAAGATTTTTTGGACTTCACTTCCAAAGTAGAAGTTTCCATCGTTTACCTGAGTTATTGCATTTGCCAATTCATCAGAAGTAGCATTTTTTAATAGATACCCTTTAACACCATTCTTAATCATTTGATTTATGATGCTAGGCTCACTGTAGGTGCTAAGTCCTAATATTTTGATAGTAGCTCTTTTATCAAGAATAAACTTAACCATTTCTACTCCGTTGATGTCCGGAAGGTTGACATCCAATAGGATAACATCTACGATTTCTTTTTCGAGGAATTCAAGAGTATCTTTTCCATTGGTGAAATGGGTTTTGACTTCCACAGAAGTGTTATCGCTTAAAAGCGTTTTCAGACCCTCTATCACCATAGGGTGATCATCTACGATAAGGACACTAATAGGTTTATGCTGCATCGATGTTAAGGTGTACGTTGACTGTTGTGCCTTCATTTTCTTCGCTTTCAAAATCAATATTACCTTTTAAATAGGCCACTCTTGTTTGCAGGTTGGATAGGCCCATACCTGAATCTTTTTTCTTTAAGCTTTTGCTTTTATCAAAACCAATACCATTGTCTTCAACGGTGATATCGACTTGACTGCCTTCACGCATATACTGCACCAAGACTTCTGTCGCTTTCGCATGTTTTACAGCGTTGTTAATCAATTCTTGAATCACACGGTACATGGTTACTTGTTGGTTGATGTTGATGCCTTTATCGCTCCCGTAAAATTGTAAAGTAACCTTGGTTTCACTGCCAGTCATACTACTGCAATAATCTTTTAGGGCAGCTTGAAGTCCAAATTTAACCAAGGTTTCTGGCATCATGTTTCGCGCGACACTTCGCAATTCCGTTAGCGAATCATTCAAATCTTTCATCACTTTTTGCAATTGTTTCTTCGGATATTCTTTAGGCTCGTCTTTATCTAATTTAGATAGATTCATGCTAATACCTGAAAGTCTTCCACCTAATCCATCATGTAAATCAATAGCTAAACGTTTGCGTTCCTTCTCTTGCCCTTCTATCATGGCAGAAAATATTTTGTTTTGTTGTTCTTGTTTGAGAAGTTGTATCTCTCCTTCTCGCATTTGTTCCTTCTTATGAACCTTAGCCAACTTTCTTTTATAAAAGTAGTATCCGCTAAAGAGCAACAAGCCTAGAATACTTATAATACCTCCTAATAAATACGCTTGAGATTTTTTCTTTTCTAGCGAAAGTGCAGACTCATTTTTTTCATTTTGAAGGGTTAATATTTCTTTTTCTTTTTTAGCAATTTTATACTGAGCTTCTAAATTTTTCATGTCCGAACCCAAATTATCAAGTCGCATACTTTCTATAGCCTTAACATATTGGTTTAATTGATTATAAGCCTTCTTATAATTGTTAAGATTAGCTTCGTATTGTGCTAATTTGAAATAGGAATTAACGATATCTTCTTTTGAGTGATCATTATCCCGAAAATTTAAATATTTTAAGGTAAACTCTCTTGCCTTCTGGTAATTACCCATTTTCTCATAAATTCCCGCGAATCTTTGATATAATAATTTGAGATAGTTGCTTTTTGAGTTTAAAGGAAAGTATTCTCTGGCTTTGTTTAGGGCATCTATTCCTTTATCATATTCACTTATGCCACCGTAATAAAGGCCTAACTCACCATAATAACTAGGTGAGTAGAACGAATTGGGTATTTTGTCTAGATTCTTCTTTGCGATATCCAATACCTCTTTCATTTTCGGTAAGGAGTCCATGCTATACAGGCATGGTGAAAACGCCAAACTGTGATACACCATATCTTCTGGTCCGCCAATCTCTTCAAATTGTTTTTGACCTATGATGAATAAGTCGTATGCATTTTTCAAGGCCATCATATTGCTATATTTGATAGCTAGATTTGTATTACCATTGGCCACGAACATTTTATCACCCAAACGCTCTGCAATTGGCACTGTCATGGTAGCATATTCAATTTCTTTTTCCACATTTCCCTCATAGCCGTATGCCACCCCTAAGTTGTATAGACCTCTCAACCATAATCTAACATTTTCCTTTGTGGAGTCTTTTTTGATAAGCTTATCGGCTAATGCATTCCCTTTCTCGTAGTGCTTTTTTGCATTATCAATATCAAAATAGTCTGCGTAACCACCAGCCAAATTGATGTTTGCTTTGGCCATTCCTTTTAAGTACCCTATTTCTTCGCTGAGCTTTAAGGCTTTGAAGCCAGTTTCAAAACATTTTAAGGAGTCTACACCACCATATAATTTGGTCAGTTCCGCCAGGGCAAGTACGCGAGTAGTATCCTGTGCTTTTTGAGAAAGTATATTTTCTAAGCTATCTATTTTTGATTCGCGTCCAGTTTGCGCATTCACACAACATGCAAAAAGCAAAATACAGATGAAGGATACAAATCTCATGGTTGTGGTTTGTTGATTTTGTTAACCCCAATATAGTACAACTATACCGTACTATAAACACCATACATTTAATATACTGGAAAACCAGTAGAAAAAAATACAATCAACAGGGTATTTCTTTGAGGATAGGTTTTATATACTTTGGTCCTATCATAAAATTGGTGTTTTCAATTCGTATGAAATCAACAATTTTTAAACTAACAACCGATGCGACCTATTTTCCTTTTTAGTCTCTTTTCAATAGTTCTTTTTAGTTGCAAATCTCAGCAGTATACTCTTGACACTTTACCTGAAAAACAACTGGTTTTTGGTAGAGGAGGGGGCATATCTGGAGAGGTAACTACCTATGTAGTGCTAGAAAACGGGCAGGTATTCTACAATAACTCTTTGACTAAAGAGCATACTGAAATTGAAAACATTGGTAAGAAGGAAGCCATGACTTGTTTTCGAAAGATGGATTCACTTCGACTTTCTGAGATGAATTTTGACCATCCTGGTAACATGTATTATTTCTTAGAAGAAGTTAACGGAGAAGAACGGTATCGCGTGACTTGGGGTTCAAAAGACCATGAAGTGTCAAGAGAGTGCAAAGACTTTTACAAAGAACTTAGAACAACTATAAAATAATTTTCATGAAGAAACAACTACTATTATTTCTCTTCGGATTTGTACTAGTCGGGGTATCAGCCATTGCTCAAGATACCTTTGATGATAAGAAGCGGGCTTCATCTACTGCGGCAAAAACGTCTCAAGGTGCCAGTTTTGATTTTTCAAAATTAGATGTAAAAGCAAAGCAAAGTATCATTTCGAAAGGAAGAACAAATTATCAGATGCCTTCGGTTTTCAATTTGAGCGGCTCCCCTTCGTTGTACGAACACAAGGTCTTAAAATCGTCTGAAGCTGGGCTTCCTGTATTCATTGAAAGTAAAGCAACTGAAGCAGCCAAAATATCTGCTAAAAGTCAATCTAATGAAACTGTGGGAATACAGTATTTAGAGGATATTAAAGGCATTCTTCGTGTTGCCAATCCTTCCGAAGAATTTAAAAATATTTCTAAGAAAGTAGATGATTTGGGGCAGACGCATATTAAAATGCAGCAGGTCTACAAAGGTGTCAAAGTATATGGTAGCGAGGTCGTGCTACACCTAGACAAGAAGAGACAGGTACAAGCCTTCAACGGTAGAAGTAAACCCACACCCAAGTTGGAAAGCGTTACGCCTAAAATCTCATTTCAAAATGCACTCTCAACTATTGAAAATGATTTGGGTAAAGCCTTACCAAAATCAAATAGGGCTAAATCAGAACTAAATGACTTACTGACTCCCTCTGCACCAGAGGAAGAATTGGTTATTTATTCTTTCAATGGTCAAGATGTTTTGACAAGACATATCACCGTTTTTCCTACGGCAATTGACCGCTGGGAATATTTTATAGATGCAAATACAGGTAAGGTTATAGACAAGTATTACCATACCTGTAAGTTTCATCCAGATTTGGAAGAAGCACATGTTGAAAATAATAACGTTAAAATTTTAGCGCCACCTAGCAACACAAGTGGTGCTGATTTAAATGGCGTAACCCGTCAGTTAAATACATGGAACAATGGCACCCAAAACTATTTAATCGATACTTCAAAACCGATGTTCAATGGAGGGCAATCTCAACTGCCCGATAATCCTGTGGGTGGTATCATGACTTTAGATTTGAGGGGTGAAGCTCCTGCAGAAGGGGTGCAAATCTTTCATGTAATTTCTAGTGGGAATACTTGGAATAATGCCAATGGAGTTTCGGCGCACTACAACGCTGATGTATCCTATGAATATTTTAGAACGAATTTCAATCGAAATTCCATCAACGGTGAAGGTGGTAGTGTTATCTCATTTATTAATGTAGGTAATCCAGATACGGGTGGTGGCTATGATAATGCCTTTTGGAATGGTAAAGCCATGTTTTATGGTAGTGGTGATAGAGCGTTTACGCCTTTAGCAGGTGGCTTAGATGTAGGCGGACACGAAATGTCTCACGGTGTTATCGGTAATACCGCCAATCTTGAGTATAGAAATCAGTCTGGTGCACTCAACGAGTCGTTTGCTGATATTTTCGGAGTAATGATTGATCGCGATGATTGGACACTTGGAGAAGATATTGTCACTAATCTATTTCCTTCAGGGGCGATGCGCGATATGCAGAATCCCAATAACGGAGCCAACGCCGATGGGCAGATTGGATGGCAACCCAAAGACATGTCAGAGTTTGTAGTTACTACTCGAGATAATGGTGGTGTCCATATCAATAGTGGAATACCAAACCGGGCATACTATTTATTTGCTACATCCATTGGAAAAGAGAAAGCTGAACAAATCTACTACCGTGCCTTGGATAATTACTTGACAGTTTCTTCACAGTTTATTGATTTACGACTGGCTGTTATTCGTTCAGCGACAGATATACATGGGGCAGGTTCAGCTGAGGTGCAAGCAGCAGAATCAGCTTTTGATACGGTTGGTATTACAGATGGAGAAGCAACGGATACTGAGAACGACATTCCTGTAGCGAACGGAGATGAATTTATTTTAAGTCTTGATATAAGAGATACCGACCCGAACACACTTTATTTGTCTGATACGAATGGGCAGAACTTTGTTCCGTTAACCACAACGCGGGTACTTCGCAAACCTAGTGTTGCCGATGATGGTAGCTTTGCCATTTTTGTGACTGAAAACAATACAGTGAATGCGGTTGTTCTAGATGCTAATAATTCTGAGGAATCGGTGCTTTCTGACCAACAAATTTGGTCTCAGGTGGCACTTTCGAAAGATGGTACAAAGCTGGCTGCCATTCGAAATGACCAGGATAATATCATTTATATCTCAGATTTGGTAAGTGGCGAGTCAAGGGCTTTCGAACTCTTTAACCCAACCACTTCAGATACTGGTGCGACTACGGGTGAAGTGCTTTATCCTGATGCTATTGAATGGGATTATTCTGGGGAGGTTTTGATTTATGATGCCTTAAATCGAATTGATAATGCCACGGGTGCTGATATTGACTATTGGGATGTTGGAGCCCTAAGGGTTTGGGATAATCAAGGCAATACCTTCGGCGATGGTAGCATTCAAAAGCTTTTTAGTAACCTGCCAGAAGGCGTTAGTGTAGGTAACCCCTCTTTTTCAAAAACTTCAGGCAATGTATTGGCATTCGATGTTTTTGATGAGAATACCGATACGTATGAAGTAATTGCTGTGAACATAGAAACTGGGGATATTCGAACGGTATATCAGAATAATAAACTAGGCTTCCCGAATTATTCAAAGACTGATGAGCAATTGATTTTTGATTCTTTCAATAATGGTGATGAAGATATTTTGTCCATAAATATGGCTGCTGATAAAATTAGTCCGTCAGGAAATCCGTCCGAACTTATTCCCAATGGAAAATGGGGTATCTGGTATACCGTGGGTCAGCGAAGCACTTTAAGTAGCGAAAAAGAAATTACTGACTTTAGGTTTAATGTGGTCAATCCTTCTGCGGTAGGTGTGATTAATGGCACTCAAATATCCGTTGATCTTCCCACAAATATCAACAGACAAAATCTGGTGGCAACTTTTGCCAATTCTGCCAAGGCAACTGTTTCGATTGCTGGTACGGCACAGCAAAGTGGTGTAAATATAAATGACTTTACAAATGCGGTGGTGTATCGTGTTACAGCTGAGGATGGTTCAACAAAAGACTTTACTGTTACTATTGGAACGGCTGGACCGACCAATCCTGATGATGCTGATGGGGATGGTGTTTTAGACGGAGAAGACCAATGCCCTAATACGCCGCCAAACACAACGGTAGATGCCACGGGTTGTGAGATTTTCTCTTTACCCGCAGATAATTTTAGAGTACGATCAAAAGGAGAATCTTGTAGAAATAGTAATAACGGAAGCATTGAAATCACCGCCATTGCAAACTATAGTTATACGGCAATAATTACAGGTAATGGCGTGAATGCTTCTGGAGATTTTACAAATACAGGTGCAATTCTTGAAGATTTACAAGGCGGCACCTATAAAGTGTGTATTACGGTGCAAGGTCAAGCAAGCTATGAGAATTGCTTTGATGTTGTGGTTGCAGAACCTGAGGCTCTTTCAGTTTCTTCTAGAACGGATTTAACGGCTCGAACAGTTACACTTAATTTGGCGGGGAGTTATTTGTATACCATCAATCTGAACGATGAGGTCTTCACTACCTCTGATACGGAGATTACACTTGCTATAAAATCGGACGTGACAAAACTCACTGTGAAAACAGAAAAGGATTGTCAAGGAGTTTATGAGGAAACGATTGACTTAGGTGCGAAAGTAGTGGTGTACCCGAACCCGGTAAGTTTAGGAGAAATTACGGTTCAGTTTAGTAGTGCATCCGAAGAAAAAACAAGTGTGCAACTGAACACTTTTGATGGAAGGGTAGTGATGCAAAAAATGGTAGAAGCTGGCGAAACGAGCATACGATTAAACGCCGATGATTTACAAACCGGAATGTATCTGTTATACGTTACGGTAAATGGAACGACAGAATCTTATAAAATTATTAAACAATGAACAGAATTGTAAAAATACTAGCCGCCGTTTTAACTATAGGCACGCTTACGTCTTGTCCCGGAGGGAAGGATAATCCTGATGATATTGATCCATCAGGTGTTCCCTCCGCGGCAACGTTGGTGTTTCCTGACAATAATATGGAGTGTACAGAAGGCACTGTTATAAACGACACACAAAGTACCATCTTATTTGAATGGGAAAACGCAGCAAATGCAGATAGTTATGAGGTAAATGTTACCAATTTAAATACGAATTCCTCTTCCACAATGAATTCAAATACCAATGAAGTGAGTGTTACGGTTGAAAGAAATACACCGTATTCATGGTTTGTTGTATCCAAATCAGACGGCACGAATGCAACAGCGAATAGTGATACTTGGCGATTTTATAATCAAGGGGAGGGTGTAAGCAATTATGCGCCTTTTCCGGCAAGTGCTGTGAGTCCTACTAGGGGTCAAACGCTTGGTTCGGCTGGGAATATCAATTTAGAATGGCAAGGTAATGATGTAGATAATGATTTGGTGGAGTTCGAAGTACTTTTTGGTACGAATAACAATCCAACAACAAGCTTAGGAGTTACGGCCCAAAGTAGCATTGGTACATCTACTAATTCAGGACAAACCTATTATTGGCGGGTGATTTCGAAAGATGCTACAGGCAATACTTCACAATCTGAAATATTCGATTTTAAGGTTCAATAATTTTCTAAACAATTGCTATGAAAAGGAAATATAGTTGCCCAAGAATTGTATCGGTAGTATTAGCCTTTTGTATAATTTTCTTGATAGGATGTTCAAAAGATGACGGCGTTGAACTTGACGAAAACGGTGATGTCATAGACCCTAAGCCAGACTCACAGATCGTTTCAGGAAACCCTGCGCTAAATCAATTTCTAATTACTTCGAAAGATGAGACTCTTTATACGGTTGATACTCAAACCGGTCAGGAAACGGCCATTTATACTTTCCCAGATTTGACTGACTTTGAACTGATAGCTGATTACGACAATGGTACTATTTTTATAACGGCGGATGATAATTCGATGAATGCACTTAGTGTTTCCAATAAAAATTTTCTTTGGGAAAGACCTATGCTTGAATTTGATTTTAGTAGCAATGGTCTTACGCCCACTACTTGTATAGATGGGGTTTGTTATGCGTCAGGGGGTACAGGAGTGGTCGTTGCTGCAGACCAAATTACAGGAGATTTAAAGTGGTATTACACATCTGATGAGGATGGCGAGTTAGACAATGTATTAGCTGAAAATAGTACGCCCATTATTCATGGTGACAAAGTATATGTTTTTTCAGATGAAGGGTTTATTAGTGATTTAGCTCCGTTTATGCATGTGCTTGATAAACAAACAGGCGCCCTCTTGCAAAAAGTGGAACTACCCTTTGAGGTTTCCGGAACTCCTGTTTTCGATAATAATGTACTCTACTTACCGGCCAAAAATCTCTATGCTATAAACCCAGATACTCTAGATATTATATGGACCCTTGAGGCAAACGGTGTAGGTACTCCTTCTATTTCAAATGGGAAATTGGTGGTAAATGCCATTCCTGTTGGTCAGAGTATTTCGTCTGCTTTGTTTTGTGTTGATATTGCTACAAAAAATATTCTATGGCAAAAAGATACAGGTACTGATACGCTGTGGAGCCCTTTAATAGTGCAAAATGTTGTTTTTAGTAATTATGACAAAGGTTCAAGTTTCGCTTTTGCCACAAGCGGTAGACTCTTTGCTTTAAACTTATCGAGTGGTGAGGAGTTGTGGTACAATGAAGATATTGTCATTGACCATAGTCCTGTATACGCAAATGGTCATTTGTTTTTCCGCGGACATAATTTAGTTGGTGATGGTGACACTTCTGAAAACGTAGGTTTGTTGGGTATAGATGCAAATACAGGAGAGTTATTATGGTTGAATTCCTTTTTTAGAAATGGGTCTCCTTTAATCCCTTTGGTTGTTGCTGAAAATGGTGAATTCGGTCCCTCCTATTACAGAGGAAATTAATCACATATTTCAAAATAATCTCTAAGAAAAGTAGGTCAGAGTTTAGTTTGTAGAAAGAGTCCTGTCTCCAAGAGATGGGGCTTTTTTGTTAACTATACTTGGGCTTCTACTGGAAATCCAGTAGTGAAAAGTACAGAAATCCCGTAGTGAAAAATACAGATTTTAAGCGATTTACTTTCATATACATATACTCTACTTTGGTACTATAATATTCAACTAAAAATAACAATATGAAAAGTTTATTAACGGTAGTATCAGTACTAGTATTTAGTTTAAGCAGTATGTCGGCAACGGCACAATATTTTGGCGTAAGAGGAGGTCTAGGTATTTCTAATTTAATAACCTCAACCAATTCGAATACCACTTTTGGAAGGGTATTTTCAACTCATTTGGGAGGTACAATAGATTTTGAGCTTTCCGACCAATTTTGGCTACAATCCGGAGCGACTTTTTTCAAAAAAGGAGGAGCCAACCTATCAGGAAACTTTAATCTCTATTATTTAGAAGTACCTGTAACTGCACGTTTCGATTTTCTTGAAGTTGGAGCGGAAGGAATTCTTTATGCAAGAGCCGGTTTGTATTCAGGGCTTTTGATGGCCGCGAACTTTAATGGTACAAAATTGGATGTGGGCAGTAGACCTGGCGATGACTTTAAATTCTTTGACTTTGGATTGATTACCGGTGTCGGTTACGGATTTAATGAAAGTATTGATGTAGGCTTGGTATTTGAATTCGGTTTGCTGAATACAGATGCAGAACAAAGTTTAGTATCACTTACCAATGGTGCTATTATGTTATCGGCCAACTATCGTTTTGGCTTATAGAAATGATTGGTTTGAGTTAGTTTAGTTGAAGAACCCTGTATCGAGTTATTTGGTATGGGGTTTTTCGATTTTTCTGAATCCTTCTTTTTACTAAATTAACTTCTGTTCAATCGCCATTTTAACTAATTGTGCGGCATTGGTAACACCCATTTTTTGAATGAGATTTCTACGATGGGTCTCGACGGTCAACGGACTGATTATAAGTTTTTCTGCAATTTGAGGTGTAGTTATTCCCTCGGCCACGAGGGCCAAAATTTCTTTTTCCCTACGGGTTAGTTTAGGTATTCGATTATTGTCGAAGATAGAATCCGCTAAAATCTTTTGAATTTCAGCACTAAAGTAAGATAAGCCATCATGTATTTGATGAATGGCAATACCCAGCTCTTTAGAACTTACATTTTTAAGTAGATACCCTTTTGCACCGTTCTTTACCATTTGTTTAATAATGCTTGGGTCATTGTAGGTGCTTAAACCCAAAACCTTTACATGAGGGTATTTGGTATTGATTTTTTCACATACTTCAACCCCATTAATGTCGGGTAAATTCACGTCAAGCACTACCACATGGGCCACCTTTCTTTTAAGGTGAGCAAAGAGGTCTTCGGCATTTTCAAAACAAGCAGTCACTTCAATCGTTTCATCCATACCTATGGATGACTTAAGTCCTTCAATGACCAGCGGATGGTCATCGACCACTACAACTTTTATAATTTCCTTTTTCATGTTTTTTCAATTTGGATATTTATGGAAGTACCTTCATTGATTTCTGAACGGATGTCCATTATTCCATTTAAATAATCTACTCGGTTTTGTAGACTAGTAAGTCCGACCCCCATATTTTTTCCAGTATCCTCTAAGTTGAACCCTTTGCCATCATCTTCAATGGTAACGTCAATTTTATCATCACTGACCATACATTGCACCAAAATCTCAGTTGCCTTGGCATGCTTGATGGCATTATTGATTAACTCTTGAATAATACGGTATAGTGTTAACAACTCATTTCTATCCACTACGTTTTCAGTGTTGTAAAATTGGAGTGTGATATTGGTTTCTTTGTCACCGAGAGTACTGCAATAATCTTCAACAGCCGCTTTAAGTCCGTATTTAAGCAAGGTCTCGGGCATTAGATTTCTGGCAACGCCTCGAAGTTCTTGTAATGAATCATCTAGATTACCTAAAATATCATCCAAATGGGGCAGTAAGGGTTTTGCTTCTTTGTTTTCTGTCAATCTTGAAAGTTTAATACTGATGCCTGATAATCTTCCTCCGAGACCATCATGCAAATCTGCGGCAAGACGTTTGCGTTCTTGTTCTACTCCTTCCATCATTACACCAAAAAGTTTGCGTTCTTGTTCCGCTTTTAACTGTTGAATTTCTCGTGCTTGCACCTGTTCTTTAAGTAGGGCCTTTTTTTGACGGTTGTTGTAGGTCAAATATCCGGCTATTGAAATGAATAGCAACGTGCCTAATAAAAAGAAGAGTAAATAGTTTTGTGATTTTTTCCGTTCCAAATCAAGGTCAGTTTGGTTGTTCAGATTTTGTAGCTCAAGGATTTCCCTGTCTTTTTTTTCTTTTTGATATAATTTTTCTAAACGAGCTGCTTCCTTTTCTTTATCATCTGCGTTAATGCTATCATTTAGTTCAAAATAGGCTTTGGTGTATGCCATTGCTTTTTGATAGTTCTTATCTCGATTTTCATATTTTGCAAGCTCTTTTAATGCATATAGTTCTTCTGGAGGGTTACTCTTTTTTACTTCCTGATAAAACTTTACCATATATTCCTTTTCCTTTTTCAGGTCTCCCATATCTCCGTAGGTTTCCACATACTGAAGATATTGTTGAGGTAATGCCCCATAGTATTTTTGGTTTTTTATGATTTTCATTGAGCGACCAAACTGCTGAAGTGCTTCAGGAAATCTTTTTGCTTTGGAATAATATTCTCCTAATTCTTGATGATATAAATGCCATCTTGGTGATTCTGGTGTTTTTTGAAGTAGCGCATAAGCGCGGTCTAATTCTTTCTTGGCACGCGGTAGTGAATCCATTTCCATCAGACAACTTGCAAAAACAAGTCTGTCAACAGCAAATTGAGAATACGCTTTTGTACGTTCGTAGGGAATATGATTTTCATTAAAATAGAAATATGCCGTAGTGAAATCGTAATCATTGTAAAATGAAATGGCCAAGTTGCTATTAATAAGAGCTAGTACCTTATAATTTTTGTATTTTTTGACAACAGGTGCGAGTTCCATAAGATACTGCATCTCTTCATTGGCTCTACCCTGGTTACCTATACTGGCAGCAAGATTCAAAGCGGTATCAGCCCACAAATCAATCATTTTTTTAGAAGAATCGATTTTCATTTGTCTTTCAAAAAGCAGCTTTGCTTTTTCGTAGTGCTCTTGTGATTTTTTCATTTCTCCGTAGTCGAAAACTACATAACCCATAGCGGCATACGCTTTTGCCAATCCGAACGAATCCGTTTTCTTTCTAAAAAAATCTAGGGCTTCTCGTGCATTCCCATAGGCTTTTATAGAGTCGATACCTGATGCAGCTCTCGCAATATCAGATCGTATGTATGCTTTTTGAAAGGTATTATCAGTTGAACTTAGGAGATTTTCAAGACTATCGATTTTAGTAGCAGCATCTTGACCAAATGCGTAGCAAACGATTAAAAGGGTGACTACTAGTATTATAATAGTACGTTTCAAATGTGTTTTTTTAAGATGGTTACTACAAGATATTTAATAAGTACAAGACCAGAGAAAGCACCTTCGAAAATACCTGAAAACTAGTAGAAAAAAATACGCCCATGCGGGGATTTCATAAAAAAGCTTTTCAAAATACCTTGCAATCAACAAATTAAGCAGAGAAATATTTTAAACAAGCTATTATGAAAAAAATTATGAAAGTACTGGTTTTTATGGCTATTGGCCTAATGAGTTTTACAGCAACAGCCCAGTTTGGTGCTAAGGGTGGACTTGGCTTTTCGAGTCTATTAATTAAAGACAATGATGATAACCTAACCGCTGAATTTGGAAGTGCAGGATTTAGTTTTCACGTCGGAGCTGGTTATGAAATCGATTTTGGCGATCAGTTGTCATTTGAGCCAGCGGTATTGTTGACACAAAAAAAGTCAAGTTTTGATTTAAATACCCTGGTGACGTTTAACTTTTTATATCTCGAAATGCCATTGCAAATGAAGTATTACTTTCTCGATGTAGGCGATAGTACAAGATTATACGGTTTAGGTGGTAGTTCTCTCGGGTTTTTGTTGTCCGCAAAACGTGATAATGATAAATTGAACGTTGGAGGCAATAGAAATGATGAGCTTAAACTACTTGATGTTGGTATTAATTTTGGTGCTGGAGCTCAGTTTTTTGATGCCCTGAATGTTGACTTGTCTGCAAGTATAGGAGTAACGAACCTTTCTAACGATGTTATGAATGGTCTTAAAAATAAAAATAGTGTGGTGCGATTAACGGTCACCTATCAATTCGGGGAATAGTTCTAAAACAAAATCTTATTTTGCTATCAGAATAGAAAATAAATCAAGATTTAAAGAACCCTGTACCCAATTATTTTGGTTTGGGGTTTTTCGATTTTTACTTAAAAAAGTAGCGTTTCAGCGCATTTTTCGCTCATTTTGACCAAAATATCGTAAAAATTGCCTTTTTAGCATAGCATTTGTCTTTTCAGTAATGAACTATTAAAAAGAGAGATTATGAAGACGACACTACTTATTAAGGAGATTTATTTGGAAGGATTTAAAAACTTAGGAAACTATATTCTAAAGAACTACTTGAAAATCTTTTCGTGGTTCTGTTTCGCTCTAATATTTATAGGATTATACGCTTTACTTTTTAGAATGTTCACAGGCTTTGCCTTTTAAATACAAATCTAAATTGTGATAGCATAATGCATATAGAATCAAATGTTTAAAAAGGCCCTAATAGCTATTTAGGGCTTTTTTTAGCCTAAAACACTCCCTAGTTTAAACATGGGGAGATACATTGCAATTAATATTACTCCTACTAGAATACCTACAATTAAAATAATCAAAGGTTCTAATAAAGTTGAAAGCAACTTTGACTTTTGCTGCACTTCGATAGCGTATTGCTGATTGAGGCGTTCAAAAATAAACTCTGTTTGATTGGTTTCTTCTGCGACCTTCATTAGTGAGATCATACGATGGTCAAAAATTTTATTGCTTTTTAAACTTTCGCTGAGACTATTGCCGGCCATAACTTGAATACTTACTTGTTTTAAGGCATTTTTTAAGGGCCTGAAATCAATCATTTTCGCCACTAAGTCAATACTATTCAAAACAGGAACTTTTGAGGCCGTAAGTAAAGTAACCGCCTGTGTGAACTGAGCCATGTAAACCGCTTTAATGAAATTACCGACATATGGCGTTTTTAGCAAAATACTGTCTTTCTTTTCTTTATACCAATCGTTTTTTGAGTAAAAACTTCTACTAAAAATTAGGACTAAAATTACGATGACTACCCACCAACCGTAATCCCTAATAAAATCTGAGGCAGAAATAATGAACTTTGTAATGCCTGGTAATTCTACACCGTTTTGGGTAAAGATGTCTTGAAACATGGGCACGACCAATCTTAGCATAAAAATGACTACAAGTATTGCCGTTACCAGGATAATTATAGGGTAGGTGAGTGCATTGACTACGTTTCTTCGCTGATCATTTTTCCTTGCGAAAAACTTTCCTAGTTCTTCAGCGATTTTGGCCGTAGTCCCTGTTTCTTCACCTATTTTTAGGGAGTAATATTCGTATTCGGTGAATTCTTTCTTATCCTTAATTACTTCAGAAAAAGGTTTTCCCGCTACTAAGGCATCTACCATCTCTTTGAAGAAAAGCTGTTGTTTTTCTTTCTTTTGATTTTCCTGTATTAAGGCCAGTGCATCCTTTAAATTTACCCCTGCTTTTAGTAATACGTGTATTTCGGTATAGAAATCTTCCTTCTTTTTATTGGAGAAGGCAGATCCGAAAAGGCTTATTTCTTTTTGTAGAATTGAGGTGCTATTTTCTTTACGAACATTAGTTCGAGCGGTATTCGGAGCGGTATTTTCTAACTTAAATCCCATTAATACATATATTCATTTGCCGCATTCTTCTGATAGACAAAAATTTCCTGCGCCCCTTGTTCTTTGGTGCCTTTTAAATATAAGGCATCTAGTTGTCCCGAGGCATTCTCTAATCCATTTAAATAAAAGACCTTACTTTCTAATTTCAATTGAAAAGTATCCTTTTCTCGAATGATGAATCCGTTTTCAAAGATGTAATCTACATAGCCTAACTCATTTTGACAATGCATGCTATTCGTCACATTGTTGTATGTGATATCGGGATATGTGGAAAAGTCTACCCAGAGGGCTTGTTGCAATAGGTTGACCTCAGTATTATTTTCAAAATTTTGACCAATACTTCCCATTTGATTTTGTATCAATCGCAAAACCGAAAACGCTAAGCCAATAACGATCATCGTGAGTAGTAAAACTACAATCATTTCACTTAAAGTGAATGCCTTTATTTTTAGCGGTTTACTCAGCAATATTAGTGTATGTTTTTAATGTTTTTTTGGTCGTCTTATGGGTTGCCTCTAAGATCAAATAGCTTGAAGCGCCTATTTCTTCACTCAGCAATTCAATATCCCAATCGTCCAATTCTTCGTAGTGCGGAACGCTGATCAGATTATTTTTATATTGATACTCCAGCAAATTTAAATATGAAGTGAGTTGTTGGTTATTTCCTTGAATGCTGGAGGAAAATATGGAATTTAATAACAGACTGGCTATCATGAAAATAACAACAATCAATACGGTTGCGACCATAGTTTCCATAAGGGTAGCACCTTTTATTTTTCTTAATACAACCATTTCGTGATCGCTTTAAAACTGGTGTTGTTAGTCAAGGGCAGGCCTGTATATTCTCTTGGTAATCTGCTGCTATCAATGGTGCCATTAAAAAAATGGTTTTGATAGATGCTACCACTTTCTAAGGCCACGAATCCATAGGTGTTTACACTGCCGAATACCTTACCTTTTAGCTCAAGATTTTGCGCGCAATAGACTTCTCCCCAAACGACGGCATCGGTATCAATTTTTATTTGAGGATGGAATCTTTGTTGCTTTTCACCTTTCATCAGATAGACAATACTTCCCTTAACTATGGATTTCTGTCCCACACTAATATCGGGCTTTCGAACGGTATTAGCGTTTTGATTATTTGTTGTGCTATGATTTACTACTAAGGCTGATGGATATTCTAAAATACAATTTCTTCCAACTTCTATATTTTTACTGGCGATAGCCTGGAAACTTCCAACAACTCCCTTTTTTACGATAATCTCAGGAGCTGATAATACGATGTCTTGCAACTGGCTAGTTGCCTCAACAATGATACGTCTGGTAGCGTGCACCTCAATATTTCCACTTAAGAAAACTCCTGACAAAATAATTTCACTACCCTCAATAGTTTTTGTGGGAGCTTCAAAGGAGTTGGTAGCCTTTAAACCACGTTCTAATTTCAGGTTTTGGTTGTTTTTATTTGGGATTCTATTTCGCGAAAATTGATTTACTCTTTGCACAAATTCTGAATTTAGCTGCGGTAAGCTACTCCTGCTCTGTCTTTGTCTTCCGTTGACCATTGAGGTGCCATAGAAAGAATTTCCTGCGATGTTTCCTGGGCGGATGCCTTGTTTGGGTAAGAAAGCATCTCCAGTTATTTTTGCGTTACCAACAATGATCAGTGGACGTTGATTGTCTTCTAAGTAGAGTGCGGGAAGCATTTCTGAACTACTACTTCCTGCGAGAACACTTTTAACAAATCGATTTTTTTTAGATTTTGCTAGAACAGTGTACTTTTCAAAAATTCCCCAATATTGGCGAAGGGCTCGCACTTCAATCGGACTATCACCAGGCAGTTCAATGTCTAAAGAATCATTCAGAACCATATTACTTTTTAAAGCCATGCTCAGTCCCAAATCAGCTGATTTTATTGTTTCTACAAGAAGTTCAGTTTTCTTTCCAAAGAGTGAATTCGTTTGTGCTAAAGTGATAAATGTGAGTAAGAGCAGTGCAATAACGACTCCCATAAAAAGAACGAACTGTAATGCTCCGGCTTTTATTTTAGTGTTCCATTTCACTTTTGAAGTGTTATGGTTCTGGTTTTCTTGTTGGCCCGAATTTTAATAGAAGTAGCATTACCACGCACTAATTTTACCTTTTCAATTTCATTGCCAACACTCATAATATGCTGCCGCCCATTTATAGTCACAAAATAAATATTTTCTTTGGTGTCTTTATCGGAAACAAAACCCGTATAAGTCACCGCTATTTCTGGAGGGAGAGGCGTCTTAAGTGCACTCCGTTTCACTTTCTTTTTTGCTTTTTTGGGTAAAGTACCTAAAAAGGGGTCGCGATAATCGGCAACGATGCTAAACTTTTCTTTTTCTTGTACTGGTTGGGGTTTAAAATCTATGGCACCTGTTTCCGTATTGCGTTCAGGTTCTGAAGTTATCGAAGAAAAAATACGATACCCGATGACTCCCCAAATAAGGACTACCGCTCCTAAAAGTATATATGTTTTCGTGTTTTTTTTCACTTTTAACTTGTTGTGTACGGTCACATCGAGCGGAGTCGAGATGCGATGGTTAATTAATAGTTAGTGTAAACACCGTAGAATCTGCACTTTTATTACCGCCAGCATCAAAGGCTTGCACCAACCAATAATAGGTATTACTATTTAGCGTGGTATCAAAAGCTTTATTTGCACCTAGCCCTTTCAGCTCTAAAGTCTGTAGCGTTTCATCGCTATAAATATAGATACTATCCCGTTCTGCAGTTCCAGGTACATCTTCACGCGACCAACTAAAGGAAACTGATGTTTCATCTTGAGCTGTACCGTCTGTAGGAGCAACTAGGGTTGGCGTATTGGGCGCAACCAAGTCAATATTCTCATCTCCGTTTACAGTAAACGAGTTGGTGGTAAACGGGGTTTCAATACCTCCATTCAATCCTTTGACACGCCATTGATAGTTACCATTTAAAAGTGTTTTTTGAACTTTTGTTCCTAGTAGGCCTAATGAATCTTCTACGAAGAGGCTATCCAAAACAATTTGAGCGGCATTAGAAAAATTTGGTTGTGCTACTTCTACCTTATAGCCACGCGCATCTTCTAAAGCATTCCAATTGAAACTAACGGTATTGTCAGTCAGTATAGTTCCTTCTAATGGAGCGAGCACTGTAATCTCTTGTTCATTAATTTCGGGTACTTCAATGATATCATCACAGGCAGTGATTCCCCCTAAAATCAAAAACCAAAGTAGTTTACTTTTCAATCCCATTTTAAAATTTTAAATACGACTTATCTGCAGTTACTTTTGATGCTTTTTTATAGGTGCCTTTGGGGCAGCTAGCATTCCCCGTCAAAATGGCCTCAATTCTTTTGCGGTGGTAGCGATCTTCTCCCCAGCAAAAAGAGGAAAAACCATAATCGAAAACTTCAAGATCTGAAAAAGGAATAGTGGTTTCTTTGGAATTTTTGGTCAAAATCAAATACTTTCCGAGGGCATCATTTTCAGCGAGCTGCACCGTATTGGCCTCTAAGAGTTGCACCATAAGTACATCGGCGGCTGTAATATCAAAACGAGTGACCATTTTATAAGAGTTGTCGGTAGCTAGGTAGTTTCGAATGTTGCTGTTTTCGCTAGCATTCAGTTGTTCTGTAATATTGATTTTATTTAGTAACTGCAATCTCAAATACTTGGGTTTAATGGGTAAGGAATCGCGATAGGTAATCCCGTTAATTTTACCTGCTTTCACCATATGCGAAGTATAGGTGCCATAACTTGCCCGGTTAAAGGGGAGTTGTTGTACTGTAATCGCTATAGGCTGCTCCCAATTCGGGTTGCCCACTTGCTCAGTACTGGCGAACCACAATTTGCCTTTGGTGCGTACCATGCTTGCCAATTCAGGAAAGGTCAAGGCTGCCGCTTGCTGTTCTGATTTATACGTGCCACATGCTGAAAGTAGGCCAATGGCCAAAACGATAACCGCAGTTTGAAAATGTCGTTTCATAGTAAAAAACTAAGATTTAAAAATAGGGAATAATGTAGACTTAGAAGGAGTTTTGGACGATAAAATATGCTTGCTTTACCCTATAATTGTTAATGTCTAAAATGGGCGATTTCTTACTAGTTCAAAGATGAATGACTCAAAAGTAGCTTTATACTACTACCGCCAATTTACAATCGCTCCATATCGTTTGCAACTTGGCTACTTTTTCTATGAAAAAACTAGAGCTACCAGCTCTGATTTTTTGATGTTCTATTCGTATTTCTTGCTCGGCACGCCACTCGTCACAGACGAGCACTAGCGGGGGTCGGTAATTAATTTTCCCATAAATTTGATTTTACCAAAAGCCAGTCACAGTCCTTTAGAAGATATACTGATTTTATTCCTACTCCTTGGGCATCATACCTATAATAAATTTTCGCCGTATCTAGTATAATACTAATTTCTTTATATTCTAAATAGGCCTTTATTTTGGCTCGTTTGATTTTATTGGAGTCCAAGAATACAATTTGCTTGTTGAATTTATACAATCCCTTAACCTTATTTAAATGTTTGTTATTGTTAAGTACAATTAGTTCTTCTTGATTAAGATTATCTTGTACGTCATAGTATTGCTGTAATGATGGTAAATTAATACTTTTTAAAACTAAATTTTTATATTTTAAGGTATCAGAACAAGAAATAGCACTAGTTTTTTCAGAATTCATTTTTGTCTTATTTTGACATGCAACAAAAAGACACATAACAAATAAATATTTCATTTTTTCATCATTTAAGTAGTTATTCCTTTACCCAATTGCTTCCATCCCAAACATAATTGCCATCTTCTACATTATCAATATTGTTAATTAAATTATTTAACCCTTCTGCTTTCTTTTTATTCTCTGCTGCTTGTTTCTTTTTCTTTTCCGCTAGTGTCTTTTGCCACTGGTCAAACACCTTTTTTGCACTGTCATAATCACCAATATCTTCTCCATATACATCTATTTCAAACAAATCCCCTTCTTCATCAGGGTAATCAATTCCATCTTGATCATCTCCATAGTGGACATATTCATGCAATATTGTAACTGCTATTAATAGCAAATATACATCTGCATCGGCTCCAGTAGCGTCTTCAAGAGCCTGAAGGAAATCCTTGTCAATTTTAATTTCTTTGGAATTTGTTCCAGGTGTAAATTCTCCGATGGCCCCGTTCAAACCATCTGCGATTATTTTTGGGCCTTCGCCATAAGTCAAGCCCAATTTGATATCCTCTTTTGAAAGTTGACCATACTTCATTAGACCGTTAACAATAGAAGGGTTATTGATAACATCTTGAATGCCATTCTTTAAAAATTCTGCTAACCTTGGGTATTTTGCTGCAGTGTTAGCGTCCAATTCAAAATTACCATCGCTATCAATGTATTTTATTGGATTGTTAAATGCATATCTATATGGACTCCATTGAGGTGCCATATCCGACATTTTATCTATTACGAACCATCTTCCTAAAGTAGCATCATAATTCCTGGCACTAAAATCTAGCCAATCCAAAGAACTTCCGTTGATATTATCTTCTTGTTCCTCCTTACCACCAAAGCCATATTTATGATTACGCCCATTTCGACCAAAATTATAGCCTTTATGTTTTAGTCCAAAAGGATAATAATTGTTCTCTTCCTGTATTTCAAGATTAGGGGTGCTATTTGAGCTTAGGTCTTTGTAAGACAGTCTGATATTACCCAAGTGGTCTTGAAATTGATAAATATAATCATAGCCCTGATTTAGGTCATCAAAATTTTTAGGTTCCACGTAACCTTCTGCTATACTAAAGAATTGTAATTTCACCCCACCCCCTGTGTTTTCATATATATAGTTTCCAGCATATTCGGTCACTGTACCTGTACTTACAATTTTTTTCTGTTTAATACCAGTAGCGTCATAGACATAGGTTATTGAGCCACCAGAAATGCTTATTACTTCAGGTTGATTCAAGTGATTATAGCTAATACTAGTAATGTCCTTATTCGTATCCGTCTTCATATTGCCATTAGAATCATGGGTGTATTCTAGTGTCAATTCTGATCCATCTATAAAACCTTGTGTTGCACTTGCCTGGTTGTCATCATTCACTGCCTTCAATTGGTTTCCTATATAGGTATATGTTAGGTCATCCATAAGGCCGTAATCCGTTACTAGACCACTATCATCAACCTGCGTATGCCCCATTCTGTTTAAAGTCATAATGTTCCCGTTCTTATCATAGGAGATATTCGATACATTATGAGGGCTGTTAGGAAGACCCGTTGCCCCTGTAATTCTGTTCAGTGCGTCATAGGTATACACGTAATTTCTACTAGCTGAACTACCAGCGATTGCATTATTGGCAGAATTCCAAACAGTTTGAGAAATGTTACCGTTATAGAGTCTTCTATTGGGGTCTCCCACATCGTTGTATTTGATGCCAAACGCAAATAGGTCATCGCCCATGGCATTCGGGTTGTTTATGCTTTTGAGCCAACTCCTTACATTATAAGTGTAATCCACAGTCTGTAGGCCTACTGAATTCAATACATTGTTAGCATCCGCATCTCCTCCTACTTTCTTTTTCTCCAATTGCGCTAATTCATCATACGTATTTAAAACAATCAATTCAGTCTCACCAGATCCTCCACCTGTAGCATTGGGGTCGATTCGTAAAACTACATTGGGTACAACAGTTGCGTTAGGCCTAACCACCATACTATTAGTAGCGATACGATCTGTATTAATGTACCCTGAGACGATTATATCAGCATCTATACCATTACCACCAGCTTCACAAGAATCACTCAAGGTCTGATCACCCACACATTGCGTTTGTGCTAATAGTCTTCCCGAATGATCGTAGGTAAAATTATCAATAGTAACAATGGTCGTTCCATTACGTGTATGGGCTGTTTTGGTTTTTAAAGTTTTTCCTATGAAATCCAATTCAGATGCAATGATATCGGTTGTACCTAAATAGTCATTCGTATTATGCGTGTAAATTGCTCTCGCCTTATCATCGTAAAGACTCACCGTTTTAATCCAATCATCGGTCTCAAGCACTTTTACCAAACTTACGGTGGGTAGCCCTTTGGTGCGATTATCTGTAGCCTTTCCAAAAACACTGGTTGACGTAGGTGATCCTCCTAAGTCGTTAGTGGTAATATCATAATCGTCATAGTAGTTTACGGTAAGCACTTCTGTAATACTATTTTGCGGATAGCCTTCGGGGGTGTAATTTATCGCCTTACCTCCAATAGCATTGGTAGTGTTTCCGGTTGTTCGCGTTGTCCAAAGAGTAAAAGTATCTGGCAGTGCAGTTACGGTATTTTGTAGGATGGGTCTATCGTCGGCAATAGTAGCTTTTCCAGTATAAGCAACCCTGCCATGTACATCATACTTGGTAAAGAGCCACTCGTTGCTTTTTCTTTGTTCTGCATCTTGCGTTAAGATGGGTAAGTCCAAATTATTGTAAACAATATATTCTATTCCTTTACCAGGTATTTTTTTGGCTACCAGACGATTTCTAAAATCGTAGGAATACTGATAGCCTAGTGCGTTCATTTGATTGTCTAGTTCGGTAAGGCTAGCCGTAGCACTTTCCATTTTAGGGGGCATTACATACGTAAGATTCCCAAAATCATCATATACATAATAGGTATCATGTGGGGCTTCATTTTGTGCTTGTTCACCGGCATCATTTGTGTCGCCATCTCCGTTTTTGTCCATAGCAGGTACGTCGGCATAGGTACGCTTAAGAATAACCCTACCTGTTTTATCTTTGAACTCTTCTGTTGTATGGTTTTTTTGCCCTTCTTGATGATTCTCGTCTTTGGTTATAGTTTTAGAGAGTTCGCCAGCGGGGTAATAGGTTCCTGACGAAAGTGAAGTAGTCTCATTATTCGAGGAAGAGAGGGTAACCGTGAACAGTCGTACGTTGTCATTTGCAGGGTCACTAACATTATCGGGGTTATGCGTATTACTGAGATAGGAATAACCAATGGCGTGATCGGTATCATCGGTACTGGTGATTTGCCAATCTTTACCTGGGGCACCTTGTTTGAGTGCGCGGTTTAAGGGTGACGCTTCTACGGTCTTCTCAGAATAGGCATTGATGTTTATGGTCGCAAGATTTTGAAAATCATTTGGGTATTTTGTGCCATAAAACTGTTGGGCATCTAAGGTACTACCAGGTTTATAGGCGCCACGGTCATATTGGGTTGAAGGAAAAGGAAGCCAATCACGAAGCATACGCCCATAAATGTCATACTCATAAGGGGTTACCATATCAGCGCCTGTGGGAGATTGCCCAATACCTATGGTTTGCTGCCCTCGCCCTAAACCATCAAAGTATTGAATCGTTTCGATGACATCACGTTCTAGTACAATTTCGTTACTGCTATTTTTCTCCTCCTGATAGGTACGTGATAGTATAAAATTACCATCACTGGGAACTGGAGGTGTATAAGGGGTTTCCTGCGCATTGGAAATAAGTCCGATTAATAATAGTTGTAAACTTAATATTTTTTTCATCTTTCTATGCTTTTTACTAACCTCCACAGTTGAATCCTAAATTGACAGTTATTGATCTTATAATCGTTTGATCGGTGTTTGCTGCATCAATGGCAACACAGGTAATGGTTTCCGATTGCTTTGAACAAGATAGCTCCACAGATGAATATCTATTGCTAGGACCTTCTTGAACTATGCTGCCGTTAATAACCCATCTATAGAGATAGCTACCCGAACCTCCTTGCACATTATTTGCAGATATGGTATAGCTTGCCGATTCTGGGTCAGGGTCGTTATCTCGGGCTCCAAGTGATAGACCTGATATGGGATCATTGTCTTGAATTGAGATAATTTTAAAAACGGTTTTGTATTCTCCGGTTAATAAATCATGAATTCTGCATTGAACTTTAACACTCGCGCCAACCAACTCATAACCAACGGTATAACTAGCTACATTTCTATTGGCTTCGCTGAAAGTGCCTACACCTTCACCATAGTCGGGAGTTACACTTTGATTAATAATGTCCCATTCGTACTCAAAATTTCCAGAGCCGCCACTTGCCGTATTAATATTGAAATATGTAGCCGTATTTACCAGCACTGGTGATGGAGTGCTGATATCATCATTTGTTATTTGAATAGGTTCATATACATTAACCTGACTTGTAATTTCCTCAAAATGATTAGGAATATTGGTGTCAGTAACTCTAAACTTAATGGTGTAGACGCCTGAAGTGGTGAAGCCCGTATGGTTATAATAGGTGAGGTCTTCTGAAGGAATCTTGGTATAGTTGCCACTGCCAAATCTTACAAACCAACTATATATCCAATTGCCAGAACCACCACTGACGCCCGAAGTATTGAAATATTGATTATCTCCTTTTTCAATATGAGCTACTGTTGGTGTGATATTGGGAACATTTAAAGGGTTATAAATGGTAACAGTAGTTTCCCCTTCAATAAAGCTATTGGTTTCTGAATCAGTAACCCTCAATTTCACAGTGTGTTGACCTGGTGTAGCAAAGGTGGTCTGAAAACCCGTTTCTCCTGTAAATGATTCAGGAGTTCCATTATCTATAGTCCATTGGTATGAAAGCGTTCCATATGTTGTGATTACACCGGTGGCATTAAAAGTAAATTGTTGTGCATTTACCAAACCAAAAATTTCGTCCGAAGTCAGATTAACAACACCTAAATCAATAGGAACCGTTACATCAAGTGTTAAAGGAATACTTAGTCCCGTAATATTATCAGTAACATCAACCCGAAGGTTGGATATACCAATATCGTCAAAGACAATATCAATTTGATTTGTTCCACTTGTTATGAAGATACCATCCTTATACCAGGCATAAGCAAAATCGCCAGAACCTCCTCCTGGATTGGCGGTATAGGTAGTTGCAACTCCTAGATCCGGTGCTGAATTACCATCTATATTTCCTACTAAATCTGCATATTGTTCAAATACATCAGGATTGGTATAATTTTCAGATCTATACTCATATTCATATTCTTGTACCATTTTATCTCGATCATCTTTGACGTTTAATAAACGGTTGCGATAATCATATTGATAGCGGGTGGTATAACCCCTAGGGTCTGTCATATTAGAAATGCCTACTAGCGTTTTATAGCTATAACCTGTTACAAATGCATTTGGTAAAGCGTTCCGTAAGATTTCAAGTTGAGTTTCTTTTTCTGCTACTGTGTTGGCATCACTCTGAAGTTGACCTAAGTCAGCTCCAGAACTTGTAAGTTGGCCGTACGATGCGTTTTCTGCCTTGACTACGGGATATTCGAAGTTATAACCCCAAAAATAAGAAGTGCTTTTTAAAACTTTTTCATTGCCCTCGCCAGGTCTATTGGGAGAATCTAATAGTTGGTCCACCTGTAATAGTTTACCGGCGGCATTGTAAATAAATTTCATTTTTGCTTCAAGAGGGCTGTCACCTTTTGCAGCAAATATCTTGAAGGGTTTATAGCCATTTGCATTTAAGGTAAAATCGGTTTTTTGAGTGCTTTGAAGTGCTCCATTATAAAAACTCTCGACTTGAACGGGTTGGCTAAGTTGATTTTTTAAGACCATATCATTTAATATGGAATTATTTAACTCAGAAAGATCATTGGCGTATTTGGTAACATTTTCAGATTCATTGCCTCGACTATCTATTGTTTTTAAAGAATTGACTTGGTAATTCTCATTATATCCATAATTCTGTTTCGTTGTTATGCCATCAACTGTTTTTTCTACAGATTTAGGGCGATCCCAAATATCTAACTCTCGATAAAGTTTAGCACCATGTAATTTTTTTAGCTCTATGTCTTGCAGTGAACCTATTGGAAAATTAGGCTGGTCAGTAAAATCAACAATATCATAATCAACATAGCGATACTTGTTGATGAACACATTTATACTCCAAGGATGATTATCATCGAGGTCTTGTTGTGTATTAAGATTTATTAATTTCCGAATCGAGGTATATTCGTTTGTCGTAGATGATACGGGTTCTTCAATGTCTTGTTCATATGCTATTGTTTTAAGAGGCATAGATTTATCTAAATCTACTCCAGTGGGTATTGGTGGGTAGGCATAATTAAGATTTTCAAAGGGCATGGAATATTCGGTTTCTGTATACCCTATTTCTGTAACTCCTGGTGCACGAACAGAGCCATTTCTTCTTTTGATGGTTTTGACTTTTCGATAAAAAACAGGCGTACCCATCCTAGGGTTGGAAACTGTAAAAGGACTTTCTGTATACGTTATCAGTTTGGTTCTGAATAGCTGCGAACCATCAATATTCTCACCTGGTAAATTGATTTGATCAAGTGTATAAGAGGTTTGCAAAAGTGGAATGGCAAATTGAACACCTGTAGAGAAATCTTCATCATCGTTATAGTCGTAATTAGTAATGAAGCAGTTTGGGCCTGAATTATCAGGACAATCTTTCATATAATCAACACGAATACCTCCTATTTTCTTGTTTACCCTGGTTGGGGGTGGTTCATTAAGTTTTCCAAAAAATTGAATATTTAAGGAAGCTGAAACAGGCGCTCCGGGAGTTTGCGTAAATATTTTAAATTCATAAACACCGGGCATTATTAAAATTTTATCCCCGCTATTTCTGGTCACGGTATCAATACCATCATTTCCGTTACCGCCAATATCTGCATAACCAAACTCTTCAACGAGTTGAGGATACATTGGAGGGAAGGCAAAGGGAAAATCCCTTTGAAGAATTTCTGATTTAAGGTAAGGGGCTACGAGATAGTAACTGTCATTACCACCAGGATACGGGGGAATGGAACTACCTAAGTGACGTATGGTGTAATTGCTTAGGCCACCTACACGTGACATCGTTATTGAAATACCACCTGCAGACCTATCACCACTAACGGTGTGATTAATATAAGCCACAGTTGGATACAAAATCTCCAAGCTTTCACTTTTTTCTGAAACTTGCTCGGTCTGTGCATTTAAGGAAAGTTCAAATAGTTTTCCTGACTCTAAACTTCTATAATAATCGGCATTTAGGTCAAGTGCTGTAGCTATTTGGTTTTGCTGATAATAAATATTTGTGCTACCTCTAGTCGGATAAATAATTCGCTTTAAGGCTCCCAGCCTACTATGCAAAAGACTAGGATTTCTATTGGCTCCTTCAAATGGGCTATTCGGTATGTTTAAAGCCCAGGGATTTCCAGCTCCGTTGTAGAACTTCCAGTAATCTTGTTGTCTGGCTAAGGTTCTATCTTGAACACTTTGAATAAAGTTTGGAATGGCTAGTTCGTCATGATATTCAAATTCATAATAGTCTTCCCCATTAAATTCAATCTTATCTAAAAGGTCTCTATTGCCAGAATGTGAAAACTCGAACCAGTTCACCGGATTAATCAAATCTTTCTTGTTATAAAGTTTTATTGATTTAAAGAGTTCTCGCGAATTTGCATTGAATTTATACTCAAAATCAATATGTCCTTTTGGAAAGGTGATTTTCGAGATTAATTTTCTATTAATAAGACCCTCGCTAACAGCATCGCCGTATTGTGGATAAATTAAAACTTCGCTTCCAAGTGTGTAAGGACCGGGTTGATAGCCATTCGGGTTGCTAGATTGACCTTCTATATTTGTTAATATTCCAGAGCCTGAAACTCTAAAATTATAATCTGTCATTGCATCGTCGACATACTCAAACCTTATCTTTTGATTGTTCAAATAGGTTATTTCAGATAACTTCCAAGCAGTAATTGGATTTAGTTTCATTTCTTCATCGACACCTTGAGGTACTGAAGTTTCGATTTGATCAAATCTGTATTTAACCCCATTCGTATCAGTTATAATGAAACCAGATATGTAGTAGTTATCACTATTAAGACTAGCATAGCGATTTTCACTTTTAAGTACTTCTACCTTATTTGCATGCTTCGACAAAAGATAGGGTTCGAAATGTGTCAAAGCACCATTTGCATCGAATCTTGCAGTAGCTTTAAATGAGAAATACAGTCCACCTGCACTTACGGTATATTTGTCTGCCTCCCCGTCATAAATGCCATCTCTAAAATTCCTTAGTATAGCTATATCCCACGCGTCAAAACCTTTGGTATTAAAATCACCGTCGTTTTCTAAGGCAGCATAATTATTGATTAAAGTTCTTACGGTAGGAAGTCCACCACTAGCAATGAATTCACTATTGTATCCTAAATTATGCTCATCAGGCAGACCACGGGTTTCACGAGTTACAGCGGCTTCGGCATTAAGATTCCAGCCAAGACCCGCCAAGGAGGGTTTTCCTTCCAGTAGTAAACCCCCATAATTGTAGTTTAAGCCTATGGGCCAACTTTGTCCATCAACTTCAATAGTATAAAAAGGAACGGAATAACTCATTTGACCCGTCGAAGAGGTAATGGGTATACTACCATATCTTCCTAAACTCCCTGCCTCCGGAGATTGCGGTATTACTGCTGGTGGTTGTGCACCGCTAAAAATAAATCCGTCAGGTGTTTGACCATAAGAAGTGTGAAAGGTAACCATTAGGGCCATTAAAGCGAACCAAGTGAGTTTTGACTTATTATGCATTGGTAGTCTTTTAAGTTTTGTACGATTGATTATCGCAAGAAAATCTTCAAACATTATGTTGATTGAAATAGATGATTTATCCTAAATGAAATTGGGAATGTGCTACTGCTTAACCTGCTCTTTGATGTCTAGAACTTCTTTTTTCAAAGCCTGATATTTTTTCTCCTGCTCCAAAATATAGAGTGTTAGCTCCTCAACTTTTTCAAGCAGTTTCAGGTTCATTTCCTTCAGGTTCATTCCTTCTTTTTCCATTTCTTTTGCCGAGGGAATATTAGGCAGATGTCCATAGGCATCAATAAAGTTTTGAACCTCTTCTAAAGTTTTGAGATTATAATCATCATAGAAAACATAATCAGGTACAAAAGGTGCTTGAATATCTACCCTAACCTCTCTTGTGTGAATTTTACCATCTACAGTTAGAGCCTCATCAGGGCTATCAGTACCAATACCTACATTGCCTAAATTGTAAAAAACGTCATTGCCTTGAATGTTCCAAACTGTTGATGAGCCTAAAAGATCTTCAATAGGGGGTTCTTGTCCGTTTACTTCATATAGGGTTGGCGCATAGAAAAATAAATTGTCTTCTGCCGTATTGTCTAGATTTAGAAAAACTCTCTCTCGAATACGAGTCGCACCGGGGGCGAATTTAAAATCATTAACGTTTAGGCCAGAAACGGCATTACCTTGACGATCATATACCGCGCTTTCTATAGCGGTGCCCGTATGACCGCTACCATGTATAACCCCCACAAGAAGGTACCATTGATCTAAGTTTGGTAGATCTCCATTAATAAAGTAAGGCGAACCGATTGCGTTACCATTCAATCGTAAGGCCGAGTTCACGCTTCCCGCATCCTTTACGATCATTCCTAGTAGGACACGACCATCGTTTGAATTTGTCTTTTTTGCCCAAACGCTTAATCGGTACGTCTTAGTAGGGTCAATGGTTTTATAGTTTCCTGTCCAACCTCCATCTGCATTGGCACCAGCAGCTGTATTCGGAATCGCCTTCCACAGTAATGCATTTTCTCCAGCAGGGCCTTGACCAAATTCTCTAAGACTATTGGCATCTGTTCCGTATCTGGTAAATCTTGTAGCAGATCCGTTGCCTTCTGTCCAAGAAGAATCATCGATTAGGTTGTTCTGAGAATAGCCCATAAGGCCTGCGATACAAAATAGTGGAACTAAGAATAATTTTTTCATGAGTAAAGGTTTATGGTATTTCTGATCGTAATTTTTAAAAGTGTCGTATTTCTGAAAGCTTATTTAGTGGTATACACTATTCTTGATTCAAGAATAGCATTAATTTATTTTTAGAAGTTCTGTATTTGTAAAAAGTTGAAGATTTAGGACAACTTTTTTGTTATTGGACTTGTTGGTAAAAAGTTTGAAATTGTAGTTCTGTAGATACGCTCTTTCACAAAAGAGCTTTGGGGTAGGGCAGGGGTTAACAACTAGATGTGTCAAAGGTATTGGTTGGTGTTTTGGTTGTGCTCGTTGCAGAAAAAAGGGACTTTCTCGAACGGGCTATGAAGATATAAAATATTTACATCTAGCAAAAGAAATAGATGTGATTATTTGTAAAGGGATTACAAATTAGGTAAGAGGTGTTTTGTAAGGAGTTCTTAGACTATCGTACTTCTAGAAATTCGCAACTTCGTGGCTTTTCATGTGCTGAGAACCACAGCTTTGTAACTGTTGTTTTTAAACATTTCATGGTGTTATTGCTCACTCAATTCGACGCGAAGTTGCAAACTTCGTGTAGCTACACTTCGCGGAGCGAGAGTAGCTCTGGTTTTTTTTCGATGTTCTGTTCTTATTTCTTACTCGGTACGGCACTCGTCACAGACGAGCGCTAGCGGGGGCAAAAACTTTCGAGCAAACAAAAGGAGACCGTAAAGGATTTTCTTTCCGCCTTCGTGCTAAAGGCCGACCTTACCCAAAAACTGGCGCAATAAAAAACCGCCTCGGTGGGCGGTTCTTATTTATATCATTTTTTGGCTTTTATCGACTAAGATATATTTTTCCTTTTCGCAGTCGTATTCAAAAAAATAAGTGCTTTTACCATAAATAGTTACTTTCTTCCTCTTCTTGTAGATTGACAAAGTTTCTATCAATATTTTATTATCGAATAATTTAGCTGGATAGATTTCGATTATATCTATACCTTTTCTTGATTTTGATTTTAATTGTTTTCCGCTGAGATTCTTTAGAGTAACTGCATGATGAGTGAGTTTTGTATCATTGAATCTTTCATCCATAAACGTAATGTACATAGACGAATACTTGTTGCTTTGTAATTCAAAATCAATTTGGGCTTCAATTGCTTTCGAATATAAAGCCTTTGTATCACTTTTCTGTGAATGTAGTACAGAAGAAAATGTAAAAGTTATTATTGCTAAGAATATATATTTCATCTGATTATTTCTTATTGCCAAAGTTCTTGAATGGGATAATGGCTATTACACCTGTTTTGTCGTAAACATACACTTTTTGAGATTTCATTCCTAAAGTATACTCAGTTCCTTGAGCACCTTGTATATCTTTACTTGATGTCGGTTGTGTAAAACCTCTTGTTTTACCATCCGTATCCATAAATTGACCGCTTGGATGCGAATGAAAATCAAAACTTCCACCTGCTTCTATTTGGTCAAAGCCTGCCATCGGTAGAAGTACAGGTCCAGACGTTGTGCCTGTCACTTTACCATCGTCGCCTATATTACCGCTGAACTCTTTGAAATTACTAGAGTTCATGCTCTTCAAATTAGCTTCGGTCATTACACCTCCTTTGCCATCATCTTGGCTTACATGGTCTAACATTTCTTGTTGTGTATCTGCATTGGCAATCTGTACAGTATTGTCCATATGCTCCCCATCAACATTACCAGATTTAATTTGCTTTTCGGTATTTTTGGCAGCATCCTTCGATATTGGATTCGTATTCCCATCACGTGTTCCATTACTATAAAGCTGCTTGGTAGTTTTGGTAGTCTTGACAATAAAAGTCCTATCTGGTTGGTCATTTTCTACTCTAAAAATTTCCTTTCCATTTCTATCTAAATAAATATCGTCCAATGGAGACATTGGAGCCATACCATCAGGGTCTATAAAATATATTGGGTTATTGAAAGCAAAATTGTAAGGACTATGTCTGCGCATCTGTTCCGCCAATGGGTCAAGGTTCATCCAACGACCTATTGCTGGGTCGTAGTTCCTAGCCCCAAAATCGTAGGTGTCGATATTGAAAGTATTATCGAGCTCGTTACCGTTGTATTTCCACCTTTTAGCGGTACTGTTCCCATAAGGGCTTACGCTAGAGGTTGCACTTCGCATAAGGAGACCGAAGGGGTAATATGAATTGTCCTCTATAATCTCGTTTGCGGGGTCGATATTTCCATCGTTGTCGGCATCGGTATAAGATAGTCGAACCGAACCTAAATGGTCTACATAATTATAAACATAATCATATCCGCCTTGTCCGTCGGGTGTTACATACCCTTCGGGATGGCTGAAAAATTGTAGTTCGGAAATTCCTATACCACCTTCATAAATGAAGTTGCCAGCGTACAAAGTTTCCGTTCCCGTGCTGGAAGTCCTTTTGAGTTTCGCACCCGTAGCATCGTAAACGTACTTGATGTTCTGCGAACCGAAGTTCACTTGTTCGGGCAGGTTCAGATGATTGTAGGTTATGGAAGTAATACCTTTGTTATGGTCAATTTTAAGATTTCCGTTTATATCATATTCGAAGTCGTCGTTGGTGCTCGTACCATCTTTAAAACCATGTGCTTTATTTCCAGTATCGGCTACTTTCAACAGCTTGTTTCCGCTATCATAATCGTAATCGAGAACATCCATATCCGTAAATGTGGAACTTTCCTGATAACCATTTCTACTCAGCGATTGGATATTCCCGTTTTTATCGTAGGATACATTGCTTAGATTATAATGTCCCGTATTGTCGGTAGCGGCGATGATTCGGTTGAGGGGGTCATAGGTATACACGTAATTTCTGCTAGCAGGGTTGCCTGCCAAGGCATTGTTCTTAGAATTCCAGACGGTCTGTGAAATATTGCCATTAAATAATCTTCTGCTAGGATCGCCAACATCGTTATACTTGATGTCAAAAGCGAATAGATCATCACCCATGGCATTCGGATTATTTATTCTTTTTAGCCAACTCCTTACATTATAAGTGTAATCCACAGTCTGTAGGCCTACTGAATTCAATACATTGTTAGCATCCGCATCGCCTCCTACTTTCTTTTTCTCCAATTGCGCTAATTCATCATACGTATTTAAAACAATCAATTCAGTCTCACCAGATCCTCCGCCTGTAGCATTGGGGTCGATTCTTAAAACTACATTGGGTACAATAGTTGCGTTAGGTCTAACCACCATACTATTGGTAGCGACACGATCTGTATTAATATACCCTGATACGATTATATCGGCATCTATACCATTACCGCTAGTTCCTTCACAGTTATCACTCAAGGTCTGATCACCCACGCATTGGGTTTGTGCCAAGAGTCTGCCTACATGGTCATAGGTGAAATTATCGATGGTAACTATGGTCGTGTTATTTCTGGTATGTTCAGTACGGCTTACAAGGGTTCGGCCGACAAAATCGATTTTCATTTTGACCACATCTAAAGTATTTAGATAGTCATTTTTTGAAACAGAATAGATATTTCTTCCTTTATCATCGTACAGGGTTGCGGAGGTAATCCAACTACTAGTTTCTAATACTTTTACTTTACTACCAGTAGTTAAACCTTTAACATTATCTGAAATGTTTCTATCATAAATCTGCCCACTAGGAAGTGAAATTCCTGAGAGGTCGAAGCTGTAATCATCATAATGGTTTACAGTAAGTACCTCTAAGGTGCCTGTCGGGAAGGCGCTATTTTCGTACCCCACATCAATGCCTCCGTTAGAGAAGGTACCTTTTTTCACCCAAAGGGTGCCCGTAAAATCATCTATATCTGACTGCAGGCTAGTTCTTGAACTTCCGGCAATTGTAGTTTTACCAGTATAGGCCAAACGCCCAAAGGCATCGTACTTGGTAAAGAGCCATTCGTTCGAATCGCGCTGATTAGCATCTTGGGTCATGATGGGTTGGTCGAGCTTGTTGTAAATAATATATTCCTTTCCTTTTCCGGGTATTTTCTTTTCGATTAACCGGTTAAAGTAATCATAGCTATATTGATAAGCGAGTTCATCGAGATTGGCATTTATGGCATTTAAGGTAGCTGTGCTAGCTTCTAGTTTTGGGGGAAGTACATAAGTCAGGTTGCCTTTGGAATCATAGATATAATAGGTATCGTGACGCGCTTCAGTCTGACCGTCAATATCTGCATAAGTTCTTTTTAAGATTACGCGGCCTCGTTTATCCGAAAACTCTTCAGTGGTATGATTTTTAGTCGAGCCCTCATGGTTTTCATCTTTTGTGACCGTCTTGGAAAGTTCTCCCTGCCCATAGGATCCATTTTCGTTCAAAGTTGGGGCAAGGGTGGTATTAGCGGCATGAGTTACGGTAAACAGTCGAACCTCGTCTATGTCATTTGTCTCATACTCGAATTCTATCTCATGTCCATTGCCCATTTTCCAAGGATCACCTGGTGCCGCTTGCATAAGTACCCTATTCAAAGGAGACGACTCAAACTTTTTTTCGGAATAGGGATTTGAAGTGTTTTGGTACTTTTGAGTATCGTAGAAGGTCGAGGTTGCATCTTCGGCTAGTGGTCTAAATGTGCCAAGATTCGTATCGGTTTCTGGGTAGGGTAAAAATTCTTTTTCAGTCCGACCAAAACCATCATAACCAATGAATGTAATAATGTCATTTTTACTACCTGCTATTTCAGGGGTTTGGTCGATACCGATTTGTTGTATCGGTCTGCCTAAACCATCAAAATAGGTAATCTGCTGAATCAATTTTGAATCCTCCGTAAAGAACATATTGGCTATACTTCTTTCTTCTTCGTACGAACGCGAGTAGATATAATTTTCACCTGAAGTAGCCGTAGTTTCACAGCTGTTTGAAGGTGCAATGATACTTTGTGATTCTGAAGCTGTGGAAATGCACCCGTCAAAAGATGCAGTTACGGTGTAGTCGCCAGCTGGTGCAAATACGCTTGCTCCGGACATTTCAACACCCGCTGCAGGGGTAAACGTATAGGTGTGCGCCGCATTATAATTGGTAATTGTAAACCGACCTAATGCGGTTGCGCAAATGGGTTGTACCACATTGCCCAAGGTCGGTTGCGCCGCAAAAGAAGATTCGTTCAAAGTAACCAATGTGCTCGGCGAAATACAACCTTCACTGTTTTTTACACGTACCTCATAATTCCCCCCGGATAAATCTGATTTAACTGGGTCTGTTTGAAAATTTAAACCATTATCAAAACTATAGGTATTCCCACTTTCTATTGGAGTGGTAATCGTGATGCTGCCCGTGGGCGAAGAACAGTCAATGTCTAGTTTTGTTACGGTTGGAGCAGCTGGTGGCAAGGATGATGTGCCGACATCCACTTGTGTACTCAGAGAAGTGCAACCATCAGAATTTCGTACGTTGAGCGTATATATGCCAGCGATAAGATTATTCTTTGTAGGGCTGGTTTGATAGGTGTTTCCTCCGTCGAAACTATAAGTATTACCCGTAATTACCGGTGAAGTAATAGTTATTGAACCTATATTTCCGAGGCAGCTTGAGGGAGTTGTAGTGGCTACTGGCGCACTTGGAGCAGCTGGTCCTTCAGCAATGATTACCGTAGTTGCCCCTGAAATACAGCCATCAAATGTTCTAACCTTCAAATTATAGGAGCCGGGCGCGGCGTTTAAAAGTGTGGCATTGGTATCAAAGGTAGCACCGTCATTAAAACTATACCCATTGATTTGATTGGTCGGCCCCGTAATGGTAATTCTTCCAGTTGGTGCGGAACAGGTGGGCTGAATCAAGGTTGCGGTTGGATCCGCTGGAAGGCTAGGCGGATTTTGAACTACATAAGTTGCGGTAGTTGATTCGCAACCAGCTGAATTTCTGACGACCAGTACGTAATTACCTGGAGCAAGATCTGATTTTTCAGCACTTGTTTGAAAACTTGTTCCTCCGTCAAAGCTGAATTCATTTCCTGTTGCTACAGGAGAAGTAATGGTAATTGTACCCGTCGGTTCCGCGCAACTTGGCTGGCCTAAGTTGGCTGTAGGGGTAGACGGTGTACCTGGCGCATCTGAAATAATGACTTCGGTGCTGGGTGATGCGCAGCCTTCCGAATTCTTCACTCTAACATTATAGGTGCCAGCTGTGAGCTCGGTTTTAGTAGTGCTTGTCTGGTAATTCAATCCTCCGTCAAAACTATAGGTATTACCACCGCCAGTAGGTGATGTTATGGTAATACTACCGGTATTTGTGGTACAATTGGGGTCTGTTTTAGTTACAGTCGGTTCGTTTGGAGTGGCAGGAGGGTTTGCAATGGTTACCGTAGTTCCTTCTGAAATACAACCATCAAATGTTCTAACCTTCAAGGTATAGGTGCCCGGGGCGGCATTTGAAAGGGTAGCGTTCGTACTAAAAGTGCTGCCATTATTAAAACTGTATCCATTGATTTGATTGGTCGGCCCCGTAATGGTAATTCTTCCAGTTGGTGTGGAACAGGTGGGCTGGATCAAGGTTGCCGTAGGATTCGAAGGAGGACTAGGCGGGTTCTGAACTACATAGGTGTTGCTAGGTGATTTGCAACCAACTGAATTTCTAACGACCAAAACGTAAGTACCAGGAGCCAAGTTCGATTTTGTTCTACTGGTTTGAAAAGTTGTACCTCCATTAAAACTATAAGTATTGCCTGTAGTGATGGGTGAGCTTATTGTAATTGTACCCGTGGGTACAGCACAACTGGGCTGGCCAACATTTGCGACGGGTCTTGCGGGATCGCTAGGTAGATTAACGGCAACACCATTAGAGGCTGGCCCCCAAATATCGGTGGTTACATTTGCTCTACCTCTTAAATAGTAAGTAAGGTTAGCTGTAGGTTGGAACGATTGCAGTGCATTTGCTCTACTCGTACCACTCGTACTAGTTTGCCAATACCAGGTTACCCCACCAGGCGGATTTGCTCGTGAAAGGGTAACAGCACAATTTGCCACGGAACGACTTGGTGTACTTGGTTTTGAAGGAGTAGGGGTTGGGCTAACCGTAACTGTTTTACTATCAGAACCATTACTAAGAGATAGATTTACGGTAAATGTGCCTGTACTTAAAGCTCTAATTTGAACAGAAGTGCCACCGTTAGCGCCAATGATTTGAGCGCGTGAGGTGGGACTAACACTCCAGGTAATATCAGGGTCGCCAAATGGAATCGAAAACGACCTTTGTTGTCCAACATTCATCGAACTTGGCCCACTAATTGCTTGGGCTTTTGCTCCACTTAAAGAAAGAAGACAAAGACCAAAGGTTAGTAGTATGGTGTTTTTAGATAAATAGTGAAATATTTTCATGCTGGTATTGTATGCTGTTAATTTCATTTACTATTGGTCGGTTACTACTATCTCTGCTGTGCCATAAAAATCAACGCAAGTAGCTGGATCGCTCCAGAAATCGTACGTTGTGGGATAAGAAGTGGGTGTTAATACAATCGAACCTCCTGCAGCAATTCCATCGCCTGGTCCGGAAGTGACGTAAATTTTCACGCCACTGCCTTGGTTGCCAGCTGTACGATTGGTTTTATTAAATATTAGGATTGAACCGCTGTTGACAACAATACTGCCACTCATGCCAAAATCACAATCAGCAGTTGTATCACTATCATTTGTAAAGAAAGACGGCGGGTCGTTAGGTTCATTTTGGCAAATGTTAGGGTACCTGTGAAAATCTATGCTAGCAGCACCCTGACTGCCATCATCATTTATATAATTAAATGTAATGTCACCAGTATTATCCCAATCTCCGATTTCGGTATATGCAAAAGAAAACATTTGCACAGCCACATCGATATGCCAATTTGCGGGAATCACATAATAATCAACATATCTGTTACCCTCTTCGTCATACTTATATTTTGTAGGATAGCTTACTATTAAATTGTCATCATTAGAAGTTATATTGGTGAAGTATAAGGGTCCATTTCCAGTATTTTCTATGCGCACCATTTTGGTATCGGTACTTAGTAGTTGGGTTTGATCATTAGCATCTTGATAAGAGCCAATAACAAAGCAGTCATTAGGAATGTTTAGTTGGCTAAAGAAATCAATAGAAGTACCTGATAATGATATATTTAAATCTCCATTAATATCATCGGAGCTTACTGTTAGAGTGCCCGAATAGGTATTTTCTTGGAGAGGTGCGTTGAACGTAATCGGAACCTTAAAGCGATCATTGGGAGCTAGGTATACCTGATATCCAGGGGGCCAATAAAAACTTGTGGAAAAATAGGAAGAAGTAACAATATTGGTTATGGTAATACCATAATTGCTATTGTTGATGATTTCGACCTCCCTAGTATTTGAACCTAGTGGTTTGGTCTGTCCAAGATTTAGACTTTCAGAAACTAAACCTCCCACTTTGGTGTAACCACCTATTTGATAGTCATAATCAGTCAATAAGTTCTGATCAATGTCTCTAATCGATTTGAGTCGCTCATTTTCATCATACTCGAATTGCTGGGCTATTAATGAAGGATCAATCATCTTTTTTATACCTACCCAAGTATCCGCATCGTAGGTGGTTATTAATGCACTTTGAGTGAGAGCATGATTTCTAAGATCTTCCTCAAAACTAGCTCCGAGAGAACTGTTATATGCTATTAACAAATCATCATAGTCTATATTTTCGCCTTTGACGACCGGATAATTTGAAAACGGATCCCATATGTAAGATGTAATTTTTCCATTGGCTATGGTCTGCTGTAATAATTTGCCATTTTCATTGTATTTGTCAAATGAAATTACGGGTTCATATCCGCCGATGAAGGTAAAGCCATCAGCCGAAGGGGTATACGCAGCCTTGTCACCGTTATGCCTGTAAATTTGTTTGAGAACCACATTGTTGTGTTCTAGACCATATTCATAGGCAATTGCTGAAACAATAACTCCATCGATTTTGTTTATTTGTTCAATAGGGCTTGAAACCATATTATTATCATCTGCCATCCATTGATTCATGGATTTGCCATTAACCGTTGGACCACAGGTATCACAGTAATCTTTGATACGAAAGATTTCCGTTTCTATAAGTTCGCCATTGCTTCCCGTTGTAGTTATTGTTTTTTGTTGCCCAAAACCATCATACGAAAAAGAACTTGTGGCAGAGAGTGGTGAGGCCGAGCTGAAAAATGTAGTATTCGTTACTTGTGATGGGCGAACAAATGAAATAGGTAATTCATATGGGTGCAAAGCGTAATTTCCTACTAGACCAAGCAATTCTCCAGAGTAATAAACCCTATAAAGATTATAGCCTACAGCTTTGATATTTTCTAAAACTGTATTTTCAAACTGATCGACACTAGAGTTTTGCACTACAAAATCAAAATTATCTTTCTCCTCTTTTAGCTTCAATTGACCATTTATATTATCATAATTAGTCATTGAAACATAACTGTCTTCAATTTTAGTAGGTTGACTTTCGAAAGAATGAACGCTAGAGTAGGAGTCACCTGTTTTTGACCAAACCTTTTCTGTAACCTTATTATAACCTATTAAATTACCTTGTGCTAAACTTTTGCCAGGAAGGTTTTTGGATTTTTCGACAGTATAGGATACCGTACTAGGATCTGGATTTTCTGGGTTGTTATAGATGTTGCCTAAATGTACTAAGGGAACCATAAGTTCTCCTGATGATGTCGTAGCGAACTGGCTAGTATAGTCGTAGCTTTTTTTATACTCGATAACATCATTTTTATCGTAGGTCAGAATTTCTTTGATTCGAAGCCCCCCTACTTGCATGGCCCCAGGATCACCCTGTTCATTTATGGCTGCGGGTACATACCTTTTAGAATCGGTCGTTGCATTTGTCCATCCACTGCCATTTTGATTTCCCTCTACCTGAAATTCCTGAAGATCATAGGTGTATGTTGAATATCCACCTGTCGGATATCTAACTTGTTCTAATACTCCACCAAGGGCAAAGTTTAAATTAGGTTTTCTTTCCTGTGTGATGTAATAATGAAATCTATCAGGGTAATCGAGAGGACTAGATGTCGAAAAATCAAACAAAGGAAAAGGCATTGTAACAGGATTGAGCTTTTGATTTTCAAACTTACCGTTGTAGGCCCCTGTATGATCTTGTCCGAAGGTTATTTTCCAAGGGAGTCCTCCCTGTCCATTACTGTAGTTAAATTCATATTTTTGATCTTCTATGGTAATACCATCCAGCCTTGAACGTAAATACAAGTACTTATCAATTTCAGAACCGTAGATTTGGTAATGTTGGTTAAAGTACGATTGCCTAAAAGTAATTTGTTTATCTAAAATTGAATTGGTTTCCAAGCCTTGTACCGTAATTCTTTTGTAGCGTTTCAGGAATGGCAAGTTTTGTCTTAGATATGCCAAGGTTTGCTGATTTCCATTAGAGAATTGAGGAAAAAAACCAGCTAAGGAAAAAAGGTCAAAACGCCCTATGTCATTCCGGTTTTCCATTTCAAAGTCTATTTGTAATTCATTGTTCAAAACAATTTGTTCTAGATAAATATGTTCAGTTACCTGTCTACTAAATCCTTTGTCGTGAGGATTGGAACCTGGACTTTCTAACTCACTAAAACTAGGCATGCCTATGGAGATATAATTGCTTAATTCTGTATCAGTATTAATGTTATAAGTAAAGTCTATTGTTTTCCCATTTGGGCTCTCTATGCGATCTAAGTACCAGGCAGTAATATCTCTAAGGTGGGCTTTTTGGACTTCAAAACGATTGATTCCTTCGGCTGCCCTGAACGTGCAAATTTGATCAACGATATCAGGAAAGGGTATTTGGGCGAAGGAGCCAGAAAAACTGGTTGTAAATTCCTTTACGTTAAAATAACCAACAAATCCATCAGGCGTGGTTACTGTAAAATAACTATTTTGAATGTTAGTAGTATTTTCAAAAAAATTGATTTTAACAGGGTCAATGCTTAATTTTTTTACATGGACTTTGTCGTTGTTTCCTGAGTCATCTATTCTTCTGGTCAAAGTAAAAGAACCTGAATACCCGAAAAAACTATAGCTAAAAATATCAGGTTCAAAGTCATAAAATTGGCGAACCATATTTTGTTGATGTATTAATCTTTCAGACGGTAATAGATCTCCCCAGTTTAAAACTTTGTTGTAGAAATCCAAAGTTTCATTTAGATAGCCTTTTCTGTTATTTCCATCCCCGAAATCATCGGTACCCTTTATTGTTCTGGAAATCACACCGGTTGCATTTAAAGACCAACCCAAACCCGCTTCTGTGGCTTCTTGATTTACCTTAACACCAGAAGCATGGTAAGACAGGCTGAGCGGCAAATTAAATCCATCAAAATTTATAGTGTACAAAGGAATATTAACACTGGCAGTACCAGTATACAGATTTGGTAGTTGTGCGTCATAGCGTGTCATCTCATAAGCTGCTGGGCTCGGAAGGTTTACATCATTAAAATAACTTTCCGGAGATTGGGAAAATGCGCAGGTGGTGAAAACCACTATTAATTTGCAAAGATTTTTCATTGCTGTCCTATGGAATTTATAAGGTTCTAAAATTATGATAATTCAGTAAGGTTAATTCCTTTACTATTACTGGCATGATATTCCTTTAGAATTCAAAATTTACTTTTTTCAATTCCAAAGGTTTTTTTATTGATGTTTTTTCTGAATTTTCTTAAGCTGTTTTTTGATGATAACATTATCTTTCTGTAGGTTTTTATTCTCTTGTTTCAGCTGTAACATATATAAAGTCAATTCTTCGATTTTCTCGAGCAGTTTCATTTCCATGGTACCTAGTTCGACACCTTCTGTTTCCATTTTCAAAGCAGAAGGAATATTAGGTAAATGCCCGTGTTTGTCGATGTAGTTTTGGACCTCTTCGAGTGTTTTTAATTCATAATCTGATTTAAAGACATAGTCAGGTGCTGGTACAGAAAGGTCTACCCGTACTTCTTCGGCATGAATCTTTCCTTTTACAGTTAGCGCCTCATCAGGGCTTGTGGTTTTGATGCCCACGTTTCCAGCGATATAGTTGATATCATTACCAGAAGTTTCCCAAACGGTATCTCCCCCTCCAGGGGTAGTACCTGGATTCAACATTTGAGGAATGGTGGGTTCCTGTCCGTTTTCTTCGTATACAGTTGGGTTCCAGTAAAACTGTCGATCATTCGTATTGGTATCATAGAATAAATATGCTCTATGTTTTAACCTTGCAGCACCATTTGAGAATTTAAAATCACGTATACCGTTTACTACTTTTACCCCACTTACAGGGTCATAAACCCCTCCTCGAACAGTTTGACCCGTATGACCACTGTTATTGATATAGCCTATTAATAGATACCACTTGTCTAATACGGGTAGATCGCCGTACCAGAAATACGCATTTGAGCGAGGAGCACCATCTAAATCTAAGGTTGCATTTACATTAGCACCATCACGGGTATAGAGTCCGAAATAGGTTCTACCATCAGATGAGTTTGTTTTTTTTATCCAAACAGAGAAACGGTAGTTTTTAGTGTGGTCGATGTTGTACCAACTTCCATTCCATCCACCATCTCCGTTATTGGCTGCGTCGGGTACTGCTTTCCATAGTACTGCATTATCACCATGGGGGTTGACTCCGATTTCACGAACATTTTCAGCATCGGTGCCTAATCTTGAAAAGCCAGGTGCGGAACCAGTACCCACAGACCAGGTAGATGGGTCGATGATATTGTTCTGAGAATAGCCCATAAGGCTTGAGATAAAAAGAAGTTGAACTAAGAGTAATTTTTTCATGAGTAAAGGTTTATAGTATTTTTGAAAGCTTTTTTAGTTGTGTAGGCTATTCTTGATTCAAGAATAGCGTTAATTTATTTTTAGAAGTTCTGTATTTGTAAAAAGTTGAAGATTTAGGACAATTTTTTTGTTATTGTATCTATTGGTAAAAAGTTTGAAATTGTAGTGCTGTAGATGGTCTCTTTCACCGAAGAGATTTGAGGTAGAGCGGGGGTTAAAAATTAAATGTGCCAAAGGTATTGGTTGGTGTTTTGGTTGCGTTCGTTGCAGAAAAAAGGGACTTTCTCGAACGAGTAATGAAGATATAAAATATTTACATCTAGGAAAAGAAATAGATGTGATTATTTGTAAAGGGATTACAAATGCAGTAAGAAGTGTTTTGTAAGGAGCTCTTAAACTATAATACTCCTAGAAATTAGCGACGTGGTAGCTTTTCATGTGCTGAGAACTACAGCTTTGTAATTGTTGTTTTTAAACATTTCATGTTGTTATTGTTCACTCAATTCGACGCGAAGTTACAAACTTCGTGTAGCTAGACTTCGCAGAGCGGGTTATGATTCTGATACTTGGTCAATTTCCTCTATTTCGAAACACTTCCCCTTGGCAATATTCTTTTCAATTTCTTCTAATAAATAGATTGACAAATTAGGGCGACTTTCCACCGCCTTGTCCTCGAAGATTTGAATCATATAAACACCTTCCTCCCATTCTCCTGATTCATTAATTTCCCTATCTACCCAAATCACAATATTTCCAAATGAATTTAGACATTTTCCGAAAAATGTACTAGACTCATATACAAGGGTATTATCATCATAGGAGAATACCTTTCCTGGATGGTCAAACCTGTCATTATAGTTAACATTATTTTTATTACTGAGCTTCTCCGGATATGCCGGTAATAAATAAATTGAGGTGTTTTCGTCACATTTCTCGCAAGATTTGCCAGATACTAAGTACCAAGTGTTATTTGGTAAAACTATCTTTCCGATAAGCCTTTTATTGAAAATCCCAAGTGTGTCAACAATATTTAAAGTTGTGTCTATAGTTTTATTGGTATAAATGTTTTTATTTGAAATTGTATCTCCGTGTTGTGAATGTGTTTTTTCGTTAATATTTAGGTCACTTTTTTTGTTTTGCGAAACTTCCGTTTCGGAACTTTCCTTTACTACCTTGCCATAACCGCAAGAACTCAATAAAAAAATGGTGATAATTAATTTGAATATCATTTTCAAATTATTGAATTTTTCTGTTTGATTTCCAACCTGCATAAGTATTCCTTTTTCCATTATGACCCGTATACCTTAATCTTGTTGTTCCACTTCTTTTCCTGGGCTTGTTATCAACATGAACATGAGGCCCTAACTTCTGATCATTTGTTACCGTAGTAGTTATGGTATTTTGACTTATTCCATTCTCTGTTACCTTAATGCCATGAGTGTCAACTTCATCGGTATGAGTTCCAAAACCACTTGTATCACCTCTTTCTGGATAGTAAATTACGGTGGAGAACAAACCAGAGTCAGCTGCTGTAATAGCTGCGTCTTTTTGCGAAAGCCCAGAAATATTTATGTCAGCAGCATCTCCTGCAATATGTCTACTGCCAGTTGAACCCCCAACTCTTCTATTTTTTTTAGTGCTTCTATCTCCGCTATTTACACTTACAACGGCATTTTCTGCACCATCAACATTATTTCTTGTATAAATAGCAAGTCCAACAAGTTCGGTTTTCGTTTCCTCAGAACTAATGGTCTTTCCATTTGTATCCACCAAATCTGATTCTACTCCTAGATCTGTGGTTTTCACATTTAAACTTGCGGTGCCATCTTCATTTGTAGTAACTGATGATTCAACTTGATAAACTTTATCATCATCAACACCATCTTCGTATTGCAAATTCCCGTCTTTATCAAAGTATTTACCGAACATGCCATCGGGGTCAACATAAATAATTGGATTATCCCAAGTATAATTATATGGGCTGAACCTTCTCATCTGTTCTGCCAATGGATCAAGGTTCATCCATCTACCCAAACTTGGATTATAGTTCCTTGCTCCAAAATCTAGCCAATCCAAAGAACTTGCATTTATATTATCTTCCTGTTCCTCTTTACTCCCAAAACCATATTTATGATTCCTTCCATTCTGACCTGAGTTGTAGCCTTTATGTTTAAGCCCAAAAGGATAATAGTTGTTCTCTTCTTGTATCTCTAGGTTCATGTTCGATGCCGTACCAACATTTTTGAAGGACAGTCGAATATTGCCAATGTGATCCTTACATTGATAAATATAAATATAACTTCCGTTATTGGGTTCTACGTATCCTTCAGGATGGTTGAAAAACTTTAATTGCACCCCAGAACCACTGTCCTCGTAAATATAATTGCCCGCATAATCGGTTACTGAACCTGTACTTAAGGTTTTTTTCTGTTTTACTCCTGTGGCATCGTAAACATAGGCGATGGTTCCTCCCGAGATACTTACCTGTTCGGGTAGGTTCAGATGATTGTAGGTAATCCCTTGGGCCGGTATTCCTTTATTCAAGTCTTGGATCATGTTGCCATTGGCATCATAATCATAATCATTGCCAATCTTGTTACCATCCTTAAACCCTTGGTCGGCCAAGACTCCAGTCTGCGCATCGGTAACCGATAATAGTTTGTTGCCAGGTCCGTAAGCATAGTCTAAGTTATCGATTATGCCATAAGCGGTCGATGTGGGCGATACACCATCGTTTCCAGTACGGTTCAGGCCGTCGATGTTGCCGTTTTTGTCGTAGGTGATTCCCGAAAGGCTATAATTACCCAGATTATCCGTTGCCGTTTCGATACGGTTGAGTGCATCATAAGTATAGTCATAGGTTCTGATACTGGTATCGTTATTCAGGGTTTTCCATTGCGTCAGGGCTATATTGCCGTTGAACAATGGGTTTGCACCTTCATTATAACCGATCCTGAAATTGAACAGGTCATCGCCAGGGTTATTGACATCGTTGATGGCAGTGAGCCAGTTACGAACATTATAATCATAATTTACTGTTTGTAAGCCTACCGAATTCAGAACATCAGTCGCATCGGCATCACCTCCCACTTTCTTGTTGTCCAATCGGCCTAGTTCGTCATAGGAATTGAGGGCGATTAATTCAGCTTCACCAGAGTCACCACCTGTAGCATTGGGGTCGATTCGCAAAACTACATTGGGTACAATAGTTGCGTTAGGCCTAACCACCATACTATTGGTAGCGATACGATCTGTATTAATGTACCCTGAGACGATTATGTCAGCATCTATACCATTACCACCAGCTTCACAAGAATCACTCAAGGTCTGATCACCCACGCATTGGGTTTGTGCCAAGAGCCTGCCTACATGGTCATATATAAAATTATCGATGGTGACTACAGTATCTCCGTTACGGGTATGTTCGGTGCGGCTCTTGAGGGTTCGGCCGACAAAATCGATTCTCATCCGGGTCACGTCCAGGGTACCCAGATAATCGTTTTTGGAAACCGCGTATATCGGCCTCCCCTTATCTTCGTATTGGGTAACTGAAGTAATCCAGTCATTGGTTTCCAGTACCTTGACCTTGCTACCAGTTGCTAGTCCTCTCACATTGGTGCTAACAGCCCTGTTAAAGATATTGCCAACTATCAAATCGATGCCATTTCGGTCAAAGTTGTAGTCGTCATAATAGTTGATCGTTAATATCTCTGTTAATGAACCAATTGGGTAGGCGCCATTGTTGTAGTAAATGTCCGTTCCACCAAAATTGTCCAATCCTCCTTTAACGACCCATAGGTCCCCAGTCAAGTCGTCGACCACTGTTTGAATAGCTTCCCTTGAACTACTATCGACGGCTTTACCTGTATAGGCGACCCGACCGAAGGCATCGTATTTGGTAAAGAGCCATTCACCGTCAAGACGTTGATTGGCATCTTGGGTCATAATGGGTTGGTCGAGCTTGTTGTAAATAATATATTCCTTTCCTTTTCCGGGAATCCTTTTCTCAACCATTCTGTTGCGATGGTCGTAAACATATTGATAGGCCAATTCTATCAAATTTGTATTGATTTCCGCCAAAGTGGCCGAGGAGGCATTCATTTTTGGCGATAATACGAAGGAGAGGTTTCCAAAATTATCATAAACATATTGGGTATCATACGGCTGATTATTTGCATATGTTCTTTTTAAGATTACCTGACCCGACTTATTAGTGTATTCTTCAGTAGTATGATTTTTACCTGAACTGTGGTTCTCGTCTTTTGTAACGGATTTATACAATTCGCCAGCTGAGTAGAATTCAATAGGATTATTTTGTTCATCTTTTTCAAAATCTAAAGTTGGCGAATAGGTGTTTTGTGAAAGTATGGTGGTGACAATAAACCTGCGAACATTGTCTAAAGCTGAATTAGTTGGATTTTGGGAATCATGCGTATTGCCTAAATATTCAAACTCGATTTCATGCCCTGCATCCATGGCCCAATCTGCTCCTGGAGCCGCCTGTCTTAAAACTCGATTCAAGGCAGATTTATCGAATTTTTTCTCTGAATACGGATTTAAGGTGTTTTGATATTTCAAGACATCGTAATGGTCTTCTGTCAATGTAAGAGCATCTGAACGATAACTACCCTGTGTATCCGTGTCGGTTGTTGCATAGGGTAGGTATTCTTTTACCATTCGCCCAAAACCATCATACTCCATGTGAGTTATTATGTCATTGTTGTTTGGAGTTTGATCAATTCCAATTTGTTGAATCGGTCTTCCAAGACCATCGAAATAAGTGACTTCTTGTATGACCGCGTTGGACGCTGTAAACGAATTGAAATTCAGGTTTTGATTAGTGCCTTCCGCTAACATTTCGGCAGCACTTTTTTGGTAGTTTCTGGAGTAAACGTAGTTGCTTCCGGTAATTTGTAAAGTGAAATTTCCAGGTTGTGGAAAACAAGGGTCTGCAATACCCGAACAATAATTGGTAGGATCATTAACGGTCGGACATAGGTCGTCGTTGTTGTCTATATAATCGCCCACGGGTTGATCGCATTGTTCTATTGGGGTACTGTTGGGGTCGCCTAAACCATCCATATCAAAATCTTCATACCATCTGGTAAGTATAATTTCCGGATCGTCATCATCGCAGTCGTCAGAGCCTATTATTTGGTCTCCAGTAACATAAAGAACTGGGTCAGGATTTGTACAACCTTGCATTTCACCTGCGGAATAACCATCCCGATCTTTGTCGAGATAGAAAGTTATTTGAGCACTTACATTGACTGTAAAAGTATTTTCATTTGTCTCACATGTATTATCGGCTTGAGCCGTGATGATTGCCTGGCCACTAAAATTTTCATCCCATTGTACTTCACCTGTGCTATTATCGATTGTTGTCGTATACAGAGGAGAGGTTGAAGTGATTGACCAAGAGAACGTAACCGAAGGGAAAACATTTGCATTGGTTAGAGTGGCATCATAATCTGTTGGTCCATCACCCATGCATAAAGTTGCCTGTCCCGTTACCGAAACATTGCCAATATTAGGTAAGACGACTAAGGTAATAGTTTTGGTTGTCTGAATCCCACAGGCATCTTCACCTGTTACCGAATATGTAGTTGATGTTCCCGCTGGAGGGTTTACCTCTTTAACAATGCCTCCTTCTAAATCGGTGTTTGAACTGTCATTTCTCCATTGAGGGTTCATCATGTCTTGAACAACAAGGTTCACTGATTCTCCAGGGCAAATATTGGTTGGACCAGGGTTAGCTGTAACAGTTGGTTCAATGGCGGTCTTTGTTGTAATGGTAACTTCATTGGCCATATCAACAAGGCTGCAACCTGTGGCCTCAACTTTATAAGTTCCAATTCCGATGCCGGTCCAAACAATTTCCAAACCGTTATTACTTGTTCTCGGTGACCCACTTTCAGTTCCATCCTTAAACAATTGATACGACACGTTTGGTTGTGCTTGTAATAATGTGATACTTGCTGAGTTATCACCGACGCATAGTTCTGAAACGCTTCCTTCTAAATTATAGGGTATGGGAGCAGGACTTACATCGATAGTGATAGGTGTTTTTGGGCTTTCACACCCGTTGACCGTTGCCGAGACTTTAAAAGTTGTATTACTACTTAGATTTCCGGTACCATAGGTTGCACCTTGGAAACCTAAATAGTTGTCGTTTGCATCATACCATCGATAGGTAGCGCCACTGACATTAGATGCTGTAATTGAAGTTCCTTGACCAGCACATACCGAAGAATCAAGAGCGCTCACATTTGGGACTGGGGTAATTTTATTGATGGTGGCTGTTACGGAACCTGTACCGGAGCTCCATTGGTTGGTCGAGGTGTTTCTAGCTCTCACGTAGTAGGTATAACTACCCGTGTTAGGAACGGTGGCATTATATGTGCTTCCGAACCCTAGATTTGTGACAAACCCATTCGGATTTGTGCCTTGCCAATACCAACGGACATTTGTTGGTGGGGTACCGTTTCTACTCAGTTGTACCGTTCCGCATCCTCTGCTGGCAATAGTTGGATTATTAGGATTCGGCGGCGGCGGATAGCTCGCGGTGACATCAAAAGCTGTTATCTGGATCCCATTCACCGTTGCTTCCAGTGCGGCTTGTACCACAGGCGAGTTGAAGGTAATTGCGGCCATATTGGTATTGAAAGGCGTAATAGTGGCTATGCCGCTCGGTACGGTACTCCAGGATACGGAATTAATTGAGGTGCCTGTAGTTTGTATAAAAAACACACTGGATTGCCCAACAGTTACATTATGCGAACCTTGTATGCTAAATTGACCTTTTAGCGACATACTTGAACCCAATATCAGGAGCAGTACTAAGAAATTCCATTTGTTGGAAATTAAATTATATAGTTGAGACATGGTTTTTTGCTTTTGGTTATAACTAGTACAGGGTTAATTTTGGATGGAAACATCAACAAATTCATATTCATAATCTGTCACCAAATTATCTTCCTGATCTCTTACTTCTTTTAATCTTCTAGTCGCATCATCATAGATATATTTAATGGTATAGTCGCGAGGATCGGTCATACTAGTAATGCCAATCAATGGATCATGAGTATAGGTGGTTACCATCGCACCTGAAAGATTTGTGCGTAGCGATGCAGCTTGATTTGCGTTAAGCCCGTTATTTCCAAGAGTAAACCCACTCCCGAATTCGGCCAATGCCTCTACATCGTCATAGGTAGCATTTTCTATCTTGGCAACAACAAATTGTTCGTTATGCCCCCAAACAAGCGTTGTGGGTGGACCACCTGCTTTTTTGTATTGTCGAATTTGTCCATGAGGCCCATATTCTTGATATTCTATACGCGTTTCTAAAGTGTTTGAGGCATTGAGCGTTCCTTTGATAAAGTCTACTGAATTCGGTTGAACAATGTCGAAGGTTGTGGCGTCTTTTTTAAAGTTGATCACTTGAGTCGATAACATTTCACTTTGCCTGAAGGATTCTGTTCTAACCGGTGAGGCTATCCTATTTTCATTTACTAATGTGGTCATTTCCGCTTGTGTATCCACCTCGGTATCATAGGGATAGAACTGCCTTGTCAAAAGTTCATCACCGCGACTATCGATGACCTTACTTTCAGTAACATGATGCGTATCTGGGTTGTAGGTCGTCATCTGCGTTGTAGAAATGTTCTCATCTCTATAGTCAACAATGGTGCTAGTATTCAATACAGATTTTAAGGAGTACGAAATTGGTTGTCGATAAACAACATAAGAAGAATCATCTGAACCGAATGGAATACCACCACAACCAGTGTCGTTTGATATTAAATAGATATGCATAAAGGTTGCAAAATAAGTGTCATCCGGATTTGCAATCAAGTTCGCATAACTATTTTCTGTACTTCTTACCAGATTATTATTGGTGTCGAAAATATTTTCAAATTCTACGTTCCCATTTTCATAACCACTATTGATTCTTGAGTCCATTCCTAGGAGATAGGTGTTGGTAATACGCGCAGTGTAATCGTCTGGTCTTGTACATGCTCCGTTTCGATAATCCCGAGCAAAACTGTCTACATAGTATTCATTATTTCTATTAGTAAATGTTCTTTCTATTCTTCCGATATCATTGAAACTTTCATCTACGGATTTCTCAGTAGTATAGGTGTATCCGACGTGCGAACCTTGTGCAGCCGGGTTCGTTCGCAATGGACTTGAAGAAGAAAGTTGTAATGGCGAGGTTCCCCAGCCTAAAGGATTGTACGAATGAAATCCATAGGCTTTAGAGAAATAAATGAGATCATCCATTAGTATTCCAGAGGAAGCCACCGCGGTATTGGATGCGTTCGGATTGTTATACTCAAATACCTTCCTTGACAAAAAGGAATTATCACTTTCGTAATTTGTTATGGATGCCACTCTAGCACCACCAATTTCAAAGGTCTCTGCTGAGGCTCCTAAACTAGTGCCGTTTAGAAAAGTGACTAAAGTATAAGGCGTACTAACAGGATCAGGGTCAGATTCCTCAATTATTCTTATTGAGGGAGGAGTGTTTACATTTGGCTTTGGCACCGCATTACGACCAGCAATGCGGTAAGTGCCCGGACCTATAATTACTGAATTGTCCTTTGTCAATTGTGTTCCACCGGTTTGTGAAACCGGCCAATCCCCGTATCTATAAATGACACTTACATCTTCTGAGGTAATCGTATTTTGAATAACCCTAGCTGGTTCATTGATATAATTACCGTCAAAATCGGCATTGGTAATCAATTCCAAAGTTCCAGAGGCCCGAATCATAGAAGTAGAAGTCACCGTAAAAGTTTGTCCCAGTTGTATGGGTGTTTCCGTATCTATTTGACCCGGGTCAAATTGATTGTTGAAAAAGTTGTAATTCGAATTTTGAGCCTTTTTAAGATATTGATAATCAAAATGGTAATTCGATTCATCGGTAAGGTTCGTCCATTTATATCGATCTACTCCAACAAAGGAAAAATCACTAGTTACAATATAGGGTTGCGGCGCCGTAATAACTGCCTCATGAGGTTCATAGCAAAGAAATGTATATCCACCTGTTGGATAAACGATTCTATTAAGTAGCCCAAATTTGCCATATCCGAAATCTGGCCCTTTATCAGCCCCAGCATCATAGTTTATATAGGATTGACCAATATGTGTAAGTCCGTTAATGGATATTTCTGATGTAATAAACCTACCAATTCTCGGCACGTTTTTGGTATTGCCAGATCCATTGTAATAGCCCCAAAAGTCAGAATCAAAGGTGTCCTTTGCAGGTAGCTCGTTCGGTTGCTCATAATCAAAGAGATAGTTCTGGTCATTAACACTAACCTGATCTAACTTAAGTCGAATATACTTTTCTTTGTCAATAGTATTTTGATCATCTGCATTAAAATACGAATAGGTGAAATCAGCATTTAGAACCGTATTGTTGCTTGAGTTTACGACTTCTATTCTGTCAAGTTTCTGACTAAAACGATTAATGTAACCAGCGCTAGGAACACAATTTACGTCTCCTTGACATGTGGAGTATAGTCCGGAAGAGGTGCTAAAAACAAAATTGCTTGCACCTATGGTGTTTTGAAAAGTAAAACCAGATAAAAGATCGTCCCTTCCAGAGAGTACGAAATTAACCTCACCAAAATCTCCATAAATTCGATTTAAATAATTATTCTCTACAATAGTTGTAGAAGCAGAGTAAATTTCACCTTCGATTCCTGGGGCAGTAGTATCTTCACCATTCGAATTGACAAAGGTGACATTATTGGCATCAACGACCCTTACGGTACCGGAGTAACTTGGGAAGGTAAAATAAGCTCCAGCGGTATAGTCAAAATTCAAAACACGCTGGTTCGGAGAGGTAATTTTGTCTAAGTACCATGAGGTAATTAGACTTTCATTGGCCTTATTCACATCTCCTAGAATATTGGTAAGGGCAACGGCCTTATCTCCAGACCCAGGTCCATCAGTAAAAAAGGTAGTGCTGTAATCTTTAGTAAGAAATTCATATATAAAACCTCTTTCGTCAATTATGGTAAAGGTTTCATTATTTAGGTCAAATTCAATTTGAACATTATTATTGTCAAATACATGAGCTTCAATGATTGAGCTAGGGCCTTTTTTCTTTAATCGAAACTTATAGCTCATCCCAAATAGATTCACATCGAAAATATCAGGTTGCATGTCTATTTGTTGGGATGGTCCTGCATCTGGCTGAAAACTTGCATGGATATCTAAAATGTCATCGTAAGCAATATTTGGATTGCCTCCCGTACCAATGTTAGGGTTTACTTCATAATTGGTATAGACATAGCCTAGACCAAATCTTAGGTCATCAAGTGCGTTAACCTGTCTTGAAATACCAAAATTCGTAGATAAGGACCAATTTAAACCGACCCAACTAGCCTCGGCCATTGTTTTTACCCCACCACTATCATAACTTAATTGTATTGGAATCTGTAATCCTTCGAAATTAAGATTGTAAATAGGCACCGAAATATTTGCTTTTCCATTGTAAGGGTTGGCGGCAATATCACCATATTGTCCTAAACTAGAAGCCTCAGGACTTTTGGGTATATTTTCGGTAACGGAGAAGGCATCATGATCTAGTTCTTGCGCAACTATGCTTGTCATGCACAGGATTGCTAAAACGGATAAAATGACTGCCTTAGTTTGATTCAAATATTCCTGTTTTTTCATTCTAGTCTATTTTTTGAGTAAATACTTGGATGAGCAAGCTTTTTTAGGAATGCTTTCAAAGAAATGATACTACACCTACTTTACTGGAGTTATATCTTTTGTGAATTTCTTAATTTTGATTTTCTATTTGCTTAAGCTTATTAGTCAACTGCTTCTGATTTTCTTGAAGCTGAAGAATATAGAGTGTTAGCTCCTCAACTTTTTCAAGCAGTTTCAAGTTCATTTCTTTAAGGTTCATACCTTCTTTTTCCATTTCTTTTGCCGACGGAATATTAGGCAGATGTCCATAGGCATCAATAAAGTTTTGAACCTCTTCTAAAGTTTTGAGATTATAATCATCATAGAAAACATAATCAGGTACGAAAGGTGCTTGAATGTCTACCCTGACCTCTCTTGTGTGAATTTTACCATCTACAGTTAGCGCCTCATCAGGGCTATCGGTGCCAATACCAACATTGCCCAAATTGTAAAAAACGTCGTTACCTTGAATATTCCAAACTGTTGAAGAACCTAAAAGATCTTCAATAGGGGGTTCTTGTCCGTTTACTTCATATAGGGTTGGCGCATAGAAAAATAAATTGTCTTCTGCAGTATTGTCTAGATTTAGAAAAACTCTTTCTCGAATACGAGTCGCACTGGGGGCGAATTTAAAATCATTAACGTTTAGGCCAGAAACGGCATTACCTTGACGATCATATACCGCGCTCTCTATAGCCGTGCCCGTATGGCCGCTGCCATGTATAACTCCTACTAGAAGATACCATTGATCTAAGTTTGGTAGATCTCCATTAATAAAGTAAGGCGAATTGATTGCGTTTCCATTCAATCGTAAGGCCGAGTTCACGCTTCCCGCATCTTTTACGATCATTCCTAGTAGGACACGACCATCGTTTGAATTTGTCTTTTTTGCCCAAACGCTTAATCGGTAAGTCTTAGTAGGGTCAATGGTTTTGTAGTTTCCTGTCCAACCTCCATCTGCATTGGCACCAGCAGCTGTGTTCGGAATCGCTTTCCACAGTAATGCATTTTCTCCAGCAGGGCCTGGACCAAATTCTCTAAGACTATTGGCATCTGTTCCGTATCTGGTAAATCTTGTAGCAGATCCGTTGCCTTCTGTCCAAGAAGAATCATCGATTAGGTTGTTCTGAGAATAGCCCATAAGGCCTGCGATACAAAATAGTGGAACTAAGAATAATTTTTTCATGAGTAAAGGTTTATAGTATTTCTGATCGTAATTTTTAAAAGTGTCGTATTTCTGAAAGTTTATTTAGTTGTTTAGGCTATTCTTGATTCAAGAATAGCGTTAATTTATTTTTAGAAGTTCTGTATTTGTAAAAAGTTGAAGATTGAGGATAACTTTTTTGTTATTGGACTTGTTGGTAAAAAGTTTGAAATTGTAGTTCTGTAGATACGCTCTTTCACAAAAGAGCTTTGGGGTAGGGCAGGGGTTAACAACTAGATGTGTCAAAGGTCTTGGTTGGTGTTTTGATTGCGTTCGTTGCAGAAAAAAGGGACTTTCTCGAACGAGCTATGAAGATATAAAATATTTACATTTGGCAAAAGAAATAGATGTGATTATTTGTAAAGGGATTACAAATTAGGTAAGAGGTGTTTTGTAAGGAGTTCTTAGACTATCGTACTTCTAGAAATTCGCAACTTCGTGGCTTTTCATGTGCTGAGAACCACAGCTTTGTAACTGTTGTTTTTAAACATTTCATGGTGTTATTGCTCACTCAGTTCGGCGCGAAGTTGCAAACTTCGCGCAGTATACTTCGCACAGTGGGAGTAGCTCTGGTTTTTTGATGTTCTATTCGTATTTCTTACTCGACACGGCACTCGTCACAGACGAGCGCTAGCGGGGGTGGCCGATAAACTGGCAAAATATTTCGGGGTAAGTCTTGACGAGCTCGTGCACATGTCGGGCAATGTTCCCGAAGAAGTCAGTATCGTGGACAAATCCGTTTCCGAACGTATCAACCTGATTCAGCAATTGGAAGAAGAGGATAAAAAAGCCCTGTTCCGTATTATCGATTCCATGCTCACAAAATCGAAGTTCAAGGACTTTTTCAACAAGAACGTAGCGGCACTTTAAGGCATAAAAAAACCGCCTCGGTGGGCGGTTCTTCTTTAAGTTATTGTTTGGGAATAAATTCATATTCTTTCAGTTCTTCTAATTCCTTGTCTATACATTTGCGCCATTCTTGTTGCTTGGGATAATTTAATAAAGCTTCTTCGTCATATTTATCCTGTATATTTTTACATTCTAAAAACACTTTATTAACCCAATAATTAAAAGTTTCAGATGTTGTATAGGCATCTAGGGAAAGTAACTCCTTAAACTTTTTCCTAAGCTTTCTAGTATAGAGTTCCATAATATCAAAATGTAGTTGTTCATGTTCTAAGGTTTCTTTATCCGAAGTGACGCTCCAAGAACTATATTTTTGAAAATAACATAATGGAACTGGATTTTCATTCCCCTTATCATCTTTGATATAAAAAACCATCATTTCTGGAACTGTCTCTGCTACTTGATGGATTAAATGAATGTCCTTAGGCTTTTCTCCTTTCTTAATAAAATCTTCCCATGTTAATAATCGCTCCTTTTGCCATAGGATGAGCGAATCATTTTCAACAATCAATCCCTGTCCATTTGACATTAATGGACTTATAGATATTAAAAAGAAGAAAATTATTTTTTTCATTGTTGCCCAGTATTAGTTATCGAAATGTTTTGCCCCGACCTTTGTATAACAGTTTGCTGTCTTAGAGTTTGGAATATTATATTGGGATTGCCCAAACTAAGTCTATTAGGGTTAATTCCATTATTAATAAAAAATTGTCTAATAGCTCTTGCTCTGGTATTACTTCGGTTTTGCAACTGCTGAATATCTGCTGGGTTATTCAAACTATTTACTGCAAAGGTGTTATTAGAAATAATCATTGTCAAGTTCGGGTCCGCAGTCAAAGTTGCCAATAAAGCAGTAAGAGTCCTATTGGTCATTGCATTCCTTCTATTTAAGGTTAAGCCATCACGTCCCGAAAATCTTATATTGGTGGGTATATTGATAGTTTGTCGAGGACCAGGTAAAGTCACACCTAAAATCCGACCTCGTGGTCTTTCGGGCGATTCCAATGGGTTTGCAATTGTCGGCCCAAAATTAGGCCCATCCACCTGACCTATTCCTGAATTGCCAAAATTAAAGTTTAATAGGTTTATATTCGGCCTAGTATTTCCAGTTTCGGAATCATTATCGTCATCATCATTATTACTACCATTACTATTGGGGCCACTTGGGAATACAAATCCAGCATTTCTGTATTTATTCTTGTTGTTTTTGAATAATTTCCCTATTGATTTTATGCCTCTACCTATTGACCTAAACAATCTACCAAAAAAACTACAACCTGTTTTACATTTTACTCGCCCTCTTTTTCCGAATCCATATTCATCAACAAAATATATAGGATTGTTGTCCGCAACCACATAAGGGGATTGATAGTTCACAAAATCGGCCATTGGGTCGATGTTCATAAACCTGCCCAATGCGGGGTCCATCATTCTTGCTCCTAAATCGTACATGTTCATGTTCAATGACATATCAAATTCCTTGCCGTTATAGGTCAGGTAATTGTTCTGTATGCCATTGATGTTCATATTATACCCTTTATGGATCAATCCAAAAGGGTAATAATTTTTCTCCTCGATAATCTCGGAGCTGTCCACGGAACCATCGTTATTGTTGTCCGAATACGACAACCTCACATTCCCCAAATGGTCTTTGTACTGGTATACATAGGAGAAGTCTCCATTGCCATCAGCCTGTACATAACCTTCGGCATGGGTAAAGAATTTTAAAGAACCATTTTCATAAACATGGTTGCCCGCATAATCTGATTCCTTGTTTCCGCTCGTAACATCGGTAACTTTTTTCCTTAGTTTGTTTCCGAGGGCATCGTAGATATATTCGATTTTGTTTCCACTACCAAAATCAGCTAGTATAGGCAAGTTGAAGTGATTATACTCCATATCGATTATACCTTTATTGGCATCGGTCAAAACGTTTCCATTTGAATCGTACGTATATTCGGTTGAAAGTTCAGCACCGTCCACAAAACCCTGCGTGGCACTTGAGGCGATATCATCATCCACGGCTTTCAATTGATTTCCCGTATAGGAGTAGGTCAGGTCATCCATTACACCAAAGCTTGTAGCACCATTATTCGTATGCCCGTTCCTTTTGAGTTTCTGGATGTTGCCGTTCTTGTCGTATTCGATATTGGTCAGACTGTACCGATTGTCGCTCGTATCGTCGATTGCTGATGTAATTCGGTTCAGGGGGTCATAGGTGTAGACGTAATTTCTGCTTGCCGAACTACCAGCGAGCGCATTATTGGCAGAATTCCAAACAGTTTGAGAAATATTACCATTATACAATCTTCTATTGGGGTCTCCCACATCGTTGTATTTGATGTCAAACGCAAATAGGTCATCACCCATAGCATTCGGGTTGTTTATGCTTTTGAGCCAGTTTCGTACATTATAATCATAGTTGACCGTCTGTAAGCCTACAGAACTTAGTACATCGGAAGTATCGGCATCACCTCCCACTTTCTTGTTGTCTAATCGACCGAGCTCGTCATAGGAATTGAGAACGATTAATTCAGCTTCACCAGAGTCACCACCTGTAGCATTGGGGTCGATTCTTAAAACTACATTGGGTACAATAGTTGCGTTAGGTCTAACCACCATACTATTGGTAGCGACACGATCTGTATTTATGTACCCTGATACGATTATGTCGGCATCTATACCATTACCACCAGTTCCTTCACAGTTATCACTCAAGGTCTGATCACCCACGCATTGGGTTTGTGCCAAGAGCCTGCCTACATGGTCATAGGTGAAACTATCGATGGTAACTATGGTCGTGTTATTTCTGGTATGTTCAGTACGGCTCTTGAAGGTTCGGCCGACAAAATCGATTTTCATTCGGGTCACGTCCAGGGTACCCAGATAATCGTTCTTTGATACCATGTAGATCGGTCTTCCCTTGTCATCGAACTGGGTGATCGAGGTAATCCAGTCATTGGTCTCCAATACCTTGACTTTGCTGCCTGTAACTAAGCCATGCGTGCTTGAGCTAATAGCTCGGTCATAGATATTACCGACTATCAAATCGATACCATTTCGGTTAAAGTTGTAGTCGTCATAATAGTTGATCGTCAGCACTTCCGTAAGGTTTACCAAAGGATTTGCTAAGGCAAGGTTTCCGTTGTGTGGGTAGGCTCCATTATCATAGTATACCGTGGTGCCCCCATATGCGTTTGAAGCATCTACCTCGTCTGTCTTTATTACCCATAAAGCTTCAGTAAGATTATTTACCTCATCCTGTATATCGGTCCTTAAGGCGCCGTTCGCACTCGTTGCCTTACCCGTATAGGCCACTCTTCCGAAAGCATCATATTTGGTAAATAGCCATTCATCGGAAGTCGGGTCTTTCACCCTTTGGTTCGCATCCTGTGTCAAGATGGGCTGGTCAAGGTCATTGTAGATAATATATTCCCAACCTTTTCCCGGTATTTTCTTTTCGACAAGTCTGTTGCGGTTGTCGTAGACGTATTGATAACCAAGCTCATCTAGGTTGGCAATAGAACCATCCATTTTCGGAGGCAGTACATAACTCAAATTACCGAAATCGTCGTAGACATAATAGGTGTCATGTGGTATTTCGTTGTCATAGGTACGTTTAAGTACTACGCGCCCTTGCTTATCAGTGAACTCCTCTGTGCTATGGTCTTTTCCGGAATCGTGGTTTTCGTCCTTGGTCACCATTTTCATCAACTCGCCAGCAGCATATTGCCCATTATTGTCAGGTTTTAGAACCAAAGTGGGAGTGTAGGTATAAACCCCATTAGTTACATTCTCGCTGGTATTGGCATCGAATTGTTTTACCTGATCTGCAGCGGTGTTGGCTAAATATTCAAATTCGATTTCATGTCCCTCGTCCATTGCCCAAGGGGCGCCAGGTGCGGCCTGCTTTTTTGCTCGGTTCAATGGTGATGGTTCGAACTTTATTTCACTATAAGGGTTAGGCGTGTTATCATACTTTATGTTATCATAATGCATCATGGTATTGGCCTCCGCCATGGGTCGAAAATCTCCAAGATTCCCGGGATCATCATGAGGCAGATAGCTCTTTTCCGTTCGTCCGAAGCGATCATATGCAATATGAGTGATGATATCATCCTTATTTGGGGTTTGATCAATGGCAACTTGTTGTAAAGGCCTACCTAAACCGTCGAAAAAGGTAATGTCCTGAATCAAGTCATTATCAGAGTCGAAGAAATTCGTTGTCGGATTGGGTCTTTCTATTTGATAGGCACGTGTATAGATATAGTTATGTTCTTGAGGGTCACTACTTCGAGGTGTTACCACCTCACACGAATTGCTTGGGTCATTGACCGAAGGGCAATTATCAGAACTATCTAATACATAGCCCGTGGGTTGATCACATTGAACCAATGTGCTATTGGGGTCGCCAAAGCCGTCATTATCGCCATCCTGATACCAGATTGTAATGGGATTAATATCTTCATCGGTATCATCACAATCGGTATTATCTGAGACATAACCTGCAGGCTGAGAGCAATCTTGTACACTAAAATTTGGATCTCCATAACCGTCATTATCTGTGTCGGCATACCAGGCTATCGTGCTAGAAATCTGAGCTTGAATGGCTGTTCTGGTTGTCGCAAAACATCCGGTGCCATCATTATAACTTTCTGCATAGTAGGTCGTGGTTTCAGAAAGGCTTGGTGTGGTGAAAGTCGTATCAGTAGCTAATACCGAACCACCAGTTGGTTCACTGTACCAGCGAATTGTATTTCCATTGTTACCTGGAACGGCGGTCAAGATAACGGAACCAGCATCGCAGCGCCCTGTATTCGTACCCATAGCTTCCAAAACCAGTGGATTGACCACTGCCTGGATTTCTTGACGAGGTGAAGACCAACAACCGCTGCTCTCATTAAAACTTTCGATATAGTATGAAGTTGTAACACTTATGGGTGTGGTATTAAAATTCAAACCGGTTTCTAATAATGTACCTCCGGTTTGCGCACTAAACCATCGTATGGTATTAGCATTCGTACCGGGTGCGGCGGATAACGTCACTGAGCCCGTGCCACAACGAGATGCATTGTTAGCACTTGGTGTTGAGGGGTTTGCGCTAATTGTAACTATAATTTCTAGAAGCTGGCTCGATTCGCAGCCGGATTGTGTGTTCACCGTTGATACCCAATATGAACGAGTTGAATTAACAGTCGGTGAAAAAGAGGTGTTGTCGCTGAGATAAGAAGGTCCGGTTGCAGGAACATCGTACCATCGTACACCATTCCCCCCCGATCCTGGGTTTGCAGTAAGGTTCACCGTACCTGGACCACAACGTGTTGGGCTTGCATTAGAAGTAGTTGGTTTTGCGATAGTATTATTTTCATCGATTTGATTATCACAATCATTGTCGATACCATCGCATATTTCGGGAGCTCCAGGATATACGTCATCATTGAAATCGTTACAGTCGTTAGCATTGTTCACATACCCCGAAGGTTGAGAGACTTGTGATAGTGTAGTATTGGGATCTCCAAAAGTATCATTATCAAAATCGCGATACCATGTAGAAGGAGTACCCGTACGACTAACACTGAAACCACCAAATGACCCATTGTAGGAATAATCGATTAAAGTACTTTCACTTGTGCTGCCTGCTTGACAAACAACTTGAATAGTATTTTGATTGGTTTGGGTCACCGTTAACCAGGAGGGAACTCCTGTGAAACTGATCGATCCAAAACAAGGTGAGCCGGAATAATTGACCGTAATATTTTGTGTTCCACCTGAATTGGAGAAGGAGAGCGATGAAGGTGAAATGCTACTTATAGTACATTGTGCAGACAGATTCGTATTGAGCCCCATGAGCATACAGAGGATGGCTAAGAAAAGAAATTTATTGCTTGTTCTCATGGTTGGTTAGTTTTTATAATGGTATTGGTAGTCGGTAAGTAAGTTATTGTCTTGGTCTCGAACTTCTTTTAGACGGTTGAAATTGTCATAGGAGTATCGGGTTATATATCCTTTGGGATCGGTCATGGTGCGAATACCGACAAGTGGATCGTAAGTATAGGTAGATACCATTGTCTCGGGCAATGAACTTCGTAGACCATTTATTTGTGAAAGATCATCTTCGTCCAATAACTTTAGCTGAGTAACTGTGACACCAAGGGCTTGCGCCAAATCATTATATGAGGCATTTTCGACCTTTGCAATTGGAAAAGTTTTGTTATAACCCCATAAATACGATATTGGTGGGCCGTCAATTCTGTTGATTTCCTGAATATTTCCTTTGTCATCGTAGCTTGTAAAGCTGGTTCGATCTTGTAAAGGGCTAGTGCCTTTTCCGGTCTGAACAATTTCTGGTAAAATGAGTCCGGTATCGGTCCAGTTCTTATAATTTGTGCGTTGTCGGGTTAAATTACCATTTATAGTAGTTTCTATTTGAACTGGTTCAGCAATGCGATGTTGGCCACTGACTTTTAACTCTTCAATTGCATCGAGTTCATCAGGATTGAGTAAATCGTTACTCCCTAAAGAAGCTGTATTTACTATATCATCTGGATAATAAGTCTGTGTAAAAACTGTATTACCATCACTAGCCGAAGTCTCTGTTCTTGTAGGTTGAAGATGTACGGTACTATCGTAGAAATAATTTGTAATGTTAGTCACTGGATTTTGTCCGTTCTCATCATAATTTACAGTGGTCACCGAATTCATCTTAATCCATGAAGTTTCTAGTTCGTAAAAAGAGTAATTATAGAAATAGGACTGACTCGCGTTATAGAAAGGGGGAGAACAAACATTTCCAGTTCTAATACGTCTTCTTTTTTCTTTTATTGATAAACCCTTTACTTCATAGGTCGGAATTTCAGGGCTTGTGAAAGTATAGTCGCTAGTAACTTCTTGAAGTTTGGTTCCACTTTTATCAAATGTTATTTGCTTATGTAATTTATTGGTAATATCACTAATATCTTTTTCTGGTGGGAACGGAGGTAAATACGGATTTTCACTAGGGTTTTGAAGCGAAGCAGGAACGTAGTACTGGTATTCCACGTACCCATTGTTTTCATTGTTTTCATCTACATTTTCCTCGGTCACTTTTGAGTAAACCACATGGCTTCCTTGGGCTGCACCTAGTACGGCCAAACTGCTTGAACTAATGCTATAAATTTCGTAGGAACCGATACTAGTACCTATCCAACAATCCAATGAGACGTTGTAAGTCCAACCATTATACATTAACTGTTCGTAGGTAGTATAATGCACAGGAAACGTAATTAATTTACCTTGCTCATAGGTAAATCGTTTGTGATTGATAATAGACCCATCCGAATCTTTGTTGATAATGTTTTTAATGCGTAGCCCACCAGCGGTTATTTCTGTATTAATAAGGTCGGTATCTGAATTGTTCAAATACGAAAAATTGGCATAAGTCACGAATATTTTTTCCAATTCCTCTGGTTCCGCGACGTAACATTCATTTAAAGGGTCGGCACAAGGCATATCCGTAAGAATGAACCTGTAGTCCCCAGGGGTTAATTCTAGGGATGTGTTGAAACTTTGATCAGCAATAGAGGGGTAGTCGGGCCACCAAGATCTGACTTCTACCCAAGAACCGTTTTCAAAACGGTGTAAATAAGCCGCTGGCCTGTTGGTATTATATTCATCTCTAAAGAATGTGAAATCAATGTCGAATAATATGTTTTGGTTTTCAGAAGTCTCTATAGAAAATAGGGCTTCTTTATATTCCCCCTGTGTCGATGTGAGGCTTACATCGGTTTTACTATTCAATAAAAACGGGCTGTAAGGATCATCGTATTGTGGGGTAAAAGCTCTATGTGCTTCAAAATAGAATTCGGTACTTCCTTTGGTAGGATATGTTATCTTTTTAATTGTACCTCGTTTCATAGCGGTTTCGTCAGGCAAACGATTGGCTTGGTATTGTCCATAGGGGTTGTTTACGGAGTAAATTATGGGGATTAGATTGGAATTTCCGGCTGCATTGTAGAATCCCCAAAAGTCTTGATCGTTCGATGCTCCATTTGGTATTTTGGGCTCGTATTCGAATATATGGGGTTTGGATTCCTGTGTAAGATTATCATATTCATCTATCCCTTCCAAATAGAGTTTACCTATAAAATCATAGTTGAACTGAAAACTCTTAATCAAATTAGTTCCGTTTTCAAATATTTCTATTTTACTCAATTCCAACTCATCTTCTATATCCGCTCGGTTTGAGGTGGTCGTAAATTCGATGGTACCATTCGGACATAGAATACGTTTTAAAACACGATTTCCAGAAACTGTAGTCTTGGCGGAAGAAGGTGATTCAAAACTAGGATTTGTTTGTAAAGAATTTAAAAATCCAAATTGAGGATTCGTGAATAATTCTTGAAAATAATACCATTCTAAAGATTGATTTTTAGGCTTTTCTGTCTTTGCCGTATTGTCATCGTATTCAAAATAGATATTTCCATTTGTCTTTGGATTGAAAACCCTTGTTAAGTACCAAGCTGAAGTAAAAGTAGGTTCGTTTCCTGTTGATGTTCTTTCTTTGCCAAGGGTGGCCGGGCTTGAATCAGATCCAAAATAATATTGCATTCCGCCTTGGTCCGTAATAACCCAACGATCAATTTCCCCTCCATAGAATATGGGTTCTACCTTAATGCTATTGTATGGCTTAGTTACTACCACGTTGTTTTCATCGAAGTATAACTTACCGGATGCCCCCATGAAATTATAATAGAATAAATCTGGTTCCCTATCTTTTACTCCGATTCCATCAGGAGAAGTCTGAGGGCCAAAATACTGGCCTATATTATCGGTTTGAGAAGGATCATTAATTTGCGCGTCAGTTGGTAAAGTGTTGTTTCTGAGGCCAATCTGCGAATCATCAGGAGCACCTTTAACCGATCTTGTGATGACACCTCCTGCATTTAATGACCAGCCCATCCCTACCCATGATGCATTGTCCTCAACTCTAATTCCCGACGCGTGATAGCTTAATGAAATGGGTACTTGTATACCATGACCATTGGCGTTGTAAAGAGGGATGTTTATACTTGGAGAACCAATATTGTAACTCACTGGAACTTCACCGTATTTGCCTAAGGAAGAAGCCGTTGGCGATGGGGGAATCACTTGCGTTAGTTCTTGAGAGAATTCCTGACAGAACATATTAATCGAAGCAAAAAGTGCTATACTAAATACAATTTTTTTCATTTTAACAGGTGATTGATTTTTAAATGGTTGAAAAGCACTTTTATGAGAGGTTATTCTTTTGGCGATTTCATCTTCTCTAACTTTGACAACCTGAAGAGAAGCTCTTTATTTAATTCTTTTTGTGCTTTGGAGACCTTGTCCTGCTCTAAAACATAAAGGGTAAGCTCCTCAATTTTCTCGAGCAGTTTCATTTCCATGGTACCTAGTTCGACACCTTCGGTTTCCATTTTCAAAGCAGAAGGAATATTAGGCAAATGGCCGTGCTTGTCAATATGATTTTGAACTTCTTCTAGAGAAATCAAATTGTAATCTGATTTAAAGACATAGTCAGGTGCTGGTACAGAAAGGTCTACCCGTACTTCTTCAGCGTGTATTTTGCCTTTTACAGTTAGCGCCTCATCAGGGCTTGTGGTTTTGATACCTACATTACCGGCTACATAATTGATGTCACTTCCTGAGGTTTCCCAAACGGTGTCTCCCCCTCCAGGGGTAGTACCTGGATTCAACATTTGAGGAATGGTGGGTTCCTGTCCGTTTTCTTCGTATACAGTTGGGTTCCAGTAAAACTGTCGATCATTCGTATTGGTATCATAGAATAAATATGCTCTATGTTTTAACCTTGCAGCACCATTTGAGAATTTAAAATCACGTATACCGTTTACTACTTTTACCCCACTTACAGGGTCATAAACCCCTCCTCGAACAGTTTGACCCGTATGACCACTGTTATTGATATAGCCTATTAATAGATACCACTTGTCTAATACGGGTAGATCGCCGTACCAGAAATACGCATTTGAGCGAGGAGCACCATCTAAATCTAAGGTTGCGTTTACATTAGCACCATCACGGGTATAGAGTCCGAAATAGGTTCTACCATCAGATGAGTTTGTTTTTTTTATCCAAACAGAGAAACGGTAGTTTTTAGTGTGGTCGATGTTGTACCAACTTCCATTCCATCCACCATCTCCGTTATTGGCTGCGTCGGGTACTGCTTTCCATAGTACTGCATTATCACCATGGGGGTTGACTCCGATTTCACGAACATTTTCAGCATCGGTGCCTAATCTTGAAAAGCCAGGTGCGGAACCAGTACCCACAGACCATGTAGAAGGGTCTAAGATATTGTTCTGAGAATAGCCCATAAGGCTTGAGATAAAAAGAAGTTGAACTAAGAGTAATTTTTTCATGAGTAAAGGTTTATAGTATTTTTGAAAGCTTTTTTAGTTGTGTAGGCTATTCTTGATTCAAGAATAGCGTTAATTTATTTTTAGAAGTTCTGTATTTGTAAAAAGTTGAAGATTTAGGACAATTTTTTTGTTATTGTATCTATTGGTAAAAAGTTTGAAATTGTAGTGCTGTAGATGGTCTCTTTCACCGAAGAGATTTGAGGTAGAGCGGGGGTTAAAAATTAAATGTGCCAAAGGTATTGGTTGGTGTTTTGGTTGCGTTCGTTGCAGAAAAAAGGGACTTTCTCGAACGAGTAATGAAGATATAAAATATTTACAAACTGCAAAAGAAATAAAAATTAAAATGAATAAAAGGATTACAAACAGAGTACGAATGATAAGCCGCATATTTATTAATTCTTATAAGAGAGTAGTGTTCATGGCTACAAAGTAGTATTTGAATAAATGTTGTTTTCGACAATTATTTTTTATATTTCAAGGCTAATTTCAAAATAAATAAGAATTAACAGGCTTTTTTGAAATACAGTTTTAACTTCGTGAAACTTATTAAACTTATGTTCTTAAAGAAAAAAATTCCCGCAATTAACCTACAAGAGATGTTAATAGTATTGGCTATTATCGGAATTCTTTTGTTATTAGCATTACCTAACCTAATGCCCTTGATTACTAAGGCAAAAAGTGTAGAAGCACAAATACAACTCAAGGCAGTTTTTAATGCCCAGAGTACATATCGTTACATGTATAGTAAGTACAGTGCCGATTTTAATGAACTTGATTTTGAAGCTCCGAAGACCATTAAAGAAAATGGTACAGCGAACTATACGTATCAAATTATAAGTGCCGATAATGCTACATTTAAAGCAAGAGCTGAGGCTATTACAGATTTTGATGGAGATGGCATTTTCAATGTTTGGGAAATAGATGAAAATGGTACTCCAAAGCAAATTGTAAAGGATTGACCATTGCTTTAAAGATCTTGATTATTGTTTGTTGTGCCCTAATCTGTTATCAAGATTTTAAGGAACGAATGGTCTTTTGGTTTTTGTTTCCCATATTAGGTCTTGCATTGAGTTTCCTTTTTTTTCAACAAACCACTTTATCTTTTTTTTTAATTAGCATAGCAACGAATATGCTGCTGATTACATTAATACTTGCAATTCTTTTTGTGTATGCGCAGTTTATACTAAAAAAAACATTTATTAATAATAGTCTTGGAGTAGGAGATATCCTAATCTTTTATGCTATTGGCATGGGTTTTCCGCCGATTACTTTTATTGTGTTATTTGCGGGGGCCATTTTTTTTTCTTTAATTTCCTATTTGGTACTCAAGAAAAAATTTCAACTCCCTACAGTACCTCTTGCAGGCTTTATGGGGTTGTATCTAATACTAGTGCTATTGACTAGCATGCTTTTTAAATCACCTTCGTTTTATATCTTGTAAAAATGTCGACTGACTATAAAATACCCGTTCATCTTCAACAACGCATTAATGCTGAACAGGCGTTTCATTATCGTATTGTGCCTTTTGACGAGCAAAACGGATCTTTATTTTTTAGAACAGATAGTGCTTCGCCAGAAACGCTTTCGGCAGAACTTCAAATTGTGCTAAATACTAATGTGATTTTAGAACCTTGTGAAACTGCAAAACTTCAAGATTATCTAACGGCCAATTACCGTCAGTCGGTGAACAAAGAAAATAGTGATCTTAGCTACACACCTGATTTCTTAGAAAAAATATTGTTCACTGCAAAAGAAATTGGGAGTAGCGATATTCACTTTGAGCCCTATGAGACGCGATGCAGGATTCGCTTTCGATTAGATGGTAAATTAGTAGAACAATTCAACATACCCATCCGTGAGTATCCAGTTATTATCAATAAAATAAAAATAAAAGCTGATTTAGATATTTCAGAGAAAAGACTGCCTCAAGACGGTCGAATTACAGTGAAATCTTCAAATGATGAATTTGATATTCGAGTATCATCCCTGCCCACTCTTTTTGGCGAAAAAATAGTACTGCGTATTCTAAGTAAAGATGCCGCTGCTTTAGATATCACTGATTTGGGTTTTACCGATGAAGAACTGCGCATTTATAAAGAAGCCGTGCGAAAACCGAATGGAATTATTTTAATATCTGGCCCTACCGGTTCTGGAAAAACAACAACACTTTATGCTACTCTGAAATTGTTAAACGTTGCTGAAACCAATATTCTTACTATAGAAGACCCAATAGAATATACTTTAGAGGGTATTAATCAGGTGCAATTAAAAGAGAATATCGGCTTAGATTTTTCGAAAGCCTTACGCACATTTTTAAGGCAAGACCCTAATGTAATTATGGTGGGTGAAATACGAGATGTTGATACGGCAAATATGGCGATTCGAACAGCACTAATTGGTCGTTTGGTTTTATCTACGATTCACACGAATTCAGCATGGGCAACGATTTCTCGTTTGATTGATATGGGTATACCATCCTTTCTTATAGCTACAACTTTGAACATGAGTGTAGCACAGCGTTTGGTAAGAAAATTATGTACGCATTGTAAAGAGAAAGAAAAAGTATCAGCTGATTCATTTCCCGACGCTTTTGTTCCACCGCAGTCAATGACAGATCACTATGTTGCTAAAGGATGTACGCATTGTCACCATACCGGTTACAAAGGTAGAAAAGCGATTTACGAAATTATCCCCATTACAAAAGAACTGGTATTACGTATTAAGAATAATGCGATGCAAATCGATGACTATTTGGAGGAGAATAAAATTGTTACCTTACAACGGAATGCCTTACAAATGATTCAGAATGGAGAAACCACCATTGAGGAAGTGTATTCACTGCTAACCAATTAAGAAATGAAAAAGAAATTGTTCTTCGCCTTTTTGCTATGCTCCCTCTATTTTTATGGGCAGGAAGAAAGTAGAATTCAAAATATTAAAAACAACCTAGAATCTTTGGCTGTTGATAATACCGGCCTTACCGAAAACTTGAAACTCGATATCAATGTTACTAATGTAAGCCTAACCAATTTTTTGCTCGCGGTTTCAAGGGTGCATAAAATAAATATCAATTTAGATCAGAGTTTACAAGGAATTAATATTGTAAATAATTTCTCAAATGTAACCGTCGGTGACCTGCTTCTTTTTTTGGTTAAAGAATATGAATTAGATATTAGCTTTACGGGCAGTATTCTGTCCATTAGTCAATATGTTCCCCTTCCTCCTGAAATTATAGAACCCGAAGCTATCGTAAACTTCGATGCTATAAACAACATTATTTCTATGGATTTGAATGATGTGCCTTTGGAAAGCGTTTTTCGAAAAATTATCGATATCTCAGGTCAAAACATGTTGTATAATAATGGTATGGAAAGCATTCCCCTCAACCTATACCTGAAAGGTGTTCCTTTTGACACCGCTATGAAAAAACTTGCTGATATGAATGGCCTTTCTCTTAGTAAATCAAGAGAAGGTTTTTATCTTTTTGACCAACCAGAGAATCCTCAAAATGCGGCAGGAGCAAGTGCTAATTCGCGAGGTTCTTTTTCAAGATCTGCCGGTGGAAGTGATTTTAATTATGAAGTAATAGACTCACTTAAGCGAATTGTAACCGTTAATTTTGAGAATGTCCCCATTGCCGACGTGATCAATGCTATAAGTGATGACCTTCATTTAGATATTTACACAGCAACACCACTAGAAAAGGCTGGAAATATTACGTTCAAAGCCAAACAAATTTATTATGATGAGTTGTTAGAACGTATGTTCGAAAGTGGTACTAAAGTTTCTTTTTCTGGCAATTTGAATACAGCCAACACGGCCAGAACTACTGCAAATCAGAATAGATCTCAGAATACAAATCTATCACAATCGAACGCTTCAAGTGCTGCGCCCGTAAACTTTACATTCAAAAAAGAAAATGATGTCTACTTTTTCGGTACAGCAGATCAATTGAGTGTTCGAAAAGTAGAAGTAGTGCAGTTAATGCATCGTTCAGTTGAATTATTAGGAAACCCCCAACAATCTTCATTTGGTAATCGACGATCTGGAAGAACTGTCAATAGTGGTGTTAACTATTTAGGCGGTAATCAAGGATTCGGGAATAATCAAGGATTTGGAAATAATCAGGGGTTTGGTGGTAATCAAGGCTTAGGAAATAATCAAGGGTTTAATAATTCTAGAAGTCTTAATACCGGAGCTAGCTCTTTCGGAAATTATAATTCGGAAGCTGAGGCACTTGTTAATATCCTGCCGGATGATATCAAGGCTGATTTGGATATTCGAATGGACTTTGAATTAAATAGCTTTTTGGTTAGCGGTCCTGCTGCTAATATCAATCGCTTTCGAAAGTTTATTGCCGAAATAGATAAGCCGGTACCTGTTGTGTTAATAGAGGTAATGCTTATTGAAGTCAAGAAATCTTCTACTGTCGAAACTGGCATTAGCTGGGGAATAGGTGATGAACCTGTAAATACTAGTGGGAAGCTTTTCCCTGAGGCAGATGTTACCCTTGGTGCAAGTACTATAAACAAGATTATTGGCGGGTTTGACGGTTTTGGTTCTTTCAATATCGGAAAGGTAGTGCCTGAATTTTTTGCGAATATAAAAGCAATGGAAGCAAATGGGAACCTTAAGATACGATCTACTCCAAAATTATCTACTTTGAATGGGCATCGTGCTAATATGTCTATTGGTGAGACTACGTATTATGTGGTTACCAACCAAAACTTTTTTGGGTCGCAGATTCCTACTACTTCTGAAATACGTAATTATCAACCCATCGATGCTGAACTTGCGGTTAGTATAAAACCTTTGGTGTCAGGAAACGGACAAGTGACTTTAGAAATCAACGTGATACAATCTGATTTTAGTGGGGAACGTATTGAAGATGAAGCCCCTCCCGGACTCACTTCTCGAGAATTTAGTTCCATTATTCGTATGCAAGACCAAGACTTAGCCGTTCTGGGCGGCCTAGAAGAAAAAGTTAAAAATGACTCTGGCAATGGTGTCCCGTTTTTGGCACGAATACCAGTTATCAAATGGCTTTTTAGTAAAAAGAAACGAGAAGATTCTAAACAAAAGTTGACGATTCTTATTAAACCCACCGTAATCTACTAGTGTTAGATCGCATAAAAACATATTTGAACGAAGGCGATAATTATTATGGTCTTGAAGTGTGCGAATATGGGAATCGTATAGAATTTTATTTACTTCAAATACAACGTAAAAAACAAGAGCTTTTTATTGTTCAAGAAGAAGTCTTTACATCTATCAATGACCTTGTTGAGGTAATTCAAAAAGGAGTTCCCTTATTTTTGGTGGTCAACACGAGTAAAGTGTTGGTTAAAATTCTTCCTCCAACGACTGATACTAATCAAAAAGGATTGGTGCACAATGCTTTTCCTAATCTAGATTTTGATAGTTTTTATTACGAGTTGGTGAGAACGAATAAGAATTTAATTATTTCTATTTGCAGAAAAGAGCATATTGATAAATACCTCAAAGAACTTTCAGAGTTACAATTGCCCGTAAAGCATGTTTTTATTGGAATTTCTCCGATTTCAAATAGTCTGAACTATTTCCCTTCTGGAAAGCTATCACTCTCCAATACTGATTTGATTTTGAATGAAGGAGTAATGGAAAACACTTTACCACATTCGTCAGACGAGGTAGTAGTTCAAAAAGAATATCAGATCAATGGATTGAAAGTAAAAAATACATATCTATTGGTTTTTTCTGGTGTATTGGGACACTTATTGAAAAGTTTCAATAGTGATGGTAATTTAAAAGAAGTTAATTCCTATTTAGGAAATGAGTTCAAAAATAAGCGTCATTTTAAGCTCTTGTTAAGATCATCATTAGCGTTTGTACTTGGCCTTTTGTTTATTAATTTTTTGGTATTCAATTACTATTTTGAACAAGTAAATACTTTGGAAGAAACCTTAACGGTGAATAAAGCAAATAAAGAACAGTTAGTACAATTAAATGCTGATGTAAAGAAGAAAGAAGAACGGTTGAATGCTGTTTTAGCAATGGCAAACTCTAATACTTCAGAGATTTTAGATGAGTTAGCACAGAGTCTTCCTGTCTCTATATTGTTGAATGAAATACAGTATCAGCCTTTACAGAAACCTTTACGCGAATCAAAACCTGTAGTGCTAGAAAATAAAGTGCTTAAGATATCAGGTAAGGCTAGTAACAGTAATGATTTTTACAATTGGATAGCTGATTTGGAAAAGTTTTTATGGATAGATCGTGTAGAGACTACGGATTACGACTACAGCTCAAAGAATATTTCTGATTTTTCTATTAAAATAATCAGTAATGAGTAGTAAAACCAAAAATATAGTTTTGATTGGGGCTATTTTTCTGGTCTTGTTCTTGTGTTACCAGTTTGCAATATCAAATACATTGCGACTAAAAAATGAACATAATGTTTTACAGACAGAACAGAAATTGCTGGAGAATGCACCTGAGAAAATGGGAATACTGACCCAAAAGAAAATATATTATGATTCTATTTTGAACAAAATGAACTTGGGGAATACCTCTATAGAAAACAACCTCTTAAGGGTGATTACTCTTGAAGTCGAAAAGAACAACCTAAAACTCATAGATTTTAATGATCCTCACACTTTCGAAATTAATAGTAGTCAATTGAATACTTTTGATTTTACCTTAGAAGGTGATTTTACCGCTTTAGTAAAAACTATTTACGTTCTAGAGCAAAAACATACGTTTGGCGAAGTTGTGCACTTAAACTTCGAGAAAAAGAAAAACTACAGAACAAATAAAAATTATTTAACAGCTCGGGTTTTTATACAGAATATTGAGTAGTTGATTTAATAATCCTCCTCTGAATTTTTCAGCTCAAGGTATTTATTTGGAATTAAAAATGGAATATATCCAAATAAATGGAAATATTCCATAAATTAGCTATCCTCTTTTTAGGATAGCAATGACCAAAAACATTTTACATCTTGACCTAGATACTTTTTTTGTATCCGTAGAGCGCCTTTTAGACAGTCGTTTAGAGAAGAAACCTATTCTTGTCGGAGGCCTTAGCGACCGTGGGGTTGTGGCAGCCTGTAGTTATGAAACCCGGGGTTATGGCATTCATTCTGGTATGCCCATGAAAATGGCTAAGGAATTATGCCCTGAAGCGGTTCAGATTCGGGGCAATGCAGGTACATACAGTCAACATTCTGATAAAGTGACCGAAATCATAAAGGAGTATGTTCCTTTATTTGAGAAATCAAGCATCGATGAGTTCTATGCAGACCTTTCAGGAATGGATCGCTTTTTCGGTTCTTATAAATACGCATCTGAGCTTCGACATAGAATCATAAAAGAAACAGGACTTCCGATTTCTTTCGGACTATCGGCGAATAAAGTAGTTTCTAAAGTGGCTACAGGTGAGGCCAAACCGAACAATCAATTGAAAATTGATTACGGACTAGAAAAGACTTTTTTGGCACCACTCTCCATCAAGAAAATACCCATGGTGGGTGATAAGACTTATCAAACACTTCGAAATCTTGGGTTGCGAAAGGTGGGTACTGTACAAGAAATGCCTATGGATGTTATGCAACGCGTACTAGGTAAAAACGGAACCGTTATTTGGAAACGTGCTAATGGTATCGATCATACTCCTGTAATCCCATTTTGGGAACGCAAATCAATTTCCAACGAACGCACTTTTGATAAAGATACCATCGATGTTATAAAATTAAGGGGCTTATTGATTGCGATGACTGAAAATCTGGCGTACCAATTACGAAGAGGTGAAAAGTTGACTGCCTGTATTTCAGTGAAGATTCGGTATTCTGATTTCAATACCTATTCAAAACAAATACGTATTCCGTATACCAGTGCGGACCATATCTTGATTCCCAAAATCCTGGAACTATTCAAAACACTTTATAACCGAAGATTGTTAGTGCGATTAATAGGTATTCGATTTACGCATTTGGTCAGTGGAAATTATCAAATCAATCTATTTGAAGACACCGAGGAAGCCTTGAACCTCTACCAAGCGATGGACCATATTCGAAATCGTTATGGCGATAAAAGTGTCGTGCGTGCATCAGCAATGGGAAAGAATACGATTGGGCGAATGCATAATCCGTTTAATGGTCAGCCGCCTATTGTACTGGCGCATCGAAAACAATGATAAAATTCCAAATTCCAAAACCCAAATTCCAAAAAATGGAAAAACAGAAAGTTTACAATTTAGAAGAGAGGACATATTTATTTGCTAAGGAGTGTAGACTTCTAGTAAGGTCTATACCTAAAACCCTGAGTAATATCGAAGATGGTAAACAACTTATAAGGGCATCAGGTTCGGTGGGAGCAAACTATATCGAAGCTAATGAAAAGCTAGGGGATAAAGATTTTTTAATGAGACTCAAGATTTCCAGAAAGGAGGCTAAAGAAGCACAATATTGGCTTAGACTACTAGGGGATTTGAATGGTGCATCCAAGGCAGAAATAGATGAACTCACTCAAGAAGCTCTTGAGTTGAGAAATATTCTATCGTCGATTCTAAAGAAGCAAAATTCTTCGAAAACTAAACAATAATAATTTCTATATGAGCATCATTTGGAATTTGGGTTTTGGAATTTGGGTTTTGGAATTTGGAATTTGGAGTCTGGTACTTGTACCATGTACCTAAACTGCCACACATACTACAGCCTCCGCTTCGGAACATTTTCCGAAAAAGAACTCCTGCGCCTAGCTCAAGAAAATCATGTTACACGATTGGTATTGACCGATATCAACAATACCTCTGCCGGACTCAACTTTGTGCGATTGGCTCCTGAGTATAACGTAGCACCTATTTTGGGTATCGATTTTAGAAATGGCGTAGATCAATGTTTTGTGGGTATCGCCAAAAACAATGAAGGGTATCTTGAGTTGAACAATTTTCTCTCTGAGCATCTACATGAAGATAAAGAGTTTCTTGCTTCCGCCCCTGAGTTTCAAAACGCTTATGTAATTTATCCCTTTGAGAAGGTCTTGCAAAATGAAATGTACTTCTTTAAACCCAATGAATTTATTGGAATATCTATTGCCGATTTACGAAAATTGCCTTTTTCAAGACTGTCAAAATTGAAAGACAAATTAGTCGTGCAGCAAGCTGTTACGTTTCGTACGAAAGCCGATTTCAATGCGCATCGATTGTTACGTGCAATCGATAATAATACATTATTGAGTAAACTCGAAAAAACTGAAGAGGGTAATGAGAATGAAAAGATGTATTCTATTGAAAATCTAGCTAAAGCCTTTTCTGAATACACCTTTATTCTTGAGAATACAGAGCGATTGATGAATTCCTGTTCCATTCATTTTGATTTTTCTAAAGAGCGGAAACCTCAGAACTTAAAAAATTACTTGGACAGTCGCGAAGAAGATGAAAAACGAATCGAAGAACTTTGTCAAAAAGGTTTACCATATCGCTACCCAGAAGGAGGTGAAGCTGTTGAAAAGCGTTTGAAAAAGGAGTTGGATTTGATTAAAAAAATGGGTTTTGTCTCTTACTTTTTAATCAATTGGGATATCGTTTCCGAAGCCCGTAGAAGAGGTTTTTTCTATGTGGGAAGGGGTAGTGGCGCCAATAGTATTGTAGCGTATCTTTTGAGAATTACTGATGTCGACCCCATGGAACTCGACCTTTACTTCGAACGATTTATCAACCTCTATCGAGCCAATCCACCAGATTTTGATATTGATTTTTCCCACCGCGACCGGCCTGTAATGACGAAATACATTTTTGATCGTTTTGAAAATGTAGCCTTACTAGGAACCTACGTAACCTTCAAATGGAAGGGAATGGTGCGTGAATTGGGTAAGGTATTCGGATTGCCTAAGGATGAAATCGATACCCTTAGCGAAGGCAATTTTCAATCCTCCCGATTGGATAGTATTTCTGCCTTGGTGGTAAAATATACGCAACTTCTTGAAGGAATGCCTAACTATCTGAGCATTCACGCAGGAGGAATTCTCATCAGTGAGAAACCGTTGCATTGGTTTTCGGCTACACATTTGCCGCCTAAGGGCTATCCGACTACACAGTATGATATGGTCATTGCCGAAGATGTAGGTCTTTATAAATTTGATATTCTAGGGCAGCGAGGCTTGGCAAAAATCAAGGAGACAATGCATTTATTGCAAGAAACACGTCCCAACGAATTTGCGCAATGGGACATTCATGATATTAAAAGGTTCAAGAGCGATCCAAAAATCAATGACTTGGTAAAAACAGCCCAATGTATGGGTTGCTTTTATGTGGAATCCCCAGCCATGCGAATGTTACTTAAAAAGTTAGAAGTCGATAATTACTTGGGATTGGTCGCAGCAAGCTCCATCATTCGCCCTGGGGTGGCAAAAAGTGGGATGATGCGAGAATATATTTTGCGCCATCGCAATCCCGGTAGAACGGAGGAAAAAGCACATCCGGTGATGCTTGATATTATGCCTGATACTTACGGAGTAATGGTATATCAAGAAGATGTAATCAAAGTAGCGCACCATTTTGCGGGACTCGATCTCGGAGAAGCTGATGTGCTTCGGCGTGGTATGAGTGGTAAATTTCGCTCGCGAGAAGAGTTTCAAAGAGTAGAAGAAAAATTTATCGATAACTGCCGTCAAAAAGGCTATGACGACAAACTCATTTTTGAAATATGGAATCAAGTCGCCAGCTTCGCAGGCTATGCATTTGCGAAGGGACATTCTGCTTCTTATGCTGTTGAGAGCTATCAAACCTTGTTTTTGCGAGCCTATTTCCCCTTGGAATATATGGTGGCCGTGCTCAACAATGGTGGTGGATTTTATCGTTCGGAATTCTATATTCATGAAGCTCGTATGTTAGGCGCTAAAATTCATGCCCCTTGCATCAACAAAAGTTTTGCATCCAATTATATCTATGGAAAACAATTGTATTTAGGCTTTATGTATTTGAAGGAACTAGAAGCCCGTGTCATAGAACGCATCCTAAAGGAAAGGATGACTAATGGAACTTTTATTTCTCTAGAAGATTTCTTAGATCGTGTTTTGATATCCGTAGAACAAGTAAGCATACTTATTCGCATAAACGCTTTTCGATTCACAAAAACCAACAAACACGAACTCTTATGGAAAGCACATTTATTCCTAAATAAGAATGTAAAGATTGATCATCCGAAGTTGTTCAAACCCAAGCATCAGAATTTTGAAATCCCTAAGCTACATTCGACCAATTTAGAAATGGCTTTTACGCAATTAGAATTGTTAGGTTTTTGTTTGTGTTCTCCGTTTGAATTGTTGGCAGAACTCCCAAGAAATAGTACTGGGAGTAAAGACCTTCAGCTTTATTTAGGGAAGCATATTGATATTTATGGTTATATAGTCACTGTTAAAAATACCAGCACACATAATGGTAAGAAAATGCATTTTGCAACTTTGGTCGATCAACAAGGAGCCGTTTTTGATACGGTACTTTTTCCGCCCGTGGCTGCTAAATATCAATTTCGGGGTAGAGGTATCTATCGGTTCTATGGTAAGGTGGTAAGCGAGTTTGGTTTTTTGAGTATCGAAGTAGTCAAAATGCGAAAAGAAGATTATATACCTGACCCTAGATACGCTGATATGAAGACAACTACTCGAGAGTTAGGCTTTATACGAAAGAATAGTTCTTCATCTGAAGAAAAATCTACACCAGAAGAAGTATGAGTTTCCCTCCTAATAAGGAGGGATTAAGGGAGGTGTTTTTAATGAAAATAACATAAACTAAAAAGAGCTCCGTCTTTCGATCGGAGCTCTTTTACGAGAACACTATATGAAAATGAAAAAATTTACTTCTTAATTACACTCCAAAGATATAGAGACACTACAGTTTGAGAAAAGAAATGATGCGTAGCAAGGCAAAGTTGTGGTGAGCGCCTATGATTTTGTTTTTTAACCTTTCAAAAGGAGATTATTCTTCGCAATTCATCCGTTTTATAATCGATTAAATGTAATTTTAAGTGTACAATTCGAAACTATGGCTGAGAATTTCAAAAGAAACGTTTCTATACGAGGTAATCAAGACTTTACGGATATCAAGCTGAAAGAACCAGTTCGTATTGCTGCTGGGGCTTTGGGAGTCAAAGAAGCACTTCGTCATAGCTTTAAAGAAATGGGAGTGGTTCGCTCTATGAAGGCTTTGTTGGACATGAACCAACAAGACGGATTTAGTTGCCCGAGTTGTGCATGGCCGGACCCTGAGAAACCTTCTAAAGTTGCTGAATATTGTGAAAATGGAGCAAAGGCGTTGGCCGATGAGGCAACGACTTCACATATCGGAGCCGAATTTTTTGCAAAACATTCCGTGGAGGAACTTTCACAACTGACCGATTATGAATTGAATAAATTCGGGCGCATCATAGAACCAATGGTTTTAAAAGAGGGTAGCATTCACTATGAACCAATCTCATGGCAAGAGTCCTACGATCTGATTTCCGAAGAACTAAAAAAACTAGATTCTCCCGATGAGGCTATTTTTTATACTTCGGGACGTTCAAGTAACGAAGCTGCTTTTTTGTACGGAATGTTCGCTCGCGCTTTCGGAACAAACAACATGCCTGATTGTTCGAACATGTGCCATGAATCAAGTGGAGTGGCGTTGAGTGAAACCTTGGGAATTGGAAAAGGTTCAATCAAGTTAGAAGACTTGTATGAAGCTGAGGTGGTTATTGTTGCAGGCCAAAACCCTGGCACAAATCATCCAAGAATGTTATCTGCCTTGGAGAAATGCAAGCAGAATGGGGGTAAGGTGATAAGCATCAACCCACTAAAAGAATCTGGACTCGTAAACTTCAAGAATCCGCAGCACTTAAAAGGATGGATTTCTGGTGAGGATATTGCTGATTTGCATCTTCCAGTAAAAATCAATCAAGATATTCCGCTGATCAAATTGATGCTGATCAAATTGGCCACTTTAGATGCTATCAAAAAAGACATCTTCGATCATGAATTTTTGAAAACCTATGTTGATGGTTACGAATCATTATTGAATGATTTGAAAACCTATGATGAAAGAATGCTTTTGGAACAAAGTGGGGTTGCCTTGGAAAAAGTGAATGAAGCGGTCAATTTACTTGCTAAAAAGTCCAAAATAGTAGTATGTTGGGCAATGGGTTTGACTCAGCATAAAAACGGAGTAGAAAACATTCGTGAATATGTGAATCTGCTTTTATTGAAAGGAGCTATTGGTAAACCTAATGCGGGTACTTGTCCCGTTAGAGGCCATAGTAACGTACAAGGTGATCGTAGTGTGGGAATCATGCATTTTGTGAACAAAGAACTGAATGAAAGAATAGAAAACCATTTGGGTTTTGTTCCTCCTTCTAAAGAAGGTTACGATACCGTCGGCGCTATGGAAGCGATGCATGAAGAAAAGGCCAAAGTTTTTATGTGCTTAGGCGGGAACTTTCTAATGGCAGCTTCTGACACAGAATATACGGCGAAGGGAATTCAGAGTTGCAATCTCACTGTTCAAGTGAGTACTAAGTTGAATCGGACCCATCTGGTAACTGGAAAGACTGCTTTGTTACTACCAACTTATGGACGCTCTGAAAAAGATATGAAAAATGGAAAGCTCCGTCATATTACTATTGAGAATAGTATGGGTCAAGTGCGTCAATCACGCGGACTTCTTAAACCAGCTTCAGAAAAAATAAAAAGTGAACCAGATATTATCGCCGAATTAGCACACACATTTTTCGAAGGAAAACATGCAATGGATTGGAAAGGATTGGGCGAGAACTACGAGCTCATTCGTGAAAAAATAGACCAAGTAGTAAAGGGCTTTAGTAATACCGAAAGGCAGTCTAAGGGAGCTGGCTATTATTTGCCAAATAATGTTCGTGAATTAGATTTTAGCAAACTACCAAACGGGAAAGCTCAGTTGACTATCAATAAAGTGCCACAACACAAATTGAATGCAGATGAATATATGTTGATGACCATGCGTTCGCATGACCAATTCAACACAACCATTTATGGATTAGATGACCGTTATCGCGGAGTGTACAATGAGCGAAGAGTACTTTTTATGAATCCTGAAAATATGAAATCGGCTGGTTTGAAAAAGTTAGATGTAGTTGATATTACAAGTAAGTATGACGGAATTGAAAGAACGGCGCATAAATTCAAGGTGATTCCATATGCAATTCCAAAAGGAAATTTAGGGGCTTATTTCCCTGAAACAAATGTATTAGTGCCGTACAATCATTTCGCAGATAAGAGCAAAACTCCGATTAGCAAATCGATTATAGTGACTTTAAAAAAGGTCTAGACTATTTAAAAGCAGCGTGCCCCGTAATATCCATCCCCGTAATCAACAGATGTATATCATGAGTACCTTCATAGGTAATCACACTTTCAAGGTTCATCATATGGCGCATGATGCTGTATTCACCAGTAATGCCCATTCCACCTAAAATTTGTCTTGCCTCACGCGCAATTTTGATGGCCATATCGACATTGTTTCGTTTTGCCATTGAAATTTGAGCCGTTGTAGCGCGACCTTCATTTTTAAGTTGACCTAATCGAAAAGCTAGTAATTGGGCCTTGGTAATTTCGGTTATCATTTCTGCCAACTTCTTTTGTTGCAATTGAAATGCTGCAATAGGCTTTCCAAACTGAATACGTTCTTTGGCATACCTCAAAGCAGTATCATAACAGTCCATTGCTGCACCGATAGCACCCCAGGATATTCCGTATCGCGCAGAGTCTAAACAACCAAGCGGAGCACCCAATCCAGATTTACCTTCCAATAAATTCTCTTTAGGTACTTTGACGTCCTGAAAAATCAGTTCTCCAGTTGCGGATGCACGTAAAGACCATTTGTTATGAGTTTCGGGAGTTGAAAATCCTTCCATGCCACGTTCAACGATTAGTCCGTGAATGCGTCCTTCTTCGTTCTTTGCCCAAACTACGGCTACATCACAAAACGGAGAATTCGATATCCAAAGTTTTGCACCATTCAATAGATAATGATCACCCATATCTTTGAATTTGGTTTCCATTCCTCCAGGATTTGAACCGTGGTTTGGCTCTGTCAATCCGAAAGAACCCATCCATTCACCAGAAGCTAATTTGGGTAAATATTTTTTGCGTTGTGCTTCATTTCCGTAAGTATATATAGGATACATCACCAACGAAGATTGCACGGATGCAGTAGAACGAACCCCACTGTCACCCCGTTCGATTTCTTGCATGATGAGTCCGTAACTTATTTGGTCTAATCCAGCCCCACCATATTCCTCAGGAATATAGGGTCCGAAGGCTCCGATTTCGGCCAATCCACCAATAATTTGCTTCGGAAATTCAGCCTTCTGAGCATACTCTTCTATAATAGGAGAGACATCACGTTTCACCCATTGACGGGCAGCATCGCGCACCAAAAGATGTTCTTCAGAAAATAAATCGTCTAAATTGTAGTAATCAGGAGCTTCAAATAAATCTGGTCGCATAAATCGCAATTTTTATCAAAGGTAATTAATAAAAATATAACAATAGTACGACTAAATGTTACATTTTTAAATAGAAGGCTTTGGTCAATTCTTGGTAGGGTAACGTGTATTCGTGTCGTTTTATTTCAATAGTTAGTTCGTCTTCTGAGAGTTCACTTTCCTTAAAACTAAATTCCAAAAGACTTCTTTTAATTTCCGCGGATGGATTTCCTTTAACTCGTAAAATTCTATTAGGAAAAAGTCCAAAGGAAGTTGCTAATCTTATAAAAGATATTTCTTCTTTATGAGGAATTATGGTTGCAAAAAGTCCGTCCTTGGCAAGTAATTTTGAAACTCCTTCCAACAATTCATCAAAAGGAAGGGATTGATTTTGTCTTGCTGTATCTCGGGAAGTATTTCCACTTGAAACATCCTCAGCATAAAATGGCGGATTGGAAATAATCAAGTCATAGGGTTCGTCAATCTCCTCAATGAACTCATCTAAACCAGCGTGATAGCAAAAAAGGCGATCTGCCCAACTAGAGGCTTCAAAATTTTCAACACATTGCTCGTAGGCATCTTCGTCTATTTCTAGAGCTTCAATATTATCTGCTAAGGTTCTTTGAGCTAACATCAATGAAAGAATTCCCGTGCCAGCACCAATGTCTAAAATAGAAGCAGGTTTATTTTCTATGCTTGCCCAAGCGCCAAGTAGAACTCCATCGGTACCCACTTTCATGGCGCAACGATCTTGATGAATCGAGAACTGTTTGAATTTAAACGACATGTAAATTCCAATTAAAAAAATCCAAATTCCAAAAATGGATGATTTAAACTTTATTGATAATAGCGGAAAGTATTTTTCTTAATTCTTCTGCTTCCTTAATGAGTGTTTTTATATCGACTGCTGAATCATTGTTTAAGTCAGAGAGTAAACGTAACCAATACTTAGATTCTTTTGCTTCTTTTCTTGAAATTTTAAGGCGAAATTTTAAATCTTTATCGCCTAATTTTTCGTTTGCTTCAATATAATTTGCACCTACAGATCCAGAGGACTTTACTAACTGTTTTCCATCTTCAATATTAGAAATAGTTTTTGGTAATTTACTGACTAAAAATCGACAATCTCGAGCAAACTCATAGGTTCTTTCTTCAAGATTGTAAGTTTTTTTATCATTCATAAAACACTTGGAATTTGGAATTTTTTTGTTGGAATTTAATCTAACCTTCCAGGTTCTCTTGTTTCCGAACCTTCCAGTTCTAATAAAGAATCGCCTAATCTAGAGCGCATCATATTGGCCAGTAGTTTGATTTTTTCTACAACTTCCGGATTTTTTTCTGCTACATCTTTTGTCTCACCAATATCGTTGACCACATCATACAATTCAATCTCTTCCATATCAATCATTTTGTAGTCGCCCGGTAACCCGTCTTTGCCTAGTTCCTGACCATTCATGGTACGATAGCGGTGCGGAAAGTACAATTTCCATTTGCCATAACGTACTCCAAACAATTCATTTACACGGTAATAAAAGAAATAAGCTTCTTGCGGGCTTTCTTTTGATTCACCCGTCAACACCTTCCAAACACTTTTTCCATCAATAGTTTTCAGGGGAAGTTCAGCATCCGTGATTTCCGCGATTGTGGGAAGCATATCAATTGCCATCACAGGTATATCCAATACTTTCCCAGCTTCCAGTTTATTGGGATATTTCATGATAAAAGGTTCGCGCTGGCCGCCTTCCCAAGCGGTTCCTTTGCCTTCTCGAAGGGGAAAAGCACTTCCGGCATGATTTCCATAGGACAACCACGGACCATTATCCGAAGTAAAAATAACGATAGTGTTTTGTTCTAATCCGTTGGACTTTAAAGCTTCCATAATTTGTCCAACTGACCAATCGATTTCCATGATGACATCTCCATATAAACCTCTATCCGATTTTCCTTTGAACTGATCCGAAACGAATAAGGGGACATGCGGCTGCGGATGTGGCACATATAAAAAGAAAGGATTGTCCTTATTTCGATTGATAAAATCAACACTGCGTTCTGTAATCTGAGTGGTTAATTGTGATTGCTCAATCAAAGTATCTATTACCGTTTCGTTTTCATATAGCGGTAAATCAGGGAAATTGAAAACCGGTCCTTGCTGAGGATGAAAGGGCCACATATCATTTGAATAGGGAATGCCGAACCATTCGTCAAATCCATGTCGGGTTGGCAAAAACTTTTCGTGATGCCCCAAATGCCACTTTCCATAGATAGCAGTTTTATACCCTTTTTCTTTTAGCATTTCTGCTAATGTAGTTTCCGAAGCATTTATACCATGCGTATTACCAGGCCCTAAAGCGTTATGAATTCCAATACGATTGGGGTAGCATCCTGTTAGGATTCCTGCGCGTGAGGCCGAACATACTGCCTGAGCTGAATAATAACTTGTTAGTTTGATTCCATCGGCCGCCATCTGGTCTAAATTTGGTGTAGCGATATCATCTGCGCCAAAAACCCCGACATCTTGATAGCCTTGGTCATCGGTGAAAATCAGAACGATATTTGTAGGTTGGTTGGTTTTTGACTTTATAGCCTCTTTTTGTCCGCAAGAGAATACAAGAAGTATTAAAATGGGAAATAAAAATCTATGCATTTTTGAGAATCCTGATTTAATTTATCCTTCTAAAGATAAAGTAAATAATTTTTCGATTTTGAGTATGGTCAGGTTTGAGAATCTAAGAAAGATATAAGTCTACCAATCCCTCCGGAGTGGTTACATGAATTGTTTGGTCTTCACGAACTACTTCGGTGATAATGTCATCATTAATCGGAATCAACAATTGTTTGTCTCCTTTTAAAATTTCAAAAAGGGCTTGAGAAGTAGTGTCGTTGATACTCTGAATAACTCCGATATCTCCGTGAATATCATCAATAACTTTGAAACCAATAACTTCGTGGAAGTAGAATTTGTTTCCAGTAAGTTTTGGTAAAAATGAAAGTGGCAGGTAGAGTTCAGAACCCATAATCTTATCGGCATCGTCTTCTGAATTTACTTCTTCAAAATCGATGCGCAGCAACTGCGACTTATGCAATCGGCATTTAGTAATAAAAAATGGAACCAGATTGTTACGTAGTGCAACAAAAACTGATTCCATATTATCGTATAATTCAGGTTCGTCAGTATCGATTTTTACGAGTACTTCACCCTTAAAACTATATTTTGAAACGATTTTGCCTAGGTAGAAACAGTCTTCCTTTCGCATCGCTTCTAAAGTATGTTATTCTTCTTCTGAAGATGCAGCAGGTGCAGCCTCTTCCTCTTTTGCTTCCTCAGCAACAGGAGTTTCTTCGGTTGCTGTAGCTTCAGCAACTTCCTCAGCTGCAGCCTCAACAACTTCTACTTCTGCCTCAGTAGTTTCACCTTCAGCAGCTTCTGGTAATTCAGCTTCCGCTGCCGCCAATGCCCGTTTTTCGTTCACTTCTTTTTCAGCTTTTAAGGCTGCAGCCTTTGCTTCCGCCTTAACTTTATCTAACCCGCCGATTTTAGCTTCAACCGCTTTTTCTTTTTCAGCCATCCAAGCAGCGAATTTTTCTTCAACTTGCTCTTCCGTTAATGCACCTTTACGAAGTCCACCTAACAAGTGATGCTTCAAGAGCACTCCTTTGTAAGATAAGATAGCTCTTGCCGTATCAGTTGGCTGTGCACCATTCTGCAACCATTGTACAGAATTATCCAAATTTACTTCGATTGTTGCTGGGTTGGTGTTAGGGTTGTAGATTCCTAATTTTTCCAAGAATTTACCATCTCTTTTAGCACGTGCATCTGCTGCAACGATCCAATAAAATGGTTTTCCTTTTTTACCGTGTCTTTGTAATCTAATTTTAACTGGCATATCACATTAATTTGTAGGGTGCCCGACCCTGATTATTAATACTAAATCTATTTCTGTCATTCCGGCGAAGGCCGGAATCTTTTCAATATCGCTTAAAGGTTTCTTTTACGCTTTTCATTAAGCGGATGCAAATTTAAGACTTCTATTTGAATTTACAATAACTATTTGTTAAGAAAAACAACTCAAATTATGGGTTGTTAAACACATACTAAACTTCGTTAAAATTTATGATTGCTTCTTTTTCTTACGTAACTTAGAGAAAAGCGAGAACGCTTTTTAAATGGAGGCTTTGAAAAAAGCCCCAAATCTTAGAGAAATCCAGATGCGTGGGGTGTCTGGATTTCTGTATTTTTATGATCTTCAACCTCGTTAATAACTCCTAACAACTCCCTTTTTTCGAACTAGGGCTTTTATGTATTTTTAGCGGTACTTTTTGAAACACAAATTCCAATGAAATAAATCCCAAATTCCAACCATTTCTTTTTGGAATTTGGTGCTTGAGATTTGGAATTTCTTTGTAGCGAGATTTAACTAAATGATAAAAAGATTCCCGTCTTTACTGAAATGACTTCAGCACGGGCGCGGGAACGGAAAATAAAATATATGTTTCTCATCTTCGATACCGAAACCACAGGTCTTCCCAAAAACTGGAATGCCCCCATTACCGACACCGACAACTGGCCGCGTTGTATTCAAATCGCTTGGCAGTTGCATGATGCGATGGGTAATGTGGTGGAACATCAAGATTATTTGGTGCAACCAGAGGGTTTCAATATTCCCTATGATGCTGAAAAGATTCATGGTATTTCTACGGAATTGGCAGCACAAAATGGGATTCCTTTAGCTGAGGTTTTAGAGAAGTTCAATGCAGCCATGGTAAAGACCAAATTCATTGTTGGTCAGAATGTTGGTTTTGATTTGAACATTATGGGGGCGGAGTTTCATCGTTTGGGTGTTGAAAACCCCTTGCAAGAACTCCCAGTTTTAGATACTTGTACGGAGGAAACAGCTACGCTTTGTCAAATTCCCGGAGGTCGTGGTGGAAAGTTTAAGCTTCCTACTTTGACGGAATTGCATCAACATCTTTTTGGGGAACCTTTTGGAGAGGCGCACAACGCGACTGCTGATGTTGAAGCTACAACTCGATGTTTCTTGGAGCTTATCCGAAGAAAACATTATTCCCTTGAAAAATTAGACGTTCAGCCTGATTATTTTGAGAATTTCTCTGAGGCGAATCCGCAGACGATTGAATTAATCGGACTCAAACATATCAACCTGAAAAAAGCGTCCAAGAAAATTGCTGATGCGCTTTGGGAGAAAGATACCGGTGGTGCATCTGAAGAAGAAATCACAGCGAATATTCAGTCGCTTGAAGATGCTCCATTTGCGCACTTGCATAACCATTCACAGTTTTCGGTTTTACAATCTACCATATCGGTAAAGGATTTGGTGAAATCTGCTGCAGAGGCTAAAATGCCTGCTGTTGCTATTACCGACCATGCCAATATGATGGGCGCATTTCATTTTGTAAAAGCGGTAAAAGCAAATAATGCCGCGGTCAAAGAACGAAATGCAGAAGCTATTGAAAAAGGGGAATTGCCCACAGAGACCGAAATCAAGCCTATTATTGGCTGTGAGTTTTTTGTTTGTGATGACCATACGAATAAGAGTGTAAAAGATTATGGCTATCAAATCGTATTGTTGGCCAAGAACAAAAAAGGCTATCACAATCTGGCAAAAATGTCTTCCATTGCTTATACTGATGGATTTTATTACGTACCGCGTATCGACCGAAAGGTTATCGAGCAATATAAAGAAGACATCATTGTTCTCACTGGAAATTTATACGGCGAGGTACCTGGAAAGATTCTCAACGTAGGAGAAAAACAGGCGGAGGAAGCCTTAATCTGGTGGAAAGAACAATTTGGCGACGATTTATATGTCGAAATTATGCGTCACGGACAGGAAGATGAAGACCGTGTAAATCAGGTTTTGATTCCGATTGCTAAAAAGCATCAGGTAAAAATGGTGGCAAGTAATAATACCTATTACTGTGCAAAAGAAGATGCTGACGCACATGACATTCTATTGTGTGTAAAGGATGGTGAAAAGCAGGCTACACCAATAGGAAGAGGTCGCGGATATCGCTACGGATTGCCGAATCAAGAATACTATTTCAAGTCGCAAGACGAGATGAAGGAGTTGTTCAAAGACCTTCCGGAATCAATTTTGAATGTGCAGGAGGTTCTTGATAAAGTTGAGCCGTATGAATTGGCACGGGATGTATTGTTACCCAAATTTGATATTCCCGGGGAATTTAAAGTTGCTGAAGACGCTGCGGATGGAGGCAACCGGGGTGAAAATGCCTATTTGCGTCATATCACCTATGAAGGTGCTAAAAAGCGTTATGGCGAAATTACGGATGAAATTCGAGAACGCATTGATTTTGAATTAGATACGATAAGAAATTCAGGGTATCCTGGGTATTTTTTGATTACGGAGGATTTTATTCGCGAAGCCCGAAATATGGATGTTTCCGTAGGTCCCGGTAGGGGTTCTGCTGCAGGTTCCGTGGTGGCGTATTGCTTGACCATTACCAATATTGACCCGCTAAAGTATAATCTCCTTTTTGAGCGATTTTTAAATCCGGAACGGGTGTCCATGCCAGATATCGATATTGATTTTGATGATGAAGGTCGCGGTCGCGTTATGGATTATGTCATCAAAAAATATGGCTCAAACCAGGTGGCTCAGATTATTACTTACGGTACCATGGCTGCAAAGTCATCAATTCGTGATACGGCACGTGTGTTGGATTTACCCCTTGGTGATTCCGATAGAATAGCCAAGTTGATTCCCACCATGTCAAAACTCAATAAGATTTTTGGGAAGTCCGATGCAGAACTTAAAAAGCAATTCCGTGCTGATGATTATGATAAGGTAAATCAACTTTTGAATATTGCCGAAGGCGATGATTTAGAAGGGCAAACCTTAACAATGGCTCGAACGCTTGAAGGTTCTGTTCGAAATACCGGTATTCATGCTTGCGGGGTGATTATTACTCCCGATGATATTACCAATTTTGTTCCGGTTGCTACTGCGAAAGATTCTGATTTATATGTGACGCAGTTTGATAACTCGGTCGTAGAAAGTGCGGGCTTGTTGAAGATGGATTTCTTGGGATTGAAAACTTTGACCTTAATTAAAGACACCGTCAAGATTGTAAAAGCCAAGCACGGAATCGAATTGGTGCCAGATGATTTTCCCCTGGATGATGAAAAGACCTATGAGCTTTTCCAAAGAGGAGATACGGTAGGGATATTCCAATACGAATCTCCAGGAATGCAAAAACATATGAAGGATTTAAAACCCTCCGTTTTTGATGATTTGATTGCGATGAATGCTTTGTATCGCCCAGGTCCAATGGAATATATTCCTGATTTTATCCAACGTAAAAACGGAATGGCGGAAATCAAGTATGACTTGCCAGATATGGAGGAATACTTGAAGGAAACCTACGGTATTACAGTTTACCAAGAGCAGGTGATGTTACTTTCCCAAAAATTGGCAGGTTTCTCCAAAGGTGAGGCAGATGTACTTCGAAAAGCCATGGGAAAAAAGATTTTTGCGGTACTAGCGAAAATGAAGCCCAAGTTTTTAGAAGGAGGTGAAGCGAACGGACATCCGACAGAAACCCTAGAAAAAATATGGAAAGACTGGGAAGCTTTTGCGGCCTATGCGTTTAATAAAAGTCACTCTACCTGTTATGCCTATATCGCATACCAAACAGCTTATCTGAAAGCCCATTACCCTGCTGAATATATGGCTGCGGTATTGAGTAATAACATGAACGACATCAAGCAGGTGACTTTCTTTATGGAAGAATGTAAGCGTATGGGGCTTGAAGTTTTAGGGCCTGATGTCAATGAATCGTATTACAAGTTTGCCGTTAATAAAAGAGGAGCAGTGCGTTTCGGAATGGGAGCAATCAAAGGCGTGGGTCGTTCTGCGGTTGAGACTATCGTAGAACATCGTAAAAAGGATGGAAATTTTGCCTCCGTCTTTGATTTAGCAAAGCGCATCGATTTGCGTTCGGCGAACAAAAAGGCCTTTGAGAATTTGGCAGTTGCTGGCGGTTTCGATTCCTTCGGAACAACACATCGCGCGCAGTATTTCCATACGGAAGGCGATAGTATCACTTTCTTGGAAAAGGTCATTAAATCTGCCGCAAAATATCAAGAAAATAAGAATTCTTCCCAGATGGATATGTTTGGGGGAATTAGTGAAGCGCAGATTCCCGAACCTGAAGTCCCGCCTTGTGAGGAATGGGGTACGATGGAGAAACTCCGAAGAGAAAAAGAAGTTGTGGGTATCTATATTTCAGGACATCCATTAGATGACTTTAAAACAGAAATCAAAGCCTTTTGTAATGCTAGCATTTCCCATGTGAATGAAATGGAAAACTACGTAAATCGAGAGTTGACTTTGGCAGGTGTTATTACAGATGTACAACATCGTATTTCGAAAAACGGAAAGGGCTGGGCGATGTTCACTATGGAAGATTACACGGATTCGTATGAATTTCGAATTTTTGGGGAGGAGTATTTGAAGTTCCGTCATTTCTTGATGATAAACTCGTTCGCCTATGTCAAAATATTTATAAAAGATGGCTGGGTCAATCGTGATACAGGCAAAAAAGGTGACCCGCGAATGCAATTCAATAGCTTTATGTTACTGCAGGAAGTAATGGAAGCCTATGCAAAAAAGCTAACTATAAAACTGGATATTAATAATTTACAGGAAGAAAGGGTACGTCAATTGAAAGATACCCTGGTAAGTCATAAGGGGAATCACGCTTTGAATTTTGTGGTATATGAGATGGAAGAAAAGATAAAAGTGAATCTATCCAGCAGAAAACAGAAGGTTCAAATTTCAAGTGAGCTTTTACATCAGTTAGAAGAAGATGAGGTGCATTACAAATTGAATTAAATAGGGCATAACATCAATAAATTCCCTTGATGATGCAATAATCAAAACGTATTAAAGGTTAGTAAGTAAAGCGAACAATATTTGACTAACTTTGTGTAATATTAAAATAAAACAAAATGGCATTAGAAATAACAGATGCAACTTTTGACGAAGTAGTATTAAAAAGTGATAAACCCGTAGTAGTAGATTTTTGGGCTGCTTGGTGTGGACCTTGTAGAATGGTAGGGCCTGTAATTGATGAGGTTAGTACCGAATATGAAGGAAAAGCAGTTGTTGGTAAAGTAGATGTTGATGCTAACCAAGAATTTGCAGCGAAATACGGAGTTCGAAACATACCTACAGTATTGGTATTCAAAAATGGTGAAATTGTAAGCAGACAAGTTGGAGTATCTCCTAAAAAGGTTTACACCGACGCTATTGATGCTCTATTATAGTAGCAAACAAAATTCATATGAAAAGGTTCAGCATTTGCTGAACCTTTTTTGTTTTATCTTAGTTGTATGAATTTACAATCTGAATTAAATAAAGCCTCTCTTTTTCAAAACCTAGAGTTGCTGGCGAACCAGGTTGTGGAAGGATTTATTAGCGGAATTCATAAGAGTCCATTTCATGGTTTCTCTGCGGAGTTCGCAGAACACAAAATCTACAATACAGGAGAAAGCACCAAGCACATCGACTGGAAGCTTTTTGCCAAAACGGACAAGCTTTATACTAAAAGATACGAAGAGGAAACTAATTTGAGATGCCATATGATATTGGATAGTTCCGCTTCAATGTACTATCCAGAAGTAAAAAATCTTGAGCTGGGAGATTTAAATAAGATAGGATTTGGTGTTTTAGCGATTGCCGCTTTAATGAATATTTTGAAACGCCAACGAGATGCCGTTGGATTAAGTGTTTTTTCAGATAAGTATGACTTTTATTCTTCAGAAAAGGGAAGTGAACGACATCACCAAATGTTGCTTTCCAAGCTCAGTGAGATTAGTTTAGACACTAAACCTGCCAAAGAAACAGATACCTATACTTATTTGCATTTGATTGCCGAGAAGATAAAACGTAGAAGTCTAATTTTTCTCTTTACAGATATGTTACAGACAGCTACCGAAGATGAGAAGCTGTTTGATGCACTGCGACATTTAAAGTATAACAAACATGAGGTAGTGTTATTTCATTTGCTAGATACTAAGAAAGAGCAGTATTTTGATTTTGAAAATACGCCCAAGCGCTTTTTGGACGTCGAAACAGGTGAGCACATAGATTTATATTCCGAAAACATAAAGGAAGCCTATAATGAGAGCGTTAGCAGTTATTTTGATGACCTAAAGCTAAAATGCGCCCAGTACAGAATCAAATATGTTGATGTTGATGTTCGCGGCAATTTTTCAAAGGTTTTAAATACCTATTTAGTGGAGCGTCAAAAATTTCTATGAAACGCCTTTAATTTTGGTAGAAATAGTTTGTGCAATAGAAATAACAATTTATATTTGCACTCGCTTTACAAAAGCATTTGAACAAGATTTGAATCCCGCTGTAGTAGGAGTCCTTTAAAAGATAAAATCATTGGTCTGGTAGTTCAGTTGGTTAGAATACCTGCCTGTCACGCAGGGGGTCGCGGGTTCGAGTCCCGTCCAGACCGCTAGAAATTGTTCAAAATTTCACAAAAAGCCTGTAAATCAATGATTTACGGGCTTTTTCATTTTATTTAATGTCAAAAAACACCATATAAAACCATATAAAAAGGGCGGAATTCGGTGCGTATTTTGACCCTCAAAAAACCCGCACCTAAATCGCTGTAATTGACTGTTAAAGAAAACTTTACAGCGAAATTTTAACATTTGTTTTTCGTACCTTCTGGTGAGGATTTAAAACCCGCACCTATGTATGGCAAAATGAACATCCTTTTTTACCCGAAAAAATCAGAAAGAAATGATGACGGAATGGTTATGCTCTATGCCCGTATAACCATCAATGGTAAGCGTGGTGAGTTCAGCTTAGGTCGTCGCATAGATGAACAGCGTTGGGATTCACGGGGTGGAAAACTGAGAGGAACTACTACAGAGGTATCCAATTTCAATCGATTTCTGGATAATGTGAAGAATCGGCTTTACGACATTTACGATTCATTGCTGAAAGAACGAGAGGATATTTCAGCTACCATCATAAAGAATATTTATCTGGGGAAAGAAGGTAAAGAGTATATGCTTCTAGAAATCTTTCAAGAACATAACGATGAAATCGAAAGTCTATTAGGTAAAGGTTTTACCAAAGGGACGTTGCAACGCTATAAGGCAGCTTATAAGCACGTCTCGGCCTACATCGTACAGAACTACCATAGAAACGATATTCCCGTTCGTAGGGTCGACCATAAGTTTATTAAGGGATTGGAATTCTTTTTGAAGTCGCAAAGAAACTGTGAACACAACACGGCTATTAAATATGTTGTGAACTTCAAAAAGATTATACGGACTGCCCTAGCTAATGAGTGGATAACCAAAGACCCCTTCTTTCATTGGAAAGCTTCTTGGAAAACAAAGGAAAAGCAATATCTGACCCAAGCCGAATTGGATGCCCTACGGGATAAAAAGTCATTTTTGCCACGTCTTGATTTGGTTAGGGATGTTTTTGTTTTCTGCTGTTATACGGGTCTGGCCTATTCGGATGTACAACAACTAAATGAAGAGCATATTATAATAGGGGTCAATGGGGATAGATGGATTAAAATGCCTAGAAAAAAAACCAAAGCTATCAGTAGTATACCATTGTTGGCTCCAGCCGAAGAAATTATTCTTAAGTATAGTGAACATCCCTACGTGTTGGATGGAAAAGGAGTTTTGCCCGTATTGACCAATCAAAAATTAAATGCCTATCTAAAAGAGATTGCCGATGTCTGCGGCATCAATAAAAATCTCACTACACATTTAGCACGGCATACATTTGCGACTACAGTGACATTGTCAAATGGAGTATCAATTTCGACAGTCAGTAAAATGTTGGGACATCGTTCTTTAAAGACCACCCAGATTTATGCCAAGGTTCTTGATAGCAAAATAGCCGAGGAAATGGACCGATTAAAAGAAAAGATAAAACCTGTTGAAAATTCTAATCAAAAAGACGAAGGCAGCATTGAAAACTAAAATTGTCCCAAATCCTTACCCCTAACTTTTGCGCATGGTTCCTGTTGGGTTTTTGTAGCGTCCCGATAGGTAAGCGTGAAGCAAAAATCCAATAGGGCGCAACCTACTTTTTTGAATGAAAAGTACCTTTTTAGGGTTTACAAAATTTAGTAGCGAAGCGGATAAGGTTTGTAAAGCAAGAGGATAACACGCTAAAGCGATGTTATGATATTTAATTAATTGACTGTCAATCGATTAAAATTTATGATAATTTGTTTTTTCGTGCTTTTTTATGAAAAAAACCTCTGAAGCCCCTATTTGTGGGAACTTTTTTATGAAAAAATCACAGAAAAATGAAGTATTTACCGCGCTCAGTAGTATTAGTTTGTGTAAGTATTTGGGACTTGCAGCACGAAACTTCGTTTCGCTCGCTTTCTTTAATTCTATAATATTAGAGCCTACCTTAGGACGGGTTTTCTTTTGCGACCTACGGGAGAAAAAGCAAGATTGTCATGACAATGACACATCTTGAATTAAACGAAATTAAAATTTCATTTAATATTATAAGTCTATTTCATATCGCGTACTCCGACCTCCACCGATAGACTTAAAAATACCCTTTTGAACCAAATCTTGTAAATCTCTGGTGGCGGTTGCCTTTGATGTACCAGCTAGGGAAACATATTTGCGAGCGTTCATTCCTCCTTCGAAACCTTGGTGCCCTTCTTCTAACATTCTGCGAACCACTTTTTGTTGTCTTTCGTTAAGTTCATTTTTATGTTGGTCAAAGAACTTAGTTTTCTTCAGTGTAAACTCAATTTCCTTTTCAGCATCTATTTGAGCATCGAGAACAGTTCGAACAAAGTAATTTATCCAATCGGTAATTTCGTTGGAACGTTGACCAGTTTTTAAAGCATCATAATACTTATTCTTATTGCTTTCAATAGATTTGGAAAGACTGAACAAAACTGGACGGCCAATACTTTGAGAAAGTGCTTTTTCTGCTATAGCTCGGCCTATTCTTCCATTCCCATCTTCAAAAGGGTGGATGGTTTCAAAATACAGATGTGCGATAGCCGACCTTATTATGGGTTTTTTAATACTATTTTGAGAATCATTGAACCATGTGATGAACTTGCTCATTTCAGAAGAAACTGTATTTGAAGGTGGAGCTTCAAAATGAACTATTTCTCTTCCGATTGCCCCAGAAACTATCTGCATAGGTTCTTCATGTGAACGCCATTTACCTATTTCTATTCTTTTACTACCTTTCATGAGCATGCTATGCCAATCAAAAAGCGTCGTTTCAGTAAGCTGAGCTTTATAATGTTTGCGGATGGCTAGCATTAACTCCGTTACACCCTCGACTCTTTTATCTTTGGATATAGGTAGTTCAGGGTTTAGCCCTAAATTTCTTCTGATGGAGGACATCACATCTTTTCGACTCAGATATTCACCTTCAATTTCCGAGGTTTTGATAGCTTCGGAAACCATTAGGTTTATCATGGCATCTGATTTCTCGGATTCTGAAAAGCCATCCAAAACTCCACCGATACGACCTGTACGTTGCGCAAAATCATATAGTAAATTTTCAATAACATTTGTTTTGTATTGAAAATTAGGCCAGTCTTTTTGTTGCCAATTGTATTTCATGAGCCGATTAGAATTCTTATTCGGCTCAAAAATAATAAAAAAATGAGTTGAATATATTAATTATTTGACTCACTTTATATTTGCGAATTAATTGAAATTACTGTCAAGCCATTTAAATTGTTTTTGAAAGTTTAATGAAAGGTTGAAATAATTAGTTTAGTCGAACTGGATAAGCTTTCCTTTTGATTTAGCATATCCTATACCCCATTCCGTTATTTTTTCGATTACCGGAATGAAACTTTGCCCAAAATCAGATAAGGAGTACTCCACTCGATTAGGAGGTTTTATTCCAAAAACCTGCCGCTTAATAAGTCCATCCGCCTGCAAAGCTTTTAGCTGAATACTTAGCATCTTTTCTGTTATATCAGGCATTAGACGTTTTAGCTCTGAAAAACGCATTTTACCATTTCTAAGATACCAAAGAATAATACTTTTCCATTTTCCTCCTATAAAATGCAAGGTGACATTAGTACCACAGTGGAATATTCTACCGTTGACCTCATACGCTTTTTGTTTGCCTTCAACAATCATACTTCTTTTTTAACCTGTCATGGGTGACAGTTATTGCAGGGTAAATATATTCAAAATATCTTTATACTGTAAAAAGTATAGTATTATAAAAAATATGATTATGATTTTAGCAGATGCTATTGGATATGTGGCTTTGGTATTGAATTTATATTCAATGTCCACCAAAGGTGAGTATAGGTTACGGATTATTTCGTTGATTGCCAATCTCATATATGTATTTTACGGAATCTTGATCAGTGCCATTCCTATAATATTGGGTTGTGCAGCAGCGGTTGTATTGCATGCAAACCGATTGTATAAAATGAAAAGAGTTACTTATGAAACAAATACGACTAGCTAAAATTGAAGACGCTAAAGACATCGCTTTACTGGGACGAATTACGTTTAACGAAACCTTTGGTGCCTTATTTAAAGATCCCGAAGATTTGAGGACTTACCTAAACCAAACTTTTTCAGTGAAGAAGATTGCAAGTAGTTTAGGAAAAACCAATAATGTTTTTTGGATTGCCTTTGTTGACGGACTTCCTGTGGGTTATGCCAAACTAAGGTTGAAATCCCCAACTAGTTTTATGAAGCAAGAAAATGTCAGCCAATTGCAAAAAATTTACGTCCTAAAAGACTTTTTATCCATGAAAATAGGCAAACGGTTACAAGAGGTATTGATTTCTGAAGCTGCCAAGAATGGGAGCCAAGAAATCTGGTTATCCGTTTTGGAAAGTAATCAAAGAGCTATTCGTTTTTATGAAAAGAATGACTTTAAAACTGTTGGAGAGCACAAATTCAGTATTGGTAAAGAGACTTTTGATTTTGTAGCCATGTCCAAGCAACTTTAGCTTTTTGGCTAAAGTTCTTTAATTCTAAACATCATCTTTTTTAACAAACGAGCAAGTTCTTCACGTTCTGTTTTGCTCAGAAAATTTACACTTTCATGCGCTTCATCGAATCTTATTTCTATCGCCTTATCAATAGTTTTAATTCCTTTTTTTGTGAGCGCAGCTCTTTTTACCCTTTTATCATTTTCGTCCACCGAGCGATAAATAAGCTCCAGTTTTGTCAACCTGTCCAACAGTGCGGTCATGGCCCCTGAAGTTATTAAAACGGATTGCATTAATTCGGTCGGTGTAAGAGCATAGGGCTTTCCCGACCTTCGCAAGGTAGCCAAAACATCAAGGTCTGTATAATAAATGCAACTATCGCTTAATGCCATACTGGCTCTTTTTTCCAAGGTTTTTCCAAGACTTAAGATACGGCCGACAATGGCCATTGGGGAAACATCGAGCTCTGGGCGTTCATTTTTCCAATCTAAAATCAGCTGGTCAATAATGTCATTTTCCATGATTGTACTGCGTTTTATCCAAAAATATAAAAAATATCTTGATATAAAGATAAATTTGTTTATGTTTGCAAAGTATCTTGATATAAAGATAAATTTCAAAACCATAAAAACATGAAGAATTATTTAGTAGTAATCGGTATTATGATTCTTTTAAGTTCTTGTAACTCTAAAGAGAAAAAAGAGATTGTTCCATCCGCAAAAGATAATCTAGATTTAAATTATGAACCCACTTTAATGCCAAAAGACACAACTGCTCTTTGGATGGGAGAAGGTGATATCAATAGTGACACGGTTCTTATTATCGCCGAAAGTGGACCAAAAGCTCAATTGACATTTGATTGGAGAGCGAAAGAAATATGGTCAAGGCTACCTAACTATTTTAACTACTATAGAGCTCACGTTCATCAGGCAACTACACTAAATAATTCTATATATGATTGGAAACACGATTTTACAGCGAAAATGGCTGAGCTAGAAATTAATAATGGGACAGAAATTATAGCAAGAACTATAAAATACTTTAAAGACCGTAATAAAAAAGTAATTGTTATAGGAACTTTTTGGAGTGCTTTTGTAATACAAGATTATATATCAAAATATGGTAATAATGCAGATAAATATTTAATTAGTGCTGGTAGATTAGACCTAAATCAAGAACAATATGAATATCATTTAAAAGGGTTCCAAGCTGTATTTGAAGAAGATGGTAAAACAACAGTTGTTCCAGACACAACAAAAATAATAGACCCTCTCAAAGAAGAACGTCGTTTTAGAATATCCAAAGTTACGCAACTCATGAAAGGCGTCATGAAAAGTCGTCGATTTACTGCTGAACTAGCAAACCATGACTTGTCAAATGTGGTATATGCTTATGCAACAAATGATATCTATTCCGGGGCATTAACAGACAAAGAATTAAATTTTTTAGACTCTAAAGGAGCTACTGTTTACAGTAATGATAAGGGACATTTTGGCGTAGATGGACTACTCTTAGAACTTGTAATCGATGGAACAATTAAATTGTAAAAATTCCATTTCCCCAACAAATTTAGTTAACAATAAAATACTTGGTGTTATAAGCTTTATTAAAATTATAAAAATCATGAAAACAACAATAAAAAATTATTTAATCCTATTGAGTGTCATTACTTTCTTAAGTGCTTGTAGCAAAAAGAAAAGTGAGCCAATAAAGCAATACGCAAAAACGGAAAAAGAATTAAACTACCATCCAACCATACTCCCTAAAGACACAACTAATCTTTGGATTGGCGAAGGAGATATTAATAGTGATACTGCTTTCATTGTAATAGAGGGAGGGCCACACAACAAAATATATTTTCAAACCCACGGAATCGACGTATGGTCAGCATTACCAGAATACTACAATTACTACAGAGCCCATATACATCAAGTGAATGGATTAAATACTTCTATTTATAATTGGAAATACGAATTTACACATGAAATGGGAGAATTAGAGGTAAACAATGAGCTAGAAGCTTTGGCAAGAACTGTAAAATACTTCAAAGACCGAAATAAAAAAGTGATTTTGGCAGGGACCTCTTGGGGTGCTGTTTTGATACCATATTATCTAATAAAATATGGGAACAATGTAGATAAAATTATTATCAGCGCAGGAAGATTAGATTCAAATCCTATGCAAGTGAAGTATTTTTTAAAAGGGTTTAACTCAGGATTCGCGGAAGATGGCAAAACGATTAGATTTCCAGATACAACAAGGGTTCGAAACCCAAACAGGGGAGAACGTTATCACAAGATATCTAGAGTAAAACAGTTTATGAAAGGTTTTTTGGGGAAATATAAATTCACAGATGAGCTTGCTAATGTGGATTTATCTAATGTGGTATACGCATATGCTAAAAATGACCCTCAAATTGGAGCTTTAACAGAAGAAGAATTAAGATTTTTAGAATCTAAAGGTGTACCAGTTTATGTTTCAGATGAAGGGCACGCAGGACCTGATAGAGTAATAATCAAAATGGTTCAAGAAGGAAAAATTGAATTATAAAGAATGAAGATTTTAATTATTGGCGGTCACGGAACCATAGGCAAAAAGGTTGTCTCCCGTTTTAGGGATACCGATGAAGTAGTAGTCGCTGGAAGAACTAAAGGTGATTTCTTGGTCGACATAGCAAATGGGAGTTCAATTGAAACCTTGTTTCAAAAATCAGGTGCGTTCGACGCAATAATTTGCATTGCTGGAGAGGCAAAATGGGCCAACTTTAATGAACTTGACGAAGAAGACTACTACATCGGAATTAGAAGCAAGCTTATGGGGCAGGTAAATCTTGTTCGAATAGGGCAAAATTACCTGAATTCCCTCGGGTCAATCACATTGTGTACAGGTGTTTTAGCAGACGATCCGGTGATAAAAACGGCTAGTGCGGCAATGGTAAACGGTGGTGTTCACAGCTTTGTTCAAGCAGTTGCCCTAGAAATGGAAAATGACATTAGAATAAATGTTGTTTCATCGGGAATGGTCGCAGATGCCTATGAGAAGTACAAAGACTATTTCCCAGGACATAATCCAATTCCTATGGAAAAGGTGGTAAATGGATATGTCAGAAGCGTTAAAGGAAAAGGAAATGGAGAAGTCATAAGAATTTATGATTAGCAAATTAATCGGTCAACAGTGGTTTAAAATCAACAATGAATACCATCTAAAACAAAATCATTATGAAAAAAATACTATTAATAGCCTCTATTTTAATACTTGGATTGAAATCATTTTCGCAGGAGAGCTTGGCGAATGTAGATATTCTAATAGAAGATTTATTGAAAAAAACCCAAGTAGCGGGCATTTCCATATCCGTCAGTAAACAGGGAAATCTTATTTATTCACAGGGATTTGGTTTCTCAGACGTGAAGAACAAAACTGAAATGGCACCCACAAGCCGAATAAGAACAGCATCTCTGGCAAAAGTAATTACTGCAACGGCCTTGGGCAAATTGGCAACAGACGGCAAGCTTGACTTTGATACTCCTTTAAAAGAATACATTACCTTTTTAAAAGAACCTTATGCCAGTTTAACCACGCGACAAATAGCGGGACATACCGCTGGCGTACAGCACAGACCTGCTTCCAAGAAAACTAAAAACAAACATTTCGTCGAAGTGAAAGAGACCTTATCTTTTTTTGAAGGCACCACTTTATTGTTTGAACCTGGAACGGACTATAAATATTCTTCCCTTGGTTACAATTTATTGTCCATATTAATCGAAGAAGTTTCTGGCAAACGATATACTGATTTTATGAAGGAGGATATTTTCGTTCCATTAGGTATGACTCAAACGATGCCAGATAATGCGTCCGTATTTACTGAAAATGATGCCAAATTGTATTATTTGCAAGGAGGAAAACTCAAGCAAGAAAAGAAAATTGAAGATGGAAGCTATAAGTTGGCCGGTGCAGGTTTTAGAAGTACATCAGTAGACATGGTGAAAATGATGAATGCCTATTCAAACGGATTTATTTCCAAGGAGGTCGTAAAGGATATGTTCAAAAGTAACAGATTGTTGAATGGAGAAGTCACAAATGTGGGTATTGGATGGCGCATGAATAAAGACATCAATAATATTTCTACTATAGAACACGCGGGCAACTGGCAAGGTGCGAGAACAGTAATTATCTATTATCCTGATAGTGAGTTATCCATTTCTGTAATGATTAACACAAAATGCACACTGTTTATTGAGGAATCTACTCAAATTATAGCACAATACTTTCTTAACAAAGATCAAAAGCAAGAAGATATTGGAACATTTTCCAAAACATTGAAAATTATCAACAACCGCTCTGGCGGAAGTATTGAAAACTATACGGGTAAATTAGAGTTCATTGATACTAAAAAGGGAGCGCTGCATATAGAAACCGATAGAAGTTGGTTAAAGCAAAACAATGTATATCCTTTACCTTCAAAAAATAATTTCACACTTTCAACTAGTTATGGACTATTATATTTGAGAATGAATTTGAATCCAAAATTAGAAGGCGAACTTTTTCAATATCAAGTCTTAAGTGACACATATCATATGAACCAAAAACCAATGCTCTATATCAAAGAAAAATAATGAACCACTAATCAATATTATTGTCATTGATGAAAAGTGGAGTAGTGTTTTGAACATAAAACTGAAGGTTGATTTTAATTGTTTTACCCATTGCCAGTATATAAAACCCTTTAAAATGTTAAACCTATGTTAAAAGGTGAGCCTCGCGGTGAGCTCAAAAAACGACCCCTTGGCAGGCCTTTGATAGTGGGCATTTTCAAGAAAAGTTCGAGTCCCGTCCAGACCGCTAGAAAGCTCTCAAGAAATTGAGGGCTTTTTTCGTTTAGCTATTTTGGGCAAAAGTAATTTGTAATATTAGGACGGCCTTTCTAGTCTCGATACTTAAAAGGTATATGCCGGTTAAGTCGAAAAAAACCTCAACTTTCGTCAAGGCTTTTTTGATAATTAATGGTTAGTGCTTTTTAATAGCTACTCAAATTCTTAATGGCTTACGGCTGGATCTTTACGCTAAACTCGACAAAGTCATTATTTCCAAAACCGGCTTGAATAGCTGTTATTTTAATAAGTCCTTTTTTACCATAGTTGTCTACAAATTCAATGACATCACCTACCATAAGATTGGTGATTTTTTGGTCACTAGATTTTACAATGCTATCTAAGTCACCAGCCAAGGTAATACCTTCAAAATCAGAGCTGCTTCTGCTGGATATAGCAAAAAACATTTCATTTAAAGTTTCCTCGATCATATCTTCTTCGGCATCTGAAGGTTTTAGACCTTCTACATCAAAACCAAAAGCAGCGTCATAAGTATTTGTAGATGCGAAAGATGCATCATCGTTAGCCGAACTTCCTGATGCGCCGTAGTAATAGCCAAAGTCCCAAAAAGCTCTGAATTCGGGACCTTGATTAATTTTGTAGACCGTTTCGTTTAACAAAGAAAAGAAGCTCTCGGTTTTGCCAAATTGGTCGGGAGCGAAAAGTTTAACGCCTTCAAATTTTCGAACCGTAGCAAAAGGGTTATTGCCAGCGCCCACTCTAACAGTAATAGTTCCTACTCCCAAAGCTATTCGTTTGGTGGGGTCTCTAAAATCACCTTTTCCTTTGGTCGTCCAAAAACTATACACAATTGAACCATTTTCAATATTTGGTACTGGCAATTCGAAGGTAAAATCAATCTCCTTTTTATTTGCTCCATCTAAATCGATAGATCCATCTGCTTTTAGCACTTTAGTTAAATCTGTATCTTCTAAATCAAAATCATTAAAAGGCATATCACCTGAACCGGCAATGTTTTGAGTGATATATAAACGACGTTGCGTTGTTGCTGAGGAAGTAAAAATAACTCTACCTTGAACCTTTGAGCCGACTTCTCCGTTTGCCTCTGCAATAAGTACATTTTTACTCGGGTCTGCTTCATTAAAAATGAGGGTAGCGACTTCGATGGTGTCATCCATACCGTCCGTGCTATCTTGATCTGTGTTTTGTGGTGTCTCAAATATTGATCCTTCATCTGCGCTGCAGGCTGTAATAAAGAAAGTTAATGCTAAGACTATTAGGCCGAAATTCAGACTATTTTGCATGTGCTTTTTCATGTTATTTCTATTTGTAGGTTATCTTAAATTTTTGAAAAGAAAGATTTTTCCTACATATAACTAAAAAAACTGCTTTTAAGTATTTCTAGAGGGTAAAAAAAGCGAAGAGTTATAAAGCTCTAAATACTAGTGCCGTGAAGATTTGAGTTTTTCAGAAAGTACGGTCCTCATATAATCAATATTTGAGAAAGCCTTTTCGGTAAAGTCAAATAAACTCAAGCAGCGGTCTAAATTCTGATTTTCGTAAGCGACTTTATAGTAAATGTTACCGTTGAGGTAATCGGTGAGTGCTCTAATACCATGTAGAAAAGGCATTAGTAGTACACCATAGGGAAGTGCCTTAATTTCTTCAGGGGTTAAAAAAGAATCATTTGATGCTAGTCCATCAAGAAAAGCTTCAAAAAGATTTTTGTCAAATGTGATTTTGCTGTGTTCTTGCTCATCTTCCGGAGCTGTATTTACGATAGTTCGAATAGCATCTCCGAAATCAAAATGAAAGTATCCAGTCATTAACGTATCCAGGTCAATAAGGCATAGGGCCTTTTTTGTTTCCTTTGAAAAAAGAATGTTGTTGAGTTTAGTGTCATTATGACAAACACGCTGAGGTAAATTACTATTATGCATTGCTGTTAACTTCACAAGCATATCCTTCGAGAAAAGAATCGCTTTTTTAGCTATTTCCTTCTTTTTATCTGAAGCTCTTGCCAACGCCGCAAGAAATTGCATTTTACGAAGTTCCAAATCATGAAACTTCGGAATGGTATCTGTATAAAGTGCTATGGGTTCATGAGCTAATAATGTATGAAACCTCCCTATAATTCTGCCTGCTTCAAATGCGATTTCACCCTCTGCTGTGTTATCGTAGGTTGTACTATTGGTTATATAGGTCATAACGCGCCAATATCCAGATTTATGAGAAGCATATGCTTTGCCGGAAAGTGCAGGTATCAATTTGATTTGTTCATACTCTTCACCCTTTAGGTACTTGAGTGCACTATTAATATTCATCATTAGACCCTCAATATTCTCGAAGATATTATGATTAATACGCTGCAGAATAAATAATGGCTTTTCTTCACTAAATACCAAAAAGGTATCGTTAATGTAACCCGCCGTTAGGGATTTAAAGGAATATTCTTTTTGGGCAACCTTAAATTCCTTTAGGATTGTCTTGAGTTTGTCTTCGGAGTAGTTTCCCAATTCTATGGCCATAGAGGCGAAATGTATTGATTTTGTGCGGTCTTATTCTGCAAGCTTTTCATCGCTTTTTCCTTGTCGCTTGCATAGGTAACTCCAAACCATTCACCTCCTGATGGCACTAGTTTAACACTTGCTTCTCCAGCTTGTAACATTTCTTGTATGGTAATCGGTAGATAGAGCTCGCTATTGGCAATGCGATCTTCATCCTTCAGGAAAATACGGAATTCAGATTCAATCTTAGCAAAAATGGAAGGTTTGCAAACCCAAAAGTTCATACTTACTTGCTCGTTTCCAGAATAATTATTTCCTGAATGATGATCGATAACGCTATCACCTTGTTGTTCTAATTCGAGTCGTTCCTCAACTGAGGTAAGGTCATCACCTTCGACCATACAGACGCCACGAGAAACTGAACCATGTTCGGAAAGTGTATCTTTTAAGGTGTAACCGAGCAAAGCATAGGTATTGTCATTCGGATGCTTTTGCATAAATTTCGCTGCATTTGCATAAGCAGATTGTCCATAGAAGTCATCCGCATTGATAACCGCAAAAGGCCCATCAATAACATTTCTGGCCGTCCACACCGCATGTGCGGTACCCCATGGCTTTTTACGCTCTCCAGTAAAGGAAACTCCTTCAGGTAAATCTGTTTTTTCTTGGGCAAGCACATCCAATTTTACACTTTGAGGCAATCGCCCACTTAGATGGTCTTTTAGAAAATCAACATTTTCCTTTTTTGTAATGACAACGATATGATCAAAGTTGTTTTTGATGGCATCATACATCGCGAATTCCATCAGAAATTCCCCTGCTGGGCCTAAATCGTCAAATTGTTTCAGTTTTCCGTATCGGCTTCCACTACCAGCGGCCATTAAAAGTAAGGTCATGTTTTTGTTGTTTTAAGCGACAAAAATAGGAGTTTGGATTTGATAAGAAAATTGATTTTTGTGAAATCTATAGCAGTTTCATTGACTTAGGATCCCAATTCACTGGCTGTTTTTTATAATAGCTCTCATTGGCTAAAAGTGCTGCGCCAGCAGCCCGAAGTCCGAAAGTTGGGTCTTGTACAATGTTTCCTTTTCCTCGGATGGCTTGAAAGAAATTATAAAAATGATCGTAATGTCCTCCCTTATAGTCTTTTGGTGCCTCCCAGGTGGTCTTGCCAAGGTTTAAGCTGGAAGCCCTAGTCTCGAGATTTTGAGCAGCATAAGCTTCCTTGATTTTTTGCTGAGTTGCTTCGGTGTAGGCAATCATAGAATACCCTCCAGGTACCATTCCCAATTTTGAGCGTGTCAATCTCACAGAGTTTTGACCTACTTCCATCTCACCTTCGGTACCAATAAGTTTGAAACCACCACCACCGCCCGAGCCTGCAATGAAATTGATTCTAAAGACAGCATTGAATGCTGCATGAGTATTTGTTTTTGGATAGTCGTATAGTGTAATACTCACATCAGGAACATCCCGGCCATCATTCCAATAGCGAAGTCCGCCGGTGGCCAAAGCCCTGTTTGGTCCATTTGAACTAATCACATGGTTTAAAGTTGAAAAGGCGTGAACAAATAAATCACCGGCAACTCCTGTTCCATAGTCTTTATAATTACGCCATCTAAAAAAGCGTTTGAGTTCGTAGGGGGTTTTTGGAGCACTTCCTAAGAAGGTATCAAAATCAATAGTCTCAGTACTGGCGTCAGGAGGAATAGGATATTGCCATGCGCCTTCAGCGGAGTAACGGTCATTGTACATATCTAGCATAACCAAATCGCCAATGGCGCCGTCTTCATACAACTGTTTTGCCTTTTCGTTACCTAAAGAGGACATACCTTGGCTACCTATTTGGCATAGTTTTCCTGAGGATTTTTGCGTCTTTATGATTTCTTGACCTTCTTGCCATTTTTGAACCATAGGTTTTTCGCAGTACACATGTTTCTCTGCTTTTAAGGCGTCGACAGTTATCTTTTTATGCCAGTGGTCTGGTGTGGCCACAATTACAGCGTCGATATCTTTTCTTTTCAATAATTCACGATAATCTCTAGTGGTAAACAAGTCATTTCCCCAAAGTTCTTTAGCTCGGTCTAATCTTCCATCATACAAATCACAAACGGCAACCAGTTTTACTCCGTCTACTTTTAGGGCAGCTGTTGTATCGTAAATTCCTTGTATACCTGAACCTATCAACCCCAGATTAATCTGGTCGTTAGCAGCGAAGTTCAGAAATTCATAATTTTTATCTAGGATTACTTTTTGTTCATAATCTGCAGCAAGAACCATTGGGGCAGAAGTCATTGCCGCTGAACCCAAAGCCGCTTTTTTAAGAAATGACCTTCGGGAAGTATTTTTATTCATTTTAACAAAGTCTAAGATTACTGTCGATTTTTAAAAGTAGTGAATTCTTTAAGTTCTATTGCGATGCTCAAATATTTTCAGGAATAACATCGTTGACATTTTCTGAGCCCTGTTTTTAGCAACCCATGCCGTCTCACCTTCGAAAAGTTCATCGATGGTTTCAAACCAGAGATTCAACCATAAACCGAAGTGTTCTGAGCTTACTGAATTGTTTGTTTTATCATCAACTTCTTGATGCACTGAGACGGGATTGCCCTGGTATTTCCGTTTTAGGAAAAGTTGTGTTTCCCAGAAATCTGTTAGGAGCTCAAAATGCACCTCCCAATCGGTGATAATCTGATTGAAAATAGGACCAAGAATATCGTGTTTTCTTACTTTTTGATAAAAGCTCACCACTAGGTCATTCACATCTTTTCTATTGGAAATATCGGCTTTGACCTTCATTCAATGAAATTAGTAAATTTTCAAATGGATGTACTATGAAATTGGGATTAATCAATAGCTGAAAACTTATTTGCATAAAGCTTTTTTGCTGTGTTTTCACGTCGTAATTTTGTGTAAAATTCAATATGAATTTACCTAATACTTCACAAAAAAGAATCGTCATTATCGGCGGTGGGTTTGGGGGTATTTCCCTGGCGAAAAAGCTAAAAAATTTAGATGTTCAAGTAGTACTTATTGACCGACATAATTACCATACATTTCAACCCTTACTGTATCAGGTTTCCACTAGTGGTTTAGAGCCAGATTCTATTGCTTACCCCATCCGAAAAGTTTTGAAGCGGTTAAAGAATTTTCATTTTCGCTTGGCATCCGTAGAAAAGATAAATCCTGATACAAAAGAGATAAAGACCAACATAGGTGAATTGACCTATGATTATTTGGTTTTGGCTACCGGAACCAAGACGAATTTCTTCGGAAACGCTAATATTGAGAAACATGCTATGCCGATGAAGACCGTTCCGCAAGCATTGAATATTCGAAGCTTAATGCTCCAAAACTTTGAAAAAGCGGATGATTCAGAGAGTGATGAAGAGCGAAAAGCGTTACTCACTTTTTGTATCGTAGGCGCAGGACCAACAGGTGTAGAACTCGCTGGTGCATTTGCCGAATTGAAACGAAATGTGTTTCCAAAAGATTATAGACACTTGAATGTCGATGAAATGGAAATTCACCTTTTTGAAGGAGGACCTAGAATATTAGGTCCGATGAGTGAGCACGCTTCTGAAAAGTCTAATCAATTTTTGAAAAGACTAGGAGTGAAGGTTCATCTAAATACGATAGTTGCGGATTATGATGGTGACCTATTGACAAAGGCTAACGGTGAGACCCTGAAAACCAAAAATTTAATTTGGGCAGCTGGAGTAACCGGAGCTTCAATAGCGGGATTTGAAAATACAAAACTTGTGGAGCGGCTAAACCGTTACAAGGTTAACCTATTTAACCAATTGGAAGGATGCTCTGACGTCTTTGCGATTGGTGATATTGCTTACATGGAAACAGAAAATTTTCCTAATGGACATCCGCAAGTTGCACAACCCGCCATTCAACAAGGAGAACATTTAGCAAAGAATTTGAATCTGATTTTTCAGGAAAAACCAATGAAACCTTTTACCTACTTTGATAAAGGAACTCTAGCAACAATAGGGCGAAATAGGGCTGTAGCCGATTTAGGTAAACTAAAATTTAGTGGATTTTTCGCTTGGTTTATTTGGATGTTCGTTCACCTTATGGCCTTAGTAGGGTTTAGAAATAAAATGATCGTTTTCTTTAACTGGGCCTATAACTATATCAATTATGACAAGGCTGCTCGTTTAATTGTAAGACCTTTTAAACAGAAAACATAAGTTTTCAAAAAGCTTTGTTATATTTGCAGTGTTGTGTTGTGATCCAAAACCTTTCAAAAGGTGCGGACCAATGAAAGGCTTTCCAAGTTGGAAGGCTTTTTTTATGCTAAAAACTTAAGGGATAATATTAGAATCAACTTGCTTTGCTAAGTGATTTTAATTTTTTGGTTTCTGCCACTTTTTTTAAGCGGTCGTTCAAAGCTTCTCGTTCTTCTTTCAACTTTTGCTCTTGTAGGCGTTGCCATTCTCTTCTGGCCTTTGCAGCTTTGGTCTGCTGACGTGATCGATTCATTTTCAGTTAGTTAGAGTTTTGTTCATACAAAGTACAAAGATAGGGGGGTACAATAAAGTTTATTCGATGATGTGTTAATCTCAACGTTAAAACGCTCTTTCTTTTGGTAAATTGTAAGGATGTGATTTCCTAACAGGCAACAATAAATATTGTAACTTTAGGCATAGAAAAGAGAGAACTTCTTATGCCGATATATCACAATTTAGGAAAAATCCCACACAAAAGACATACTGTTTTCAAAAAAGAGGATGGTACATTGCATTATGAACAGCTATTTGGTACAATTGGTTTTGATGGCATGTCATCACTTATGTATCATTTGCATCGCCCTACACAAGTAAAAGAGGTGGGGAAAACCGTGGACATTACGCCCAGAGCGGCGGAAGAATACAACATAAAATCTCGCTTATTAAAAGGTTTAGAAATCAAACCCCAAGATGATTATTTAGATAGTAGAAAGACGATTTTATTCAATTCAGATGTTCATGTTGGTTTAGCAGCACCAAGAAAATCCATGACAGATTATTTCTACAAGAATACTGATGCAGACGAACTTTTATTTATTCACAAAGGTTCTGGAACTCTAAAAACCATGCTTGGTGAAATTCCTTTTGAATATGGGGATTATTTGGTGATTCCCCGAGGGATGATTTATCAAATAACATTTGATTCAGAGGATAATCGCTTACTAGTGACAGAAAGTTACCATCCTATTTATACTCCAAAAAGATATCGCAATTGGTTCGGACAACATTTAGAACATTCTCCTTTTTGCGAGCGAGATTTTAAACTTCCGCAGAACTTGCAAACACATGATGAAAAAGGAGAGTTTTTAATGAAGGTAAAGAAGCAAGGTCAGTTGCATCATTTGGTGTATGCAACGCATCCTTTTGACGTAGTTGGTTGGGATGGTTATAATTTTCCTTACGGATTCTCAATTCATAATTTTGAACCTATTACAGGACGTGTTCACCAACCGCCTCCAGTACACCAGACTTTTGAAACAAGTGCATTTGTAGTGTGCTCCTTTTGTCCGAGATTATATGATTACCATCCGGAATCCATTCCTGCACCCTATAATCATTCAAATATAGATTCCGATGAGGTTTTGTATTATGTGGATGGTGATTTTATGAGTCGAAAAGGAATTGACCAAGGCTATATTTCGTTGCATCCTGCAGGAATTCCGCATGGGCCACATCCTGGGACTTACGAAGCTAGTATTGGTAAAAAGGGTACCGAGGAATTGGCGGTAATGATTGATACATTCAAACCTTTAAAACTTACACAAGCTGCCATGGATATTGATGATGGGAAGTATTATCAGTCTTGGTTAGAGTAATTTCGCTGTCACATCGAGCGGAGTCGAGATGCAATTATAAGAAGTTTAATGACTTTAAATTTGATGCATCACAAAATGAATTAAACTAGCAGCCAACTTAGCCGTTTGATGGTCTCTATCATACTTCGGATTCATCTCAGCAATATCTAAACTAATCAGCTTTTTAGAATCGATTATCATCTGAAGCGTCTCTAAAACAATATCCGGAGAAAAACCCATGGGTGATGGAGCACTCACCCCTGAAGCGTAAGCAGAGGAAAATCCGTCGAGGTCTATCGTGACATAAATACAATCTACTTCTCGAATGAAATCTAAAACAACTTGAACCACCAGTTTCGCATAATGTGTTTTGAACTTGGTGTTCTCGATATAAGTTACCCCTAAATCGTTAGCTGTTTTAAACAACACTTTGTCATTGGCATCTTTTCGAATTCCTAAACAGAGGTATTTGAATGTTGAATTATCTTTTTTACAGTTTTCGGCTATTTGGAAAAAAGGAGTTCCAGAATTGTTGCCGGTTTTATTGGAGCGTAAGTCAAAATGCGCGTCGAAATTTATGACACCAATGGTTTTGTCTTTTCCCAGGTGATTTTTTATACCGTTATAATGTCCATAAGCGATATCGTGACCACCTCCAAGTAAAATAGGAAATGTACCTTGCTGCAATAGCTGAACCACTTTTTCAGCGAGATGAGTTTGAATATTTTCAAGCTTACCATCGATACACTCTAAAGTTCCTGCATCAATAAGCGAAGTGCTTTTTTTGAGATGATTGGGTAGTTTTGCAAGTGCTTTTCGGATCGCTTCAGGTCCGTCAAAAGCGCCAATTCTTCCTTGATTTCGTTTAACCCCTTCATCACAGGCATAGCTCAGAAGTGTAAAACTCTTTTTTGATTTCTTCGGAAGTGATTCTCGTTCAATATTGATGCATTGTACCTTTTCATGCAAATAGAGTTTCTTACCAGACTTTCGCCCAGTCCAGAATTCAGGATTTGTTTCAAGGTATCTGTTCATCTTTCAATCAAATAAATTGCTTAGCAACTCATCTTCTACTAAGTTAGGTAAAGTAACTTTTAGTTCAGGCGTGCGTTCCATTTCTCTTTTGATGGCGAAAATAGCTTCGTCATTTCTGGCCCAGCTTCTTCTTGATATTCCGTTATTCACATCATAGAACAGCATATTTTTTAATCGTTTTGAAGCTTCTGGTGTACCATCAAGCACCATTCCGAAGCCGCCATTCATGACTTCACCCCAACCGACTCCACCGCCATTGTGAATGGAGACCCAAGTTGCTCCCCGAAAGCTATCGCCAATGACATTGTGAATCGCCATGTCGGCAGTGAACTTACTGCCGTCGTAAATATTACTGGTTTCTCTAAAGGGAGAATCTGTGCCGCTGACATCGTGATGGTCTCTGCCCAAAACAACAGGGGCAGATAGTTCTTCGGATTGAATGGCTTGATTAAAAGCCTCTGCAATTTTCGCTCGTCCTTCCGCATCGGCGTATAGAATTCTTGCTTGCGACCCGACTACCAATTTGTTGTTTTCAGCTTCGCGAATCCAAGTGATGTTATCTTGCATTTGCTGCTGTATTTCTTTGGGAGCGGTCAACTTTATCTCCTCCATTACCCTTAATGCAATAGCATCTGTTTTTCTTAAATCCTCAGTTTTTCCAGAAGTACATACCCATCTGAAAGGACCAAATCCGTAGTCAAAACACATGGGGCCTAAAATATCTTGTACATAAGAAGGATACCTGAAATCGATATTGTTTTCCGCCATCACATCTGCGCCGGCACGGGATGCTTCCAAAAGAAATGCATTCCCATAGTCAAAGAAATAGGTTCCTTTTGCTGTATGTGCATTAATTGCAGCGGCATGTCTACGTAAGGTCTCTTGAATTTTCACTTTGAATTCCTCCGGATGCTCACTCATCAAGTGATTCGATTCTTCAAATGATAATCCGACAGGGTAATAACCACCTGCCCAAGGATTATGCAATGAAGTTTGGTCAGAACCTAAATGGATAAATAGATTTTCGGAGTCGAATCGCTCCCATACATCAACAACGTTACCTATAAATGCTAAAGCAACTACTTCCTTGTTTTGAATAGCTCTTTTGACGCGTGATACCAATCCATCTAAATCATCAAGTAATTCATCAACCCAACCTTGTTCGTGTCTTTTTTTCGCAGCCGCAGGATTCACTTCAGCACAGATCGTTATGCATCCGGCAATATTTCCCGCTTTGGGTTGGGCACCGCTCATACCTCCTAATCCTGCAGTAAGAAATATTTTTCCTTCGGGATTTTCATCCGTTTTCAAAACCTTTCGAAAAGCATTCATCACGGTAATTGCTGTTCCGTGGACAATGCCTTGCGGACCAATATACATGTAGGAACCAGCTGTCATTTGTCCGTATTGAGTAACACCTAAAGCATTGTATTTTTCCCAATCATCGGGTTTTGAATAGTTGGGAATCATCATTCCATTGGTGACCATAACCCTTGGCGCCTCCTTCGAAGATGGAAACAATCCCATCGGATGTCCAGAATAAATATGAAGCGTTTGCTCTTCGGTCATAGTAGCCAAATACTGCATGGTCAAAAGATACTGCGCCCAATTTTGAAACACAGCTCCATTACCGCCATAGGTAATCAACTCTTCTGGATGTTGCGCTACTGCAGGGTCTAAATTGTTTTGAATCATCAACATAATACCCGCCGCCTGAATGCTCTGCGCAGGGTATTCGTGAATAGGTCTTGCATACAATTCGTAATCAGGTTTGAAGCGATACATATAAATTCGACCATACCTTTTTAGTTCCTCAGCAAATTCCTTAGAAAGTGCTGCATGCCAAGCTGTCGGAAAATAGCGAAGTGCATTTCGAATGGCTAATTTTTTTTCATCCAAAGAGAGAATATCTTTTCGTTTGGGAGCATGATTCGCGTCGCGCCTATATTCCTTTTTCGGAGGAAGATTCTCGGGAATTCCCTGAAGTATTTGCTGTTTAAAAGTCATTTTTATTCAAATTTTTTAGCTCCCCTCCTTTTTCAAAGAGGGGAATGAATTGAGCTTTAGCTCAAGAAAGGGGTGGTAAAGCCCAAGCCTTTATTTTTATCATAAACAGAGCGTAAGAAAATTAACATCAGAGTTTACCACCCCGTCTTCTTGTTCTGCCTTTGGCAAATCAAGAATCCACCCCTCCTTGAAAAAGGAGGGGAGCTATTAAGGTTTTCTCAAAAAGATCGGTTTTATTTTTAATCATTTTCCTCAATTTAAGAATTCCCCCTTTTGGGGGTTAGGGGGCTTTGTGTTTATCAAAAACCAATTCCCCATTTTTCCAGACCATACAGGGTTTGAAATTGCCTTGATTGTATAAAATTTCTTGATAGTTATCTGTATGAAAACCAATGAAATCGCCGGTATACCCTTTTGCTAACTGGCCTCTATCGCTTAAATTCAAAGCAGCCGCGGCGCGGAAAGTGATTCCCGCTAAAACTTCCGCGTTAGAAAGCTTTTCAAAAGTTCCCAAAATTGATGCCTGAGTTAGCAAATCACCCATAGGTGCAGAACCTGGGTTGTGGTCACTTGCAATGGCTAATGCTCCACCTGCATCAAGAATCTTACGTGCCGGAGTGAAATCACAGCCTAACCCTATGGAAGCTCCTGGTAAGGCGGTCGCTATAACTTTGCTATTCGCCAGAAGTTCAACTTCTTTTGGTGTACTCGCTTCCAAATGGTCTGCACTTACGGCATCAAAATCAATTGCAACTTGACTCCCGGAAGTTGAGAATTGGTCGGCGTGAACCGTAATATCAAAGCCCATTGCCTTTGCTTTTTCGAAATACGGAGCGATTTGCTCTGCAGAAAAAGCACTTTCTTCAACAAAGGCGTCGATACGATTTGCAAGTCCTTTCTCCTTTAAAATGGGAAATAGTTTTTCACCTATTTCACCTAAGTATTGTTCATGGCTTCCATTGTAATCCTTCGGAAGCATATGGGCAGCCAAACAAGTCGAAATCAAATCGGCCGAAACAGCACTATTGGTTTCTTTAATAGCATGAAGCATTTTAAGTTCTTCATCAACTGATAAACCATAGCCACTTTTGACTTCAATAGTGGTTACTCCGTTTTTCAAATGGCGATTCGCTAGTTTGGTGGTTCTTTTTATCAATTCCTCTTTGGTAGCTTTTCGGGTTTGAGTTACGGTATCCCAAATGCCGCCACCTGCTTTTGCTATTTCCAAATAGGTTTTGCCCGCATTTCGCATGGCGTAATCTTTAGCTCTTGAGCCTCCAAAACAAATGTGAGTGTGAGAATCAATAAGGCCGGGAAGACAGGTATGATTTCCTTTTAGTTCATGAATTTCGATTCCTTCGGAACGCTTAGCGAGGTCATCAAAGTTTCCAATAGCTTTTATTTTTCCATTTTCAACTATGATTCCACCGTCTTCAATGATGTTAAGTTGACTATCAGAAATAGCACCCTTTAAGGATAATCCCGTCATGGGGATGATTTGTTTGAAGGGGCCAATGAGTTTCATTTTGTTCATGTTTTATTTTAATTCAGAAAATAGAGAAGAGAATATAGAAAAGAGATTTTCCCCCGTCTTTTTTCTCTTATCTAATCTCTTTATTCTTTTTTAATATACTTCAAATTCATCAGAGTATTTGGTCGCCAAAGAGATTTTCTCTCTCTTGCCTATTTCATTAATCAAGCGAAGTATAGTCTTGTCTTTTATCATTTGAATTCCCATTTCAATATCATTGGCAAAAACTCGGTCCTTATCTGCAAAGGCCACTTTTTTACGGACTTCTTTATGAATTTCCTCCAAGAAAATTCCTGATTTCATGGGTTTACGAAACTCAAAAGCTTGAGCGGCCGTAAGCAGTTCGATTGCTAATATTTTTTCGACATTACCAATTACTTGAAGTGCTTTTCTACCTCCTATGGAACCCATACTTACATGGTCTTCTTGTCCCAGTGAAGTAGGAATACTATCTGCACTGGATGGAAAACACAGACCTTTATTCTCACTCGCCAAAGCAGCTGTTGTGTATTGTAGAATCATGTATCCGGAATTGATTCCGGTATCTTCCATTAGCAATTTGGGTACTCCAGGACTGTTACCTTCAAGAGCTAAATAGATACGACGGTCTGAAATATTCCCGATTTCTGAAGCGGCTAAACAAGCATAGTCCAAAGCCATTGCGAGCGGTTGCCCGTGGAAATTCCCTCCGCTAATGGTGAGCTCTTCATCGATGATAACAGGATTATCCGTGACAGAGTTCAATTCAACTTCAACCAATTCTTTCAAATGCAGCCAGGCATTTCGAGAAGCACCGTGCACTTGTGGAATACATCGCAGCGAGTAGGGGTCTTGCACACGTTCACAATCAATATGGTCTTCCATGATTTCCGAACCTTTCAAGAGTCGTTTTACTCTTTTGGCAACATGTATGTTTCCTTTGAAAGGACGTAGGGCATGAAGCTCATTGAAAAACGGTTTGACCGAACCCTGCAAACCTTCAATCATCATGGCGCCAATTACATCTGCTTGCGAAAGACAAGAATGTAATTTCTCAACCACTTTGACAGCATGAGCAGCGATAAACTGAGTTCCGTTGATTAAAGCAAGCCCTTCTTTCGGACCTAATTCTAGCGGTTTAAGATTGTATTTTTTAAAGAAGCTGGATGTGTCATAAGTTTTTCCTTGGTGTTTGATTTTACCAAGTCCAATTAGAGGGAGGAATAAATGAGAGAGTGGTGCTAAATCCCCCGAAGCTCCAACTGAACCTTGCGACGGAACAATTGGTATAGCATCGTTTTCGATATGCCAGATAATTCGGTCTAAGGTGGTTTCCGCAATTCCTGAAAACCCTTTTGCTAAAGAATGTACTTTAAGAATCAACATTAATTTTGCAATCTCTTTATCTATAGGGTCACCCACACCAACACTATGACTTTGTAGAATATTAGTTTGCAGAATAGTGGTTTCTTCTTTGGATATTTTTGTCGTACATAAAGGACCAAAACCAGTATTGATTCCGTAAACAGGATGCCCCTTATCAACAATATTTTGAACGATTTCCCAACTAGAGGCTATTTTTTTTCTAGTAGATGAGCTTAGTTCTAATTTGGTTTTTCCAGATGAAATAGCCAAGGCAATGCCTGCAGTAAGCCAATCTTCTCCGAAACTAAAACTTGTGGGTGCTGAAATCATATACTTCGATTTTGGAGTATTAAAATTACATCTTATCTTTAATAATTACCAATACCATTTTTGTTAACATTCAATGCTTATGAGTTATCAAATAGAATTGCGCCATTTTAAATATTTTATGGCTGTTGCTGAAGAATTACATTATCGGAAAGCAGCCGAAAGACTATTCATTTCCCAGCCAGGTTTGAGCAGACAAATCAAGCAAATGGAAGAAATTCTCGATGCGCAGTTGTTCAATCGTACTAAGAAAAAAGTCTCGCTTACAGCAGCAGGGGAGTACTTGAAAGGCGAACTTGAATTCGTTTTAAACCACTTGGAGTTGACCAAAAAACAGCTAAAACTTATTAAGGAAGGAAGTTCGGGAGAATTACGTATTGGATTTCTTGGTTCAGCCATGCAACACGTTGTGCCGAAATTGTTGGTGCGCTTACGTGATACCCATTCTAATATAAAAACAAGTCTTGATGAACTCTCGAATCATGCTCAGGTTGATGCTGTTCAAAAAGACAAACTTGATTTGGGTTTTGTTCGCTTGGCTAGAGTCCCTAAAGAACTTCATATAAAGCCTGTTTTTGAAGATACATTCTCAGTAGTTCTGCCTAAGCATCATACCCTAAATCAAAATTCATTTAAGAGTATGAAGCAACTCAAGGAAGAAAGCTTTGTGCTCTTTTCACAAGATTATAGTCCCCTGTACTATGATAAAGTAATGAGCATTTGTGAAGATGCTGGTTTTACGCCAAAGGTGTCGCATCGGTCAGTACATGCACAGACCATTTTTACTTTGGTGGAAAATAATTTGGGCATAGCGATCATTCCCACTTCATTGCAGTATGGTTTTGATATGGATGTTAAATTCATTGAGCTCAAGAAAATTAAGCAACGCGCGCAATTGTCTGTTATTTGGAAAAAAGATAATCGGAATCCGGTGCTTCAGCATGGTGTGAATTTGCTGTTAAACGGACATTGATTCCCTCTTCAAAATCTTAAATTTGTATTCAAATAGAATAGCTATGATTTTTGATTTGATAAAAAAAAGGCGGTCTGTCTTTCCCTCAACATATATTAACAAACCTATTGCTAAAGCTGATATAGAGAGGATTTTGGAAGCCGCAAACTGGGCTCCCAATCATAAGAAAACAGAGCCTTGGCGTTTTAAGGTTCTGCAAGGAGAATCACAGGTGAAACTAGGTCAATTTTTATCAGAAAAATATCTTGAAGTTGCTGAGAAACCCAAACAAATTAAGACTAGGAAACTTTTAGAAAATCCCCCTAAAGCTGGGGCAATCATTGCCATATGCATGCAACGTAATGCTAACGAGTGTGTTCCTGAATGGGAAGAAATTGCTGCGACAGCAATGGCCGTTCAAAATATGTGGCTTTGTACTGCGGAACTAGGCATCGGAAGTTATTGGAGCTCACCCGGACTCATAAAACACATGGATGAGTTTTTCAACCTGAACGAAGGAGAAAAATGTTTGGGCTTCTTCTATATGGGGTATTATGATGCCGAACTTCCTGAAGTTACTAGAAAACCTATAGCTGATAAAGTGATTTGGATGGATTGAGACTTAGAACGGATTTAGTCCGGACCAATTATCAAATACAGTTTTAACAAACCACCCAGCAAAAATCATTGTGACCACGAACTTCATAAAAGTTCCAGTAAGGAATCCTAAAAATGAACCAAATGCAGCTTTTAAAGCTGTTTTGTTGTCTGCTTTATTTGAAAGCTCTCCTAAAAATGCTCCAACAAACGGACCTATAATAATTCCGAATGGAATAGGGGATAGAATACCTACAATAAGTCCAACCGTAGTACCTATCATTCCGGCACGAGTGCCCCCAAATTTTTTGGTGCCTACTGCGGGTATGACGTAATCCATAGCAAAAACAAAAAGAGCAACTGCTCCGGCAATTCCTAGATAGAGCCAGTTGTCTGGTACGGCATCAGTTAAATGAAGAAGTAATAATCCCACCCAACTTACCGGCGGGCCAGGCAATACAGGAAGAAAACTTCCTAGAATACCAAGTAGACATAATATAAATCCAAAGATAGGTAAGGCAATATCCATCAATCTCGTTTTGCTATAGGACGAAGATACTACTGAATTGTTACAGGTGAAATAAATTATTCAACTAAAAAATTAGTTTAAACTAAATATTTAGTTATATTTGTTCAACTAAAAAACTAGTTTGCGGTCTGGTAGAGCCTGCCTGCCGAAAGGCAGGCGCAGTCGAGACCTAATTCGAATATAGATAAACAGATTCCCGCGAAAGCGGGAATGAAAAATAAATAAATTTTCTATGAAACAATTGACAAAAGCAGAAGAAGAAGTAATGCAGATTTTGTGGCAGTTGCAAAAGTGTAATGTTGCTTCTATCATAAAAGAGTTGCCTGAACCAAAACCTGCCTACAATACCGTTTCTACAATTGTTCGAATTTTAGAAAGCAAGGGGTTTGTTGACCATGAACAAGAGGGAAAGGGCTATTTGTATTTTCCAATTCTAAAGAAATCGGACTATAGCAATCAATCGATTAATAAGTTGGTTGATGGGTATTTTCAAGGTTCTTTTAAGAGCATGGTGTCGTTCTTTATGAAAAAGAATGATATGAGTTTATCTGAATTGGAATCTATCCTAAAAGACATTAAAAAAGAAGACCAACCATGATACAATACATCTTAGAATGCATCGCATTCCAGTTAGTGTTTCTCATCATTTACGACTTGTTTTTGAAGCGGGAAACCTTCTTTCAATGGAACCGTTTATACTTAATTGGCACCTATATCATATCAATGGTTTTGCCATGGATAAAAATAGAGGCCATGAAAACCACTGTTCCGCAGTCGTTTCAGGCCTATCCTGAATTTTTGTGGAATACAAACGATATTGCCATAACCGCTACTACCGTGCAGGAAACCTCTTTTACTATTTCTTGGGAGTATGCGCTCCTCTATGGAGGTATGCTTTTAGCAACGGTATTTTTTGGATATAAGTTATACCAGATTTATAGTTTAAAGCGAAAGGGCGAAGTCCATTATTTTAAAGATTTCACTCAGATTGTTATTTCGAATAGCTCCATAGCATTCTCTTTTTTCAAATCTATTTTTCTTGGGGATAAAGTCATTGCAAAAGAGCATCAAAGTATCGTACAACATGAATTGGTGCATATTCGCCAAAGGCATTCGTATGACTTGATATTCTTTGAATTAATGCGAATTGTCGGTTGGTTCAATCCCTTAGTATATGTCTATCAAAGTCGTGTATCTGAATTGCATGAGTTTATTGCCGATGCTCAGGTGGCTAAAACGAATAAAAAAGAGCAATATGAATTTTTGTTATCGCAAGTATTCCAGACACAAAATATATCATTCATCAATCAATTTTTTAAAACCTCATTAATCAAAAAACGAATCGTCATGTTACAAAGAAATCAATCAAAAAAAATATGGAAGCTTAAATACTTATTGTTATTGCCTTTGGTTTTTGGAATGCTGGCTTACACCTCTGCGGAGCCAGAAGATGGTTTTTTAGAAAAAATTGAACAGTTAGAAAACAATGGTGATAAAGAACTTATTCTAGAAGTTCAAAAACAGATAGAAAAGGAAATGAAATCCTTTATCAATAGCAGAGGAGAAATTTTAGAGAATAAAGAATTTGATGTTCAAACGAAAGCAATATATAATTTATATCAAGACGCTTGGGAGAATAATAACTCTGAACATATTCTTTCAAAAAAGGCTTATTTCAAGAAAGTAATTATTTCAAATATGCTTTTTAGAAATATGGAAGACTTGATAAGCACACCAAATAATCCACTTGGGGATTACCGCGATATTATCACTTTACCATCAACAGGTGGATATGAAAATTATGTGAACAGAAAAAAAGCTTTTAAGATTCTGGATCAGAATTTAAAATACTCCATTGCCGCTTTTAACCAAGATATTATGTTGTTTGATAAGAGTGGGAAGTTTTCAAATCAATCGTTAGTTTTTGAGGTTATTGATGTAAAAGATTTGACAGGAAAAGAGTTAAAAAACCTAAATGATAAGTTATCAGAAGTTTTTGAAAAAGAAAACTCAAAGTACGCTGATATTGTTCTAGCGGATTCAAATTATGTTTTCAAAATAAGTTCTACTACCAAGAATTCTGAACTTCAGATGCACCTTAGAAACATGTCTTTCCCAATAGGAAAAACTGAATCCGATACCATTGATATTCGGGAGGTCAAAAACCGGAATAAAACCATAGTTCGAGACACCGACCCCATACCCTTTGCAAAAGTTGATCAAGTACCTGTCTTTCCCGGCTGCGAAAATTTCGATGATAAAAGAGCCTGCTTCCAAGAAATGATGCAAAGGCATATTAGTAAGAACTTCAACTATCCTAAAGAAGCGCAAGAAAAGGGAATTCAGGGTAGAGTAAACACCATATTTATTATTAGCAAAAAAGGAGAAATTGAAGGCTTGCGAATGCGAGGGCCAGATTCTCTTTTGGAAAAAGAGGTAGCTCGAATTATAGGTAAGTTACCCAAAATGAAGCCTGGTAAGCACAAAGGAAAGAAGGTTGATGTGCCCTTTTCAATTCCAGTGACTTTCAAATTAAAAGGTAAGGATAACTTTGAAATATTGCCTATAGACCCTAATCGATTTGGTCCTAAGGTTGCTGCAGCATTAAAGCAGTATAATCAGTTGGTGACAGAGCGAAGCAGGCTTTTGAAAAGCTCCAATGAGAAAAATCCCATCATAGTAAATCTTGATGAACAGCTGAGAAGACTAAAAGAGTCTTTAAGTAGTTCGTTGGAAGTTTCAGTGAATAACCTGAATAATTCTTTGGGCTCCTTGAAAGAGTCGATAAACAAGTCCAAATCATATTCAGCTGTAATTGACAAAAGAGGCGCTGAAGAACAGTATCTTTTACTGTTAAAAGAACGTGAGCGTTTGTTGCTAAATTCAAATGAAAAAAACCCTATCGTAGTAAATTTAGATATGCAATTGGAAAGTCTCCGAAAATCTATTTATCAAGACAGTGAAACAGTGCCCTTTGCCACCGTCGATAAGGTGCCAGTCTTCCCGGGTTGTGAAGATGTCGAGAATAAACGCAAATGTTTTAATGAAAAGATGCAGAAACACATTAGCAAGAATTTCAACTATCCAAAAGAGGCGCAAGAAAAAGGAATTCAAGGGCGAGTAGCTGTTATGTTTACAATTGCCTCGAATGGCTCTGTTCAAAACATAAGAAAAAGAGGTCCAGATGAGCTTTTAGAGAATGAAGTCGAACGTATCATTAAACGCTTGCCCAATATGAAACCTGGTGAGCATAAAGGAAAGGCTGTTAATGTTCCATTTTCGATTCCGATAACCTTTAAATTAAAAAAAGACAATGATAGCCTTCCGTTGAATTTAATTCTAGATGGCCCAAGTGGCAAAAGCCCTCTTGTAATTATTGATGGCAAGGAGAGTTTTAATGTTAAATTACATGAATTAGAACCTGATGAAATAGAATCTATAAATGTTTTTAAAGATGATGCCGCAACTCGAAAATATGGGGAGAAAGGAAAAAATGGAGTCATTGAAGTAAAAACTAAGAAGTTTGTTTTCAGTAAACCCAATCTTGATACAATAAAACTCGACACGAATAACGGTACAGACCCAATCTATTTTATTGATGGGAAGGAATCTTCCGGGGAAAAAGCAAAGGCAATAAATCCGAATTATATTGAATCAATTAACGTTTTGAAGGGTGAATCAGCGGAAGCCGTATATGGCAAAAAAGGGAAAAACGGAGTTATTCAAATAACAACTAAAAAGAAAGAGTGAAAAAAGCTATTTTTTTAATACTATTATCATGCCTCTTTCAAGCCGAAGCACAGTCTTCGGCTTTGACCATGGCAGACAGTTTATACGCAACTGGTAGCTATACAAAAGCCATAAATTTCTACGCTAAAGTTGGCTCGTCAAGAGGGAATCTGCAAATAGCAAGAGCATACAATTCTATTGGTAATTACGACAAGGCAATTCTGCAATATGAAAGCTTGATGGATGGGAGTCCCGAGTTGCAAATCGCCCGTTTTGAATTGGGGAAATTGTATCTAAAAACGAAACGTTTTGATGATGGTCGTAAACTGTTTACATCTTTGGTAAGTGATGATGCGAACAATCCAGAATACTTATATTATCAGGGAGAGTCTTTTCGAGAACTAGATCAAAGCGCGAGTAGTTTGGTTGCTTATAAAAAGGCTGTTGAAGTTGATAGTACCCATCTCAAAAGTATTTTTCAATTAGGAAAATACTTTGTTGTAAAACAAGAAACTCAAGAAGCCCTGAAATATCTTAATTTGGGCTTGCTTTTTTTTGAAAATGATGTGTCGCTAATTAATTTAAAGGCTTTAGCCCTATTCAATAATAACGAATATAGCAAGGCATTACCTTTTTTTGAACGTCTATTGGAGTTAGAGGAGCACAAACCTCATATCTATGGAAAATTAGCACATTGTTATTTTAAAGAGTGGGACTTTGAAAAGTCTAAAAATACCTATCACGCCTTAATTCGTATGGACAAAGACGATCCTGATCCATATTTTAATTTAGGACATGTTTTCCTAAAGGAGCAGCAATTAGACAGTGCCAAATTCTATATCAAAAAATCTAAAGAAGTTCAAGACCCTTCATTTCATAGGGAATATAGGAGTCTTGCTGGGATTGCTAGGGAAGAAGAAGACTTAAAAGGAGCTTTTGAATATTATAAATTGGCTTTTAAAGAAGAACCTTCAGATTATATGGCCTATTATCAAATCTGTACCACAGCAGATCAACTCTTTAAAGACCCTAACCTGAAACTACAGTATTATGAGAACTTCATAAAGAAGTTTGGTCCTGACATCAGATATTTTTCCGAAAGAGCTAAAAAACGCATATCTGAACTAAAACAAGAGCTTCACTTCGCGAAGGATTAATGTCCTTAAAAAATCGTAATTTCCGCCCAAGAACACAGGTACATGCGGAAGCTTTTCACAATATTGATTTTATGCGTATTTACGTCGTGCAGTCTATTTGAATCTACCGAAAAAAAGACGCAAAAGCTGGTCGAAAAAGAACTTTTACAAATCGACTGGACTGATGTTGACGACTACCCGCTATTTAGCGATTGTGATGAAACGGTTTCCAAGACGCTACAAAAAAGCTGTTTTGAACAGAAGATTATTTTACATTTGTCAGCGGACTTACAAGAGTTTCGACTGACAAGCCAAAAGGAAATCGAGGATGTGATTTTCCTTGATTTTGTAATTGAAAATACCGGAGATATATCAATTGTTGAAATAGAAAATAAGGAGATTTTTGGTAGTCAAATGGCCGACTTTAATGCTCGAATAGAACGAAGTTTGAAGAGCCTCCCGAGAATTGAACCTGCTCTAAAGAGAGGTATTCCTGTAAGTGCAAAATTTCGAATTCCAATTTTTCTAAACTCGAAGTAGTTTTATTAGAGACAAGAATGTCATGCGGAGCGCAGTCGAAGGGCTACAGTGCTAAAAATTAAAACACTAAGAATTGTCAAAAGAAAAAATCATATTAGGTATTGATCCGGGAACAACCATTATGGGTTTCGGACTCATAAAAGTAGTGGGCAAGAAGATGGAATTCATTCAAATGAATGAGCTGCTTTTAAGCAAATACAAAGACCATTATGTCAAACTTAAATTAATATTTGAGCGCACTATAGAACTCATTGATACCTATCATCCTGATGAAATAGCGATTGAAGCACCTTTCTTTGGAAAGAATGTACAATCAATGCTTAAGTTAGGTCGTGCTCAAGGCGTGGCAATGGCTGCGGGACTTTCCAGAGAAATACCAATCACAGAGTATCTTCCCAAAAAAATAAAAATGGCAATCACCGGAAACGGAAATGCGAGCAAAGAGCAAGTCGCTAAGATGTTGCAAAGTATGTTAGGGCTAAAAACACTCCCAAAGAATTTAGATGCCACTGACGGACTTGCGGCTGCTGTTTGTCATTTTTATAATGAAGGGCGTGTTGATATTGGGAAGAGTTATTCTGGTTGGGATGCTTTTGTCAAGCAAAATGAGAAGCGGGTAAAGAAGTAAAAAGTAATGAGTAATATGTAAACAGTTTATGAGACTTCAAGACCTAATTGCTTATCAAAAATCATTTAAGTTGGCTATGGAAATTTTTGAAATTTCTAAAAAATTTCCAAAAGAAGAAAAATATTCTTTAACCGATCAAATACGGAGATCTTCAAGAAGCGTAAACGCAAATATTGCAGAATCATATGCAAAACGTATATATCAAAAGCATTTCATTAACAAATTAACGGATAGTGATGGGGAAAACCTAGAGACACAGACTTGGTTAGAATTTGCTAAGGAGTGTAGGTATATTGAAAAGGAGAAATTTGATTCTCTTTTGGATGAAAGTATTCAAATAGGAAAGCTTATTCATTATATGATTCGCAACCCTGTTAAATTTGGTTCAAAATAACTCACCTTACTATTTACTTATTACTGTTCACTAATTACTATCGATGGCAGGTATCTACATCCATATCCCCTTTTGCAAGCAAGCTTGTCATTATTGCGATTTTCACTTTTCGACTTCCATGGGAAAGAAAGAGGCTATGGTCTCTGCACTTCGAAAAGAACTTGAACTTCGCAAAGATGAATTTAAAGACGAACCTGTCGAAACTATCTACTTCGGAGGAGGAACACCGTCAGTTTTAACATCCGAAGAAATCAATAGTATTATTCAATCCGTTTATGAAAATTATAAGGTTTCTGAGAATCCGGAGATTACTTTAGAAGCCAACCCAGACGATTTATCTAAGAATCAAATAATCGAACTATCCAAGAGTCCAATAAACCGTTTAAGTATAGGAATTCAATCTTTCTATGAAGAAGATTTAAAGCTGATGAATCGTGCTCATAATGCTCAAGAAGCTAAGAATTGCATCCGCGAAGCGACAAAACATTTCGATAACATATCTATAGACCTTATTTACGGAATCCCGGAAATGACGAATGAACGTTGGATTCAAAATATTGAAAAAGCACTTTCTTTTGGCGTTCCACATATTTCAAGTTATGCCTTGACCGTAGAACCTAAAACCGCTTTAGCAAGCTTTATCCAAAAAGGACTTATCAAAAATGTTGAGGATGAAGTGGCACAAGAGCATTTTAATATCCTACTAGAAAAAATGGAAGCGGCTGGTTTCGAAAGTTATGAGATTTCCAATTTTGGAAAACCTGGCTACTTCTCCAAGAACAATACTGCCTATTGGCAGCAGAAAAAATATATTGGTATTGGTCCGTCCGCACATTCATATGATGGTGAGCGACGGGGTTGGAACATTAATAACAATCCGAAGTATATAAAATCCTTAGAAAAAAATCAATTGCCCATTGAGATTGAAACGCTTTCGACTACTGACAAATACAATGAATACTTAATGACTGGTTTACGAACGATTTGGGGTGTTTCGCTGATCAAGGTCAAAGAAGAATTTGGGAAACAATACCATAAGTACTTATTACAACAAGCAGATAAATACGTCGATGAACAACTATTATTTATATATGGTGACAAATTAATAGCCACTAAAAAAGGGCGTTTTTTAGCTGACGGTATTGCAGCGGATTTATTTATGATTAACTTGTAAATACTGAATTAAGTTCAGCACATATGCTAGCCAAAATAAAAAACGACTTCATCGATTTATCCAAACCTTTAGATATATCTATCCCCCTCAGCGGAGATGCCAGCAACGTAAATGCTTGGTATGTTGACCACCCAAAAATTGAACCTCATACCGAAGGTGATTTTGTAGGGAAGGTTTCTGAAGGTGCTTCAACCAATTTCAATAATATTTCATTTAATCCGCATGCACATGGTACACATACCGAATGTGTTGGGCATATCACTAAGGATTTTCATTCTGTCAATCAAAATCTAAAACGATACTTTTTTAAAGCTGAGGTCATCACTTTAGCTCCTGAGAAATATCAAGATGATTTTGTTATTTCTAGAAAACAATTGCAGTATGCCTTGGGAAATAAAAAAAGGGAAGCTTTGGTTATTCGAACCTTACCCAACATAAATGATAAACTTTCGAAGAAATATTCGAATACGAATCCGCCGTATCTATTGGAACAAGCTGCAGAATTTCTTGTGGAAAAAGGAATAGAGCATTTGCTCATAGACCTTCCTTCAGTGGATAAAGAAAAAGATGGAGGCGCACTTTTAGCCCACAATGCTTTTTGGAACGCGCAAGGGGAAATTCGAAAACAGGCTACCATTACAGAATTTATTTTTGTACCCAACTCTGTAAAGGATGGAAAGTATTTTTTAAACTTGCAAGTAGCTCCTTTTGAGAATGATGCAAGCCCAAGTAGACCAGTGCTGTATAAAATTGAAGATTGATGAAAACTAGTTTAAAAATCGAAGAACTTTTCATGTTCGGACTAGGGGTATACCTCTTCAGTCTGTTGCCCTATGAATGGTGGTGGTTTTTGGTGCTGATTTTGGTTCCAGATATTGGAATGATCGGTTATCTGTTTGGAAATAAAGTTGGTGCCTTCATGTATAATTTGTTTCATCATAAGGGAGTGGCGATTGCGATTTACCTTTTAGGGGTTTATCTTTCCAGTACGATAGCGCAGTTAATAGGAATTATTTTATTTGCACATTCGGCTATGGATAGAATGATGGGCTACGGATTAAAATACGAGAAAGGTTTCAAATTCACGCATTTAGGATAGATAGGAAATAGTAATAATGGATAGCATATTTGATACGATATTAGGATTGATTCTAGGAGCAATTGCCACCTATTGGGTCTATACTTTCTTTAAGAAAAAGCAGAGTAAAGAAGTGACCCTTCATCAATCTACTGTCCTGTTAGAAAAAATAAGAAGTGTAAGTAAACTGGTTTCCGTTGAGGGCGAGTTTGCTGAAATCTATAAGTACGAGAATACGAAAGAACGTTTTCTGAGTTTGGTTTCTAGTAAGAAAAAGGCCTTGATTGTGATTAATGCAAGAGCCCAAATTGGTTATGATCTAAAGAAGGTACAAATAGAATCAGATGTAGATAATAAGCGTATTATCTTAACGAATTTTCCACAACCTGAGATTCTATCCATAGAACCTGAATTGGAGTTTTACGATATTAAAAACGGTATGTTCAATTCTTTTTCTCCAGATGATTTGACGACTTTGAACAATGAGGCCAAGAATCATATTCGAGAAAAGATACCAGAGAGCGGGTTAATGCAAACCGCACGCACGGAAGCTTTACAAGCTGTTTTAATTATAGAATCAATTGTCGCTACCATTGGTTGGAAACTGGACTATTCAGCTTTAAAAATTGAAGATAAAGAGAAGAAACTTCTTGAAAACAAATAGAAAATTCATGAAAAAAGCATTTTATACCTTACTATTTTTAACTTTTACAATGACCAGTTTTGGTCAAACTGATACTGATTCTCGTCTTCACGAGGATGACAATAAATCGAATAACATGAGAGAATTTGATCCTGCCTTTGCACATACCGTTTATTTCTGGTTGGCGAATCCAGATAGTAAAGAAGACCGAGAAGCTTTCGAAAAATCGCTTCAAAAGTTTTTAGACAACTCTGGCTATGCCAAAACTAGTTTTATTGGAGTGCCTCCCAGAGCTAGTCGTGAAGTTGTTGACGGATCATTCACATATTCTTTAATCGTGTCTTTCGAATCGGCAGAGGCGCAGCAAAATTACCAAGACGAGGCTCCTCATAAGTTGTTCATTGAAGAATCAAGTAAACTATGGACAAAAGTTATCGTTTATGATTCTAAGGGAGTAAACTAATTCGCTATATGAACATCGAAGAATTCAGAAACTATTGCATTTCTAAAAAGGGAGTAACCGAAAGTTTTCCTTTTGATGAACATACCTTGGTGTTTAAGGTAATGGGTAAAATGTATGCCTTATGCGGATTGGAAAGGGTGCCAACTCAAGTGAATTTGAAATGTGATCCTGAAAGAGCGATAGCACTTCGTGAAGAATATGATGGTGTGATTATTCCTGGGTATCACATGCACAAAGCGCAATGGAATACCCTAATGATTGAGCAATTGCCTCCTAAATTGATTCTTGAATTGATTGACCATTCGTATGAATTGGTAGTAGCCAAATTCACCAAAAAGCTAAAAGCGGAATTCGATACTTTGCAATAGAAAAATGAGAACTCAGCTAGAAATCATCGTTCAAAATCTCAAAGATTCTTTTGATGGAAAGCCTTGGTATGGAATTTCAGTAATGGAAAAGTTGAATGAAATACCTTGGCGAATCGTTAATGACAAAGTTTATGGTGAGAAATCTATAGCAATTTTGGTTCAGCATATAATGAACTGGCGGATTTTTGTCTTAAAGAAATTGGAAGGTGATCTTGAGTTCAATATTATTATAGATGGCGAAAATGATTGGGATGAAGTTCATGTCAAAAGTCCCGAAGAATGGAATTTTCTAAAACAGAAACTACAAAGTACTCAAGATAGTTTGATTCAGAAATTGTCTCAAGAGACAGATGAACTGCTAAACAAGGAAGTCCCTGGAAAAGACTACCTATTTGGACCCATTCTCATCAGTATTGCCCAACACGACATCTATCATTTGGGCCAAATAGCCATGCTAAATTCTATGAAGAAAGGCTAGGTGATAATACATATCTTTGCCTGCAAAATAGTATAGCTTTAATGCAAGACTTAGCTTCTTTTTACCAAACTCAAATTGCAAAGTATGCAGGTGCCGTATCTCGAATTAAGAGTCAATTGGCGGCTTCAAGTACGATTCGTTTAGTTGTCTTTATTGCAATTTTCGTTGCTATTTATTTTTTGTTTGGAAATACAAAATTGGTCTTTGGAATAGCTTTAGCAGGAATTGTTGCTTTTCTCTTTTTAGTTTCCCGTCATACCGATTTGCAGTATAAGAGAGATAAACTGTTGGCATTAAAACAAATCAACGAGACGGAGATTAAGGTTTTGCATAGGGATTTTCATAGTCTTCCTCTAGGAAATGAATTTAAAGACCCAACACATTTTTTTAGTCAAGATATTGATCTCTTCGGAAGAGGTTCTTTTTACCAATATAGTAACAGAACAGCCCTGCAGCAAGGAAGCGAAACTTTAGCAAAGTTCTTTAAGGAGAACGCTATTGATAACATAGCTCAAAAACAGGAAGCCATACAAGAACTTTCAACCATGCCAGAATGGCGACAAGAATTTTCTGCCGTCGCTTCCTTAACGAAGACCCAGACTACAACAACGGAAATACAGAAGTGGTTGGAAAACTATTCCTCTTTTGTGCCTCCAATTATGAAATACGTGCCGCTGGTGTTTTCAATTATTTCTCTAGTCGCTTTTGCCTTGTATTTTTTAGGATTTATTCATGGATTTATCCTTTTGTTATTAATGATAATAGGTTTTGGTATCTCTGGAGTTTTTACGAAGAGGATTACAAGACTAGGAGCCGACAGTTCCAAAGCGCAGTCCACTTTTGAGCAGTACAATCGTTTGTTGTTAATTATCGAGCAAACTGAATTTAAATCTGTCTTATTAAATGATAAAAAACAAAAGATCATCCAGAAGGGAAAAAAAACGTCTACGATTTTAAAAGAGTTCTCAAAACTCTTAGGGAATCTAGACCAAAACAACAATGTCTTTTATCTCATTTTTGGAAACGGTTATTTTCTCCGAGGCCTTGCCACTAGTTATCAAATAGAAAAATGGATTGCCGTGCATGGCGAATCTGCCAAAAAATGGTTTGAAGTAATCGCATTCTTTGATGCGTATATCAGTTTAGGAACATTCGCTTTCAATCATCCGAAGTACACTTTTCCTGTTTTATCTGATGATAGTATTGTTTTAAAATCCAAAGAAGCGGGTCATCCATTACTGAATCCTGAAAAGAGTGTTTTGAATAATTTTCAGATAGATAATGAACAGTTCTTCATCATTACAGGAGCGAATATGGCGGGTAAAAGCACTTTTCTACGCACGGTTTCTTTGCAAATTGTAATGGCGAATGTAGGACTTCCGGTTTGTGCCGGTGAAGTAAAGTACAATCCTATTAAGTTGATTACAAGCATGCGCACGACGGATTCGTTGACTGATGACGAATCCTATTTCTTTTCAGAATTAAAACGCTTGAAATTCATTGTTGATGAAATTCAAAAGGACCGGTATTTTATAGTTTTAGATGAGATTCTAAAAGGAACCAATAGTACTGATAAGGCAAAAGGTTCAAGAAAGTTTGTGGAAAAATTAGTGGGTTCGAAATCTACGGGTATTATAGCCACTCATGATTTAAGTCTTTGTGAAGTTGCAAAAGAGTTACCTCAAATTGAAAATCACTATTTCGACGCAGAAATTATAGATAACGAATTGCATTTTGATTATAAATTCAAAGAAGGCATCTGTCAAAATATGAATGCTTCTTTTTTATTGAAGAAAATGGAAATCGTTGATTAAATGGATTCATTAACGCAAATAGTTCTTGGTGCTGCAGTAGGGGAAGCGGTTTTAGGTAAAAAGGTTGGTAACAAGGCCATGCTTTACGGAGCTATTGCAGGTACAATTCCCGATTTAGATGTTTTAACGAGGTATTTCGTTGACACTGTAACAGCCACCGAATGGCACAGAGGTGTTAGTCATTCGATATTTTTTTCAGTTTTATTTGCGCCCATTTTCGGATGGCTCATATGGAAAACCAACTCCAAATCTAATGCCACTTTCAAGGATTGGTCTTGGCTCATGTTTTGGGGCTTATTTACACATCCTATTTTAGATGCTTTTACTACATGGGGTACGCAATTATTTTGGCCTTTTAAAATGCGATTAGCCTTTCAGAATATCTTTGTAATTGACCCGTTGTATACTTTGCCTTTTTTGACGTTTTTGATTTTGACTATGTTTCAAAAGCGAACTTCTCCCAAACGAAAAAAATATAATTACTACGGACTGTTCATCAGTAGTACATATTTATTAATAACGCTTATTTTAAAAGGATTTGCTTATAAGCAGTTTACCAACAACCTGCAAGAACAGGGAATCACATATGAAGAAATAGATATCCGCCCGGCTCCCTTTAATTCTATTCTATGGACTGCAAACGTAGATACTGAAGATGCGTATTTGATTGGTAACTATTCCTTTTTTGATTCACAGCCGATTGCATTTTCTTCTTATCAAAAGAATCATGAATTATTAGGAAGTTTAGCAACAAATGACAAAGTCGTTCGTCTTATTGATATAGCGGAAGGTTGGTATACGATAATCGAAGAGGATGAGAAGCTTTTCTTCAACGATCTGCGCTTCGGATTACTAAGTTTAAAGGCAAATGAAAAGAGATTTGCATTCACTTATGAATTGAAAAATGCCGAACAGGGGCTTATGGTCAACGAAACTCCAAAAACTCCATCAGATGCTGAAGGCTTATTGAATAGCCTTTGGACCCGCATCTGGGGAAACTAAATAACAAATAAAATACTTGTGATGCGGAACATCATTTTTATGGCTGGGGTGCTAGGTGCATTTTTATTTATAACTGCTAGCATATTTGGTGGAATCCAAATTGATGACTATAGTTTTATAAGTCAATTTATTAGTGAGAGCTATGCAACAGGAATTCCTAATGCTACATATTTGCGATATGCCTACATTGCTAGCGGTTCGTTATTTACACTTTTCGGACTTATGGCTCCGCATCAAATAACGAAGCCTAAGATTAAAGAAATTAGAGTCGGATTCTTCTTATTCGCGCTATTTTATGGGGTGGGGACAATTACTACAGGATTTTTTCCATGTGATATGGGTTGTAATCCAGATCCTGAAACAGCTAGCCTTTCACAGTTTATTCATAATACTACTGGGTTTTTGACTTATTCCGTAGTTCCATTTTGTTTAATGGGGATTGGCTTTTCTTCAAGGAAGTCGATGAATACAGTGAGCTTTTCTAAAACCTCGCTAACCTGCGGAATTTTAGCTTTTGTTTTTGTCATTCTCCTATTAAGTAACCCAACAGGAGATTATATCGGGTTATTTCAAAGAATTGTTGAGGCAAGTGTTCTTTACTGGGTAATTTATGTTGCTTTTTACATCCGAGGAACAAAAAATAAAACTTCCAAAGATAGAACCTGATCTAAAATTATCTTCTTAAACATCAAGGTATCTTTCAATGCCCTACAATTAAAGGCATTTCACAACAAAATTTATTACTAAAGTAAGATATATCCTACTTTTATTCAATAATTGAAGTGAAATAATCTTGGTGGAATGAAAGAAGCTCCAAACCTTTCTTATGTGGAGGAGATTGCAGGTAATGATCATATTTTTATGAAAAGATTTATCAAACTGTTCAAGGAAGAATTCCTATGGGAAGTTGGTATGTACTTACGTTATATTAATGAAAAAGAACCCAGATCAGCTGCTGAAATCGTTAGTAAGTCTAAATATAAACTAAGTATGCTGGGGCTAGAGAATGCTTTCGATTTCGCAAATACTCATGAAGAGAATTTACAAGCTGGAGATCTCAGTATGCATTCTGGATTTCAAAGAATTTTAAAAATCGTTAACGAATTTTTAAAAGGAATTTAAAATCATGATTTCTAGCTTTAATACCTCAATTATTTTAATTCATATCATAAAATTTTATATATGTAGCTAAATACTTACTTTTGATATCCCAAATCTATAATTTAACAAAACGTATTGTTATGATTAAAAACCTACTTATTAATCTCAAGCCGTATTTTAAAGTTTTAGTAGACAAATTGAAAAATCTACCGAAACCAAATTTTCATCATAAGCTGGTCGAAATTTTTCGAGCAGAAATAAATAGAAGGCGAAATATTTCTCAAGAGGTTCCCAATCTCTCTTATATTAAAACACTTTCAAACACCGATATTGAATTTCACAATGAGTTCTTGAAAACACTTTCTGAAGAGTACAGTTCTGATTTGCGGGCTTATTTATTTTGTATTGAGAATGGAGCCCCCAGGGCTGCTGCCTCTAAAGTTAGTAAGCTAAAAGATAAGCTCAATATTCTTGGAATGAAAAATGCCTTTAGTTTTGCAGAGCGGCATCAAAGAAAACTTCAAAAAGGAAACAAGAGTTCAGATCGAAAGTTTAAAAAGATTCTCGCTAGGGCAGATCATTTTCTGAATAAACAACAGCAAATTTATAAGTTGGTCAATTAAGAAATAAATAATTTAAATCCCTTTTATTTAGTTTGGCGAAGCAAATTATAAACTTTTGACCTGAATATCTTGAAAGGCTTCAGCCTGAAGTTTAAGTAGTTCTTCGGCTTTCTTCTTTTTATAGACGTAGACTTCTTCCTCTTCTTTTATCTCACCGTATATTTTCTCGTTAAGTGCGGTGTCCGTTGCTAATAATTCCTTTCGTTGTTGCACTTTTTGGGTCACCCAGGTTTTAATAGCACTTTCTTCATCTTCCAGTTTCAGGTCATATTCGCCTTTGGGAGCAAGAAGTTTAGCAATAATGGGAGAGGTTTCAATCGCTAGAAATAACAGAAATATAAAGAAGGAGGGCAGCCATGGTAGTTTCTCTAGAGCATTAATGCGTGCCATGAGTCCGTCGAAACCATCAATTATAGGCTGTGAATTTTTGACTACATCGACATATTCCGTGTTTAAAGTGGTGATTTGAGATTCAATTCCTGCAATTTTTGTCGCATTGGTTTCTTTGAGTTGTTGCAACTCTACTAGCGCAGCATCATGTTTTTCTCGTTTTTCAGCATAAACAGGTCCTTTACCTAATAGCATTGTACCAGCTGTACCTTCAGCTTCGGTAATATAGGTATCATACAAAGCGTTTGTCTCCGTTTCTTGCCTAGTAATCTCATCTTTAAGGACTGCAATATCTTGCTTTAGTTTCTCGACGGCTGGAGTATATTGTAATGCTAGCTGCTCTTTGTTGGCTAGAGTCATTTCATTTTTTTCTTCTAAGAGAACCTGATTGATTTCCTTTTCGAAAATCTTCATCTCCAGAGGTTTTGAAATTACGATGGCAATTATAACTGCCAAAGCAATTCGGGGTGTAGCTTGCAAAAATTCGCTGCCAAAGCTGTCCCTTTTTTTGATGGTGGAAACAATAAATCTATCAAGATTGAAGATTAATAATCCCCATATAAATCCAAAGAAAATAGATGCGAAAAGATTATCAAAAACGGTAAACAGAGCATAGCTGCTTGCGATAAAGGCCATAACTGCGGTAAAGAATACGGTGGCACCAATACCCGCATATTTGTTTTGTTCACCTTCTGAACAAGTCTTTAAAATTGAGGAATCCGCTCCGGAGCAGAGGATAAAGAAGTTTTGAAGCATGATGACTGATTTGATTGATGAATTTTCCAATTTCTGTTAGTTCGAGAGGAATCGAGAAAGGTTTGAATGGTTTTCGAAACTACTTGTTGTAACAAAGTTCTATTAAGGTAACTTGCTTTTTGATAATATTAGTATGCGAAGACATCTGATTGTTACAAAAAAAGCCTTCTAAATGAAGGCTTTGGGTCTTTTTTAAGGTTTTTTACTAATTATCAATCGTAATAGGCTCCTTTGATAATTTAACAACAGGTCTTTTACTATTTGAGGCTCTACTGTCCATATTTAATTCTTTATTGTCTTTAAGAAGTTCAATAGCCTTATCTGAGCTAATTTCTTTGCCTTCATAATAGAATTGAGCATTTTTTTTAGCCATATTAATTACATAATCTAAGGGAGATATAGGTTTAGGTGGTTTAGGTGGTTTTGGTGGGGTAATGTCATTAAGCGGGGGTACTATCGAAGTGCCGACATTTTCAGTATTGAATTGGGCTATGACCTTATCTTCTTTATATACTTTAGAAATTACTTGGCCTTCAATGATTTCTTCAGCGTGCGTTTGCTCTTTATCAATAATTTCGCCTTTACGATTTACTTTTTGTCCCCATCGATTGAAATATGTAGTTTTTTCTTTTTTAGTTACATAATACAAGGTCTGCCCATTTACTTCCAAAAATCCTGTTTTTACTTCTTTAGCCTTAAAACCTTTTGGTTGATTGATAGATGAGAATGACTTTGAAACTTTGCCATTTACAATGGTGTATTGGGCATTGCTATGATCATATGGATCTTGATTTGCGATAGTTTCGTCAATAACTTTATCGGCATATGCTAAATCACTTAGCTTAGCCCCTGGAGGATTAATAGATGCCCCACCTTTAATTGATTTAGATGTTTTTGGCGCCTTAAGGGGCTTTTTAGGTGTAGGGCCCTTAAATGCGACAACATCATTTTCTTTACCTACATAGTATTTGTTTGGAGATGGTGGAGGTGGAATATTGCTTGCCTCTCCGTTCATAACTCGGGGCGCTTTTGGCGCCGGCGGTGGCTCAGGAAAATCAGGAAACGGCTCTGCATTTGCTTTTTGCTTGTCTGACATTAAGCCATAGATATATTCCAAACGGTCTACATCTTGTTTTTTGATTTGGATGCTCTTACTTTCAGCGAGCATGGTATTGTATTTTTTGGCAAGGGTATTGTATTCTGCTATTTCTTTTTTTGTGGCGCTAACCTGATTTGACTTATTGTTGACATTTACAATACCAACATTTTCAACCAAAATACCAGCATCCCAGAGGATTTGAAGCAGTTGATTTATGTTGTCGTCTGATGCGTTTTCAGCATAGACATATGCTTTTGTGAATTTGTCGATACTGATGAAATTGGAATTGCTTAATTTTTTTATTAAATCATTTTCAACAATAATTTCGCTATTGAAGAATAGCTGACCTTTCTTATTATATCTAAAAATTAACTTTTCATCTTTTTTAAGCTTATTTGAATTTACCTCAAGCTCTTTTTTAGCTACTTGTCTAGGTGTAGCATTTTCAATAAAACCTTCTTCGATAGGTTGAATCGAGGGGTCGCTGTATTGGACAAGAATTCGGTATACAGAATCAATTACTTGTTCAGGAGAATCAACATCTATATAAATAATGGAACGTAGTTTTTTTAGTTTTTGTTCTTTTGATAGTTGTGAGACTAGTTTAGATAGATAAGTATCTAGGTCTTTAAGAGCAACGAGATCATCTTGAACTAAAAGTTGCCCTTTTTTATTGATGTTAATAACAATAGGTTTCGTTTCATATTCAAAAGTCATCTTATTTGCCCGCAAACGAACTGTCTCAGCAGTAATAGGAATGTTCTCTTTATATTCACCTTCTTGCATAATGTACTCTTCGGTAAAGATCTGAGTGGTTTTTGCTCCTGACTTGCGCAACTCTTCAGTGACCTTATCTACAAAATTCGAATGCAGAATACCTTTAGAATATACCTGAACTGTAAATCCTTTTTCTCTATCAGGTTTTTTGAGTGAAGCGGTAATTGTTTTTGCAAGTTGATCGGGTATGATGAGCTTATCTTTATACCAGATTTCATTCTCATTTTTTATTTCAATCCAAACGATTTCATATAAAGTAGTATCGTCTTCAATACATCCGGTTTCACACAATACTTTTTTTCTTCGAAGTTTAATGGCTTCACTTTTAGTTTTACCACTGTACAAGCTTTTTTTAAAGCCTTTTTTGCCTAATATGTCAGCTGTTCTTTTACTGATATGTTCTACATTAGAAATACCAAATCGGTGAAATTCTGCCTCAACTTCTTCAATTAAATGTACTTGACTCTCATTATAAAGAATATTTCCAGTCACATAATTTCTTATATAAAAGGGTTCAAGACTAGGATTTATGAGATGCGCTTCTTTGGCTATATCTTTCAATAAGACCTTTTCGCCATTCATCATTAAGTTTCCGTTTTCAAGTATTTCTACGTTTACGTCATTGATAACCATATTCTCATCACTGTTTTGAAGGTAGGTTACCATATTGCGTTCACTAAACCCATACAGCATAGCTGCTAGTAGTGGCAATAGCAAAAGACTTCTAAGTAAAATTGCCTTTTTTGATGTCTGTGTTTTCATGATTGTAAATCGTTTTTTGATTGATGAATAATTGATTGCATTAGCTAAGGGCTGATACTTCTTTTCGCTATCGGGTGATAAGTACGATAGTAGGGTGTTTTTATAGGTAGTCTCGTCGATATCTTTTTGTAATACTGCTTGATCTGCTAAGAATTCATGATTTAGTTTTATAGCTTTTTTTGCTAGATAAATGAATGGGTTGACCCAAAGGATGACTTGGAGTAGTTCTACGAAAACAACATCCCAGCTGTGTTTTTGCTGTGCATGAGTTTCTTCGTGTAGGAGTACTTCTTTTGGAATTTGTTTTGACTCAAATTTGGTCTTATTCAGAAAAATATAGCTAAAAAAGGTATGAGGTGTTATTTTTTCCCGTAAAAGAACTTGTGTAAATCGATTCAATTTATACTTCGGATTTTTGCGGATTCTTCTAAAAATTTGAAATAGATTACGAATAAATTTTAATCCGAAGAAAAGCAATCCCAAGAAATAAATACCCCACAATATGGGAGCAACATCTAAAACGTCTGCTTCCAATGCTGGCGGGACATTGATAACTTCGTCAGGCACCTGTGTGGGTTGGGTTACTGAATAAGAAACTTCAGTAGGAGGTGCAACTTCAACATATTCTGTAAATACTAATGCAGGAACTATTAATGAAAATACCAAGGCTCCGAGCAGATAAAATCGCTTGAAGATATGTATGCTCTCTTTTTCTAAAAACAACTTGTAGAATACAAATAAAATGGCCAGACAGGCTACAGATTTTAAGATAAATATCAACATAATTACTTCTTTTTTATTTCGCTATCTATGAGTGCTTTTAATTCTTCCAGTTCGCTCTTGCTCAAATTAGTTTCTTGGGTGAAGAAGGAGGCAAACTGACCAGGACTGTCATTGAAAAAGTTTTTGATGAGTCCGTTGACGTGTTTTGAGAAATAGTCTTTCTTTTTTACAAGAGGGGCGTATTCTCGAGATCTACCAAAACTTTTATACGCCACAAAACCTTTGGCGGTCATACGCTTTAAAAGTGTGGCGACCGTCGTGGTAGCGGGTTTTGGTTCGGGGTAGGCATCTAACAAATCTTTCATGAAAGCTTTCTTTTGCTTCCAGAGTATGTTCATGAGTTCTTCTTCCGATTTTGATAGCTGCATGTTCTACGTTTTTAGAATTAACTCTACAAACATAGAATAAATATTTTAATTCTACAAGTGTAGAGTAATATTTTGTAATTGGCAACTCATTTCCAGGGTAATGAGAGGAAGTGATATTCTTGCAATGTTATGCATTACTAACGAACCACATGTCAATTTGGCCTTTGCCTTTTGCCTCAATTTTACCACGGTGTTCAAAGGATAGGCTAGGGTTATGCTTTACCATTTCGTAAGTGTCATTTGAAATGTTCACTTTACCTACTTCACCATTGCTTTCAACTCTTGAGGCAGTGTTTACTGTGTCGCCCCAAACATCATATTGAAATTTCTTGACCCCGACTATACCTGCCACTACCGGTCCGGTATGTATGCCTACGCGCATTTCGAAGGTCAATTCATCCAACATTTTTTTTTCTGCGATTCTCGATTGCATAAAAGCTTGCATCTCAAGTGCGGCCATAATAGTTTTTTCTACAGAATCGTTCGAAGGTACCGGTAATCCTCCTGCTGCCATGTAGGCATCACCAATAGTCTTGATTTTTTCGACATCATATTTTTCACAAATCATATCAAAGCTTTTAAAACAATTGTTTATTTCACTTATCAGTTCGGTTGCCGAAACCTTTGCCGATTGCTCGGTAAATCCCTTAAAGTCGGTAAATAAAATCGATACCATTTCAAAGTCACGTGCTTTTGCCTCACCTTTCTCTTTAAGTTCTGCTGCTATTTCAGCAGGCAAAATATTTAGAAGAAGATTCTCGGAGCGGTCCTTTTCTTTCTCGATAATGGCCTTAGACTTTTTTACATAACGCCAACGGCTGAAAAAACCTATGGCAAGTATTAGAAACAGAACTCCTGCAGTTATCGCTACATTTCTGTTTCTATCCTTATACCGTACCTCTTCTTGATGTCTCATCTGTACTTCTAAATCTTTTTCAACTTGTAGCAGACTATCTGCCTGCATTTGTTTTGTGAACTCCATTTGCTGGAGTTTGATGGTGGTTTCCTCAGTTTTTAAACTATCAGTGATAGCGAGCATTTTTTCATGATAGTCTAGGGCCAGGGAAGAATTCCCAAGAGCTCTATGAGATTCATAAAGACATTCATAAGCATATTCTTGATTGCCGAGATCTCCGATTTCCTTTGCTTCAGATAAACTTTTCTTGCAAGCAATAATAGCTTTTGAATATTGAGTCCGCTCTATATAGATATCTGCAATGCTCAATCGATTTGTAATGCCGCCTTGCACATCATTTATCCGTTCACTTATATCCACGCTTTTTTTTAGGGTTTCAAGGGCCTTCTTATATTCTCCTTTTTCAAGTAGCGTAGCACCAATCCCTCCCAAAGCCGCAGCAACGCCTAATTGGTTGCCGGTCATTTCGTCAATCTTCAGTGCTTTTTGATAGTATTCAATTGCTTTGTCGAATTCTTCCCCGTTTAAATAGAGGTTCCCAATATTGTTGTATGTCGTGGCATTAGCGAACTCATCATTAATGCTATCATTTATTTTCTTGCTTTGTAAATAATATTTTAATGCTTTTTCATGGTTCCCTTTCGCGTTGTAAATACTCCCGAACTCATTGTAAACATCACTTTTCCCTTCCAAATCATTGGTATCTTCGTATAGTTTTAAACTTTTCTCATAGTAGTTGATAGCTTTTAGATAATCTTCATTGTCATGATAGACATAGCCAGTTCTCAGTAAAATATCAGCGGCCCCAGTTTTATACCCAATTTTTTCAGCTATTTTCAATCCTAACTTGTAGTCCGCAAGGGCCTTCGTATAGTCCCCAATGCGAAACAAAGAATACCCTTTTAGATTCAAAGCATCTACTACCCCTTCTTGATTGCCAGACTTTTTAGTGAAATTATAGAGCTGTTCGGCCAAGAAAATAGCACTATCGGGTTGTGTACGGAATGCCCCTTCATAAATGTAATTTTTAAAGGCTTCAGCTCGTATTGTATCAGCTAAGCTGTGATTTTCCCATTCTTTTTGAAGTGAGTCGAGATTATTTTGGGAAAAAACGTTAAGTGGCAAAATCAACAAAACCCAATACCAGTATACCTGACCAAGTTTATTCATCAAGATAGGTTTGTCAATGTATAGTAGACGACTGTGATAAGTAGTAATGCCAAACTTATAGCTAAAAACAGAATAGCACGTTTAACATTTTTGAATTTCCAAGCTGCAATTTTGGAAATGACAAAAATTTGCTCACCTAATTGTTGAAAAAGTTCTTTTTCATCAAGACTTATTTCATAAAAAGTTTTGGCGAATTGTTTTATGTCACCAAATTTAGTGATGACGTCTCCGAAGAAAAAGACATTATGGTCATAGTTGCCTTCAATTTTTGGTGTGAAACAGCGAATGCAAAAATATATTGAAACCGCAGTTGCCAAAAACCAGAAACCGGCAATCGTATATAGTAAAGTATCAATTGTTGACATTCCTAGAGAAGGCTGAATACTTTGATAAATCAAGTTGAGTAGAATACCATAGAAAGAAAGTATTAATCCAGCCTTAATTTCACTGGCTTTTATCATACCATTTACATGATTCATACTGCCCCAATAGTGATCTACAAGTTCTTCTCTATGAGTACCTTTATTACTAACTTCTAAGGGTTTTTTAGGCTTTTCTGATTTTTGGTTTTCATCATTATCTTTAGCCATCGGTATTTTGGTTTGGTTGGTATTAAAATTTCCAATCACACTCCACATAAGTGTTGCTCATTTTGTCCGGGGTTTTTAAAGAAAATGGTTGTAGTGGAAGATAATGAAAATTTCAAAATTACTATTCAAAATTTTCGTTTGTTCAATAATCTATTTACTCATTTTAGTAAAATAAGGATAGAAATGTGGAATGGGGAAAAGAAAAGTTTTAGGATAGAATCGGATGGCTTAAAAAACCATTGTTACTTCACTACTCTAAATAAGAAAGACTGGAAAAAAATAAAGATTTAACCATTAGCACCTTTCGGATTCGCTAAAATGGAGAATATAGCGGTGAAAAGCCCTATAACCAATAAAACATTACCATTTATTACTCCAAATTCCCAGTGAAGAATTTTAAATAATGAGGCTATTACAATATAAACTGTAGCAAGGTCCGCAAGTAAGTAGGAAAGCTTTTCTGTGCCAAAACTTTGCAGTAAAAGTCCACTTTGAACAATTTCTTGAAGGATAGCAATTATTTCTTTGACGTAAAATAATACAAAAGCAATAAGCGCTGTCTTTGTTAGTATGGTAAGTATATGACCAAATGGTAAATGAAGAATACTTACGATATAATTACATGAAAAAGAAACGATAAGTAGAAGTCTAGAATAATCAAGAGGTACTCTATGCTGTTTTTGATAAAATTGAATAGAATGAAAAACAACCATTCCTACAACTCCTATCATAATTAAAGGCCATGAAAGGAATTTGAAAAGTGCTCCGAATACAGTAATAGATATACTTAACCTGAAAAACAGGGAAGTTTTTTGATTTGAGATCGCCATTGAGAATATGTTTGCATAGTAGGTGAGTCAATAACGCAAAAAACTGCCTTATAGTGCATATTTTCAAATTAGAAGGCATTGACTAAGACCAATCACAGATAAAGCAATAAGTTTGTGCGAATTAAAAGCGAATCAATGAGTTTATTCGAGCAATTAAAAGAGCGAAGTGGATCACAATGCGAATTGTGTGCAGTACCAGATAATTTACAGGTATACGAAGTGCCTCCCAAATCAATAGTTGGTCTTGACAGAAGCCTATTAGGCTGTGAAACTTGTATTGGTCAAATTGAAAACCCGGATACGACAGATGCCAATCATTGGCGTTGTTTAAACGACAGTATGTGGAGCGAACATGAAGCGGTAAAGGCCGTTGCATGGCGAATGCTTTCGCGTTTGAAATCTGAAGGTTGGTCTCAAGATCTACTCGATATGATGTATTTGGAGGAGGAAACCCTAAAATGGGCAAAAGAGACAGGAGAGGGTGAAGAAGAGGGCGAAAAAATAATTCACCGTGATGTGAACGGAGTCGTCTTGCAAAATGGGGATAGCGTTGTACTCATAAAAGATCTTAAAGTAAAAGGCTCAAGTATGGTTGCCAAACAAGGTACTGCAGTGCGTCGAATATCTCTAGATCGCGAAAATGCAGAATTCATCGAAGGCAAAGTTGGACCTACTCAGATTGTTATTATTACGAAGTATGTTAAGAAAATCTGAAACGATTTTCAAGCTCCAAATAAAAAAAATCCCAAATTCCAATACTTTTTTTGGAATTTGGGATTTCATTTTTTGGAATTTTCATCTCTTCATTTCAGTAAAATACTGATAGAAATATGGAATAGTCTCTATCCCTTTTAGGTAATTCCAAACTCCGAAATGTTCGTTGGGGGAGTGGATAGCATCACTGTCCAATCCAAAGCCCATAAGAATCGTTTTGCTTTCCAATTCTTTTTCGAAAAGGGCAACTATAGGAATACTTCCTCCACTGCGTTGTGGAATTGGCTTTTTGCCAAAAGTAGTTTCATATGCTTTAGAAGCTGCTCTATAACCAATGGTATCAATTGGTGTCACATAGCCTTGTCCGCCATGGTGTGGTGTCACTTTTACGGTTACTCCTTTGGGGGCGATACTTTCAAAATGTTTGGTAAATAGCTCAGTAATTTCTTCCCAATCTTGATTAGGAACTAAGCGCATAGATATTTTAGCGAATGCCTGGCTTGCGATTACGGTTTTGGCACCTTCACCAATATAGCCTCCCCAAATTCCATTAACATCTAAAGTAGGTCTGATCGAATTTCGTTCATTGGTGGTATATCCTTTTTCTCCATAAACAGACTCAATAGCTAAAGCATCTTGATAATCCTCTAAAGAAAATGGAGCCTTTGCCATTTCAGCACGTTCTTCTTGTGATAATTCTTCTACCTTATCATAGAATCCTGCGACCGTAATGTGATTGTTTTCATCATGAAGTGAAGCGATCATTTTGGTGAGAATATTAATCGGGTTGGCTACCGCACCACCATATAATCCTGAATGTAAATCACGATTTGGGCCTGTTACTTCAACTTCAACATAACTTAGGCCACGCAACCCAGTAGTGATTGAAGGTACGTCATTGGCAATCATTCCGGTGTCGGAAATCAAGATAATATCGTTGTCTAATTTTTCTTTATTATTAGCTACATAGATTCCTAAATTATCACTGCCAACTTCCTCTTCACCCTCAATCATAAATTTCACATTGCAAGGCAGTTGATTGCTTTTAACCATATACTCCAAAGCCTTAACATGCATATACATTTGGCCTTTGTCATCGCAAGATCCACGTGCAAAAATTGCGCCTTCAGGATGTAATTCTGTTTTTTTGATTACGGGTTGATAAGGGGGAGAATCCCATAATTCAATAGGGTCTGCGGGCTGCACATCGTAATGCCCATAAACTAATATTGTGGGTAAATTTTCATCTATGATTTTCTCCCCATAAACAATGGGATATCCCGCTGTTTCATGTATTTCGGCGATGTCGCATCCAGCTGCGAGAAGAGACGATTTAATAGCTTCAGAAGCATCTAAAACGTCTTGTGAAAATGCAGGATCTGCACTTACTGAAGGAATTTTTAGAAGTGCAATCAACTCATTCAAAAATCGTTCTTTATTTTGTGAAATGTAATCTTTTGGATTTTGCATTGAGATAGCGTTTTGAATCACCTAAAATTACAAAAGAACTTTTGCCTGGGGATTATTTAGAGAATTGATTTTTTAATTTATATTTGCACCCCGTTATACCGAATTATTCGGAAAGGAAATGCAGGCGTGGTGGAATTGGTAGACACGCTAGACTTAGGATCTAGTGCCGCAAGGTGTGAGAGTTCGAGTCTCTCCGCCTGTACAAAAGGAAAGCTTCTCATTATTGAGAGGCTTTTTTTATTTTTTTGAATAAAAAAAGGCCCGTCTTTTCAGAGGGCCTTTCTATGGCAAAAGTCAAAATAATAACATTTTTAAAGTAGGTTTAAAGATTTTTTGGGGAACATAATCTGAAAGGATTATAAAATGCCAACGGACCAAAGTAGCATAGTTACAACAATGGAAAGTAAAATACCAACCAAAATCACAACCATCACGCTTAGGAAACCATTTAGCACTTTTACTCCTTGAGTAACTTGCTGTTCCATTTTCTAGTAGTTTGTTCCAAATTACAAAATTCCTGGAGAGAACAAATGCTTTTGGTTAATATTTCGACTAACTGACATATCTTTTATATGTTTTCGGGATGAAATACTGTTTTTGTCGATAAGATGTAGAAATGTTAAAATTAGGTACTTTTGGTATCTCCGCTTAATTTTTTACTCAATTCCTCTAGAGAGACTCCCTTGGTTTCTGGCATCATGAATCTGACAAACAAGAGTTGCAGGACCATCATAAAGGCGAAAAATCCAAAAACGGGGCCTGGGCCAATCCAAGAAAACAATAGGGGAATTGACGAAGGAATCAACCAAGCCAAAACCCAATGTACTGAAGTGCCAAAGGACTGACCGGAACCTCTGAGGTGATTCGGAAAAACTTCTGAAATGAAAACCCAAATTACAGCTCCCTGACCAATGGCATGTGACGCAATAAACAGAAAAAGAAATATAGGTACAGCAATTCCTTCCCATTCTAAAATGAAGGCTAATGCAACTAAGGTTAATGATAAAATATATCCGATTGAGCCATAATACATTAACTGTCGTCTGCCTAAGCGATCGATTAAGGATATGCCAATTATTGTAAAAATCAAATTTGTTATCCCTATTCCAATACTGCTTAAAAGAGCGGTGCTTTCTCCTAGACCTGCAGCTTCAAAAATCCGAGGAGCATAATAAAGAAATGCATTAATGCCAGAAAATTGATTGAAAAATGCAATAAGAAAGGCAAGCATTAGTGGAAACCGATACTTCTTAATGAAGATGTTTTCAGAAGCATTTGAACTCTCATTTGAATGTGCAATTTCAGCCTCCAAATCCGCCAAGGTAGTTTCATTACTCATTGAGGCCAAAACGATTCGGGCTTCTTCAGCTCTATTTTTTGTTAAAAGCCATCGCGGACTTTTAGGAACACCAGTAACAAATAAGGTGTAAATCACCGCAGGAAAAGCTTCTACACCAACCATCCATCGCCAATCATTCTCTGCTACTCCGCTAAGAACATAATTCGAAATAAAAGCACAAAGAATTCCGAAAACAAGCATTAACTGATAGAAACCTACCAAACGACCTCTGTGTTTTGCGGGCGCAATTTCTGATATGTACGCAGGTGCTGCAACGGTGGAGGCGCCGACTCCAAGACCTCCAAGAAATCTGAAAGCCCCAAAAGTAACAGGGTCGAGCGCAAGTGCTGATCCAATTGCCGACACTGAATATAGTATTCCGATCCAAATTAGAGTATTTCTTCTACCGATTTTATTGGTAGGAATACCCCCAAGAATTGCACCTACTAAGGTGCCAAAGAGTGCCATGCCAATAACAACAATACCATGAAAGGTATCAGAAGAATTCCATAACAATTGAAGTTTTTTTTCGGCACCTGAGATAACAACAGTGTCAAAGCCAAAAATGAAACCCGCAAGGGCTACAATTAAGGAAATTCGCACAATTTTTGAGTCCATATGATTAAGTTGGTGGTTTTGGTAAAGCTAACAAAAAAAACCAAATCTTAATTAGGAACTTATGGAATTGCAGTAACTGGTTTGAGGGTGTCCATTGCTTTGACTTTCTTCTTTTTAGCCTCTTGATCAACGGGCTTTTCAATCGATTTTTGTTGCTCTAATTTAGGATTAGATTTACCTCTTTTTTTATATTCTGTAGATGGAATTGGACTTTTGTTTGGTTCCCCAGTTCGTTTTTCATTTACTCCGTTTTGGCAAGAAGACAAAGAGAAACAGAAAACTAAAATAAATAGAATTCGGGGAAATTTCATAACAACTAAAAATTGAGGCTACAGTAATCTACGAATGTAATCGACTATTTGGACGCTTGCACCTTTATTTTTAGCGATGTAATTAGCATTAATTTCACCGGCTTCTTGGAGTAATTTTGGACTGTCAAGAATTTTTTTCAACTGCTCATTGAAACTCCATTGATCGCAGATAGGTAGCAAACCCTTGAGAGAAACTAGGTCTTCAGCTTCCTTGAATCCTGAATAATTAGGGCCAATAATAACCGGAATTCCGAAAACCGCGGGTTCTAAGGTATTGTGAAGCCCCGTTGCAAAACCGCCACCAACATAAGCTATATCGGCATAGCTATATATTTTAGTTAGCATTCCTATCGTATCAACTATAAGAACTTCAAAGTTTCCTATGGTTTCTTCGTCAAGTTTAGAATAGATGGCAGTTTTCTTTGTTATAGAGCCTGCTAAACCTAAAATTTTATCAGTTTTAATCGTATGAGGAGCAAGAATAAATTTTAAATTTTTCGGAGCGTGATTGATATAGTCAACAAGAATGGCCTCATCTTCGGGCCAAGTGCTTCCAGCAACAAAGCATTGACGATCTTTCTTGAATTTTTTGATGAATGACAGTTCATTATCCCTTTCTAAAATTTCTGAAACACGATCTAGTCTGGTATCTCCAGAAATGTGTACATTTTTTATTTGAATTGATTCCAACAACAGTTTTGAACTTTCGTCTTGCACAAAAAAATGGGTAAAACTTGCCAAAGCCTTTCGCATAAAACTTCCATACCACTTAAAATAGATCTGTTTTTTTTTAAAAAGAGCAGAAACTAATACTGATGGAATTTTTCTAGTGTTTAATTCATTTAAAAAATTTGGCCATATTTCGTATTTCACGAAAATCACCAATTCCAGATTTGCTAATTCTACAAATCGCCTTGCATTCTGTTTCGTATCTATTGGGAGATAAGTGACAAGGTCTGCAGCACTAGTATTCTTTTTAACTTCATAACCAGAGGGTGAAAAAAACGTTACTAGAATTTTATATGAAGGAAATTCATACCTCAGTTTTTCAATTATAGGAAGTCCTTGTTCAAATTCGCCAAGCGATGCCGCATGCATCCATATGACCTTATCAGTTTCAGAAATGGCATCTTGTAGTTCAGAAAATATATCATTCCTTCCATCGACAAAAAGTTTCATCTTTGAATTAAAGAGCGCCGCAATTTTCAAGTGAAACCAGGCAATGTGAGCTATCAGATTGTAGATAAAATTCAAATCAGAAATCTTTGCAACGAAAATACACTTCTTTGGCATAAAATCATTGAGAGTGGTTTTGTATTTTTGACATCGGATAAGTCGTAGAACTTTCCATTGTTAACAAAACCCATCTTCATGAAGAAAATTCAAATGGTAGATCTAAAGGGTCAATACCACGAAATTAAAGATCAAGTAAATACAGCAATTGACAACATTTTAGAGACTTCAGCTTTTATCAATGGGCCTGATGTAAAAGAGTTTCAAAAGGAATTGGAAGGGTATCTTAATGTAAAACATGTGATTCCCTGCGCAAATGGCACAGATGCGCTGCAGATTGCGATGATGGGATTAGGATTGAAACCAGGAGATGAGGTTATCACGGCAGATTTTACGTTTGCGGCAACCGTAGAGGTAATTGCTTTATTACAGTTGACACCAGTTTTGGTTGATGTTGAATCCGATACTTTTAATATAGATATTGAAGCCGTTAAAAAGGCGATTACTCCAAAAACCAAAGCTATTGTTCCAGTGCATTTGTTTGGTCAATGTTCAAATATGGATGCTATTATGAATATAGCTGAAGAACATAATCTTTTTGTAATAGAAGATACTGCCCAAGCGATTGGAGCAAACCATACTTCTGCTAGTGGTAAAAAGCAAAAAGCAGGAACTATAGGCCACGTTGGCTCAACGTCTTTCTTTCCTTCAAAAAATTTAGGATGTTACGGAGATGGTGGTGCAATTTTCACCAATGATGATGAGCTAGCACATACTCTAAGAGGAATGGTGAATCACGGAATGTATGTGCGTTATCACCATGATGTAGTTGGAGTGAATTCGAGATTAGATACGATTCAGGCGGCAGTTCTAAGGGCTAAGTTGCCTAAGTTAGATGAATATTGTGATGCACGAAGAGAGGCAGCTCGAAAATATAATGCTGCATTCGCAGGACAAGAAAATATGATAACTCCCAAGACGGTAAATGGTTGTGAAGGAATCTGCGATACATGTGATTGTCATGTTTTTCATCAATATACTTTGAAAATCACAAACGGAAAACGAGATGCTTTGGTTGAACATTTTAAGGAAAAAGGTATTCCTTGCGGGGTTTATTACCCTATTCCACTGCACAGGCAGAAGGCATATTTGGATGACCGATATAGGGAAGAAGATTTTCCAGTAACCAATCAATTGGTAAAAGAAGTAATTTCTTTGCCCATGCATACGGAGTTAGATAATGAACAGATCGATTACATTACTTCTACCCTCATTGGTTTCGTAAATGGTTAATACTATGCTATGATTTGTTTAGAGGTTAAAAACAATCATTAAAAAAGGAATAAATGAAGATTCTCGTAACAGGAGGTTTAGGTTTTATAGGTTCACATACCGTTGTAGAATTGCAAAACGAAGGTTTTGAAGTTGTTGTCATTGATGACTGCTCGAATTCTTCTGAAGAAGTTTTGGAGGGGATTAAAGCAATCACCGGAAAGACTCCAATCTTTGAAAAATTAGACCTTAAAGAAAAAAATGATGTTGAAGATTTTTTTCAAAGACATCATGATCTCGCTGGAGTTATTCATTTTGCAGCTTCGAAAGCAGTTGGGGAGAGTGTTGAAAGACCCTTATTGTATTACGAGAACAATATTGGAACCCTTGTTTATATATTGAAAGAACTTTCTAAGAAGAACCGTTCCAATTTTATTTTTAGTTCTTCATGTACAGTTTATGGGCAAGCTGATGAAATGCCAATTACTGAGAATGCACCTGTAAAAACTGCTGAGTCTCCCTATGGGAATACCAAACAAATGGGTGAGGAAATCATTGCAGATACTTGTAAAGTTACAGAGGGTCTGAATGCGATCGCACTTCGTTACTTTAACCCTATGGGTGCGCACCCGAGTGCTGAAATAGGGGAGTTGCCTTTAGGAGTTCCTCAAAATTTGGTTCCTTTTATTACGCAAACCGGAATAGGAATTAGAGAGCAATTATCCGTTTACGGAGATAACTATCCGACAGAAGATGGTACAGCTGTTCGTGACTATATTTATGTTGTTGATTTAGCAAAAGCCCATGTAATTGCTTTAAAGCGCTTGCTAGAAAACAAGAACGAAGATAACTATGAAGTATTTAATGTAGGTACAGGTAAGGGTAGTTCCGTTTTAGACGTTGTTCAGAGTTTTGAACGTGTTTCTGGTAAAAAATTGAATTATAAAATTGTTGATAGAAGGGTTGGTGATATTGTAACGGCTTATGCAGATACGACTAAGGCAAACGAAGTTTTAGGTTGGAAATCGGAATACACTCTAGATGAGGCTATGAAATCAGCTTGGGACTGGGAACAAAAGGTTCGAAGTAAGTCTTAAGTTAAAAGGACATTTCAAAAGGAGTACTGCCATGGAAATTTGTATATTTCATGGCATTTTTTATTTAAACCAACCTATCATGAAAAAACTAGTCTTTGTTATCTCACTTTTCTCAATAACGCTTATTTCAGCCCAAGACACGTATCTGCAGTGTGGAAATATTGTCGATACTGAATCTGGAAAAGTTTTAAAAGAAAAAACAATTGTTGTTTCAGGGAATAAAATCAAAAGCATCCAAAACGGGTTTGTTAATGGTTCTGATAACGATAAAACAATTGACTTAAAAACGAAAACAGTACTACCCGGATTCATTGATATGCATGTACATATTGAAGGAGAATCTAGTCCAACGAGATATATCGAGCGTTTTACGAAAAACCCAGCTGACGTTGCTTTTCAATCTACTGTTTATGCGGAAAGAACATTGATGGCTGGTTTTACAACTGTGCGTGATTTAGGAGGTTCTGGTGTAAATATTGCTTTGCGAAATGCAATTAACAAAGGAACAATTAAAGGTCCTCGAATTTTTACTGCTGGCAAAACAATAGCTTCCACGGGAGGTCATGGCGACCCCACGAATGGAATGCGTGAAGATTTAAGAGGTAATCCTGGTCCAAAGGAAGGGGTGGTGAATTCCCCTGAAGATGGTAAAAAAGCAGTCCGCCAACGCTATAAAGACGGTTCCGATGTAATTAAAATTACAGCAACTGGCGGTGTGATGAGTGTTGCTAAAAATGGACAAAATCCGCAGTTCACTATTGAGGAGATTAAGGCAATTGTGGCAACTGCAAAAGATTACGGAATGCTTACCGCCGCACATGCCCATGGTGATGAAGGAATGCGCAGAGCAGTCGTAGCTGGAATCAAAACCATAGAACACGGTACTCTAATGGAAGAAGCTACAATGGACCTAATGGTAAAACATAACACCTATTTAGTGCCCACGATTTCTGCGGGAAAAGCAGCTGCAAAGATGGCTGATATTCCTGGCTACTTACCGCCAGTGGTTGCTAAGAAAGCACGTGAAATTGGTCCAGTTAGTCAAGTTACTTTTGGAAAGGCTTACAAGAAAGGAGTTCCCATTGCTTTTGGAACAGATGCAGGCGTTTCTCCGCACGGCGAAAATGGCAAAGAATTCGGCTTCATGCACGAAGCAGGAATGCCAATAATGAAAACGATTCAAGCGGCTACTGTGACAAACGCTGACCTTCTTGGAATGGCTAATGAACTTGGACAACTAAAAGAGGGATTTATTGCTGATATTGTCGCTGTTGATGAAGATCCAACGAAAAATGTGAATACGCTTGAAAAGGTCGTGTTCGTGATGAAGGAAGGTGTTGTTTACAAACAGTAATTAAATATGCTCCCAGACTTTTCGAATAGTGTTACTCTATTTCAAATAGCTCAAAAAGAACAATTGTATGACAAGCTAGTGAGTCAATTGCAAAAGGATTTTGCCTTGGTAAATATTGATATCGATTTATTTTCTGATATCAAGTCCGATGCCTTAAAAACGATTCTTCGCGAAAAAATCTATTATCTGATTTTAGAGAAATTCACAGAATACCTCAATCTACTTTATGTAATTGATGTACCTGAAAAGGCATTCAAAGAAATACATATGACTGATGCCGTTGAGGTAGCTGAACAAGTTACTTTTTTGGTGCTAAAAAGAGAGTTGCAAAAGGTTTGGTTGAAAGCGAAGTATGGCTGATTTTTTAAAAATATACCCTGACAAACGGAGTCCAAGCATTTAAATAGATGCTGTCTTGATTGTCATGTAAAACATTGTAGCGAATACCTACAGTTGCAAAACTTGTAGTATAGCCAGCGCCAATAAAAAGAGCCGGAGACCAATAATCACTTTCAAAAGTACCTCCAATGGTTTGTATGGAAGAGTTGACCCGCAACTGTTCAAATTCAGCTGATAGTTGTATTTGAGGAATTGGGTTTCCTAGAACAATAGCACTTGGGCCGTATGCCCAGAATTTTTGATTGTTGAATTTAAAAAAGTTCACATTAGCTCCAAGACCTGCGGCTACATAATCGTTGAATTGATAAATCGCACTAGGTGCAATAGAACCGTTGAAGCCTCCATTTGAAAAGTTAAAGCCGATACCACCACCAAAACGGACTTTATTCCAAAAGTCACTTTTTTGGGTGGGGTTTTGAGAAAAGCAAGAAAGACTTCCTGCGAAAAGACAAGCTCCAAAAAAGAGCATTTTTAAACCTGAGGGAACAATTTTGTTCATAATATTCGTTTTTTAGTAACTAATACATTCCAAGATACATCCAGAAATGGGAAATATCGTATTTTTGATAAGAATTTCTTCCAAAGAGAGACAAAATTTTTATGGATAAATATTCCTTTTTAAACGCTGCACATACTTCTTTTTTTGCAGAATTATACGATAAGTATTTAACAAGTCCCGATAGTGTTGAGCCTAGTTGGCGTGCTTTTTTTCAAGGTTATGATTTTGGAATGGAAAGTTCTTTAGATGAGCTTGACCTTCCATCGGCAAATGGAGCAGTTGCTATTCCGCAATCACTTCAAAAAGAGTTTCAAGTGGTGAAACTTATTGATGGGTATCGAAGCAGAGGACATTTATTTACTAGAACGAATCCAGTTCGTGAAAGGCGTAAATATGTGCCTACACTTGAAATCGAGAATTTTGGATTAAATGATGCGGATTTGGATACCGTTTTTACTGCGGGAGAAATATTGGGCATTGGCCCAAGTTCGTTGCGTAAAATAATTCAGCATTTGACCAATATCTATTGTGATGCCATTGGTGTTGAGTATATGTATATTCGAAAACCTGAGCGTGTAAAATGGATTCAAAACTGGATTAATGTCAACGATAACCAGCCAAATTACGATAGTGAAAGAAAGAAACATATTCTTAAAAAGTTAAGTCAAGCGGTTTCTTTTGAGAGCTTTTTACACACAAAATATGTGGGTCAAAAGCGTTTTTCTTTGGAGGGGAACGAATCTCTTATTCCGGGCTTAGATGCCATTGTTGAGCGCGCAGCTGAAATGGGTGTTGAGCAATTCGTAATGGGGATGGCGCACAGAGGGCGTTTGAATGTATTGACGAATATTTTTGGCAAAGCAGCGAAGGATATTTTTAGCGAGTTTGATGGTAAAGATTATGAGCAGGAAATCTTTGATGGCGACGTAAAATATCACTTAGGATGGACCTCAGACAGAAAGTCCGATAACGGCAACAAGATTAAAATGAATATCGCACCGAACCCTTCGCATTTGGAGACGGTAGGAGCAGTTGTTGAAGGAATTGCACGAGCAAAGCAAGATTCACAATATGCTGATGATTTCTCTAAAGTACTTCCGATTGTGGTGCATGGAGATGCTGCCATTGCCGGTCAAGGTTTGATTTATGAGCTAGTGCAAATGGCGACCCTCGACGGTTATAAAACCAACGGAACCATTCATATTGTCGTGAATAACCAAATCGGTTTTACTACGAATTATTTAGATGCAAGGTCATCGACCTATTGTACTGATGTAGGTAAGGTTACTTTGAGTCCGGTATTGCATGTAAATGCTGATGATGCAGAGGCTGTTGTTCATGCTTCCCTTTTTGCTTTGGAGTATCGAATGCGTTTCAATAGAGATGTTTTCTTAGATTTATTAGGATACCGTAAATATGGCCATAACGAAGGTGATGAACCTCGTTTTACGCAACCAAAATTATATAAGGCGATTGCTAAACATTCAAATCCTAGGGATATCTATGCGGCAAAATTAATCGCTGAAGGTGTTATTGATGATGGCTATGTGAAGCAACTTGAAAATGAGTATAAAGCTTCGCTGGAAGAAGAATTAGAAGATTCCCGAAAAGAAGACAAAACAATCATTACACCATTTATGGCCGATGAATGGAAAGGCTTCGAAAATGTTCGTGAATGGGAAATGATGGATGCGGTTGATACCAAATTCAATAAGAAAAAACTAACGGCGATTGCAAAAGTTATTACCGAACTACCCGAAGACAAGAAGTTCTTGCGTAAAGTGGAGAAATTAGTAAACGACCGTCGAAAAATGTTCTTCGAAAATGATAAACTTGATTGGGCGATGGGCGAACTTTTGGCCTATGGAAGTTTATTAGAAGAAGGCTATGGAGTTCGAATTTCAGGACAAGATGTAGAACGAGGAACCTTTTCTCACCGTCATGCAGTAATGAAAGTTGAGGAAAGTGAAGAAGAAGTATTGTTGTTAAATCATCTTTCTGATAAGCAGGGGAATTTCCAAATTTATAATTCCCTTTTATCCGAATATGGAGTTGTAGGATTTGATTATGGCTATGCCATGGCCAGTCCGAATACCTTGACCATCTGGGAAGCTCAGTTTGGAGATTTTAGCAATGGTGCTCAAATCATGATTGACCAATACATTTCTGCAGCAGAAGACAAATGGAAATTGCAAAACGGATTGGTAATGTTATTGCCTCATGGCTATGAAGGTCAGGGCGCAGAACATTCATCAGCTCGAATGGAGCGTTACTTACAGCTTTGCGCTAGAGACAATATGTATATTGCTGATTGTACTACTCCAGCGAATATGTTTCATTTGTTAAGAAGACAAATGAAGGTAAACTTTAGAAAGCCTTTGATTGTATTTACTCCGAAAAGTCTGTTGCGTCATCCAAAGGCTGTTTCGACTGTTGACGAATTAACATCAGGCAGTTTTCAAGAAGTAATTGACGACGCTTCGGCCGATGTAAAGAAGGTAAAGACTCTGGCTTTCTGTACAGGTAAATTCTATTATGATTTAATTGCCGCAAGAGAAGAACATAAGAGAGATGATGTTGCCCTAGTTAGGGTTGAACAATTATTTCCTGTACCAGCTGATGAAATGCAAGCGGCAATTAAGAAATACAAAAATGCTGACGATTTGGTTTGGGCACAAGAGGAGCCAAAGAATATGGGTGCATGGAGTCATATGTTGATGCATTTTGAAGGTGCTAGTAAATTTAGAGTGGCATCGCGACGCTTTTATGCTTCGCCAGCTGCAGGTAGTTCTGTGCGATCGAAGAAGCGTCATCAGCAAGTCATTGATTATGTTTTTGACAAGACAAAAAGTAATATGACACTAACAACAAAGAAAAAATAATATAGCTAACGATAGATTATTATGATTTTAGAAATGAAAGTCCCCTCTCCGGGAGAATCAATAACGGAAGTCGAGATAGCAGAATGGCTAGTTGAAGATGGCGATTATGTCGAAAAAGACCAAGCGATTGCCGAAGTTGATTCTGATAAGGCAACTCTTGAACTTCCGGCAGAACAAAGTGGAATTATAACACTGAAAGCTGAAGTGGGTGATGCCGTCGAAGTTGGTGCCGTTGTTTGTCTTATTGATACGGCTGCTGCGAAACCTGAAGGTGGAGAAGCTTCGAAGAAAGAAGAAACAAAGGAGGCGCCTAAGGCTGAGGTTAAGAAGGAAGAAAAGCCGGTTGCCAAAGAAAGTTACGCCACAGGAACCGCTTCGCCAGCTGCTAAGAAAATATTAGATGAAAAGGGTATTCCTGCAAATTCAGTAAAAGGAACGGGTAGAGATGGCAGAATTACGAAAGAAGATGCCGTAAATGCTACACCATCTATGGGAACACCTACAGGTGGGAACAGAGGTGAATCGCGCTCTAAACTTTCAATGCTTCGCAGAAAAGTAGCCGAGCGGTTGGTTTCAGTAAAGAATGAAACCGCAATGTTGACTACCTTCAATGAGGTTGATATGTCCCCGATTTTTGCGCTACGGAAAGAGTATAAAGAAGACTTCAAAGCCAAACACGGTGTTAGCTTAGGCTTTATGAGTTTCTTTACAAAAGCAGTTGTTCGTGCTTTGGAAATATACCCAGCAGTGAATTCAATGATTGACGGTAAAGAAATGCTTTCTTATGATTTCTGTGATATAAGTATTGCAGTTTCAGGACCAAAAGGATTGATGGTTCCTGTAATTCGCAATGCTGAGAATTTAACTTTTAGAGGGGTTGAAGCTGAGGTAAAGCGTTTAGCGATTCGCGCACGTGAAGGCGAAATAACGGTTGATGAAATGACAGGCGGAACATTTACGATTACCAATGGTGGTGTTTTTGGTTCGATGTTGTCTACTCCAATTATTAATCCACCACAAAGTGCTATTCTCGGAATGCACAATATTGTTGAGCGTCCAATTGCAAAAGAGGGTGCTGTTGTAATTGCTCCGATTATGTATGTAGCGCTTTCTTATGACCACAGAATTATTGATGGAAAAGAATCTGTTGGATTCTTAGTAGCAGTTAAAGAAGCTTTGGAAAATCCAGAAGAAATATTAATGGATAATAATGTGAAGAAAGCTTTAGAAATGTAATCAAAATACCGGAAAATAAAAAAGCGTGAAAGGAAACTTTCATGCTTTTTTTTTATTAGCTATATTTTTTTGTTAGTCACACCCCATATCTGATTTAGATGCTGCATCCGCATTTGGAAAGCACTGTCCGGTAGGTAAGCTTTCAGGAACGTAACGATCAAGATTGTTGTCGTGCAAACCGTCTTCAACAAAAGCCACGAGTTGGTCAATTTCTTCTGTGGTTAATCCTAGTGCTGTAAATTGATTCGATAATCGGTTTGAGGGAACATCGCTATTTTCGGCGACAGCTTTGTTTTTATATTCAATAACTTCTTTTACAGAGGTAAAGCTTCCGCCGTGCCCTAAGAATTTAACATCCTTTAGATTATATAAAGTTGGCGTTTTGAACTTGTAGTCATCGTCTGGGTTTTTTGTGAATCCACCTCTTCCTTTTTTCGTTCCTTCATCTACAATTCCATGGATGTCATCTCCAGACAGATCATTCATGCCCAAAGCGTGAAATTCCATTCCGTTTAATCCGGGTCCTGAATGACAAGTATAGCATTTTCCTTTTCCAAAGAACAACAGAGCACCTTTCTTCTCAAGTTCATTCATCGCATCATTTTCGCCATGTAACCACTTTTGAAAAGGAGCTTCAGAGGCTACTACAGTTCGCTCATAAGCTGCAATTGCAAGAGCTCCATAAAGTTTGGTGTATCTTTCGGTTTCTTGAATATTTGGGTAAGCTTCATCAAAAAGCTTCTTATAAGTGGCATTATTCTGAATCATTTCAGGGTCAAACTTTAGGCGATGTACATCTGACCCGGCAATAGCTTGTGTTTCAACACCTTCAAAACCTAAATTGTTGGTTGCTTTCGGAGTTCCAGCAGTCCATTCCGCTTCCGTCCCAGCATTCGTTTTTGTTCCACCAAATTGACCATTCCATAACATAACATCTTGAAACGCAGTATTCAAAATTGTAGGAGACCGAATAGGTTGCACGTCGATTAAAGCTTCGTCATAGTTGCTGTCCATAATTCGGGCTTCTCCAAACAATCCGAAGCCAGAGCCTCCTTCACCAATGCCTTGCTTCATTCCACTTTGAAAACCTGCTTTAGACTGATGACAGCTTGCACAAGAATAGGTGCCCATTCCTTCACTTTGTTTGGGGTCTAAAGCCAATCCAGTTTCGTGAAATAATAATTTGCCTAAATCAATTTTAGCCTGTGTAATTGGATTTTTAGGGTCTTGTGGTATTGAGGCCAATGAATTATCACGTAAAAGCTGAAGCCCCACTGTAGAACTAACACTATTAATTTGGTCTATTAATACCTGGTTTTCTACGTCGATATCAACATATATGTCTGGGTCTTTCGAACACGAAAGTGTAAGAAACAAACCAGATAGCAGCACCGCAGCACGAATTCTATGGTTTTTCATTGTAGGTTAAATTTGGGTCCCAAAGTGAAGAAAATCTAACTTAAAAAGCAATTTTCTTCGCTTAAATCATAAAAAAATCAGATAAGCTAATTATTTGTAAATCAGATAAATGAAATTTTATTTGCGTTGTTTTAGGTAAACAAAACGCTTATTATAATCAATAATTGCCTTTGCTTTTTTAAGAACATCAGCACCTATAATACCATCAACGGGTAATGCTTGGTGTGCAGTAAGCGCCTCGTTAACATGAACTAGGTCGAACAATACAATTTTAAGTTTGTTCTTTTTCCAATTTCCTATTTCAATTTGGTTTTTAGTGGAAATCAAGGTTTCCATGTTTGTGGCCCCGGCCCCCGCTGCCTTAATTTTGGATTCTTTAGAGGTAAGATTGAAGAATTCCAATTTATCAAAACCAATACAAGTATTTGACGCTCCGGTATCTAAAATAAATCGTCCGGTAATACCATTTATTTTAGCGACAATTTCAAAATGATTTGTGGCCGTAAGCACTAAAGGAACTTTTGTGTAGTTTTTTTTTAACAGGAACTTTTTCAAACTTGCCATGTATTCTTTTTCTGCAAAGATAAGTCTATTTTTACGCCATGATCTTGACAGATACCCATACCCATTTATATAGTGAAGCTTTTGATGAAGACCGAGAACAAGTTGTTCAGAATGCTATTGACAAGGGTGTAGAGCGTTTCTTTATTCCTGCAATCGATTCCACGTATACTCAAGCGATGTTTGATTTAAAAGATGCATTTCCTGAACATATGTTTTTGATGATGGGTTTGCATCCAACACATGTGAAAGAGAACTATCTAGACGAGTTGAAACATGTTGAGGAAATGTTAGCTGCAAATAGGTTTTATGCCGTCGGTGAAATCGGAATTGATTTGTATTGGGATAAATCCTTCCTAAAGCAACAGCAGGAAGCATTTCGTTTTCAGATTCGTTTGGCTAAACAATACAAGTTGCCTATAGTCATTCATTGCAGGGAAGCCTTTGATGAAATATTTGAAATTTTAGAAGAAGAGAAAGGAGATGATCTTTTTGGTATTTTCCATTGTTTCACAGGAACATTAGAACAGGCTCATCAAGCCATATCCTATAATATGAAGCTGGGCATTGGTGGAGTAGTAACATTCAAAAATGGAAAAATAGATACTTTCTTAAACCAAATTGATTTGAAATACATCGTTTTGGAAACTGACTCACCCTATCTAGCACCAGTGCCTTTTCGAGGAAAACGCAACGAAAGTTCATACCTTATTAATATACTTGAGAAGCTTCAAATAATTTATGGGAAGAGTGGAGCTGAAATAGCAGCTATAACGACAGCAAATTCCAAAACCGTTTTTGGTATTTAATGAATACATACTTGAATGGAAAAAAAGACAAATATTTTACTAATATATACTGGTGGTACCATAGGGATGGTAAAGGACTATAATTCCGGAGCTCTAAAGGCATTTAATTTTAAAAAGCTGCTTAAGAACATTCCTGAGTTAGCGCAACTTGATTGTCATATCGATTCCATTTCTTTTGATGAACCTATTGACTCTTCAAATATCAATACGTCACATTGGGTAGATATTGCAACCATAATAGAAACGCATTATGAAAGCCACGATGGTTTCGTTGTACTTCATGGAAGTGACACCATGAGTTATTCTGCTTCAGCTTTAAGCTATATGTTAGAGAATTTGCGGAAACCGGTTATTTTCACGGGTTCACAACTTCCTATTGGTGATTTACGTACTGACGCGAAGGAAAATTTAATCACATCTATTCAAATAGCGGCTTTGCAAGAACGAGGAAAGTCCGTAATTCAAGAAGTGGGTCTTTATTTCGAGTACAAACTTTATAGAGCAAACCGGACAACTAAAATCAATGCTGAACATTTTGAAGCTTTTGAATCACTTAATTATCCGCCCCTAGTTGAATCTGGGGTGCATTTAAAAGTTTATAAGGAATACCTCATGCCCAAAACAAGAGCAAGGAAGTTGGTTGTTCATAAAGAGTTAGATAGCAACGTGGCTATTTTGAAACTTTTTCCGGGCTTTAATGAGCTTCTTTTAAAAAGTATTCTTGAAACTGAAAACCTTAAAGCTTTGGTTCTAGAAACTTATGGTGCAGGAAACGCTCCAACAGAAGGTTGGGTAATTGAAAACTTAAAGCTGGCAATAAAAAAAGGTTTGCATATTGTTAACGTGACGCAATGCTCAGGAGGGAGTGTTATTATGGGACAATATGAGACTAGTGAGCAGCTGAAAAAATTACAACTTATTAGTGGTAAAGACATTACAACTGAAGCTGCAATTACCAAACTAATGTATCTTTTGGGGAGTGAGGTTTCTAAGGGGTCTTTTAAAACTGTATTTGAAACTTCTTTACGTGGTGAAATGAATTAAAAATACTTGTTTTAATTTCTGTAACTAATATTTTTTTTGTTATTTGGCGAACCTTAAAGGCTGAACTAGAGAGGTGGCCGAGTGGTCGAAGGCGCACGCCTGGAAAGTGTGTATACACCAAAAGTGTATCGAGGGTTCGAATCCCTTCCTCTCTGCAAATAAGTTTTACTTTTATTATTGCTATTTTTTTTTATCTTTAACCCGATTGATTAACTAACTAAATTTTAAGTTTGAAAGAAATGAAAAGATTATTCTCTATCCTAGCATTGGCTGGGTTGTTTGTATTAAGTACAAATACTGTAAATGCAAAAGCGACTACAGCTAATGTAGTTTCAAATCTAACAACCACAGTAGCAGCTACAGCTGTGATGCTGCAAGATGACGCTCCCGCCGCTGCGGATAGGAGTTTTACGCAGGTTTTAAAAGAAATGTATATCAAGGGTGGAGCTGGTTTCATGAGCTTCGTATTGATTTGTTTGATTTTAGGATTAGCGGTTGCTATTGAAAGAATTATTTACTTGAATTTGGCAACCACAAATACTGCTAAGCTAAGACAATCAGTAGAAGATGCTTTGGCTTCGGGTGGAGTAGAGGCTGCAAAGGAAGTATGTAGAAATACAAAAGGTCCTGTTGCTTCTATTTATTATCAAGGTCTCGATAGAGCTGGAGAAAGTGTAGAGGCTGCTGAAAAAGCGGTTGTTTCTTACGGTGGAGTTCAAATGGGTCAACTAGAGAAGAACGTTTCTTGGTTATCTTTATTTATAGCAATTGCGCCGATGCTTGGTTTCATGGGAACTGTAATTGGTATGATTCAGGCCTTTGAGAAGATTGCTGCGGTAGGTAACTTAAGTGCATCGTTAATTGCAGGTGATATTCAAGTGGCTCTTTTAACTACGGTATTCGGACTTATTACAGCGATTATCCTTCAAATTTTTTACAATTACATTATCGCTAAGATCGATAGTATTGTAAATGATATGGAAGACTCTTCAATCTCTTTGATTGATATGTTGGTAGATCACAAAAAATAATAGTCCAACCTAATACCAAAGTATAATGTATAAAATTGTAAAAATTGGATTAATAGTAATTAGTGTAATAGCTTTTATACTGTTGTTCTTCATGCCAGATAAAGATATGCCGATGGCTGAGGCTATGAATAGTGGAGGAATTAATGCTATGCATTGGTTAGCATATATCTTACTATTTATCGCTGTAGCAACTACGGTAATCTTTGGATTGAAAAATATGATTTCTTCTCCAGGGGGACTTAAAAAATCTTTAATGGGTATTGTTGGTCTTCTTGTGATCCTAGGTATTGCTTACGGGCTTTCAAGCGGAACTGATGTAAGTGTTGAAGATATGATGAGAGTCAATAACATTGAGACTAGCGAGGGCACAATCAAAAGTGTTGGAGCAGGTATCAATATGTTTGGTCTTTTACTGTTAGTAGCAGTTGGCGTTATCGCATGGGGCGCAATTAAAAAAGCAACAGGTAAATAATATAAATTATGGCTAGAAGAGGAGGAGCACCAGAAGTAAGCGCCGGTTCTATGGCAGACATTGCATTCTTGCTACTTATCTTTTTCTTGGTAACTACTACCATTGAAACAGATGCAGGTTTAGATCGTATGTTGCCACCAATTGAACCGCCAGAAACTGACGTTATTATTAAGCAAAAGAATATCTTCCAAGTTAATATCAATAAAAACGGTCAATTATTGGCTGATGATAATTTGATTGAACTTAAAGATTTAAGAGCGTCAGCTATGGAGTTCTTAGATAATAATGGGGATGGTTCTTGTTCGTACTGTAAAGGCAAGAAGAATCCAGAATCATCAGATAACCCATCAAAAGCTATTATCTCGCTTAAAAATGATAGAGAGACGAAGTATAGTACCTATATAACTGTTCAAAATGAGTTAGTAGGTGCTTACAATGAACTTCGAAATAGAGAGGCACAAAGATTATTCAAAAGAACTTTTGTTGACTTGGAAGCTGAGTATTTGAATCCAGAAACAAAAGACAAGATGGATGAAGATGCATTAGAAGAATTGAAAGCTAAAGTGAAGCGGATTCAAGAATTGTTCCCGCAGAAACTATCTGAAGCAGAAACTTCTTCGGCCTCAAGTTAATAACAAAGCTTAAATAGATATATATGTCAAAGTTTGCAAAGAAAAAAGATGGTGAATTGCCTGCGGTTTCAACGGCATCTTTACCAGACATTGTTTTTATGCTTTTGTTCTTTTTTATGACAGTAACTGTTATGAAAGATAGTTCGTTAAAGGTTAAAAATGAATTGCCTGTAGCGAGTGAGATCAAGAAGTTAGAAAAGAAAGACAGAGTAATTACGATTTACGTTGGAAAGCCGAATCGTGAGTTTGAAAAAGTTTTTGGTGGAGAGCCGAAAATTCAATTGAATGATAAGTTTGCTAATCCATCTGAAGTTGGAGATTTTATTTTGATGGAGCGTGCTAAAAAGGCTCAGGAACTCCAAAATGTTCTTACAACTTCTTTAAAGGTCGATAAGGATGCTAATATGGGTATTATTTCAGATATCAAATTAGAATTGAGAAAAGTAAATGCACTGAAAGTAAATTATACTACTGGAAGTGGAGACGCTTTTAATAATATACAATAAGAAAGTTTAGAATTTCAAACTTATAAAAACGCTTCAAACAATATGTTTGAAGCGTTTTTTATTTCGTTAATTTTGTTTTCATGAAGCAGCTGGTTTTATGGCTTTGGATTTTTATTCCTCTAGGATTGTTTTCTCAAACCGATCAGGTTAGTAATACGACTAACTCACGTTATTTTGAAGATCAGTTTTATGCAGGTCTTACTTATAACTTCATTTTAAATCAACCCGAAGGTGTAAACCAACAAAATATCTCTTATGGAATACAAACGGGTTTCATCAAAGATATTCCGATGAACCAAAAACGAACAATGGGCTTTGGAGTTGGAGTAGGTTTAGGACTCTATACGTATTATACAAATATTCGTGCTCTAGATAGTGGAAATGAAATAAGTTACGAGATTGTTGATGGGGTAGAAGATTTCAAAAGGAGTAAGCTTGAAATGCATTTGGTGGAGTTTCCTTTGGAATTTCGTTGGAGAAATTCAGATGCGTCTACCTATAGTTTTTGGCGTATATATGCGGGAGTTAAATTGGGATACGCTTTCAATGCCAGGTCAAAATACGTATTAGAAAATGAAAAAGAATCCTTTAGAAATACCGACATTAAGAGTTTTCAATATGGTCTTACCTTTAATTTTGGATATCATAACTTCAATATACATGCCTACTATTCCTTAACAAGGCTATACAATGATGGTATTACTTTAAGCGGTAATGACATTGAAATAAGCCCTCTTCGTATAGGTCTCGTCTTCTACATCCTTTGACAATACCTTTAGTGTTCAGGTGTTTTTAATAATAACAATTAACAATTATTTAAGAATTGGCATGCTTCTTGGTGCTTATGTATTGCAGTAAATCGTTCATGGTTTCTGTTTTAGATTTGCCCTTAGTCTTGCAATAGAATTTCTCTCCCACTTTTGTAGGCATATTGTTTAACACTTCAAAAATCAAGATATGGCAAGCAGAGAAGAAGCACCTCAGGTTAATGCGGGCTCTATGGCGGACATCGCATTTTTATTACTCATCTTTTTTTTGGTGACTACAACTATTGAAACCGATAAAGGTTTAGATCGTAAGTTACCTCCAAGTATTACTACCCCACCGCCACCAATTCCAGAACGGAATATTCTTCCCATTTTAATCAATGGGCAAGATCAGTTGATGGTAGATAATGAGATTATTGATCTCAAAGATCTAAAGGGTATCACCATAACTTTTTTAGATAATGGCGGCGCATCTCAAGAGTGCGATTATTGTCAAGGACAGCGAGATGTAAAGTCTTCTGACAGTCCGGATAAGGCTATTGTTTCTTTAATGAGTAACCGCGAAACCACTTATGGTTTGTATATAAGTGTACAAAATGAATTAGTGTCGGCGTACAATACCTTGCGCAATCGTGAAGCACAAAGACTTTATAAAACTGATTTTACGGCTTTAGAAGAGCTGTATGGTGATTCTGAGACTTCCTTCGAAACAAAGATCATATTGAAAAATCAGATTCGAAGTATTCAGAAATTGTATCCTATGAAATTATCAGAAGCAGAACGTCAATAAAAATTTAGAGCTATGTCGAAATTTAAATTCAAAAAAAACGAAAAAACCCCCGAAGTATCAACTGCTTCTTTGCCAGATATTGTTTTTATGTTGCTGTTTTTTTTTATGACTGTAACTGTAATGAAAGATGATTCTTTAAAGGTAGTAAACGAACTTCCAAATGCAACTGAGGTTAAAAAGTTGGAGAAGAAGGACCGGATAATTACTATTTATATTGGTAAACCCGCAAAGCCTTTTGATGAAGTTTTAGGTGAACAGCCTAAAATTCAAATAAATGATAGTTTTATTTCCATTTCGGATGTTGGTGCTAAGGTTCTAGAAGCTATAAATAATAAACCAGAGGCTATTCGAGGTTTCGTGACCATCTCATTGAAGGTTGATAAGAAAGCTTCTATGGGGTTAGTTGATGATGTGAAAGAAGAGTTGCGAAAGATCAACGCCTTGAAAATCAATTATACAACCTACGAAGGTGATACTCTTAAAAATTTAGAAGACTAGCTATACTACTCTGAATTGTTATAACCAGAATTTGACTGTTAAGAGTTGTGAAAATATACCTAATAAAAAGCCTACGAGTATTGCGGCCCTGCCATTTGATTGAAGATAAAGGCGAGATGTTGCTACTATTCCAGTTAATAAAATGACTAAGCTTAGGGCTATAGTGATATTGATTTCGAAATGCACACTAAGACATACTAAATACATAAATAAGCTTCCCATCCCCATTAAATGAATGCTGCTTTTAAAATTGAAAAATAGGAGTACTATCGAACCAAGGGTCGCACCAATAAGTCCAACAAAATAAAAGTGTAGTTCTGCAGCGTAATTATTCGGAATTACTTTGTAAATAATCATAAAGAGTAAAGAAATTCCTATGTAAAGCAGATACTTGCGTTCTTGAATATTGGGTGTAAATGCATTGTTGATGACCCCAATATTTTTGAGAATGAGCAATGCGATGATTGGAATAATGACGGTTAAGATAAAAATAGGTAAGATGTTTCCGCTTTGAAATGCTGGGGGGGAATACTTTGGAGTAATAAGAAAATAGGCTAAGGTGCCTGCAATGGGGATCAGTATAGGGTGAAATAAGTAAGTAATTCCTTTTAGAAATAACTTCATTATATCTGCTTTCTCAATCGTGCAACAGGAATATCAAGCTGTTCTCGATATTTGGCAACGGTCCGTCGAGCAATTGGATATCCTTTCTCTTTTAATATAGCCGCTAATTTGTCATCAGTCAAAGGCTTCTTCTTAGATTCCTCTTTAATTACCGTTTCTAAGATCTTTTTGATTTCTCTTGTCGAAACATCTTCTCCTTGGTCATTCTTCATCGATTCTGAGAAAAATACCTTAATCAGTTTCGTGCCATAAGGTGTGTCGACATATTTGCTGTTGGCAACTCGAGAAACGGTTGACACATCCATATCAATTTTGTCGGCAATATCTTTAAGAATCATTGGGCGAAGATTGCGCTCATCTCCTGTTAAAAAATATTCTTTTTGATATTGCATAATGGCATTCATGGTAATGAATAAAGTCTGCTGTCGTTGGCGAATGGCATCAATAAACCATTTAGCCGCGTCAAGCTTTTGCTTAATAAACATGACCGTGTCTTTCTGAGATTTCGACTTTTCCTTAGAATCTTTGTATCCCTTAAGCATATTGTTATACTCTCTAGAAACATGCAACTCAGGAGCATTTCTTCCGTTTAGAGTTAGTTCGAGTTCTCCCTCGACAATTTTTATAGAAAAATCAGGAACAACATGTTCGACTATTCGATTGTTCCCAGAATAGGAGCCTCCCGGTTTGGGATTCAATTTTTCAATTTCAGAAATTCCTTCGCGGAGCTCTTCTTCAGAAATATTGTGTTTTTGGATAAGCTTCTTGTAATGCTTTTTAGTGAATTGTTCAAAAGATTTTTCAAGAATAGCTATAGCCAATTCTATGCTCGGAGTGACTTCTTTTCTTTTTAATTGAATCAATAAACATTCCTCCAAAGAACGAGAAGCTACGCCGGGCGGATCTAACTCTTGAACAATTTGAAGTACCTTTTCAATCGTTTTCTCCTCGGTATAAATATTTTGAGTAAAGGCAAGGTCGTCTAGTATGTCGCCTAATGGTCTTCTGATATAACCGCTTTCATCAACACTACCCACTAAGAATTCCGCTATCGCCCATTCTTCATCGTTTAAATAAGAAGTATTTAATTGGCTAAGCAAATATTGATTGAAAGAAATACCTGCCGCATAGGGAACACTTTTTTCCTCATCATCGGCACTATAATTATTTGCCTTCGTACGATATTCTGGAATTTCATCATCACTCAAATAGTCATCGATATTGATGTCTTCTGTGTTGATGTCTTCAGTACCATCTTCCCTTTCAAAATCGTCTTCGAACTCGTCGTTTAAACTCTCAGCTTCTTCTTTGCCGGCTTCTAAGGCCGGATTCTCTTCCAATTCTTGCTTCAAACGTTGCTCAAAAGCCTGTGTAGGCAATTGTATCAACTTCATCAGCTGAATTTGCTGAGGAGATAGTTTTTGTGATAATTTAAACTGTAAATATTGTTTTAGCATTGGGGTATACTTCTACCTTTCTAAAGTTAATGAAAAAAACAGCATTTTATTTCACTCGACCTACACATAAACGTTGTAAAGCGTTTAAAATTCGGCATTTTGTGGTGTTCTAGGGAAAGGAATCACATCACGAATATTGCCCATACCTGTTGCGAACAAAACCAAGCGTTCAAAACCTAGCCCGAAGCCACTATGTTCTGCAGTTCCAAATTTTCGTAAGTCTAGATACCACCAAAGCTCTTCTTCGGGAATATTTAGAGCAGCCATTTTTTCTTTTAAAACATCTAGTCGCTCTTCTCGCTGCGAACCTCCAACTATTTCTCCAATTCCGGGGAAAAGAATATCCATTGCACGGACTGTTTTTCCATCTTCATTTAAGCGCATATAGAATGCCTTGATTTTTGCGGGATAATCAAAAAGAATAACTGGACATTTGAAATGCTTCTCCACTAAGAAACGTTCATGCTCGCTTTGAAGATCAGCTCCCCATTCATTGATTGGGTACTTAAATTTTTTCTTTTTATTGGGTTTGCTGTTGCGGAGTATTTCGAAGGCTTCGGTGTAAGAAACACGTTTAAATGTGTTACTCGAAACGAATTTCAGCTTCTCTATCAAAGCCATTTCACTACGTTCTGCTTGAGGCTTTGTTTTTTCTTCGTCTAACAAACGCTTCTCTAAAAAGGCAAGGTCATCAGCACAATTTTCCAAAACGTACTTGATGACATTTTGCATAAAATCTTCAGCCAAATCCATGTTATCATCCAGATCGTTGAATGCTACCTCGGGTTCAATCATCCAGAATTCGGCCAAGTGTCTTGAGGTATTTGAGTTTTCAGCTCTAAATGTAGGGCCGAAAGTATATACTTTTCCAAGAGCCATGGCGTAAGCTTCAGCTTCCAACTGTCCGGAAACCGTAAGATTGGTTTCCTTTCCGAAGAAATCCTCCTTATAATTTACTTCACCGTCGTCATTTAAAGGTGGTTTTTTTGCATTCAAAGTTGTTACTCGAAACATTTCACCCGCTCCCTCAGCATCAGAACCAGTCACAATAGGCGCATGGAAATAGTAAAATCCATTTTGTTGAAAATACTGATGAATCGCAAAAGATAAGGCAGAACGAACCCGCATAATTGCGGAAAAAGTATTCGTGCGAACACGCAAATGCGCTTGCTCGCGAAGAAACTCCATCGAGTGTTTCTTCGGCTGAATCGGATACACTTCTGGGTCAGCATCTCCGTGAACGAAAATTTCTTTTACTTGAATTTCAACACTTTGACCTCTACCTTGGCTTTCAACTAGAGTGCCGGTAACTTTTAAGGCGGAACCTGTATTTACTTGTTTTAGAAGTTGTTCATCGAAATTTTCAAAATTAACAACACATTGAATGTTATGAATAGTCGAGCCATCATTGAGAGCAATAAAACGATTGCTTCTAAATGTTTTTACCCATCCGTCTATAACAACTTCTTGCGAAGTAGGATTGGTAGAAAGGAGTTCTTTTACACTTGGTGCTAACATGCTAAAAATTTAAAAATCAAAGATAGCCTTTTGAGAAAAAAGAATGGTTCTAGAAAAGGTATAAAAATTGGGGTTACTCTTCACTTTTCGACGAATTCAACTCCTCTTTTGGAAGAATATCAATTTGCGGTTTTTTAAGTGTCTCTTTGTTCGCGATACTTTTTTCTAAGGATAAAAGGAGAGATGGTAATAGCACCAAATTCGCTAACATCGCAAAAAGTAAAGTTGCAGAAACTAATGCTCCTAAAGCAACCGTACCTCCAAAATTTGAAATTACAAATACTGAAAATCCGAAGAATAGAACAATGGAGGTATAAAACATACTTACCCCGGTTTCCTTCAAAGCAGCATAGACAGATGCTTTTATTTTCCATTTACTAGCCATTAGTTCCTGCCGATATTTTGCTAGAAAGTGAATCGTGTCATCTACTGAAATTCCAAAAGCAATACTAAAAACTAAGATGGTAGAGGGTTTAATAGGAACTCCCGCAAAGCCCATAACCCCCGCGGTAACGACCAAAGGCAGTAAATTGGGAATCAATGAAATTATAATCATTCGGAATGATCGGAAAAGATAGGCCATAAAAAGTGCAATCAATCCGATAGCCAAAGCTAAAGACAAAATTAGATTTTTAACCAAGTATTTTGTCCCTTTTAGAAAGAGCAGGGCACTACCTGTCATATAAACGTTGTAGCGTTCTTGAGGGAAAAGCTTATTAATATTCTCTTGAAGTTTTCCTTCAATTTCTTCCATGCGTTCGGTGGTCACATCTTTCATAAAAGTTGTGATTCGCGCGTTTTGACCTGTGCTATCGACAAAGCTTTTTAAGAGATCTCCGTTATCAGAAGATTTTCGGGCAACATCCATAATGAATGTATTTTCTTGAGAAGTTGGGAGTTGATAGTATTTCGGAATTCCGTTATAGAAAGCCTGTTTTGAATATTTAATTAAATTGACCACCGAAACGGGTCTTGAGAGTTCAGGAATTTCTTCGATAACTTCTCCAAGTTGATCCATTCGTTTTAACGTGGTGGGTTTTAAAACTCCCTTGGGCCTTTTTGTGTCGACAACAATTTCGACCGGCATAATTCCATCGAACTCCTCTTCGAAAAATCGAATGTCTTTGAAAAACTGCTCATTTTTTGGCATGTCCTCAATCGGACTTCCAGAGATGTCAATTTGATAAATCCCTATTATACTTGCAATGAGTAAAAGTATTGAAGTGATATAGATGGCTATTCTTTTTTCTTTAACCATACGCACGGTCCAGTTTACAAAACCATCTACCCATTTTTTATTTAGATGCTTTAAGTGTTTCGTTTTTGGAGGATGTAAAAAGCTATAAACGATTGGAATAATAAGAAGGGATAAAATGAAAATCCCTATTATATTAATAGAGGCCACAATACCAAATTCTTTGAGCAGCTTGCTATCTGTAACTATAAAAGTGGCAAAGCCAGAAGCTGTGGTAACATTGGTCATTAAGGTGGCGTTTCCAATTTTAGAAATTACCCGTTGTAGTGAAAGTGCTTGATTGCCATGTTTTTTTATTTCTTGTTGGTATTTATTGATTAAGAAAATACAGTTCGGAATGCCAATAACAATGATTAGTGGCGGAATCAGTGCGGTTAGAACTGTGATTTCATATTGCAGTAATCCTAAAATACCAAAGGCCCACATCACACCAATGATCACAACACCCATAGAAATAAATGTCGCTCGTACACTTCTAAAGAAAAAGAAAAATAGTAGTGAGGTAACGCCCAATGCGGCTAAAATAAACTTCCCGATTTCATCAATGATGTTTTGGGAGTTCATTGTGCGTATATAGGGCATTCCAGATACACGAACATCCAAATTAGTTTCCTCCTCAAAATCTTCAATAAGACTGTTCAGATCTTTTAGAATAAAGTCTTTACGAACCGAGGTGTTGACAATGTCTTTATCCAGATTAACGACAGTTCGAATAGTCCGAGTTTCTTTATTGAATAGTAAATCTTCATAAAAGGGTAGATCATTAAAAAGATGTTCAGTAATGCTATCTACTTCAGTTTGGTTCTCAAATTTGCCTTGAATTAATGGGCGAAGTTCGAAAGTTTCCTCTTCCTTATTTTTTACTAATTCTTGAAGATTATCTGTAGAAAGTACAAAATCTACTTCAGGAAAAGCGGCTAATTGTTTACTTAGCTTATTCCATCGGTTGAAATTTTCTGAAGTAAATAAGGCGCTATCTTTAATGGCAAATACAATGGCATTGCCCTCTTCGCCAAACTGCTTCAAAAAAGTTTGATACTCTAAATTAACAGGATGATCGTCAGGTAGAAGGTTGGCTTGAGAGCTAGAGAAACGCATGTTTTTCCACTGCATTCCTAAGAAAACGGTAAAAGCCACAACCAGAAGTAGTATCAATATTCTATTTCTAAGAATAATTCTTGCAGTTGCCGCCCAAAAGCCTTGAGGTATTTTCTTTGCCATCGATAATTTTATCGCTGGCAAAGGTAGAAAATGAAGTGCTGTGTTCCTAGAATTGTGAAATCGAATATCGGTACTTGCTAAACCAAATAAAACAAAAAGAGCAACCCTAAATAGAATTGCCCTTTAAATTCTTTAAGAGGATTACAGTTTACACTTTCATGATCTCTACTTCCTTATTATCTAAGAAGGTGTCTATTTTTTTAGTGTAATTATCCGTTAACTCTTGAACATCCGTCTCCGCGTTTTTCTTCAAATCTTCCGAAGCGTCATCTAATGCTCTAATCTCTTTATTCGCATCTTGTCTGGCCGTTCGCACACTTACTTTAGCATCTTCGGCTTCAGCCTTTGCTTGTTTTACCAGATCACGTCTTCGCTCTTCAGTTAAAGGTGGTACGTTAATAATTACCATATCGCCGTTGTTCATAGGATTAAAACCCAAGTTGGCATTCATAATGGCTTTTTCAATTTCTTGAAGCATATTTTTTTCCCAAGGCTGTACAGAAATTGTACGTGCATCGGGTGTATTGACGTTTGCAACCTGAGACAAAGGAGTTTGAGAGCCGTAGTAGTCCACTTTTACGTTAGACAACATAGCTGGACTCGCCTTACCAGCACGAATTTTCATAAACTCTTTTTCGAGATGTACCATTGCGCCGTCCATGCTTTCCCTGGCAGCGTCAAGTATAAAAGTGATTTCTTCGTTCATTTTCTTAAAAGTTTAGTAGTAATCTAGCAGCAATTATGCCAAGCTTATACGTTTACAACAGTTCCAATATTTTGGCCATCAACTATTTTTAATAAATTTCCTTTGGTATTCATATCAAATACAACAATCGGAAGTTCGTTTTCTTGACTTAAAGTAAAGGCAGTTGTATCCATTACTTTCAGTCCTTTCAGCAGTACATCTGCGAAAGAAATCGAATCAAATTTGGTTGCATTTGAATCTTTTTCAGGGTCTGAAGTATAAATTCCATCAACCCGAGTGCCTTTAAGAATTACATCTGCTTCAACTTCAATAGCTCTTAAAACGGCTGCGGAGTCGGTTGTGAAATAGGGGTTTCCGGTTCCACCGCCAAAAATAACCACACGCCCTTTTTCTAAATGTCGCATGGCACGTCTTCTAATAAAAGGTTCTGCAACTTCATTGATTTTGATAGCAGATTGCACTCTAGTCTGAACCTCTATATTTTCTAAGGCACTTTGCAAAGCCAAAGCATTAATAACTGTGGCTAGCATACCCATATGATCACCTTGTACACGATCCATTCCAGTGGCAGCCCCTGCGAGTCCTCTAAATATATTTCCTCCGCCAATAACTATAGCAACTTGAATTCCCTTTTCTACAACTTCTTTAATCTCCTCTGCGTATTCGGCTATTCGAATTGGGTCAATACCATATTGCTTTTCACCCATTAGCGCTTCACCGCTTAATTTTAAAAGAATTCTTTTGTATTGCATTATTTGGATTTTGTTCGCACAAAAATAATCAAAAAAAGTTATGATAGGTGTTTGATTAAGTATGGATAAACCCCTTAATTATTTCCTAATAGTAGCAATAGAGACTGTTCTTTTTTATATTCTTGCAAAGCAATTTTAAAAAAGGATGTTTTGCATCCAAAGAAAAATCATAAAAATGAAGAAAATAGCAATTGTCTTTTTACTCGGAATTACCCTCTACGGATGTGGGTCAACCAAAGCTTTGATTACCGCAGATAAGGCTCCTATACTTGTAGACATTGATTTGGTAAATGTTACAGATGATAAGGTTATGGTAAAGGTTGATCCTGGTGCTTTTGCATCGGAGATGGTTTCTTTTTATATTCCTAAGACGGTGCCCGGAACTTACAGCACTGATAACTATGGTAAGTATATCGAAGGTTTTAAAGCCCTTGATTATGATGGGAAAGAGCTTACGGTTTCAAAGTCAGATGACAATACTTGGAATATCTCGAGCGGAACTAAATTGGATAAAATCAGCTATTGGGTAAACGATACCTACGATAGTGAAGGTGAGCAGGAAGAAGCTGTTTTCTCCCCCTCAGGAACCAACATTTTAGCGGGAGAAAACTTTGTTTTAAATCTTCATGGATTTGTTGGCTATTTTAAGGGATTAAAAGAGATTCCTTATACCGTTCAAATTGATAAGCCAGCAGGATTGTCGGCGACAACATCATTACCTAAAAAAATGATGGAAGATGCTGTAAGTACGAAGGATATCTTTTCTGCAGGACGCTATTTTGAGGTTATCGATAATCCCATTATGTATGCAAAACCGAATAGCGAGACTTTTCAAATCAATGATATTTCGGTTACGCTAAGTGTGTACTCTCCCAATGGAACATATACTGCTGCAAGTCTGAAAGACCGAATGGAAAAGATGATGGGTGCACAGAAAGCTTTCCTTGGCGATATCGATGGCACAAAACAATATTCTATCCTTTTGTATTTGTCTCAGATGGGTAAAACAGATGCTAATGGTTTTGGAGCACTAGAACATCATACATCAACGGTTGTAGTTCTTCCGGAGGTTATGCCTAAGGACAGATTGGAACAAGCTATGGTAGACGTGGTTTCACATGAATTTTTTCATATTGTGACTCCTTTAAATGTGCATTCCAAAGAAGTTCAATATTTCGATTTCAATGACCCAAAAATGTCGCAACACCTTTGGATGTATGAAGGTACTACAGAGTATTTCGCTAATCTTTTTCAGATACAACAAGGATTGATTGATGATGCAGAATTCTATAAGCGAATAATGGGTAAAATCGACAATGCAAAAGGATATAACGATGCCATGTCTTTTACAGAGATGAGTAAAAATGTCTTACAAGAACCTTATAAAACTGAGTATGCGAATGTATATGAGAAGGGTGCTTTAATTAATATGGCTCTTGATATAACGCTGCGTGAATTGAGCAATGGTGAAAAAGGTGTGCTCTGGTTGATGAAAGAGCTTTCTAATAAATATGGAGATCAGACACCTTTTGAAGATGAGAAACTAATTGATGAGATTGTAGCTATGACTTATCCAGAAGTTCGCAGTTTCTTTGACACTCATGTGCTTGGCGATACTCCAATTGACTATAATGCTTATTTCGCCAAAGTCGGACTTGTTTCGGGAACGGTTGAACAGTCGTGTGGACGATTTTTCTTAGATCAAGAAGTTCCATTTATTGATGCTGACCCTTCCAATGACAATGCCATATTTGTTCGAAAAGGGATTGCTTTGAGTAGCTTTTTAACCGATTTAGGAGCGCAAGGCGGTGATATTATCAAAAATATTAATGGTACCCCAATAACTATGGAAGGTATCGGACCGATTATTCAACAGAGTTTTGTATGGCCCGCGGAAGAGAAAATTACCATGGTGGTTCAAAGAGGGGATGAAGAAATTACCTTAAATGGAACTGCCGGTACACCTGTTGTAATGGTTGAAAAAGTGACTACTGTTGAAGGGCTAACCGATGCTCAAACAAAACTTCGAGAAGCTTGGATGAAGGGATAAGAATGACCCATATTTTCAAATAGAATTCAAAGCGCTGCTTATTGTAGCGCTTTTTTTATTTGAAAAACCTACCTTAAAAAGAAAATTAATATTTTTTGTAACCTTTTGGTGAAATTGCGGTTTACCCTATTGAAGATCAAAAAACGAAATGCAAGAACTGACCAACAACGCATTAATGCTAAAAGTGAAATCTGGTGATCTAGATAAGCTGGGTTTGCTCTATGAACGCCATAAAAAAAGGCTATTCGGCTTCTTTTACAATATGAATAGTAATGCTTCATTGAGTGAAGATTTAGTTCAGAATGTATTCGTGCGCATCTTAAAGTATAAGCACACTTTTACTGGGGAAGGTTCTTTTTCAGCATGGATGTTTCGAACAGCAAGAAATGTGAACTACGATTACTACAGAAAGAATAAAATTACATTTAATCAAAGTGAAGTCTCAACTGTGGAATATAAATTGGAAGATGGAGATAGTATCGAGAAAGGAATGGACAAGAAAGATGAGATTTCGGTTTTGAATCGAGCGATGCAAATCTTGCCTCCAGAAAAACGAGAAGTTTTGGTCTTGAGCAAATTCAAGGAAATGAAGTTTAGTGAAATAGGTGAAATTTTAGGATGTAGTGAAGGAGCAGCAAAAGTGAAAGCACATCGCGCATTAAAGGATTTAAGAACAATTTTTCTACAATTAGAAACAAGATAGCCATGGAACAAGAGAAATTTGAAATATGGATGATGGAGTATTTATCCGGCGAGTTAGATGAAGGTGGACAAAAGGAGTTTGAAAGGTATTTGCAAGAACATCCAGAGCATAAGAAGGAGTTCGATGCCTTATCGGGCACTTGGAGCGAAATTGATATTTTGCAAATCCCACAGCCATCCGAAGAAATGGATATTTCTTTTTTTGATATGCTGAATGAGGAGATACAGAAAGAAGAGCATAAGGGTTCAAATTGGTTTCAAAGTCTTCTATCTTTTTTTGGCCCCTTGCAAAAACCCCAATTGGCATTTGGCACACTTCTTTTAGCTATTGGTTTAGGTGTTGGTTATTTCTTGAATTCAGGCTCTTCCATCGAACCTCCCGCAGAAACTGTTGTTTCAAATAACAACGAAACCGAGGAAGTTCGCGGACAATTGGTACTCACTTTGCTCGACCAACCTTCTGCCAACAAAAGATTGCAGGGTGTTAGTGAGGCAGCCAAATTGAATGATGCTAATGAACGTATCATCGAGGCACTTTTCAAAACCCTGAACAATGACCCTAATATCAATGTAAGGCTAGTAGCTGTTGAGTCTTTGGCGAAGTATGTTGAGACACCTGAAGTGCGCATGGGTTTAGTGAAATCGATAGCCTTACAAGATTCTCCCTTGGTTCAAATTGCTCTTGCCGATTTAATGGTTGCCTTGCAGGAAAAAACATCGATAGAATCAATGAAGCAATTGTTAGAGCAGCCTGATATCGATAACACGGTAAAACAGAAATTAGAAGAATCAATCAATCATATTATATAAACAATCAAAAAACGAACAATCATGAAAACAGTTAGAATAAGTATGGTGCTAGTCGGACTTTTGTGTTGTCATTTACTGACTGCGCAAAAATTCAATGAAACCATTTCAAAAGAATTGAATTTCTCATCCAAGTCAGACAATAACATGTTGATAGTAAAGAACATTAATGGTCCCATTCGAGTTGAGGGCTATGATGGAAGCTCCATTCGACTCGAGGCAGAGCGGACTATTTCCGCAAAGCGCGAAAGTTATTTGGAAGAGGGCAAGCAAGAAATTAAGATGGAAATAAAGGAGCTTGATAATCGAATCTACGTGTATGTCGAGACTCCGAATAATGATTTTAATACCGTCACGGGGAGATACGAAAACACCAGAAATAACCGATGGGTTAGACTTAATTATCGTTTTGAGGTGAATTTTGTATTGAAGGTCCCCAAATCCACTAGTGTTGAATTGTCAACGATGAATGATGGAGATATTTATGCCAAAGATGTTCAGGGCAATGAGATTATCGTGAACAATCTAAATGGTTCTATTACTTTGGAGAATATAGCGGGGAGGACAGATGTAAATGCCCTAAATAAAGATATCAATATTACCTACTATAAGAACCCAAATGGAGATTCGAAATACCATTCCTTAAATGGCGATATCAATGTCACTTTTAAAGAAAATTTAAATGCTGATGTTTCTTTTAAGAGCCTAAATGGTGATATGTATACGAATTATGATACCACTGCACTAAAGCCCGATTTGATAAAAACGAAAAGTAAAAACGGAAAAGGCACAATGTATAATATGAGCTCGAATCAGTCGTATAGAATTGGTAAAGGAGGAATTCGACTTGATTTTAATCTTCTAAATGGCGATGCTACCTTAAAGAAATAAATTATGAAAAATAAAACCATACAAATTGTCGGACTTTTACTCCTTTTGCTTTCAGCAGGAAGTCTTTCTGCCCAAACTGAAAGTGAATCTGTTACCATTCCTTTGAGTAATCCTGGAGAAGATGGGAGATTGAAAATGAGCTTGCTTTATGGATCAATAATAGTAGAAGCACATCAAGGAAACGAAGTGATAATAGAGACTAGAAGTAGCCAAAACCCCAAAAATTCAAAAACGAAAAACGGTATGCGAAGAATTGGGGATACTTCTCTAGAGTTTAGTGCAGAGGAGTATAACAATAAAATAGTGGTAAGGTCTAAAAATCAAAGTAAGCGAGTAGACTTTATAATTAAAGTACCTGAAAATTTCTCGTTGGATCTCCGTGCTACTAATAACGGAAATATTACTGTAGAAGGTGTAAAAGGAGAAATGGAAATCAGTAACCTGAATGGTGCTATAACCTTAACTAATATTGGCGGTTCGGTAATCGCAGATGCCTTAAACAAAGATATCATAGTAACTTTTACCAAAGGGTATGAAAAATCACCTATGGCTTTTACTAGTTTAAATGGAGATTTAGATGTTACGTTTCCGAGTGACTTGGCGGCTAATATAAAAGCGAAGACTGATTATGGAGAAATTTACACAGATTATGAAATGAAGATGACGCGAAATGTAAATAAAGATGAGAAGAAATCTTCATCAGGAGTTTACAAGGTGACTGTAGATAAATGGGTGACAGGCACCATTAATGGAGGAGGAGCGGAATTGCTTTTCAAAACCATGAACGGTGATGTTATGATTCGAAGCACGAAGTAGAAGAACTAGTTTAGAAAAAAAGAAAACCGCACTAACATATTCGTTAGCGCGGTTTTTCTTGAGTTAGCTTGATATAAAATTATCCTACTGTCGCACGTTTGAAACCTGTAACAGAAACATCTCCGTGAGAAGCAACATATTTTGCAACATTGATTTTCTCATCTTTGATGAAATTTTGGTCCAATAAACATTGTTCTTGATCCAAGGTGGTATTGTCAGAAATAAATCTTTCCATTTTCCCTGGAAGGATTTTATCCCATATTTGCTCTGGCTTTCCTTCAGCTTTTAATTGAGCCTTTGCATCATCTTCAGCCTTAGCCATAACTTCGTCTGTCAATTGTGCCATCGAGATGTACTGAGGAACGTTTTTAAGGGTTTTTCCTAAACGACCTAACTCTTCGTTATCTTTTTCAATAACCGCAATTCTGGCTTCTGTTTCAGCGGCGACGAATGCAGGGTCAAAATCTTTATATGATAAAGTGGTTGCGCCCATTGAAGCAATTTGCATGGAAACATCTTTTCCTAATACTTCAGCAGTATCTACTTTTGAAGACAAGCCTACTAAAGCAGCAATTTTGTTGATGTGAACGTAGCTTCCAACATATGGAGCTTCCAATTTTTCAAAAGCTGTAATATCTAACTTCTCACCGATTACTCCAGTTTGCTCAATCAATTTGTCAGCAACTGTCATTCCTCCAAAATCAGCAGCTAAAAACGCTTCCTTAGAATCGTAGTTTAATGCTACTTCTGCAAGTTCATTGGCCAGTGCAACGAATTTTTCGTTTTTGCCAACGAAATCAGTTTCACAACCTAAAACGATTGCAACTCCAGCAGTTTGCTCTGCATTCACTTTTGCAATTGCAGCACCTTCTGAAGAATCTCTATCCGCTCTTTTAGCTGCTACTTTTTGCCCTTTTTTACGAAGCACTTCGATTGCTTTGTCAAAATCTCCATCAGCCTCAACTAAAGCATTTTTGCAGTCCATCATTCCTGCACCTGTAGCTTTTCTTAATTTATTTACCTCTGCGGCAGTAATTTTTGCCATAACGTAATCTTATTTTTAATTTCTTTCCCGCAAAAGCGGGAAACGTTTATTTAGTATTCCTTTATTAAAGTTGCTTATTCAACCCCTCCTTTTACACTGTCTTGCCAAGCTTTCAATTCATCCCACTTATCGTCGGCAGCCATTTTTGCCTGCTTTGGCCAAGATGTAGTATCTAAATGCGCTAATCTAGAACTAGCTTCAGTTAAGATTTCTTTCATCTTATCCGCTTTGGCTTTAGCAACTTTAGCGAAAGTTTCAAGTCCGGCATTGGTTAAAGCCTCTGCAGCTTTTGGACCTACACCTTCTATTTTAGTTAAATCATCACCCTTAGAAGCTTTAGCTTTAAGAGCTTTTTTAGGAGCAGCCTCTTTTTTTACCTCTTCCTTCTTTGGAGCTTCTTCCTTAACCTCTTCTTTTGCTACTGCAACCGTTTCTTCAGCTGCTGGTGCTTTTTCAACTACAGGCTCAGTTTTGGCTTCTTTTTTAGGAGCTTCTTCCTTTTTTGCTTCAGCTTTTGGAGCCTCTTCTTTACCTTCTTTCTCTCCTTGTTTTTCTGATTTACGCTCGGCTAGACCTTCAGCAATGGCATCAGTAACTTGAGTCATAATGATGTCAATTGATTTTGAGGCATCATCGTTAGAAGGAATTAAGTAATCAACATCTCTGGGATCAGAATTGGTGTCAACCATTGCGAAAATTGGAATATTCAATTTTTGAGCTTCCTTAACAGCAATGTGTTCGCGCATCGTGTCAACAACAAATAATGCACCAGGTAAACGGGTCATATCAGAAATAGAGCCTAAGTTCTTTTCTAATTTTTGACGTAAACGATCAACTTGCAACCTCTCTTTTTTAGAAAGCGTAAGGAAAGTACCGTCCTTCTTCATTCTATCAATCATAGCCATTTTCTTCACAGCTTTCCGGATAGTTACAAAGTTGGTCAACATTCCACCTGGCCATCTTTCAGTAATGTAAGGCATGTTAACTTTTGCTACTTTTTCAGCAACGATATCTTTCGCCTGTTTTTTTGTAGCTACAAAAAGAATTTTTCTTCCTGAAGCAGCAATCTTAGCCAAGGCTTCATTCGCCTCATCTAGCTTTGCTACTGTTTTGTATAGATTGATAACGTGAATTCCGTTACGCTCCATGTAGATGTAGGGCGCCATGTTAGGATTCCACTTTCTGGTTAGGTGTCCGAAATGCACACCTGCTTCTAATAATTGTTTTACTTCGACTTTCGCCATTTTAAATTTAGTTTACGTTCTTTTGAATTAGCAATGTTAGAGTGGTATTCGCCGAATGACGAAAGCCTCTACCATTTAGATGCTAAACTAATTTACCTTCACTCTTTAGAAGGAGTTAAGGATTTTTAATTGTTTCCTGTGAATCAGAAAACTTTCAATGAACTTGTTAATGAATATAAATAAAGGTGTCTCCGAAGAGACACCTGATAATTTTGTATTAACGTTTAGAGAACTGGAATTTCTTACGGGCTTTCTTCTGACCGAATTTCTTGCGTTCTACCATACGTGGGTCTCTTGTTAATAAACCTTCTGGTTTAAGAGTTAATCTATTTTCAGCATCAATCTCGCACATCGCTCTCGACAATGCCAAACGAATAGCTTCCGCTTGACCAGTGATTCCTCCCCCATATACATTAACTTTTACATCGTAGTTCCCTACGGTATCAGTTAAAGCAAATGGTTGATTTACTTTATATTGTAAAGTAGCTGTTGGAAAATAATCATTCAAATCTTTGTTGTTGATAGTGATTTTTCCTTTTCCGTCGGAAAGATATACACGAGCAACAGCTGTTTTTCTTCTTCCTATTTTATGAATCGTCTCCATTATTTGAAATCGTTAAGGTTGATTGCAGTTGGTTTTTGAGCTTCTTGATCATGATTAGGACCAACGTATACTTTTAGGTTTCTAAAAAGATCTGCACCTAATCTATTTTTTGGAAGCATTCCTTTTACCGCTTTTTCAACAATACGGCCTGGGTTTTTTTCCAATAATTCTTTAGCCGAAGTATGACGTTGTCCTCCTGGGTAACCTGTGTAACGAGAATAGGTTTTGTCATCCCATTTGTTACCAGAAAGTGTTACTTTCTCAGCATTAATTACAACTATATTATCTCCACAATCAACATGTGGTGTATAATTAGGCTTATGCTTTCCTCTTAATAGTTTTGCTACCTTAGAAGCAAGACGACCTAGTGTTTGACCTTCGGCATCTACTAATAACCATTGCTTGTCAACAGTCTTTCTATTAGCCGAAACGGTTTTGTAACTTAATGTATCCACTACTACTTTATTTAACGATTAAATACTTCAATCCCTCTAAGCGGGGCGCAAATGTACAACTATTAAGTTGAAATACAAATGCTAATTTCCTATTATTTTCTAGATTTTTTGACCCTGTTTTAAGTTTTTTAATTCATTCGGAATTTTTTTCTGTTAAATAAAGTTTAAATGCCCCTTTTAACTTTGACAGCAAAGGTATTTTTGTTTCCATTACGTTGACTAAACCAATCATCAATCTAAATCAATCATCCAACTTTATGAAATCTTTCCTTGCAGTTTTCTGCCTAATTTTTATAACACCGTTTTCTTTTCTAGCTCAAGATTCAACACAGACTGTATTTAAAAGAGTATATGTAACCGAAGCTCTAAGTAAGGACACCGATATTACTATTGATGGTGCATTGAATGATGACGGATGGAGTAGTAGTGAATGGGCAGAGGACTTTATCGAATGGCAACCCGATGAAAATACTTTGCCTGAGCAGCAGACGCAATATAAAATCACCTATGATCAGAAATTTTTATATGTGGCGTATCGATGTTTTGACGATGAGCCAGACAAAATAGAAAGAAGACTGTCAAGACGCGATAGCTTTGCTGGTGATCGCATAACCATTATTATAGATAGCTATCATGATAAGCGAACCGCTTTTTCTTTCACAATTACAGCGGCGGGTGTAAAAGGAGACGAATTTGTTTCACAGAATGGAGATAATTGGGATGATAGTTGGAACCCCATTTGGTATGCTGCCGCCCAAATTGATAGTGAAGGCTGGACAGCGGAAGCTAAAATACCTTTTAGCCAACTTAAATTTGGTAAGGCTGAAGAACAAATATGGGGACTTCAAGTTACTAGAATGAACTTTCGAGAAGATGAACGCTCCGCATGGCAAAGAATTCCACAAGATGCAGCCGGTATTATAAGTGAATTTGGTGAACTTCATGGTTTAATTAATATTCAACCCCAAAAACAACTTGAGATACAGCCTTTTGTGGTAAATCAATTTGATACTTATCCAACGGAAACTGGAAATCCTTTTCGCGATGGAAGTGATTATATTTTGAATGGAGGTTTAGATGCAAAGATTGGAATCACAAATGACCTAACTTTAGATTTGACCGTGAATCCCGATTTTGGACAAGTAGAAGCCGATCCTGGGGCAATTGCATTGGATGGATTTCAAATCTTCTTTCGAGAGCAGCGCCCGTTTTTCGTAGAAAACAAGAATATTTTTGATTTTGAGTTTGCTGATCGCAATGACAATGTCTTTTATAGTAGACGCATCGGTAGAAGTCCTCAAGGTTCTGTAAGTGCTGATAATGTGGCGTTTTCGGATACCCCTAGTAACTCGACTATTTTAGGGGCCGCTAAATTTTCAGGTAAAACTAAAAATGGTTGGTCTTTAGGTTTACTTGAAAGTGTTACTGGAAAAATGTTTGCGGAAGTTGAAGCTCCTGACGGAAGCAGAAGACAAGAACTTGTCGAGCCGCTTACGAATTATTTGGTGGGTCGTGCGCAAAAAGATTTTAATCAACGCAATACTTTCATTGGAGGAATTTTTACGGCCACAAACAGAAATTTACCCGAAAGTATAGACTTCTTGCGAAAGTCAGCCTATTCTGGTGGGGTAGATTTTAGACACAATTGGAAAGATCGTAACTACTATATAGAAGGGAATTTGGTGGCTAGTCATGTAGAAGGGAGTGAAGAATCTATTGCCCTTACACAACGTAGTTTGACTCATTTGTTTCAAAGAGTTGACGCTGGTCATGTGAAGGTGGATGAATCTAGAACGTCATTAACAGGTAGTGGTGGTAAGCTTGAAGCTGGAAAAACAGGTGGTGGTAATTGGCGATATAATGGTGGTGTTGTTTGGCGTTCTCCAGAATTAGAGTTGAATGATGTTGGATTTCTCCGTCAAGCTGATGAAATTAAGCAATTTGCTGAAGCTGAATATTTGTTTCTAAAGCCTACAAATTGGTATCGAAGAGCTCGAATAAGTCTTGAGCAATTTAGCACTTATGATTTCGACGGAAACTATAATCGAGTACAATATCAAACTGAGGGTTTTATTAACTATAAAAATAACTGGTTTACGGAGCTCGGTGGAGCCCATAAACCGCGTATTTTTTCGAATACCGTTTTAAGAGGTGGTCCGCGTTGGCGATGGTCTGATGAAAATTTCTTTTATATTTTTGCTGGTTCTGATTCGAGAAAAAAGTTTAATACGGTTGTTGGTTATATAAACAGTCAAGCAGCTCAAGATAATTTTTCACTCAAACGCTATGTACTAAGATTGCGATATCAACCCTTTGATGCGTTCAGTTTATCTGCTGGTATAGAGTATGAAGAGAATCCGAATAGAACACAATATGTAGATGAAGTTGATTTTAATGGAACACCACGATACATTACCGCAAATATTGACCAACGAACATTCAGTACTTCTTTACGTTTTAACTACAGTATAAATCCAAACTTATCGATTCAATTTTATGGACAACCTTTTATATCAAGAGGCACTTATATTGACTTTAATTTTGTCAACAACCCGACTGCGAAAAATATAGATGATCGTGTAACTCTTTATAATACAAATCAAATCTCACGTATTAATAATTCAGGGTCATATCTAATTGATGAAAATGTGGACGGAACGACTGATTATGAAATCAACGACCCAGATTTTGCTTTTGTACAATTTCGTTCTAACCTTGTTATGCGTTGGGAGTACATTCCCGGTTCTGAAATCTTCTTAGTTTGGTCTCAAGGTGTAAATGGATTAGGAAACCCTATGGATTCTCTTGGAAGCAATCTCGATGGCCAAATATTAGATCAAAAGATGGATAATACTTTTTTGATAAAAGCAACCTATCGTTTTGTGTTATAGTTAAAAAGTGTCTCTATAGTACTATAAGTTGAATTTTTGCGTTTTCTGCCTAAGTAAGCCTAATAAATTCAACAAAATGAAACGTAACCTATTATTACTTTGTTTAGCAACAACCCTCATCTTTTCGTGCTCTAAGGATGCAGATGCAAATGAAGAGAATGTCAACCCTATTGTAGGTACTTGGCGTGCAACAGAGTTCCGAGCTGCAGACCCGAATAACTCAACTTTAAATCTTGGAGCTGAAATATTAGCCAACCTAACTGCGGAAGAGTGTTATATATTGACATTTATGTTTAACGCAGACTTGACGGTGACTGTAGAAAATGCAGTAAACTATGTCGTTCCTAATGCCACTCCAACAGGATTAAGTGTTGATTGTCCCACGCAAAAAGATACAGAATCAAGTACTTATACCTACGATGGTAGTGTTTTAACTATTGTTGACCAAGAAGGAGTAAGTCAATCGATCAAAGTTACTATTGAAGATAATGTCATGACGGTCGATGCTACTGATCTTGACGTAAATAATTTAAATGCCGCAGGAAGTGTAATTTTTACGAAAGCGTAGAAGAATAAAATTTAAAAAAAGAGCCCATCTGAATTTGTTAGATGGGCTCTTTTTATTTTTTTAGAATACTTTAAAGACTAATTTTTATAAAACTTAACTTGTATTTTTTGTTCTTCAGAAACAATACGAACCACATAAATTCCGGCATTCAAATTAGGAATGGGAATACTTACTGAATTGTTTCGAACGGCCCATTGACGTTGCAGTACTGCATTTCCCGAAATATCTGAAATAGTAATATTGGCGTGTTTGCTATTTTTTAAACCAAGTATATTGACAACATTCGTAGCAGGGTTTGGAAAGACCTTTATTTTTTGTTTTATAACAGTCGCTTTTGGAGCTTCTGTGTTTTGCACTTCAGAACTTTGTGCTGTCGCGGATATGGACAAAAGTGCAAGTATGAGGAATACCAAGTTTTTCATCATATAGGGTTTGGTTCTTTCATAACGCGATATGAAAAAGCTTAGTACCCTGTAAATCACAAAAAAATGTTAGAATTTTTTAATGTGCTTCCAACCAATCCTGGCCAACTCCTAACTCAACATCCAAAGGCACCGAGAGTTCATACGCACTCTCCATCTCAGCCTTGACCATAGTTTTTAACTTATCCATTTCAGGATTGTACACATCAAAAACCAATTCATCATGCACCTGTAAAAGCATTTTAGATTGGTAATTTTCTTCGGCTAGTTTTTTATGAATATTGATCATCGCTAATTTGATGATATCGGCCGCGCTACCCTGAATAGGGGCGTTCACTGCATTTCGTTCTGCTGCACCACGAACGATGGCATTACTTCCATTGATGTTTTTTAAATAGCGGCGCCTTCCTAAAACAGTTTGAACATAACCATTGTCTCTTGCGAAATCAACCTGCTCGCCCATATAATTTCTGAGTTTGGGGTAGGTTTTGTAATAGGTCTCGATTAGTTCTTTGGCTTCAGAGCGTGAGAGATCGGTTTGATTACTAAGACCAAAGGCGGATACGCCATAAATAATTCCGAAGTTGACGGTTTTGGCATTGCTTCGTTGTTCACGGGTTACTTCTTCCAAAGGAACATTAAAAACTCGTGCCGCCGTTGAAGCATGAATATCTTCTCCGTTTTTGAAAGCTTCTATCATAGTAGTTTCATCACTTAAAGCGGCAATGATTCGCAATTCTATTTGGGAGTAATCCGCAGCTAGTAAAGTATAATTTTCGTCTCTAGGAACAAATGCTTTTCTAACTTGTCGCCCGCGCTCCGTTCGAATCGGAATGTTCTGTAAATTCGGATTGTTACTACTTAATCTTCCGGTGGCAGCAACGGTTTGCATATAGTCCGTATGCACTCTACCTGTGCTTTCTTCTACTTGTAATGGAAGTGCATCAACATAGGTGCTTTTCAATTTTGAAAGCCCTCTATAATCCAAAACATTTTGAATAATTTCATGGTCTTTTGCCAAATAGGAAAGCACATCTTCAGCTGTGGAATACTGTCCGGTTTTAGTCTTTTTTGGTTTGTCGACCAATTTCATTTTATCAAAAAGGATTTCACCCAACTGCTTGGGTGAGCCAATGTTGAATTCTTCGCCGGCTGCCTCGTATATTTTTGCCGTCAGGTTTGTGATATCGGTATTTAAATCCTCCGAAAGGGAATTTAAAAATTTCTCATCCAGATTAATTCCCTCTAACTCCATATCAGCTAAAACATGTAATAGTGGAATCTCAATATCATTGAATAAATCTGCGGTGTTAGCCTCTTTTAGTTCGGGTCTGAAGTGTTCGGCTAATTGCAAGGTAATATCGGCATCCTCAACGGCATATTCGGTTTGTTTTTCCAAAGGAACATCGCGCATCGAAAGCTGGTTCTTTCCTTTTTTACCAATCAATTCAGTTATTGAAACTGGAGTATAATTCAAATACGTTTCTGAAAGCACATCCATATTATGGCGCATATCAGGATTGATAAGATAGTGTGCTAACATGGTGTCAAAGAACTTTCCTTTTACTTTGACATTATATTTATGGAGTACCTTGATGTCATATTTTAAATTCTGACCAATCTTCTCAATAGCTTCCGATTCAAAGAAAGGTCGCAGTTGTTCAATGATTTCCTGAGCTTCATTTTTATCCTCAGGAAAAGGAATGTAAAATCCTTTTGTTGCTTCCCAAGAAAAAGCAATTCCGACCAATTCTGCCGTTAATGGATTGAGCCCTGTAGTTTCTGTATCAAAACAAACGGATGTCTGTTTCATTAGATTTTGGACGAATAATTTCATCGCCATTCCTGGAGCAATACTCTGATATACATGTGGAACGTCTGCAATGGTATTACGACTATTGAAGTCTTTAATGGTTCCTGCAGCTTCAGAAGGGTCTCCGCCAAACAAAGAGAATTGACCACCTCCGGCTTCTTTGGGTTTTGCCTTAGGAGTTGGTTCACCTTCAGTTCCCTTTTTCGGTTCTTCAACATCCCCAGAAAATATTTTGATGAACTGGTCTTTCAGTCTTCGAAATTCAAGTTCCTCAAAAATGGTTTGTACTTTCTCATTGTCTGGGTCGCACATCTCATAATCTTTGGCATCAAAAGTTACATCGACATCGAGGCTAATAGTAGCTAGTTTTTTAGAAAGTAGGCCAAGCTCTCCATTCGCTTCGACCTTCTCTTTCATTTTTCCCTTCAGTTTATCCGTATTGGCTAAAAGCCCTTCCAGAGAACCAAACTCTTCTAAGAATTTTTTTGCGGTTTTATCACCTACTCCAGGTAATCCGGGAATGTTATCACTCGCATCACCCATCATGCCTAAATAGTCAATAACCTGCTTGGGTCGTTCTACACCAAAACGTTTTTGTATTTCAGGGATTCCCCAAATCTCAATGCCGTTACCCATTCGTGCGGGGCGATACATAAATATGTTTTCAGAAACTAACTGTCCAAAATCTTTATCGGGAGTCACCATAAAAACCTTGTAATCTTCTTTTTCAGCTTGCTTTGCCAGCGTACCTATAATGTCATCTGCTTCCCAACCTTCTTTTACAACTACAGGAATATTCATCGCTTTCAAAATATCTTGAATATAGGGAACAGCAATTTTAATAGCATCGGGAGTCTCACTTCTATTCGCTTTGTATTCCGGAAAAAGCTCGGTACGTTCTGCACTTCCTCCTTTATCAAAACAAACCGCCAAATGGTCTGGTTTTTCTCGTTTGATGACATCGAAAAGGGAATTCATAAAACCCATTATGGCTGAGGTATCCATTCCCTTTGAATTAATTCTTGGGTTTTTGATTAGGGCATAGTATCCTCTAAAAATTAATGCGAATGCATCTAGTAAAAAAAGTCGTTTTTGTTCTGCCATTTTAGGTTGTATTGAAGGGTTCCAAAACTACAAATATTATCTGCTTCCTTCTTTATGATTTAAGAAATGATTCCGAAGGATTGTTAATATGACCTTCCTCTGAGTACGTTCGATACGTAAACCCTGGTTGAATGCAATACCCGCCGGTTTCTCCTTTTTTGTTAATGGCAATAAAACCGATTTGAAAATCTGTTCGGTCCTTGTTTTTCGCCATAATACGTTTTACACCTTCTTCACAGGCTTCTTGGGGAGATTTTCCTTGTCGCATCAATTCCACAATCAAAAAACTTCCGACCGTTCGAACCACTTCCTCGCCAACTCCCGTTGCCGTGGCGGCACCTATTTCGTTGTCAACAAAAAGTCCGGCCCCAATAATCGGTGAGTCACCAACACGCCCCGCATATTTATAGCCCATGCCACTCGTGGTACAGGCTCCTGAAATATCGCCATTTTTATCTATGGCCAAAATGCCAATGGTATCATGGTATTCAATATTGATAATAGGTTTGTATTCAGACGTCTTTTTCCATTCCAGCCATTCTTGTTTGGATTGCTCGGTAAGTAGGTTTGCTTTTTCAAAACCTTGCTCGTAGGCGAATTTTTCAGCACCTTTTCCTGCGAGCATCACATGAGGAGTTTCTTCCATGACTTTGCGTGCTACTGAAACCGGACTGGCAATATTTTGTAATGCTAAAACCGCACCGCAGTTTCCCTCTTTGTCCATAATACAGGCATCGAGCGTTACATTACCATCTCGGTCTGGTCTTCCACCCACGCCTACAGTTTGATTGTTAATATCCGCTTCTTCAATCATGGCACCTTGTTGAACAGCATCTAAAGAATTGCCTCCCTCTTTTAAAACTTCCCAGGCTTTTGCAGTGGCGTTTTCAAAATTCCAAGTGCAGATTGCTATCGGACGAATGGTTTTGGTTGTATTGCTGGTATCAATTTTTATATCAGTTTCATCTTTGCAAGAAGCAATTAAGGGCGCTGAGATTATGCCGGCTGCCGCCACAGTTGAATTTTTTAGGAAGTTTCTTCTTTGCATCGGTTTTGGTTCATTAAATTAGGACTTTAAATATAGGTAAAATGCTAGTAGAAGTTTGTGCTAATTCATTGGAATCTGCCTTGAATGCTGAAAAAGCAGGAGCGGATAGAATTGAACTTTGTTCGGAGCTTGCTGTTGGTGGAATTACACCATCATACGGACTTTTAAAAGCTGTTTCTGAGAAGATTTCGATTCCTGTTCGTGTACTTATTCGTCCACGCAGTGGAGATTTCACCTATTCTGATGACGAGTTCCATGTCATGAAAGAAAATATCAAAATTTGTGGTGAAATGGGGTTTGATGGAATCGTCATAGGAATGCTTCATCCTAATTTTGTTTTTGATGAAAACCGTTTTTGGGAGTTGGGTGAAATGAACCATGGTCTCAAAACTACATTTCATCGTGCATTTGATTGGGTGCCTGACCCATTTTGGGGACTCGAATGGATTCAAAGTATGGGCGTTGATACCATTTTAAGTTCTGGCCAACAAAAGACGGCGGTTTTGGGTATAGACTTATTATCTGATTTGCACGACATGGCATCGGGCACTATGATTATGCCCGGCTCTGGAATAAACGCTAGCAACGCTCATCTCTTCAAAGAAAAGGGGTTTAAAGCCATTCACTTGTCTGGTGTTCAAATGAAGCAGAAACTTTTCGAAGACCCCAAAGTACCTATGAATTCTCCTCATATGTTGTCTGATGATGCTATCCCCATATCAAACTTTGAAACTATTCAAGAGGTGATTAAGGCCGTTAAATAAAACCCAATTGCAATTCCCTTGAAATCGATTTAAAATATCTTTGTTAAAATTTTGAACATGCTTCGCTGGATAATTTTTGTTGCTTTCTATCTCCTTTTAGCCTTTTATGCCTTACAGGCTTTAAAAACAGCATCTCGTTACCCTTGGGTACATTGGACTTTTATTGCACTTACGCTTTTGGTTATCGGCAATTTCATTTTTCAATTTACGGTAGGAGAGGAACCAGGTCGCGTTTTGAGTCGCCCCAAGAGCTATGCTTTTGGCTTTTTAATTGCCATGCTTGCCTTTCAAATAATTACCGTACTATTTCTTTTTTCTGAGGATATATTTCGATTATTTTCGGCTGGCTATCAAAAATTAGCTGGAAGTGAAAAAGAGTTTAGTTTCGGTGAGAGAAGACGTTTTTTGAGTTTAATCGGACTAGGTATTGCCGCCTTGCCTTTTGGTGCTTTATTATATGGAATGTACAAGGGGAAGTATAATTTCAAGGTGTTAAAATATACCATGGAATATGAGGATCTTCCGGACGCTTTTGAAGGATATCAAATCACCCAAATATCTGATGTGCACAGCGGAAGTTTTGATAATCGGAAAAAGATTGAATACGCCATTGATTTAATAAATCAACAGAAAAGTGATGTGCTTTTGTTTACCGGGGATATGGTCAATAACAAGTCAGAAGAAATGCATCCATGGAAAGAGCTTTTTTCTACATTGAAAGCGAAGGATGGAAAATATTCTGTTTTAGGAAATCATGATTATGGAGATTATATCACATGGGATACTCCAGAAGCAAAAACCGCCAACTTGGAAGATTTGAAAAACCTTCAAAAAGAAATGGGCTTTGATCTTCTTTTAAATGAAAGCAGATATCTGCAAAAGGGGAGTGATCGTATCGCGCTAATTGGAGTAGAGAATTGGGGTAAAGGTGGATTCAAGAAAGCGGGAGATTTACAAAAAGCAAAGTCTACAATTCATAAAGACGATTTTAAAATACTGATGAGTCACGATCCTAGTCATTGGGAAGAAGAAGTTGTGCCAGATGACTACCATTACCACCTGACTTTAAGCGGACATACCCATGGAATGCAATTCGGTATTGAAATCCCTGGGTGGATTAAATGGAGTCCCGTAAAATGGCGGTATAAGCAATGGGCGGGTATCTATGAAGAAATGGGGCAATTCATAAACGTAAACCGAGGTTTTGGTTTTTTGGGCTATCCCGGAAGGTTTGGAATTTGGCCAGAAATCACCGTGATAACCCTAAAAAAGAAATCCTTAACATGAATTTAACTCGCTTAAAGCCCCAAAAACCTACAATACTTCTAGGAATTTAACAATTTTTACTACTTTTGGTGTGTAACCCAATGATATACATATGTCAAAATTTGGTGAACTTATAGATTTAAAGGTTCCAGTATTGTTAGATTTTTATGCAGATTGGAATGATCAATCAACAGCTATGCATGCTGTGCTTCGCGATGTAGCTGCCGCCCTTGGTGACAAAAGCAAAGTGATTAAAATTGATGTAGATAAAAATAAGGAGCTTTCTCAAGCGTTACGCGTAAAGGGATTGCCGACTTTAATGATTTATAAAAAAGGTGAAATGGTATGGCGCCAAAGCGGTGAGCAAGACGCCAATACCTTAATTGGTATTCTCAACGAATACGTTTAGATTTTCTTCTGAATTTCTTCTTTAGCATTCATGTTTCTTTACTAGAGCCCAACTGGTGCCAACGCAGTATCTCTTTTTTCATCATTTGGTACATTAGTGGAATCTGAAACTGGTACTGTATCTGACATGTCAGGATCTGTACCTTCTAAAGGCGGTCTGGCCTCATCAATTTCATCTTTGTAGAAATGATTGAATTTATCAATGTATTCATTGAAAATCAATGTCTCTTTCTCTACAAATTCACGATCTCCGTTATCAATTAATACATCAATATTTCTTCGATAGGCTTCCATATCACTTATGATATCATCGATATTATCATATTGCTGATCTAAACCAGTATTTGCTGCATAATCAAGCCGTTCTTGATACTTGACTTTTAAACGTTCAAAAAGCGAACGAGCTTTGGTGGTTTCTCCAACCTTATAATAAGCATCAACAAAAGGTTCAACAAGGGTGTAGTATCCAAATTGATCAATTGGCATGTTGGTCATTGAAATGTCAATGATATCTTTTGCCTTTTCAATTTTGTTTTCTTTGATCAAGGTCTCTGTCAAACGAGCAAGGTTTCCTCTAAAAGTTACTCCTTGAATACGGGTTTGCGTGTCATGGTAAATATCAGGGTCGCCTGAATTACCCCAATCCCATTTTTTGACAATGTCATACATCAAATCAGTATCGATTCTTCCCATTTCAAAACTGTTGGGTCTTTCTGTTTTTATGGGGACAAGTTTATAGGCTAATCCATCTAACTGCAAATAGTCTTTCATCCAAATAAATTCAGAATCATCAAAACTTCCGCCAGAGAAATAAATAGGACGTTTCCAGTCATTATTGGCTACAATATCCAACATCATCATGCTTTTCTTTGTGATCACATTGGGTAAAGTGATGTCAATATAGTCAACGATCAGTGCTGAGTCTTTTTCTTTGACCAATCCGCTTGCCAAAGCATTTTGCTTGTTGACAGGAATACGCAACTTCTTAGTAGGGTAGTAGACAAAGTTCAAAACATCCTCTGAATATTCTGAAGTATCTGCACCCATCTGCTCTAAATAATACTTAAACTTTGTTTGCGGTTGATCACCATCTACCCAATCGATAAAAGCTTGAATGCTCCATCGACTTGTAGAAACTTCTTTGCTGAAAATCTGATCTGCATTTTGATGATAGAGAACATCTCTATTACCTGTGCGATATTTTTCATGTGCTATTTGCGATGGAATTGGAGGGCTCTTGTAAGCCGCACGCTTCATTTGATCAACATACCAATCTGTTTCAAAAAGACTAGTACAAACAATTCGAACATCTGTTCGGTAACCTTCCACCTCTTGCACGTACCATGGTGGAAAAGTGTCATTATCACCAATAGTAAATAGAATTGAACCAGCATCTTCTTGACAAGAATCTAAGTAAGCTTTTGCTGTTGATTGTGCTGTGAATCTATTTGATCTATCATGATCATCCCAATTTTGAAAAGCCATTAATAATGGAACTGCTAAAAGGCATGCTATGGTAATGACAGGTGCAGCTATTTTTGCGGTCAGCAATTTTCTGAATTCATCAAAGAGGCCATATACCCCCAAACCTATCCACAAGGCAAAAATATAAAACGAACCTACCAACGAATAGTCACGCTCACGTGGTTGAAATATATATGGGTTTGTGTAAAATTGTATGGCAATTCCTGTAAACATAAAGAATACAAAAAGCACCCAAAATTGTTTCGGATTTTTGGAGATCTGAAATACCAAACCGATTATACCCAGCAAAAGCGGTAGAAAGAAATACGTGTTTCTTCCTTTGTTATTTTCAATATCACTAGGTAGATTTTCTTGACTTCCTAGGCGAATGCTATCTATGAAGTTGATTCCACTAATCCAGTTTCCATTTTCGTTATAACGGCCTTGAACATCATTTTGTTTTCCTGTAAAGTTCCACATGAAATAGCGCCAGTACATATAACCGAATTGAAATTCGAACATGTATTTTATGTTTTGCCATACCGTAGGTGGCTGAACCTCAATGTATTCATCAAAGCGTTTCAAGAAACTGATATATTGCTCAGCATCAATCTCACCATTGTCAAAACCATCTTTTACTTGTTTTACCGCTTTTCGAAGTTCATCATTAGAACGATTGATTTTAAAATCTAGTCGACCAAAATACTGCATGTAATTTTCAGCATGTTGTGTACTCCACATTCTTGGTAATAAGCCAATATGATCTGGGTTGGCACTTTGATCGGCATCTTTGTAATAGTTTACAATGACATATTTTCCTAATTTTTCATCACGTTCATATTTTGGGGCTAAATCTCTTTTTTCACCCGCTTCAGCGAATAAATCAGAATAGTATGCTCCATAAACAGGACTATCAACTCCAGGGTACTGCTCACGATTATAATAAGCCAAAAGCGAACGTGCATCTGAAGGATCATTTTCATTAATCACTACATTGGCATTTGCTCGGATAGGAAGCATAATCCATGAAGAAAATCCGAAGAATAAAAACATCAAACAGAGCACAATGGTATTTGCTGTTTTGTAGTTGTTTTTACGAGTATAATTGAGTCCGAAATAAAAGGCAGCAATAAATAGGAGTCCGATTATTATGGAGCCTGAGTTGAAGGGTAGTCCTAAGTTATTAATAAAGAATACTTCACCCCATCCAAATAATTTTAATACATAAGTCAATGAGAATTTATATACTAACATTAAAATAGCAACAACAGCTACGTTAGCTAACAAGAAGTTCTTGACTGTAGTTTTTTTGTAGGTTTTGAAGTAATACAAAAGGCCAATTGATGGAATCGCTAAGAAGCCCATAAACTGAATTCCAAAAGTCAAGCCAACTACAAACGAGATTAAGATTAACCATTTATTCCCTCTAGGATTATCTAAATTATCAACCCATTTAAGCCCCATGTATAGCAGTGCTGCCATAACAAGACTAGCCATTGCATATACTTCAGTTTCAACCGCATTGAACCAAAAGCTATCTGAAAATGTAAAGGCTAGACTACCAACAAGTCCACTACCTAAAACAGCAATAGCTTTGCTATTTGTAAGTGCTTCTTTTTCGCCTATTAATTTTCGAGTCAGGTTGGTAATTGTCCAGAACATGAATAATATGGTAAAAGCACTTGATGCACCTGAAACGAAGTTTACCATTCGAGCAACTAATAAGTCGTCGCCAAAAGCAAACATAGCGAAGAAAGCTCCAATCATTTGCATTAGCGGAGCCCCTGGTGGGTGACCAACTTGTAGTTTGGCAGAAGTGGAAATGTACTCTCCAGCATCCCAAAAACTACTGGTGGGTTCTACCGTGATAAAGTAAACGATAAAGGCAATAAAAAAGGCGGACCACCCTAAAATAGTGTCCCATTTTTCGAAGTTCTTTGAAAACATGTACTGTTTGATTAACCGATGGGGCGAATTTAGCAATAAATATAGATATGGGAATAGATTTTTGATAAACCTTTAACAAGGAAAAGTCCTCCCCCTAGCCCCCTCCGAGGGAGGGGGTATGTCTTTATTGAGTTTTACAATCAATATACCTCAAGGGTGAAATTCAAGTGGTGATTGCTCCCTCCCTACTGGGGAGGGCTAGGGTGGGGACTTCGAAGAGGTGTTTTTTTAAATAATTGTAATGTAAAATGTTTGTGCATATCAAACATTGTTTTAAATTTGCACGCTCGAAAGCTGAACTTGCTTGCGTTGAATTAATTTCAGTGAATCAGTTTCTAGAGATTGGCCCATGGTGTAATTGGCAACACTCCGGTTTTTGGTACCGTCATTCAAGGTTCGAGTCCTTGTGGGCCAACTTAAATTCAATAAATCCTAATATCTTTTTGATGTTAGGATTTTTGTTTTAAATGCCTAGTCTGCTGACAACTCCCCTTCAATATCATTATCTCCCATAGAAATTCCACCATCCGTCTCAGGATTCTCCAAAGCCTCTGGTTCATTACTTTCAATTATCTCAGATTCTTCAGAATGTTCGTTCAAAGCATCTTCCGCTTCATTACGCAATAAAATTTCCTCATCAATTTCATCAAGCATGGTTCCCATTTTACGTTTGTCTTTGATCATTGCCCAGGTCATTACCAAGCTAGTAGCGATAATTACAAAGAGTAGAATTCCAGACTCGAATCCTGCTACTTCTGCTTGGGCAGGTATAGCGTAAAAAAGTAGTACAGTTATCAATCCTCTGGGTGCAATAAATAGTTGTGGCAACATGTCTTTTCCAACAAAAACACGAAGAATCACCCATCGAATGGCGTAAATCGATGCTATAATCAGAATACTAACCAAAGCTACTTTTAAACTTAGAAGCGATGATAAGACAATAGTAATACCAAAGATTACAAAGAAAAAAGTACGCACGACAAATGCCGTTTCTAACGTTATGATGTGCAATTCATGATACATTTGATGCATTCGATCTTCTTCAAGAAATATTTTTGTTTTTCCAGGGAAAAAGAGATTGATATTTTTAATGATCAATCCGAAAATCAAAATAATAATAAGGGAAGAAAGATGCATTTTCTTTCCGATAGCATACAATAGAAGTAGTACAGCGATCAATAAAAAGAGCTTGGCTTGACTTTTAATGCGCTGAAAAACTAGAATGATGGCGTAGCTTGCAACAACCGCAATTACAATGGTTAATATGAGATTTATGGAGAATCCTGCAACTCCGCCATCTTCAGCAGGGTTAAGTCCCCCAGCTAAAAAGTAGAACATCATAATTCCGAAAATATCAGAGAAAGTACTTTCATAAATATGGAATTCCCGTTTAGCATCGACCAATCCGCCTACACTGGGAATAATAATTGCACTTGAAAGAATGGATAATGGTGTTGCATACAGCCATGCCGATTGCATGGTCATACCCTCTATAAATTGATATAAAATTAATGCTGCTACCCATGCGGAACCTACTAAGCCTATTAAGGCGATAGCCATAGATTTTAGAATGGGAATGAGCTTTTCTCTTTTCAACTCTAGCTCGAGAGCCGCTTCGAGAACAATCATAATTAAACCAACTGTACCAAGAATTTCAAGAGAGCCTCCAAAGTCGGGAATATCCGAAACAAAAAATCCAAGTCCAATATTGATTAGAACACCGAGAACGATCAACATCAAAACAGAAGGGATATTGGTCTTTTTCGAAATGCCATTGAACCAAAATGACAATACAACAATGACAGATGCCCCAATGATGAGGTTATAGGAGGATAGAATTTCCATTGGTTAGAAGGTTTTTGAAATTAGGACACTATTTTCTTAACACTTTAAAAATAACATTTAATACTTGATTATGTTGTGCGACACTAAATTATTGATGTTTTGAGGTCGTAATTATACTATAAAACAGTAGTGTTGTTAATTGGTGAAAAACAAAAATAAATGTATATTTGCACGACTGAAAGGATAGAATTTTTATTCATGAGGGGACATTTGGTCCTCTTTTTTATTTCTTGATATTATGTTTAAGGATCAAGTGGAGACACTTTTGAATGATGGACTAGAGGAAGATGGTAGTCTTTTTTTGATTGATTTCACCATTTCCGCTGATAATAAAATAAATGTAATTATCGACGGTGATAATGGAGTGACCGTTAAAGACTGTATTAAAATCAGTCGAGCGATTGAGCATAATTTAGACAGAGAAGAACAAGATTTTTCTTTAGAAGTAGCTTCAGCAGGAGCAGCTTCTCCGTTGGTTATGCCGCGGCAGTATAAAAAAAATATTGGTAGAAAGTTAGCTGTGAAAATTGGAGATGAAATCTTCGAAGGTAATTTAACAGAAGTAACAGACGACCATATTGTTTTAGAGTGGAAAGCACGGGAACCCAAACCCATAGGAAAAGGGAAGCATACAGTTCAGAAAAGGAAGGAAATTGATTTTTCTGAGATAAAAGAAGCAAAAGTTATTTTAAAATTTTAATAGGAATTGACCCATGGAAAATATTGCGTTAATTGAATCTTTCTCAGAGTTTAAAGATGATAAATTCATCGATAGGGTGACCTTAATGGCTATTTTGGAAGATGTATTTCGAAACGCCTTAAAGAAGAAATTCGGATCTGATGATAACTTTGATATTATCATCAACCCAGATAAAGGGGATTTAGAAATTTGGAGAAACCGAATCGTTGTTGAAGATGGTGAAGTTGAGGAGCCGAATGAAGAAATTTCGCTTACCGAGGCACGCAAGATTGAGCCTGATTTTGAAGTGGGTGAAGATGTGTCTGAAGAGGTAAAGCTTATGGATTTAGGAAGAAGAGCTATTTTGGCCTTGCGTCAGAACTTGATTTCTAAGATTCATGAGCATGATAATACTACAATTTACAAACAATTTAAGGATCTTGAAGGTGAAATATACACTGCTGAGGTTCATCACATTCGTCACAAAGCAATTATTTTGTTAGATGATGAGGGTAATGAAATTATTCTTCCGAAAGACCGTCAGATTCCGTCTGACTTTTTTAGAAAAGGAGATAATGTAAGAGGTATTATTGAGAGTGTTGAATTGAAAGGGAATAAACCTTCGATTATTATGTCGAGAAGTTCTCCTAAATTTTTGGAGCAGCTATTCTTTCAGGAAATTCCAGAGGTTTTCGATGGCTTGATTTCAATAAAGAAAGCAGTTCGTATCCCTGGGGAAAAGGCAAAAGTAGCTGTAGATTCATACGATGATCGTATTGATCCAGTAGGTGCTTGTGTTGGAATGAAAGGATCTCGTATCCACGGTATCGTTCGTGAATTAGGTAATGAAAATATTGATGTCATCAATTGGACGAACAATCCGCAGTTGTTAGTAACTAGAGCTTTGAGTCCGGCAAGAGTTTCAACGGTGAAGTTGAATGATGAAAAAATGACCGCTCAGGTTTATTTGAAACCAGAAGAAGTTTCTAAAGCTATTGGTAGAGGAGGTCATAATATTCGATTGGCGGGTCAGCTAACGGGTTATGAGATTGATGTGTTCCGTGAGGGTGTTGAGGAAGATGTGGAATTGACAGAGTTTTCAGATGAAATCGATGCATGGATCATTGAAGAGTTCAAGAAAATTGGAATGGACACAGCAAGAAGTGTTTTAGAGCAAGATGTTAATGATCTTGTTAAAAGAACTGATCTTGAAGAAGAAACAATTACTGAAGTTGTACGCATACTAAAAGCAGAATTAGAAGAATAGCTATATATTAGCGGTGTTTTATAAGGAATTACAAGAATAGGAATTAGTATTTATGGCAGATAATGCAACAATAAGGCTTAATAAAGTTCTAAGAGAACTTAATATTTCATTGGACAGAGCGGTAGATTATCTATCGTCAAAAGGCCATGAAATAGAAGCACGCCCAACCACCAAGATTTCCGAAGAGGTACATCAGGTGTTATTGGACGAGTTCCAGACTGATATGAGCAAGAAAGTTGCATCAAAAGAGGTTGGAGAAGAAAAACGGAAAGAGAAAGAAGCCATACGAATTCAATTAGAACAGGAGCAAGAAGAAAGAAGATTGGCTCGTGAGAAAAGAGCAGCCGCTTCCGAAGTGATTAAGGCTAAGGCTGAACTTAGTGGACCTAAAACGGTTGGAAAGATTGATCTTAATCCTAAGAAGAAAGCAGAAAAAGCAACTGTCAAGGAAGAAAAAGCTCCGGTTAAGGAGGAGAAAGTTGATGCCGTAGCTCCTGAAAAGAAAACAGAGGCAAAAGCAGAAACAACAGAAAAAGCAGAAGCGAAAGTAGAAGCTGCTGAGCCTGTTGCAGAAGAAGCTGCTCCGGTTGATGAAAAGATCGCTACGCAATACAAGAAGCTTTCTGGCCCAAAAATAATGGGAGATAAGATTGATCTTAGCAAATTTCAGAAGCCTAAGAAAAAGAAAGAAGAGCCTAAAGCTAAAACTGAAAACGCCAATGCGGATCGTAAGAAAAAGCGAAAGCGTATTGTCAGTAATAAACCCGGTGCAACGCAAGGAAGAGGAACAGGCCCAAGAGGAGCTGCTGGTGCCCGAAAAGGAGGAGGTCAACGTTTTGGTGCACCAAAAGTAGAGCCTTCTGAAGAAGATGTTCAAAAGCAAGTACGTGAAACCTTAGAGAAACTTCAAGGGAAGTCGAAGAAAGGTAAGGGTGCAAAATATAGAAGAGATAAAAGAGATCAACACCGTCAACAGACCGAGGCTGATCTTGAGATAGAAGCAATTGAAAGCAAAACGCTTAAGGTCACAGAGTTTGTAACTGCGAATGAAGTTGCGACGATGATGAACGTTTCGACTACAGAGATTATTTCTGCATGTATGTCCTTGGGTATGATGGTTACCATGAACCAACGCTTAGACGCAGAGACGCTTTCGATTGTTGCAGATGAGTTTGGCTACGAAGTTGAGTTTGTTACTGCTGATATTGATGAAAGTATTGTTGAAGAAGAAGATGCGGCAGAAGATTTGAAACCAAGAGCTCCAATTGTGACCGTTATGGGTCACGTTGACCACGGTAAAACTTCTTTGTTAGATTACATTCGACAAGAAAACGTAATTGCAGGTGAGAGTGGTGGAATAACACAGCATATTGGTGCATATGGGGTAACCTTAGAGGATGGTCAAAAAATCGCCTTCTTAGATACGCCAGGTCACGAAGCCTTTACAGCGATGCGTGCTCGTGGTGCTCAAGTTACAGATATTGCTATAATTGTTATTGCTGCGGATGATGATATCATGCCGCAAACAAAGGAAGCTATCAGTCATGCTCAGGCCGCTGGAGTTCCTATCGTTTTTGCAATCAACAAAATAGATAGAGATGCTGCCAATCCTGATAAGATAAAAGAAGGTCTAGCAAATATGAACTTATTGGTAGAAGACTGGGGTGGTAAAATACAATCTCATGACATCTCTGCCAAGACGGGTCTTGGAATCAAAGAATTGTTAGAAAAAGTATTGCTCGAAGCTGAATTATTAGAGCTTAAGGCTAATCCCGATAAACTTGCTGTTGGTACGGTTGTAGAAGCTTTCCTAGATAAAGGAAAAGGGTATATCTCAACTATTTTAGTGCAAGCAGGTACTTTGAAAATTGGAGATTATGTGTTGGCAGGAACTTGCAGCGGAAAGGTTAAAGCCATGCAAGATGAACGTGGTAATATTATAAAAGAAGCTGGTCCTTCTCAACCTATTTCTATTTTAGGGTTAGATGGTGCTCCGCAAGCAGGAGATAAGTTTAATGTCTTAGATGATGAGCGTGAGGCAAAACAAATTGCTACTAGACGTTCTCAATTGCAACGCGAGCAATCGGTAAGAACACAGCGTCATATTACTCTTGATGAGATCGGAAGACGTATTGCATTGGGTGATTTCAAAGAATTGAACATTATCTTGAAAGGTGATGTTGATGGTTCTGTGGAAGCGCTTACTGATTCTTTCCAGAAATTATCTACGGATGAAATACAAGTAAATATTATACATAAAGCAGTCGGACCTATTACGGAATCCGATGTGCTTTTAGCTTCTGCTTCTGATGCGGTTATTATCGGGTTTAATGTAAGGCCGATGGGTAATGCAAGGCAGGTAGCTGATAAGGAAGAAATCGATATCCGTATGTATTCTATTATTTATGATGCCATAAATGATTTAAAGGATGCGATGGAAGGAATGCTTTCTCCGGAAATGAAAGAAGAGATTACGGGTACTGCCGAAATACGTGAGACTTTCAAGATTTCTAAGATTGGTACTATCGCAGGATGTATGGTCACAATCGGAAAGATCTTTAGAAACTCAAACATAAGGTTGATTCGTGATGGAGTTGTTATATATACTGGTGAACTTACTTCATTAAAACGATTCAAAGATGATGTCAAGGAAGTAGCGAAAGGTTATGATTGTGGTTTGCAAATTAAAAACTACAATGATATCAAAGAAGGAGATATTGTAGAGGCCTTCCAAGAGGTAGCTGTGGCGAAGAAGTTGAAATCAAAATAGTATCCCAGTAGGGAGTTTCTAGTAAAAATAAAAAACCAAAAAAATAGAGCGAATTCGCTCTATTTTTTTGGTTTTAATAACATCGCATTGGGGTATTTTCTTCTAACTTCATTAAACTTCCGTTCCGCTTGAAGTTTATCCTTGAACCTTCCTACTTTCACTCTGTAGGTCGGAGAGTCAAAATCGACTCTTGAAGATAAACTAGGAAAGTCAATGTTTACGAGTGATTTTAAGTTGTTTGCTTTCTCATTTGAGCTTACAAAACCTACTTGTATAGTATAGTAGTTTGATTGCGAAATTACATCCTCATAAATCTCTAAGAGAGTGTTTATTTTTTCGTCTTGTTCAATGTTGATTTTTCCATTTTGAGCATTGGCAAAAGGGATGGAAAAAGTCAAAATTAGTAGTATAGCTAGTGTTTTCATGCTTTTAGCTGAATGTCTTATAATAGGTACGTACAAAAGTAATTTTTTATATTTCATAGCTAGCAAATCAATAGTTATTTAGAATAATTATAAATTATAAATTATCAATACGTTAAGATTTTCTAAATAAAGTATGTGTCGTATTTTTGCATCCAATTTAGGAAGCGATAATTTTAACCTACAATCTCTAACATATAAATTATCGTGCCAAGATTTAGATTGAAATATTCTGTATATGAAAAAGGTTATTTACCGCAATCAAATTTCTAAAGTTTTAGGTATCAGTCTAGTAGTTTTCCTACTCTCCTCTATTTCACTTTTTGCGCAAGATGAAGTTGCCGCTGTCGAGGCTGCTGCAACTACAGATGCTTCTGGTGGTGACGTTGAAAAAGGAAAGGCTTTGTTCAAGGTGAATTGTGCGGCATGTCACAATTTGAAGAAGAAAATGACAGGGCCAAATTTGTATAAGGTCGAAGAGCGTTTGGCGGAGAATGAAGGTTTGGATCGCGAATGGTTGTACGCTTGGATAAAAAATAGTGCTGGTGTCATCAAATCTGGAGACGCTTATGCAAATAAGATTTATGCGGAGTACAATCAGTCAGCAATGACTGCTTTCCCAACACTTTCTAATGTAGATATTGATAATATTTTGGCGTATACCGCAGCTGAACCTGTGGTTGTTCCTCCGCCTCCACCTCCACCTGGCGGGGATGTTACTTCTGCAACGTCTGGTATTTCCAACGAAATTATTCTAGGAGCTCTTGTTCTGGTTTTTGGTCTTTTGGTAATGATGCTGTTCTTAGTAAACAAAACCTTGAGAAGAATTGCTGAGGCTAGTGGAGTTGCTGTTGTTAAAGAAGAAGCTGAAGAAAGAACGCCACTGTGGAAAGCCTTTGCTAAGAATCAGTTTTTGATTTTGTGTACAGTTATTTTCCTTTTGCTTGGAAGTGCGTATTTCGCTTACGGCTGGATGATGCAAGTTGGTGTTGATCAGGGCTATGCTCCAATTCAACCGATTCACTATTCGCACAAAATACATGCAGGTACGAACAAAATAGAATGTAAGTACTGTCACTCGTCGGCCCGTAAATCAAAACATTCTGGTATTCCTTCTCTAAATGTTTGTATGAACTGTCACAAGTCTATTTACGAATACACGGGGGTTGCAGGTGAAGCGCCTAGTCAAGAGGACTTAGCGAATGGTTACACGAACGAGTTCTACACAGGTGAAATCAAAAAGCTTTACGCTGCAGTAGGTTGGGATGAAGAAAATCAGAAATATACTGGTGAAAGTAAGCCGGTGGAATGGGTTCGAATTCATAACCTTCCAGATTTTGCATATTTCAATCACTCGCAACACGTTGAGGTTGGTAAGATTGAATGTCAAACCTGTCACGGACCGGTTGAAGAAATGGAAATTATGTATCAATTTTCTCCATTAACAATGGGTTGGTGTATCAACTGTCATAGAGAAACTAATGTGCAAGTTGAAGGAAACGAATACTACGATAAAATACACGCTGAACTTTCTAAGAAGTACGGAGTTGAAACCCTTACCGCTGCACAAATGGGTGGTTTGGAATGCGGAAAGTGTCACTATTAATACAAACAAAAAGTAGCTAATTACAGATATACGTATGGCATCAAACAAAAAATATTGGAAAAGCGAAGCGGAGTTAAATCCCAACGATTCCATTGTTGAGACGCTAAGACAGAATGAATTTGTAGAAGACATTCCTGTTGATGAGTTTTTGGGTGATAAAGAAACTTTAGAATCCACCAATACCAATAGAAGAGACTTCTTGAAGTATGTTGGTTTTAGTACAGCGGCTGCTTCTTTGGCTGCTTGTGAAGGACCAGTTATTAAGTCTATTCCTTATGTTGTAGCTCCTGAAAACATTGTTCCTGGTGTTGCAAATTATTACGCTACTACAATTGCAAATGGTTTTGACTTTGCGAGTATCTTAATTAAGACGCGCGAAGGAAGACCAATAAAAGTGGAAAATAATAAAGAAGCGAAAGTAGCTGGCGGTGCTAATGCACGTGTTCAGGCTTCCGTTCTGTCATTATATGATAGCACAAGATTGCAAGGTCCTAAATCTGGAGCTGGTGAAGATGTTTCTTGGGATGTCATTGATGCTGCTGTAAAATCAAAATTAAGTTCAGGAAAGCAAGTTGCTTTCTTGACGCAAACATATGCTAGTCCATCTACTTCTAGATTAATCGAAGAATTCAAAGCGACGAATCCGAATGTAAATCATGTAACCTATGATTCCATTTCTGAAGAAGCTGCCTTATCGGCTTTTGAAGCGAAATATGGCGAACGCGCTCTTGCGGATTATAATTTTGAAAATGCCGATATTATCGTATCCTTTGGTGCGGATTTCTTAGGAGACTGGCAAGGAGGCGGATATGATAGCGGCTATTCCAAAGGGCGTGTTCCGAAGAACGGAAAAATGTCTAAGCATGTTCAGTTCGAGGCAAATATGTCTTTGACTGGTGCAAATGCTGATAAGCGTGTTGCATTAACGGCACAGTTTCAAAAAGTGGCCTTAGCGTATTTATATGCGAAGTTAAACGGAACTAGTGCTGGTGGTGAGCTGCCTGCTGAAGCTCAAAAAGTACTTGATAGCCTAATTGCTCAAATTAGAAAGAATAAAAGCGGAGCTGTTGTAGTTTCCGGAATTGATGATGTCAATGTTCAAACGGTTGTTTTGGCAATCAATGAAATGTTGGGTAGTAAGGCTTTTGATGCAAAAGCACCAAGATATACAAGACAAGGAAATGTCAAAGCTGTTCAGTCGCTTGTTGCTGATATGAATGCTGGTAAAGTGGGTATGTTGATTATTGATGGTGTCAACCCAATGTATTCTCTGCCAAATGCTTCTGATTTCAAAACAGGTATTGAGAATGTTGATCTTTCGGTAAATTTTTCAACCAATTGGAATGAAACTTCTGCTGTTTCAACTTATGCTGCTGCCTCAAATCACTACTTGGAGTCTTGGGGTGATGCGCAAATCAAAAAAGGGCATTATAGCATAATGCAGCCGACCATAAAAGAGTTGTTTGATACAAGACAATTTCAAGCATCTGTTTTAAAATGGATGGGTAATGACAAAAGCTATTACTACTATATTAAAGAAACATGGAACGCTTTTGTTTTAAATGGAAGTGATTTTAATAAAGCTGTTCATGACGGAGTTTTTGTAGCGGGTGGTGACACAATGACAACGGTTAGTGAGAATGCTGATCCAGTAGTCATGGCTGATGTTTCTGATAAAGAAGAAGCTGAAGCAATAATAGACGAGTCGCAAATGATGTCTCAGTCGGTATCTATTTCTTCCGCTGTACGCAGTTTAGCAAGCGCCACTGGTACAGAGGGAATGGAGCTAACTTTATACTCCAAAGTAGGCATGGGTGACGGTCAGCAGGCAAATAATCCATGGTTGCAAGAATTCCCTGATCCTATTACACGTGTTTCTTGGGATAACTATGTTACGGTTTCTAAAGCTGATGCTGAAACTCTGGGATTGATAAATGAGAATGTAGCTAATGGTGGTTTAGATGGAAGCTACGCCAACTTAACGGTTAATGGCGTTGCAGTAAACAATGTTCCTGTAATCATTCAACCAGGTCAGGCGAAAGGAACTGTAGGGCTGTCTTTTGGATATGGAAAGAAAGCAGGAATGAAATCTGAGATGCAAACTGGCGTAAATGCTTTTGCCTTGTATCAAGACTTCAACAATATACAATCTGTCAAAATTGAAAAAGCAGGTGGAATGCATGAATTTGCATGTGTTCAGTTGCATAAAACAATGATGGGTAGAGGTGATATCATCAAAGAAACAACTTTGGAGATATTCAACACAAAAGACCATGCGGAATGGAATCATGTTCCTCAGGTGTCTTTAAATCACCAAGAAGTTCCTGCAACTTCAGTGGACCTTTGGGATAGTTTTGATCGCTCTATAGGGCATCACTTCAACATGTCTATCGATTTAAATGCTTGTACCGGTTGTGGTGCATGTGTTATCGCTTGTCATGCGGAGAATAACGTTCCTGTGGTTGGTAAGCAAGAAGTTCGTAAGTCAAGAGATATGCACTGGTTGCGTATCGATAGATACTACTCTTCTGAAGATAGTTTTGAGGCAGATAATACGAAGAAAGATGATTTTGATGGACTTTCAGGAGACAATGGTTCGCTAGGAGGTTTCGGTGAATTGGAAGACCCTTCTGCTAATCCGCAGGTGGCTTTCCAACCTGTAATGTGTCAGCACTGTAACCATGCGCCTTGTGAAACGGTTTGTCCAGTTGCGGCAACATCACATAGCCGTCAAGGTCAAAATCACATGGCGTATAACAGATGTGTAGGTACAAGATACTGTGCAAACAACTGTCCGTATAAAGTACGTCGTTTCAACTGGTTCTTGTATAATAACAATGACGAGTTTGATTTTCATATGAATAATGACTTGGGCAAGATGGTCGTGAATCCTGATGTGAATGTTCGTTCTAGAGGGGTAATCGAAAAATGTTCGATGTGTATCCAGAAAACACAGAAAAGTATTTTGGATGCCAAGCGAGATGGTCGTCCAGTTGCTGATGAGGAATTCCAAACAGCATGTTCTTCTGCTTGTAGCAACGGAGCAATTGTTTTTGGAGATATCAATGATAAAAAGAGTGAAGTCGCTGAGTTGAAAGAAAGCGATCGTATGTATCACTTGTTAGAGCACGTAGGTACCAAACCAAATGTATTCTATCACGTTAAAGTGAGAAATACAACAGAAGCATAACCAATACAGTAAAGTAAGTAACTATAATACAAATCTATGGCGTCGCATTACGAAGCACCTATTAGAAAACCCTTAGTAATTGGAGACAAAGGTTACCATGATGTAACTGTCGATATTGCTGCTCCGATTGAGGGTCGAGCGAATAAGCACTGGTGGATTGTTTTTTCCATTGCTTTGGCAGCATTTCTTTGGGGAGTTGGGTGTATAATCTATACCATTTCTACGGGAATTGGTACTTGGGGTCTAAACAAAACCGTAAACTGGGCTTGGGATATTACCAACTTCGTTTGGTGGGTAGGTATTGGTCACGCAGGAACTTTGATTTCGGCGGTACTTTTATTATTCCGTCAGAAATGGAGAATGGCAATTAACCGTTCTGCAGAGGCGATGACTATCTTTTCGGTTATTCAAGCGGGATTGTTTCCCATCATTCACATGGGGCGCCCATGGTTGGCATATTGGGTATTACCTATTCCGAACCAATTTGGCTCCCTATGGGTAAACTTTAATTCACCACTACTTTGGGATGTATTTGCGATATCAACATACTTATCCGTTTCATTGGTATTCTGGTGGACAGGTTTGCTTCCTGATTTTGCAATGTTGAGAGATAGGGCAATTCTGCCGTTCCAAAAGAAAATATATAGTTTATTAAGCTTCGGATGGAGTGGTCGTGCAAAAGATTGGCAGCGTTTTGAAGAAGTATCATTGGTATTGGCAGGTTTGGCAACGCCACTTGTACTTTCTGTACACACGATTGTATCCTTTGACTTTGCTACTTCAGTAATTCCTGGATGGCATACCACGATATTCCCGCCATACTTTGTTGCAGGTGCAATTTTCTCGGGATTTGCCATGGTGAACACCCTTTTGATTATCATGCGTAAAGTATGTCATTTAGAAGATTATATCACGGTACAGCATATCGAATTGATGAACATTGTAATTATGATTACAGGTTCTATAGTAGGTTGTGCGTATATCACTGAGCTATTCATGGCTTGGTATTCAGGAGTTGAATACGAACAATATGCATTCTTGAACAGAGCTACCGGACCTTACTGGTGGGCGTACTGGGCAATGATGACTTGTAATGTATTTTCTCCACAATTCATGTGGTTCAAGAAATTGCGTACGAGTATCATGTTCTCGTTCTTTATCTCGATTGTAGTAAACATAGGAATGTGGTTCGAACGTTTTGTAATTATCGTTACTTCATTGCACAGAGATTACCTTCCATCTTCATGGACGATGTTCTCGCCTACATTTGTTGATATCGGAATCTTTATCGGAACGATTGGTTTCTTCTTTGTACTATTCTTATTGTATTCAAGAACCTTCCCTGTAATTGCACAGGCGGAAGTGAAGTCTATTTTAAAGTCATCCGGTTCGAAATACAAGAAATTGAGAGATGCAGGTCAGCCTTTATATCAAATAAGTAATGAGGCTCCAAAAGTATCTGAAGGAATTCCCGCGAAGACGGAAACTGTAGAAGAAATTGTTGAAGAGAAGACCGTTCCGAGTACAAATGTTGAAAAAGATGCATCTAGTCTTTTGGCATCAATAGGAACATTTGACCCAGCAACAGAAACGGCTGATGATTTGAAAAAAGTAAAAGGTATTGGTCCGAAGATGGAGCAGACCTTGAACCAAATCGGCATTTTCACTTTCGCACAAGTAAGTCGAATGACAGGAAAAGAATATGATTTGTTAGATTCTATTACGGAGGCCTTCCCCGGAAGAGCGCAACGTGATGACTGGGCAGGTCAAGCGAAAACTTTAAATAACAACAAATAGATATGGCATCTAAAGTTATACAGGCATTTTATAATGATGACGATGTGCTGATGCACGCTGTCAAAAAGGTGAAGGCTGCCAAACATCATATTGAGGAAGTGTATTGTCCTTTTCCGGTTCACGGGCTAGACAAAGCTATGGGCTTAGAGCCAACACGAATAGCAATTACTTCTTTCATGTATGGTTGTGTAGGTTTGACTGTGGCTATTGTAATGATGAACTTCATTATGATTGAAGATTGGCCTCAAGATATTGGTGGTAAGCCAAGCTTTAGTTATATCGAGAATATGCCAGCATTTGTTCCCATTATGTTTGAGTTGACTGTATTTTTTGCGGCTCACTTAATGGTAATCACCTTCTATTTGAGAAGTAGATTGTGGCCTTTTAAAGAAGCTGAAAATCCTGATGTAAGAACAACTGATGACCATTTTTTAATGGAAATAGAAATTCACGATAATGAGGCTGAATTGATGAGCTTATTATCAGATACAGGAGCAGTAGAGATTAACGTATCAGAAAAAGACCTTCATTAATATGAACAGTTTGAAGAAAATAGGAATCGTATTTGGATTGCTTGCTGTTTTGGTTTCTTGCCAAGACAATAGTAGACCGAACTATCAGTACATGCCAAACATGTATGAGCCGGTAGGTTATGAAACGTATGAGCAAGTTGATTTTTTACCATCTGGCCAGGAAGCAATGCTTCCGCCAGCAAACACTGTTCCAAGAGGTTGGATGCCCTACAGTATTGAAAATACAATAGAAGGTAAAGAACTGGCAAGATTGAACTCGAGTCCGTTGGATACCCTCCAAAGAGATGCAAACTTGGCTAAAGGGGCAGAGATGTACAATATTTACTGCGCTATCTGCCACGGACCTAAAGGAAAAGGCCAAGGCGCCTTGGTGAAGAACGAGAAGATATTAGGTGTTCCTAGTTATGATGACGTGGCACGGAATATTACCGTCGGAACTACTTTTCACACTGTTCAATACGGTTTGAATTCAATGGGTTCTTATGCATCGCAAATGAATACAGAAGAAATGTGGCAGGTTTCTGAGTATGTCATGCAATTGAAACAAGACTTAACTAAATAATACATAGATACTGAATATGTACACGGTTTCGAACAAATTAAAAATGGGCTCCATTATTCTAATGGTAGTTGGGCTATTAGGTATAGGTTATGGGTTTCTAACGATGCCATCGAACGTTGCTGAAGCAAAAGAAATGGTAGCAAGCCATGGTGATGGTCACGGTGAATCGCATGGTGAAGAAGTTCAAGTAATTGATGAAGGACACGGTTCTTATAAAGAAGAGGGTCACGCAATGTCTGAAGCTGAGCACGATGAACATGTATTTCATCAATTAAGTAATAAACCATGGGCAGCACTTTATGTAGCAGCTTTCTTTTTCTTTATGATTGCTTTGGGTGTACTAGCCTTCTATGCGATACAGCGCGCTGCACAGGCGGGTTGGTCTCCTTTGTTATTTCGTGTAATGGAGGGAATCACTTCATACCTAGTTCCTGGTGGAATAGTTGTTTTTGTGATCTTGGTTTTGTCCGTATTGCATATGAATCATTTGTTTGTTTGGATGGACCCTGAGGTAGTTGCACATGATGCCTTACTGCAAGGGAAAGCTGGGTACTTAAATCCAACCTTCTTTTTGATTCGTGCTGCAATTTTCTTAGTCGGGTGGATTGGTTACAGAGAATATTCAAGAAGATTGTCATTGGCACAAGATGAGTCAAATGACAACTCAAACTTCAAATTGAACTTTAGAATATCAGCTGCTTTCTTAGTGTTTTATTTAATCTCAGAATCTATTATGTCTTGGGATTGGATTATGAGTGTTGATCCACACTGGTTCAGTACTTTATTTGGCTGGTACATATTCGCTAGTATGTTTGTTTCTGGTATTACGGTAATTGCAATGGTAACTATCTACTTGAAATCAAAAGGACATTTAGAAGAAGTGAATGATAGTCATATTCATGATTTAGCAAAATTCATGTTCGGTATCAGTATTTTCTGGACTTACCTATGGTTCTCGCAGTTCATGTTGATATGGTATGCGAACATTCCAGAAGAAGTAACCTATTACATCACTAGAATAGAAGATTATAATCTGCCTTTCTTTGGAATGGTTGCTATGAACTTTTTATTCCCAGTATTGTTATTGATGAATAGCGATTACAAACGATTGAACTGGTTTGTTGTCATGGCGGGTATAGTTATTCTGGCTGGACACTACATGGATATTTTTAATGCTATCATGCCGGCAACGGTTGGTGATCAATGGTATATTGGTATACCTGAAATAGGAGCAGTATTATTCTTTGCAGGTTTATTCATTTTCTGGATTTTCAGAGCATTGGCCTCGGCTCCATTGCAGCCTAAGCGTAACCCGTTTATTGAGGAGAGTAGACATTTTCATTATTAGTAGTACGATTAAAGTATAACAGAAATAGATACGATGACTGTAGTTTTAACTTTAGCTGTTTTAGCACTAGTGGCAATTGCGATTTGGCAAATGACCAAAATCTTTGAATTGTCTCAACTAAAGGCAGATCAATCAAGAGCGCAAATAGCCAACGATGACGATAATAAGAATAATGGTTATCTATTATTTGCCTTTATGGTTTTCACTTATCTGATTACCATATGGTCTTTTTGGAAGTATTCTAAATTCTTTTTACCAGAAGCATCCTCCGCACACGGCGCTGAGTATGATTACTTAATGTTGGTGTCTTTTGTAATCATCTTTATTGTTCAGTTCATTACGCAGTTTTTACTCCACTACTTCGGTTATAAGTACAGAGGTAAGAAAGGGAATAAAGCACTTTTTTACGCTGATAATGATCGTTTGGAGTTTATCTGGACCATCATTCCTGTAATTGTTTTGGCTGGATTGATTCTATGGGGATTATATACATGGACCAACATTATGGATGTCAATGATGAAGATGATCCATTGATTGTGGAGCTTTACGCCCAACAGTTTAATTGGACTGCTAGATATGGCGGAGCCGATAACGTTTTGGGTGGGGCTAATGTTAGAATGATAGATATTGACAGGGCAAATGTTTTAGGCCTAGATGAATCAGATAGTTATGCAGCGGATGATGTTATCGTTAAAGAATTGCACCTACCCGTTGGAAGAAAAGTAAACTTCAAGATGCGTTCGCAAGATGTCTTGCACTCAGCATATATGCCGCACTTTAGAGCACAAATGAATTGTGTTCCTGGTATGACTACTGAATTTTCTTTTACACCCATTACTACCACTGCTGAGATTAGGCAAAACCCTGATGTTGTGGATAAGGTAAAGAGAACAAATAAAATTAGAGCGGAGAGAGCCGCCAATGGGGAAGATAATTCCGACCCGTGGGAGTATGATTACATTTTACTTTGTAATAAGATATGTGGTAAGTCTCATTACAATATGCAGATGAAGATTATTGTGGAGACTCAAGAAGAGTATGATGCCTGGATGAAGACGCAACAAACGTTTAGTCAGACCATGGCAACAGTACAGTAAATTAGGCTATAAAAGAAAATTAATAAATTAAAAGAATTCGGTTATGTCAGCAACAGTAGATGCACATGTAGAAGATCACGCTCACGATGATCACGGACATCATCACAAAGAAACCTTTGTAACCAAATATATTTTCAGTCAAGATCATAAGATGATTGCTAAGCAATATCTCATTACCGGTGTTTTGGTAATGGGTTTTATTGGAATTGCAATGTCTTTATTTTTTAGAATGCAAATCGCTTGGCCAGGAGAGTCTTTTCCAATTTTTGAAGCGATCCTTGGTAAGTGGGCTCCTGACGGAGTTATGGATGCAGATATGTATTTGGCATTGGTAACAATGCATGGAACCATTATGGTATTCTTTGTATTAACCGCTGGACTTTCGGGTACCTTTAGTAACCTTTTGATTCCACTGCAAATTGGAGCAAGAGATATGGCATCGGGTTTTTTAAATATGCTTTCATTTTGGATGTTTTTTGTGTCCTCCGTAATTATGGTGATTTCACTGTTTGTTGAAGCAGGGCCAGCAGCGGCAGGTTGGACCATTTATCCTCCACTTAGTGCCTTACCAATGGCTCAACCTGGTTCGGGTATGGGCATGACTCTGTGGCTAGTATCTATGGCAATATTCATTGCATCATCCTTATTGGGATCCTTGAACTATATTGTTACTGTACTTAATTTGAGAACAAAAGGAATGTCAATGACTAGATTGCCTTTAACTATTTGGGCTTTCTTTATTACTGCTATTATCGGTGTGATTTCATTCCCGGTTCTTCTTTCTGCGGCTTTGTTATTGATCATGGATAGAAGCTTTGGAACATCATTCTTCTTATCTGACATATTTATTCAAGGTGAAGTATTACATTATCAAGGTGGTTCGCCAGTTTTGTATGAACACCTATTCTGGTTCTTAGGACATCCTGAAGTTTATATTGTATTATTACCTGCATTGGGTATTACCTCTGAGGTAATGTCTACAAACGCTCGTAAACCTATTTTTGGGTATCGAGCAATGGTTGCCTCGATTATGGCAATTGCATTCCTTTCAACTATCGTATGGGGTCACCATATGTTTATCTCAGGAATGAATCCGTTTTTAGGTTCTGTATTTACATTTACAACCTTATTGATTGCAATCCCATCAGCGGTAAAAGCATTTAATTATATAACCACTTTATGGAAGGGTAATTTGCAGCTCAACCCTGCGATGTTATTTTCCATAGGATTGGTATCTACCTTCATCACGGGTGGTTTAACGGGAATTATCCTTGGAGATAGTACTTTAGATATTAACGTTCACGACACGTATTTTGTAGTTGCTCACTTCCACTTGGTAATGGGTATATCGGCTCTTTACGGATTGTTTGCCGGTGTTTATCACTGGTTTCCGAAAATGTTTGAGGGTAGAATGATGAATAAGAATCTTGGTTATGTGCATTTCTGGGTAACAGCAGTCTGTGCATATGGGGTTTTCTTCCCAATGCACTTTGTAGGTATGGCTGGTGTGCCAAGACGTTATTATGAAAACACCGCTTTCCCGATGTTTGACGAATTTACTGACGTACAGGTTTTAATGACCACTTTTGCCCTTATTGCTGGAGCTGCGCAGTTAGTATTTGTATATAATTTTGTAAGGAGTATTTTTTATGGAAAGAAAGGTCCGAAGAACCCTTGGAATTCGAATACCTTAGAATGGACAGCCGAAGTAAAACATATTCATGGAAACTGGGATGGACCCATTCCTCACGTTCATAGATGGGCTTACGATTACAGTAAGGTTGATGAAAACGGAGAGTACATAATTCCAGGTCAAGATTTCGTACCTCAGACTGTGCCTTTACAAGAAGATGAAGAGGAACTTCAACATTAAAGAATTCTAAATATTTTAAAAAAAATGCTCAACTATATAAGTTGGGCATTTTTTTTGCTATTATCAATAAAAGAACGTTTCGCTTTTATGTATTATATTTAGAACACCATCAATAAACCAAGAACACTAAAGATGAAAAATATTGTTGTACTACTTTCCTTATTATTAGGCGCTCAAGTTTTTGCGCAACGTAAACCTAAAATCAAAGGAAATAAAAGTGTTGTAGAAGTTGAAGAAAGTCTACCTGCTTTTAATGCTATCCAATTAAATGATGATTTAGATATCACACTACAAAAGGCGAATCGAGAAGGGTATTCCCTTACTGCTGACGATAACTTAATTGACGTATTGAAGTTTAAGGTAGAAGATAGCACTCTGGTTATTACTTCCTTTTATAAAATAACAAGTAAGAAAAAACTTGATATTACAATTAAGTACTACGAACTTTCTAGTGTCACGATTCGAGATGGTAGAATACGAATGACAGATGCTATAGAGACTGACGAACTTACTATTAATACCTATGGTTCTTCTAAGTTGCAACTCAATGCTAATACTACCCTTACGACGCTGACTATGGAAGGGAATAGCTCTGGCGATTTAAGTCTAAACAGTGATTCCTTAAATATTGCCCTAAAAGACAGGGCTGATGTGGATATTCTTTCCACGAGTCAGAGGAATAATATACAGATGATTGCTAATTCCGGAGCTAAAATGGAAGGCACAACTTACGCATTAAGCGCGATTCTTTCTGATAATGCAAACCTCAAGGCCAGAAAACTAGAAGCTGAAGGAGTTGAAGTAATTGCTGAAGGCTCTCCTAACGCACGAATATATGCGAGCGATATTTTTGAACTTACAGCAAAAGGCTCTTCTAAAATCTATTTAAGTGGAAACCCTAAAATTGATATTCTCGAGTTTCTAGATACGGCTGAACTGCACAAAGAGAAGTAGTTTTTGCTAGATACGCATACTATCACTTTGAGTGCTCTGTCACTTCGAGCGCAGTCGAGAACCTAGGAACATTCATCTAACGGGATATCGGTGCACTCATACAAGATTCTGGTATGCCCCATCCGTCTACCAATACTCCAATATGAGGTCTGAGTTCCGTACATAAACGTTCAACTCGTTGGCGAATAGCTTTTGACTTCGTGCCGCTAATGTAGCCTTGTTCTAGATACCATTCCGAATCCTTTCGAATTTCAGATAGGGCATGAAGGGTTCCCAATTTTTGAAAAATGTCTTTATTTTTTCCTTCTGACATTCCATTGACAAAATCTGAGAAAGTATTATATGCCAGTTCTGCTGCATAAGCTTTACCTAATGCTATCAAATGTGTTTGTACTTTCATAAATGCTTGATAAGAAGGCATTCCTTTCTTAATGTAACTACGTATTCGTTTTGCTAGCGTATAAGTTAATCTGCGGGTGCGATAATCAAAAGCATGTTTATGAAATTGAGAGTTGTATAAATGAGCCTTATCCACTTTGTTAGAATACAGGGGATTAATTGTGGATAGCTTATCACTTAGCTGGCTGCTCAATAGTTTTAAAACTGCCGAAAATCCTGCACTATTAAATTCTGCTTTAAAATCAGAAAGAACGCCTTTGGCAGCAAGTAATAAAAGAACCGTATTATCTCCCTCAAAGGTGGTAAAAATGTCTACATCGCCTTTTAAATCCGCAATACGGTTTTCAATTAGATAACCTTTTCCTCCGCAAGCTTCTCGACATTCTTGAATGGTGTCATTTGCATACCAGGTTATTATAGATTTTAATCCTGCGACCTGAGTTTCGACTATTCGTTTATCGGGTTTACTCTCATCACAGTAATCTTTCATCATCTTGTCAAGTGTTACATGATATACATAGGCACTTGCCACCAAAGGAGTCAACCTCAGTTGATGTGTAGGATAATCCATCAAGAGATCTTCTTGTACTTTTATGCTGTCATTGAACTGTCGTCTTTTGAGCGCATGTTTGATAGCAACGGCTAAAGCCATTTTTGCGCCTCCCAATCCAGCTCGAGCGACGCAGATACGTCCTCCAACCAAAGTGCCCAACATGGTGAAAAATCTTTTGTTTGGATTTTTAATATCGGAGTGATATGAACCATCTTCTTTGATATCACCATATTTATTCAATAGATTTTCCCGGGGTACAGCCACCTGGTTAAACCAAATTTTTCCATTGTCAACTCCATTCAATCCCAACTTATACCCATTGTCTTCAATAGTAACTCCTGGTAACAATTCATGTTTTTCGTTTCGTACGGGAACCAGAATTGCGTGTACACCCTCATTCTTTCCGTCAACGATTAACTGTGCAAATACTGATGCCATTTTAGAATGCAGGGCATTGCCTATATATTCCTTATTGTCATTTTTCCCGGGAGTATGAATGATAATTTGGTCAGAAGCTTTGTCAAAGGTGGCTGTGGTCTTAATTCCTCTTACATTTGATCCATGACCAGTTTCTGTCATTGCGAAACAACCTAGTAACTTTGCTTCTCCCGTATCTTGGAGGTATTTGTCATGGTGTTTTTGAGTTCCGAGTTTTTGAATACTTCCACCGAAGAGACCGAATTGTACTCCGAATTTTATGGTAAGACTTCCATCCACATACATCATATTTTCGAACATGTAGGCATAACCTTCCATATCTTCGATTCCGCCATAAGCTTCCGGGTATGCAAGTGCTCCATAACCTTTATCTGCAAGGTATTTTACTTGATTCAAAACGACTTCCCGAAATTCTTCTTTGTTTCGATGGATGTCCCACTTAAAAATTGGATTGTCTAAAGCAGCGCGAAATCCATCTATAACTTCCGCATGTCCTCCTTTTAAAATCAAATCAATTTCAGATGCGTTGTAATAGTTGGAAGTGATTTCATGCTCCACTTCCACGTCGAACAAATGATTGTAATGGTTGGGTTGAATTCCTAAATTCACCTCAATATGTTTGAGGGAATCGTTAAAAGGACATTTCTCAAAATAATTGCAAACTACGTTTTGACTAAAAGTGCTTAAGGGATACGTATCACTCTCCACAAGCTTTACATCTGAATTGGCTACAATATGTTTCCAGTTTTTTAATTCTTCATCCGCTGGAGGGTTTTTGGTGTTTAGCCAGGAGTTCAGGGTCTTAGTCTCATCTTTGTTTAAACTAGCGTCTTGCTGAATTGCTTTTTCTACAACACTGATTTCTGAAGCTGATACCAAATCATCTGACCAAATCACATAGAAAAAAGGGATGTACTGCAAAATTCCTGGGGAATATGTTTTCTTTTCCATGCTTTGAAATTACGAATTTATTTACTTTAAAATAGTCTGAATCTAGGTTCTTTAACTCAAGCAATCTTCTGTCTTTTTCCCCTATCTTTGTGTAACAATGAATGAGTATTTAGACCCTTCTACCGACGGATTTTCCAATGAAGAACTCGATATCGAGAGAGCTTTGCGGCCGGTTAGTTTTGATGACTTTACGGGCCAAGAACAAGTATTGGAGAACTTAAAGGTATTTGTCGAAGCGGCTAATCAAAGAGGAGAGGCTTTAGATCATACATTGTTTCATGGTCCTCCGGGATTAGGGAAAACAACCCTCGCTCATATACTGGCCAATGAATTAGGTGTAGGTATCAAAATTACTTCGGGACCGGTATTGGATAAGCCAGGGGATTTAGCAGGACTACTTACAAATCTAGATGAACGTGATGTACTTTTTATTGATGAGATTCATCGGCTGAGTCCTATCGTTGAGGAATATTTATATTCCGCAATGGAGGACTATCGGATTGATATTATGATTGAGACGGGTCCGAATGCGCGATCAGTGCAGATTAATTTGAGTCCATTTACCCTAATTGGTGCAACAACCCGTTCAGGATTATTGACGGCTCCCATGAGAGCAAGATTTGGAATACAAAGTAGACTTCAGTATTACGATACAGAATTGCTTTCTACGATTGTGCAGCGTAGTGCAGAAATATTAAAAGTAGATATTACTAATGACGCTTCTATTGAAATAGCTGGTAGAAGCCGAGGTACACCAAGAATTTGTAATGCCCTTTTGCGACGTGTTCGTGATTTTGCTCAAATCAAAGGGAATGGAAGCATTGATATGGAAATTTCCAAATTCAGTTTGAAAGCTTTGAATGTGGATGCCCATGGCTTGGATGAAATGGATAATAGGATTCTTACTACCATTATTGATAAATTCAAAGGCGGCCCCGTTGGCATCACAACGATAGCGACAGCTGTAAGCGAAAGCGCCGAAACTATTGAAGAAGTTTACGAGCCATTTTTAATACAACAAGGCTTTTTAATGCGCACTCCAAGGGGTAGAGAAGTAACTGAGCAGGCCTATAAACATTTAGGAAAAATTAAAGGAGGAACACAACCCGGATTGTTCTAATGAAAGACATCCCCACTGTTTCGGCATATAGAGTTTTTAAGAACCGAAAAAGTATTCTGAAAAACCCCCTTCCTTTTCATCATGAAAATTTTGAGAAGCTGGGTGATATTTTTAATGTTAATATAGGTCCAAGTGGACGCATCCTTTTTACTAGGAGTCCGGAGTTCATCAAACAAATCCTTCAGAAAAATCATAAAAAGTATCACAAGTCCACTTTGCAAACAGAAGATTTGGCCAAGTATATCGGTAAAGGACTACTTACTTCGAATGGAGAACACTGGCGTACCCATCGCCGAATGGTGCAACCAGCATTTCATAAGAAAAAACTAGAAGGTTTAATCAGTATTATGGATACTGCTATTTGTAAAGAATTGGAGCGAATCCATGACGGAGAAGTACAAGATATTTATCCCTTAATGGGCGATTTGGCCTTTCAGGTAGTGGCGCAATCACTTTTCAGCAGAAACGATATTCAGAATGAAATGGCTGAATTGAAAAGCATTACAGAAACCAATCAGGTGATGCTCATTAAAGAAATGAGACAGCCCTACATGAATTGGTGGTTTAAATTAAGTGGAGCTATCAATCGCCATTTGGAATACTCTAAAGAAGCCCGAGATATTTTGAATACCATTATTCAAGAGCGTATTGATAATAAGGTTGAAAAGGATGATTTACTAGACATGCTTTTAAAGGCACGCTACGAAGATGGTGAACCCATGTCGAGAAATCAGTTGATTGATGAAGTTCTTATTTTGTTTACTGCTGGCCATGAAACTACTGCAAACGCTTTGAGTTTTACACTTTTCCTGTTAGCACAGAATAAGGAGGTTCAGGCTAAATCTTTTGAAACTGTTTCTAAAGTAGATTTGGACAATGAAAATCATCTCGAAAATATCGTATCACTTCAATACATCAAACAGTGTGTTGAAGAAGGCATGCGCTTATACCCACCAGCTTATTATATTGACCGTATGTCAATTGAAGAAGATGAATTAGGGGAACATACTATTCCGAAGAATGTAATGATTCTTCTTGCGGTTTACGAACTACATCGAGACCCAGACTTTTGGGAGAAACCTGAGGAATTTCAACCCGAACGTTTTAATCCAGAAAACAAGAAGGATTTTTCAAAATATTACTATCCCTTTGGAGCCGGACCAAGAATGTGTGTAGGGAATAATTTTGCGATGTACGAGATGATTTTGGTAGTGGCAAGAATCCTAAAAAGGTATCAGATAGAATTGCACACAAAAGAAGTGGAGCTAGACCCATTGATTTCTCTCCGCCCCAAAGAGGTCTTTTTGAAGTTTATTCCAAGGTAAAAAGACGAAGCAATAAATAATCACTCCGCCTTTCACATAATTAACCACTAAATCTATTTTAAAATCGCGTTCTCATCTGAGAATTTCTTGTAACTGAAATATATCGCTGCAATGGCAAAGGCAATCAATGAAATAAGCATTGCGGCGTACATGCCCATATTGATGGTGCCCGCCATAATCTCTTTTACGCCTAAACCAATGTTCAATACGGGTATGAAAACTGTTTTCCAAGTAAAATCAATTCCGGGCATCAAGGCCATAACTAAAGGAATAAGAATTACAATCATTATCGGCGAAGCTTTACTTTGTGCTTCTTTAAATGATGTAGCACCTGCAACAAGTGCAATTATTAATCCTGATAAGAATAAAGAGAAAGGAATCAATAATAATAACATCATAGTTATCGATTGAAAGCTTAACATTTCACCAAGCGCCAATTTAAATTCGTCTGGAATATTATCAATAAACTTCAAACCAAGAACGAGCCCCACCAAATTTAAAAGTGCAGGAATAAAACCAAGCAGCGAAGCTACAACCGCTTTTCCAAAGAGAACTTTAAACTTTGAAACTGGAAGCGAAAGCGTAGTTTCAATCGTTTTACGTTCCTTTTCACCAGTCACCAAATCAATTGCGGCTAGCAAACATCCTCCCCACATGGTTAAGATGAAAATATAAGGAACAAACCCACCTATGCTTTTTCCAATGAGTTCTTTCTGTTCACCAACTTCAACATAATTCTTATGGAAAGGAATAAGTTCTTCCTTTGAAATTTGCAGTTGCCCCAAGCGTCTTTCTTCAAGAGAACCGCTATAGGCATCTAGTATTTTTGTAAACCGGCGATTTACACTTTCTTTTGAACCATTGCGGTAAACTTCTATCGAACTACTTTCTAGACTATCTACTTGGCTAATAAATGTTTTTGGGAAAACTACTGCTGTTTGAATCGTTTCATCATCAATTAGGGTCTTAAAATCGATTGATTCATCGTAGGTAGTAATTTTATTTAACGTATCACCTTTAAGGAGCTGTACAAATTCTTGAGGCGCGTTTACCAAGCCAATTTTCAGGTCTTTTTCACGATTACTTTGTTCAATCATATCCATCACTTTAATACCTCCAAACATTAAAATGGGAAGCAATAAAGTGGGTAGAACAATCGAATTGATAATGGTTTTTTTATCTCTTAGAAGCTCAGTAAGTTCTTTCTTTATGATTATTAATAATTCGTTCATCTTAGGCTTCTTTTACACGGTTAATGAATTCTTGAGTAAGGTTGTCGGCTTTCATATCTCTTTTAAAATTGTCAAAAGAATCATTGTAAATAATTGAGCCTTTACTGATAATAGCAAGATCATCGCATAGAAGATCAACTTCACTCATAATATGAGAAGAGAAAATCACGGTTTTGTTATCAGCTTTTGACTCTCTAATTAAATCAATAATACTGTCTGCTGTAATGACATCAAGTCCTGAAGTAGGTTCGTCAAATATCAAAACTTCTGGGTCATGAATTAAGGTTCGTGCTATGGAAACCTTCTGTTTCATACCCGTACTCATTTGTCCCATTCGTTTTTTTCGAAATTCATCAATACCCAGTTTTTCAAAAAGGTATTCCTTACGTTCTTTAAGTTCAGCTTCAGGGAGTTTGTATAATTTTCCAAAGAAATCAATCGTTTCATCTGGATTGAGCCTTTCATAGAGTCCTGTTGAGCCTGTTAGAAAGCCAATTCGTTTTTTGACTTCATCATTACCTTGAGAGATGTCTACTCCGTCTACTATCGCCGACCCGGAGGTTGGGTTGATAATTCCTGCAATCATCCTTAAGGTAGTAGTTTTTCCAGCTCCATTTGGTCCAAGTAAGGAAAAAATTCTGCCAGGTTTGCATTCGAAGGAAACTTTATTAACCGCATTTACGGTTACGGTTTCTTTTTTAAACCCTTTTCCAGTTTTGGAGGTGAAGGATTTTGTTAGGTTGTCTATTTGTATCATTTAGGTTGTTTATTTGAATACTCTTTGTTAGTTACAAAATTTTGAAAATGTTACAGTTAATGGTTGAAAATAATTTTATCAAGTTGTGATATTTAATCTGATTTACGCTATTTGAATGACTTAGCAGAAGTTTTCTTCGATAGTTGTAATTTAGCAGAAACAGTACAAGAAATCGTTGAATTCAAAAGAGCAATATACTCAACAAATCAAAGCCGAAGCCAAGCGCCTCGGTTTTTTATCATGTGGAATTTCAAAAGCTGATTTCTTAGAAGAGGAAGCACCTCGTTTGGAAAAATGGTTGACGAATAATATGCATGGCGAAATGAGCTATATGGAAAATCATTTTGACAAACGTTTAGATCCGCGATTGTTGGTTGATGGAGCTAAATCAGTTATTTCTCTATTATTAAATTATTATCCTGAAGAGATACAACAAGAAGATTCGTATAAGATTTCCAAATACGCTTACGGCAATGATTACCATCATGTTATTAAATCCAAATTAAGACAACTTCAAGAATTTATTTCACAAGAAATTGGAGAAGTAAGTGGTAGAGCATTTGTAGATTCTGCGCCCGTTTTAGATAAAGCTTGGGCTGCCAAAAGTGGTTTGGGTTGGATTGGTAAGCACAGTAACTTATTGACTCAACAAGTGGGTTCATTTTACTTTATAGCTGAGCTCATTGTTGATTTAGACTTGGAATATGATACTCCGGTAACCGACCATTGCGGTACTTGTACGGCCTGTATTGATGCTTGCCCAACAGAAGCAATTACAGAACCTTATGTGGTTGACGGAAGCAAATGTATTTCCTATTTCACTATTGAGTTGAAGAACGAAATTCCGAATGAATTTGAAGGCAAATTTGACGATTGGGCCTTCGGTTGTGATATATGTCAAGATGTTTGTCCATGGAATAAATTCTCTAAACCACATCGGGAGCCTTTGTTTAATCCGCATCCCGAATTACTTTCTATGAGTAAAAAAGACTGGGAGGAGATTACGGAAGATGTTTTCAGGAAAGTATTTCAAAAATCAGCGGTGAAAAGAACGAAGTTTTCAGGTTTACAGCGAAATATTAAGTTTCTTAAATAGTACTACAAGGTTATAGTTGGCATTCTTTAAAAAAACAAGAAAATAAATCGTTATTTTTTTTTAATATAGCCTGCGGTAAAAGAAGCTATGAGGAATAAAATACAATTGATTACCTACGTTGATCGTGTGGGTTGTAATAATTTGAAGGACTTGAAATCTTTGATGATTGATGAGTTTAAAGGCCTTTTTGGAGGTATTCATATTCTTCCTTTTTTTTACCCAATAGATGGTGCTGATGCAGGATTTGACCCTATTGATCATACTAAAATTGATGAACGTTTAGGCGATTGGAATGATCTAAAATCCCTTAGTGCCGAAGTACCAGTAATGGCTGATTTGATTGTGAATCATGTATCGGCGAAATCCAATGCTTTTCAAGATTATTTGGAAAAGGGAGATGATTCGGAATACTCCAATTTGTTTCTTACCAAAGACAAAGTTTTTCCTAATGGATTGAGTGACGCTGAAATCAAAATGATTTATCGCCCAAGACCTGGGTCACCATTTACGGAGTTTGATATGTCAAATGGCCTAACGAAAGCGATTTGGACGACTTTTACCCAAAATCAAATTGATATTGATGTGGAAGGTCAAATGGGCATCGCTTATTTGGAAGGAATATTAGATACCTTTCAAAAGGCTGGTATTACTATGATCCGCTTAGACGCAGCCGGTTATGCTATAAAAAGAAAGGGCACATCTTGTTTTATGATCGACGAAACTTTTGACTTTATTGCAGAGCTCACAAAAAAAGCAAAGAACAAAGGAATTAAAGTGCTGGTCGAAATACACTCGTTTTATAAAACACAGATTGAGATTGCCAAGCGCGTCGATTATGTTTATGATTTTGCTTTACCCGTTCTGGTTTTAGATTGTTTGTACAATCGAGATGCATCGAATTTGAAAAAATGGTTGAAAATTGCCCCAAGAAATGTAATTACGGTACTTGATACTCATGATGGTATAGGTATCGTCGACGTAGCTTCCGAAAACAATGAGCCAGGGTTAATTCCAGATCAGAGGTTAAATAATATAGTTGAAAAAATACATCAAAAGAGTAGAGGGACAAGTAAAATGGCAACAGGTGCTGCGGCTTCTAATTTAGATTTGTATCAAGTTAATTGTACTTATTTTGAAGCTTTAGGAAAGAATGAAAATGATTATCTAATTTCTAGAGCAATTCAGTTCTTCGTTCCTGGGGTTCCACAAGTATATTATGTAGGTTTATTGGCTGGCGAAAATGATATGGAACTATTGGGTAGAACAAATGTTGGTAGGGATATTAATAGGCACAACTACTCTCGAAAAGAAATTGAAGAAACTATACATACGCCATTTTTTTCAAGATTAAAAAACTTGATGCTTTTCAGAAATACCCACCCTTCTTTTGATGGTAGTTTTAACCTCATTGATGATGAAGACCATAGATTAAACATCAGATGGGTTCATAATGAGCATTGGACACAGCTTAGTGTCAATTTAGAAACAAGTGATTTGAAAATTAGTTATTCTGGAGATAATAATATCTCGCGGATGCTTGAATTATAGAAGGAAGTCAACTACATCGTTTTCGTATTTCCTTCCTTGTTTTTTAGGGCTAACTTTTCATAAATCCAACAATTTTAGTGCTATATTGTTAGGCGGAATCATCACCAAACTTCTTTTGAAATGAGCATCATAAAAAAACCTTCTTTAAGTTTTTGGCAAATTTTTAATATGAATGTCGGTTTCTTGGGCATTCAATATAGTTTCGGTTTGCAACAAACGGCAATCAATCCAATTTTTTTATACCTAGGTGCTCCTGAAGAAATGCTGCCAATTTTAAATATTGCTGGTCCAGTTACGGGTTTGGTAGTACAGCCAATTATTGGTGCTATGTCTGATAAAACTTGGTCGGCACGTTGGGGCAGGAGAAAGCCATATTTTTTGATTGGTGCCATTATTGGTAGTTTATGCTTATTCGCCTTTCCCACGAGTCCAGTACTTTGGTTTGCTGTGGGCCTATTGTGGATTCTTGATGTAGGTAACAATATGGCAATGGAGCCGTATCGCGCTTTTGTTGGAGACAAGTTGCCAGAAAAACAATTGAGTCTGGGCTATCAAATGCAGAGCCTCTTTGTTGGAGCTGGAATACTATTGGCAAATGGCTCAATAGTTCTTTTTCAATATTTATTTGGGGGTGATTCTATCGAAGTTGCAGGAGAGATTCCGCAGTGGTTATATTACTCTTTTTATATTGGAGGAATTTTGTCATTAACTACCATATTATGGTCTGTTTTTAAAACCCCAGAAATTCCACCTTCCGATATTGAATTAACCGAAATCAACCGTACCAAAAGCTTGCCGTTAAATAGGCGTGTTTTAGAGCCCTTTACCGAGATAGGCAAAGCGATCAAAGAAATGCCTTCTTTTATGTGGAGAGTTGGAGCGGTCTATCTTTTTCAATGGTATGCTCTTTTCATCTATTGGCAATATAGCACACCATTATTTAAGTTAACAATGGGTTATACTACTTCAGAAGCTGCTTCGCAGTCTGCTCAAATGAGTTTAACCTACAATATAGCTACAATGGTTGTTGCTTTAGCTCTTGTACCACTTACGCTCAAATATGGTGGAAAAAAGATCTATGCTTTAAGTCTTGTTGGTACCGCTTTAGCGCTTTTTGCAATCCCTTTTATAAGTGATCCGTTTTTAGTTTTGGCTCCAATGGTGCTTTTTGGAATTGGTTGGGCGGCAATGATGGGCATACCTTATACAATGGTTTCAAAGGTAGTTCCGCAAGATCGACGTGGCGTTTATATGGGCATTTTGAATATGATGATTGTAATACCTATGGGTATTGAGACACTTACCTTCGGCCCCATTTACAAATATTTATTAGGAGGGAATGCTATAAATGCTATTCTTTTTGCCGGGGTATTCTTTTTAATATCTGCGGTTCTTGCCATGCGTTTGAATGTTTCCAAAGCAAACTAAGCATGAAAAATACAGGAATTAAAATTTCCCTCTTTCTCAACTACTTTGTTTTTGCAATTCTGTTGAATAGTGTTGGAATTGTAATAGCAAAATCCATTAACGTATATGGTGTAAGTGAATCACAGGCATCTGTTCTTGAGGCTTTCAAAGATTTGCCAATTGCAATTGTTTCCTTTATTGTTGCATCATTTCTTCCAAGATTTGGCTATAAAAAAGCTATGTTAGCGGGCTTGGCAATTGTTTTTGCAGGTTGTTTGCTTATGATATTTGGTAATACCTTTTTACATACCAAAATACTTTTTATGTCAATCGGTGTAAGTTTTGCACTTATCAAATTATCGGTGTATTCTTTAATAGGAATTATTACTGATTCAAAAAAGGAGCATTCATCATTTATGAGTTCAATTGAAGGCTTTTTTATGGTGGGAATTGCTTTTGCCTACTTCCTGTTTCCAGCTTTTTATTCAGATACTAATGAAAACGCTTGGCTGAATGTCTACTATGTACTGCTTGTGATTATAGCCCTTTCTTTTGTTTTCTTATTGTTTTCTAAAGTTGAATACGAGATTGAGTCAATAGGAACAAGCCTTAAAGAGGATCTTTTACAATCTTTAAAATTGATACTAATTCCGTTGGTCTTAGTTTTTTTAGCCTCTGCATTCTTTTTTGTAATGATAGAACAAGGTATCATGACATGGTTGCCAAGGTTTAACGAGAAGATATTTAGCTTTAGTGAAGTTTTGGCCACTCAGATGGCTGTTATTTTTGCGCTCTCCTTAGCTTTAGGGAGATTTGTCGCAGGCTATCTTACTAAAAAGATGTCGTGGGTTTTTTTAGTGATTATTTGTGTTTTAATTTCTGGGGGCATTTTATTAGCGGTATTACCGCAACTCAAAGTTGATGTGGAATCCTTAACAGAGATTTCTAGTTTAAGTGACGTTCCCGTTCTAGGTTTTATTCTGCCATTGATTGGGTTATTTATAGCACCCATTTATCCTTTGTTAAATTCTACAGTTCTGAGTTCGCTTCCGAAAAGTTTGCATTCTCCTATGTCTGGACTGATTATTATTTTTTCCGCTTTAGGGGGCACCTTGGGATCAAGAATTGTTGGAGAATTGTTTGAAAGTATTGGTGGTGCAAATGCATTCTATTTTCTACTGATTCCTATGGCATTGCTAATTATTTTCGTGCTGCTAATCGACAAAATTTCTAAAAAAGAAGCCCAAGTCAATTCATGATTTTTAAGTTAATAATTCGTAAAACCCTTGAAGATCTACTTCTTCAAGAAGACACCGATGGTGATAATAAAATCACTAAAGAAGACAGAGGCCCAAAAAAGTTTGTGCTTAAAGCTTCTAACGGTATTGAGCACAGCATTCAAGGCACCTATCATTTGTCAAATCTTCTTCAAGAGTTGGCTTTGGCTAAGAATAAAGGACTCATCGAAGTTGAGATTCCCTTATCAAAAATCGAAGAGGCCCCAACCAATAGAATTTCTCGAATGATTCGTGAGGTCTTTTGGGATGACCTTACTAGAACAATCGATGAGGCTGGAATTTCAAAAATCGTTAGTGATGATAAAACAGAAAGCGGAGTAAAAAGAATTTATGTTCCTTTTTCTGATGTTTCAGCACAAGCATATTATAAAGGGATTGCTGCAAAGTACGGTTTAGAAGTAGTCGTGCTTCCTGAAGAAATAACACCTGAATTTGTAAAGTCTATCAATTCAAAACCAGGAATCTTAAGTTTAAAACTGGAAAATAAAAAGGGAGCTCCTTTTGTAGTTCCTGGTGGTAGGTTTAATGAAATGTACGGCTGGGATAGTTATTTTGAAGGGGTTGGATTGCTCTTAGATGGTCGAATAGATCTAGCCAAAGGAATGGTTGATAATTTTTGTTATCAAATCGAACACTATGGTAAAATTCTGAATGCCAACCGTTCTTATTATTTGACACGAACACAACCTCCTTTTTTAAGTTCTTTTATTCGAGAAGTTTATGAAGCTGAATCATCCTTAGGAAAAAAATGGCTTGAAAAAGTTCTCCTTACAGCTATAGAAGAATACGAAACAGTTTGGATGGTAGATGATAAACGCTTAACCGCAAACGGACTTAATCGATACCTTGCCGACGGAATCGGCATTCCTCCAGAAACTGAAGCTGGTCATTTTGATGAAGTATTAGCCGTGTTCGCCGATAAATATAAGTTACCTGTTGCCGACTTCGTTGAAAAATATCAAAAGCGAGAAATTATTGATGAAGATTTAGACACCTATTTTATTCACGATAGAAGTCTTCGTGAAAGTGGTCATGATACTTCTTGGCGTTTAGATGATGTTTGTGCCGATTTGAATACGGTTGATCTGAATTCCCTATTGTATAAATATGAGACCGATTTCGCTTATTTGATTGAAAACTATTTTTGCGATAAGTTTAAAACAGATAATAAAATATATACTTCGGAATACTGGTTGACTCTTGCTGAAAAGCGTAAGCAACTTATGAATACTTATTTATGGTCAGAAGAACATCAAAGCTATTTTGATTATAATATGAATACCCATGATTTGACTCATTTTGATTCCGCGACCAATTTCTATCCCCTTTGGTCAAACATTTGTTCTAAGGAGCAAGCAGAACAAATGGTTAAGAAATTGATGAATGAATTTAGAGTAAGAGGAGGAATTGTTGCAACATCAAAAAGATCCATAGAAGAAATATCTAAGGACAAAGTACAACGCCAATGGGATTATCCGAACGGATGGGCGCCTCACCAAATGATAATCTGGAAAGGATTGTTGAACTACGGTTACAAGAAAGAAATGTATGAGCTGGTTTATCGTTGGCTTTGGATGATTACCCGAAATGCGGTCGACTACAATGGTACAATCCCTGAAAAATACGATGTGGTTTCAAGCACTCATAAAGTATATGCCGAATATGGAAATGTAGGAACTGAGTTTGATTATATCACCACCTCAGGATTTGGATGGATGAATGCTTCATATCAATATGGACTGAGTTTGCTTCCAGAAAATATGATAGCAGATCTTAACAAATTAATAGACCCAGAGGATTTTTTTAATGTTCAATCTTAGAAGAATAGGATTATCTTTGTGTCTTAAATTTTCCAGAACATGAGTGAAGAGAAGAATAGGCGCGAAGCATTGATCTATCATGCGAAACCTCAGCCTGGCAAGATAAAAATTGTTCCAACTAAACCATATTCTACACAACGTGACTTGGCTTTGGCCTATTCCCCGGGAGTTGCAGAGCCTTGTTTAGAAATAGCTAAAGACAAAGACAACGTATATAAATATACCTCAAAAGGAAATTTAGTTGCCATTATTTCAAACGGAACAGCGGTTTTAGGCCTGGGTAATATTGGTCCTGAAGCCTCGAAACCTGTTATGGAGGGTAAGGGATTGCTCTTTAAGATTTTTGCTGATATTGACGGAATGGATATTGAGGTTGATACAGAGGATGTTGATAAATTCATCGAAACTGTAAAGATGATTGCTCCAACTTTCGGAGGTATAAATTTGGAAGATATTAAAGCTCCAGAAGCTTTCGAGATTGAGCGAAGATTGAAAGAGGAATTAGATATTCCTGTGATGCATGACGATCAGCATGGTACAGCAATTATTTCGGCGGCAGCTTTGCTGAACGCTCTTGAATTGACCGGAAAGAAGATTGAAAACGTACGTATTGTTGTTAGTGGTGCTGGTGCAGCAGCGGTTTCTTGTACGCGATTATATAAAGCATTTGGGGCAAAAGACGAAAACATCGTAATGCTTGATAGCAAAGGTGTTATTCGTAGTGACAGGGATAATCTAACTAAAGAAAAACTGGAGTTTGCTTCAGATCGAAAAATTGATGCCCTTGATGAAGCCATGAAAGATGCCGATGTTTTTATCGGACTTTCAATTGCTAATATTGTTTCGCCAGAGATGTTGCTTTCTATGGCAAAAGATCCTATCGTTTTTGCAATGGCGAATCCTGATCCTGAGATTAAGTATGATTTGGCCTGTAAAACACGAAAAGATATTATCATGGCTACGGGTCGATCTGATCACCCAAATCAAGTAAACAATGTTTTGGGCTTTCCGTTTATCTTTAGAGGAGCCTTAGATGTTCGGGCAACAGGAATCAACGAAGCTATGAAAATGGCAGCGGTGAAGGCCTTGGCAGAATTAACTCGTGAAGCGGTGCCAGAGCAGGTAAATATCGCCTATGGCGAAACTCGATTAACTTTTGGCCGTGATTATATTATTCCGAAACCTTTTGATCCACGTTTGATTTCTGAAATTCCCCCAGCTATTGCAAAAGCTGCAATGGACAGTGGAATAGCCAAAGAACCTATTGAAGATTGGGATCGTTACAAAGAAGAGCTAAGACAACGATCTGGGGGTGATAATAAAGTGGTGCGGTTACTTCACAACAGAGCAAAAATGAATTTGAAAAGAATTGTTTTTGCTGAGGCCGATCATTTAGATGTACTTAAGGCTGCTCAAATTGCCTATGATGAAGGTATCGCAATACCAGTTTTATTAGGGAATAAAGAAATTATTCTAGAACTGATGAACGAACTGGAGTTCGATGCAGATGTTGAAATCATCAATCCTCAATCGAATGAGGCAAAAGCAAAAAGAGAGCAATATGCTGAAAAGTATTGGATGAATCGCCGAAGAACAGGAAGTACTTCTTATTATGCGCAAACTCAGATGAAGAAACGAAATTCATTTGGTTCAATGATGGTTTTAGAAGGAGATGCTGATGGTATGATTTCAGGATATTCTAGGGCATATCCTATGGTGGTTAAACCGGTTTTTGAAGTAATCGGAAGAGCGGCAGGAGTATCAAAGGCTTCAACAGTTCATATCATGATCACCAAAAGTGGCCCGATATTCTTAGCGGATACTTCTATAAATATTAATCCGACTGCTGAAGAATTAGCTGAGATCGCCCAAAATACGGCTAATGTAGCCTCTACTTTTGGTTTTGAACCTGTTATGGCCTTATTGTCTTATGCGAACTATGGATCTTCAACACACCCGAATTCTAGAAAGGTGAAAGAGGCCATTCGTATTTTACACGAACGCAATCCTGATCTAGTGGTTGATGGTGAAATTCAAGCGGACTTTGCCCTAAATAAAGAACTTCTTCAGAGCCAATTTCCGTTTTCAAAATTAGCGGGAAGGAAGGTGAATACATTAATTTTTCCAAACTTAGAGTCAGCGAACATCACATACAAGCTTTTGAAGGAATTAAATAAAGCAGATTCCATCGGCCCAATAATGGTAGGGCTTCGAAGATCTGTACATATTATGCAGCTAGGGGCAAGCGTAGACGAAATGGTCAATATGGCTGCAGTTGCTGCTATAGATGCACAGGAAAGAGAGAAGCGTAGAAAAGCCAGAAACAATAAATAGATTGCGTATTTATGATCCATCACCTCAAAGGAAAACTAGTAGAAAAGAATCCAACACATGTCATTATAGAATGCGGGGGAGTAGGGTATTTTGTAAACATTTCATTGCATACCTTTTCTAAGTTAGCAGATGGTGAGTTGATTAATTTATACACGCATTTACAAGTAAAGGAAGATTCTCATACACTTTTTGGCTTTTTTGAAAAGTCAGAGCGTGAAATTTTTAGGCTACTTTTATCGGTTTCTGGTATCGGTTCGAGTACAGCCAGAACGATGTTGTCTTCTCTATCTCCTGCTCAAATTCGAGATGCTATTGCGAACGGAGATGTGCCTACTATACAGGGAATCAAAGGAATAGGGGCAAAGACCGCCCAACGCGTAATCCTCGACCTAAAAGACAAAGTTTTAAAAGTCTATGATATTGATGAAGTTTCCCTTACTTCAAACAATACTAATAAAGAAGAAGCGTTATCAGCTTTAGAGGTTCTTGGGTTCGCCCGAAGACAGTCTGAAAAAGTTGTAGATAAGGTGCTCCTTCAAGATTCCTCCCTAAGCGTCGAAAACATAATAAAACTCGCGCTGAAAAATTTGTAACTAGTTTGAAAAAAGGGGCCAAACAAATACTTAAATCTTCATTTAAGCTAACCATTCTATTCTTACTATTTTTTGCCGCAACAGGTATTTCTTATGGGCAAGAAACAGGTGAGCAAGACGATACTGAGCAGCAACAAGATTCTGTTAAAACAGGTTTTTCATTAGGAAAACTTGTTCTAGAGAATCCTGAGAGTATTGTTTCCAAATACATTTATGATCCAAATTTAGATCGTTATATCTATAACGAAACTGTTGGCGATTTTGATATTGGTTATCCAGTTATCCTTACGCCCGATCAATACTATGATTTGGTTAGAAAAGAAGGGATAAAAGATTATTTCAAGGAAAAAGGGGATGCCTTATCAGGAAAAAAAGAAGGATCCGGTGACGCTCAGAAAAATCTACTGCCAAACTTCTATGTCAACAATGACTTTTTTCAATCGGTTTTTGGAGGAAATACCATCGAAGTAATACCCCAGGGTTCTGTTGCTATGGACTTAGGTGTGATTTGGCAAAAGAATGACAACCCATCCTTATCCCCAAGAAATAGAACTAACCTAGCCTTTGATTTCGATCAGCGCATCAGTTTGAGCATGCTCGGTAAAATCGGAGAACGTTTGCAGGTTACTGCGAACTATGATACCGAAGCTACTTTTGATTTTCAGAATATCGTAAAGCTAGATTATACACCTACTGAAGATGATATTATTCAAAGCATTGAGGTTGGTAACGTGAATATGCCTTTGAATAGTTCTTTAATTACCGGAGCTCAAAGTTTATTTGGTGTTAAGACGCAGTTACAATTTGGAAAAACTAGGGTTACCGCAGTTTTCTCAGAGCAACGTTCACAGAATAATACTGTAGTTGCGCAAGGTGGTGGAACTCTTAATGATTTTTCAATTACTGCTTTAGATTATGATGAAGATAGGCACTTCTTCTTGGCTCAGTATTTTAGAGATAACTATGATCAAGCACTTGAAAAATACCCGTATATAAGAAGTCAAGTACAGATTACACGTTTGGAAGTTTGGGTAACCAATAGAAGTCAAAATACCACAAATGTTAGAAATGTGGTGGCTATTCAAGATTTGGGCGAATATGATGAATTAAGTGCTATTTTGGAAGAAAGAACCACAAGAGCGGGTAAACTAGGTGGTGTTTCTGGTAACTTTTTCAATATTGATCCGAACGGACTTAATAATCTACCTAGAAACAATGCAAATGATTATGACCCTTCATTAATAGCATTGAATGGAGGAGCTCTTAACTCTGATATACGTGACATAGCAACTGTTGAATCAGGGTTTAATAGCTCTAGTTTTAATTCTGGATATAAGGCGGAACAAGGTTTTGAATATGCTATTTTAGAAAATGCAAGAAAACTTGATCCAGGTAGAGATTATGATTTTGATACACAACTGGGTTATATTTCTTTAAATCAAAGGTTGAGTAATGACGAGGTTTTAGGTGTAGCATTTCAATACACTTTTAATGGTAAAGTTTATCAAGTTGGTGAATTCGCTAACGGAGGAATAGAGGCCACAAGTGCGACTGTAACCCCAGGTACACAACCCATTATTGATAACAACACTTTAATATTAAAATTGCTAAAGAGTAATGTTACCAACATCAAAGATCCTATTTGGGATTTAATGATGAAGAATATTTACGCTACTGGTGCATTTCGTTTGAGTCAGGAAGATTTCAAGTTTAATATTTTATACTCTGATCCTACACCTCGAAACTATATCACTCCGGTTGAACCCTTTCCAGCTTCAGCAAGTGGCGAGAACCAAAAGCCCTTAGAGGAACGAATTTTATTAGATGTATTTAATCTAGATAGATTGAATGCTTACAATGATTTGCAACCGGGCGGTGACGGTTTCTTCGATTTTGTTGAAGGGCGAACTGTAAATACTCGAAACGGATTAATCATTTTTACCAAGGTTGAACCTTTCGGTAGTTACTTGCATTCACTTTTAGGAGGAGGAAATTACGAAGAGGAAACCTCATATAACGCGAATCAGGCAAAGTACGTTTTTCGAGATATGTATGAGTCTACAAAAGCAGCCTCGCTTCAAAATCCTGAAGACAATAAATTTTCGTTAAAAGGACGATACAAATCGGAGGGAAGTAATGGTATACCTATTGGAGCATTTAATGTTCCGAGAGGATCTGTTCGCGTTACCGCTGGTGGACGACAATTGCTAGAGGGTGTTGATTATGACGTAAACTATCAAGCGGGTACAGTTCAAATTTTAGATCCAACTCTTGAAGCTTCCAATACTCCTATAAATATTTCTGTAGAGAATAATGCAGTTTTCGGTCAGCAAACACGTCGTTTTACGGGTATTAATGTGGAACACCAGGTGAATAAGAATTTTGTTTTAGGAGGGACACTTTTAAATCTAAATGAACGCCCTTTAACTCAAAAGTCTAATTTTGGAACAGAACCTGTGAACAATACGATTTTTGGTTTGAATGGAAACTTCTCAACTGAGGTGCCATGGTTAACGAGATTAGCGAATAAATTACCAAATATTGATACAGATGTGCCTTCAAATTTATCGGTGCGTGCTGAAGTAGCATGGTTAAAACCGAATTCACCTAAGAATGCAGATTTTCAAGGAGAAACTACTACGTATTTAGACGATTTTGAAGGAGCACAGGCTTTGATAGATATTCGTTCATCTTTAGGGTGGAGCTTAGCGAGTCCACCAGTTCAATTTACCAAAGTCGGTAATGCGTTCACTGGAGATAATTTGCCAAATATTGAAACGGGATATGGCAGAGCGAAAATGTCTTGGTATACAATCGACCCCATTTTTTATACAAGCCAAAGACCAGATGGTGTTTCTGATAGTGACATGTCTACGAATGAAACCAGACGTGTATTTATTCAGCAGTTATTTCAACAAGATGTTGCACAAGGGCAAACACAGGTTCAGAATACGTTGAATATTAACTATTTTCCTGAAGAAAAAGGGCCTTATAATGCTAGTGTAACTAGCGACTTCAATGGTTTGCAACCAGATCAAAAATGGGCAGGTATCATGCGTTCGTTGAGTAGTACAAACTTTGAGCAATCGAATGTTGAGTTTGTTCAGTTTTGGATATTAGATCCCTATGTTGACGGAATTACTGATTCTCCGGGTGAATTGGTTTTAAACTTTGGAAATATTTCTGAAGACATACTTAAGGATGGTAGAAAGCAATACGAAAATGGTCTTCCTGGGGTAGATAGTCAAGAACTGACAAGACCAACAGAATGGGGTAAGGTACCACAAACTCAAGCTTTGGTTTACGCTTTTGATGCGAGTGAAGAAAATAGAGTCCGCCAAGATTTAGGTTTTGACGGATTGGATAGCAATGAGGAGTCAACAAGACGAGTTGACCCCAATGATCCTAATTCACCCATAATTTATGAAAATAACCTTGCCGAATCTCCTGATGATCCCGCTTTAGATGATTATCAATATTACTTAAATCGTGAGGGTGGAATTTTAGAGCGTTACAAAGATTTTAATAACCCTGATGGTAATTCACCAGTTGCGGTATCGAATACGAATAGAGGTTCCAATACCTTACCTGATGTTGAGGATATTGATCGTGATTTGACGATGAATACCATCAATAGTTATTATGAGTATCGAATTCCTATCAAACCCAATACAACAGTAAATGATAAGTATGTAACTGATGTTTTAGAAACTGCGCCCGTGCCTACTAGTGATGTGCCAGATGGCAGACAAATCAGTAGACGATGGATTCAGTACAAAATTCCATTAAGCGATTTTAGTGATGCTGTTGGAGGAATATCTGATTTTAGATCTATCAGTTTTATGAGAATGTATATGACCGGTTTTACAGGTCCGGCTGTGCTTCGTTTTGCAACATTAGATTTAGTGCGTGGTGATTGGAGAACCTATACCAAAAACCTTCAAGATGATATGGTGGATACGGATCCATCGGATGATGGTACTGTGATAGATGTGAATGCCGTCAATATTGAAGAAAATGAGAATCGTACACCTATTCCGTATGTATTACCCCCGGGGGTTGTCAGAGAGCGACTAAATAATAACAATACGGTTATTCGTCAGAATGAGCAATCACTTTCTTTTGTGGTTGAAAATTTAGAATCAGAAGATTCTCGTGGTGTTTTCAAAAGTTTGAACATTGATTTACGTCAATACAAGAAGCTAAAAATGTTTATGCATGCTGAGAAAATTGCGGACAGCGATTACTCAGATGATGATACTCCACTAGTAGGGTTCTTGCGAATAGGTACTGATTTCTCTGAAAACTACTACCAAATTGAGCGTAGTTTGCAGTTTACACCCTTTACGGCCAGATCAGAAGAAGAAATTTGGCCTGGAGTAAATGAAATAGAAGTTCTGTTGTCTGATTTAAATTTAATAAAATCAGCATGGATTGCCGGTGGTGACTTGACACAGGCTCGCTTTTTCGAAGTCGAAAATGGTGAGGTTATTCCTGTTGATGAATTTGCGCCAAGAACACTTGGGCGAAACAGAATCGGAATTAAAGGAAATCCGTCTTTAGGTAGTATCCGAAGTATGATGATTGGGGTAAAAAATATTGATAATATCCCAGCCCGCGGCGAAGTATGGTTTAACGAATTGCGTTTGGCTGGTCTAGACAACAATGGCGGTTGGGCGGCCGTAGCTGCTATTGATGCAAATATGGCTGATTTTGCTAATATAACCGCAACAGGAGCCACAAGTACTTCTGGTTTTGGAGCAATTGATCAAATGCCGAATGAAAGAGCTCGTGAAGATGCTACTTCTTATGACGTCGTTACTAATATTAATGTTGGGCAATTACTACCTAAAAAATGGAACATTCAATTACCCTTCAATTATGGTATATCTGAAGAGATTATAACCCCTGAATTTGATCCTGTTTATGATGATTTAAAATTACAAGATAGAATTGATGCCGCGCCAGCAACTTCAACAGATCCAAATGTGGCAACAAAAGATGATGTTTTAGAACAGGCTGAAGATTATACCAAAAGAACAAGTATTAATTTAATAGGTGTTCGAAAAGATAGAGGTGAAGAAGCTGATGCTAATTTTTATGATATTGAGAATTTTACATTCAACTATTCGTATAATGAAACAGATCACCGTGATTTTGAGATTGCGAACTTGAGAGATCAAAACGTCAACACAGGGTTCGTTTACAATCATGCATTTAAACCTGCTGAGGTCGCTCCTTTTGCTAAAAAAGATTCACTGTTTAATGGTAAATACCTAAAATGGTTGAAAGATTTGAACTTTAATTTGCTGCCCGCCACAATTTCGGTGAATTCAAATATTGATCGTCAATTTAATCAGCAACGTTTTCGTGATGTTTTTCAAGATGGTGTTGATCGTTTAGAACTTCCAACACTTAGACAGCGAAACTATCAATTCAATTGGCAATATGCCGTGAATTATAGTTTAACAAAATCTTTGCGATTAAACTTGACCGCTAGTAATAATAATATCGTGCGTAACTTTTTAGATGAAAACGGAGATACGAATGTTTTTCTCGACGAGCGATTAAATCTTTGGGATGGCTTTTTTGATATTGGGGAACCCAATCGTCATGCCCAACAAATGGAGTTGAATTATGAACTCCCATTCAGTAAGATTCCAGTTTTAGATTTTATCAGTTCACAATATACCTACTCTAGTAATTTTGATTGGCAACGTGGCGGAGATGCTATTGAGCAGGTTGCTGGAGGTAATGTAAATACAGTACAGAATTCTAATACGCACAATTTGACTGCTTCCTTGTCTATGCAAAAGTTCTATGATCAAATAGGTCTCAAGAAAAGAAGTGGAAAGACACAGGCAAAAACTGCCCCAGTTCGAAAAGATAAGGCAGGTAACTCAAAAGAAAAACCGAAGAAAGGCCCTCGTAAGACCAGCAAACTTTTTAATACAGTGGTTGATGTTGTTACTATGGTAAAACGTCTAAACCTTAACTATAATGAAACAAATGGAACTGTTTTGCCAGGCTATACGCAATCGATTGGTTTTGTCGGTACAACAAGACCTACATTCGGGTTCGTTTTCGGTAGTCAATCTGATGTTCGTTTCGCAGCAGCCCGAAATGGTTGGTTGACTAATTTTAATGAATTTAATGAACAGTACATCCGAAGAACAAATAAGCAATTGAATATTACGGCTACAGCCCAACCTTTAAAAGATTTAACCATAGATTTAGTGGCAGACCGACAGTTTTCAGAGAGCTCTCAAGAGAATTTTGATATTCAAAAATGGAAAAACGGGGAGAATGCTCTTGTAAATAATTTAGGAAGTTTTAGTATTTCGACTATGATGATTGGTACCGCTTTTGGAAAAAGTGATGAGTTTGACTCAAAGAATTTTGAGCAGTTCAAACAAAATCGAATTACAGTTGCAAATCGAATAGAATCTGATCGTGGTAATCAGTCGAATGGAGTTGTTGATGAAGAAGGTTTTCCAGAACGTTATGGTAAAACTCAGCAAGATGTTTTATTACCATCTTTTTTTGCAGCCTACACGGGCCAAGATGCAAATCGGGTGAATTTAGATGCATTTAGAAAGATCCCTATTCCGAATTGGAATATCAAGTATACTGGCTTAATGAAAAATAAGTGGTTTAAAAAGAGGTTTAAGCGTTTTTCTGTGAGTCATGGATATCGTGCTGCTTATAGTATCAATTCTTTTCAATCAAACTTAGAAATCCAGAATGGAAAAATAAACCAAGAGAACCAAGATTTCTTGTCTGAACTCATCTTGAATAATGTGGTTCTTACAGATCAATTTAACCCTTTAGTTCGTTTTGATTTTGAGATGAAAAACTCAGTTAGTGTGCTCGCCGAAGTAAGAAGTGATCGTATGCTTTCTCTCAGTTTAGATAACAATTTGTTGACTGAGAATAACGGAAAAGAATATACGGTCGGATTAGGCTATCGTATTAAAGACGTAAAGTTTGTAACCAATATTGGAGGTCAAAAAACACGATTAAAAGGTGATCTGAACTTAAAGGCAGATGTTACCTTAAGAGATAATTTGACGATAATCAGAAATCTTGACATTGATAACAATCAGATTACCTCAGGTCAAAATCTATTGTCCATTAAGTTTACTGCTGATTATGCGTTGAGTAAAAATTTAAATGCTCTTTTCTTTTATGACCATTCATTCTCACAATTTGCAGTTTCTACTGCTTTTCCGCAGACTACCATAAATACTGGTTTTACGCTTCGTTATAATTTCGGGAACTAAGTAGTTGTTATTTTCCATTCTCTCCTTAATTGAGTTTGAATTTGATTTTTGTATTTGAGTTTATATAGGAATCATTTACATTTGCTTGACTAATTAATATATTTCAAATGAACATACCATCGGAATTAAAGTATACGAAAGATCACGAGTGGGTTAGCATCGAAGGAGATGTAGCTACCGTCGGAATTACTGATTTTGCTCAAAGTGAATTGGGTGACATCGTTTATGTCGAGGTAGAAACCTTAGATGAAACTTTAGATCAAGATGAGGTCTTTGGTACAGTAGAGGCTGTAAAAACAGTTTCTGATTTATTTCTTCCGTTAAGTGGAGAGGTTATAGAATTTAACGAGGCCTTAGAGGATGAACCAGAAAAGGTGAACTCTGATCCTTATGGCGATGGGTGGATGATAAAAATAAAGGTTGATGATACTTCACAGTTCGATGAATTGCTTTCTGACGCTGATTATAAAGCCTTGATTGGTGCTTAAAAAACCCTTTTTTACAATTGCATTTATAAGCTGGATGATGTTCGTAACATTTTCTAGCTTATTTTCTTTTAGTGGTATTGATACGCCAGGTTTAGAAATTCCTCATTTAGACAAGGTAGTCCATTTTACTTTTTATTTTGTAGCCTGTGTGCTTGGGGTTTTATTTTTGAGGGAGCGAACTAGCGGTAAAATAACCTTAAAAAAAGCTTTGATAATAATGCTTTTAGTAACAATTGCTTTTGGCATTCTTATGGAGGTTCTGCAATACACACTTACTACAGAAAGAACAGGTGATATTTTAGATGGATTAGCAAATACTGCAGGTAGTTTTTGCGGGGCAGTAGCAATGAAGTTCTATTTTTCTAGAGAAAGAAGCTTAAAGTGGAAATTTTAGCGTCTTTCACGAAAGATCTAATCTCTTGCAAATGATTGTAATTTTAACGTCTTAAAGGGAAATATTAATTTTGCATGATTGAAATTATTAATTAAATTAGCAGACACTTAAATGTAATTATATGGAACTTAAAAAGAATCCAAAAGCTGACTTGACTAAAAATATGGGCCTATATTTTGTAATAGGTTTAGCTTCTGTAATGTTATTGACTTACGTTGCACTAGAATGGAAAAGCTACGAAGGAGGAGACGAATACGATATTTCAATGAATGTTGATGATGATTTGGATGAAGAAGTTCCAATGACTGAGCAGCTAAAGACACCTCCACCTCCACCACCTCCGGCAGCACCTGAAATTATTGAAGTTGTAGAAGATGAAGAAGAGGTTGAAGAAACTGTAATAGAATCTACTGAGAGTAACGAAGAAGAGGAAGTTATGGAAGTAGATGATGTAGAAGTTGAAGAAGTGGACGAAGATCTTGATGTGCCTTTTGCAGTAATTGAAAATGTACCAGTTTTTCCAGGTTGTGAAAAAGAGAGTAATAAAAGAGCTTGTTTCAATAAAATGATGCAAAAGCATATTAGCAGAAACTTTCGTTATCCTGAAATCGCGCAAGAAATGGGTGTTCAAGGTAGAGTTAGTGTTATGTTTACTATCCAAAAGGATGGTAGCATTGGTAATGTTAGAATGCGTGGGCCAGATAAGAACTTAGAAAAGGAAGCAGCTCGTATTATTGCTAAGTTGCCGAAAATGACTCCTGGTAAACAAAGAGGTCGTGCAGTACGTGTACCTTTTAGTATTCCAATTACCTTTAAACTGCAATAGAAGAAATATTTCATCATAAAAAAACCCTGGCAAAACCTGCTGGGTTTTTTTATTTTCCGTAGTTGACTAGAAAGAAGTCTACTTTTCTTTTAAACTGTTATAAATCGTTTCACGAAATCTCTCAGGGCTAATAAATCCTGTACCATGAACTTCGTCATACATCTTGGTGAGCGAAGAATTAGCCTTAACATCTTCCAAGGAAGCCCCGGTATCAATCACAGCTTGAATTTTAGTTCTAATATCCTCAAGCATTACCACATACGTTTCTAACTCTTTTTTAGTAGAAGGTCTGCCGTGACCTGGAATGATTTTCGTATCATCATTAATTACCATCAAAGCCTTTCGATGCGCTGCGATATATCCGTTGATGCTGCCACCGCTTTTTAAATCCATGTAAGGATAACGACCTGAAAAATACGTGTCGCCCATATGTAAAACGTTATTATTTGTGAAATAAACCATGGCGTCACCATCTGTATGCGCATTATGTACATGAAATGCCATTATGGTCTCATCGCCATCATAAAACGTAATATCATCAGAGAAAGTGACCTCTGGAAGCATTCGAACAAGGTAATCAGCAGTAATCTCACCTTTGTCTAATTTCTTTTGCTGGTTTGCCCTTATTCGATCTCTTACATTATCATGCGCTACTAAAAGGACTGTTTCTGAATTGAATTTGGCATTTCCACCAGAATGATCACCATGCATGTGAGTATTAAATAAAGTAGCCAGAGGTTTACTGGTGAGTGAACCAATAGTAGTTTTGATTTTATCGCTCAAACGATCGAACTGATCATCGATCATGAATACATTAGTTTCTCCCACATAAATACCGATATTTCCACCTTGTCCGGTTAACATGTATACATTTTGCGAAAGCGTGTCGACGGCAATAACTACTTCTTTATCTTGAGCCTTAACAGTTAAAACCGTTAGCATACCGAGAGTAAAAGTCAGTAGGGAAGTTTTTATTTTCATAAAATTTTGTTTTAAAGTGTCCATTTTCAAAGTTAATATAAATAGTGTCAATTCATTGTGAAAAAGAAGGTTGGGGTTTATCTTTGCAGCCTATTTAGAAGTTTCTATGAAGACGGCAGTAAGTACTACAAAGAGTAGCTCCTGGTCCTTGGCTTTTTCCAATTTTAAGGAAATTACCAAAGCAAGGTTAGCGATAAGTGTCGTTTTTTCTTCCCTTGCAGGATATTTGCTGGCACCCGTATCTCCTAGCTTGATTTCCCTTTTACTTTTAGCCTTTGGCGGATACTGCATGGTTGGGGCTTCGAACGCTTATAATCAAATCATCGAGCGAGATCTTGATGCTTTGATGAATCGAACGAAGAATCGTCCGATTCCTTCAGGTCGCATGTCCGTTAATAGGGCCTTGACAATCGCCATAGTATTAACTGTTTTAGGGGTGGTCGCGTTGTATTACTTGAATCCAAAGACGGCAATGTTCGGGGCTATTTCGATCTTTTTATACACTAGTGTCTATACTCCTTTAAAGACGAAAACACCATTAGCTGTTTTTGTTGGGGCGTTTCCAGGGGCAATTCCTTTTATGTTAGGATGGGTAGCAGCAACCAATGATTTCGGAATCGAACCTGGCACTTTATTTATGATACAGTTTTTCTGGCAATTTCCACATTTTTGGGCACTAGGTTGGATGTTAGATGAAGATTACAAAAAAGGTGGATTTAAAATGCTTCCCACAGGAAAAAAAGATACGGGAACAGCATTGCAAATAATAATGTACACCATTTGGATGATCGTAATTTCTGTGATTCCTGTATTTGGAATTACCGGTGATTTGATACTATCTATACCTGCGGCAATTATAGTTTTCTTCATGGGATTGGTTATGTTGTTTTTTGCTTTACAATTGTATAAAAAACGAGATAATCCCGCAGCGCGGAAATTAATGTTGGCAAGTGTCAGCTATATTACCTTAATGCAGATCGTTTACGTAATTGATAAATTTTTATAACTCATATACATAGGAATGGATTTAACCCAAGGTTCGGAGAAGGAGAAGTACGATAGGTCAAAAAAAATGATGCTATGGTTTGGTATTGCCAGTTTGATTATGGGTTTTGCTGGGTGGACGAGCGCCTATATTGTTAGTAGTTCAAGAGAAGATTGGCTGAGTGATATTCAGTTGCCCTCGCTCTTTTATGTGAGTACGGGGCTAATCATTGTTAGTAGTCTTACTTATATTTTGGCTAAAAGAGGTGTATCGCAAAATAAATCACAATTAAGTACTATTTTTTTGATCATAACGCTATTGCTGGGTGTGACCTTTATCATTCTGCAATTCAAGGGTTTTGAACAAATGTTGGGCAATGGGTATCGCTTCACAGGGCCAACAAGTAGTATTAAAATGTCTTATGTTTTTTTAATAGCCTTTGTGCATATATTGCACGTAGTGGCAGGACTTATTTCACTGCTGGTAGTTTTATTTAATCAAGTCAAAGGGAAATATACATCAACAGAATATTTAGGGATGTCTTTAGGTGCTACCTTCTGGCATTTTTTGGGAATTTTATGGGTGTATTTGATATTGTTTATGACGTTTGTAAAATAATTCGTGTAAAAATTGGTTTTGATAGCAATTCGATTTTTGAAACGTTAAAAAAGATGTAAATTTGCACAAAATCTAATCATACTATTAAGTTATATATGGATTCAACGGTAGCGACAGGTTCGGAAGAAAACGTTTGGGGTGGTGGTAACCAACCTCTAGGAGCAAGTTATGGTAAGTTAATGATGTGGTTTTTCCTCGTTTCTGACGCCTTGACCTTCTCAGGTTTATTAGCAGCATATGGTTTTTCTCGTTTCAAGTTCATTGAGACTTGGCCAATAGCAGATGAGGTTTTTACGCACGTTCCTTTTGTGCACGGAAATTTTCCGATGATTTATGTGGCTTTTATGACCTTGATACTGATCATTTCTTCAGTAACAATGGTACTTGCGGTAGATGCGGGGCATAGAATGAAAAAGAACGCAGTTATCTGGTACATGTTTTTGACGATTATTGGGGGTGCTATTTTCGTTGGTTCACAGGCTTGGGAATGGGCGACTTTTATCAAAGGTGATTTTGGAGCTCTAGAAACTAAGGGCGGTCGTATTTTGCAATTTGTAAATGCTAAAACTGGCGAAAGAGCAGCAATTGCAGATTTCGCTTCAACTATTGAAAGTGAAAGAGTTAATCATGAAAAAAAGAATGGTGTTTGGTACTATGAAGGCACTGCGCTTCCATCCTATTCTTTGAATGAAGTTGTTGCTGGTTTCAAAACAAATTCTGATATCGTAATTAGAACTGAAGCTATCATCCAAGAAGGAGAAGGGCAAGGAGAGAAAACGGTTTTAACGAGAGAAGAGTCTCTGGCGAAATTGAGTGATGCAGTTCAAGTTGTTGAAGGAGCAAACCTCATACAAAATGAATATGGAAGCAGACTGTTTGCAGATTTCTTTTTCTTTATCACAGGTTTTCACGGTTTTCACGTAACCTCAGGAGTTGTAATTAATCTAATCATTTTTTTCAATGTAGTTCTTGGTACCTATGAAAAACGAGGTCACTATGAGATGGTTGAAAAAGTTGGATTGTACTGGCACTTTGTAGATTTAGTTTGGGTATTTGTTTTTACCTTCTTCTACTTAGTATAAGATTTAATGTCATTCTCGCGAAGGCGAGAATCTTTGAAAAATTAGAAAGCAAGTTTTAATATACAGTCTAGCATCTAATGTCTAGCGTCTAACGTCTAAAGTAAATGGCACACGAACACAAATTAGAGATTTTTAGAGGACTATGGAAATTCAAATCTAACACACAAAAAATATGGGGTGTACTTGCCTTCTTATGTGTTGTTACGGCTGTAGAGGTAGTTCTAGGTATTCTAAAGCCTGAAATTCTAACAGATACGTATTTCTTAGGGATGAAGTTGTTGAACTGGATATTCATCATTTTAACGCTTGTAAAAGCGTATTACATTGCTTGGGACTTTATGCACTTAAGAGATGAGAAGTCTTCTTTGAGAAGAGCTATAGTTTGGACACCAATTTTTCTTGTGTTGTATCTAGTTTTTATTCTTCTTTTTGAAGCTGATTATGTATACAATGTCTACAAAGATGGCTTTGTTGCTTGGAATTTCTAACGAATTATTAACAGATAAAAAAGACGGCTTGATTGCCGTCTTTTTTATTTTTGCTTGTGCCATATTTATTTTGGCATCTGCTCAATTTTATTGGAATCTACATTACTTCCATAAGGAGTGATATAAGAACTGAATCTATGAAAAAGACCTTTGTTCTCGCAATCTTATTTGTTCTTCCAATTGTAGCCTATTTATTTTTTCTTTCAGGGACGACTAATTTTGGAAAACTAGCAGTACTTACTGAAAACTTGCAGGAAGTCCCTCCTGTAAATGATACTATTTTATTAAAGAATAAGATAACGATATTAGGTTTTCTGGGAAGCGATATTAATTCAAAACGGGCGAATGTTTTAAACTTGAATCAAAAAATATACAAGCGATTTTACGAATTCGATGATTTGCAATTTGTTATGTTAGCTACCAATGGTACGGAAACCGAGGTGACCGAGCTTAAGAAAGAATTAAGTGCTTTGGCGGATACCAAGAAATGGAAATTCGTTTATACAGATGAGAAGCAAATACAAGGTTTTTTTGATGGGTTAAGAACAAATTTGAAATTAGATGATTCAAAGGCTACACCTTATGTGTTTATTATTGATAAGGATCTGAAATTGAGAGGCAGAGACGAGGACATTGCCGAGAAAACGAAAATTAAATATGGGTTTAATAGTGAATCGGTGGCAGAGTTAAATAATGAAATGGTAGATGATGTAAAGATAATACTAGCAGAGTATCGATTGGCTTTGAAAAAAAATAACGCAGATCGCAGAAAGTAATGAAGAATAAATACACCTACGTTTGGGTATCATTAGTGGTTTTGGTCTTCGGAATACTGTTTATTCCTAAAATCGTTAATCGTTTGAAAAGCGGCACTGTTACCGAGAATGACAGGATGAATGTTAAAGATAATAGTGGTGATTTGGCATTCGTTATGTTGAATGGAAAAAAGAGGAGAGTTCCCAGTTTTGAGTTTATCAATCAAGATAGTTTGGTAATTAGCAACAAAGACTATGAAGGAAAGGTTTTTGTGGCGGAATTCTTTTTTACAAGCTGTCCTTCTATTTGTCCAATTATGTCTAAGAATCTAGTAGAGATTCAAAATGAATTTTCTGAATCAGACAATTTTGGAATTGCCTCCTTCTCGATCACCCCACAATATGATACACCAAGGGTTTTAAAAGAATATGCGGAGCGCTATGGTGTAACCGATCTAGACTGGCATTTGATGACCGGAGATCAAACTCAAATTTATGACTTGGCGAATAGCGGGTTCAATATATTTGCAGCGGAAATGCCAGACGCCCCAGGAGGCTTTGAACATTCTGGTTTATTCGCACTCATTGATAAAAACGGCTTCATACGCTCTAGAGTTGATGAATTTGGTAACCCAATTGTTTATTATAGAGGTTCTATTTCTGAGAAGGCTGGAGTAAATGAGGAAGGTGAAAAACAGCAGATCACAGTATTGAAAGAAGATATTAAAAAGTTACTTGAAGAGTAAATGGAAGATTTAGCCTTGAAAGAGAGAAAGTTTAATCGATTTATAACCATTGTTTCTATTGTTGTTCCTTTGGTTGTTGCCCTATTATTTGGAGTTAAAATTGATGGTGTTGAACGAATGGGTTTTCTTCCTCCTATTTATGCTGCAATAAATGGACTTACGGCTATTTTATTGATAGCAGCGGTTATGGCTATTAAGAAGGGAGATCAAGCGTTACATCAAAAATTAATGACCACTTGTATCGGTCTTTCGTTAGTTTTTTTAGTGTTGTATATTATTTATCACATGACTTCTGAATCTACTTCATATGGTGGAGAAGGTATTTCACGTTATATATACTTTTTCATATTGATTTCACATATTGTGTTATCTATAGTAGTAATTCCGTTGGTTTTAAAAACCTATGCTAAGGGGTATTTAGGTAATTATGAGAGTCATCGAAAGTTTGCCAAAATTACTTTTCCAATTTGGTTATATGTTGCCATTTCAGGAGTAGTAGTATATCTTATGATTTCACCCTATTATGTTAATTAATATAATATCGTCCTAAGCACACTAAAGGGCCTTTTTAATGAAAAAAATTATTGTTTTACTCTTCTTATCGTTTCTAGTTCTTCCAGAAAGTATGGAGGCGCAATGCGCTATGTGCCGAGCTGTTTTAGAGAGCGAAGGAAATACAGAAACGGCAGAAGGCATCAATAATGGTATAGTTTATTTGATGGCTATACCTTACGTTTTGGTAGGAGTTCTTTTCTATTTTGTCTATAAAAAGATGAAAAACTAAGGCCTTTAAATTGTTTTAACATTTTTTTGTTAGTCCAACTGTAACAATTTTGACAACTTGTAGTCATATACATGTGCGACCATAACTAAGTTGCATTCATCAATCAACTAAATCACTACAATGTTCGACATCGAAAGATGGCAGGAAATCTTTGATACCATCCGTAAAAACAAACTACGGACTTTCCTCACGGGTCTATCCGTTGCCTCCGGAATTTTCATTCTCGTTATTTTATTGGGCTTTGGTCAAGGTATGCAAAATGGCATTGCTGAAGAGTTCAAAGAAGATGCTGCAACTAGTTTGTGGGTTTGGCCAAGACGTACAACTATTGAATACAAAGGTTTGAATCCTGGTAGGCAAATACAGTTGCGTAACGAGAATTTCGAAACTATTACTGTTTCGATGGGTTCGGATTTTGAGAAAGCATCTATGCTTTATTTTCCAAGAGATGTTCAGGTAGTTTATAAGAATGATCTTCTAGTTTACAATGTTGCCGGAACAAATGGTGATCTCCAAACAATCGAAAATGAATTTTTATCAGAGGGTAGGTTTATCAATCAAACTGATGTCGAACAAAATGCAAAGGTTGCTGTAATAAGTAATAAAATTAGAAGGGAAGTTTTTGTAGATGTAGAAACTCCCATTGGAGAGTACCTTACCATATCAGGAGCCGGTTTTAGAATCGTTGGTGTTTTTGGAGAACACGGAGAAAATGAAGGTGAAGAAGAACGTCTTTTTGTGCCCATCACTACTGCACAATTAACTTTTAATGGGGCTGATAAGATAAATAATATGAATTTTATGCTTCCTGAAAGGGAGTCTTTTGATGATATGGTTGCTGAGAATACTGTATTTACAGATCAACTGATGCGCTATTTAAAACAAAAACATAATGTAGCGCCAGATGACGACCGTGCCATCCGAATTTGGAATCCTATTCAAGAAGCAAAACGCTTCTATGATTTAGGCACTGCCATTGAAATTTTCTTTTGGGCGGTTGGTTTCTTTACAATTATTGCCGGTGTGGTAAGTGTCAGTAATATTATGCTGATTGTAGTTAAAGAACGAACTCGAGAAATAGGCATCCGAAAGGCTTTAGGAGCTAAACCATGGTCAATTATAGGAATGATAATGCATGAGGCCATTTTTGTTACTGCCATTGCGGGCTTTACAGGACTCATTTTTAGTATGGGGCTTTTGGAAATAGTTGGTCCGCATGTCGAGGTAGATTATGTGTTAAATCCATCTGTAAATTTTAATGTTGCTTTCTCCACGGTTATTTTACTAATTATAGCAGGTACTTTAGCAGGATTTTTTCCAGCATGGAAGGCTGTAAAAGTACAGGTTATTGAAGCATTAAGAGATGAATAGTTTACAGTCGAGATTGTATTTAGAAAAAACCAAAGAGCAAAATGTTTAGCAAAGACCGTTGGAAAGAAATATTGGAAGTACTCTCTAGTAATATGCTAAGAACGGTTGCCACAGCATTCGGCGTTGGTTGGGGTATATTTATTTTAATCATTTTACTCGCCGCAGGAAAGGGACTTGAAAATGGCATCCGTCAAGATTTTAATGGAGTTGCCACAAATACCATGTTCATGTGGACGGAAACCACCACCATGGCATTCGAGGGCTTGCCTGAGGGGCGAAATTTTAATTTTAAGTTAGAAGATGTTGATCTTCTAAGAAGAGAAGTGCCAGAATTGAGGATAATTTCTCCAAGAAATGGACTAAGAAATAATGAAGGAGATAATACCATAAGGGGTACTGAAAGTGGTAATTATAGAGTTTTTGGTGATTATCCGGAAATTATCCAGCAAAACCCTATGTACGTTGCGCAGGGACGATTCCTCAACTATAATGACATCGAGGAAAAAAGAAAAGTTGCTGTTATTGGCGATGGTATACGAGAAGATTTGTATGAGGAAGATGAAGAAGTCTTAGGTACCTATCTCAAAATAAGTGGGGTGAACTTTATGGTAGTTGGCACCTATAAAGAAAAGACCAGTAACGGCGGGGGTGAGAATAGCGAACGACAGATTTATCTTCCATTTACTACATTTTCCCAAGCTTTTAATAGGTCAGATAACGTTGGTTGGATGGCCCTCACTGCTGAAGACGGGAGTTCAATTAGTGCGCTTAACGAGTCAATTATTCAAACCGTTAAGCAAAGTAGAAAAGTACATCCTGAAGATAAAAGAGCTATTGGATTTTTTGATTTATATGAGCAATTTAATAGGGTCGAAAGCCTTTTCGGAGCCTTAAGTTTTATCGCATATTTTGTTGGAATTTTAGTGCTTATCTCCGGAATAATTGGGGTAAGTAATATTATGCTCATTGTGATAAAGGAACGCACCAAAGAAATTGGCATACGTCGCGCGCTAGGTGAAAATCCATGGTCGATTAAGTTACAGATATTAATGGAGTCAATCTTTTTAACCATTATTTCAGGTATGGTAGGAATCATCTTTGGAGCACTATCCATTTATGGCATAAATACCCTATTAGATAATGTTGGCCCTGTAGATATGTTTTTAAACCCAAGTGTCAGTTTAGGTGTGGTTTTAATTGCACTTCTGATATTGGTAATCTCAGGATTATTGGCAGGTTTTATACCCGCAAACAGTGCTATTAGAGTGAGACCAATTGAAGCATTACGAACAGAATAGAATCATCAGTCTATAATATTAAACCAATCAAAACATGAAGAAGTCAGTTACCAGAATCATTTTGTTGCTCATCGTCGTCTTATTTGGAGGAGCAATGTATTACCTCTATCAAAAAAATTCAGAGGACCCTGTTGTCTATGAAACCGATCAACCGTCTAAACAGACTATTATTAAAAAAACTGTTGCTACCGGAAGCATTCTTCCTTTAGAAGAAGTATTGATTAAGCCAAATATTTCAGGTGTTATTGAAGAAGTGTTTGTAGAAGGTGGAGATTATGTAAAATCAGGAGATTTGATTTGTCGAATTAAGGTAGTTCCGAATTTGAATTCCTTAAACGATGCTCGAAACTCAATAGATGAAGCTAAAATTGGTTTAGATGATCAACTCCGCAATTTGGAACGTCAAAAGAACTTATTCTCTAAAGGAGTTATTTCAAAAGTAGATTTAGAACGTGCTCAAGTAACCTATGATCAATCTAAGCAAGCTTATCGTGCAGCAAACAAACGTTATGATATTGTAAAAACAGGAACAACCAAAGGCTTTGGAAGTGCCGCTAATACTCAAATTCGGGCCACGGTTAGTGGCATGGTCCTAGAGGTTCCGGTAGAGGTAGGTAATCAAGTAATAGAAAGTAACAATTTCAATGAGGGTACTACTATAGCGGCTATTGCTGATGTAGATAAAATGATTTTCGAAGGAAAGGTCGATGAATCTGAGGTAGGTAAAATTAAAGAAGACCTTCCCTTAGAAATTACAGTGGGAGCCATAGAAGACTTAAAATTTGATGCGGTTTTAGATTATATTGCTCCAAAAGGAAAAGAAGAGAATGGTGCTATTCAATTTGAAATTAAGGGCACTTTAGAGAAACAAGATTCGGTGTTTATCCGAGCAGGATTAAGTGCAAATGCATCCATTATTTTGGCTAGGGCAGATAGTGTTTTAGCCGTCAAGGAAGCCTTGGTACAGTTTGATGACGAAACGAAGAAACCATTTGTAGAAATCGCTACAGGAGATCAAGAATTTGAACGACGAGATATTGAATTAGGCATCAGTGACGGAATTCATGTAGAGGTTAAATCTGGTTTGACTAAAGACGAAAAAATTAAGATCTGGAATGCTATTGAATCGGATGAAGAGGATTCAAATTAATCTTTAACAAAATATTTGGAGGAAATCTTGTAACAATTTAACAACTTAGGTGTCTTATTGCCAAATACCTTAGGCTAAGGCCAAACAAAACAAATACAACCAGCATGATTGAAATCAAAAACCTTCATAAATCGTATAAAATGGGAAGCAATTCCCTGCATGTTTTAAAAGGTATTAACTTTTCTGTAGAAGAAGGCGAACTAGTGGCCATTATGGGTTCTTCAGGTTCTGGAAAATCTACATTGCTAAACATTTTAGGAATGTTAGATGAGTTAGATGATGGCACTTACGATTTAGATAATGTACCAATTAAAAATTTGAATGAAACTAAAGCGGCGAACTATCGCAATAAGTTTTTAGGTTTTGTCTTTCAGTCTTTTAATTTGATTAACTACAAAAATGCCATGGAAAATGTGGCACTTCCGCTTTACTATCAGAAAGTGGGAAGAAAAGAACGTCAAGAAAAGGCTTTAAAATATTTAGATCAAGTGGGTCTAAAAGAGTGGGCTACGCATTTGCCTAGTGAACTTTCTGGCGGTCAAAAACAACGTGTGGCAATCGCAAGAGCAATGGCTGCCGAACCCAAAGTACTGCTTGCTGATGAGCCGACAGGGGCATTAGATAGTAAAACTTCTTATGAGGTTATGGATCTCATTCAAAAAATCAACGATCAAGGCAATACAATATTAATTGTAACCCACGAACCTGATATCGCAGATATGTGCAAGCGTATCGTTCATTTAAAAGATGGTGTCATAATCGAAGATAAAAAAGTAGAACAAGTAAGGGCAGCGCAGTATGTTCAATAGAGACGTTTGGAAAGAAATATTCGAAGCAATTCAGAAAAATAAGTTACGTACTTTTCTGACCGGTTTTACCGTTGCCCTTGGTATTTTTATTTTCGTCACACTTTTCGGAATGGGTAACGGCCTCAACAATACTTTTATGAAGTTTTTTGGTGATGATGCTACAAACATTTTCAGAATATATCCTTCTGAGACCACTATTCCATACGCAGGTTACAAAGCAAAGCGACGGATTGAATTTGAAAATGAAGATTTGGATGATATTATCGAAGAGTTTGGTCCGTTAGTCGATTATATAACACCTCGTATTCAAAGGTCAAGTGTAGTTACTTACAAAGATAAATCAGATAACTACGGTAATTTTGGGGTGGGACCAGGTATGCAGGCTGCAGAGAAAACCATTATGATGAAAGGCAGGTATATCAATTCAAAAGATATTCGCGAGAAAGCGAAATACGCGGTTATTGGTAGAATGGTTGAGAAAGATATTTTTGAAGGGGAAGATGCCTTAGGTAAGTTTATCGATATCTCAGGAAGCGTTTTTAAAGTTATTGGAGTTTTTCAAGATGACGGCGGTGACAATGAAGAACGAAATATTTTTATTCCTTTTACCACCCGTCAACTTTTAGAAGGAGACAATGATAAAATAGGGCAAATAATATTGGCATTTAATGAAGCTATTGGTTACAGCGGCGCCATGAAATTTCAAAGACAACTTGATACCTATATTCGTAAGAAAAAGCAGATAAGTCCGAAAGATCCAAGAGGTATTTTTATACAAAACGTTGCAGACAATTTAAAACAGAATCAACAGTTCGCAGGAGCACTTAAAATCATCATTTCGGGTATTGCTTTTGCTGTAATTATATCTGGGATTATCGGTATTAGTAATATTATGGTTTTTGTTGTTAAGGAACGCACCAAAGAGATTGGTATTCGAAAAGCTATGGGGGCAACACCGCGCATTATTACTAGCACGATATTGTTAGAATCTATTTTCATCACTGCTATTTTTGGTTTTATAGGGATGATTTTAGGCATTATCGTATTAAACATTATTGAAGGTAAGGTATTGGAAGATGATTACTTTATAACGAACCCTGCCATAAACTCTGGGACAGCCATTTTTGTGACCATACTTCTCATTATCTGCGGCACTTTAGCCGCATATATTCCAGCCAGAAAGGCAGCAAAAATTAAACCTATAGTGGCACTAAGAGACGAATAAGATGAGACAACTATTTGATGGTGATACTTGGCGTGAGATCTTTCAGTCTATTAGAAAGAACAAACTCCGTACATTTTTGACAATGTTAGGTGTATTCATTGGTATCTATATTTATATCGGACTCTCGGGTGCATCAAAAGGACTCGACAACGGTTTTGAAAAGGAATTTGAGACCATCGCTAGAAATAGCATGTTTGTCTTTTCCAATAGAACAAGTAAACCATATGCAGGATTCAAAACAGGTCGCCCCATTCAGTTAAAACTTCAAGATGTTAAAGTACTACGGCAACAAGTGCCAGAGATTATGGCAATAGCTCCTAGAAATGTTAAAGGGATTTTTGGAAGTGAACCTGGACTTGTAAAACGTGGTATCCGTTCGGGTAGTTATTCAGTTTTTGGAGATTTTCCAGAGTTTACCAAAATAGCTCCTAAAAGCATTTATGATGGCGGAAGATTTATTAATGAAGCTGATATTGAACAGGAAAGAAAAGTATGTGTAATTGGTGAGCGAACACAAAAGGAACTTTTTAAGGAAGACGAAGACCCAATAGGAGGATATGTATCTATAGAAGATGTAAACTTTCAGGTAGTTGGGGTTCATGAATTTGCTGGTGGCGGTCCTTTCGATAATGATAGCGATATTTTTATTCCGTTTACGACATTTCGGAAGTTGTATAATACAGGAGACAATGTTTCTTGGTTTACAATTGCAGCATACGATGATGCGGACGTTATTCAAGCAGAGAAAGACATAAAGGCGACCTTAAGAAGAATACACAAGGTAGACCCTACCGATGAAAAGGCCATTGGAGCATTTAATTTGGGTGAAATTTTCAAAAAGATATTTGGATTTTCAAATGGACTTACCTTTTTATCTCTAATTGTGGGTGTGGCAACTATTATTGCTGGTGTCATTGGAATTGGCAACATTTTGTTGATTTCAGTGAAAGAACGAACCAAAGAATTAGGGGTGCGAAGAGCGCTAGGAGCAACTCCGGCCGAGGTAAGAAATCAAATTATTATAGAAGCACTTGTTTTGACATTGCTAGCCGGTATTATCGGAATTATTTGTGGTGCCTTTACATTGTGGGGCTTGGGGGCCGCCTTTGGTGGTGGTGATTTCCCTTATACGAATCCGACTGTACCGATACCCTATGTACTAATGTCACTATTTCTTATGGTAGTACTTGGAATTTTAATTGGTCTCATACCAGCACAACGTGCGGTAAGTATAAAACCTATTGACGCCTTGCGCGAAGAATGATATATAAAACCAATCCTTTAACAAATTAACATACAAAATGAACAAGACAGTAAAATACATATTAATAGGCGTATTCGTTTTAGCAGCTCTATGGGCAGCGGTCTTTTTTATAAAGTCAAATAGTAAGGGCGCAATTACATACGATACCCAAAATGCGTTTATTTCCTCTATAGAAAAGAAAACTGTAGCAACAGGTAAGGTGATTCCAGAAGATGAGGTTGAAATTAAACCTCAGATTTCAGGTATTATCGAAAAAATCTATTTAGAAGAAGGAGCAAATGTGAAATCAGGAGATTTAATTGCTAAAATTAAAATCGTACCAAACGAGCAATCACTGAATCAATCACGTGGTAGGGTTCGAAGTGCTGAAATTGCTTTGAATAACACGAAAATAGAATACAATAGAAATAAGGCCTTATTTGACAAAGGTGTGATTGCAAGTCAAGATTTCAATAGTCTTCAACTGCAATATGATCAAGCTCAACAAGAACTTAGAAACGCACAAGCAGACTATCAGATAATCCGTAAAGGTTCTGCCGGCGGTTCTGCATCTGCTAACACCAATATTAGAGCAACTGTTTCAGGAACCATTTTAGAAATTCCTGTGGAAGAAGGAGATCAGGTAATTCAAAGTAACAATTTTAATGATGGTACTACAATAGCCTCAATTGCTGATTTGACTAAAATGATTTTCGAAGGAAAAGTAGATGAAGGTGAAGTTGGAAAACTCAAAGTTGGTACACCATTAAAGATTAGCTTAGGGGCTTTAGAAGGTACTGAGCTTGATGCAAAATTGAAATTTATTGCACCAAAAGGTTCAGAAGAGACAGGAGCTGTTCAATTCAGAATAGAGGGTGATGTAGAAGTAAAGGATAGTATTTTTATTCGCGCTGGATATAGTGCAAATGCTTCTATCGTGCTTGAAAAGAAAGATAGTATTCTGGTCGTTTCCGAAGCTTTATTACAATTTGATAAAGATACCAATAAGCCTTATGTAGAAATTTCCACAGGCTCAACGGAGGAGCAGAAGTTTGAAAGAAGAGATATCGAAGTTGGTATTTCTGATGGGGTAAACATTGAAATCGTTTCAGGATTAACGGAAGAGGATAATATCAAAGAATGGAATAAAACAGAGCCAATCAAGAAGGGTACTGAAAAAGAGGGAGAAGGTGAAGAAGGCAGCGAAGAAAGCGAAGACTAGAACATCAATCAATAATCAAGAAAACAAATCAAATGAAATTTAAACTAACAGCACTATTCCTAGTACTAGCAATGGGAATACTATCCGCACAAAGTAAAAAATGGACTTTACAAGAGTGCGTGGAGTATGCGGTAGAAAATAACTTAAGTATTGAGCAATTTGAATTAGACCTTCAAAATATTCAAATTGATGAATCAGATGCACTTGGTAATTTTTTGCCGAACTTAAATTCAAGAGTAAGCGCTACCGGTAATAGAGGTTTATCTGCTGACCCAATTACAGGTAGTAATTTTACAGCGGGAATTTTCACTTTAGGAGGTGGTTTTTCTTCTAACGTGAATCTCTTTAATGGTATGCAGAACAAAAATCGCATGAACAGAGCAAAGCTAAGTGCGATAGCGGGTCAATATCGTTTAGATGACTTGAAAGACGATATTCGATTGAATGTAGCATTAAACTACCTCGATGTACTTTCTAATAAGGAATCTCTTAAAGTAGCTCAGGCGCAGTACGCCGCAACTGAGCAAGACTTAAATAGAACTAAAGAGTTGGTTGAGTCCGGAGTTGTTCCAAAGGGAGATTTGCTTGATATAGAGGCAACTGCTGCAGGTCAGGAGCAAGCAATTGTTAATGGTCAGAATCAGGTGCTTATTTCGCTAATTACATTGGCTCAATTGCTACAGATTACAGATTATGAAAATTTTGACATTGCAGATGAGGCTTTCGAAATTCCGCCATCTGATATTTTAAATAATTCGGCAAAATCCATTTTCGCTAAGGCGGTTGATTTTAGAAACGATATAAAATTATCAGAATCAAATGTTTCTCTTGCTGAAAAGGATTTGGATATTTCCAAAGGAGCCAGATACCCTACTTTAAGTGCATTTTTTAATTATAATACATCATACTCAAGTAGAAAACAATTTGATCCAGCAACGGGTACTTCCTCTAGACTTGACCTCATAGACCAGTTATGGCTTTTTGATGGTATCACTTACGGAGGTCAACTTAGTATTCCTATTTTTAATGGCTTTAGTACTAGAAATTCTATTCGACGTTCTCAGATTAATGTAGAAAAGGCTAAAGTACAGTTAGAACAAGATAAGCTAGCTTTAGAGACCACGGTGAATCAAGCATATGCTAATGTGAATACTTCTTTCAGTGCGTATGAAGCTGCAGAAAAAACGTTAGAGGCAAGGCGTTTGGCCTATCAATATTCTAAAGAACGCTTTGACGTAGGCTTAATGAATTCCTTTCTTTTCAGTCAAGCACAAGCTCGAGTAGACAATGCGGAAGCGGATGTAATCAGAACGAAATACGATTATATTTTTAGACTTAAGGTGTTAGAATTCTACTTCGGAATTCCTATCTCCTTAGATTAATCTTCCATATAATCAAAAATTTACCCGTAAGTGTTCAAAGACACTTACGGGTCTTTTTTGTTTTAAAATGAAGCACATATCTTTGCCACCATTATGGCATGGATTTTAAATTTAGAAACAGCGACTACAAACTGCTCTGTTAGTTTGGCAAAAGATGGCAAGACCACGGCTATTAAAGAGCATGATACCCCTAATTATTCGCATTCAGAGCAGCTGCATGTTTTCATTGATGATGTTCTAAACAAAGCAGCGGTCTCGCTTTCTGAATTAGATGCTATTGCGGTGAGTAAAGGCCCAGGTTCTTATACAGGTCTTCGTATTGGCGTTTCAGCGGCGAAGGGATTGTGCTTTTCTCTAGATATTCCGTTAATTTCAATTGAAACTTTAAAGAGTATGGCGAGTCAGTCAAAGTCGTCTGAGTACGATTTTGTAATTCCTCTTTTAGATGCACGACGTATGGAGGTATATTCCAAGGTTTTTGACATTCAATTTAACGAAGTTCGAGAGACAAAAGCAGAAATAGTAGATGAGAGCTCATTCTTGGAATTCACAAAAAAAGGAAAGACCTTATTGATAGGAAGCGGTGCTAACAAATGTAAAGATGTTATTATTACTGATAATCTTGAATACAATTTTGATGCTGTACCTTCTGCAGAACAAATGTCTCAACTTTCATATGATAAATTTCAAAATCATGATTTCGAAGATGTAGCTTACTTTGAGCCATATTATTTAAAGGATTTTATTTTGCAGACAGCGCAAAAGAAAAAGTAAGCCAAAAAAAAGCATCCCAAGAAAGTAGGATGCTTTACATTTTTTAAAAAGTAAGATGCTTATTTCACTTCAAAAGTGATCTTTACGTTTACTCGAAAATCGTTTACTTCGCCATCTTTAACGCTGGCGCTTTGATCTTGAATATAAACTGAACGAATATTTTTCACTGATTTAGAAGCTTGCGCAACTGCCTTTTTTGTTGCGTCTTCCCAACTTTTTTCAGAATTTGCTAATACTTCTATAACTTTTAAAATTGCCATGTTTTCTTGTTTTTAGATTTAGCTCAAGATAGTAAATTAATGGAGCAAAATGCTATATAAATCTTACAAATTATCCGTTTAAGGCAACAACTTCATTGATTCGATCTCCCATCATATTCTTTAACATAGTTTCGATACCATTTTTTAAAGTGAATGTTGAAGAAGGGCATCCGCTGCAGGCACCTTGCAAAATTACATTTACTGTTTTGGTTTGTTTCTCATATGATTTAAAAAGAATATTTCCCCCATCACTTGCCACTGCAGGTTTTACATATTCTTCTAGAATATCAATAATTTCAAGTGAAGTATCGTCGAGGTCAACAGGTGCTTGTTCTTTTTGCTTGGGCACTTCTGTTGTGTTCTGAGGTTGTATATCCAAAGAAACAACATCTTTTCCGTCCGCAATAAAATTCCGAATAAGTTCTCTCAATTCCATGGTGATATCATCCCATTCAGCAACATCATATTTGGAAACTGAAACATAGTTTTCATCTAAAAAAACCTGTTTTACAAACGGAAATTGAAAAAGAGCTTTAGCTAAATCTGAATCTCTAGCTTCATCGATATTCTTAAATTCAAAAGTGGCAGGTACAATTTTGCGACTTGCCACAAACTTCATTGTAGATGGGTTAGGTGTTACTTCAGCATAAACGGTAACGGCAACCTTCTTTGTCTTTTCTTCCTCCAAAATAGTAGGCTCACCTGCATTCAAATATTCAACCAATTGTTGGGCGACTTCATCTTTTACATCTGACCACTCTACAATATCATATCGCTCAAGGCCTATAAAATTTCCAGAAATGTAAACAGTTTTAATAAACGGTAAATAGAATAACTGCTGCGCCAAAGGAGAATTTTTAGCCTCGTCAATGTTTTTAAACTCGTAGTTTGAACCCGTAGTTATAAAATGATTCGTTTCGAACTTTAATATCGTAGGATTGTTCGTTTCAACCACAGTAATTGTATACTCTTTCATTACATTTTATTTTCTGCAAAAATACGAAGTAATTACTAATATGGATGCCCAGAAACTGGGTAACCGAAACCGTGTTTTCAAGATTTCAAGATCACTTGGCAATATTGTTTGAGAAGTTAACATTGAATATGGTAGGCTGAAAAGGAGTATTGAATGATTTTTTTGAGAAACCTACAGGCTTTTTGTTAAAATACATAACAGATTCCCAGTATGTCAGAGCATAATATAGTTGTATTTCATCCGTTATACTTTATATTTAGTCGATAGAACTATAGCCCCAGTCTATAAATGAAAAATCTTTTCTTATCTCTCTTAACTCTTGTAGCCTTTTGGAATCAGTCATCTGCCCAAGAAGGTATTCCTGTTTATTTTGATTATTTAGCCGATAATTACTATTTGGTTTATCCTTCAATGGCTGGTATTAGTGAAGGAGGTAAAATTAGAGCTACCGCAAGAAAACAGTGGTTTAGTGTTGATGAAGCGCCAAACTTACAAACCTTAAATGCCAATTTTAGGCTTGGCGACAGCAATAGTGGTATTGGAGCTATAATATTTAATGATGCGAATGGTTACCATGCTCAAACGGGAGTAAAACTTACATATGCCCATCATTTGAAAATAGGGGGGGATGATAGATACTTGAACCAACTTTCTTTCGGATTGAGTCCTACTTATTTGCAAAGTAGCCTAGATGAAAGTGAATTTCGATCTATAGATGCTGACCCTTCTATTGTGGGAAGTAAAATTAGTCAAGGCTATTTCAATGTAGACTTTGGAATGTCGTATAACAAAATGGAGTTTTATTCTCATTTCGCCATTTTAAATCTGTTGGAATCTAAAAGAAGTCTCTACCGTTTTGGTAGAACAAACCCTGATGATGTTCCTGTTATTGATAATTTAAGAAGGTATTTAGTTTCAATGGGCTATATTTTTGGAAGGAATGAGGTTCAAATTGAACCATCGGTATTGTTTCAAATGACTGATTTTACCAGAGAAAAAACCTTAGATATCAATGCTAAGATTTATAAAGACGTAAATTTTGGAAGAATATGGGGAGGCGTATCCTACCGACGCAGTTTTGACGGAGCTCAATTTCAAACTGACGGAAGCTTCGGTGAGCAAAGGCTTCAATTATTTACACCAATTATTGGTGCCAATATTAAAAATTTCTTAGTCTCATACAACTACTCCTATCAATCGGGTGACATTCGATTTGATAACGGTGGGTTTCACCAAATCACCTTAGGTTACGATTTCGGACAAACCGAAAGAAAGTACGATTGTTATTGCCCAGCGGCGCAATAGTATAAAAATGGGCCTACCCTTATTTTCGGATAGACCCATCAACTAAACACCAACCAACTGCGTTCAACAATTTATCTAATATGACTCGGGTGTTAGTTGTTTAATCCCATTTGTAATTCTTCTTTTCAGCTTGTCTTTTTATAGCCTCGAGCATTGCATTTTCTAATTCTCCTTTTGAGCCTTCTTTTTGATTTTTGGCAATAAATGCTTCTCGCTTTGCATTGAGTTCTTGAATCTCTTTTTGAATTTTAGTTCTTTCTGATTTCTTTTCATCAATGTACTCAGTAATTGCACCAGCTGCTTTTCCCTGTAATTCTTTAGGAAGTTCATCTTTCTTAAGTTTGGACACATCAAAATCTTTGTCATCTGAAGCATCTACCAAATCCCAAGAAGAATTGCTATATAGTCTTGAACTTTTACTAACCGCTCTTTTTACAGCTACTGCCTCTTCCATGGCCATCGCATTGGTATCTTGAGCATATTGGTTTTTCATTTTCGATTGTCCTAAAGCACCATAAGAAATATACGTCTTGTTCAATTTTGAATTGAGCTTAATGATTACTTCATCATAAGGAGTGTCGATGTGAACAACTTGACGGTTATGGTCGATAGCAATGTATTCTCCTCCAGTAAGTTTTGCGCCATTCTTCCAATCGGTATTGATGCCTTGTTCGTAGTTTCCGCAAAAAATAGTGTTTACCACTACGTCTTTTTCTTTGGCGTTACTAACCGCATCTTTGTAGTTTAATTTTCCTTGTGTAAAGGGTTCGTTACCGGCAATGAAAATCATTTTTAGGTTGTCTTCATTTTTTCCCCAGTTTAATTGTTTCAAAGAGGTTTGAATGACTTCTCCGCAATATTCTTCTCCGCCATTTGTGGTTAATGAAAAGAGCTTTTCAGAAATCTCATCTAAATCATCACTAAAATCCAATACTTGTTGAATGTAGCCTTCTTGAGAAGATAAATTATCGTTTCCATATTGGTATAAGGCAATTTGTAGTTTTGGCCGAGCCTCGTTTCCGCATTTGGCATGCGTGAACTTATTTACAATATCCCAAAGTTGAGCCTTGGCTTGATTGATGAGTCCATCCATACTATTACTAGTATCTAATAGAAGTGCGATTTTAACGGTATTATTCGCCTCTTTTTCAGCGTCTGTGACAGCATGTGCGATCAGTGGTTCTGTGGAATTTTTTGGTTTTAGTTCGCATCCGTAAGCGTTAGATAGTGTAAGAGCTATTAACCCAATTCCTAAAACTTTTTTTACATTTTTCATAATTAAGATTTTTGTTTTCATTTTCCTGCCTCTAATGAACTCATTTCAGTAAAGAGGAAAATCTGTTTATTTCTATTAAATACTTGTTTTAATTTTTTCTGCAGATAGAAGTATTAAGTACGCTAAAAGTGACGCAAAAGAAAGTCCGATCAATAAAAGCGCATAGTACTTTAGAGTCCATTCAAGGGCAACTTTAACCCTTTGAAGGGTACTTATTTCTAGTATTCTTACTTCTGAGAGCGCAACTTTAACTGTGCAGAATTCATTTTCATCGTCAAAGTTTCCTAGACTAACACCAAGTTCTTGAAGTTGCTGTTCTATTTCTAGAATACGATTTTCAAGCTGCATGTATTCGTCAATACGACCTCCTTTCGCTTTAAGTTCAATGAGAGAAGTTCTTATTTTTTCAAGAGAAGCTTTTTTAGCATTTAACTCTTTGTATTCATTGGTCTTGTCTGTCTTTGTGATCTGTTTCGATTGAATTTTTCCAACCTCAATTAGACTATTGTAAATGGAATCAAAATTGTCAGGTGGAATACCAATGACTAAATTCAATCTGCGATTCCCTTTATTTCCACTTTTATTTTCAAATTGGATAAGGCCTTCGAAATCTTTTACTTGAGCACGAATTTGCTTTTCTTCGATATCAAATTTGGTAGTCAGTGTGTTGATATCTGCAATTTTCTCGTATTTCTGATCAACGTTTATTGGGGTCAAACCCGAATTGAGCTGATATTTTTTGGAGGCATAATTTTTTCGTACTTCGTATGACATATCAACCATTTCACTCAACACATTAGATAGAGTAGGTTCATTTACAGTTTGATATCCATAGATCAATCGAAAGATAAAAAGCGCTACAAATAACAATAGTAATATGGCCAAGGTCTTTTTGAATCTCTTTTTTATAAATGATTTCATGAATTGTTTGTTAGTGATTATGAGGTAAAACTATTTCTAAACTTTTTTTCAAAAAATAAAGAATGAGTGAAATGTACTTCTGAATGTGTAAACGTGCTCCTTGGGTGCGTAAAGTCTAGAAATAGCATTGTTTTAGCTTTGATTATGGGACTTGCTCATTTTTTAGTAACACATAAATCTGCTAAGTTTACGTTGTATAGAAAGAACTATGACAAAGTATACTTACATATGCATTCTTTTTTTCTTTGGATGTTATCCTGTGCTTTCGCAAACGGAACCGCTGCGAGAAAAAGTCTCTATTGAAGCAACTAGAACTATTGAAATAAAAGGGACGGTTCAAGGGAAAGAAAATTTTGAACCCTTATCTGGAGTGGAAGTTTCGACCAATTCAGGAGCGTATGCAATTACAGATGCTTTGGGAGAATATAAAATCAAGGTTTCAATAGGCGATGAACTAATTTTTAAAAGTCCGGAGTTTGAAACCAAACGGCATATAATTACCAGCGATGAAGATGTTGATGTTTTGGTAGAGGGTTATTCTGAAAGTAGCTCCGCCCGATCAAAAAGTAAAAGAGTACAGGATGATCAGATATCGATTCACAAATCATATCTTGATTCTGCGAATTATTATAAGAAAAATGACATTGAAAGAAGTATCGATTTTATAACCCAATCAATTGCGCAATTAGGAAAACGAGGAAATAAGAAAGAATTGGCCTTGTCTTTAACTGCTCTCGGCGAAATATACCAATATCATAAGCAATATGACCTAGCTGTTACAAGCTTCAAAGATGCTCTTACGGCCAATAAAACAAGTAAAACGACCCTTTTACTTGGTGGTGCATATTTGTCAGAAAAGAGATATAAAGAAGCCGAAAAAACACTTTCGCCCTTATTGAAGGTCAAAAATTTAATTCCTTTTCAGCAAGTAGAATTATATGAAAGTCTCGGAGATGTTTATGCAGGATTAGGTAGGTTGAAAAAAGGAGTTGATTTCTATGAGGAGGCTTTGACCGTTGCCAAAAAGAATCAAATTACTCCTAAAATGACTGATTTGAATTCAAAAATTGCTGATGTCTATGCAACCGATGACAAATCTATTGAAGCTGAAGGGTATTATGGAAATTCTCTGAAATTGGCAGAGAGTCAAGCACCGCAGAGAGCGATTCAAGAAAAGGAAAAAGTAGCCGATTTTTACAATAAAAAGAATCGTTACGATGATGAAATTCAATTGCGAAAACAAAGTTTAAATGAATTGAATAGTCTTCCTAAACCCAAGGTAGAGCTGAAATCAGGGCAAATCACTGCTGATACTATTACCGCACAACGTATTAACTACAAGATAGCGAATGCCTATATCGCCCAAGATAAGTATGAACAGGCTATTCCGTATTTAGAGAAAAGTATTATTGAGGCCGATACTGATGATGATCTTGTAGTTCAAAAAGATGCTACCAGAAAACTTTCTGAGGTTTATGAGAATCAGGGCGATTTCACAAAAGCCTTAGCAACTTATCAAGCCTATGTTTCAGTGGTAGACACACTATATATTCGTAAAGAACAGGAGATTTCGCGAGCCGCTCGATTCAATAGAGAAATTTCTACAAAGCAAAGCCGCATTTCCGGTTTAGAACAAGCGCGTGAATTATCACAAAGCAAATATGACTTAGCCGTAACTGAACAACAATTAATACAAGAGAGTAATAAGCGCCAAAAATGGGTTATTTATTCTTTGATTTTTGGACTGATCTTAATGGGTTTAGCTACCTTTTTCTTTTATCGCAGCAACCAGCAGCAGAAATTGGCTAATAATTTGTTGGCGCTGAAGTCGCTCCGCTCACAAATGAATCCGCATTTTATTTTTAATGCGCTAAATTCTGTTAATAACTACATCGCAAAAAGTGACGAACGCAGTGCGAATCGATATCTAAGTGAGTTTTCAACCTTGATGAGGTCGGTTTTGGAAAATTCTGAAGAAGATTTTATTCCCTTATCCAAGGAGCTAGAACTCTTGGAGTTGTACGTGAAATTAGAACACTCTCGTTTTCCTGATAAGTTTGATTACAACATTGAATTAGAAGAGCATTTAGATGTTGCTGCTTTTCAAATTCCTCCGATGCTTTTACAGCCATATATCGAGAATTCCATTTGGCACGGACTTCGATATAAGGAAGAAAAGGGATTGCTAAAAATTGAATTAAAGCAAAAGGATAAAGAAACTATAGAAATTACGATTACTGATGATGGCATAGGGAGGAAAAAATCCGCGGCACTAAAAACACAGAATCAAAAGAAGCAAAAATCTAAAGGAATGGGCAACATTAAAAAGAGGGTTGCTATTTTGAATGATATGTATAAGGATAAGGTAGATGTTGCTATTTCTGATTTGGAAAATGATGGTTCAGGCACACAAGTCTTATTTACTCTAAAAAAAGATTGATATGAAATTAAACGCAATCATAGTAGAAGATGAAGCGAATAGTCGTGAGATATTAAGCAATTACTTGGCCAAGTACTGTCAGAACGTAAGCTTAGTTGGTGAGGCGGAATCGATCGAGCAAGCTAAAAAATTAATTGACCAGCATGCATTAGATTTGGTTTTTCTTGACGTTGAAATGCCTTTTGGTAATGGTTTTGACCTGCTTGATCAAATGCCAGATAGAACATTTGAAACTGTTTTTGTAACCGCTTACAATCAGTATGCAATGGACGCACTAAACAATCATGCGGCTTATTATTTAATGAAGCCCATTAATATTGATGAATTGATTAAGGCAGTAGATTACGTTACGGAAATAAGAAAAAAAGAAGATGCGCTAGAAGATCGTGTTCTAACTCCGAAATTGAATAAGGTTGATGGTAAAATAACACTTCCGCAACAAGATGGTTTTCAAATACTTAATGTGGCTGATATTTTATATTGTAAAGCTGATGATAATTACACAGAGATCTATTTAGAAAATAAGAAGATTTTAGTGAGTAAAACTTTGAAGTATTTTGAAGAAGCTCTTTCTAAATTTGCTTTTGCACGTATTCACAAATCCTATTTAGTGAATGTGAATGAGGTAGTGAAGTATCGCAAGGGTAAAGGCGGAAGCGTGGTCGTCTCCAATGGAAAAGAATTATTAGTATCTGCCTCAAAGAAAAAGGATCTTTTAGCTTATTTTTAGACTATACTTTTCTAATACTCAATCCAAAACATGATTTTAAAAACGATAAGAGGGAAAACTCCTCAAATAGGGGAAGATTGTTTCATTGCCGAAAATGCAACTATTGTAGGTGAAGTAAGTATGGGGAGTCAATGTAGCATTTGGTTTAATGCTGTTTTACGCGGAGATGTACATTTCATTAAGTTAGGAAATAAAGTGAATGTGCAAGATGGAGCAGTTGTGCATTGTACCTATCAAAAATCACCAACTACAATCGGAAATAATGTTTCTATTGGTCATAACGCTCTGGTACACGGTTGTACCATAAAAGATAATGTTTTGATAGGAATGGGAAGTATTGTTATGGATGACTGCATAGTCGAAAGTAATAGTATTATTGCTGCTGGTGCTGTAGTTACAAAAGGAACACATGTGCCATCGGGAACGGTATGGGCGGGAATGCCAGCTAAAAAGATAAAAGACATTAGCCCTGAATTAAGCTCGGGTGAAATAGATCGAATTGCTAATAACTATGTGAAATACTCTAGTTGGTTCAAAGATGAGGAGTAGGGCTTATGGCTTTCCAGTTGTTAGTATTTTGAACTTTGGCTTGTGCCGCAGCTAGATATGCTTATTTTTGCCAATCAAATTAGAAAACAATGAATGCATATATATTCCCTGGTCAGGGAGCTCAGTTTGTAGGTATGGGGTTAGACCTTTACGAGAAATACCCTGTAGCTCAAGAACTATTCGAGAATGCCAATGAAATATTAGGTTTCCATATTACGGACATCATGTTCGAAGGTACTACAGAGGATTTAAAACAAACTAAGGTAACGCAACCAGCTATTTTTTTACATTCTGTGATTTTAAGCAAAGTAATGGGCGCCAGCTTCAAGCCTGATATGGTTGCTGGTCATTCTCTTGGAGAATTTTCTGCCTTGGTGGCGAATGGAGTTCTAAATTTTGAGGATGGTCTCAAATTGGTCTCCCAGCGTGCGTTGGCGATGCAAAAAGCCTGTGAATTACAACCGAGTACAATGGCTGCTGTTTTAAACTTGCCTGATGATGTGGTTGAAAGGATATGCGAAGAAACCAATGGCATCGTAGTTGCTGCAAATTATAATTGCCCAGGTCAATTGGTAATTTCAGGAGAAGTGAATGCAATAGAGGTCGCTTGTGAGAAGATGAAAGAAGCAGGAGCTCGGAGAGCTTTAGTTCTTCCTGTTGGTGGGGCTTTTCATTCTCCATTAATGGAGCCAGCAAGAGAAGAGTTGGCAAGTGCCATAGAAAGTACAGCTTTCGGTAGTGCCAATTGTCCGATTTATCAAAATGTACCGACAACGGCAGTATCAGGTTCCGATGAAATCAAAAAGAATTTAATCTCGCAGCTGACTGCTCCCGTTAAATGGACACAAAGTGTTCAAAACATGATAAAGGATGGAGCTTCCCTGTTTACTGAGGTTGGACCCGGTAAGGTGTTGCAGGGTCTAGTTCGAAAGATAAACGGAGATGTTGAAACTACTTCGGCCATTCTTGAATAAACGCAGTGGCCGATTTTATCTGTTGTTAATCTCTATAAACTCACATTTCCCCCGTTATTTAGGGTATTAGACGTTTTTTTTTAGTAATATTGACCCCATTTTTTACCTACTTAGAGTGCCTAATTTATGCTGTCCCTTGAATTAGTTGTAATTCAATGAACAGATTATGATATTGAAACAAGAACATTTATCCTTTATGAATCTTTTAAAAGTTTTTAAAGGAATTTTATTTTTTGGAGCTTTTTTGATGATGCCTTCTTTATGGGCTCAGAACATTATTATTACATCTAATGACGACGCGGCCGAAGAAGTAACGGCGCCTGGAGCTCAAAATACAGCTAGTTTTACAATATCTAGAGATTTTGATAACCCTTTGGCTTCCGCAGTTTCTTATGCAGTAACTGGTACTTCAACCTCCGGTATAGACCATGATTTGGCTTCTTCGGGAAGTGTTACAATTATTCACGAAGGACCTCAATCTATTACTACTGAGATTAACATTGTTGATGATAATTTCGTTGAAGATATAGAGACTATTACGATTACTCTTAATCAACTAAGTGTCTTAGGATCTGGTACTGTAGATCCAAATCAAAGTTCAGTAACCCTAAATATCACTGACAATGACAAAGGTAAAATTTCATTTGATACCAACAGCCCTTTGTTTGTCGACGAAGCTTTAGAAGATGGTGCCGATGGAAATTTTCGCTTAGTGTCTTTAGACGATTTAGAGAATAATTCTGTTTTTAATGGGCTAGGAGAAACTGTTGAAGTGTTTTTTACTGTTTTAGGCAGTAGCACGGCAGATGGGCCAGGTCCTGCCCCTGATGATTTTGATTTGACAAGTCGGGTAAATGCATCTTATACAGCAATTTTGTTTCCCGATTTACAGGGCTTTAGTCATGTTGCAGTAGAAGCATTTGATGACCCAGATTTTGAGGGTGCTGAAACGATTACAATTCGATTGACAGGGACTAGTTCTGCTCTTTATGAGATTGGAACAGTTGATACTGCTACGGTAACCATAATAGATAATGAATGTGCTGCAGGAGATACTGCACCCGCTTTTGGTACTAATCCAGTAAGTTTATGTGATGTAGCAAGCGTTAATTTAAATACACTTGTGTCTAATAGTGGGCCAACAGGTTCTACATTGCGATGGAGTTTAGACTCTGCTGGTGCTCCATTTATTACAGGAACGGCAGTTACTCAAGCAAATTCAAATACCTATTACGCTTTTTACACAGCAGGTTCTGGTGCATCTTTTTGCCAAACTCAAGCATCAGCCCCACTCGTTATAGATTTGAATGAATCCCCAGATGCAGGAAATAATACAACTGCTGAAAGATGTAATGAAAGTGGTTTTGGAGTAGCGACAGCAATCAATTTGAGCAATGTGCTGACAGGTGAAGATGCGGGAGGCACATGGGATTGGGTTTCTGGCCCTGTAGAAATAGCTCCCAATGCATCTTCTGTTGTGAATTTCAACAACGACCCCGCCGGCCTTTATATCTATCGATATACTGTGACAGGTTCAGGGGCTTGTGACGATGATACTGCTGATATCGAAATAGAAGTCACCGGTTGCAATCCTTGTGCTGATTTTGATACAGCACCTACTTTTAACAATGATCCAACTAGTTTATGTGATGTGTCGAGCGTCAATTTGAATAGTTTTGTGAACAATTCTGGGCCTTCTAATTCTGTTACTCGATGGAGTTTAAGCGCCAACCCTACGGAAGCACAACTTCTTAGCGCAGCTGCTGCGGCTGCGGCTGGTTCAGGTACTTATTATGCGGTTTTTTCAGCAGGTACAGGAACAACTTTTTGCTCTAGTCCTCCCTCTAATTCACTTGTTATTACTTTAAGTGAAACCCCAGATGCGGGTGCAGACGCCAATGGTGCTGCCTGTAATAATCCTGATGATACTTTTGGGGATACTTTATTGGATTTAGATACCTTGCTTTCTCCAGGAGTTGATCCAGGAACTTGGGAATTTACTATGGGTCCACAGGAGTTGAATCCAAATGCTAATAACAGGGTTCAATTTAGAAATCGATTAGAAGGAACCTATATTTATACATATACCACAAATAATGCAATGGAACCATGTGAAGAAGATTCAGCAGTTTTCACTATTTCTGTTGGAAATTGTGACCCTTGTGTTGCTGGTAATACTGCTCCTGCTTTAAATGACATCGAAACTGATTTTTGTGGGCCAATAATGGGTAGCCTAAATGATTATGTTTTGGGAGGTACCGGAAGTGCACCAAGTGGTACCGAATTAAAATGGGCTACTAGTATGTTGGAGAGACCAGTAGCAGAAGCGGATTTTATTTCAGATGCTCTTGTGGCCAATCCATTACCTGGAGGTTACTTTGGGTACTATTTCGATGCAGATAATAATTGTGTTAGTCCACCATTAGAAGTTAGTTTGCTTTCTAAAGTAATCCCTACATTGACAAATGTTCAGGGAGCAGAACGTTGTGATACAGGTACTGTCGTACTTACAGCAACTGGAATGGCAGGTGTGGATAATGCTACAATAAATTGGTACGCTTCTGAAACAAGTAGTGGTATTATAGGATCGGGCTCAAGTTTTACTACTCCAATTCTTTCGACTACCACTTCATTTTACGCAGAAGCAACCTTCAATGGTTGTACAAGTGAAAGACAACAGGCTATTGCAACCGTTGCTCAGCAGCCCTCAGCAGGTACACCCCAAAATAATGGTAACGCATCTGCGTGTAGCGTAGCAGCTAATGGACCTACCATTTTAGATTTGGATGATTTGCTTTCAGGTGAAGACGCTGGCGGATGGTCTTATACAAGCGGCCCTATTTCTGATATTAATATTCCGTCAAATAATATTATAAATTTCGAAGGTCGCCCAGATGGTGAGTACGTTTTTACCTATTCTACCACTGGTGCTCAAGCCCCTTGTACAGATGATTCTTCAGTAATAACTATCACCTTAAACGACTGTGATATTGATACTGATTTAGATGGATTATTTGATGGCCCTGAGGCTACTTTAGGTACTGATCCGACGAATCCAGATACTGACGGTGACGGTATAAACGATGGCGAAGAAGTGGGTGCTGATATTGAAAACCCACTTGACGAAGATGAGGATGGTATAATTGATGCTTTGGATTCAAATATTTTGGATAGTGATTCAGATGGTGTTGTAGATCAAATCGATCCGGCAAATGAGAACCCTTGTGTGCCAAGTCGTATGAATGGTGTTTGTGATTTTGATTTAGACGAAGTTCCTGATGTTAACGATCCAGAACCTGATAATCCTTGTGTTCCAGATATAAACCATCCAAACTGTAACCCTGATCCTATAGACTTAGAAATCTCAAAGGAAGTAGACAATTTAAATGCTTTAATTGGTGATGAAGTCACTTTTACAATAACAGTAAGAAACCTAAGTGATGCCAAGGCTAGAGAGATTAAAATAGGAGATTTATTAGAAAGTGGATTTGAATATATTTCTCATGAAGCCTCTGGTGGTGATTATAATGTGGAAATGGGAGAGTGGGAAATTATTGAAATGGATCCCTTGTCAACCCAAACTTTATCAATGACGGTTACCATTCTTGAGGGTGGTTCGTATAATAACACCGCCGAATTGTTAGATTCTTTTCCTGAAGATAATACCCCTGCGAATAATAGTGCTACAATAACTTTACCAATAGAATTGCCAGTTGGGGTTAACCTTATTTTAGAAAAGACCGTTAGCTTAGGTTTTGACAAAGAAAAACTTAAAACTGTGACTGGTTTGGTAAGTGATATAGTACCTGACGTTGAAGTAATTTATTTCCTTAAGCTAATTAATAAATCAATTCAAGATGCGGTTTCAAACATTCGAGTAAGAGATGTCTTTACAAATGATGATAATGTCGAATTTGATTTTGTTGATGCCGTAATACCTGCAGAAACTGAATTTAATGATGAAACAGGTGTTTGGTTGATTAACCGAAGTTTAGCCGTAGGAGAAGAAATTGAACTTTCTATTAGAATGGCTTTTAAGAGCGAAGGAGTTGTTTTGAATACTGCCACTATCGAAAGCTCCACACCAAGTGAAAGTGTCTTAGAAGATCTAGATAGTAATTCTTCTGCCCGGGTAGAAATTACTACACGCAACGAGGTTGAGATTGGCATTTTGTACAATCAGTTTTCGCCGAATAATGATGGTTTAAATGATATTTTAAAAATTAATAGAATAAAGAAGAATGAGGTTGGTGATGATGAATTGGTAGAGATAGTTTATAATATTCAAATTTTCAACAGATATGGAAATTTGGTGTTTGATGCCACAAATAAAAAAGAGGATGAAGTATGGGATGGCACTTGGAAAGGCAAAGATGCACCAGACGGTACATATTTTTATACCCTGAATCTTGATTTTGGAGAGGGGCCGACAACTCAAAAAGGCTGGATTCAGCTTATTAGATAATGCAAGAATGATTTACGAAAAAGGTAGATTTTTATATAGAGGAGCCCTATGCGCTATTTCTTTGGCTCTTTTTGCGGTCAACAGCTCATTTGCTCAGAAAGAACCGCAGTATACTCAATATATGTATAATATAGGGAGTTTTAATCCGGCTTATGTAGGTACTACCGAAACTCCTGAGATTATTGGTTCTTACAGAGCCCAATGGATTGATTTACCAGGAGCTCCTAGAACAATACGGTTTGGAACTAACGTGCCTTTTTCTAATGAGAAAATGGGAATTGGTTTTAACGTAGTTAGCGATCAATTAGGCCCAACTTCTCAAACGTATATTGATATTGCTTATTCGTACCAATTTAATATTTCGGAAAACGCTAAATTGTCTTTTGGAATGGACGTTGGAGGCTCGTTTTTAAATGTAGATTTTACAAAAGGTACCTTTGAAAACCCGGGAGAACCTTTCGATGGTCAAAATATTCAGAATTTTTACCCCACTATAGGCGCTGGCCTTTTTCTTTACGGAAGAGATACTTGGTACCTAGGAGCATCCATACCAAATTTTTTGACTGATGGAATTTATAATAACGAAGTAGCGACGGTAATTGAAGGTAAAATGCAATTTAACTTAATTGGAGGATATGTATTTGATTTGGGAGAAAGCTTAAAGTTTAAACCAGCTTTTTTAATAAACTATATTAATGGAGCTCCTTTAAACACGAATCTTTCTACTAATTTTTTGATTAATGATAAATTTACGCTTGGAGCTTCATATCGTTTTGGAAATGCTGTAAGTGGTTTGGCGGGTTTTCAAGTGGCTAATTCTACCTTTATAGGATATTCTTATGATTACAATACAAACGGCCTAGGAGGTTTTAATAGTGGTTCTCACGAAGTTATTTTAAAATTCTTTTTGGGTAAAGGAAGTAGTGGTAGTGGTAATGGCGGTTCAAGAAATAAGAAACTAAAAGGAAAACCAAAACAAATTGATTCACCTAGATTTTTCTAAAGTTCGTATAAAAATGAAAACGAAGACTTTCATCCTACTTTTTCTACTGACGACCTTGACATCTTATGCTCAAGAGGAAATGTCAAGAGCTGATCAGTATTTTTACGGTTATGCTTATAAAGAAGCAATTGCCGAGTATCAAAAGGCTATGAGTGATGGTAAACTGATTAGTAATCATCAGTTTTTGAATTTGGCAGATTCGTACTTTAAAATGGGGGATTTTAAAAATGCGTCAAGAATATATTTAGACATCAACAAGAAAGATACGATAATGAATAATCATCGTTTCAATATGATGTTGCAAAGCCTTTCTAAAACCTCTGAAAAGGAGCGTGTAAAAGCATTTTTGAATACCAAAAGTGATCTACTGGCCGATGAATTAAAAGAAAATGCAGCTTTTAATTTTGAACTTTTAGAAACCAGCGCGAACAACCCTCAAAAATTTGAGATTTTTAATGTTAATGGCAATAGCCCTCAAGCTGATTTCGCTCCTAGCTTTTACAAAGACAAACTTCTATTTAGTAGTAGTCGCCCAGTTAAATCAAAGAAAATTTACGGACCATCTGGAGAATCATATTTGGATATTTACATTGCTAGAATTGGCAATAATGGTGATGTATTAAATCCTAACGTATTTGACCGTATGCCTAATTCTAAATTTCATAAGTCAACTCCTCACTATGCGGAAGATCTAGATAAGATCTTTTATATTCTTTCTAATGCCGAAGATGATAATCTCTCATTTGATGATAAAGGAAAGAATTCTCTAGCGATAGGTATGTTATATGAAAATGGGTTTTTCGCATATTTACTGCGAGATCTTAGTACCTCCTTTTATTACCCTTTCTTTGATAGCTCAAGTGATCGATTATATTTCGCTGCTAATTTTGAAGATGGCTACGGAGGTACAGATATTTATTATGTTTCAACCAATAATGGTCAAATAATGTCAGAGCCGGTAAATCTTGGTCCAAGAATCAATTCTCCTGGTAATGAGATCGCCCCATTCATTCATGATGGTAGCATGTATTTTTCTTCGGATATTTTTTATGGTCTTGGAGGAATGGACATTTACAAAACTAACTTTAGACAAGATCAAAGTTTTAGCATTCCAATTAACCTAGGGGCCGGAATTAATTCAGAAAAGCATGAATTTGGTTTTATCATTCGTGGCGATGAAAATTTAGGATTTTCAGGTTATTTTTCCTCAAATCGAGATGGTGGTAAGGGTAATGATGATATCTACGGATATACTATTAGAGAGTATTTGGGGCCTAAAACTTTCTCTATTAGAGGGGAGGTATTTGAGCCAGATTATCAACGAGGTATTGTTAATGCGGCAATTCGATTACGAGATGCAGAGGGTAATATTCTTAAAGAGTTTTTAACCAAAGAAAATGGAAAGTATCAAGTAGAAATTCCATGGAGAGATAATCTAATCATTGAAATTTCAAAAAACCGACATTCATCGCTATATCAATCCTATGGTAAAGCTGAACTTGAAGAATTACAAAAAACTGGTTTGAACTATGAAATGGTAAGTATTGATGATATAGTAACAGAGAGAGAAAATCAGACAGTTTTAGAAATAAATGATTTTTTCTTTGCCAGAGGTAAAAGTGAAATTACTGCTGATATTGCCCTTGAACTTAACAAGGTTGTTGACATGTTTCAGAAGTTTCCGCAGTTACAGTTGCAAATTGAAAATCATACAGATAGTCGAGGAGGAAGTAGAACTAACAAAATTATTTCTCAAAAACGCGTAGATGCTATTAAGAATTATCTTTTGCAAAAAGGTATCCCATCAGCTAATTTGCTTTCAGCGACTGGTTTTGGTGAAGAGCGTATAATGAATAGCTGTACAAATGGGGTTTATTGTTTGGATTTCTTGCACAAGCAAAACCTAAGAACTTTGTTTATAGTAAGTAATTTTGAAGAGTTATAGAGGTTCAAGGCTCAAATTAATCTCCATATTCAGAAAATCTCGAGCCAAAAATAATAGATCGAAAAGAAGGCTAAAAATACTATCCCAGCGTATGTTAGATATTGAAGCCATTTCTTAGGATGATGCTTTATAGGAAGGTCACTACTCATTACATTTTTAAGATTCATGTAACCTATTAAAGGTGCGACGACAAATGAAACAAATGTGGCCAGAGCCACTAGCTTTCCCATATTTGCTGAAAACAGTGCTATTACAATAAAGTTAATGCAAGCTAACAGCAATACACCTAGTGCAAAATACCCTTTTTTACCTTTTAATTTGATTTTAGGAGAGAGAAGATCAATGACATCCAAACTTACCCGAGTTACTGCATCATGGGCTGTCATGCAGGTGCTAAACATAGTAGCAAAAGCCGAAATTGCAATAAAAATATATGCCCAAGATCCGATATGCGTGGTAAATATTGAAACCACTTGATCTGCAAAAACAACACCATTTCCACTAAGTTCAACTCCCGTTCCATATAAGGTCATTGAGCCTATTATCAAGAAAAAAACTGCCAAAATCGCGGTTAATAAATAGCCAATATTAAATTCTTGAAGTGATTGTTTCAAAGTTGGTTTTACTTTTTCTGTTCTCCACTTTTCGATGCTCCAAAGACTCACCCAACTTGATGCTTCCACAGTTGTAGGCATCCATCCCATTAAACTAATTAAAAATAGAATTCCCGCATCATTAAAAATAGGAGGAGGAGTAAAGTTAGGTAGCGCTTCTACCTGTCCTTTATATATAACAAGTACTATTGTGACAAGAAGTGCTATAAACAAAATGGCAACCACAAACTTCAGTGAAGTTTCAAGAAAACGGTATCGCCCAATAATAAGCAACGCGCTAATGAACACAAATAAACCTAATGCTATAGTTGCAATTTGAACGTTAGAAATTTTGAATAAGTTGATAAAGAGGCCTGCTGTAACCGTATAAAGAGCAGCTAAAATGGTAAACGTTGTAATTAAAGTTATAAAAGCATAAAACCAAAGCCACCCTTTCCCTCTATTTAGATAGCCTTCTATTAGTGTTTTGTTCGTTACATTGGTGTATCGAACACCAAATTCAAAAAATGGATATTTAAAAATATTTGCTAAAACAATCGGAATTGCCATTAGCCAACCATATTGCGCTCCTGCCTTTGTTGAGAGAACTAAATGAGAGGTTCCTATAGCCATACTGGCAAATAGAAGACCTGGCCCTAGGTTTCTTAAAAGAATTTTAAGTTTTGACATTTTAGCACGTTAGTATTCTAAATTAGTCTATTTTCTAATATGAATAATAGCCTACTCTATTGTTATGTGTTCTCCGTAAAATCTTGGTTGAGTGTTGCTGACCAAGTCAATAAAAACTTTAACACGAGCAAGATATTCACGAAGATGAACTTTCAAGCCAGAGTTGCCAGTAACATCTTTTGCGTTAAAGCCTACCGCCGTAAGTCCTTTTCTTTCAGCGATGTAAATTGCTCTTTGATTATGAAATTCCTGGGAAATAACCGTAACCTTATTCAATCCGAATACTTCTTTCGCTCGAACCATTGAATCGAGGGTGCGGAAACCTGCATAATCAAGGAATATTTTTTCCTTTGGTATTCCTGCTAAGATTAAGTCTTTTTTAATGGTCTCGGGTTCGTTATAGTAATTTGTGCCATTGTCACCACTTACCAGGATGAATTCTATTTTTTCAGATTTGAATAGAGATACTGCAGCTTCAATACGAAAGGAATAATATAAGTTTGGTTGACCAGTAACCAGTTTTTTAGAAGTGCCTAGTATTACACCAACTTTATTTTTTGGAACGGTTTCTAATTGAGAAAAGGTTTTTCCTTCGGCCGAGAAATTTATAATTATGTTACAAATCATCACTATTAAAATTGTAGCGATGGTAAACCACAATAGTATTTTAAAATATTTTCTCATTGATTCAAGCACGATACGAATGTCAAAGGTAGCTAAATCATATTTTAATAAATTTTACAAGCTCTTCAAAGTAACTCTGTGAATTAAAGTAAGGTAGAATTCATTTTTGTTAAAAGGATTTTTTTAAGACTTATAATTACTTTTTTCAACTTTGTTAAATTCGCTGATCAATTTTTTTGAGTTTATATAAGCGTAGTAAAAATAATGTTAAAATGATGTTCTGGTAAAGACAAGTCCTTATTTTTGTCACCTATTCAAAGTTGAATGTTTATGGGGGATTTGCCAAGTTCAGAGGCTTTCTGGCACAACAGATAGTTAGTTGCTGTATTGACTTGAACTCTGGTAGTATACAGGATATTTTAGCCATTCGTCTAGTATATTATATCCTTTAGTGACATAAAATTACTTTCGAATCGAAAAGTATGACCAAACCACTTGGGGAACACAAAATGGGGTAAATATTGATGAAGAATCGGTATTTTTTCAACTTTTTAGTGAACTTCCCTGACTAACTCAGATAAATGAATTCAAAGAATAGATTTGTGCTTGTCAATTTGCTAGCAATTGAATTCATTCTATTGAATTGTGTTTTGCTGGCCTTTTTATATTTTCGGTTACCTGAATTCTCATTTACTGATAGTTCTTTTCTTATCAATTTAGCTAAGATTGCAGCGGTTTATAATCTGAGTTGGTTATTTATTATTCTCTATATAAGGGATAACGAATTCTACTTTAATGCCGATTATAGGTACCTTAAAAACGTACTTACTTCTTTATTTTTCTTTGTTGGTTTTGTTACTACATTGGTAATGCTGCTAAAAATTGAATATTTTGAGAGGCCAAGTTTTATAATTCCAATCTTCATTTTTTCCTATTTAATTTTAATAAGCGCTAAGTACTTACTGAAATACTTAAAGAATAGGGGTTCACACCTTTTCTCTAACACCTTGTTAATTGGGTCTGGATATGGAGGGGCTAATATTACTCGTTTTACCAATGCAATGACGCAATATGGGTATAATGTAATGGGTTATCTTGAGGATAGAGATCAAGTTCCTGAAAATGAACTAGAGTTAGGTATTTTTGGTGCTATTGATGATTTGCCGGATGTTTTAAATAATAATTCTATTGATGAAATTTTCATCTCTATGTCAGATCTGGAGTTTGAAAAGATAACTGATATAGTAAAGGTTGCAGACGATTTTGGAGTTAGGGTGAAATTAATTCCAAAAAACCCATTACTTATGTCAAAAAACTATAAGGCATTTACTATGGGTGATTTGGCAGTTTTTAAACTTCGTCAATCTCCTTTAGACAATTTCAGTTTAACAGTTCTTAAGCGATTGTTCGATTTTTTATTCGCTCTGTTTATTCTTATTGCTTTTGCTCCTATATTTTTTCTCATTGCGGTACTAATTTATGTAGATAATAGAGGTCCTATTTTCTATACTCCTTATAGAAAGGGTGAGGCTAATAAAACATTTAAATGTTATAAGTTTAGAACCATGTCGGTTTGTGAAGACCCCCTCAATGGTACAAGATCTACTGAGGTTAATGACCCAAGAATTACAAGAATAGGAAAGTGGCTTAGAAAGACCGATTTGGATGAACTTCCTCAATTTTTTAATGTTTTGATGGGGGATATGAGTGTAATTGGACCAAGACCACATCGAATTCACTTACAGAATGATTTTAGAAGTAGTGTGAAAAACTATATGGTACGAAGCTATGTGAAACCCGGAATTACAGGTTGGGCTCAAGTAAATGGATGGCGTGGCCCCACAGTAACAGACGAGCAAAAAAATGAGAGGGTTCATCATGATTTATGGTACATTGAAAACTGGAGTCTGTGGCTCGATATGAAAATTATCTTCTTAACAGTATTTGGTCGTCATCATAAAAAGGCATTTTAATAGAGGTCGATCTGCTAATAGTTCTTTAAAAAATTACTTTGTAAATTGAAAGAAATGAGGAAATTGATAAAAATCAAAGGGAATTCCAAATTGTATAATACCATGAAAAAGTATAGATATTCAGGTATGAGCCGAGTGTTTCTGCTTTTGCTAGTGCTTTCACTATCATCTTGTTATACCTCGAAAAAATTAGATTATTTACAAAGCAATCAGAATACACTTATTTTACCTCTTCCATCTAAAGAACAATATAAGATTCAACCTAGTGATGTGCTGAGTATAAAAGTACAAAGTAGAGATCCCGAGCAGGCTGCCTTTTTTAATATCACTTCTATAGAGAATAGAAATTTTCAGGCCAATCCGGCATCTTTGTTTCTTAGTGGCTATACCGTTGACCCCTTAGGAATGATAAATCTAGCCATAGTAGGTGAACTAAAGGTTAGTGATCTTACTGTAGAACAGATTAGAGATGTTGTACAGCTAGAGATAGATAAATATTTATTGAACGCAATTGTAACAGTTCAAATGACTAGTTTCAAAATATCTGTATTGGGTGATGTTAAAAGTCCAGGTACGAAATACATATACAATACGCAGGCTACCATATTTGAAGCATTAAGTGCTGCGGGTGATTTGAATATATCTGCGAAACGTAAAAAGATAAAGGTAATTCGACAAGTTGGTAACGAATCGGTTGTAGTTAATTTAGATTTAACAAGACCTTCCATTATTAAATCTCCCTACTATTTTTTACATCCAAATGACGTGGTTTATGTAGAAACATCAAAGTCCGGTATTAACCAGAAGAATTTAGGAGTATGGTCTCTGATCTTATCAGCTATTACTACGACAGTGTTGGTGTTGAATTTTACAACAAACTAATGTTGAATGCGTTATATGTTTGATTAATATTTGTGTCCCAACAATGGTTTTGTGTACTTAAATATTAGTCTTCAAAGTATTTTACTTTAAAATGAGTCCCAACTCAAAAGATTATAATTTATAAAATGAAAAATAACAAAGACTCACAATTTAGCTCTCAACAAGAGGTTAATTTGAAATTGTTTTTTCAGAAGATACTTCGGTATAAATGGATCTTCCTGCTTAGCATTATTTCTTGCTTAGCACTTGCTTTTGCATATACCAAATTCGCAACACCTAAATACGAGGCTTCTACCTCTATCTTGATTGATGCATCAGGAAGTAATCGCGTATTGGGTGAAAGTAAATACGTAGAAGGTGGAGTCAGTTTGATCGAAATGGAACAAAACCTATACAATGAAATCGGTATTCTAAAATCGTTTAGTTTAATTCGTCAAACCATTGAAGATTTAGGCTTTGACATTTCTTATTACAGAAAAGGTATACTCAAAAAAAGGGAATCATATGGTTATTTTCCATTTGAAGTAGTTCTCCAAAAAAAGAAACCTCAGTTATATGGACTTCCTTTTAATGTAGAAATTCTTACCAAAGACAAGTTTAGACTTACTGCTGAGGGTAAAGGATTCTCTGTAACTAATCCAGATACTGGTTCAACTAGGTATATTGAACGAGATTTCAGATTTTCTAAAGAGTTTACATTTGGTGAGGAGATTAGTCATAACTATTTCACGTTTACAATCAAGCGTCCAAAATATCGTGTGAGCGATGAAGATTTTGAAGAAAAAGAACTCAGTTTTTTGGTTCAAAATTTAGATGTCGTCGCCAATAGCTATGTTGATGAGATATCTGTTGATAATATTGACCTACAAGCCAGTATTTTTAAGATATCTACATCGGGTGCAGTTGTTGGTAAAGAAATTGATTTCTTACAAAAACTCACAGATAATTATATTCAAAACAAGTTAGACTCCAGAAATGAAATTGCCACCACTAAGGAAGCATTTATTCGGAATCAATTACTTGCAGTATCAGATTCTTTATCTAGAGTAGAATTGGAGTTAGAAGACTTCAAAAAAGATAAGCGTGCACTCAATTTAAGCGCCACAGCTAACAACGCATTAGGAAGAAGTTCTAGCCTACAAATGGAAAGAGCAAAAATAAACTTGAGTATTAAGTACTATAATTCTTTAATTCAAAGTGTTCAAGACAACCGCAATAGTGAAGAGTTTATAATACCTACTTCTGCTGGAATAGATGATCCACTGATTAATGAAAATATTAAAGAACTCAAGAATTTATATGCCGAGAAATCAAAGAAGAGATTTTTTGTGACTGAAAATAATGAAGAGATGAGCATTCTTAATAAGCAAATTGCTCAATCAACTGATATATTATTGAACAACCTTCGCAATGGCATTAAATCTTCTCAGTACGCTCTGCGGAGAGTCAATTCTCAATTATCTAGCTATAGTGGAGTTATAAATTCACTGCCAACACAAGAGAATGAGTTACTTACTATAGAAAGAAGAAGTACACTTTACGAAAACCTGTTTAACTACTTAAGTCAAGAATTGGCGAAAACGGGTATTGCGGGTGCCGAGAGTACCTCTAATACAAGAGTATTAGACGAAGCTAGAATGGTTGGTACCGGACCAATTGCTCCGCAGAAGAAGTTAATTTTATTGTTAGGATTTATGGTAGGTACAATAATTCCACTTGCATGGATTATTCTATTTTCCTCAAAAGGTATTATTGAAAATGTATCTCAAATTATGGCAAATACTGATATTCCTGTTATTGCCAGTGTTGTAAATCATGACCCTAAAGTCAAAAAATCTAAATCTGATGTTTCGCTTTGGAAGTTGAAAGAATCATTTAGAGACCTTAGCACTAATTTGAGATTTGTTAGCTCTGAGAAGAATTGCGTAATTGGAATGACTTCCATTATGCCAGAGGAGGGTAAAACCTATAATGCAATTAATCTGGGTATTACTTTTGCTGAGGCCGGAAAGAAAACATTAATTATTGATACAGATTTACGAAACCCGAGCCTTGTAAACAGAGTTCATTCCGTTGAAGGCAAAGGACTTTCTAATTACCTGAAAGGTGATATTTTAACAATAAAAGACATTATTTATCCGCATGAAGAACTAGAAAATCTTAAGTTCATTCCAACTTCAACAGTAGACGGTAATGTCCATGAACTACTTTCTGGTCCTAAAATGCAGGTTTTGGTTAAAGAGCTTAAAGAAAAGTTCGATTATATTATACTAGATACACCGGCTGCTGGTTTGGTTTCAGATTTTCTAATACTTTCAGATTTAATAGATATTAATTTATTTGTTGTGCGAAAAGGCATTGCCAAAATTAAATTTCTTGATGACTTAGAAGGTTTAGCTTCCGTAGGAGATAAAAAGAGCTTCATTATCTTTAATGATGTGCCAATGAAAGACCATAAATATGGCTATGAGGATAAATATGGTCGAAATAAGGAAACACAGTTGGTGAATAAATCACTTTCCGTTTAGGTTTCTTTAAAACTCCGTCAGTAAAATTTGAATCATGATGTATTCGTTGGCTTTGAACATTTTAGATTCCCTTAAGAATGAGTAAGTACCAACAATTTTTTAAATGGGAAGATTTTAGTGTAGAGCAGTTTTTTATATACTTCGCCTTTGCAACAGTTCTTGCTTTATATTTGACCATCAAAAGCAACTCAAAATATAAAATCGAGTTGTTTTTCCTTTGTTTTTATCTACTTACCGGGAATTACAATGATTTGTTACTCATTAAGATTCCGGGTTTCAATCTTTTCAAAATACCTCCGATACGATTTATTTATTTAATGCTATTGTTCTTAATAATACGTAAAACATGGTTTAGAAAAATAAAACGTGAATTGGTAATGCCTAAAACCATTCCTTGGTTTGAAGTGGCATTGTATGCGTATGTGATTCTTCTGTCAATTTCTATATTCGTTAATACTTTTCCGCAAGGTTTTAAGGTAATTCTTGACGCTGCTGCCTTCATTATAATAATAAAAGCCTTACGACTAATGGCTGATAAACCGTCCTATGATCTTATTGGGAAAACAATTATTATTGGGGCCGTAATTTCAACAATTATTAGCCTTGCTCAGCTTACTATTGATCCTTACTTTCTGCGTATTGGTGATAATAGGGGAGCATTTGGCGGTGTGCTTAGATCTAACGGTATTTTCGGAGCGGAGTATTACAATGGGTATTATTTAATAATTGCTATTGCATGGACTTTAGTCACGGTTAAGAAGGACACACTTAAAATAGCATTGGTAACTCTATTTTCTATAGGGGTAATTACAACTTTTATGAGAATGAGCTGGCTTATTTTAGGGCTGGTCTTAGTAACATATTTATTGTTTATTCGAAAAACTGCCATTACCAAATTGGTGCTTTTAGCCATGGCTGGGTTTACTATAGTTTTATCTGTTTCAATTTTTTACTATCGTGATATTATGAACAGTTCTTTGGTAAAGGAACGATTGACACAGCAAGTAGATGGCCGAAAAGGGTATTATGCAATGGTGTTTGATAATATTGGTGATCGTCCGTTTTTCGGGTACGGAGACCTTAAAAATAAAGTATATTACGAAAACCTATTGCGTATTACTAAAGACAGAGATAGAGCAGCGGCAAATACCGGGGGTATTCATAGTGGGTATTTTACATCGCTTTTTTTATATGGAGTTCCGGCATTCATTTGTTTTACTCTGTTTGTGCTTTTATCGACTATTTATTATTCCAAATCCTTTAAACACAACTTGTATTTTGTAATTCCTTTTTTGGTCAGTATTATTTATTTAATTGGTAATCTCACAAATACCTTTTTATTCATTACCTACCTTTCGGTACTCTATGCAATGCATATGGGTATAGGAATGGGTATCAACAAAATAGAGGAGGAAGCAAATGCATAAAGACTTCCAAATGTTTAAAATAGATCAGAAGACACCTAAAGAATGGCCGCCAAAAACACTATAACTAAAATAGCCACAATGTACGGTGCTAGCATTCTAGCAGTGGTGCTTGGTTTTTTGGTCAGTATATTTAATTCAAGAATTCTTGGGCCGGAGCAATTTGGTGATTATAAGTTTATTCAAACGGTAGGTACACTTATAGCTAGTTTGATATCGGTCGGTTTCTTTATTTCCTTAACCCGATTACTTGCTATTAATAAAGAGAAGATCAAAGAGGCAAAGTTTGTTGGGCTTTTTGTTATAATCTTCGGAATAGTATCAGTTATAGGGATGGTCCTGATGCTTGCATTTTCGCTAATTGAACCGATTTTTTTTGATCATGGATTAGACTCGAAATTCAGGATATTCTTTTTTATCATACCGGCAATATTGGGCGTAATAGCGCTTAAAGAAGTCTTAAAAGGGATGCATAGAATATATGCTCTTTCAATTCTTAGTTTCATTCCTGCATTGCTGTATCTGGCAATAATATTTCCTTTGAGTAAAGTAATGGAGGTTAATTTAGAACAAGTATTACTCGTTTTTTATGGTATTGGAACTGCTATTGTCGCTTTTTATATCATTCGTCTAAAACCCAATTTTTCGTTTAAGAAATCGATTGTTAAAGAACTGATGATTGAGAATCAACAAAATGGGAAGCCAATTTATTACGGCAGTATTGCCGGAGTGGCTACTCAGCATATTGCAGGAATTAGCATCTCCTACTTTATGGATAACATACAGGTTGGTTTTTTTATGCTTGCCATGACAATTTGCAAGCCTATTCTTATGATACCTTCAGTAATCGGTACGGTTTACTTCAAACAATTTGCCACAATCAAAGCAATACCTAAAAAGGCATTTATATTCAGTATACTGAGTACTTTGATTGCTTTATTGGTTTTTTACTTTTTGATTGAAATGGTCGTGGTAACATTCTACTCCGAAGAATATCTTGAGGTATCTGGAATCGCTAAAATATTAATACTAGGTTTTATCTTTCATGGTCTAGGTGATTTGTTCAATCGCTTTTTAGGCGCAAAGGGAAAAGGTAAGCTTTTGAGAAATGCGGCATATATAGTTGGTATTGTAAATGTTTTAGGGTACACCATTTTGGTAAAATATTTTGATTTAAATGGTGCTATACTCACCAAAATATTAGCTAGTGGTTTGTATATGATTGTAATGTGTTTTTATTATTTGAGATTTGTAAAAAATAACAAGAACGAGGTAGTTTCATAATATTTCAACAGTCTATTTGAATTGCAGAAACATCAAAAATGAAAAATACTATAGACACAAAGTCAACTAGATGACCCCGAGAACAATATACATATATGGCAATCTTGATTTCATGGGGAAAAGCGCCGCAACAAAGCGTATGCTATATTACGCAAAAGCTCTTGCTAACCAAGATAATGCGGTGTATTTGGTGAGTTGTAGTTCAAACAAGTTTACTCAAGAAGATTTTGTAGAAGTAGCACCTAAAATTTTCATTCTTGAAAAGAAGAAACTGACGTATTCCCTGTTTTCTTCTCTTTCGTTTTTAAGACATCTTTATAGGTTTTCAAATGACAAGGCAGGGGAGAAAGTTTTTTTAATCTATCCTCAATCTTGGTTTAACCTAGAGCTATTAACAGTACTTTATTTTATTCTAGTAAAAAAGCGCAATGTATTTTACGAACTAAATGAAGTGAAAAAATATTCTCCTGCGTTTCATGAACCCCAGTCCATTAAAAAGATCAAATACGCTATTAAGACCATTGTTTTTAAGTCCAAGTTCATAATTATGGATTCTTTAATGCGATTTTATGACGGGTTGGTTTGTATTTCAACAAGCATTGAAACGTATGGCAAGAAGTATAACAAGAATACAATTTACATTCCTATTCTGACAAATCCAAAGATAGAACCTGAGTTATCAAGCACCGTTTACGCAAGGAGAAATACGGTTAATATCGGTTTTTCAGGCTCTATTGTTCCTAGCAAAGAAAACCTTTTTCAGTTTATTGATGTAGTCCTAAGGGTACACGATAGTGGACGTAAAGTAACGTTTAACTTATGTGGCACCGGATCAAAGAAAGATCTTAAAAGGCTTGCTGAGAAAGAAGGAGAGACTATTGTCTATCACGGCAATCTAGATGAAAATGAACTTTCTAGTTTTCTCTTGCAGCAAGACATTTTGGTCTTGCCACGAGGTTTCACTCTCCAAAATAAGTATGGTTTTTCAACTAAACTTTCCGACTATTTGAATCATAAAAAGGTAATTTTGTGCACTGATATTAGTGATAATAGCCTGTACATTAAAAATGGACTCAACGGTTTTGTGGTTGAACCAGACGATATGCAGATGATGCATGAGCGACTGGTTTACATAATTGAAAATTTCAGCACTATCAAGGACTCAATTATTGAAAATGCATTTCAAACGTCAAGAGAAAAATTTGATTATCGCTTATATGAAAAATCTTTGCAGCTATTTTTAAACCAGAGGCCGTCTTAATAAATCATTTGAATGAAGGTATTATTACTTACGAATAACCTCTGGGCAGGGGGCAAAGAACGTAGATTGCTAGAGCTTATTAAAGGCTTGGCTAGCTATCCTGATGTTGATTTGCATCTTGTAAGTTTTTCAGATCGTATTCATTATAAAGAAGTTTATGAATTAGGCCTTCCAGTTACAATTCTAAAAAGAGTTCCTAAGAAAAGCCCGAAGGTCTTTTACCAACTTTTCAAACTTTGTAAGCAATGGAAACCAGATTTGATACATAGTTGGAGTAGTATGTCAACAATCATAGCAATACCCTCTTCAAAACTGCTAGGTATTAAGCTAATAAATGGAAATATAGCTGACGCTCCACCCAACATGAATATTTTTGATAAGCGATGGTTTCGTGCAAAATTAACTTTCCCGTTTTCTAATGTTATTCTCAGCAATTCAAAAGCAGGATTAAAGGCTTACAAAGCTCCAAAAAATAAGGGTTTTTGCATTTACAACGGTTTTGATTCAAAACGAGTTTTAAATCTTCAAAGCAAGTTGTTAATTCGAGACCAGTTCAATATCAATACTGAAAAGATAGTGGTAATGGTGGGAAGTTTTTCTGGCAATAAAGACTATAGCAACTATATCGAAGCTGCTTTGCTAATTTTAAAACAAAGAAAAGATGTTACTTTTCTAGCTGTCGGTGGAGGCTCTGAATTAGCAAGTCATAAGGCAATGGTCCCTTCAGAAATGTCTCCTTGGATTATTTTTGCTGGCTTGCAAAAGAATGTAGAATCTATTGTTAATGCCTGTGATGTGGGAGTATTATCTACAAATGCCAAAGTACATGGTGAAGGTATCTCCAATGCCATCCTTGAATTTATGGCTTTAGAAAAACCAACTGTCGCTACCATAGGAGGTGGTACAGCTGAAGCAGTTTTGGATACCGAAACTGGATTTTTAGTTCCACCTGCATCACCCGAAATTATGGCTGATAAGTTGAATACTTTACTTGATGATCCGATTTTGATGGGGGCGATGGGGCAAGCGGGGCGCGAGCGACTAGAAAATGTATTTGCTTTGGAAAAAATGACAAAAGCCTTTTACGAATTGTACCAAAAAACCTTGAAATAAAATTCAGAACGAATGAAATCAATTTTAGGAATAAAATAATGTGGCATCACAAGCTAATTTCCAATAAAAGTGGGTTTTAAAGGATATTTACAAGCAATCAAACGAGTATTTTGGATATGCTAGTTCACTCACCCTATCTTCGCATGTTAAATGTGAGGTTCACTACAAAAGGATTTAATAGGAAATGAAAAAGGTTTTAATCGATTTATACCATCTACCACAGTATAATTTGTTCAAAAATGCGATCCTAAGTTTCGACCCCTCTGAGGTCGATATTTATTGCGTGAACCGGGGTAAATTACTGCCTGTTATTCAGTATGAACTACCTGATTACAATATTATTTGTGTTGGAGATTACAAGCATAATAAGGGCATGTTTTCCATGATCTTCAAAATAATCATACCTCGAATTTATAGACTTTTTAGAGATATCAGTTCTAAAAAATATCGTTTTGTGATCACTGCGCATTATCAGGCAAATTTCGTGGCAAAGCTAAAGGGTATTCCGAATGTTGCGTTTATTGATGACCCTAGAAGATTTGTGTTTCCGCTCCTTAAGTATTCAGCTGATGAGGTTTTCTTGCCTCCTTTCGAAAAACGTTTTGAAGGAATAAAATACTTTAACGCATTAAAAGAATGGTCATATTTATCACCAAGATATATGACCCCAGAAGTGTCCGCCTTGGAAGAATATGATCTAAAACCTAAGGAGTACATTTTTATTCGAGAAGTTTCTACCGAAACCTCAAATTATCTATCACAGACTGAAGATGCTATTCTATCTATTTCTAAAGATTTTCCTAACTCTACAAAGGTGATATTGTCTTTGGAGAATAAAGAGAATACAGATGCCTACCCTGACCATTGGATAATTCTGAAAGAACCTGTAAAGAGTATACATTCATTGATGTATTTTAGCCGAGTGGTGATTTCGTCAGGTGATAGTATGGCTCGTGAAGGGGCTATGTTAGGGGTTCCTTCGATTTATGTTGGTATTAGAGATATGCCTGCGAATGTGATTCTAATAAAGAAAGAAATGTTGTTAAAATTGGAACCCGAAAATCTTGTAGAGGTTGTTTCAAAAATGTTAAGCGGTGAAATGAAGTTTCAAGGGCAAGACGTTTTTAGACAACGACTTCTTGATGAATGGGATGATGTTACCACATTGTTATTAAATAAGATAAATAAAAGTTAAAGATGAATATATCAATATTTGGATTGGGTTATGTAGGTTGTGTTAGTATCGCTTGCTTAGCAGAGAATGGACATAACGTAATGGGCGTTGATGTAATGCCCCATAAAAATGATTTAATCAACCAAGGGAAGGCCACAATTATAGAAAAAGATATCGATGCTTTGATTGAGAACAATTGGAAGGCAGGTCGAATCTCTTCAACGCTAGATTTTCAAGATGCAGTAAAGAAAACGGAGGTGTCTATAATTTGTGTGGGTACTCCCTCCGATGTCAATGGACATCTAAATCTAACGGCTATTTATGAAACTGCTGCTCAAATAGGAAAAGCACTCAAAAATAAAGAAGATTTTCATATTGCAGTAATTAGAAGTACTGTGCTACCAGGCACTAATCAAAGAGTAGGTGAAATCATAGCGGAGCACTCTGGTAAAGAACGCAATAAAGATTTTGCGGTAATTTCAAACCCTGAGTTTTTACGCGAAGGATCTGCTGTTAAGGATTATTACAATCCACCAGTTACCGTTATTGGAACTGACAATGAAGCTGCTTCAAAAAGAATGATCGAAATGTACAAGGGTATCAATGCGCCCATTGAAGAAACGTCTATTGAAATTGCAGAGTTGATCAAATATGTGAACAATTCTTTTCACGCCTTGAAAGTCTCTTTCGCCAATGAAGTTGGTAATATCTGTAAGAAAATGAACATTGATTCGCATCAATTGATGAATTTATTCTGCATGGATAAACAATTGAATCTATCATCTTATTACTTGAAACCCGGATTTGCTTTTGGGGGATCTTGTCTTCCAAAGGATTTAAAAGCTTTCAATACCATGGCGCATGATTTTTATTTAGAGAGTCCTGTTTTAAGTTCCATTTTAGAATCAAATCAAAATCAGAAAAACCAAGCACTAAAAATGGTGCTTGATCAGAATACTAGAAAGGTTGGAGTTTTAGGACTAAGCTTCAAAAAAGGAACTGATGATTTACGATACAGTCCCGTTGTAGAACTTGCTGAGAATCTATTAGGTAAGGGATATAGTATCTCTATTTATGATAAAAATGTAAATGTATCTAAGCTTTCAGGAACGAATAAGGTTTATATCGACAAACATATTCCACACTTATCAGAGCTGATTACCGATGATCTTGAAGAGGTCGTGGAAAATTCGGATACCATTATTATTTCACATGACGAACCTGAATTTAAAGATATAAATATCAAGTACCCTAAAAAGCATTTTATTGACCTTGTTAAAATCAAAGGAAACAAAAAGACAGATAATTACGAAGGTATTTGCTGGTAATAAAGGACTATTATTTTTGTCTAATGGAGACTTGTAGTATACTAATTTTTTACCGTCTCATCATAAATACGCTCTAATTCGGAACCTACCTTTTTAGGGGTAAACCGATTTCGAGCGTATTCTATATTATAGCGTCCCATTACCTCAATTTGTTCAGGATTGTTGATTAACAATCGCAATTTTTCTGAGATTTCTGAAGGATTTTTCATTTTTACCAAGTATCCCATAGTACCATCTTCAAAGAAATCTTTTATACCTCCTACATCTGTGGAAATTACAGGAAGTCCAGTAGCCATGGCTTCCAAAATGGAACATGGTAAGCCTTCCCCATGATAAGATGGAAGTAGATAGATATCTGATTCAGCAAAAGCTTTCGCTTTTCCTTCCCCAGTTATCCAACCTAATAATTCAACACCTTGCAATCCTTTTTGCTCAATATATGCTCGAGCAGCATCTAGTTCTCCTCCTGTTCCAGCTACTTTTAGCTTAAGAGAGGGGTATTCTTCTTTCAAAATTTCAAAGCTCTCCAATGCCTCGTATATGCCTTTTACTCTTTCAATTCTTGAAAGAAAAAGAAGCACTAAATCTTCGTTTACAGGATTCTCAATAGAGGGGTTTTCAAATTTTGTTTCCAATTCAAAAAAGATAGGATCGGCTACGGTAGTAACCTGATGTATGGGTTTTTTGTAACCATATTTTTTTAGCTGATCGCTAAATTCTTTGGCAAGAATAATCATTGAATCTGCTTTTCCATAGGTCATTTTAAACCAAAACAGAATTTTTTGAACGGTCTTTTTTTCAAATGCCCATTGCCAACCATGCCAAAATATGGTCATTTTTGTGCCTGTTATTGAACAAATGGCTGCAAAAATACTATCCCTAAAGAAGGATTTCATATTCATAGAAGGATTCAGATGAACTAAGCTAAAGTCATTTTTCTTAAGTAGTCGATAAAACTTCCAATAGTCACTGAACAATCGAGAGATTACTTTTAGCTTCGATTCTTTCTTTCCTTGAGCACCGTAAAAGAAGAATTCAATATCACTTTGAAAGTGATCTAATAAAGAAGTAAAATAAGTCTGCTTCCCTCCAGGGGTAGAAAGATTTGGTGCGTGAATAAGTATTTTATGCTTCATTAATAGACCTTAATTAATATGTATCTCAGTTTTTAGTTCAAAACTACCTTCTAATTCAATCTTACTATAAATTACCGATGTCGGTTCTTTTTGTAAAAATGAAGGAGAGTACCAACCCATGATAGGGTCTTCAGAGCCAGTCACAACTTCAGATTTTAAACGCTCATCCAATATAATAGTTACAGTTCTTTTACCTACTTGCTTAATAGTATATTCATTCTCGGTTAATTGAGAAAGCTCAATTTCAGGATGAAGATGCAATGGTAGTTCGTATAGATGTGATTTAACATCGTTTGATGTAATAATATCATGAATTATGATGCAATCCTTTTGTTTATCAAATCGGTAGTTCCTAGTATGACTAATTCCTATTTGATTATAGCCATTATGACTTCCTTGAATTTTGGTTTCTTGTGGATTATCTTCCACAGCTAAAACTTCTGTTTCGTAATGATCTGTCCATAAACAAGGTCCACTATTGGTTGATTGATCGAGCCCGTCGACGCGTATGGTGTTATGTGCTATGGTTCCTTTAAAATAGGCTCTCCAATTAGGATAAGAATGGTAAGTATATGTGCCAGGGTCTATGATATAAGGCATTCCATCAATATGCAAGAAAAAGGAAAGCGCATCTGCGTGTCCGTGAGCTGCTATAGAAAGATACCCTAGTGGAGCTACATCAATATGCAAGTAAATCTCACCCTCTTGATTGTTTTTCTTAAGTAAAAAGTGTCCCTCTTCTTGATATAGTTTTGTTAACGGAACATTACTTTTTATGGGAAGCTTATTGAATTCAATTTCGCCTTTTTGACCAAATAGAATTTCATTTTTTAGATCAAACACACTTTCTGTGGTTTTGAAACAAGCGTCTTCAAATAAAACAGCCGCGCTGGTCAATAATGATTGAAAATTGTTATGAGTTTCACCTAGTTCTAATGAAAGTACCTTTCCATCATCATCATCACCGTAATAGGGAATATGTCCTGAAACATCCATTAAATTAGATATATAAACGCATATTTTCCGTAAGGTTTCGGTATAAGTTTTACTAAATTTATGAGATGTTCTTTCTCCTACGATGTAGGCGATTAAAAAGAAATCAGTGATAAATTGAATATATTCTGAAGCTTCTTCTTTATTAATACCGTTAGAAGAATGTTGGTTTATGATTTCTCTCTCTAACAGTTTTTTTCCTTTTGCGACCCATCGAGGTGAGTCTTTGAATGACCAATAACTACTGACAATAAAGAGGCCACTTGCTTCAGCAATTAAATGGTTGTTTGAAGAAGAATATTTTGATTCATACCGATAAGCGTGCATCCCATGAAGTTCAATTAAAGGTAGCCAAGTTTCAGTAACAAACTTCTTGAATTTTTCGTTGGTAGTAACTAATTCATTTACTCGTAAGAGTTCCCAACATAGAAACCAATTGATAATTCTAATATTAACTTCAATGTTTGAATACCAATTTACACCAACGAGATAAGGGTTTGCATCCTTCCAGCTAGTAATTATATTCATGAACTGATCTAAATATTTTTCATCCTCACTCTGAATATATTTAAGACAAATTTTGCTTAGGAATTGCAAACGATTTACTTCCCAAACAACTTTAACATTCCCATTTTTTCCACTTCTAGTATCTATGGAATATGAAAATTCCATTGGAAATTCACGATCATTCATGATATCCCTATGCCAATTGATGGGTTTGTTAAAATGTAATTTATTTCCGAAGATTGAGTAATCACTAAGTTCAAGGTCTTCCTTTAATTCAGGAAGATGAAGAATGTACTCAGGATACTTATTGATATTGCCTTTGGGAAAAAATGCTGTCTTAAAGTACCTGTCAATTTTCTTTTTAAAAGCGGTGTTTCCCCTGTATATCATTTCAGGAACAGACATTGTACGAATTCTGCTGAAATACCAATTTAAGCGACTTTGTTTTTTCGTGTTACTCAATTTTAAGAAAATATTTGATATCCAATTTGTGTACTAATAACCGTCGGCAATATTATTGATTTATATTCTTTTAATGGTGCAAACGCAAGACAAAACTTTGTTTAAATAGTATACCTGAACAATAACTTCGCAAATTAAGTTACTTCGGATAATAGGACTATTTTTTTCGATTATCTACCCCTTAAAAGGATTAAAAAAACATCAGATTGAAGAGCTTGTTAATTAGTAATACTTACCTAGCCCAATTTGGACTAAAAAATGTTCAATAAAAGAATAGTTTAGACGTTAGCGATATACACTTGTCATTGAAAAAAGTTTGAAAATGTTAAAATTAAATGTATTTCATCGAATTTACACGCTGTTAATCGTCTAATTTAAAAATGACAGCGTATAAAGAAAACATGCCGTAATAGAAATTACGATGTGCCCCACACTTACTAGAAAGATATGAATTTACGCCCCACACGTACATTTATCTCCTGCTTGTGCTGTATTACCATGATGGTACTATTGATACTATCTTGTAGTAAAGATCGAGATATACTTCTTGATGCAGTTCTTGAGGAAAACTCAACTTCGATAGTCGAACAAGATAGTACGACCACGAACTCAAGCGAAGATGAAAACCCTTCCGATGAAGAGCTTATTGAAGATGAGAATGTTAATGAGGAATTAGAAAACAGAACCACAATTTTTCCTACCTCTAACGACGCCTACTTGCAAAATGGCAGTGGATTTGATCAAATAATTGTTCGACTTCAAGAAAATTTTAGGAGAAGTTATCTGATGTTTGATTTGAGTCAAATTGATTCTATTGGGGGAGAAATCACATCAGCACGTTTATCTTTTCATATAAATACTGACGATGGTAATGGAATAATCAAAGTTTATAAGGGAGAATCGAACAATTGGAATGAAGACAATCTTTCTGAAACATCGGCTCCTAAAATTGCTTCAGAATTAGGGCAAATAGAACAAGTTTATAGGGTAGAGGATAAGGTTATGATAGATTTAGATATTGAACATCTACTTCCTGAGAATTCCACTTTAATTTTGGAACATGAGGATGGTGATGACTTGGCTTTTGCCTCTAAGGAAAATACAACGAAGGAAGGCCCTCAATTAATAGTTTCTTATAATGCTCCAATTTCGGCGGAAGAGATTCTTATTAATGAAGAACAAATCCTCGAAGAGGACACTACAGAAGAAGATACTACAGAAGAGGACACTACAGAAGAAGATACTACAGAAGAAGATACTACAGAAGAAGATACTACTGAGGAAGATACTACTGAAGAAGATACTTCAGAAGAAGATACTACAGAAGAAGATACTATAGAAGAGGATACTACTGAGGAAGATACTACCGAAACGAATGCCCAGCCAACAGCCATTGCAGAAGCATCGCCGTCAAGCGGAATTATGCCATTAGAAGTGAGCTTTACAGGTAATAAATCTTCTGATGATAAGTCAATTACTTCCTATAATTGGAATTTCAAAGACGGCAGTTCAGCTACTACAAACAATGCTGTTCACACATTTACAGAGGCTGGCAGTTATGAAGTTATCTTGATGGTTACAGACGCAGAAGGTCTTAGTTCTACTGATACCGTTGTAATAACCGTGAGTGAACCTGCAAATGAAGCACCTATAGCTATAGCAACTGCGAATGTAGTTTCTGGAATAATTCCTTTAAATGTGAATTTTATAGGAAGTAGTTCTGAGGATGATGAAGGAATCGAAACGTATAGTTGGAATTTTGGAGATGGATCATCTTCTAATAGTGCTAACCCCTCACACACTTTCACGGCTACAGGAACTTATACTGTAGAACTAACAGTTACTGATGCAGATGGACTTTCAGATAAGGCGACTGTCACCATAACAGCAGGAGAGCCAGCCAATGAAGCTCCAGTAGCTTTGGCTTCTGCAGACATCATTAACGGTTATGCGCCTCTACAAGTTAATTTTACAGGTAGTAATTCGATAGATGACAATGGTATCGTTTCATATTTTTGGAACCTATCAGAAAGTTCTTCTACCTCGGCAAATACCAGTTATACTTTTGAGAATCCAGGCAATTATAACGTAGTGCTAACTGTAACCGACGCTCAGGGCCTAACAGATACTGCGTCCATAACAATATCGGTTAATCAAGAAATAACAGATACTACAGATTGTGTAACAAATGGCGGGCTATCTGGTGATGAAGGTTTGAAACAATGGTGTTGGTCTGATTTGGAACAAGAAGTGAATAGTGCCGGCGCGCAAAGTGGTTTTAGTAATAATCAACTTGCAAAAAGTGTTCATTATAATGCGAATGGGGTTTTTGCTCAAAACGGAAGGCTTAATTTCAGATTAAACCCCAATAACTCTTCTTCAAGTAACAATAACTACAGGCAAGAAATAAGGGATAATCCGGCTAGTGTGAGACATCCTCTAGGTACAGAGCAATGGTGGGGTTTTGATTATCGATTTGGTGATGATTACATTGCCGATGAATTACCTTGGATTATGTGGCAAACACACGGTTATTTTAACTCGCCGGCTGATCCTATGACCGCCTTAGAATTAGCGCCATCGAATTACCTGGGCAATTCAAATCCTAGAGGTGAACTGTTCATTTCGAATGCTGCTTTTTCTAGTGAAAACCCGAAGAAGATTCGAACAGGTATTGTGCCCCGCGCCGGGCAAACTTTGAGAATCGTCATTCAAATGGTTTGGGGGGATAATAATAATGGATTATTTAAGGTTTGGATTGATGATGTACTTGTTTATAATGAACAGGAAAGAACAGTTTATGCCGAAAAGCCAGAAGGTGGTTACTGGAAAATAGGAATTTACAAGTGGAGATGGAGACAACAATCGAATGTAAATTCTTCGCAAGCTCTAGGAATAAATGAATTAAATACATCGATAGGTGCTTTAAGAGTTATTAAAAAATCACCCTCGAATAGTACATATTTGGCAAATGAATTCAATACGGTAAAACCAAAGTGACAGTAGAAATACACGTGCTTATTCCTTAAACATAAATAGCATTTATAGGCAATTCGGTTAATTTTACTATTTTGCCGCTGGCAAGTGTTGATGAACCAAGAGAAAGAAAGTTCTTCAAAATGCCGTTATCCTCGAATATGCCAATAATGAAATCTCTTCAAGTCAATTTTTCTTTTTGCAATGTATTGTTACTGGCAACTTTAGTCTTGGTTCATATTTCTTGTAAAAACAATCTAAAGACATCTTCCGAAAAGGTTTCAAAAAAAGAAGTGGTTTCAGTAATCAAACCGACCGAAAGCCTTAAAAGAGCTAAACAGTTGAATTCAAATTGCTATACCGATAGTGGCAAGGCTAGTGAAGCGGGTACGCGAGTATGGTGCTGGTCAGATGTTAAAATAACTGAGGATTTAAATAGTGCTACAAATTTTTTTAGTTCGAATCACTTAGCGGTAAATAGCCATTGCAATAACGGAATGGTTACTGGTTCAGGCGATAGACTTTATTTTAAAGTAAATCCTACTACCCCAACGGCTCAAGAATGGTGTAAATATGACTTTAATTACAGGGCAGAAATAAGAGAACACCCGTCAGATGTAGATCACCCTGTAGGTACCGAGCAATGGTTTGGTTGGGACTATAAATTTGGAGAAGATTATGAAGCAGATGCGTTTAACGAATGGATCATGTGGCAAGTCCATGGTAGCTTTAAGAGCCCGGCAAACCCTTTGATTAGTCTTTGGGTGGCAAAAACCAATATGGCAAAAAAAACGAATACTGCAGGGGAAATTTTCGTAACCAATGCCGCGATAAATTCAAAGAATCATAAGTATACACCTACAGGTATAGTGCCCAAAGCGGGGCAAACTTTAGACATTGTGGTTCATGTTGTTTGGGGAGATGAAAATACAGGTCTTTATGAAGTGTGGATCGACGATAAACTCATTTACAGTGAACAAGAAAGAACGGTTTATCAAGAAGAACCAATAGGGGGTTATGCCAAATGGGGAATTTACAAATGGAAGTGGCAATCAGCATCAAATATTGCTAAGTCCGCAAGTGAAGGAATTATACAGCTAAATACATCTATGGGACCTTTAAGAGTTCTAATGAGACGACCAGGCGATCAAGATTACCTTCAAAATTCATTTGCACTTGTAAAGCCAAAATGAATTTAAATGCTGAAAATAGGTCTTAAAATTAATCTTCTCTAGGAATTTCGTCATTGATGGCGAACTTACTTACCTCAATGTTCAAACGAACAAATTGGCTGAACGCAACGGCAATAATAAATAGAAGTACAGGAATTATAGGAATTAAATGTCTTACTCTTCCATCTAAAAGTGTTAACCCTCCTATAAAAATTAGAGCCATTAAACCTAAAAATCGAATTTCGAATGAAGCTAGTTTTCGATTTTTTATCCCTAAGTAAATACTGAAAACCAAAAAGGTTAATAAGAACATATTGGGTATGATGTAAAGATAACTTGACATTTTTTGAGGGGTGTACGAATAGGGAGAATTGAAGAAAAGTCGAAAAGCGCTAGCCCCTGTATTTTTAATATACTTTAAAGGATATTGCTTAATATTTTCAATAGCTTTTTCTTTAAAAAGGGCATCCCTTTCTAGGTAAGAAAGAGGCACAAGACTTTGAATAAAATCACCATGATTATTAAACAATTCAGTTGTGCTATATTGCTCAGAATTATTTTCTCCTAAGACATCCTCTATACTCACCCAATTACCGTATTCATTCTCAAAAGGAGTAGATCTCCAATAGAGGATTTCTCCACCTTGTGTACCCCATAAAAATGCTTTTTCTGTTACGCTGTAGGTGTAAAGTAAATAAGGGACAGAAAAGAGAAAACCACCAATCAAAACGAATAAAAGGTTTCTTTTTTGAGTAGATCTTTTGACAAGGAATAAAAGCAAATAGAAAAGTATTGCAGCCAAGATCACGTATCCAAAAATAACTTTGGTCAATACCAAGACTCCTAAAAATGAAGCAGAAATTATAATCAGAGATATACTTTTGATTTGCGCTCTGTTTAATTTTATTAAGTAATATAAGAAACCACATATTAAGAAGAGTGTAAATGCTTCTGAATAAATGCTTGTCATGCATTTAAGTATAGGAGGATATAGCGCAAAAACGTAGCTAAGCATAATGGCCTTGTTAGGTTTAAGATAAAACCTCAAAGCTCTATAAAAGAAAACTACTGCAAATAGCATGAATGGTACATTCAATAACCGAATGAAATCATAGGAAGCATTCAGAATTACAGGCAAAAGAATTACCAATGGATACCCAGGCCCATTTCGCAATGAAGGATTGTCCGGTTCAGCATAATAACCATTTGCTAAATTGGTCGCATAGCTCATATGTCTCGGTTCATCACCTATTAACTCGCTTGAAGAAAAAACGGTAACGACGACAACATAAAAAATTAAAAGCGGTAAAAATGGTAATACAGTTTTTAAAAAGGAGCTTTTTTTCATGTACGCGTTCTTTAGCTACAATTTTTTATTCGCCTTTAAAACAGCAGAATTCAAATGAAAAAGCTCATCAAAATAGCGTTTCTTTTGAAGCGAAAGGAAGCCTAGCCCTAAGATTTGAATAGAAATTATTAAGGTAATACCTCCTACAACAAATGAGTATGGTCTCTGACGGTATACCTCTGAAACGGCTAAAGAAAATCTATTTTCAAATCCTTGTGTTAACTCAGCGGTCATGGGATATTGTAAATAGGTATTTATGAAAATCCAGACGATGATGTAAAGTGATATTAAAAATATTCCTATACCCAATAGCCAGAAAAACAAATAAGGCCTAAAAATAAAACTGTTTACTAAACCATTGAAAATACCTTTGATAATGCGCAAACTTGAGGTTCTTATTTTGCCAAGTTTCCGCTGTTCTGTCCAGTCTAAATGAGCTGGTATTTCAACTACTCTTGCTCGCAAGATATGGGCTTTAAAAATGAGTTCAGAATTGATGTCGAAAGTACTTGATTTGGTATTCACTGAACGAATGAATTCACCTTTAAAGGCTCTCACCATACCCGTGAACGTATAAATATTTAAGCCAGAGGCTTTGCGCATTATAAAATTGACGGTCTTGCTAAGAAGTAATCTTAAGCGAGGAACGGCGGTATTTTTACCTCCTGCCATGTACGGAGAAGCAATAACCATATCGGCTTCACATTCTACCGATTTTGCTAAGAGTCTTTCTATATGTTCTGGCGCATAGCTCAAATCGATATCGAGCACAATGACGTAATCGCCATGAGTATTTTGAAACCCTGTTCGTAAGGCAGTGCCTAAATTTCGATTGGTAATATGATGATGTACATTTAAAGTGTTATACTTCTTTGATAGCGCGTCAGATAGCGGTCCTGTTTGATCACTACTGCCATCATTTACGATCAAAATTTCCCAGCGGTATAGATCAGTTAAAGTCTCCAGATAGTCATACAGAAGAGCAACATTTTTTTCGATTAATGCTTCCTCGTTGTAAGCAGGAATTATAATTGAAACCAATGGTTTTGTTGTCTCCGTTTCTATTTTTTCTGTAGACATTTAGTTTGTTATGGTTCGTTATTTTTTTGGTTTTGTTTTTAGTTTTTACTCGGATGGATTCAATAAAACTAAATTGGTCAAACTGCTTGAGCTACAACTGATTTTAAAGACTTTTTGCTCATAATATTTTCTACATGAGTATTCATATTAACCAATGTATAGTGTTTTGCAAGTTTGTTCATTACCTTTTTAAAAATAAGTATTTTTCTATCACTACTAATATTCATTCCTGGAAAGAAGGCCAAACTTGTAATTTGATCTCCACCAATAAGATCTAAAGGATGGAGAAGAAAACTAGGTTCGGTTCGCGTTATTTTACACAAGAAAATGGCAATATTCAAATAAAACATCGCTAAATGAATAGAAATATTACTTAAATACAAAAGATAGCTTAGGTGAAAGGGAATTCGAAATACGGGCATTGTAGTGACCGGTAGTTCTAATAATTTTTTCTCTTTGCGAAACTTCCAGTAGTAAGGTTTTAATCTGCGAAATCCATCAGAAAATTTACCAAAAATTTCTTTACGATCTTCTTTTTCTTCTTTAGATAAATTTGAAGTGCTGAAGTAATAAAGTCTTGCTAGTGGGCCGATTACCGTTGGTAGTGTTGAAGCATCATAGGCATAACCTTTTTCTACTAAAACCTCCAAAAGAGTAGTGCTCCAGCTAAATCCAGGTCCGCGAAAACCATTGGGTGTCTTTCCTGTTACTTTTTCAATAATATCATGCGCAGTATCAATTTCGTTACGCATTTCCTCTTTGGTATATAGGTGCAACCAAGTCTCGTGTTTGAAAGAATGATTAGCAATATCGTGCCCTGCATCTGCTAATGCTTTTAGGTACTTATGATTAGCCTCAAATGCGGCGTCTTGACCAACAATAAAAAAGGTAATTTTTAGATTCAATTCATCTAAAACCTTAAGTATATGCGGCACGAAAATGTCGAGATATGAAGGGTATTCTTCCCAACCTTCTTCTCCATGAATTTTCATGTAAGACCATTGATTATCAAGATCAAGAGAAAGGCTTAATAAGGGCTTACTCATTTTATTTTTTTAAACAGTTTCTAGATGTAATGCTAATTCTTTTTTGAACTCTTTCATAAAGTCTTCAACATGATTTACCACCGAATTATTATTGAGTGTATCATTGACAAATTGTGACGTATTTAGCACAAAAAAATCAGGGTGCGCTGTCTTTATTTTGGGTATGATATCAGAATAGTTTAGTACCTGAAGAGGTTGTACTTTAAATGCTTTGTGAATATGAACGGATTCTACAGTCTTCATATCAAAGTCAGGGTACATGCTCTTAAACCCATTTAAGAATAGGTTCTCGAGTTCTTCTTCAGATTTTGACCAATATTCATGATCAGATGTGATGTACTTTGGAAAATAAGTGATATGACTGCCCTTTGTTTGTTCTAAATCGGCTAGTGAACTCATTCCAATTACCCCAGTAAATGGAACTTCCTTATCAGCTATATTTAAGACATAGTAAGGTGTCATAGATTGTTTTGTGACGAGTACCATACACACTACACCCAAATATTCCACAGTTCTGTCTTTTTTTGAAACATTGAATAGATCCGGAGAACTCACTTTTTCTAAAACATTTAGTGGAGCGGTAAATATTACTTTGTCAAAGTGCTCTATTGTATTTCCTACCTTAAGATCAATACCTCCTTTCGGATTAGTATTTATACTTTGAATAGTAGCATTTGTAGATACCGATGAACCTTTTTCGAGAAGTAATTTTTCCAAACGATCAAAAACGGTTTTATAGCCCCCTGAAACAAAGCCCATATGTTCTTTTTGAGCAGCTGAACTTCGCGCCTGAAAAAGCCGTTTGATATACGTCCAAATGAAAATTGCAGACACGCGATCATGGTTGTCTCCTAGTTTAGCTTTTAATAAGGGTGACCAAAATTTTTCATAGGTCCGTCTACCTCCAATTTTGACCAACCAGTCTTTTACAGAAATACCTTCTAGTTTTTTTCTGTCGTTAATTCGTGAGCCATAAAATATGGTGTAGGCCAATTTCATTTTATCAAAAATATTCAGGGGAGGAAAGAGCAAAAACTCTTTTGAACTGCTGATCGAATAGAACTTCTTATTCACATAATACCCCGTCATTGATCTACGCCAATTAAGATCATCTTCTAGTCCTAAATCTTTTATTAAGTCTATTAAATAATTGTCAGTGGGTAGTATGACATGATAAAACTTATCCCAAATAAAAGTTCCGTAATCATGATGAGTTGCTAGTCCACCAAGCTGCGAATCACTTTCAAATACTTTGACAGTGGCTTTGGTCTTTGAAATTTGATGAGCTAAAACGAGCCCCATAAAGCCTCCGCCAACAATACCTATTTTCATGTAGTTTCGACTTTGTTCATAGTGACTCTTTTCTGCCACTCATAGGTGATGCGTAGACCTTCTCTCATGCTAGTTTTGGCCTTTACACCCAATATTTTTTCTGCTTTTGAGGTATCTGGTACACGTCTCATGACATCTTGGTACTTTCTTCCACTTGATATCTCATTATATGGAATAAGCTGTATATCGGCTTTGGTCGTTTCGTCAGCAATTTCATTGAGCATTTCAGCTAATTCAAGAATAGTTATTTCTTCGTTAGCTCCGATATTGAATATTTCGCCATTCGCTTCTGATTTCATGGCTGCAGCATAAATACCTTCTACGGTATCGTTTACAAATGTAAATGTTCTCGTCTGCTTGCCATCACCATGTATTGGGATTATTTTATTGTTTAAAATACAATCAATAAACACCGATTGTGGACCACCCCACCAAGATAAATGTTGATGAGGACCGTAAGAGCCAAAGAAACGTAGCATAACTACAGGAAAATCATAATCTTCCATGTAAGCCAAGGCCAAATGCTCATCAAATAGTTTAGAAACTGCATAAGCCCATCGCGGTACTTTTGAGTCACCAAGAACGCAATTACCGTCTTCTTTAAAAGGAATATCTGGACTCATGCCATATACATCAGATGTTGAGGCAAGTACAAATTTGGTTTTGGTTTTACGAGCAAACTCAAGCATATTCTCACTTCCCTTTGAGTTAATTTGCAGGGTAGCTACAGCATTTCCATATCTAGGAATTTTAAATGCGGCTAAATGTATTATTACATCAAAGTCATCACCTAGATTGTCAATAGTAGATTCTTCTAAAATATCCTTCTCAAGGAAGTCAAAGTTTGCATGATGTTGGAATTCTTGTATATTTTCTAACCTCCCCATTGAAAGATTATCAATACCGACAACATAATGTCCTTCTTTCAATAGCTTACTCAATAAGTTTGAGCCTAGAAAACCTGCAACACCAGTTACCAAGACTTTTTTGGAAGTTGTACTCATTCGATTTGTTTTGTAATGGTTAAAATAGTTGGTTTAATTAATCATCAAAGGCGCATAATTCCTAACATATTTAAACTCGAAGGAATGATCATAAACCCTTCGTTTAGAGTTGCACTTAATCGATGAAGGGCGAAAGATACTTATATTGACAGATGCTGCTTGAAAAAATCTTTGTATTGCAAAAGTTATCGATAAGATGTAAAACTAAGAATTGCAAATACTTAAGAAAAATCTGCTAAGCTATGATTTAATCGTCTCTTATAAACCAAAAGGCAGTGCATATGCCCTGGCTTTTTCTGTACTCGAGATGAGTACTTCTAAATTATTCTAAGATTGGTTTTTATTCAGACCACACAGAGGGAGTTGTTGTTGAAGGTATTTCAACTTCAAGATTGGATGGTCAATTATGGCAAATTTTTCTTCAAAAAAAGTGATAGCAATTGGAAACCAATAGTAAGTTCAGGTTTTTGATAATAATGATTCTTACTGCAATTCGCAAATAACAAGGTCATCATGTAGGCTGTTAATGAAGAGTTTCGGAATCGTTAATGGAAAAAGAGAGGAAAGGAAAATTGGATAAGAATAACATTAAATTATTAACTAACTAGTTCCCAAATCCGAGCTTATCATGCTCATTTTCACAAAATTTTCGTAAGTCCAAGTTTTCCTATCTCAAATCTTTGTTCATTTCACTGCGCTAACTTTTATATTTTAAGACCATACCTCCATCTTAATGTTTGTTGAATAACAAAAATTGCTTGTTATTCCATGACTTCTATTCCACTTTGAAAATAAAACCTCAAATAAATCTATTAAATACCTCCGATTATGATAGGTTAAAACCTCCAAAAATCAGAGGTTTTGCATGCTTATTTTTATGATAAAACCGCGTATTTTGCCCTATTATAACGAAAAATGGTAGTTTGTCGAAAGTAGCTTGAAAAATGCAATTTTCGAGATGTTTGCATAGTTAACTTAAGATAGTTTAACCCTTAAAAAAGTTAATTATGAAAGCAAAAAACCTAGTATTTGTATTAGCTGTTTTATTCGTTACTGGCATGTTTACGTCTTGTTCAGATAACGCTGTAGCAGATGATAATCTTTATGACTCAATTGAAAAAAAGGAAGTTAAAAACGAAGATACCTAGCGGTTTTTGGATAGCGATGGCAATAGTTAGTTTGTCATCGCTTCCTTATTTGCACGAAGCAATTACAACTTTTAATAGCGGTCTGCAAAAATGGGTGCCAATCTTGGGCATCGAAAATTTTCTAACAGACAATCAAGGAAAAGTTTTAGGTTTTTCAACCTATAGAATGTTCCTCTATACACTTTTTATTTTTCTCTTTACTGAGTTCAGCTGGCTGGCATGGCTCTTTGTTTCAAAACGTACATCTTACTATTATGCCCTTTTCATACCTGTTGTTATGGGAGCCTATCAAATCTTGATTATCCTATTCAACTTAAGAAAGTCTGTGGCCAATACACCGGAAGTAAAACTCATCCTTTTGCTCGGTATAAGTCTTATTTCGGTGTTGGCCTATCTTAAGAAAAATAGATTTAATCTCTCCACTTCAATTATATGGCTGTCTATCATTTCAATTAGTACGCTCCCCTATTTGCATGACATCATCACTTTAAGAGACGCTTCATTACGTAGCTGGGTTCCAATAATTGGAATAGAAAGCTTTCTCACAAATAGTGATGGGGTAGGCGGGTTTTGGTCCTACAGATCGTTCGTTTATTTTCTAATGCTACATCTTTATGCCCATCTGGGTTGGCTGGGAGCTTTCATTTATTATGGTGCAAGAAAAAAGAAACCAAGGCCATTTCTTTTAGTACCTGTCATTATTAGCTTGTATTCGGTCATTATAATTCTTCTAAACTGGCAGGAGACAGGCTTCAATAAACCAAATATAAAATTTTATATAACATTAGCGCTTAGTGCACTTCTAGCATTAAATTTCTTTTTTAACGATAAATTAAAAATTCAAAATAAGGTAACAAGAAAAATATAGACAATATGAAGAAAACTAATTCAGAAATGTTCCATTTGAAAAAAGGAATACCATCTGACGGAACTAGATTCGGATTTATAAATAGATTACAAACTGGTGTTGGAGCATTGTTACAAAAAGTAAATACTATATTGTATCAGGTGGCAGATTCCAAACCTTATCAATTGGACTATCAAGAAGTAGAGGAAAAATATTATGAGCTTGGTTTTGGTGATATTGACGAATTTGCGAGTTCATATGCCTTGGGTTGGGCCATGATGAATGACTTTGTAAATGACAATGTCCTTAAGCAGGCTGTTTATGAAGAGGTAAGGATTCATCTATGGCAAAAGAGAGGGCAGGGCGAGATTGAGTAAGAATTATATTAAAGCAAGAGTTAAACAGACCTAAAATTCAAAGCTGACTTTTTGGTGGTTTTTTTAATTAAAATAAGAGTATAGAGTTGTCTTATTCATAGCTCTACAAAAAATAAAACCCTAATAATCAATTGATTATTAGGGTTTTCTGTACTCGAGATGGGACTTGAACCCATACGGACTAATGTCCATTGGATTTTAAGTCCAACGTGTATAATATCAAATTCATGTAAATAATCTGAAAATCAATTAGTTAAAATATTTTAATTTTTTTTACTATCAAATAAAAGCATATAATATGGCCATTTGTTGTACCTATGTTGTACCTGAAAAAGAACTGTAAAATATGAATTTTTGATATGTAATATTATCAATTGTTGTACCTATGTTGTACCTAAAATTGTTATATTTAATTATGTAAAATAGTATTATGACATCAAAAACACAGCTCGTACTTCGTAAGAAGCCTAACAAACAGGGGCTTTACCCCTTGGCTGTTCGTATTACTAAGAACAGAAAGTCAAATTATTATTTTATCGGACATTATATTGAATTAAGGCATTGGGATGATAAAAAGAGAACGGTACGGAAATCCCACCCAGACGCTGACATGTTAAACAAATTACTTATTACAAGAGCCTCAGAAGCGAATCGAGCCCTAATTGAACTACAATCTAACCGAAATGATATTTCATCTATTCAAATAAAAAGAGAAATTACAAACACGTTGGATTATTTTACATTTTGGGAGGTTGCGGAAGAATATCTCCAGGAGCTTAAAAGTGATGGAAAGCTTACAAGGTACTATTCAGATAAGGTTAGAATAAATCATGTTGTTGCTTTTTTTGAGTCAAAAGAACTATCCTTCCCTGAAATTGATGAGGTATTTTTAAGACGGTTTAGGTTATACCTTAAAAATAAGAGAAATCTTTCTGAGAGATCTGTGGTAAATAATTTTGTAGTTATCAGGACACTATACAATAGGGCAATTGGTTTGGGTATTATCGATAAGAAGAATTACCCCTTTGGTAAGGGGAAAATAGCCATAAGGTTCCCGGAAACGGAAAAAATTGGTTTAACGATTGAGGAGATTCAAAGAATAGAACGTATAAGCAATTTGTCTTCTATGGAGTTGCATAGCAAAAATATTTGGCTTTTTTGTTTTTACCTTGCAGGTATTAGGGTAGGGGATGTACTTAAAATTAAGTGGAGTGATATCTACGATGGGAGGATACACTATAGAATGAACAAAAACTCAAAGTTACTTTCACTTAAATTACCTAAAAAATTAATACCTATTTTAAGCTATTATCAATATGATAGACAACATTCCAGTGGTTTAATTTTTCCTGAACTTAAAAAAGCCGATTTAAAGAACAATCAAGATATTTATACCAAAACAAGAACTGCTACCAAGAAATTTAATAAATATTTAAAGAAGATTGCAGAAAAAGCGAATATTGACAAAAAGATTACTATGCATATAGCCCGTCATAGTTTTGGCAATATAGCAGGTGATAAAATACCTGTTCAGCTACTCCAGAAGCTTTATCGACATTCCTCGATTACTACAACAATGCAATATCAATCGAATTTTATGACAAAGGAGACAGATGAGGCTTTGGACAATGTTGTTGGGTTTTAAGGAATATTCTCTAAAATGGAAGTATTATATCCCAAATTAGGATGTTTTCGTTCAATAATCAAGACCGAACAATATAAAGTTTCTTCTCAACTCGAATTCGGAACTCTTATGAAAGAAGGACAACGGTTTAAGTTTAAAAAGAATCTTGATTCCAGCTAAATGAAACTATAAATTATTACTACAAACAAAACAATTTGGAAAAACTCGTTTCTAAATATTGATACAAAAGACTCATCGTACCGAAATATTTTTATGAAATTACTTTCAGATTGAAAACTAAAAGCTCTAAAACAAAAAAAAGAGGGTACCTAGCCCTCTTTTTACTTGAAATTCAAGAGTCTCGAATTTCACCTAACCAACAACAACGAATTCTGATCTTCGATTCCGCTGATGTTTTTCTTTACTACAAGAAGTATTGTCATCACACTCGTTTGTGAGTTGTGTTTCTCCATAACCTCTTCCTGTTATTCTGGATTTATCGATGCCCTGTTTGATAAGGTAAGTGATTGTGGATTTTGCTCTACGATCTGAAAGTGCTATGTTATAGGCATTGTTTGCACGGCTATCCGTATGTGAACGCACATCTACTTTGGCAGAAGGGTACTTTCTCATATATGCCAATACCTTTTCTAAAATAATTCTTGCGTCAGCACGTATGAATGACCTGCCAAAATCAAAGTAGATGGGTTCGAGTTTAAGGTATTTAGCCAGGTTGGTACCGGTCGGGGCCTGTTCAACTTGCGACAATAACAGTTCGATTCGTTCAACTGGCGAACCATTCTTGTTTTCGAAGTTCGCAGCTCCTTTTTCATAGGATTCCTTTTCCCCTACGACCATATAATTCCCTTCATTGCACCTTCCTTCGAGCGCAAAAGTTCCATCCGTATTAGAAATAGTTTCAGAGATTTTCTCGTTTTTACTATCATAGACGATTACGTTGGCGTTAGAAAGAATGGCCCCTGTCTTCTTGTCCTTTACGATACCGGCGATATCCTTGAGGCATTCGAAATCAAGTGGCCTGAGTTCAAGAAAGGAGTAGATATCATCACTTCCACGTCCATTGACCCTATTGGAAGCAAAGTAGCCTTGTTTGGTATCATTGTCAATGATAAGGGAAAAGTCATCATAGATACTGTTGATGGGTTCCCCCAGGTTTACGATATCACTGTTCTCCAAATTCTTGACATCGGTAGCGAAGATGTCCATGCCACCGAGTCCCGGGTGACCATCGGAGGCAAAATAGAGGATATCATCTTCTGTAATAAAAGGAAAAGTCTCCTTACTTTCCGAATTGATCTTGGGACCTAAATTCACAGGTGTTCCCAAAGAACCGTTCTTACGGATCTCGGCCACCCAGATATCGGACTGCCCCATGGTACCGGGCATGTCGGAGGAGAAATACAATTTGTCCTCCGCCTTGTTCAGGGTAGGATGCGCCACAGAATAATTATCGGCATTAAAGGGCATGGATTCAAGATTTTCCCATTTGCCATTTTTGAGGGTGGCCCTGTAAATTTGAAGTCTACTGACTCCATCATCATCTCTTCTGAATCTTCCGTCTATTCCGTTGTTTCTAGTGAAATATACAGTATTGCCATCCTTGGTGAATGCCGTGGACGATTCGTGCAGTTTCGTGTTCAGTTTGCCTGAGAACGGACCGATATCCATAAAATCCCCACTGCTGGAAGGCGTAGCGGTATACAGGTTCAAGAACTCCTTTTTGTTCCAGTTATGCACATTCTTCGAACCGATACTGGTATCCCTTGCCGTTGAGAATACGATATTCCCCTTATGAAAGGAAGGGGAAAAATCGGACTCGGACGAATTGATGGAAAGACTATCGATGGTATATCCGCCGGAGCGTTCCGCTATTTTTTTAAGGTAGTCCCTGTTACTTGAAAAGTTCCTACCGCGCTGGTCGCCTTGCTTTGCGGCATTCAACTTTGCGATCCACTGGTCCGACTCATCGTATTTTTCGATGGTCCTGAGACTGACCGCATAGCGGTACATATGTTCCTTGTCGATGGCATCCGGCCCGAGATCCGCTAACATTCCGTACCATTTGGCAGCTTCCCGGTAGCTTGCATTGAAGTAGTTGGCATCACCCAGGTTTTGATAGGTTTCAGGGGAGGTATTTCCGTTCTCGACAAGGGCTTCGTACTGATCGATCGCCTTATAGTAGTTATAATCGGCAAAGCTCTTGTTGGCCTTTGTTATTTTTCTGTCCTGTGCGTTTGCTGAAGACAAAGCGATTACCGAGACAAGGCACAGATGTAGTATTTTATTTCTCATTGTGTGGATTTGTTAAAAGAACCTTGGTGTAATTACCCTGTTACGTTTGTTGAACAGCTCGTATCGAAGAAAGACCTCGAAAGAACCGTCATTGAATGAGGTGTTCCCGAGTTCCGTGATCTCCCTGTCATAGCCCAGGCCAAGTAGCAGGCCATCGGTGATCTGGAAACCTGCCATGGCACTAAGCGCGGCATCCCAGCGGTAAGCGGCACCTAGAATGAACTTTTCATTGATCAGGAAGTTAGTGGAAAAGTCCGCTTGAAGTGGCGCACCCCGGACTGCCTTGAACAATAAAGCAGGTTTTAATTTCAAGTTCGGGTTCAAGTCAAAAACATAACCCGTAATGAAATAGAGATTGATACGCTCTGTTGCCAAGAAAGAACTTGCGGCACTGGTATTATCGAAATGCTCGGTCTCCAAGAAGTTGGGTATGGATGCCCCAAAGTAAAAACGCTCTGTATGATAATAGAGACCTGCACCGAAATTCGGGGAGAACTTATTATCGATATTTGGTATACCCCCTGCACCTTGTTCATCGGTGAAACCTTGCAGTCTGGTAAAATCGAGGTTTAGGAGATGCCCCCCTGCCTTTATTCCAAAGGATAACTTACCTTGATCGGATACGGGAACCGTATAGGAGGCAGCGATATCGAAATAGGTCTGCTGGCTTGTACCGTTACCGATTTCGTCGTTCACCACTGATAAGCCCAAGCCCACTCTTTTACCAACGGGGGAGTGGATGTTAAAGGTCTGGGTTTTCGGGGCCCCTTCGAGTCCCACCCATTGTGTACGATAGAGCCCCGCCATACTCAGCACCCCACGATTACCTGCATAGGCGGAGTTTATGGCAAGTGTATTGTACATGTACTGGGTATACTGCGCATCTTGCTGGGCGATTGCCGCCCCGGTCGAGGCGACGATCAGTACAAGTGCAATAAAATATTTCTTCATGATATTATTTCGTTTAATAGTTATGGTTTACTCGATAATCGAGATTTAAAATGTTCCGAGGCTTGCCTCGACACTATAAGGTCTTTTCTTTTCGAATGCCTCGGGGGACTGCCCCGAAGTTGTTTACTGGTTAATGTATAAGTATCCCGACTTAGCCTGGCTGACTCCATTGTCATCATAGTTGACCACATAGAAGTATACCCCTGCAGGCAGGCTTTCACTTTCGTTGACAACTGCACGTCCGTTGGAGATACCCCTAAAGGTGTTCGTTTCATTATCATAACCCGTAGCACTGAACACTTTCACACCCCATCGGTTGAAAATTTCTACTGTGTTATTTGGGAATTGCTCAATGTTCTTAATTCTGAAAGAGTCATTGATACCATCACCATCAGGGGTCATGAGGTTATTACTGATTTCCAGGTCACAAGCCGAACCTGCTGGTGGCGTACCACCGATTGATTCACATGGATCTAATGGATTCGTATCATCAAGAACCTCTTGACTATCATTGATACCATCACCATCCGTATCTGGGTTATTAGGATCTGTTCCTAATAGCTTTTCCTCAGCATTGGTCAGATCATCCCCATCACAATCTGCAGCATTCCACGCTGCGCTAGGTGCAACTGTTGCATTGGCAAGTACAAAATCACATGGGTCTTCAGGTTCCGTACCATCTGCTTCTTCTTGTTCATTGGTAACTCCGTCACCATCACAATCTGACATGGTAAAGTTTGGGCCCAGTGGTTCGGTGATACTAGCTTCGACAAAGTCACAAGCATTTGTTGGGTCGGTGCCATCCATACGTTCTTGTTCGTTAGTGACCCCATCACCATCACAATCAGAGACATTCCATACTGCTTCTGGAGCTAGTACGATGTTTGTATACACTAAGTCACATTGATCAAGTTGGTCTGTACCATCCGTAACTTCCTGTTCTGTTGGAACTCCATCACCATCATCATCAATATCTTGGAAGTCGTGTATACCATCTCCATCGGTATCCCTAGGAGTGTAAGTGACGTCACCGCCATTTGGATCATTCTGTACGACATCTGGAATACCATCCGTGCCAACAGGGCCATCTATTCTTCCGTCACCATCTAGGTCAGCTATACCATGACCAGCTTCATCTACATCATTGATTCCATCACCATCGGCATCCGTATCTAAGCGATCTACAATTCCGTCACCATCGGTATCCAAGAAGTCGAAACCATTTTGCTCTTCCACATCTGTAATACCATCGTTATCATCATCGAGGTCTTCGGAATTTTTAAGTCCGTCGCCATCCGAATCCAATTCAATAATTGTCGGGTCATCTGGATCGCCATCAGCATTATCATCCACATCATCCGGATTATTCGGATCATCAGAAGTATCGGTAACAGGATTATCCATCGGATCTCTAGCGGTAACTGTCGCTACATTGGTAAAGCTCTCCGCATAGAAATCATTTAGGGTAATGGTATACGTAGCGATTACCGTCGCCGTCTCACCAGGTGCTAACGTAGCCACTGGGGAACCGGAGGTAATCGTGGCGTTGTTATCCGTCACGACAACATTTGACAAGGTCGTATTGCCAGTATTGGTCACCACCATATTGTATGTGATAATATCATCAGCTGCACTGAAGGACGAAGGCATAGCTTCTTTTGTCAATGAGATACTCGATTGCTGTGGTGCATCCAAGACCGTTGGGTCGTCAGGTTCACCATCATTATTATTGTCGGTGTCTAACTGTTCATTCGGATCATCAGAATCATCAGTGATGTCCATATTGTTAGCATCTTTGCCAATTACCGTTGCAAGGTTTGAAACCTCTCCCGCATCAATGTCAGCTTGAGTAATAGCGTAAATGGCAGTGAAAGAGGTATCATCCATATCTCCCGGAAGCATAGTTGCAATAGGTCCACCAGAAACAGTAACTATTGGGTCATCAATACGTACATCAGTTAGAGTGATATTTCCGGTGTTTTCAACTTTAAATGTATACGTCATGGTTTCTCCTACTTGTGCTAAACCATCCTTATTTTCATCAGTAAACACACCAACCTTTTCTAAACTAATCTCAGGATTTGCAGGTAAATCGATTACTGTTGGATCATCGGGATCTCCATCCCCATCAAGATCAATATTGACAGGGTTATCAGGATCATCAGAGAAATCACTAACGCCCATAATAGGTCCGCCAATATTATCAGTACCAGTAACCTCGGCTTGATTTTCTATCGTGCCAGCTTCCACATCAGCCTGTGTTAATGTGTACGTTCCTGTGAAGGTAGTATCATCGAACTGAGCCGGATCAAGATCAATCGGTCCACCCACTACTGTAATCAATGGGTCGGTTATCGCAATACCAGTAATGGTTACATTACCTGTATTTCGAACGTCGAAGCTGTAGGTTATTGTTTCACCAGCGTCGGCAAAAGTATCTCCGTTTTCATCATTGAACATTGCTGTTTTGAACAAGAACAACTGAGGGCTAGTTTCAATTTTCACTACTGTATCATCTTCAGGGTCAACGGTAGTAGGGTCATCGGAGGTGTCCGTCACATCCATGTTGTCTGGATCTTTACTTGTAACAGTTGCCCTATTAACTACTTCCTCTGCATTGATATCAGCAAGCGTCAAAGGATAGCTCGCGGAGAAGGTCGTATTATCACTCGCACCTGGTGCAAGGGTAATCGGCCCACCCGTAACGGTTACTTTTGGATCATTGATGGTAATTCCCGTTAGGGTTACATTACCTACATTTCGTACATCGAAAATATATCCAATCGTTTCACCAATTTGTCCTAGTCCGTCCGTATTGGTATCTACAAAGGCGCCCGTCTTAAATATTTCGATTTTCGCATTTTTTAGTAATGGAATAACCGTATCATCATCAGGATCACCATCTCCATTATCGTCAGTATCCGCAGTGTTATTTGGATCATCAGAATTATCTGTGATATCTGCATTGTTCGGATCTTTACCGGTAACCACGGCTGCATTGGTAATACTTCCATTATCAATATCAGCTTGTGTCAAAGTATAAAGTGAAAAAAATGTGGTGGTATTCACAACCCCTGGTTCTAGATCAAGCGGTCCACCGGAAACGGCAACTAAAGGATCATTAATAGTAACTCCAGTCAAGGTCACATTACCTGTGTTTTCAACCGTAAAGCTATATCTGATTTTTTCGCCAGCATTCGGGAATCCATCAGCATCAGCATCTTCCAATACACCTGTTTTTAACAAGGATATTGAAGGTTCTTGTGTAAAGTCTTGAACCGTTGGATCATCAGGATTACCATCACCATCAGGGTCATCGTCCGTAGCATTTGTTGGATCATCAGAATCATCTGTGATATCTGTTCCACCAGGGTCCTTACCAGTTGCTACAGCAGTATTTGCAAAGCTTCCGTTATCAATATCTTCCTGTTTGATAACGTAACTTGCTGTATATGTTGCGCTGTCAACAGCGCCAGCAGCTAAATCAATGGTTGTAGCGGGAGTAACCGTTGCCAAAAGATCAGTTACTATTACATCCGTAAGGTCAACTGTCCCTGTGTTGGTAACAACAAAAGTGTAGTTAATGGTATCACCAACATCATCGCGACCACTGCCATTTGTGTCGACCAAGGTGGCGATTTTTGTTATTGAAATATCTGCACAAGGATTAACTGCTCTATCTACATAATCAGCTGTTCCAGCATTTGTTTCGGTAGGAGCGAGGTAACCTGTACCAGAGGTAACAAGGCCATTTTCATCCACTGTTAATGGTACATCACCTAGTTCCCCGTTATCATTGTCATCAGCGAAACCAGCTTCTAAAGCATCTGAGCAACCATCGCCATCACTATCTGTGTTCAGATAATCGGATGAGTTATTGTTTCCGGTATCTCTAGGATTCATAACCCCTGTTCCTGAGCTTGTTGGAATACCATTCGTCGTGGTATTGTCCGCATTATTATCGTCATCATCTGCTCTTCCATCGTCGTTTGCATCAGTTCCTCCGGATTCGATAACATCATAAATACCGTCGTTATCAGCATCCAGATCTAAATGGTTAGGTACGCCATCCCCATCAAAATCATACACATCAGGAATACCATCTCCATTAGTATCCGTATAATCTGTTGTGGTAGAATCTCCTCCATCACCATTATCAGTAGTATCTTGCCAGTTCGGGATACCATCACCATCTTCATCACCTGTCGTATTGTTTCCTTTGGATTCTACGATATCTAAAATACCATCGTTGTCATCATCCAAATCAATACTGTCTACAACACCATCCATATCGGTATCGGGGTCACAAATAGAACCTGGTCCTCCATCAAGAACGGCAGCAACAATACCTGTATCATAAGCAGCTCCAGCTACTAAACCAGTTGTGCCAACTGTTGGTGTTCCAATTCCGAAGACCCCATCATCACGACCATCAATCAATAATCCGTCATAGGCTTCGTTTGCATCAGAACAACCATCGTCGTCACTATCAAGGTCTAAGTAATCAGGTATGTTATCACCATCCGTATCTTCACAAACCGTATTCACGAGCCAACCAATGGTCATTCGTTGTGCACCTGCAGTTTGTTGTTCATAGGTAAGTTGGGTAATGCCTTTTGAAAGTAATAGGGGAGAAGTACGGTCTGCAGCTCCGCCTTGCGCTGTATTGGTATATTGTAATGAATTTTCGCAAACCCCACCATCGGTAATAACATAAGTTACTGGGGTAGGCCCTAAATCTTCAAGCAATTCCCAACCACCACCATTTGTGGTATATCTGACGAATTCAGCTCCATTGGTTGCGGCTTCACCTTCTGAGGCAATAATGTCGGCGTCAATAGGATTACCAGCTGAATCTACGGCGGAGAAACTTAATACATAGGTATGATTTCCATTTTGTGTGAAGGCAATGTTGTCTTGAATGGAGGGATCCATCAAATAACCGCTTCCGGCTAATGATCCATTTGGATAATATGCTTCGTTTGTGGAAGGTGGATTGGTCACCGAAACCACAGTGATGGTAAGTACGTTCCCCTCTAAATCGGTTACGGTTTGTACATCACCAGTATTTGCCCTATTATCAGCAAAATCGACATCGTTGAAAGCTATCCATTGAATGACATCGGAAAATTTACCACCTACACTTGTACTATTTACGGTAGCATTGCACTCATCTGTATCTAAAATACCATCGTTGTCGTCATCCAAATCGACAACATCTTTAATTCCATCTCCGTCATTATCTGGTCGGTCATCGGTATCATCGCAGGCATCTGCAATACCGTCGCCATCTAAATCAGGGCCAATGGTAATTACATCTTTAAAGGTCGCTTGACCTGTACCAGCTACAGTTGGTACTCCGTACGAAGCACTTGCTGGGTCTATGTCTACTGCTGTTGGGTCGTCTGTAAGACTACCATTTGCTATGATATCTGCTGTAGTAAATGTGCCTACCGCTTCTATGGCATCTACACAACCATCACCATCACTATCTGTTTCTTGACTATCAGGGATACCATCACCATCACTGTCACCTACTTCATTTACATCTAAAATACCATCATTGTCATCATCTAGATCATCATTATCGGAAATACCATCCATGTCAGTATCAACAGGAGGTACACATGCTGTGGCATCAGAAGCGTCAAAATAAGCTGCGGTTGTTGTTTGTCCTGTTCCGACGACAATCGGTACTCCATAAGTAGGACTTGCGGGGTCTGTATCGACAAGATCGCCAAGGCTGTTATCACTATCTACATCAGCAGTCATAAACGTACCTGCTGCTTCTACAGCGTCCGGGCACCCATCGTTGTCGGAGTCGGTATCAAGGTGGTTTGGAATACCATCACCATCTGTATCTCGTAAGAATTCAGGTGATGCAGGTGGTGCGAGGGGTGAAGAAGCTCCATCATTTGAAGAAGTTGCAGAACCTTGTGCGACCAGAGTTGCAGATGGACTTGTAGTATCATAATTATCAATTCGAAAAATTTGACCGGTTACATTACTAGCGAAGAAAAGCTCCACTTGATTAGTAGTTGGGTTTAATGACTGAAAAGATGCACCAAACAAGCCTGAGACAGTTGGCAAACCACTTATTGCAGTTGAAATAACTGGTACCGTTGCCCCATCGGTTACACCACCACTTATATCGATTGACAACAAGTCCGCTCCACCAGACACATTCGGCTCGAAATGATAGAATTTTCCTCCGATTTGAGTGAAATCGTCAACGGCGAAATTAGGATTATTAAGTTTGAAATCCTTGGTTATCAATCCCGTAGAAAGATTAATAACAGCAATTTCCATAAAATCTTGAGCGTAAAGTTGACCATTGTAAATATCGCCTGCGGTGGTACTATTAATACCAGTAGCACCTACTTTGAATAATTCACCATCTCGATCATAATAAACCAAATCTCCTTTCGTAAGAACCACACCCGTCGCATCGATTGCACCAGTATTGTTACGTTTCACAATAGCATAAATAAAGCCAGAAGCGGTATCAAATCCGGCCGAGTTAATATTGGCATCAACACCAACCCCAATTGGCACATAAGTGTTTGATAGTGAGCTAAAGGTGAATAACTGGCCTTCAGGATAGGTCACACCATCGATTGTAACACCGTTAAGTATCTGGAACCAACCTGTCTTGGTTGGATCGAATGCATCGGGTGCACCAACAGTCCCGGGCTCTGGTACGATACCCGCTTCTACCGTATCAAGGATACCGTCATTGTCATCGTCCAGGTCTAAGGCATCCGCTATACCATCACCATCGAAATCTTGCGCATAAACAGGACAAATGGAAAATATAAGAAAAGAGAGGACCAGAAAAGTATTCAGAGCTTTGAAGCAGTTTCTCTTTTTATCATTAATGAATAGAGTTATATAGGTGGCTATGTTCATGGTAAATAATTTTTGTTTTTGCAATTACTTATAATAAATACAGAAAATTCTTACAATGTTGTGTAAGGGGTATTTTTTGTTGTGAAAACAATGAAATTTGGAGTTATGCCGGTCTGACTTAAGTATATCTTTATAAAGAAAAATTCACATAATCGATTTAAAGTCAAACCGATGCCTATTTCCCGAGGTTTTCTATGTGAAGTGTTTCGGAAAAATGAGATTAGTAATTAGCTGGATGTTATATAATTACAAATCTTTTTGTAATAAAACAGATAAAATTAAAGGCGCTTTAAACCATTCCGGTCTATTTGTAATGGTAAGGGTATATGTTCTTTAATGGCTCTAGCTTAATATTTGGTTAGGATTACTATATGTTTGAATATGGTATATTCTATTCCCATTACCTAAGTTTTAACAATTTCTTTTTTTATTTAAAATAATATTTTTAGACAGGTTTGTCTAAAAATATTATTCTTTTCTATCTTTGATCTTAAAGATTGTTTAGAAATTATGAAAGCACGTGATAGAATTTTAAAAACGGCTTCAAAGTTATTTCATACCCGAGGGTACAATTCGACAGGTATAAATCAGATAATTGAGGAAGCCAGTGTAGCCAAAGGAAGTTTTTACTACAATTTTAAATCAAAAGAAGAAGTGTGCATTGCATTTTTAAATGCAAGACATACGTATTGGTTTGAATCACTTAAAAACTTTATCGAGTTAAAAGGGAATCGGGAACATCCCATATTACTTGCTTTCTCTTTTCTAATTGATATGAACATAAAGGAAAATTTTAGGGGGTGTAGTTTTCTAAATATTCTCTCAGAAATCCCCAGTGACAATTCAAAAATCCTAAAAGTATTACAAAATCATAAAAAGGATTTGCGACAATATATTTCATCATTGGTGAAGAACGGAGACTTGTCAGATCATATTTACCTTTTGTTTGAAAGTTCAATAATCGAAAGTCAACTATATAGAGACCAATGGCCTGTAAAGAAATCGAAAGAAATTGTTAAACATTTAATTCAATAAAACTATGGAACAAAAACATCCACTACCCCCTTTCAATGAGATAAAAGCATTAAAAAAAGTACAGATGGCAGAAGATGCCTGGAATTCTAAAGATCCAGTTGCCGTATCTATGGCCTACACAGTAGATACAGAATGGCGTAATAGGATTGACTTTATCAACGGCCGTGATGAAGTGCAAGCTTTCTTGAGAAAAAAATGGGAAAAAGAACTCAATTATAAATTAAAAAAACAACTATGGAGCTTTAGAGATAATCGTATTGCTGTAAGATTTGAGTATGAATACCAGACTAAAGATGGGCAATGGTATAGAGCTTATGGTAATGAAAATTGGGAGTTTGATGATAACGGTTTCATGAAGAAAAGATTTGCTAGTATTAATGACCTTCCGATTTCCGAAACCGACAGGAAACTCTAATTGTTACTTGCAATCAGTCTGATATTCTAATTACTTAGGACCAAAAGTATCTGGATTTGAGAGGCCATCTTTTTTATGTTCAAGTAAAATTAACAAAAATCTATTACGGACAAATTTGTCCGTAATAGATTTTATCCTTACTTTTAAAGCAGATTTGAGAAATAATTATGTTTTCAAAGGCTTGTGAATATGGAATGAAAGCAGCTATTTTTATAGCCTCACAATCCTCGCTAAATAAACGTGCTAGTCTAAAAGAGGTAGCATCGGAAATTGGCTCTCCAGAGGCATTTACGGCTAAAATTCTTCAACGGCTCGCTGGAAAAGGAATTTTAGAGTCTACAATAGGGCCAACAGGTGGATACATCATCGAAAAAGAAAGAGCGGAGAAAATTATGCTCAATGAAATTGTAGATGCCATAGACGGTAGTTCTGTTTATACCAATTGTGGACTTGGATTAAATAAGTGCAACGCAAACATACCATGTCCTGTACATGATAAATTTTCGATTATTCGAGAAGAATTAAGAAAAATGCTTATGACTACCGGTCTCTTGGAGCTTTCTAGCAATCTCGAAATGGGACATTCGGTATTGATACGTTAAAAAATTGAAATAAACTCGGAGTAAAAGGTCTATAACTCTACAATTAAATGATAGTAAGGCAACTTAGCCAGTAAAGTAAATGTTTTCTATATCGAAAGAGGTAAAATGAATTTTCATAAAACCAAAATAAAACTAGTAAGAGCTTATGAAGTAGGGGAACCCAAAATGTTTGTTCGAATACTAGTCGATAGATTATGGCCAAGAGGATTATCAAAACAAAAATTGGAAATTGATTATTGGGAAAAAGAACTGGCCCCTTCTGTAGCGTTAAGAAAGTGGTATCATGAAGATTTAAGCAGGTGGAGTGAATTTAAAGAAAGATATGAGTTAGAAATGGAAGTTAATAAGGTCTATCTAAGTCAATTCCTTTTTAAAATGGCTGAAGAAGAAGAAATACATCTCATATATGGGGCTAAGAACAAAGAAGAAAATCATGCTATTGTCTTAAAGAAATTCTTGGATTCCCTAAGACAATCGATTGAGAACAGACAACTAAACAAATAATATATGGAACCTAAGATTGCTCAAAAAGAACCTTACAAGGTTTATCTAGAAGAGGACAAAAAATATTTTTGGTGTTCCTGTGGAGAAAGTCATAACCAACCCTATTGTGATGGTAAACACGTTGGAACCGAGTTTCTCCCTTTGCAATACACACCCTCGAAATCAGGAGATTTTTATTTTTGTGGTTGTAAAAGAACGAACACACAGCCATTATGCGATGGTACACATTCAAACCTTTAAATAATAGAAATATGAAGACAGCACTTATATATAACAATTTAGAATATAGAGAAGATAAACCAGCGGTAACTATACTACTTGAAACTTCCTTTACCAAAGAAATCCGTATAACACTAAAAAAAGATCAGATTATGAAGGAGCACCAAGCGCCTTTTCCCATAGTAGTCCATATTATCGAAGGAAAAATTGATTTTGGTGTTGACAATAGAATCTTGAAATTGGAAAAAGGCGGATTAATAGCTTTGGAAAGTAGTGTTCCACATGACTTAAGAGCTGAAGAAGATAGTATAATCCGTCTAACATTGAACAAGGCTGATAAGGCCAGTAGGGTAGAAAAAGTCGCCAATTGATAACATAGTCATAATGGGAAATAAAACGATTAACAATGAACAAGGACATTGGGTATTGGCCAAAATGGGCAAAAGGGTGCTCCGACCAGGAGGAAAAGAACTGACCCTGAAATTAATAGATCATCTGAATATCAATTCAAATGATTCTGTAGTAGAGTTTGCTCCAGGGTTAGGAGATACTGCATCTATCGTATTGCAAAATGATCCCAAAACATATATAGGAATCGAGCTGAATGAAGAAGCTGCAATATTATTACAAAAGAAAATAGGTGGCAAAGGAAGAGAAATCATTGTTGGTAATGCTACTAAATCAACACTACCGGATACTTCTGTGAAAAAAGTTTTTGGAGAAGCCATGCTCACCATGCAGGCAGATCATAGAAAATCGGAAATTATTAAAGAAGCACACCGTATTCTGCAACCGGGAGGACTCTATGGAATCCACGAATTAGGAATGTTAGATGACACCAAGGATATAACAAAACAATGGATACAAAAGTCACTTGCGGAAGTTATAAAAGTTAATGCTAGACCTCTTATGGTAAAAGAATGGGTTAACCTATTGGAAAAAGAAGGTTTTGTTATTAAAAAAATAGAAACCAATTCGATGCAGCTCCTGGAAACGAAAAGAGTAATAGAGGACGAAGGCTTTTTTCGAGCAATGAGGATTGGTTTTAACATCCTTACACATCCATCGGCCCGTCAAAGAATTTTAGCCATTCGACGGATATTCAGGAAACACGAGGAATATCTAAATGGCGTAGCAATAATTGCCGAGAAACAATAGGAAGAGAATCTTAATTATAAATCACTAAAAAGTAAGAATTATGAATACACAAGAAGTAGCGAACCGTTTGGTAGAATTATGCCGTAAGGGTCAAAATATGCAAGCTGTTCAAGAACTTTATGGTAAGAACATTGTTAGTAAAGAAATCTCCGGCTCACCTAATGAGCTTACGCATGGATTCGATGCCGTTACTAAAAAGGTAGAAAGCTTTTTAGCTAGCATTGAAGCATTCCATGGAGTTGAAGTTTCAGACCCAAATGTTGCAGAAAATCATTTTAGCTGTGCGATGAAAATGGACTTGACTTTTAAAGAGCAAGGACGTGTAACAATGAATGAAATCAATGTATACAAAGTAGAAGATGGTAAAATTGTTGAAGAACAATTCTTCTATTAAATGCCAATAAAGTATAAACTTGCTAAGAATTAGAGAAGAGCTATGGAAACGATACAAATGAAAATCAACGATTTAAATAGTCTTGCCGTACAAGGTAGAGGTTTGGAAGCTTTCGACAAGTATTATGACGATGATGTAATAATGCAAGAAAACGAAAACACACCAACCGTCGGTAAGGCTAATAATCTAAAACGAGAAAAGGCCTTTTTTGAAGAGTTTGAAGAATTCAATATGATTGGGCCCCTTAAAGTAGCTGTTGGAGAAAATGTCTCAATGGTAGAATGGCACTACAAATTCATTCATAAGAAGAATGGACCAGGAGAATGGACACAGGTATCCGTACAAGAATGGAAAGAGGGCAAAATAATAAAAGAGAAATTTTACTATAATTCAAAATAATATGAGTGAACATAATTTATACCCAGAGATAGATAAAGAGCTTGCAACAGAAATGGCCTCTTTATCAAAAGGAAACATAGACGTTTGGAGAAACTTCAGTAGAACGGTATTTAAAGCGGGAGAGCTTTCTGAAAAGACGAAGCAGTTAATTGCCATTGCAGTTTCCCAGGTTACCCAATGCCCCTATTGCATAAGGTCTCATACGGCACAAGCATTAAAAAAGGGAGCTACAGGCGAAGAAATAATGGAAGCCATTTGGGTCGCTGCTGAAATGAAAGCTGGGGCGGCATATGCACACTCTGCTCTTGCTGTTGATGAGATACAAAAACGGCAAAAGGCACAGTAGTTATTTTGTCACAGAGACAATTTAGATAAAACTGAGGCTGCGCAGGTGTTGGTTAAATAAATGATGCTTGGTTATAAGACGATTATGTGATAAGGTTATCGGTAGACCTATCTCAAATTTTGTCTAAATCAGGAAAAGAAAATAAGTCGTACAATTTTAATAATTAAAAAAATGGAATTAATTGACAAACTGGTGGAATTTTTCAAAGCCCCAATAGAGGAAACAAAAGATATTGCTCCAGAAGGTGTTTGTGCTCTTTGTTGGGGTCACTACGCTTATGACAAAAAGATTAGAACGGTTTTAAAAGACAAACAGGTTGATGTAAATAACCATCGCGATAGTTACATGAAAGTAAAAAAGTTTCTAGTAGAACATGTCGACGGACCTAAGCTCAAAAAAGGACTTATTGAATGCTGCGGTAAGTGCGATGATTCTGAAAAGAACATACATAAGAATAATTAGTAGTAAGACTATTAAATGGATATAGAATCAAAAAATACAGTTGTTTCCGGTGCTAGTTCAGGTCTGGGTAGCGCGATATCTAAAGCCTTGGTAGAACATGGTGCGATAGTTTACGGACTCGCAAGGAATTTGGAGAAATTAAATACACTAAAAAAGGTACTTGGAGCCAGTTTTATTCCTGTTCAATTAGATATTTCAGCTCAAGAAGATGTTAATGCCTGGTTGCAGAACACATTCTCTCATAATCAATTGCCAAGTATTTTGATAAATAATGCCGGTGTTGGGGGCTTTGGAAAAATAGATGAGCTGCCAACAGAACAATGGCACAAGATGATGCAGGTTAATCTAAATGGAATGTATTATTTAACTTCTGGTGTAGTTCCTCTCTTGAAGCAAAACAAGCAAACTAGTCATATCATTAATATTGGTTCCATTTTGGGTACAGTTGGGCGTGAGGAAGGGGCAGCCTATTGCACCAGTAAATTTGGTGTACAAGGTTTTAGTGAAGCTTTGTTTAAAGAGTTAAGGCATGACAGAATAAAAGTAACCTGCATTAATCCTGGGTCTATTGCTACGGATTTTTTTAAAGATAATGGTATTGTTGCCAATGATAAAATGCTCCAAACAAGCGATATCGCAGATACCATGATTCATATTTTAAACACACCAGATAATATGCTTATTGATGCCATTACAATTCGCCCACTCAACCCTTGAAAATAAACAAGGAGTTCAGCATCAGATATATTCCATATAAACCTAGAATCAAAAAATAGTATGTAATGTGTTTTAACGAATAGCTTAATGAATGGAAATCATGAAATAATTTCAAAATATAATTATGATAAAAAAGACCTTCTAAAAAATTTGAAATGCCTTATTAAGATGCATAAGGAAGGTAGGCTGGGAGGTGAAACAATGCCTTTGGATGCTAAGCCTAGTCTAATACGACCAGATTCTAAGGAGAACTATCATTTTCTCACTTTACCCATGGCACTTAACTACCAAAGAGATTCATATAAACTATGGGAAAGTGCACGGGATACCTACCTTGATAGTGAGACCAACACTGTATTTCATCCTGAAAAGGTACTGGGTTATAGTAGCTCTGAGTTAAAAGATAACTTATTGAAGTATAAATTGGCTTTAAGACCTAATAAACATGTGGATACTTGGCAACGGTTATGTGAAGTAATCGCTGAAAAATACGATTCGGATATCAGAAATCTATTCCTTTCAAATAATAATGATATCCTTTTGATTAAGGAAGTTCTCGAGAAAAAGGAAAAGAAAAGATTCCCTTTTTTAAGTGGTCCAAAAATACTTAATTATTGGCTTCATGTACTAGATATTTATACTCCCATTCAGTTTATAAATAAAAATGCAATATTAATTGCTCCCGATACCCACATTATAAAAGCCTCACTCAAATTAGGTATTATTTCAGGTGGATTTGAAATGATAGCACAGAATAGAAATCGTGTTTCAAAAATATGGGATGATACCCTTCATGAATCAGGTATTTCCCCTAGAGAGGTTCAAACTCCATTATGGCTATGGAGTAAAGGAGGTTTCAAAAAAATAGAATAAACAATGAATATCAGATTTGGAATTGAAATGAACATACTAATGGCACTTATAAATGTGATTTGATAAATTTCTATTCCTTTTTGAAAAGAATAAAGACAATACCCGACTATAGTAACACTTAAGCAGGCAAAATAATAACAATCAGAATGTTAATGATTGGTTTAACAAACCAAGTCATGCTTTTATTATGTACTGAAAAAATAAAAGATAATGATTAAATCAACAGATAACGGGTTAGTTTTAAAAAATAGCACTTTAGACTTTGAAGCAACTTACACTAAATTGAAAAACACGATTGATGCCAATCCTAATTTGACAATTATGTTAGAAGTGGATCACAGTAAAAATGCTGCTGCTAAAGGCTTAGCGCTGAGACCTACACGAGTTATAATTTTTGGAAATCCATTACTAGGAACGCCATTAATGCAAAATCAAGCTGCTTTAGCTATAGATTTACCACAAAAAATAGTACTCTATCAATTAGAAGATGGCACGGTTCAAATAGGATATAATGATCCAATATATCTTAAAGAAAGACATGGAATAATTGGACAAGAGGAAGTTCTTACCAATATTTCCAATGCTTTAAATACAATTACCGATATGGCGATACTAAATTAAGATAGTAGAATCTGTTTAAGATTTTTTTCTAATTAGTATTGAGTTGTTGTTTTTCAAATTAAGTAAAACAGCAAGGCTGAATTTTAGGTGCTTTGTTCGAGATTATTTTTATTTATAATCTTGAGTTCAATCTTTTTAAATACAACAGAGGTAGAAATAAAAACTTTATTAATATCGATTTTGCTAGAGCACTTTGCAATAGTACTCCAATCCCCGTGAACAAAGGAGTTTCTAATTATTCTTAAATTTTGATTCAGATATTCCATTGTTGCATCGGTTAAGTTTTCAATTTCACAGTTTTTTTCAAGATATTTGATATATGAATTAATAGTACTTTCTTGGCTTTTTTTTCTAACCTTTATATCGTAACCTCCATAGTATTTTGAGTTGTTATTTGGACTGTATTCGGCACATAGCGATTTAAGTGACTTTTCCAATAATATGCTTATAAGTAGGATTTGATTCATTGGAACTGTAAATTCAAATATTCCCTTCCATGATGGAATTTCAAAATCTTTTATTCCATGAATTATGTCATTGTTGTTAAAACTTATTCCATCAAATTCGTGACTTTTCAGAGGTTTTCTTTCATACTCTTTACAATTTTCTGCTAGATTATTTATTTTTTCTAATGTTGATTCTTGAAGTAACATACAGAAATCAAATAAGCTATTTAATTCTTCTTCGATTACCACAGATCTTGGAAAAAATAGGCTTAAAGAGAGTATCTATCTAGTGGGAAACTCAATTTTGGACCAACATCTTACAAACCCTAACAGAGATAAGGTACCTCTGAGTGATTTCGCAACAAAGGAATATTCGCTCTCAACTTCTACCGCGGGGCTGGTGTTCTCATTGTAATATGGAACTTCGGAAATACGAACGGTTACGAAAAACCTTTTCGGCAGAACCAACTTTTGAATTCAAACTTCATTCCACTTTTTGGAGAGGAGCGATTTGCAATATATGTATGAATAATTCAAGGAATCCAAAGATTAAGGTAACAACTTGTAGTGGCAATTCATAACCGTATAATACCACTAAAATACCTGCGATTAACTCAGGAATGGTTTGTCCTAATACATGGGTACTAGTTGGGAACCAGAGTAGTTTTCCTTGGTCTTCTTGCAATCCATCCACTCCACGAGAATCGTTATAAAACCTGCGCGCAATAGCTCGTTCGCTGAGGCAAAGAACAAAACAACCAGCGCTAATTCAAAGGTTCTTTGGCTAAAGATTGTTGCTCCCAACGAGATCAACAAAACAAAAACACTGGTAATACTCATCTAGTATTGTCGATTCAATTTGTCTATTCTAGGTAGCAATGACCGGTTATTCATTGGGCTTGTACCATCGATATAACCCCCTCAATAAACGATACGTCCCCCTTTAATCCTATCTTTTTTTTGCACTTTTATGGTATAACTTTAAAAACGCATGATGGCTATCAGTTCGGAAGTAATAGGTGATTTTTATAAAAACTGTATTTTTTCTTTTTTTTTGGTCATGGCCGCAACGGTGAGTAGTCAATCTCCAAAAATAAATCAAAACGAAAATAATCTTATCACGGTCGAAGCGGAAGATTTTTTTAAACAGACCAAAACGGACATCCGCAAGTGGTATGTGATTTCGGAGAAATGTACAATAAATCTTAAAGATACCAACCCAAACCATTTGGATGACGCAAGCAAGGGCAAATACATTGAAATTTTACCAGATACACGCACTAATCATGACGAGAAACTGGTTACAGGAGAAAACTTCAGCAATACCCCAGGCAAGCTCGCCGTTGTGCATTACAAAGTCAACATTGAAAAACCGGGGAGGTATTATGTTTGGGTTCGAGCCTATAGCACCAATTCCGAAGACAACGGGGTTCATGTGGGTATTAATGGTAAATGGCCGAGATCCGGACAGCGCATGCAATGGTGCAACGGTAAAAATTCTTGGAAATGGAGCAACAACCAACGTACTATTGAAAGACATTGTGGTATTCCCGGCTTTATTTATTTGGATATAGCAGAACCCGGGGAACACGAAATACAGTTCAGTATGCGGGAAGACGGTTTTGAAATGGACCAATGGTTGATGACCACCGATGCATCATATCACCCTGAAAAAAGGGAACGAGAAAAGAAAAGCACTGGACAAATCCTATTTGAAATCGCCGAGCAAGTTAGCCCCAGCAGCCAAATATTTTTGGCGCAGGAATTTAAAAATTTAAAAAATGAATTTTACTCTGATCGGAATTGGCTCGCAATAAAACCTGAGAAGCATACAGAAGCTAAAGCCTATACCATAATTGAAGAGGATTCAGGAATCTATGACGCCCTACTTTTTACTGTGGGCGAAAACGATGGGCGTTCACTTTATACCCTCTCTGTAAACGATAGGATCAATGATACTTTTAGAACTCCATTAAGCAGTGTTTCTTTTGAAGAAGGGTTGGAATATACCAAAATCTATAAAAATCTATTGATTAAAACTAAAGATACACTTGCGGTAAGCGCCGTAATAAAAAGCAGAGATGGAAAAGAATATAGTAGAGGGCGATGGAGCGGCCTCATACTTGTTAAACAAGGAGAGGGCGAACAATTGCAAAAAGAAATTCAAAAGGAAGTAGCAAATCGTACCAATGTAAAGCTATCTAAAGAACTCAAAAAATGGCACAAGATTACATTGACATTCGAAGGGCCCAAGACTTCTGAAACTGATAATTTCAACCCATTCATGAACTACCGTTTCAATGTAAAATTCTCTCATTCAAAATCCAATAAGGTATATCTTGTCCCTGGCTATTTTGCTGCGGATGGTGATGCTGGGATGACCTCTGCAACCGAGGGAAATAAATGGCGTGTTCATTTTACTCCCGATGAAGTTGGCAAATGGACGTATGAAGTTGATTTTAGAAAAGGTGCCTGGGTAGCCATAAGCGACAAACTTAAAACAGGTCTGAGCGGATCGTATATGGATGGGGCAACCGGAACATTCATAGTAGATAAAACCGATAAAAAGGGGCAAGATTTCAGAGCGAAAGGACGATTGCGGTATGTGGGCGAACGGTATCTGAAATTTGCCGAGACTGGAGAATACTTTTTAAAGCAAGGCCCTGATGCGCCTGAAAATTTCTTATCCTTTGTTGATTTTGATGGTACTTTTCATGCAGATGGACACAAGGATCATATGGTAAAAACATGGCAACCACATGTAAAGGATTGGACCAAAAAAAGCGCAACATGGAAAAATGGAAAAGGCAAGGCCATCATTGGAGCCTTGAATTATCTGGCATCTAAAAAGCTCAATTCAGTTTCATTTTTGACCAATAATATCTCGGGGGATGATCAAAACATCTTTCCTTATATTGATTATGATACGTATGACCGTATCGACGTTTCCAAAATGGATCAGTGGGAAGTTCTTTTTGAGCATGCCCAGAAAAGAGGTCTGTTCCTACATTTCAAACTGTTCGAGGAAGAGAACCAAGGTCTTTTAGATCATGGCGGGGTTGGGGCATTCACCAAACTTTATTTTAGAGAAGTAATGGCGCGTTTTGGCCACCACTTGGCCTTAAACTGGAATCTGGGCGAAGAAAACGGAGAATGGCTTACCAATCATAAGACTCCACCACAGGATACGGAACAGCGCTTGGCCATGACCCATTATTTCAAAAAACATGATCCGTATCGGCATCATCTCGTTATTCACAATGGTATTACATATGATGATCTTCTAGGTCCGGATAGCGGTTTGACCGGGCCATCAGTTCAAACCCATAAAGCAGATTTTAGCCAAGTTCACCAAGAAACGCTACACTGGATAAAAGCCTCTAAAGATGCTGGGTTCCAGTGGGCCGTGGCAGTAGATGAACCTGGTGACGCACAACATTCACTAGTACCGGACACCGATAATCCTGACCATGACCAAGCTCGTAAAAATGCATTATGGGGCACTCTAATGGCTGGTGGATGGGGAAACGAGTGGTATTTTGGTTATAAACACAAACACTCTGACCTTACCTGTCAAGATTATAGGTCTCGCGACCTCTTCTGGAACATGGCCTCAAACGCTATTACATTTTTTAAGGAAAACAAGATTCCTTTTTGGGAAATGGAGAATAGAAACGACCTAGTTGACAATCCTGAAAACAAAAACACGGTATACTGCCTTGCGAAAGAGAATGAAGTGTATGTAGTGTATTTGAACACCGCGAATACTTCTTATTTGGATTTGACCAATGCAGATGGCGAATTTGAGGTAGCATGGTTCAATCCTAAGATTGGAGGTAGTCTTCAAAAGTCTAAAATCAAAAGTATCCGGAGTGGTCAAATTGTAGATTTAGGAAAATCACCTGATAAACGACAACAGGATTGGGTGATTCTAATCAGAAAATTAAAATAATTTGATTCTAGGAAAAAGTCTATTATCTATATAAACTTTACATTAAAATGAGATTCCGTAGCACACTTCACCTTGTTTGTACTTTGGCATTCATGGGATACCTATCAAGCTGTGGACAAAAAAAAGCAGATAAGAACTCTAAAGCTGAAATCTCCTATTCCATAGATAATTCGGTCATAAAATTGGGCAGACAGCTTGCCAGAACACACTGCTATTCGTGTCATATGATAGAGCAGGCAGGTATAGGTCCTGCGTTAGGTGGAGTTACCCAAGTACATGATAAAGAATGGTTGGCAGCATTTATTAAAGGGTCCAGTGCTATGGTCGAAAAAGGGGATAAAAAGGCCATTGCGCTATTTGAAAAATATAAAAGTCCTATGCCTAGTTTTAGTCACCTATCCGATTCGGAAATCGAGGCGATTTTGAGCTATATTGATTTTTATAGCAAGGAGCGGCATATAAAATATGACCCAAAAGGCAATTCCGAGAAGATGCAAAAACTTATGGTGATTCCCTCAGAACCTATTCCCAAGACAGGTCTCTTACTTGTGATTTCCGATTTTACTTCAATACCATTTGAAACTGAAAACAAAGCATTGTTGCGGTTTTCCAATATGAGATATAAACCAGATGCCCTTAGTGAGGATATCTATATAAATAACCATGATGGACAGCTCTATCACATATTAAATGACGAAGTAAGAACTGTATTTCATATGAAAAATCGTTTTCCTGACTTTATTTCCAACCCTGGGTTAGCCGCTGGTTTCGGCAGTTTTGCCTTTCATCCTGAGTTTACGAACAATAAGCTCGTGTACCTTACGCATACCGAAAGCTTTAAAGGAAAATCTGCAGATTTTGAATATGACCAAAAAATTCCTATTGAAATGCAATGGGTGCTATCTGAATTTAAGCTTGACCAAGCAAATGGTTTTAAAAATGCAGTATCTAGAGAATTATTAAGAATTAATGTACCAAAGGCGGTTCATGGTATACAAGACATCAATTTTAATTGGACGGCAAAAATTGGAGATACCGATTATGGGCTTTTGTATGTGGGCATCGGCGATGGTGGTGCCACCGTAGGAGGGCATCCGGAACTTTGTCACAATCTCCAGTCTCCCTTGGGTACTATTCTAAGGATAGATCCTTTAGGAAATACGAGTACCAACGGGGCTTATGCAATTCCCGATACAAACCCATTCGTTTCTAGCAAGAATTTTAAAGTTTGGAAAGAAATATACGCGTATGGTTTTAGAAACCCACACAGATTTGCTTGGGATAATAGTGATAAACGGTTTTTATCCTCAGAAATCAGCCACAAAACATTTGAAGAAATCAATTGGATACACCCGGGGAAGGACTATGGTTGGAACATGAGGGATGCAAACATCAAATACGACCCAAAATATCAAAAAGAACTTGAGGCGGTGCCATGGGATACACCAGAAACTGATTACCAGCTACCCTTTGCAGTTTATAGCCATAATGAAGGTCGCGCGGTTAGCGGAGGGTTCATTTATAGGGGATCCATTTCCCTTCTAAAGGGAAAATATATTTTTGGTGATATCGTTTCGGGGCGTATTTTTTATCTAGACCTCAGAAAAAAAATAGACGGCCTACAGCAGGTTTATGAATTTGATTTATTGAATCAACAAGGTGAAAAGATAACGCTTCAAAATTTAGTGGGCAATCGGGTAGATTTGAGATTTGGAGAGGATTCTTCAGGAGAACTATATATTATGACGAAAACGGATGGATACATTCGAAAAATAACGGGAAGCAAACATTTAAACAATTAACATACCATCTAAAGCAAAGAAAAAAAACCCTTAAAAAGATGAAAAAATATTTTTTGATGCTCATATTGACAGCTCCCTTGTTTGCGGCCTTAGGGCAGAATAAGGAAGATTATCGCCCATCTTTATTTTTTAGGGAAGATTGGACCGAAGCACCTGAACATTCCATAAAACCATTATCCCAAAAATTTGTAAGTAATCAAGATTTGCTCTTGAATGTTTACGGTACAGCTGTTGATAGTCTTAGTAAAAGTCATCATGACAAACCTGTGGACGATCCTTATTATATATGGTCAGGTAGATGTTTAGGTAGTTGGATGGTTTCCCTTAAGCACAAAACAAAAAATGTGGACTTGACGGGCGCTGCCAAAATAAGATGGAGAACCAAACAGGCCGGTTTTCGAAAACTCCATTTAACCTTGAAGTTAGCAGATGGCACTTGGTTGGTAAGCGATTTTGGTGATGGCAAATCAAAAGACTGGCGTACTAGAGAAATTATTATTGGGAATATCAATTGGTTCGAGTTGGATATGGAATTGATGTCTGAAATGCGGCCCGTGGAAAATCCGGATTTATCCAATGTTACCGAAGTAGGTTTTACGGATTTGATGAGTGGTGGTAGATGGTTTGCCTGCTCAAGATTGGATTGGATAGAAGTATATGGCATACCTAGTAAATAACTAACATTATAATAATTGATATGAATTTAAAAACAATCTGCATTACACAGGTTTTCATAGTACTTTTCACTTATATTTCTTGCAGAACACACCTAAGGTAAAGTACTTCTTTAGGGAGCCACAAAACTTCTTGAAAAATCAGGGTTATGAGAAATTATATAATGGAGATAACGTAGACAATTGGAACATTATATATCCAAAAGAGGGCATGTATTTACCAAAACTGGTTTTTATGATAAGTGAAAACGGAGAAATGCATGTTTTTAAAGACTTTGAATACTGCTATGGTTTTGAGGAAGAAAAAAACCAAACTTATTGTATGTTCTTTACAAAAAAATACAGTAGGTATAGTTTTAAATTCAAATACAAATGGGGTAGTAAGCACATTAATAATTTTGACCAGTTTCAATATGATGCTGGCTTTATTTCCACATTTACGATGTGAAAATCTAGCCAAAAGGTATTGAATACCAAGCTTGCTACAACCATTTAGAAGACCGAAACCACATAGGCGATATTTAGAATTCCGAAGTAGCCTTTGATGGGTCATCGACAATACCAACGAAGACCCAAAATCAAGGACCTATTTACCTTTAAATGAAGGCGGTACACTACAACAAAGAAGGCAAAACAAACATAGGCAAATTATAGATGTTTCGTTCAACGGGCTCAATGGAAAATGGAACCAATGTGAAGTCATTGTCATAGTCAATACATATGCTATTTGTAAATTAAACGGAAAGGTCGTAAACATTCTCATCAATATGAGTCATTAAGAAGGTTTTATTAGGACTACAAGCGGAAACCATCGAATTCTTTTACAAGAACATCATGGTAAAGGAATTTAATGAAGAACGACGTATGGAAAATTTTCTGAAGAAATAAAAAACCAATTTTACTAAAAAAATTATTGGTGAGAACCATATTTCAAGAATTTATTCCAATTGGAATAGAGTCACTCTGAGATTGCTATAAAGAAAATCAAAGTCTCAATAAATACCTTAAATTACAGGTAAGCTTATAAAAGTAATATGGTCATCTGTTAATAAATCTATATATATTAATAATTACGAAGCAATTTTTGGTAGTTAAACCACTATTTAATCAACCGAAAAACGGGCTCCGTTAGCAAACATTTCTTGGTAGCATTGATTAATCACTATCGTAATTTACAGAAACATCTATATTGTCGTACTATAGGTCATAGGGTAATATATTGTCGTACTTTTTTTGTTGGTACCAAGGATCATTGGTTCGCTTAAGTTCCTTTGCCAATAATACTAATAGTTTTTTTGCTATTTCAGGTCTTTCGTCTAATGGAATCTTCTTGAGCTGATAGGGATCTTCTTGAGTATCATATAAATAAGCAGCCTCCAATTCTTTAGCTTCCAAAAGTTTTTTGTTCTGCTTAAGACACAAAGTATACCTATCGGTCAATATACCTCTAGAATTCGCCAACATGAGCAATACACCTTCTGGTTTTCTAATCTCCGTAGACAAGGGGTCAGTCAATAATTCTGAAAAATCTGTACCCTCTACCCTCTCTGGTATTTTTTGTTTTAATCCTGCCAAGCCCATGGTGGTAGGCAATACATCCGTTACGCTATACAGCACATTGTTGACTTGACCACCTTTTAGCTTTTCTGGCCAATGAACTATGAACGGTATTCCCAAGGATTCTGTTTCAAATGCGTTTTTACCCCTACGGCTGTGACTACCCATCATCTCTCCATGATCTGCACTGAGAATGATAATGGTATTGTCCAATTCGCCCATCTTTTCCAAGTAATCCATAACTTCACCTATATAGTCATCTACACTAGTAACATTGGCAAAATAATGTCTGGTGTAGTGCCCCACTTCCACATCGGCATTATCTCTTACCAATAGGCTATCAATTTTTGGAAATTTATCAGTATCGTAGTATTGTACTAAAGTTTCCATGTCCGTATTACTATCATCCCAAGGGTTATGGGGCGGATTTATGGACCACATCATAAAGAAAGGCTTATCAATGTCTCTGACATCATTTTTATTTTGCAGATAAGCTACAATTTTTTCGGCCTCGTTTTTTGGTGAAAAAATTTTAGGTTGATGAAGTTCACCATCTTTTTTATTCTCTATAGCTATGGGGTCATTAGAATATACCAGAGGGTCAAAATGTAAATCCCGAATGGACTGATAAAAGTACTCGATACTGTGCCTCGATTTACCTGGTGGTATATAGGTATCATAGGCATTCATGTAATGACCGCCGGGAGAATTAGTAGTTCCTTGGTAATCACCATTCTCATCGAAAAGGGGGTCGTTTTTAAGCCAATGGCATTTTCCAAAATAGGACGTATTATAACCAGCTTCGTAAAAAAGATCGGTTATTGTGGCAATATCATCTCGTAAACCTTCATTCCTGTCTTTATGACAATTGTTCCAGATTCCATTTTGTTCTGGGTACATGCCTGACAATAACATTCCCCGGGCAGGACTGCATAAGGGAAAGTTGCTTACTGCTTGACTGAATACGATACCATTTTTTGCCAGCTTGTCCATATTTGGCGTCAGAACTGGGTCCGGTTGGCCAATGGCATGTTTACGGTATTTATCCTCTGACCAAAAGCCTGCACTATAACGTCTAAGTTGATCGGGGTAAATTATGAGTACGTTAGGTGCTTTTTCTTTATTCTCTGCCAAAACAGTCTTGCTTTCCTTTTCTTTGCATCCTAGCAACATCAAAAACGTCAGTACTACTAAACTCTTTATTTTCATCGCTATTTGAGTATTAATTGTTCTACTTTTTTATAATCAGTACCGCGAATCTTTTCAAAGCGCTCTAGCATTTCTGATAATTTTTTAGGGTTCGATTCGGCCAGGTTCTGTTGTTGGCCAATATCTTCCTTTAGATTAAAAAGTTGAAAACCTGTATCGTTCCCAAGCTCAATATTAACTTGTTCTTCTATCACAGGTCCTTGATAAGGCGGTATAAATAACCAATCTCCCTTGCGCAACGCTGTTCTAGATGTGGCTTCTAATACCAAAGCTTCACGTCCTTTGTCCTTTTTTCCAAGAAAAACATCTAACATAGACTTGCTATCTTTCGTGGTAATCTTCGAGTCAGCCAATGCTGCGAACGAAGAGAGTACATCTAATTGACTAATGAGTGCATCTGAAACCTTTGGCTTAATCTTATCTTTCCAATACATAATGAAGGGTACTCTTGTACCCGCTTCATAAAGACTATACTTTCCGCCCCTTAAAGGTCCCCAAGGTTTATGGTCACCCAATTTTTCCACCGCATCATCATAATATCCATCATTAAGTACAGGACCGTTATCGCTTGAAAAAAATATTAAGGTATTCTCCAGAAGTTCTTCCGCTTCCAAAGTTTTGATTAATTCTCCAATACTCCAATCTGCTTCTACAATTACGTCTCCTCTAGGTCCCATTCCTGAACTACCAACAAAACGGGAGTGTGGTGTTCTGGGAACATGAGGTTGTTGCATGGCATAGTATAAAAAGAAGGGTTCTTCCTTGTGCTTTATAATGTAATCTTTGGATTGATTTAAAAAGTCATCTGCCATATCAACATCGTTCCAACGTGCTTCTTTACCACCTTTCATATAGCCTATTCTAGGAATGCCTTTTACGATAGTGCTGTTATGACCGTGATGCCATTTCATGGTCGTTAGTTCTGGGTTGTCAAGGCCTGTTGGTTCTCCTTCAAAATTTTTCTTATAATCTATTTCGATGGGGTCTATAGGGTCTGCCCCTTCTACAAGCCCGTTTTTGAGATATACCGTGGGTACCCTATCTTGTGTGGCAGCCATAATAAAGGAATAGTCAAAGCCAACTTCGTTGGGTCCTGGCGAAACCATTTGGTTCCAATCTACTTGGCCCGTTCCCAGACCCAAATGCCACTTACCGATAACAGCGGTATGGTACCCTTCTGCCTTAAGTAGCTTGGGCAATGTTACTTGTGCCGTATCTATAACCAAAGGAGCCGTTCCAGGCAATATCTTCGCATTTTTATTACGCCACGGGTAAACACCCGTTAATAAAGCGTATCTGCTTGGCGTACAGGTCGCGGATGAGGCATACCCATTCGTGAATTTTATACCTTCATTCGCCAAACGGTCAATATTGGGTGTTAATGATTTTGTTTCAGAATATACCCCTACATCACCATATCCCAAATCATCAGTATATATGATAATGATATTGGGAAGTTTTCTTTTTGTTGATTCTTGTTTGTCAGTTTTACAACTAATTTGAAAACAGAAACATATTATAGATATTACTAGAATTGGTTTAAATTTCATAATATAGTGATACATGGTTTTTTTAAAATTTTTAGTTTAGATTTTTAAATATTAAAAAGACTTGGCAACCACAAACTTAGTTGTGGAAAATAAGTGATTAGAAACAGAGCGATTATCATTGCGATAAAAAGAGGCAATAAGGGTTTAATCACTTTTTCAATAGTTGTTTTTGCAACACCTACTCCGACAAAAAGAACTGATCCCACTGGCGGGGTACAGAGTCCTACGCATAGATTCAAAATCATAATGATTCCAAAATGCACGGGGTCGATTCCAAGTTTGATTACAATAGGTAAGAATATGGGTGTAAAAATTAGTACTGCAGGAGTCATGTCCATAAAGATACCCACAAAAAGCAATATGAGGTTGATAATGAGGAGGATAACTATTGGGTTATCGCTCAAACCCAATAAGGTAGTACTTAAATCTTGAGGTATATTTTCAAATGAAAGTGCCCAAGACATACTCATAGAAGTTCCTATCAATAACATAACAACCGCTGTTGTAGCGGAAGAATCCAATAAAATTTGTGGTAGCTTTTTAATAGAAATTTCCTTATAGGCAAATCCCAACAATAAGCTATAAAGTACTGCTATTGCAGATGCTTCAGTGGCCGTAAATATGCCCCAAATTATTCCTCCTATGACTACAACCAACATAAACAAACTTGGGACGGCAATTACAAAACTCTTAGCAATGGGTTTAAACGAGCTACGTTCACCTACCTTATACCCTTTTCTTTTTGCCCATATTAAAGCAATTATCATCAAAAAAAGTCCTGTTAAAATTCCAGGGATATAGCCTGCTAAGAAAAGTGAAGCTATAGAAACCCCACCACTTGCCAATGAGTATACGATAAGTACATTGCTTGGAGGGATTAACAAACCTGTAGTAGCGGAAGTAATATTGACTGCCGCTCCAAATTCCTTTGAATAACCTTGCTTTTCCATCTCTGGACCCAATATACTGCCCATAGCAGATGCGGAAGCCATTGCAGAGCCTGCGATAGCTCCCATTAACATCGCAGATATCACATTAATTAATGCCAAACCACCTGGTAAAGCACCTACCACTGTCTTTGCAAAAGCAATAAGTCTGTGAGCTATACCCCCTTTGTTCATTAATTCTCCTGACAGAATAAAAAACGGTATGGCTAAAAGTGCAAAACTATCCAACCCCGCTCCCACTCGCTGCGCTGTTACCGCCACTGCTGCTAATGGTGGAATACTTACCAGTAAAGTAAGTAGCGCAGAAACAACAATGCTCCAAGCTACCGGAACCCCAATAGCCAAAAGGCTGATAAAACTCAAAACCAAAATAAGTATGGGAATGTATTCCATAAGTTATCTATTTAAAATATCATCTGCTTTATAATAATTGATAAGAAGTCCACTTAAAGGTAAAGCGACATATACCAATGCGAGGGGAACCTCTAAAGCCGGTGAAGATTGTTCTAAAATATAGGTTACAAAAACCAACCGAAACCCTCCAATTATTAATATAGTCGTACTGGCTAGAATGATAATGATGTTAACTAAAAACTTTATTTTCCTTTGAGCTTTTCTATTAAAACGGTTTGGCAGAACATCAATAGCAACATGCATATTTCGACCAGATACATAAGCAGCACCAAAAATTCCCAACCATATCATGAGATATCTAGCAAGTTCATCTGTAAAAGAGCTAGGATTACCTAACACATATCTACTAAAAACTTGCCAGAGTACATTAATAACCATAACCCCTAATATGACAATTAGTAGTCTCCCGAGTATAAAATCTATTTTCTTTCTAAGGCTCATATTTATTCTGTAGCTTTTATCCTTTGAATTAGTTCATATGTTTCATTATCCGATGTTTTGTACTTTTCGTACATAGCTTCAATTTTTTGCGAAAAACCAGATTTATCTAATCGTATAATTTCCACTCCCGCTTTTTCAACAGCTTCAAGTGCTTCTTTTTCTGAAATTTTCCATAGTTCCCTTTGATAGGTTACCGAATTTTCAATTGCTTTTTCCATCCACCCTTTTTCCTGCTTGGTCAATTTTTTCCATAGATGAGTTCCAGCGACCAGTACATCTGGAATTACTGTATGTTCGTCTAAGGAAAAGTATTTACACACCTCATATTGTCTTGATAGATAAAAAACTGGGGGATTGTTTTCTGCCCCATCAACAACTCCTTGTTGTAAGGCCGTATACAATTCACCTGCCGAAATTGGTGTGGGAGAACCACCAAAGCGTTCTACCATATCTATGGCAGTAGCACTTTCCATTACCCTAATCTTAAGTCCTTTTAAGTCTTCAGGAGTTCTTATAGCCTTCGTTTTTGTATAAAAACTTCGACTACCGGCATCGTAATAACAAAGTCCTTTTAGTAAATATTTTTCTCCCTCATTCAACAATTGTTGACCAATTTCACCATCAAGTACCTCAAACGTATGTTTCTTATCCCTAAAAAGGTATGGAAGGCCTAAAACCTTCATTTTAGGGGCAAAATTTTCCATTACACCCACAGATACCTTTGTCATATCTAGCGCACCCAATTGCAGCAATTCAAGACATTGGCGTTCTGTGCCCAGCTGCTGGTTGGGATAGATTTCAATTTTTAAAGTGCCATCTGAAAGAGTATTAAGATCTTCACCCATTTTTTGCATAGCCATGTGTACAGGATGGTTAGTGTCAAGACCATGTGCCACCTTAAGTGTTTTGGTCTCTTGCAGGCGATTACACCCAACGATCATTATGGCCATGATCACAAACAACACCCATGATTTCAGCACCTTTACTTTCATTTTATCAACTTTTGTATGCAATGCATGGTCTCACGAACGCGGTTTTCCAAAAGACCAAAATCCGCAGATTTTAAAATATCCTTACTGATAAGTTGAGAACCCAAGCCTACACAGGTTACCCCTGCATCAAACCAGCTTTTGAGATTAGCTTCTTCCGTACTTACGCCTCCAGTTGGCATAATACTTGTCCATGGTTGTGGCCCTTTAATCGCTTTAACAAACTCCGGACCATAAACCGCTCCTGGGAACAGTTTAACAATCTCACAGCCCAATTCTTCTGCTGTATTTATTTCTGTTAATGAACCACAACCTGGAGACCAAAGTACTTTTCTCCGATTACATACCTTAGCAATATCTTCTCTAAAAGATGGGGTTACAATAAAATTTGCACCCATTTGCATGTATAACGATGCGGTTCCTGCATCGGTTATAGAACCCACGCCCAGTATCATTTCTGGTAATTCTGCACTTACAAAGTGACTTAATTTTGAAAAAACTTCAAAAGCGAAATCACCGCGGGCAGTGAACTCTAAAAGTCTTGCTCCACCGTCAAAACATGCCTTAACTACTTTCTTGACCACCTCGAAATCCTCATGGTAAAATAAAGGTACCATTCCAGTACTCTTCATAGTTGCAGCTACTTTTATTCTCGTATATTTTGCCATAATTCTATCGTGCTACTCGGCCGGAAGCATCGCCTCCCATTAATTTTTCCACTTCTGCTACAGTCACTAAATTGGCATCTCCTTTTATGGTATGTTTAAGACAAGAAGCGGCTACCGCAAAATCCAATGCCTTTTGATTATCCTCTGGGTATTGTAATAGTCCATATATTAATCCGCCCATGAAAGAATCTCCACCACCTACACGGTCAACGATATCTGTAATCTGGTATTCTCTGGATTTAAACATTCTGGCACCATCATAAAGTACACCTGCCCAAGAATTGTGTGAAGCAGATATGGAACCTCTTAAGGTTGTAATCACTTTTTTTGCCTTTGGAAACTTTTTCATCATCTGTTCACAAACAGATAAGAATGCCTCTGCTTTTACATGTTCTCCATGCATGGTAATATCCAATCCTTCTGGTCTAATCCCAAAATGCTTTTCCGCATCTTCTTCATTACCCAAAATGATATCGCAATAAGAGGTAAGTTCTGTCATTATGTCTTCCCTATCCCCACCATACTTCCAAAGTTTGGCTCTGTAATTAAGGTCTGTTGAAATGGTCAACCCCATTTCACTTGCCATCTTGACAGCTTCTAAACAAGTATCCGCAGCACTTTGTGAAATGGCAGGTGTAATACCTGTCCAATGAAACCATTGGGCATCGGAAAAAATCGATTTCCAATCCATCATACCAGGTGCAATCTCTGACATCGCCGAGTTAGCCCTATCGTATACTACTTTACTACCTCTGGAGACCGCCCCGGTTTCTAAAAAATAGATACCCAATCTATCGCCACCGAATACAATTTGTTCTGTACCAACAGCTCTTTTCCTCATTTCTATTAAAGCACAGTGACCTATATCATTATCGGGAAGTCTTGATACAAAATCAACTGGAATTCCATAATTAGCCAAAGAAACAGCTACATTCGATTCTCCTCCTCCATAAACCACATCAAAGTTATTTGCCTGTGAAAACCTTAAAAAACCTTGGGGTGTAAGCCTTAACATAATCTCACCGAATGTGATTACTTTTTTCATTTATATTTATTTTTTTTGTATTATTTTCTTTTGCCCAAAACTCTAAATAAGTATTGTTTCTATATTCTTCTCCTGACTTCAATAGAGCAGAAGGAAAATGTTCAAAGTTTGGGGCATTAGGAAAATTTTGGGTTTCAAAACAAATGGTTTTCACTTTGCTTGGTGTATATATTACAACTGCAGGCTGATTGGTTTGAATGTCCATCACTATACCTGAATAAGGTGAATAATATGTAATTTGTGGTGTTCCTGTCTGCAAGACAAAGGTTTCATCAAATTTTATTTTTCCGATTGCCTTGCTTTTCCTGAAATCTTTTTTAGTTTTATCAAGAGACAAAAAAGAGCCGGTGGGCAATCCATGGTCAGACACTTCCAATATGCTATCTGCTAAAACTTGAACATATTGATTTTCTAGACTCTTTCCTGGTGATAGATTAAAATGGGAGTGGTTTGTAAGATTAACAATGGTGATCGCATCAGTGGTTGCGGAATACTGAATTTGAAGTCCATTCCCCTTTAGGGTGTATTTTGCTTTCACATAGAGATTACCTGGATAACCTTCCTCACCGTCTTTACTTAAATAACTAAATGTTATCGATGCTTTATCAATGTTAAGAACCTCCCATATCTTTCTATTAAAGCCCTCTTTACCCCCGTGTATGTGGATTCCTTTACTTCTTTCTGTAAGTAAATATTCAGAGCCTTCCAGTATTAGTGTAGAGGATAACCTACCTGCATACCTGCCCACACAAGACCCTAAGTACATTTCACTCTCCAAATAATCTCTAGGATTATTAAAACCTAAAACGATATTAATGGGTTTTCCGTTTTTATCCTTAACCCAAAGTTCTTGAATAGTGGCTCCATAATTAGTCAACCGTACTTTTAAATCTTCATTTTTTAGTTCAAAGCTCTCAATCTTGTCCGTTTTGGCGAAAGAGAGCGTACAGACCATAAAAAGAAAATATCCTAATTCTCTGAATTTTGGAATCCTATTTCTTTTTACATGATTCTGATGAAAATTCATGCTCCGATTCCTAATTAGCTTTATCAATATTTTTCTTTCGCTCTATTATCCATTGAGGCAGTCTACCTAATCTTAGCTTTAGTTGCTCTTCAAAAAGGGATTCTGGTTTGACAGGTTTACTAATACTTTCGGCTATTTGTACCTCATTTTGGTTAAACGTAGTGCCAGAACCGTGAAAACCTACTATTATAGGAGGTACTATGCGCCAATAATCAGAATCTTTCGCCACAAAATTGAAATTGGTTTCAGCACTGTCCGTTTCCTTATAATTCCAAAGCACCAAATTGCGACCATGATTTGGTAAGTTCTTAATAGCACCACCTGCTCGCCCTGCAAAGAAGCCTCCTTCTACATTATCGAACAAAGTGCACCTAGGCTGCGAGGCATGGGATTCAAAAGAACTATTAGAAGGGTGTTTTGAACGCCAAATAACCGTACCCGTGGTACTGCCACCACTAACACCTGTGGTATGGTGCATACCTGCCTTATCATTAATATTAGCGAACAATATGCCAGTGGAGCCACCGCCGGCACTTAACGAATTATGCCCAATAGCTCCTTCAATATCAATATTTAAAGCTGTGGTTGCAGCAGATGCGGAGATACTCACAGGTCTATTCACATTTTTGAATGTGCAGTCCCTAATCCAAGAGTCAACGATTTTAGAAAGCCCAAGAATGCTCCAGCCACCATCATGTTGTGCGGAACGATGGTGTACAAATTTCTTTTTCCAATTACCTTCAAAAGTGAGGTTTTCAAAACCAATATGATGTAAGTTCGGAAAACTCAAAAGCTGCCAATTATATTTCGCTTTTACATCATAATGAATTGGGGTTTCAAATGTAATTCGATTTTCGTCTATCGATTTTACCTTGTGCCGCTCGTTTACCTCGACACCATCTCTGATCAATGAGGTCCATTTTGGCTCAATTTTTAAGCCATTAAGATCATAATCGATGAGTTCTTTAGCATTGTTCTGTACTTGTAAAATTAGCCAATCTCCCTTTTTTATCCCATTAATATTTTTCACCGTAACGGTATTGCTCTCTCGTCTCGCATCTTCGATAATTTTAGTAATCAGCGTACTTTTCAGTTTGACCTTAGTGGTAATTGCATAAGGGCACGTCCACATTTTTAAAGGGTCTATTGCCGGTAAATCTTTTTCGAAAAACAAGACTGTATAGTCTCTATTCTCTCCTTGAAAAACGATTTTTGAAGATGTAATATGGATGATATCCAATTCATCATCAGCAGTGTTTATGAGATATCTGCCCCTAGGAAAAAAAATTATCCCCTCGCCATATTTAGTAGCTGCATTTATTGCATCTTGGATAGCTCTTTTATCAGATCTACTATCATCTGGTACGGCCCCATAATCAACAACATTAAATTTTTTAAAAGCTGCTTTAGGTATCGCTACTTCACTATATTTATAACCTGCAAATGAAAAGTCGGGCAAAAGAGGTTCTCGTCCTTTCTCTTTTGCTGTTTTAAAGTCTTGCCAAACTTTACTTTCCTGAGCTTTGCAAGCTATACAAAGCAAACACAAAGATAAAGCAGAGGAATATGCTAACTTAAACCTCATCCTTCTGAATATTTTTGTTTATAGCGGATCAAAGCTTCAATATAATAATAGTCTGCATAGCTCAAAGGAACATCTATTTCATTACCATGCGGAATACTACCTACACTGTGTTTCAATATAAAATTATGATTTTCTCCTTGTTTATTAGTGTACTTTTCCGAAGACAAAACCATTATTAGATGGTCAATATAAGTTTTGTAAGATACATTTGTATACCCATCCAACTCTAATAAGGCAGCTGTGCTAATTGCAGCCGCGGAGACATCAACTAGTTCGTTAGGAATATTTGAGGCGTTGTAATCCCAAAAAGGTAAGTTATCATTATTTGATGCATTTTTCTTTAAGATAAATTCGGCAATTTTGTTGGCCTGTTCAAGGTATTTCGGGTCTTTTGTGTATCGATAACAAACGGTGTAACCATAAACACCCCAAGCTTGTCCTCGCGCCCAAGCACTTTCATTGGCAAAACCTTGTGCGGTCTGCTTACTTCTTACTTCTCCAGTTAAGGGATCATAATCAACAACATGGTAGGAACTATAGTCATCCCTAAAATGGTTTTTAAGTGTAGTATTGGCATGTGTAATGGCAATCTCTTTGTATTTAGGGTTCTTGGTCAGCTCGCTTACTTTGAACAATAGTTCTAGATTCATCATATTATCAATGATTACGGGATACTTCCAGTTTCTTTTAGATTGCCAACCTTTGTCCGTATCCCAACTCTTGATACAACCTACCTTAGGATTAAACCTTGTGACTAAAGCATCTGCTGCGGTAATAAGAACCTCTTTGTAATTATCATTTTTGGTGAATTCATAACCATTGGCAAAAGAGGTATTAAAAATAAAACCAAGGTCATGATTGTCTGTAAAATATTTATGCGACTCAAACATGGCTTGAAACTTCTCAGCATCCATTCTCCATTTTATATCATTTGTAGTTTTGTACATATACCAGAGACTACCGGGGAAAAAACCTTCGGTCCAATCAAACTCCAACTTTGCCCAATGAATTTCACCGTCTTTACCTATAGTTCTGGGAATTCTCTGATTCTTTTTTGCCTCTTCCTTTTGTAACTCCAACTGATGTACAGCTCGTTGAAGTATATTATCGATATTTAGAGTATCATGCTTCGCTTTGCCCATCATATCTTTTGGATTCTCAGCACAAGAAACTAGAGTAATCATAGTTACGAGAATCACCAAAAATTGATTAAAATCCAGCCATCTAATTTTGAACATATCTGACACTTTCATATCTAAGTTAGAGTTAAAATAATATCAGGACAATATCTTAGTATTCTGAAGAAGACATAGGGTAATTTGAGTTTGATTTAGGGGTTAAATCATTCTTTCGGCCATAAAAAATTGGCACTATTTCGAATCTTCCAACTCTTTTACCTTGGTTTTGCGGAATTGGGAAGCTGTACTTCCGTAAACCTTTTTAAAACAAGTTCTAAAATATTTCAAGTCATTGAAACCAACCTCGTATGCTATGCTGGCTATATTTAAGTCTGTTTGTACAAGCAACTGTGCAGCTCTCTTGAGTTTAACCATTCTAATAAACTCCGAAATAGATTGTCCGGTCAAGGCTTTAAATTTTCTATAAAGTACGGTTTGACTCATGTGCATAAGTTCAACTAACGTAGAAGCCATAAAATCAGAATCAGAAATATGCTCTTCTACAATACCTATGGCTTTGCGTAAAAAGATTTCATCGGGGGACTCCAAATCTATCTTCTTAGGTTCTAAAATAATTTCATTCCTGAATTTTTTGATAAGGTTTTGTCTTGACTTTAACAAATTAGCTGTTTGTAAAGTCAATAGATTAGCATCAAAAGGTTTAGTTATATATACATCTGCTCCTGTATCATATCCTATTTTCTGAACTTTAGTGGAAGTCCTGGCCGTCAACAAAATAACTGGTATGTGGCTAGTATTGATATCTAGTTTAATTTTTTTACAAAATTCTATTCCATCCATTTTTGGCATCATTACATCGCTAATTATCAAATCAATAGGTTGGCTTAGAGCAACTTCGATACCTTGAACACCATTAGCGGCCTCCAAAACATTATAATCTTTAGTAAATAGGCTTTTAATAAAGTTACGTACTTCTAGGTTATCTTCTACCAAAAGAAGGGTATGTAAATCTTGTTTCAATAGAACAGTTTTTTCCTCAATATCCTTTATCTGCACTATATTGTTGGTCCAGCCAATTTTAACTGCAGAAGGGTCAAATTCATTAAACATGATATCTTCATCATCTTCATTTGAGGAAGTAATTATTTCATGAGGTTCTAGGTGCTCATTACCAAAGGGTAATAGAATTGTAAATACAGTTCCCGTACCTTCTTTGCTTTCTACATAAATGTGTCCTTTATGTAGTTCTATAATATCTTTTGCCAATGCCAGACCTACTCCAGTGCCCGATCTAAACTCATTTTGTTGGCCAAGCTGAAAATAGCGATCAAAAATAAATTCCAAATCTTCTTCACGAATACCGGTTCCAGTATCACTTATTTGTAGGTTTAAAGATTTTACAGCGGTTTCCTCCTTCTTTTCTTCAGAAATAGTAATAGTTATATTACCTCCTCTAGGTGTAAACTTAAATGCATTAGACAGCACATTTAGCACTACTTTTTTCATTTCTATTTTATCAAACCAGACATCTATATGCTCATACTTGGTCTCAAATTTATAATCTATATGCCTCTCCTTGGCCAATTCTTCAAAAGAAAGTTTAATGTCCCGAATAAAGGGGACAACATCTGTTTTTCTGGCAGATAACTTTAATTTACCCGCTTCACTTTTTCTAAAATCCAATAACTGGTTTATTAGTTGCAACAGAATGCTGGCGTTTCTGTACATGCTGCCTAAGCGTTCTTGAATGGTTTTGTCTCCAACCTTCTCGTCAATCATTCGTTTTAAGGGGCCAATTATAAGGGTAAGTGGTGTCCTGAAATCGTGCGAAATATTGGTAAATAATTGTAGTTTTAATCGGTTAATCTGCTCGTCACGCTCTCTATCTAAGCGTTCTTTTTTAAGTTCTGTACGTTCTTGTATACGTTGAATACTATATTTTCGTATTACCAGAAATAGTCCTGTTATTAATATAAGGTAACTTAAATAAGCCCACCAAGTTTGCCAAAGTGACGGTGCAATTACAATGTTAACCCATGTTGCTTTCTCCGTCCATACCCTATCGCTATTGGTCGCCTTTACTTTGAATTTATAATTACCATGATTTAGATTGGTGTACGTTGCCGTTTTACTATTTCCTACATAATTCCAGTTTGTGTCAAAGCCTTCCAACATATAGGCATATTCATTTTTATTGGCTTGTGAGTAACCAAGTGCCACATAATCAAACGTAATATCATTTTGATTATGCTTTAATGAAATATTTCTTGATTGTTCGGGAATATTTATAATTTCCTTATTTCTAATATCAAGGGATTGAATAACGATTGGCGGCATAAAGGAGTCTTCTTTTATATTCTTAGGGTCAAAAACTGTAAACCCGTCGACCCCACCAAAAATGAGTTCACCGTTTTCCTTTTTAAGATAAGCACCATAATTAAACTCGTTTCCTTGAAGACCATCCGATAGGTTAAAATTCTTGAACTCATTTGATTCTGGGTTAAATCTACTTAGGCCTTTGTTGGTACTCAACCAAAGATTTCGTTCATTATCAGGAACTATTCCATAAATAACTTCATCAGGCAATCCTTCCTGAACCCCATATCGCTTGCTTGTATTGGTATCAAAATTATACTGGAACAAACCATCGCCTTCTGTACCAATCCACAGATTTTTACCTGATTCTTCATATGTGCTAATTACTTTTTGTACGCCATACGTCATTTGGGTATTTTCTTTGTACGGTATTCTGGTAATTTTTTTCGTTGCAACATCCACATAAGCCATTCCATTTTCACCACCTACCAAAACTTTCCCGTCGAAAGACTTAGATATGGTATATATAAATCTTCCCAATATATTCTGGTGGTCTGGTATGTGGGTAAACTTTTTATTCGTAAGGCTATAAAAATTCAACCCACCATTATTGGTCCCAACCCAAATATTATAATTACTATCTTCTGCAATAGATGTAATTCTATTGCTGCTTAGGCCATTGGCTCCTTCTTCTGCTCCTATTCCTATATGCTGGAATATTGGTTTGCCATCTTTAACATGAATATAGTCCAGTCCTTTACTATGGGTTCCTACCCATAGGTTGCCCATATGGTCTTTAATTACTGCCTTTACATTATTATCTGCCAGACTATTGCTATTGTGGGGGTCATATCTATAATAGGTGAAAGATTTGTTTTTTTTGTCATAAAAATTTAATCCACCACCTTCTGTTCCCACCCATAAGTTTTGATTATCGTCCTCAGCAATTCCACTAACAACTTTATAGTTTAAATCATCATCATCCGGACCTTCAGAAAAGCTAGAAAAAACAGTGGAGCTTTTATCCAAATAATTGATACCGCCAGCCCATGTTCCAATCCATAAATCTCCTCTTGAATCGGCCATGATATCATAGACAGAATTCTGGCTGAGACTATTTGGTATGGTAACGTTGTGTTTGTAATTATATACTTTATCATTTTTTCTATGTAACAGAAACAAACCTTCATAAGTACCGATCCATAGGTTTTGATTTTCATCCTCGTACATAGTCCTTACATTACCAGCAATAGGCTTGGAGCCATCTGGCATTCTATGTTCTACAAAAGAATTTATGGTTTTATCAAAGTAAGCCAATCCATTATCATAACCGAGCCATATTCTCTTTTCTGAATCTTCAAATAAAATGACATTATTATTCTTCATCTTTGAAGGGGATAAGTTTCTTGGATAAGAGTAATGGGAGAAAATTTCTGTCTCAGGATCATAAACATCAATGTTGATATCTGTACAAACCCAAATTTTCTTATTAGAGGACTTCAATAGCGATAAGGTTAAATTAGAACTTAACCCAGATGGTGTATTTTCTTTATGGACATATTTTGTTAAGCTACCCGGTACCGCATTAAAATACCATAATCCTTTGTTTGTAGCTATCCATAAACGAGATGATACATCAATTACGATATCCCAAATTTCCCCACTTAAATATTCACCTTCCTTTGTCCCAATCACTATTCTTTCAAAATTATCCAAGATTGGATTATATCTATTGAGACCATTTTTTGTACCAATCCAAATGTTGTCATCGTTATCTTTAGCCAATGCCGTAATCCAGCTATCACTTAAACTATTATCGTTCGTTGAGTTATAATAATAATTTTTGAAAATATGTCCATCAAACTTATTTAGACCATATCTGGTACCAAACCATAGATAGCCCTTATTGTCTTGAAGAATGGTTACTACGGATCGCTGGGATAACCCCTCTGTTGTAGAATAATTTTTAAAACTTAAATTATCTAATTGGCTATACTCCAATTCTTGGGCATTTACCAACGTAAGAGAAAATACTAATAAGATGTAATTAATGAGCTTCATCATATTTAATGGCCATACACTACTGAATATATGTATTAAAAGACAAGGTTTAAAAACCTTTAGACTTGAATATATTTAATCTAGGTAAACTTAACTTTTAAAAATGGAATACCCCTATTCATAAATTAGAATAAGGGTATTACTCAAAATCAAACTAACTCGGTTTTCTTCATTATTGAATGACGAAGCCTTCAGGGTTCTGTACCAATTCACTCAAAGTAATTGAATTGAATGGAATTGGAGCAATGTACTGGGCCTCCGTAGGCATTTTTGCCAAATCTACAGGTTCGGAAGAATCTCTTTTAGCGGCCATTTCAGCCACGCGTTCAGTTCTGACAAGATCAAACCATCTTTTATACTCAGCGGCAAGCTCCCATCCTTTTTCGTCAACTATTTCATTCGGAGTGGCTGAACCTACATCGACTGCAGCGTCAGCTACTAAATAGGACAAGCCAGCTGCTCTTCTTTTTACTTGGTTCAAAGCTTCAATAGAACTAGCATTTTCCCCAACTCTTGCCTGAGCCTCGGCATAGATCAATAGAATCTCGGCATACCTATACAATTCTATGGATCTAAATGTTACGGGTCTACCGCTAAAAGTTAAATCCTCTGAGAGTACATATTTTTTGTACATGGGATGGGCCCTATCTGAATCTGGCCAGGGTATGGTAGCAGGGTCTTTAGGGGTGATTACTCCTCCCGGTGATTTTCTATTCGGAATATCTAATAAGAATGTAGCATCCTTTCTAGGTCCTTCAGGAAAATCATTAAAAAATTGCAACTCTGGAAAACAATCAGAAAATCCCCGCCCTTGGTGAAAGGTAAATGCAGTTGCTGCCCCATTCACAATACTTTGGTCATCCGCTAGTCTCAATGAAAATATGGATTCTCTACTTTCCGCACCTTCCAAGGTCCACAAATCCTCTATCGGGACCAGCTCATGATAGCCATAATCAATAATCTCTTTAGCTTTGGTCGCAACCAATTGATGTTTAGAAATATCCTTCACGGGCCAACCTGCCCAGGTCAAATACAGATCGGCCAATACAGATTTTGCCAAAGCAGCCGATGCACGTCCTGATTCCTCCGAACCTGGAACAGGCAGGGAGACCTCTGCAATTAGCAGGTCACTTTCTATTTGTTCATAGTTGGCCAGAACGGTGGCTCGCTGTTCCTTACCTGTTGGTACCACTCCATCCAAAATTAATGGCATATTACCCCAAGTTTTAACCAAGTGCAAATAGCTATATGCTCTGAATGTTCGAGCCTCCGCATCTGCCAAACTGATTATTTCCTCAGCTGCAGTAGACGTCTTAAGGGCTTCTATTAATGTATTACAATAGTAAATGGTTTGCCAATACCCATCCCAAGCGTGGGGCAACCAATTAATATCTGAATTTTCCCCACTCCCATAATCAAATCGATCAAACACTCTTAATGGTGCTTTATTACCAGCTGCCCATGTAGTAATATCATCGGCTCCGTAGGTGGCCGTTCTAGTGAAGTGGGGCGTCTTGTGTATTTCTAGCATTCTTCTATAGATAGGGGCAAGACTTGCCGTAATGTCCCCTTCGCTACTTAACCTGTCCAGTGTTAAGAGACTGCCGGTATCTTCCTCCAAATCTGAGCAAGAATAGCCTACCAAAGCTACTATTGCGAGAACTATTAATTTATTTATATGTTTCATAGTAGTTATTTTTCTATTAAAATGATACATTAAGTCCTAAGGTTATAGACCTATTTATGGGGTACGAATTATAATCGATACCAACATCGGCGTCGGCATTATCTACCGAAGCCGTTGCCTCAGGATCAAAACCGGCATAATCGCTAATTATAAATAGATTTTCTACACTTGTATATAATCTAGCGTTGCTTAAGCCTAATTTATCCAACACCTTATCATTAAAATTATAGCTAAAGGCAATATTCTTCATGGTTATATAAGAGCCGTCCTCTATAAATTGAGAAGAAAGAATTTCCGTGCCATCTCTACCTGAAGGTATATTGCTTGAGTTCGTAGGTGTCCACCGATTTCTATAATCACCATGTACCGCATGAAATTGTTGAGCTCCCAGTGCCATAAGTCGAGCTCTTTGTAAATTATAGATATCATTACCTTGTGATCCTGTAAGTACAAAATTAAGATTTAGGTTTTTATAACCAATATCCCAATTCCAACCCCAAGTATAATCTGCATTTCCATCGCCCACTGTGGTAATATCATCTGTGGTTATTATGCCATCAGGAGTGCCGTCTGGACCACTAATATCTCTATATTTCGCATTTCCGGGAGTACCTTGATCCTCTTCTCCCAATTGATATACACCATCAAAAATATAGCCTCTAAAAGAGCTAATAGGCAAACCTACCTCAACCCTTGTAGGATTTACTGGAAAAGTATTATCTCTAATATTATCTCCCACAACTATGAAGTCCAAACCATTGTTAAGAGAGAGTACTTCGTTCCGATTTCTTGAAACACTTAAGGTTGAATTAATTTTCCAAGTGTCATTTTGGACTATTCTGGTTCCCAAAGTAATTTCAAAACCTTTGTTCTCTACCTCTCCTGCATTGATAAACTGCCTAGTCGGGCCAACAAACTGCGGTAACTGTGTATCCAACAATAAATCTGTGGTATTTTTCTTGTAATAATCAAGTGAAAGTGTTAATGCAGAATTCCACATTCCAAAATCTATACCGGCATTGATTTGCTCAGTTGTTTCCCAAGTCAAGTCTGGGTTAGCAACCCTATTAGAAGGGGCTACACCAGTAGTTAGTATCCCATCAAAAGGATAGTTAATATCACTATTCAGGGTCGCTCTTGATCGTGTTCCAAAAACACCGATACTCTGGTTTCCTACTTGGCCGTAGCTTAATCTCAATTTCAAATTGTTCAAGGTCTCACTATTCTTTAAAAAATTCTCTTCGGATACTTTCCATGCAAAAGATGCAGAAGGAAAATAGCCCCATTTATCATTTTGAAAAATACTTGTACCATCAGCCCTTAGAGAAGCCGTGAAGAGATATTTGTCTAACAATGAAAAATTAACACGACCCAAAAAAGATTCCAGCTCTCTCTGAGTTTCCCGGTTAGAGGTGAGCTGTACCGCGGCGGCTGATAAATCTCTAAACGTAACCAAATCAGTAAAGAAATCGTTGGCATCTATATCGACCCTATTGAATTTATCAATGACCAATTCGTGCACCGCATCAATTTTCAAATTACTTTTTTCTCCAATATCAACAGCATAGGTCAATCTATTGGTATTAAATAAATTTGTCCTAAAAATATTATCCACGTTGGCCCTACCATTTGCGCTTGAAATTAATGGTGCATATGTATTTCTGTGTTCCTCAGTCCTGACAATACCACCAGAAATGTTAAAAACTAGATTTTTGATAATATCGTAATTGAGATTACCAGATACGCTAAAACGATCTTCGATATTCTCCCTTATGTTATTCTCCACAGCTACCAAAGGATTAGTTTCAGAGGTGGATAAGTTTTTAATAGAATTAAAGTTAAAGTCACCATTTTCGTCAAAGGCAGGTGTTGTAGGGTCAAAAGCAAGCCCTGCTCCAAGGTCAGCCCTGACACCAGTCAACTCCTCTCTGCCTACATTAAAATTAATTCCCATCTTTAGTCTATTCGAAAATTTGGTATTCAAATTAGCTCGTAGATTAAGCCTCCTAAAATCTTGGTCTATTACAGTGCTACCGGACTCGTAAAAGTTTCCAGAAACATAGTAATCCATATCTTCGCTACCTCCACTCGCAGATACCTGTACATTCTTGAAAAATGCAGTTTGAAATAAACGTTCCTGCCAATCCTCGCCACCATTTGCCTTTAAATCGGCTATTTCTTGAGTAGTAAAGAATGGATTGTCTTCGTTGGGATCAACTCTTTCAGCAAAAACAACGCCTTCCGCAAATTCTACAGGACTCAACAAATCTAATTTTTGGGTTACGTTAGAGATTCCCGAGAACAAGTCTATAGCTATTTTAGCTTTACCTGTTCGCCCTCTTTTGGTGGTTATCAGAACCACACCATTCGCCCCTCTAGTACCGTAAATAGCAGTTGAAGAAGCATCTTTTAAAATTTCCATTGATTGAATATCATTTACGTTAACCGTAGAGATATCCACAAATTGCCCATCAACTACATATAATGGCTCGTTACCACCAGTAATAGAATTGGCACCACGGATTCGTATTTTGAAAGCACCACCAGGCGCACCACTAGTTTGGGTAACTTGTACCCCTGCAGCTCTACCTTGTAGTGCCTGGCTTACATCGTTTAATGGCTGCTTATCAAAATCCTTAGCAGATACCGAAGTCAAAGCGCCTGTTACATCTGACTTTTTAGAGGTACCATACCCCACAACTACAACCTCATCCAATTTTGAGGCATCTTCCTCTAGTGATACATTAATAGTAGATTGGCCATTTAAGGGTATTTCTTTAGTCGAATAACCGATGTAGCTAAATAGTATTATGGCATCATTGCTTATAGCATTCAAAGTAAAATTACCTTCAAAATCTGTTTGTGTTCCATTGGTCGTACCTTTAACTACTACACTCGCACCTGGTAAAGGTCCGTTTGCGTCGGATACAGTACCGGTAACCATAAGCTGTGCATAAGAAAACCCGCATGTCATAAACACCATAATACAGAGCAATGCCTTATTGTACATTTTTATTTTTAATAGCTTGAGTTGTTTCATAGTTCGTTCAGTTAATTATTTCTATCGCTAAAATATTGTTATGTAGATGTTGATTTAAGGTAAAAAAGGGTTTATCTAGGGGGGGATATAATTCAGTGTTTATTATTTTGTCAGAAAAGTTATACTAAAATACATTTTAGGTAAAAAAAAAGAAAATTTCATATAATCTAGACCTTTTAGTTTGGTATAAAATGACATTCTAAAAAGGAAATTATTCTGATATTATGATAACCAAACTCATTTTAAATTTTAACCCCCGTGGAAATAGTACCAAGAGGGTTAATAATTAATTAAAAAATGTTATCCTTATTCTTTAATGAGCTTGATAGATTTTGGCTCTCCTTTTCCAGTAAGCTTCAAAATGTACATTCCCTTATCTAGGTTGAGCCCTTCCAATTCCAGAGGCAATTCTCCATGCTCATTGTCCAAGCGGCGTGAGAAAATGGATTTACCGTTAAGGTCGTAGAGCATTACATTATCAAAACCATGATTTTTGGTCAAAACCAGATTGGTATTCGTACCAAATGGATTGGGATAAGCAAATATATCTGCAGTTTGTGAAACCCTATCTTGCAAAACCTCTATTCTGGTTGTTAAGGCAGTACTAGTTGCAACGGTCGTAAACTTCCATTGTTGGTTCTGATTCGTTCCGTTAGACTTCCACAGTTTCACATTCTGGGCGTTGGATCCACCGTTACCACCATCTATAGAAAAACCAGAAGCATTGCGTTTTTGTAACCTGAAATGTCCATTACCGGTACTGATTTTTTTCCAATGTTGGTTCTTTCTTCCACTTTTACAGGTGTTGATCTTTACATTTTGACCGTTGCTTCCACCTGCACCTCCGTCTAGACAAAGGTTGGTATTGCGCTTTTTATAAGAGAAAAAACCATTACCTCTACTTATTTCCTCCCATTGTTGGTTTACATTGTTAATATCTTGAGCCCAAAGTTTTACATTCTGGTTATTGGCTCCACCGTTGCCGCCATCTAATGCAAAGCCATTAGCATTTCTTTTACGAATATGCACAATATTTCCTCCAGAAGGTGGTGGTGTAGAACCACTAACTGTAACACTACTGGTAGCAGTCTTATTACCATTGTTAGTTCTTGCTGTGATTGTAGCCGTACCAGCAGAAACAGCAGTAACTCTACCACTAGAATTGACCGTAGCAACAGCTGATCTGTTAGACGACCATGTAATCGATTTATCGCTTGCGTTATTAGGAGATACGGTTGCGGATAGGTTACGTGTTCCACCCACGTTCAAAGAAAAAGAGGTAGGAGAAACTGATACACCTGTAACATTAACATTACTTCCACCACCTAAATTAACCGCATATAACGTTCTTCCAGAAGGAACTCCTTTAGAAGAAACAGGAAAATTATTAATACGATCTACAGTCGCAATAGCTATCTTTTTAGGTCCAGTGTATACTTTAGAATCATCAGACCACGGCGTTCTAGATCCATGATTATGATTGTCTTGAACTATCTTATTTTTATACAGGAAATTTGGCTTTGCAGAATTCTGGTGTGAGTTTGACCATGGTCCCATTACTCCAAAATAAATAGGTTTACCAGTCTTAGTTTCTTCAAGTGCTCTTCCATTATATCTTTGTGCTGGATCACTACTTGATAAAGGAGGCATATCTGAAGGTAAGGTTATTCTATTATTGGCAATTAAATTATTACCTGCATCGCCAGAATGAAAACTTACTTCCTGCCTAAAATCATTATCATAAACCACGTTGTATTCCACATTACCCCCCTGTAGCGAAATATGTCTTAAATGCGTAATCTGGCAACCCGTAATTAAATTATCTCTGCCTTGAATAAAAAAGTATCCTTGAGCCTGTCCTGACTTTCTTAGACATCCATCAACAATTAAATCTCTAAATGTAATGTGTTCACTTGGGCATCGCAAAGGATCTTTGGCACTATTAAGAATTCTTACATTGTCTAACCAGCAATCCGCAGCACCTTTCAACCTTACAGATACATTACTATTACCCGGAGCCTCATCATTATTTACATCTGGTCCATAATTCCATAGATATTTGGCTTCAGGCCACCCCCCTCTAATAGTTAGATTATAAATTCCAGATTTTACAACGTTAAAGAAATAAAATGCATCGCTGTTAGTCATCGTTATTTCGCAAACAACCCCATTTCTATCCAAACCTTGTAAAGATACATTGGATTTCATGTTAATAGTCTTGTTTATAGTATACTTTCCTGCAGACAATTTAACAAGACCTTTTTGACCAGAAGATAGACTATTTTTCATATTAGTAATAGCTTGGTTAATTTTATCGCTATTACCTGGTGTTATAGTATTCACTTTATCAAAACTATTTATTTTTGGAATACCACCGCGAACACCTGCTTTGGCCCATCTCGCCATTTGCGGGTAATCGCTATCAAATTTGCTTGCATCCACAGTCACTCCTGGATCACCAACTCTCTGTGCTTGACCTTCAAAGAATGTCAAACAAAGGATTAATAGAAGTACTAATTGTAATTGTTTTTTCATGATTTTGTTAGGTTTAAATTAGAAAAATGGTTTTAAAAAAAACACAGCACTAAAAGCTATTCTATTACTACTGTATTATAAACTATAATGTAAAATTAGATCAACTCTTAAAAATAAAAAGGGGGCTATGCTTGTTTCTTAAGGGGGTATTTTATTCATAATCAATAACTTACTATAATACGGCGATGTCTTTTATCATTAATAGAAAACAGATACTTTCGTAGGAGCATATACGCATGAACAAGATTGCGGCCATAAAAATACGGTTCGAGTTTTGACACATCCATATCGTTTTGAGAAGGGAAGGCTCTATGATAGCCAGGAATCTCTAGTTATTACTAGCACCTAAATATGAGAAGAGATCAAGGAGATAAATAAATAATTTTAAAGATATAATCAACACAGATTATGTTACATTTTGGATAAGTTAATGACGGGTAGACTGTACAACATAATAGAAGTAAAAAAAGATATTATTGCTGAGTAAATATTTAATTTGGACTATAACTACCCCCTTTCAGCAATAAAAGACCCCATGAAAACCTTAAGTCTCAGTGTATTTTTACGTTCAAAATCAATTATACATAAAACACCTTTCTCAAATGAACTATAACACAAGGTATGCTTCAAGCCCTGAAGCTGTTAAACAGTACAATACTAAGCAATTAAGAGAAGAATTTTTAATAGACAATCTGATGGAAGTAGGAAAAATTAATCTTACCTACTCCCACTACGATCGATATATAGCCGGTTCGGCGGTTCCAATTAAGCCCTTGTCCCTAGAAAGTATAGACCCTTTAAAATCAGAATATTTTTTACAGAGAAGAGAGATGGGTATAATAAATGTAGGCAAAAACGGAAGTGTTGAAGTCGATGGAAAAAAAATAGCGTTAGGTCATAAAGATTCTTTATATATAGGAATGGGTTCAAAAAGCATAATTTTCAAGAGCGATGATGAAAAATCACCCGCCATGTTCTACATAAACTCTGCACCAGCACATACTAACTATCCTGCCAAAAAAGTGAGTTTAGCAGAGGCCAATAAATTGGAACTGGGCAGCTTGGAAACAGCAAATGATAGAACGGTAAGTCAAATGATTATAGGTGGTATTGTCACTACTTGTCAATTACAGATGGGAATGACCGAATTAAAGTCAGGTAGTGTTTGGAATACCATGCCTGCTCATGTTCACGACCGCCGTATGGAAGTCTATTTTTATATGGATGTACCGGAAGCACAATCTGTTTGTCATTTTATGGGACAGCCAAAAGAGACTAGACATATTTGGATGCAAAACTTTGAAGCCGTAATTTCTCCGCCATGGTCTATTCACTGTGGAGCGGGTACTTCTAATTATACTTTTATCTGGGGAATGGCAGGGGAAAATCTAGATTATTCCGATATGGATGTTGCTAAAATAACTGATTTAAGATAAGTTATATGGGATTGTCACTTTTTAATTTAACAGGAAAGATAGCCTTGATTACAGGCAGTACCCACGGTCTTGGTATGGCCATGGCCATGGGTCTCGGAAAAGCTGGAGCAACTATAATCGTAAATGGAAACTCATCACAAGAAAAAATAGATAAGGCTGTTGCCTTATATAAATCCGAAGGTGTTACAACTTTTGGGTACAAATTTAATGTAACCGATGAGCTGGCCGTGAAAAAAGCCATTCAGAAAATTGAATCCGAGGTTGGCTACATCGATATTTTGGTAAACAATGCGGGTATCATCAAAAGAACACCTCTTGAAGAAATGGCGGTGGTAGATTTCAAAGAGGTCATCAACGTAGATCTGGTGAGTCCTTTTATCGTATCAAAACATGTTGTAAAAAGTATGATTGACAGAAAACAGGGAAAAATAATCAACATTTGCTCCATGATGAGTGAACTTGGCAGAAGCACCGTAGGTGCCTACGCCGCAGCAAAAGGTGGACTTAAGATGTTGACCCAAAATATGGCAACAGAGTGGGCAAAGCACAACATTCAAGTAAATGGTATTGGTCCAGGCTATTTCGCTACTTCACAAACTGCGCCCATTCGGGTAGACGGACATCCTTTCAATGAGTTTATTGTCAACCGTACACCGGCAGCAAAATGGGGCGATCCAAATGATCTGGGAGGAGCGGCTATTTTCTTAGCCTCAAAGGCAAGTGATTTTGTGAATGGCCATATTCTTTATGTCGATGGCGGTATCCTGGCTACAATTGGAAAACCATCTAATGAAGATTAAAATTTTAACACTTATGAAGAGAACCCTTCTTTTTGTTTTTAGAATAGTTTTGATATCTGTTCATGTAGGTTGTACCGCACCTGAAAAAGAAAATATCATTACGGTTAAAAACCCATTAAAAATAAGCAGGTCTTTTGAAACCGTGACGATTGATATAAAATCTCTTAGTTTTCAAGTGAAAAACGAGGATGGTTTTCCAAAGCATTTTCGAATCGAGGATGTAACCAGTTCTTTGGAACTTATTTCACAGGCAGTGGACACTAATGATGATAATCAAGCGGATTTATTACTCTTTCAACCCAAATTGAAACCCGGTGAGGAAAAAAAGTATCGAATAACGGCTAAATACACAAAAGCGAAAGTAGATACGGTACCGAATTGTTATTCTCGCTTTATTCCCGAAAGAACTGATGATTACGCCTGGGAAAATAATAGAGTCGCTTTCCGTACATACGGTCCCACCGCTCAGAAAATGAAAGAAGATAACGTTCCTGGTGGTACACTTTCAAGTGGTATTGATGCTTGGTTAAAACGAGTGGAATATCCAATAATCAATAATTGGTATAAAAAAGAACTGGAAACTGACGGAACATATCATGAAGATACTGGAGAGGGACTTGATAATTTTCACGTAGGTGTTAGCAGAGGTATCGGTGGTATTAGTGTAAAAACAGACAGTACTTATCATTTTTCTAAAAATTTTAGTAAATGGGAAAGGCTATATAACGGCCCAATAAGAACTGCTTTTGTGCTGACCTATGCAAATTGGGATGCTAATGGTAGAACAATTATCGAGGAAAAACATATTTCCTTGGATTATGGTAGTAATCTCTCAAAGTTTGAAGTCCATATATCGGGCACTGATACTATATCCGTCGGTCTTACATTACATGAGAATGATGGTGAGGCAACCACAGCATTGGATAGGGGTTTTATAAGCTACTGGCAACCACACAAAGAATCAGAATTGGGCACAGCTATAGTCGCCAAGGATGGTGAAATGGTGGCTTATGAAAAGTACTTGTCCGATAAAATTGATGAAAGTAATGCTTATGCGCATTTTAATGTTGACGAAGGTAAAGTGACCTACTATGCAGGATTTGGATGGAAAAAGAGTGGTCAATATGACTCAAAACAAGAATGGGAAACGTACTTGCACCATTTCTCCAACAAATTGAACCACCCTCTGGAAGTATTCGTACCTTGATTAATTTTGATAGATTTCCATTATTGAATTCGCGTTGAGTTTTTGTTACCAAAATTCTCAATCTATGTTTATAAACTTGTGTTATAGCTCTTTGATAACGGTCACATATTTCCTGTGGTCTGGGAATACCCCCATTCTCCTCCTCCAGTATCTGGTATTCTACGGAAATAGGCCGGTCAAGTTCTTTTAGTATCATTTTTGAATCTTGCAAATGAAGCATGAGGCCTTTGTTGCTATAGGTATAAGCCTGAGGATCCTCCATCCATTGGTCTGTAAATTTACATTCGGATTTTAAATGGAAAGAAGAAAAAGGTTCCCTGTAAAAAGATATCTGTAACCGTCCTTGAATACGGTATAATCGTCATAGTATACTTGAATATTCTCATTTACTACCTAAAATATATTAATGTAATTACCTCCCAAATCATGGTATCGGGATTTGGGTGTTCATCCCTCCAAATCCTTGTCATTGAAAAGCGTTTGCCATTCGGTATTTGCCAAAGACCCTTTTTTCAGAATCTTAGTGCCACATGAAACCAATGCTACTATGGTTAAGGAGAAAACAAGAAATTTGAGTTCGTCCATTGGTGTGCGTTATTAGATATGAATTACTAAACCAAAAATATCGACTGTCATCACAGATTGCAAACAATAGGAATTCCTTTTTCGTTTGATTCGTAAATCGCATCTTGAACTACGAGATTTTTGAGGTATGCCCTTGGGTCATTTTCAAAAGCTTCGCCAGAACTTAGCTTTTCTATGAAATGTAATTGTGTTGCATATACACAGTCGCCCGCAAAGTTTATTTTCTCGAAGGGATAGTCATGCGCCATTTCTTTCTCGCCCAACAATTGTATAGTAATGCTACCATCGTCATACAATCTAATACATCCTTTATTGCCTTCAATAAGTACGGCTCCGAAGGTCAATCTAGGGTCTTCCGCTGTATTCTCATTAAAACGGTTGGCATCTAAAAAGCCTAACGCGCCATTTTCAAAATCAAAATGCACCCAGGCAAAATCTTCTCCCTTAATATTAGGGTTTAGGGTTTTTAGTTTTGCGTATACCTTAGAAATTTCACCACCCAAATAACGGAATACGTCAATGAAGTGAACTCCGGTTTCGTAAATGAGCAATTGCTCCATCTCTCTAAAATAGGGTTGGCGGTTCATGTAGGCATTTTCTTGCCAACCATCGCCCATACGCATACGCAAATTGATGGCGTGTAATTTATTGCCAATGACCTGTTGGTCCAAAAGTTTTTTTATTTCCTGATGCCAAGGTTGAAAACGAAAATTTTCATGCACCATCATTCTAATATCGGATGCCTCTGCAGCTTCCGCAATTTCTACTGATTCCGAATAAGTTGGTGCCAACGGTTTTTGACAAATAACATGTACCCCATGTTTAATGGCCAATTTGGTAAATGTCAAATGGGTATTCGGTGGTGTAATGATATCGAAAAAGTCAGGTTTTTCAATGCGAAGCATTTCATCTAAATCAATATAGGCTTTGTCAAAACCATATTTATCGCAGATGAGTTGAGCCTTTGCAATCGAAGTACCACACACGGCGACAATCTCAACATTATCCATTCGTTGCCATGCCTCATATTGAAAATGGCTAAAATAACCTGTACCTATGCAAACCCCTTTGAATTTTTTCATTTTAGTATTCTGAAAAGTGTTTATGTGGTTTCATGTTGTACCACATGAGTACCGCTAAGATATTTAAAACTGCACCTAGAATAAAAAATAAGGCGGTAGAACCTGTCCATGCCAGTAGATATGGGAATATTAATGCCGTAATAAAAGCACCTATATTTCCTGCCATATTCATAGTACCGGAAACCGCACCCGCATGTTTTTTTCCGATATCTACACAAAATGCCCATGAGGGAGGCAATGTCATATCCGCCCCGAAAATCGCTACGCTTAAAAAGACGATGGCACCTCCGGCAGAATTCATATAAATACTTCCTATTAATCCTATTGCTGCCAATACAAAACCTAACGATGCAGGGAAAATCCTTGATTTATCCCATTTTCCATCTCTATAAATTTTATCAATCAACCAACCAGAAAACCAATTTCCAAAAGCCCCAAATATCAGAGGTATGGCCGTATAGAAGCCTGCCTCGACAGTTTCCATATTGTATTCATTTTTAATGTGTGGAAAAAGCCAGGTAAGGGCAAAGAAAAAAGTAAAGTTACTGGCAAAATATTGTCCCATTGCAAGCCACATATTTTTAGACTTCATCAACGTCCCAAAATGGATTCTCTCCAACACCGCTGACATATCTTTTTCTTGTCTTGTAGTTAATATATAATCTTTTTCCTCAGTTGAAATACCTTTGAGTTCTTCAGGATTGTCCCTGAAAAGTAGATACCACAGAATTGCCCAAACCACACCAATAATTCCTAAAGCTACGAAGGTTACCCTCCAGCCGTAATTAGTAATTAGCCATGCCACCATGGGAACGGCAAATGCAGCCCCTAAACGAGAGCCTGAAAAATTGATTCCAGTAACAATACCCCGCTCCTTCAAGGGAATCCAGCTATAAATGGCGCGTGACATTCCTGGAAAAGCACCTGCCTCTCCAGCTCCAAATAAAAATCTTACCACAAATAGGGAGATAAAATTAAATGCAGCTCCAGTAAGTGCGGTAAAAGCAGACCATAAAACAACGATTACGGACAATACTTTTCGAGGTCCAAAACGGTCGGCCAAAATACCTGACGGGGTTTGAAAAAAAGCATATCCTAAAGAAAAAGCTGCGAGCACCCAGCCCATTTGTTTATCGCTTAAACTGAGAGCTTCGGCAATTGGCTCTTTCGCAACGGAGATGCAAATACGGTCAATATACAAAAGTAGGGCTAGGAGAAAAGTCCCCATGACCATAAAATAACGTTTCGGAAAACCCATTGTTTTTTTCATTCTAATAGTTTAATCACTTGATACAGCGAAGTGTTGTCGCCAACATTTCCTGGGAAAACGATATAAGGCATATCCGGAAATTTAGCTTCTTCGCCCAATCGCCATACAGGCACCCCTTTTTTCACTTGTCCCAATACAAGTGCGCGTTGAACGGACAAGCCCTTTGTGGCTACATCACTAGAGGTAATTCCGCCTTTGGCGAGTATATATTTTGGTTGGTTGTTCAATTGTTTTATAATGCTGATGAGTCCGTTTGAAACAAGATTTACTATTTCAAGACTCTCAGCTTTTGTAGCACCTTTGACAATGGTTCTGCTGGTATACAACACCACTTTTTCTTCCGCCGAAATGAGTAAATCTACTTTTTCCGCTAGGACTTCAATCTCTTTTTGAAAAACAGCGGGTTCCAGCACGTTCGACACATCGAATTCCAAAAAAAGGGCATCCGAATTTTCCTTAAGATAGTCCAACTGTTGGGTCGTTTTTGGAACGTATGATCCAATTACGATTAAGGTTCCCCCAGTCCGGTGTTTACCTAATATTTGATTTTTTGTCAAGCAATCTTTGGCCTCTATGGCGGTAATGGCATTTACGAAAGAGGCTCCAGTTCTAAAAACAAGAGGGCCTTTATACTTTAGGCATGCCAAGGCCAAGGCTTGTAGGTCTGCATATGTAGTAGCGTTCGCAACTATGTGCGAGACTTCCGGTTGTTCAAAAAGGGCTTTGATGTTTTCTGTAGATGTAGTCCGAAGTGCATCCAAAGAGACACTTGAAATTTTATTATGGGCAACCTTACCTTCTGTTTTTTCGACAATCCAATCTTTTAAATTGGAAGCTGCATACCCGAAGGTATTGTCTTTGGCAAAAGGTGTTTCTGCAGCGGGAATAAAGGCGTCTCCTTCCTTTACATAATGAACGTCATCGAAGGTATATCGGCCTCCTTCAAAAAAAGCAGGGGCCAAAATATGTTTTGTATTGGACCACCCCAAACCGGCAACAAGGGCTTCTACTTCGTTCGGGTAATGCCCGCGTAGAGTAGAATCTCCGCGACTTACAACCAATAGATTTTTTTGATGTTTTTTGGCCAAGTTTTGAAGTCGCTTGCCCAGTAATTTACCTAAGTCATTCGCAGCTTTGGCCTGAAGACTTCTCGAATTGGTTAGGATAAAAAAAACAGGACTCACCAAAAGTTCTTTCTCAAGCACTTCCGTTGTCCACACTGTAATTACGGGAACATCATAGACCGTTTGTGTGCCCGTAGGGTCATCATCTAAAATAACAATGGACCTAGGGTTTTTAGAAAACTCGCTGCGTATATCTTCTAGATAGCCTGGTAGCCGATTTCCCGCTTCAATAGATGATACGATATCCTCGTTTGACATGTATTTTATTCTTCTACGGCGATGACTCTGGCAGGAGCACCGTCTCCATTTTCCACCTTTAGAGGGAGTGCAATCAGCGTGATTTTTTGTTTGGAAAGTGCCTCCAAATTTGTGAGTCCTTCCACAATAATCACATCGTTCTCCATTAAAATATTATGAATTTCGGACACTTCGTCAATATTATTGACATCGGCGACCGATGGCGGTTCGACCCCTAAAATATTAACTCCTTTTACCCCCATCCATAGTGCCAATTCTACGCTAATTCTTGGTAATCCATTGCGGTAGTCATCGGTGCCCAATTTTTTACTCCAACCCGTATGCAGCAAAATACTCTGTCCTTTTTCGAACAGTTTGACGATGGGACTAAGATGGTCTACTGTTATTTCCTCTCTAGGTTTTATACCGCGGATATCAACCACCCAAGCCTCTGAGATGAGCCGATTTACAGGTAATTTATCAATAGTCTGAGGGTTCACTTCAAAATGCATAGGAGCATCCATGTGAGTGCCGCTGTGGGAGTATAAATTCAAAATGGTTGCGTTCCAACCATCCTCAGAAAGTGTTTTGGCGGGATCAATAGAAACCCCGCTCATCTTATTATTGATAGGCAGAGTCAAGTCGATTATTTTTTTTCTTAGCATTTAAAATTAAGTATTTGCCATTTTTTCCGAAAGTATGTAAGCTACAACACTGTGGGCTACTTCAGAAGTAGTGGAAGTACCTTTAAGGTCTTTGGTCAGATTCCCTTTTGCAGTAGTGTGTTGAATACCAGCAATGATATCGTTGGCAGCTTCCGGTTCGCCCAAATGTTCAAGCATAATTGCGGCGGACCAAATCTGACCTATAGGGTTAGCGATATTCTGTCCAGCAATATCAGGAGCTGAACCGTGAATGGGCTCAAACATCGATGGAAATTCCTTTTCGGGGTTGATGTTTCCGCTTCCGCCAAGGCCCAAACTTCCCATGATGGCACCTCCTAAATCCGATAATATATCCCCAAAAAGATTGGTGGTAACGATTACATCGAATATTTCGGGTCGAAGTACAAAACTTGCGGAGGCATTATCAATATACATTTTGCTGTACTCCACATCAGGATATTGCGTTGCTACTTCGGCAATCACTTTATCCCAATAGGCAAGACTGTTTATTAAAGTATTCGATTTGGTCACGTTGGTAACCTTGCTTCTTCTTTTACGGGCCAAATTGAAGGAATAATGCGCGATACGTTCAATGCCGAATCGTGTAAAAATACTGGTATCCATGGCCATTCCGCCCGCTTCTTCAGGGTGCATGGTTTTTCCTGTTTGAACAAATTCCCCTTCGTTGTTCTCACGAACTACTACAAAATCGATATCCGCTGCGGTTTTATCTCTAAGTGGACTCAATATCCCATCAAAAAGTTTCACGGGACGGTAGTTTACATACTGCTTCAATTCTCCTCGAACCTTAAAAGTATAATCTCTTGCAGGCAAAGTATCATCAACTTCAGGAAGCCCAACGGCCCCAAAATAAATAGCATCGAATTTTTTCATTTGTTCAATACCATCAGCTGGCATAAACGCACCATGTTTCAGATAATACCCAGCACCCCAAGACAATTCGGTAGTGTCCAGTTCAAATCCATATTTCTTAGCTACGGCTTTCAATACCGATACACCCGCAGGAACGATTTCCGCTCCAATACCATCGCCGTTCACTACGGCTATTTTGTAAGTTTTACTCATTTCCCTATTGAATTAATTTTACTTTTTTGCGCAAATTTGCGCAATATCATAATACATATTTATGAAGATATTTGCGATTATATAGCAAATGTATGTAAGTTTGGCGATAGATAATTACAAATATCTTATTTTTTGCGCAAATATTTGCGCAATTTACAAACACAAATGTGATAGATTTAAACACCTCTAACGGCAATACATCGGCGACCTTAAAAGACATCGCCGAAACTCTGGATATTTCCATCTCCACCGTCTCACGTGCGTTAAAAAGTCATCCTAGAATTAGTATAGGCACTCAGGAAAAAGTGAAACGAAAGGCTGAAGAATTGGGTTATATCTCCATTGAGATGTTAGAGGCTCAAAAACCTAAAACCTCCAATTTAATCGGAGTCATTGTTCCGAAAATAAGCTACCATTTGTACGCTATGGCCATAAGCGGTATTGAAAGTATCGCTGAAGCGCATGGCATGCATATTATCGTATGTCAATCGAACGAATCTTATGAGCGTGAAAAAAGCTTAGTGCAAGAACTTGTACGTGTCGGTGTCAATGGCATTATTGCTTCCTTAGCAAGTGAGACCAAAGATTTTTCCCATTTCAAGGAATTGAAAAAGAGGGGAATTCCACTTGTATTTTTTAATAGGGAATGCAATGATATCATAACACATAAAGTAACCATCGATAATAAGATGGCGGCCTATGAAGCGGTTCTACATTTGATTTCCATAGGATGTAAAAACATTGCCTATTTAGGTGGTCCGGAAGTATTACAAATCAACCGAGACAGAGCAAAAGGCTATACCGATGCCCTACGGGACCACAACCTCGAGATGGATGAAAATCATTTGGTCTACAGCAATTTTGACAAAGAAAGCACGCTTTCCGCAGCGCGTAAACTACTCTATTCACCCGACTACCCCGATGGTATTTTGGCCTTTAGTGACCAAATTGCCATAAGTGTTATGTTGGCGGCAAAAGAAAGAGGTATTAGCATACCCGAAAAATTATCAATAATAGGTTTTAACAATGAACCTATCGATGAACTCTTAGAACCTTCTTTAACCAGTATTGACCAACCGGGGTATCGTATGGGAGAGCAGTCGGCAGAATTACTTTTAAAACAATTAAAGGATGGCGGTACCACATTTGAAAAACGGATTTTAAAATCCTTTCTGGTGGTTCGGAATTCCACCAATAAAAACCGCATGGGGTAAACCTCAATTTAAAAGAAGGTGAAATTGGCCTACAATCAAAAGCTGGAGAAATTTTTCAGAAAAACATCAAAATTAAAGAGATTACGGAAGACATTCTGGTACCTGATTTTTTAGAATTATGATTACTATTGAAATGAAATCACCTTTTTTAAATCGTTCGAGTATATCTTTATTCATCTTCCTGTCTTGTAAAACTATTAAAACCAATGTTTCTGCCTCAACCGTATGGAAAGAAGTTGTAGTAGATGTTTCTTTGCCGGTCGCCAGACATGAGGCCACCTTTATGAGGGTAAAAGACAAATTTCTAAATTTGGCGATCTTTGTAAACAATTTCAAACCTCTCGAAAAGCCTATAATAGTTATGTTCTATACATGGTGTTGTAGCGGTTTTTTTTAGTCAAATATATGTTCTTTGTAATCTTTCCACCATTTTTCGATATCAACTTTAGGTTTTCGACAAATGTAGAGAGGTATTCCATTTTCTTCTCCAATTGCATATTTATGAGTTATTATTTTCACAAACTCAACTTCTTCGAATACATATTCTATGGACGGCTTCTCGTTTCCCAAACTTATCCAGACGTCTGCATCTTTATTCCCATAACCCCAAGTCCAAAAACTTCCATGTCTACTTATTGGATTTGGAAGATTGCATTTGTTGCCTAATATTTTAAGTGCACCAGCCTGCCCATAGTTCTCGGCCCATAAAACACAATTATTTTTTTCTTTAGGACTTAACGATTGATACACACTATCTACCAGTTTTACTTGTTCTTCCCAACCAAACATATGTACATAATCTCCAGTCAATTCTACTCGTCCATTTTGTTCTTTTTTTTGAGCATATTCGACATACTTTTCAATTGGAAGAATTGGTGTAAGTTCTGGTATGAAATAAATCGGAGGAAATAAAGTGATTATGGCAATAACGTAAACCCAAATTGGCTTTTTTAAAAGTAAAGATTCAATTTTAACTGCTCCAGCTGCAAAAAGAACTGGATAAATAGCAAACACATAATACGCTTTAGAATTAAGTAGCCACATAGTAATAAAGATCACTATAGATGCTATTCCTACCGCTCTGTATTTTTTTAAAGTTTTTATCTGCTATTAAAGCTGCTAATGCAAAAAGGCTAATAATTAGTGTAAAGGGAAAGTTTAATTGTTCTAGACCAAACTCCATTGGGTTTATCTTGTTCAATTGACTTTCATTAAGTGCTTTAATAGCGGAAAATCATTTTGTGCTTGCCAAATAATATTTGGCAAGAAAATCAGCAATGAAATCAATGCCGAAATGTAAAGCCCTTTGTTTTTAAATAGATTCCCTTTTTGATAGAAAAACAAACCAATAAATAGTCCAAAAGCCCATACTAATATGTTGTACTTGTTCATTAACCCTAAACCTAAAGTTATTTCCAAAAGAATCAGGAAGTTTTTGTTTTGCGAGTTTATAAACTTAATAACAAAGTAAAATCCTAATGTCCAGAATAATTGGTCGAACACAACAGGTTGGAATAAGGTATGATTCCGATAAAAAGGCAGAAATGCCAAAATGCATATTCCTGCTAGTAAAATAGCTTTTGATTTCCCTCTTAGCTCTTTAACAATTAAAGAACATAAAACCAAAATCCCAATACCTGCAAGCGTTGGAAAAAGTCGAACTCCTAGAAGTGAATAACCAAAAGTCCAATAAGATATTTTTCCGATTAAAGCTATAAGAGGTGGAAACTCCACAAACCCCCTAATCTAAATGTTCGCTAACCGACAAGTCAAGTAATTCATCACGTTGTAAGCCATAATTCTTATTTCCAAACCATTGAATCATTAGTTTGATAATAGAAAAATTAGAATTATCAGCAAATATTTTTTCATTGATTGATGATGATTATGTCATAACAACTGCCAACCCTTGAGGTCGTATGTTTGGTTCTTAGTTTGAAGATACTATATTTCGGTTAACAAAAGATAAATTAAAGAAGAGTGATTTCGAGGTTGAGCTAGCTACTTTTAAAAGATATCGTTTCTTAGGTTTCATACTCTTCTTAAGCTAATGCCTTAAAGCATTAGCTCAGATATTTAACAATAAGCTTAACTAGAAGGAAATTCCATATTATTTATAGGTTTTCTAAATTAATATTCTGTTATCTTCTATTTGTTTTTCATATGACACCATCTCTTTATCAATCAGATATTTCTCCTAAGGATGTTTGAACTCTATTGTTGTTATAGTGCGGAAGTAGTTTTATACAAATAGAATAACCCATGAAAGTATGGTGATAAAAAGCAACTGACAGCTTTGTTTCTAAAGATATCGTAAATCCATCAATATTATTTTCAAATTTAAACTGCTCAGATTTCTTTCTTTTAATAGTTTGATGGAGCTATAGAAGTTTAACATTTTATTCCTTCCAGGGGGGTAGGGTAATTAATAACTAAGCTGTTTTATTATTGAGAACTTGGACTAAAATTCCGTTAACCTACTATTAATTTAAAATACAAATGAAGATGAGAAAATTAAATGTATTGCTAGGGGTAATACTTATAGTTACTATAATTGTAGCTTGTGAGAAAGATTCGTCTAAGGGAGAAGAGCAGGTATCTGAAGAGGTATCGGTTGAAGAGATAATAAGCGATTTGAACAAAGAAAAGGAAGAAGAACCTCAAGAATCTGGAAATTCAATTATCTATGTCGAAAACCTCCAAGATATAGAGGGCTTGTGGGAAGTTAAGGAAATTAGAAATAAACAATCAGGATGGGAATTTGTTACTGTAGATTCAATAGATCCGAGTAAGTTATCTTATCCTGTCACTTCTACTAGTTTTTCTGATATTAAGTTTATAAAACTAGAAGGAGATGAAATATCTTTAATAGACACTGATAGAAAGACCATTTTAAATTCATTTAAAGCCTCCAATTACGTCACTTCTTTAGGGACTCTCATTAGAGGGCTATTTATTTTAGATTTAAGTGCAATTGCTACAACCAATAAATCTAGTTCAAGGTTGGTCGTAATCTCTGTTAATGGAGACCTCAGGTTAGGACAGCCCTCGAACAGAAATGAAAGATTAAGTTATAGACTGGAAAAAGTAAATTAAACCACAGAATACAATTACAAGTTTTTCTTGAATCTAGCTGACAACAAGCTCCATCAGGTTAGTACTTGTTAATTTCTTTGGAAACTTTTTGAGAAGTAGCTTAAGTTTTGGAGCTATGAATTTCTTACAAAAAGGTTTTTTTGGATTGCTAAAATAGTAATTTGCATATTCTTCTTTCGTTGGCTTGAAACTTCTGAAAGGGTATACCTTGGTTACTAGCAAATTATTAAAATCTTTTTGTAAGTCTACTAGTATTTGTTTGGCTTCCTCTGCTTGTGTTTTACAATACGTATAAATCGCTGAACGGTATTTTTTTCGAAAAGAATGGTTTGATGTACTTTCATGGGTGTGCAGATGAATTTCAATAAGGTCTTTCAAGTCAATAAGAGTTGAATCATAATGTACTATAATTGCTTCTGAAAAAGAAAAGTCAAGACCAAATGATGAGACGAAGCCCTGTTCAACGCTTACTACACCATTTAAAGATTGGAATACAGCTTCGGTACACCAATGGCAACCACCGCCCAAAGCTATTTTCTTCCTATTATTAATTTCAACTTTGTTCATTTTACTATACTAATTTTACGTCAGTAAGAATTTCTAAAAGCCCTGGACCATCATGAGACATCAATTTATTAATAGCTCCAGATAATTCAGATTTTTTATCCACCTTAAGTCCTAACGCACCACACCCATTTGCGAAATCTGCAAAATCTGGGTTTACCAAATCAGTTTGCCATACATCGAAGGCTCCTGCTCGCTGTTCCTTCGAAATTTTCCCCAGTTCATTGTTGTTTAAAATGACCACCTTTATTGGCATGTCATACTTTACGGCTGTAGTTAATTCCGCCAGATATTGGCAGATGCCACCATCCCCAGCCACCGCAATAATAGGACGACTCTTTCCTACTGCGGCCCAAGCGCCCATTGCTGCCGGAAAAGCAAAACCTATGGAACCAAGATAACCGGACATTAAAAAGGATTGTTGTGCTGATTCAAAATATCGCCCTAAGGAATAGGCATTGTTACCCACATCAACACACATTACCGCATTTTTGGGAACCTGTTTGGTGAGTTCATCAAATACGGCAATAGAACTAATACCATTATTGTTGGTTTCCAATAGTCGTTTTTGCTTTTCAGCTCGCCAAATTTCCCATCGCTCTTGGATTTCCAAAGTATGGTTAATTTTATCCCCTGTATTCAAGTATTGCTCATCAAGCAACTGCATCGTAACCGATATCTCACCCCAAAGTGCCGCATCAATCTTATGGAATTTACTTAGAGCTAGGGGGTCAAAATCTATTTGAATGAGTTTTTTCTTAGGTGTGATTCCTGTATGGTTAGAAAAGGAGGCTCCTATAACTAATAAAACATCCGATTCATTCATAAAATAAGAAGCGATTGGTGTACCGCTGCGCCCCAATACACCCCCAGCCAACGGATGAAAGTCTGAAATTAAGCCCTTTGCTTTAAAAGTGGTCAATACAGGACATTTCAGTTTTTCCGCAAATGCCACTATAGATTCCATATGAAAACGAGCCCCATGGCCCACAATGATAACAGGTCTTTGGGACTTGGAAAGCAGCTGTATCGCTTTGTCCAACATCTTTTTTGGGGGCGATATTTCCATCGCCGTGATTCTTCCTTCTTGAGTCTGAGCCTTTACATTGTTTTTGGCTTTTACCGTTTGAACATCATCGGGAAAGGTTAGGTGTGAAACGTCTCTTTTCAAGAGCGCATGTTTTATGGCCAACGCCATAAGCTCGCTATGGTCACTATTTTCTTGTATCCTATGATTGAATTCTGCCACCGTGGAAAAAGCCCGTACCAAATCTACTTCTTGAAAATTACCGGTTCCCACAACTTGCGTTGCAACTTGGCCCGTAAGTGCAAGGATTGGTGCCCTATCTACTTTTGCATCCCATAAACCTGTAAACATATTGGTACTTCCAGGTCCTGCAATGGCAAAACAGGCAGCAGGTTTTCCAGTTAACTTACCATAGGCTGAGGCGGCGAAAGAAGCCGCACCTTCATGCCGAATACCAATATATTTTAAATTGCCCCTTTCTTCTTGTCTTCTAAATGCATCTGCCAGGCCTAAATTGGAATGCCCCACCATACCAAAAACCCTGTTTACTCCCCAATTGATCATTGTTTCGACCATTACATCGGAAATGGTAGTTTCATGTGGCGCTTCTTTTTCTAAACCGACATAAATCGAATCTTCCTCTATTTTTAGGGGGAAGGTTTCCAAACCGTCATCAAAATCTCCTGAGCTTCCACCATGTGGACAAAAATCCCAACCATGCCATGGACACCGCAACAAACCATTTTCGATAGATCCTTCTCCCAATGGTCCGCCTTGATGAGGGCATTCATTTTCCAGAGCTGTGAATTTACCCTCATAATGGGATAGACATAAATCCTTGTGTCCGGCCGTTACGGTCATCACTCGCCCTTCTGCAAGCTTTTTTCTGTCATCCAGTACCTTATGCCAAATCGTTTTAGTTGAAGAATCATTCATATATGGTAGTTTATTTTTATTGGGTTACTTCCACACCATTCCAGAATGCAACATAGTCTTTTATCCCTTTGGCAGCGTAAGATGGATTAGGGTAGTACCAAGCGGCATCTGTATTGACCTTCCCATCAACCTCTAACGAATAATATGATGCCTCACCTTTCCATGGGCAAGTAGTATGCAACTCGGTAGGTTTCAAATACTCTTTATGAACACTCTCAGGGGGGAAGTAATGATTGTTCTCAATAATTTTCGTTTCATTGCTCTCCGCGATAATCTGATTGTTCCAAATTGCTTTCATAATATACTATTTAATTTATTGCTATTAGTTGTACAGAATGTACAACCAGAGTCTTAATCATTCTCTAATCTACTGATTCAGTTCATTTATTTTCAAATCAATTCGAAGTAGTGCCTTATTTGGATCCGACCCAAATATGGATTGTTTTATATTTCCATCTTTATCAAGAAGAATCCAATGGGGAGTTCCGCCTGCCTCATATAAGGTAAAGGTCGTTGCCGGATGCACATCTCTATAATAAGGAAAACGAATATAAAATTCATCTTTAGCATTCCTTAGTTCCTCATCAGTATATATTCTTCCTTCAAAACGAGTGTGGATGCCAACAACATTTATGTTCGCTTGCTCATAAATCAATCGATTTGCATATGGAATGGCTCTTCCTTTACAACCAGGACAACCTAAATAAAAAAAGAGGATTAGTAATGGCTTCCCTCTAAAGTCTGCTAAAAGAGGTGCTTTCTCATCGAATACCCTTTCTAAAGACCACTCCGGCAATTTCGTATGTTGTTGGAAATTACTCATTGTTTAAGGTATGGTTGTTCACAAACTGCATTTTTCTAATGGCCACGGCCCTATAAGCATAGATTATTAAAAACGTTAAGGCAATGAAAACTAGGATAGTACCTATATAAAGAACTATACTTGGAATACCCCATGCGTTATCGCTAGGTTCCAAAACACCAAATATACCAGAGAGCACGTAACATCCTGTCGCGACATAAAGAAAAGCACTCGCCCGTGTCAACAGCCCCAATTGTTTTATTTTGTGATTCGAAATTTCATGTTCAAAAGCCGAACACTTCTTTGAGAGTAGCTGACCTATCTCATTACTTACACTTAGCATTTGGGTAGCCGTTGAAAGTATTAACATTCCGATTCCCGGAATAATTGTAATAGGTAGATACCAGTTCATATCATTACTGTATTGTTATTATTTCATATTCGGTAGTTTGCTCCTAGAATTAATTTCGTCTTAGCCAATTATGGCACTCCATTTAGCGCTTCGTCTGGCCACTATTTTAATGAAAGGACAAACCGCGACCGCCTTATGACCTTCCTCCGTTAGCTTTTCAAAAGTTTTCTCTACTAGTATTTTTCCTATCCCCTTATTGCGTAATTGCCGTGGAACTTCTGAATGTACCAAATACATTTTTCCATTTCGGATATTATAGTCCACCAAGGCTTTTTCACCATCTATGTCAAGGACATATCTTTGATTGGTCTCATCATGTGTAATTTCCATAGCTCTTTAACTTTATATATTTCTTTTTTACTTTTCAAAAGAACACCCTAAACAAAATTGGTTCATAGAACCTTTATTGAATTAAGGTTTAGGGGGAACTTTTCCTTTTCATCAACAATTGAAGGGTGTTCTGAATTCAGTCAATACTTACAAATAACTTTTCTCCGTTAAAATGAACATGGCTATACAACTGAATAGGCTGTGATAGCACCCGTCTTATATAAGATTTCTCTGCAGCTTTGTGTAGATTCTTAAGTTGGCTTTTGGTCACTTCCCCTTCGATTTCCAAATGAATCAGGAAGGTCGATGTCTTTGTTTCACGATTTCTGTCTAAATCTACCCTTACACTAACATTGGAAACCTTATAGTTTTTCCGTTGGGCTTCCTTATCCACGGTTGACCTAGTGCATTTTGCCAAGGCACCTGCCAATAAATCCGATGGATCAAACTCTTGTACATCCAAAACTGTATTGTTTTCATTATTCAATACGATATGTTTTGAACCGACATCTCTTTTAATTTTAACTTTTGTCATGATTTCACTAATTTCATTGATTCTGAGTTAATACAATATCTTAACCCACTAGGTTCAGGTCCGTCAGGGAAAATATGGCCTAAGTGAGCATCACATGTATTACACATGACTTCCACGCGAACCATACCGAAAGAACTGTCCCTTTTATATTTGATTGCATTCTTAGTTATTGGCTGTGTAAAACTTGGCCATCCAGTACCCGATTCAAACTTAATGGAAGAGTCGAACAGCGGTGTGTTGCAACAGATACAGTTGTATTTTCCCGCTTCATAGATACTGCACAGTGCACCACTATGTGGGGATTCTGTTCCTTTCTGTCGAGTGATTCTAAATTGACTAGGAGTCAGGATCTTTTTCCACTCCTCTTCCGTTTTTTCAACTCTGCGTTCGGGCTCGGGGTTTCCCACTACAGTAAAATTTATGATGTCTTTCCAGGTTAGTTCCATTTCTTCTTTTTTAAATTATATTTTACTTGACTGAGCGCGGTCGTCACTTTACTTCTTAAAAAATACGTCGATACCTTATATTTGATATGTACCAGTTCTTTCTACTACTCAGACTATAGGAAGAATTAGTTTTTACCTTACGTAAAATTATGTAACAGCTGTGTCTAAACACCTATGTAGACTTCCTATCAAATTGTATATTTTTCCTAATAATCCTACCTTAAATACCTTTTCAATGGAAAGCTATATCAGCCACATCGGCTATTTGTAGAACACAGATATGATTAGAAAGGTAGCCAAAGCAAAAATCGTCAGCTTATGTTTCTTGGCTCAAGTTCTTTACTAAAAGTGGGTTAGGCAATCATTCGATTTTGGCTATAGGCCTTTCTAAATTTCAACGGTGAGATTCCACAATTGCTCTTGAATAATTGAGAAAAATGACTTGGATTGTCAAAACCCACTCCCATACCAACTTGAGTAATATTATCTCTAGTCTTCAATAAAAGTTCTTTAGCTTGATCAAGTTTGAGTCTAATTACGCATTGATGGGGTGTTTCTCCGGTAGTTCGTTTGAACATGCGGATGAAATGATGAACGCTTAGCCCAGCAATTCGTGCCAAATCTCCGGTGGAGATAGACTCTTCCATTTTATCTTCGATATATTTATGTATATTTTTTATTTGGTACGGTGTGATACCCATTTTCAAACAACCACTTAATAACTTTTGTTCACAAAGTAATTTGACCAAATAATTTCCTAAGGCACACACCATGTTTTCGCTTTGAATAGTATCCTCGGAAGATAATTGATTAAGTTCCTCCATTAAGTACATTGCGAGTTGGTTACTAAGACCGTTTTCCATAAAGCTCATGGGCTTAAAACTTTTTAAATCCATACTTCTATCTAAGCATCCGAATACACCATTGTATTGACCAATGATTATAGGTTCAGTTCTTTTAAAGTCTTCACAAGGCTTAAAATGAAAGTAATAGGAAGAACCTTTTACATTCTCAGTAGAAAAGGTGTTCGTACTTTCATTTATTAAAAAAAGAATTATTGGGTTTAATTGTAAAACATTATTCATGTTTTCGGCTGATGTTGCCATACGGTTTAAACTATTCAGATATTTCATGGCCTTAACTTTTATGATTCGTTCTAACTAAGACAAGGCTCGTGCCATTAGAGTTAAAATAATTTTATAATTTATAACAATCTGATTACAAGTTACTTATAGATTTTTAAATTAAAATCGTTTGTAATCTTATTTTTGAAAATCTACAGTATGTTGGAGTTATACAATACACGGTGGTTTATTTATAATAGCAGATTTTACATTCGAACTCATCTTGAGTAAAAAAGGAGAAGATAAATTTTGTACTAAAATTGCCGTGATATTTACTTAATACAGCAATTTTTCGATAGTATGGCAACTTAACCATTAAATGAGACCTCTATTTAGTCGAATTTTGTTTTAATAAAAGAAACCGCTTTGAAGTGAGGATAAGTCTATAGCATACAGTCTTTATCAAGCTAATTGATCAATACCTAATATATTGTGCGAGCGTAACTTAAAATAGAGAACATGGAAACAATACCATTAGTACAGAACACCGTAAACGGAAAATTTTTCTATGAACTTCAAATTAATAATCACAAAGCGTTTATAGAATATCATATATTTAGTGATGATTTGTTATTATTAATATCTTCGGGAGTAACACAGAACCTTCCGAATCATCATCAGGTTCGGGATGCTTTAATTGAACGTGTTTTGGATCGAATAAGAAGAACAAACTTTAAGGTTATCTCATATTGCCCTTCAATCAATAAGTTTGTCAATAAGAATAAACAATATAGAAATATGATAATATCAAATCAGTTACTAAGTGAGGTTTCATAAGTAAGAAAAGAGTTTATCAAAAATAATCTTATAAACTCTATTCTTCAAATAATAAATCTAGCTTTTAAACCGGGTTCACGTTGAGATAGACTAAAAAAATAGAGTCTTGATCGCATAATCCATAAATTATATTTTTATTTAAAGTAACAAATATTAAAAAATCCCCTATGGGCATATTTAGTTTATTTAATTCGGAATCAGAAGAATTGTCTTTCAAAAAAGTAAATGACTTTTTCGGAGTTGAGGTTTTTGGTCTTCCAAATGTTCGTAAAATTACTGATTCTCAAATTGAGCAATTAAAGAAGCTAATTTTAGAGTATGGAGTAGTAGTCTTAAGGAATAAGACCGCCTGGACAGAAACAGAACAAATAACGTTCACCAATATGTTGGGTAAACTGGATTCTCCAGTAATCTATTCAACAACCACTCCGTCTGACCCTAAGGTTTTAAAAATTTGGCCTAATGCCCAACAATCGGGTCTTCAATGGCATAGTGATAGATCGTATTTAGAGCGTCCTTCTCATCTCAGTATTTTTCAGATGGTAGAGCGACCATCAATTGGGAATGAAACAGCTTTTTTAAGTTTATTGGAGGTTTATAGGAACCTCCCAGAAGATATAAAACACAAATGGGCCAATTATCATATCGTTTATGCGACTAAAAAAGTAATGCATCCACTTTTTTGGGTTCACCCATTTAATGGAAAAAAAACGATGTATTTCGATTTTCGATTTGCAGAGGAAATCGTGGATATTTGTAGCGCTGCAGATGAACCTATGAAAATAAAAGATATCAATAAAGTTGTACAGGTCATTGATCAAATGTTCACCAAAGAAAAGGCAAAGTACACTCATGTTTGGCAACAAAATGATGTGCTTATTTGTGATAACTACGCCATTTCGCACAAAGCGAATCTAGTTTCTAAGACAGAGGAAGCTAGAGTATTGATTAGATCATCTACAGAGGGAATCTATTTTTGATTTTACCATAAACCATTTAGCTTAAGTGCTGCTTTTTGAGGTTCGTATTCATTCTAGGAAGAGTATTACTTGGTAAACTAATTCACTAGTTAGGAAATAAAAAGTGTTATTAGCAAAGGTGAAATTTTATGAATATACGTACACTAATTAATCTAATATAAAAATTATAACATAATGAAGATCGCAATTAATGGAATGGGCAGAATAGGTAGGGCTGCGCTAAAGGTAATCTTAGATACAGATGGCCTTGAATTGGTAGCTATAAACGATATTGTTTCCATAGAAAATCTAGCCTATTTGCTTAAATACGATACGGTTTACGGTAAATACGAGCATGATGTAACCCACAATACGGATTCTTTCACGATTAAGGGGAATATGATTATGTATACTAGTGAACGAAATCCGGAACTCCTTTCTTGGGGAGAACTGGGCATAGATTTAGTGATTGAAAGTACTGGTATATTTACGGAGTATGAAGGTGCTGAAAAGCACATTAAGGCAGGTGCAAAAACAGTGATTATTTCCGCTCCCACCAAGAGCAAAGAAGCTCCCACTGTAGTTCATGGAGTAAATACCCAAACTGGCCATACGTCTATTTTCTCATGTGCCAGTTGTACAACCAATAATATTAGCCCTATTGTAGAAATCCTTGGGAGGCGTATTGGTGTAAAAAAAGCAATAATGACCACGGTACATGCCTATACAGCATCACAACCAGCAGTAGACGGTCCCTCCAAAAAGAATTTTAGAATGGGTAGAGCTGGTGCGGCAAATATTGTTCCTACAACAACTGGTGCAGCAATTGCCACAACAAAAGCGTTGCCAGAATATGAAGGCAGATTTGACGGAGTAGCCATACGTGTACCCATTCCGGTAGGATCATTGTCCGATATGACCTTTGTCATGGACACGGATGTGACCGTAGAAGAGGTAAATTCCATACTTAAAGAGGAAGCAACCAGTGAAAGATATAAAGATATTGTTGATACAACTTATGATCCCATCGTCTCTTCAGATATTATAAAGAGCCCTTATGCCTCAACAGTAGATTTAAGTATGACCCGAGTGGTAGATGGTGATTTATTAAAAATAATGACCTGGTATGACAATGAATGGGGTTTTACCAATCAAATGATAAGACAGATTATCGATATTAAAAACAATAAATCATAAATTGAACTGAGCAGAGAATATGGTTCTTATCAATTATGGTGATTCATTCCTATAGCAATGAATCACCATAATTTAGAAAAAATATCTGCTTCTTACTAAGCTGCCTTAGGCTCTTCCACATAAATCTCGTAGTTCGTTCCTTTTTCTCTCGAAATTTCAATAGTTCCATGCAGCTGATCCACCAAACCTTTCACCAGTTGCATACCGAAGGATGTCAACTTATCGATATCAAAATCCTCTGGGAGGCCAATGCCGTTGTCCTGTATTATCAACTTGTAAATGTCCGGCTTGTCCGTTGCTTCAAATTGAATTGATATTTTATTACTTTCGACATTATTCTTAAATGCGTATTTGTATGAGTTGGTCACCAATTCATTGATGATAAGCCCAAGGGGCACCGCGAGGGATATATTGATTTCCTTATTTTCGACCTCGGTCTCAAAATGAATGACCCGATCGGTGGAGTCAAAGGTATTTTTCACCTGCTTCATCAATTCTTCGAAATAGGTATTTACCTTTACCTTGCCAAAGGTGTTCGACTTGTAAAGGTTCTGATGGATTATGGCCATCGACTTGATCTTCGTCTGGCTTTCTTTGAGGGCCATTTTCAGCTTTTCATCGCTACCGGTACTATTGGCCTGAGCGTTCAAAAGACTGAGTATGATCTGGAGATTGTTCTTTACCCTATGATGGATTTCTTTCATCAGTAATTTGTTCTCCTCGTATTTTTCGTTCAACACCCGATTCAACTTCTGTTTTTGGCTATAACTTCTGTACAAGACCAACAACAATGTGATCAAAGCACCTATTCCAATACAAAGTCCTATGAAATAATTCATGCGACGTTCACTTTTTAATTGTTGTACTTCGGCTTCACTCTTGAGAAGCGAAATCTCTTGGTCCTTCTCAGATATTTCATAGGCCGATTCAAGGTTCTCAAGAGCCTTTAGGTCGTTTTCCTTGCCAATGCTATCCCTGTATATGATATAGGAAGAGTAATTATCGAGCGCGGCCTTGTGGTCTTGAGAAGTAGTATCGATTTGATAGAGCCCGTGATAAGCGTCTCTGATTTTGGTCCTGTTATTACGAACCTTGTAAGCCGTGATTGCCTTATATAAGTTTAGTTTTGCCGTTTCCAATATTTCCCGTGCTTTGACATTCTTATCTAGCTGCATATACAGAAAACCGACTTTTTTCTGGGTATTCCCCATTTGTTCGGGATCTTCCATTTGTTCACCTATTTCGACAGCTTTTTGATAGTATTCAATGGCCAGTTCAAAATCGCCTAGTGCTTTTGAGCAATCGGCTACTCCATAATAATCGAATATGAGTTGTCTAAAATACTTGGAGCCTTCCATTAAGGAGATGGATTTGAGATAATATTCTCTGGCAGTATTGTATTCCTGAAGTTCGAAATAATTAGCGGCAATATTGCCCAAAGCATTTGACATTTGCCTGAACTTATTACTCTTTTTCCGCAGATCAAAGGCTTTTTTATGAAAAGTTATGGCTTCTCTATACTCCCCATGACTCCACTTGAGATACCCAAAAGATCCGTAGTACAAAGCCATAGTAGGTTCTGGTATTGACGGGTCATTTATATCTGGTTGAATCTTATTTAGTACAACTAGTGCCTTTTCTAATTCTCCTAATTCATAATAATGGTTTACTAATTCAAGTGCCATTTTTAATTGTATCGAGATAGGCTCTTCCAGCTTTACGGAAAGCTCGTAGGCCTTTTCGCCATAGATAATCCCTTTTCGAAATTCGCGCCTACGGTCATAAACAAATGCAAATCCGGAATATGCCAGACGCATTACCTCTTCATAGCCCAGTTCCTTGGCTGTTTTAAGGTTAGCCTCCAACTCCAAAAGAGCGCTATCATATTTACCTTCAACCACTTTTAATGTCGCAAGTCTTATACGTGTTTCAAGCTCTTGCCGAAGTTTATTGAATTGTAAGCTGGTTTCTAATGCTTTGTTTGCGTAATGTCTTGCGCTGTCTATATTCCTGTTAACGTTGGATCTATAAAATGAAGATATCAGTAAGGTTTGATGAATAACTTCCTCCGGGTCTGAGTTCGTTATAATATTCTGTAAACTATCCAGATAGTTTTTTGAATCTCTATATTCTTGTGCACCTATTTTAAAGGTTAAAAGAAAGCCTATGAATAAACTTCTATAAAATATTAGCTCTTTCATTTTGGCAAGATTACCGGTTGTTATATTGCTAAAGATTCTCTAGCAAACGCTATAAACCTAATTATTTTAAAACTAATTAAATATAATACTAAAATAGAATATAACACATTCTTAATGACCTTAAGCTGCCTTAGGCTCTTCTACATAAATCTCGTAGTTCGTTCCTTTTTCTCTTGAAATTTCAATAGTTCCATGCAACTGATCCACTAGGCCTTTCACCAATTGCATACCGAATGATTTCAGTTTATCGATGTCAAAATCTTCTGGAAGTCCAATACCGTTATCCTGTATTCGCAACTTGTAGATGTCCGGCTTGTCCGTCCCTTCAAACTGAATCATTATTTTATTACTACCAATATTATTTTTAAATGCATATTTGTAAGAGTTGGTCACCAATTCATTGATTATAAGCCCAAGGGGTACCGCAAGAGATAGGTTTATTTCTTTATTTTCTACTTCTGTCTTAAAATGAATCGAACTCTCCGTAGTATCAAACGTCTTTTTTACTTGTCCCAGTAATTCTTGAAAATACTGGTTCACCTTCACTTTTGCAAGCGTATTTGATTTATAAAGATTCTGATGGATAATGGCCATCGACTTTATTTTAGATTGGCTTTCCTTTAGTGCCATTTTCAGTTTTTCATCACTGTTGACACTATTAGCCTGAGCATTTAAAAGGCTGAGTATGATCTGGAGATTATTCTTTACCCTGTGATGGATTTCTTTCATTAACAATTTATTCTCCTCGTACTTAGCTTTCAAGGCTTTATTAATTTTTTGTTTTTGTTTGGAACCTCGATATAAAGTAAATAATGAAATGGACAATAAACCAATTCCAATTAAAAGGCCTATAAAATAACTCTTACGACGCTCATTTTTTAATTCTTGTACTTCTGCTTCGCTTTTAAGAAGTGTGATTTCTTTATCCTTTTCGGATATCTCGTAGGCTGATTCTAGTTCCTCTATAGCTTTGAGTTCATTTTCTTTATTAAGACTATCTCTATAAATTATGAAGTTAGAATAATTTTTAAAAGCAGATTTATACTCTTGAAAAGTAGTATCTATCTGATAAAGTCCATGATAAGCATTCCTTATTTTAACTCTGTTTTTATTTACTTTATTTACTTTAATTGCTTCCAATAAGTTTACTTTAGCTTCATTTAAAGATTTATTTGCTACTAACGGTTTATTAAGTTGCAATTGTAAGAACCCTATTTTCTTTTGAACATTCCCTGTTTCTTCTAGGTCTTCCATTTTCTTACCTATTTCAACTGCTTTTTGATAGTATTCAATTGCCAAATCATAATCTCCTAGCTTTGTTGAGCAATCTGCTACACCATAATAATCAAATATAACGTATCTTAGATAGTTAGGAGATTTCTCCTTAAAGACATCAATAAAGACATCAATTGCTTTGAAATAGTAATCTCTTGCTTGTTTATAATTTTTAAGCTCATAGTAATTTGCGGCTATATTACTCAAGCTTGTAGCAATACTCCTGCTATTACTATTTTTTCTTAAAGTGTATGCTTTTTTATGAAATTCTATTGCCTCTTCATACTGTCCTAAACTCCACTTAAGATGACCAAAAGCTGAGAAGTACGACCCTTTAACATTGTCTGATATTGAAGAATCACTTACCTGAGGGTTTATATTATTTAATAGAACTAATGCTTTTTCAAATTCGCCCAACTCAAAAAGCATATTAACCTGGTCAAGTACCGTTTGTACTTGAATATCAACTGGTTTTTTTAATTTTATTGAAAGTTCGTATTCTTTTTTCAAATAAATGAGTACTTTACGAAATTCACTTTTACGGTCATAGGCAGAGCGCAAACCTTTAACAGCTCGGTAGATGGCCTTTTCATATTCTTTTTCTTCAGCTAAATCAAGATATGTTTTAAGCTTGGGAATTGCACTATCAATCTTGCCCTCTAACATATTAATCACTTCCAGGAGTATACGAGCTTCAAGTGCTTCTTGCTCTTTATTGTATTTTAGACTTAATTTATGAACTCTATTTGCGTAGTACCTAGAACTATCAAGGTTTCTATTCTGGCTCCTTCCATAAAATGTAACAATCTTTAAAGTTTCATTAATTGTAGCTTCTTCTTCCGAATTTTTAATTAAATACTGTAAACTGTCTAAATCCTTCTTTGATTCAATTTGATTTTGAGCATTTAAATGAAAAGTAAGAAAAAGCCCTATACATAGGCTATATAAAATTTTATTATTCATTTTATAAAAATTGTTATTTACTATTTTGTCAAGCAGCTTGAGGTTCTTCAATAAATATTTCGTAACCAGTTCCTTGACCTTCTATAATGGTAATGGTGCCATGTAATTGGTCTACAAGCCCTCTGACCAATTGCATACCAAAAGAGGTTAATTTTTCCATTTCAAAATCAGCAGGCAGCCCAATGCCATTATCCAGTACTACCAATCTATAGGTATTCGGTTTTTCAGCAGAATTAAAATTAACAATTATCCTATTATTGTTCAGTTTTTGATTGAAAGCATATTTATAAGAATTCGTAACCAATTCATTTACAATTAGTCCTATGGGAACGGCCAAAGACATATTTATCTCCCTATGTTCAACATCGGTCTCAAATTGGATTACCTTACCTTCCGTTTCAAAAGTTTGGCTTACCTGGTCTAAAAGTTCCTCAAAATAATTATTCACCTTGACTTTGGTATAGGTCTGCGAGTTGTACAAACTTTGATGGATAATTGCCATTGACTTTATTTTGGTCTGACTTTCTTTTAGTGCCACCTGAAGTTTTTTATCACCTTTTGCACTATTTATTTGTGCGTTTAAAAGACTGATTATTATCTGTAAATTATTTTTTACCCTATGGTGGATCTCACCCATCAACAATCTATTCTCCTCGTATTTTTCTTTAATAGTTTTGTGTGCAACTTGTTTTAGATTTAGAGCTTTCAACACTATGAATAACAAAGTCAATAGAAGAATACTGCCTAAGGCCAGACCTATCGCAAAATTACCCTGTTGCTTATTCTTCACACTTTGTAAATTACTATTCACTTTAAGCATTGATATTTCCTTATCTTTTTTTTCAGTTTCAAAAGCCAATTCCAACTCTTCAATTGTTTTGAGTTTCTCTAGATTATGCACGCTATCCTTATGGTGTTCTATTTCTGTCTGTATTTTGGCAAATTTCTTATGATGGGTTAGGCTTGTTTTATAGTTTCTGTCTTCCTCATAAAGTTGTGACATCAACAAATGAGCATCCCTTAATACTTCTTGATATTTTCTATGCTCTAAATTCTCATCTATACCAGACAAGGATCCAATTATCTGCTGGGTTATTTTTTTAGATTGACTTAATTGCCCGTTTCGATAATAAGCCTGACTTAAGCCATACTGCGAGGGCATGCTCAACGCAGCATAAGCCCTAGGAAATAATTTTGAATTCTCTATGGCGCGTTTGTAATATTTTATACTACCATTATAATCTTTAAGTTTTAAACTCATGTTCCCTAATCTTTCAAGCAGATTATAAACTTTATGTATATCCACTCCTTCTATTTGATTTAAGGCTTCTTGATAGTAATCGCGAGCAGCTACTAAGTCGTTTTTCTTTTCGCTTACTTGTCCTAAAATTTTATAAGCTAAGTAGGTGTTCGATGGGTCTTTATCAGTCTCTAAGGCCTTTTTAGCAAAAGAACTAGCTTTCTCATCTAGGTCTAGTTTTCTATAATTCATGGCCAAGTTTGTATATGCTTTGGCGAGAAGGAAAGGATCCAGTTCTGTATTTCCTTCGTATTGGTTGACAATACCTAGTAAAATTTTTGAAGATTTTTCGTTATCATAGGTATAGAAGAGAATAGATGCTAGCCCCAATGAAGTCTCTACAAGTTTATTTGTGCTTAAAACATCTTTTCCGTAATTAATGGCACTATTGAAATGTATTTTTGATTCATATAAATTACATGCCTCGCCAGTAGTGAACCCTTTCTCTCTAAATATTTCTGCTAGTGCTTTATGGAGTAAGGCCGCAGACTTATCTCCTGGGCTTCTTTCCGCCTCTTCAATTTTTTCATAGAGTAGCGATATTGCATTATCATGTAGTCCTTGGGTTTCTAATATTTCAGCATGTAAAATATTACCTTTTGTTTGAGCTTCGAGACTACCTATTTGTTTTCCTAAGTTCAGTACCTCGTCCGCATATCGCGAAGCATTTTCCTTGTCTTTCGACGAAATAGTCTTTCCACTTAGATATAATTCGCCCAGGGTAATCATATGTTCAACTTTTGCTGGATTCGAATTTGCGTCAAACAAAAGTTGTTTCACACTATCAATTTTTATAGTTTTTTTTGTTGGAACTGGTTGCTGACCAAAACACGATGCTACCATTAGGAGGAAAAGTCCTAAAAGTAACCACGTTTCTAATGAATTTGATTTATATCTGTACATTGAGCAAGATTCTATTTGCGTCTACTTGTGGTCATTCATAAAACCATTCAAAATTTTATCAATATACCATTGTTATAGACTTCAATACGATTTTTTGTTTATACCCAACTTTTTTATCTTAAAGTCCAAGGTATTCGGATGTAACTTTAGTATAGAAGCTGCCCCATCATCTCCTCTTATTTTACCATTGCAAAATATAAGAGTTTGTATAATCTGCTCTCTTTCAATTTCTTCAAGCGATTTCATTTGAAATTCTTTTTGATGGGAAGACTCGTTTGTTGAATCTGTGCCATTTTCAATTGCGATATCAAGTTCATCTCCATCAGAAAGTATAATTCCCCTTTCCACATAATGTTGAAGTTCTCTTACATTTCCTGGCCAAGAATATCGCTGAAAAGCGTGTAGTGTTTTCTTAGAGATAGAGACCATTTTTTTATTAATTTTTTTAGAAAAAAGTTTTAGAAAATGGTTAGCAAGTACTAGGATATCATCTCCTCGTTCCCTCAAAGGGGGAATATGGATTGGAAATATATTAAGCCTAAAAAATAAATCTGCCCTAAAATTACCTTCTTGTACTTCTTTGGTAAGATCCCTATTAGTCGCGGCAATAATTCGGATGTCTACTTTTTTTAGTTCATTTCCTCCAATAGTTTCGATTTCCTTTTCCTGAAGGCATCTTAGCAGCTTTGATTGACTTGATAAGGGTAGCTCCCCAATTTCATCTAAAAACAGTGTGCCCCCATCCGCCAATTCAAACTTGCCAAGTCGTTTCTCAGTTGCTCCGGTAAAACTACCTTTCTCATGGCCGAACAATACAGATTCTATTAACTCCGCCGGTAATGCGGCACAATTTACTTTTACAAGACTATTCTCGCTTCGCGCAGACATTTGATGTACTGCATGCATGAATAATTCTTTTCCAGTTCCTGTTTCTCCATGTATCAAAACAGTCACATCTGTCTTGGCTACCTGCTGAACTTTTTTCAATGCTTCTTGAACAACCTTGCTATCTCCAATAATCTCATAACTGCTAGTAGCCTTCTTATTCTTTGCAGTTGATTTATTTTCGGTAGCATCGGATGGTGGACGATGTAGTTTGGAAAAACTTATTTCAAGGGCCACCCTAATATCACGTTCGTCAAACGGTTTTAAAATATAACCGAGTGGATTTGTTGAGTTCATTTGGTCAAGGGTATCCGCATCAGAATAGGAAGTAACATACAAATAAGGAATACCGTATTTTTTATCGATTGTACGAGCCAAATCGATACCTGTTTCCTCACCAATGAGGCGTATGTCAAGAAACACCAAATCCGGTTTTTCTTTTTCAATCTTTTTGAGGGCGTCTGCAACGGTTTTAGCATGTCCCATTACCGCATAACCAAGATTGGTAACAATGTTTTTTAAATCCTGCGCTATAACGAATTCATCCTCGACTATTAAAAGTTTACCTGCCATTTATATGTTTAAACACTACTATTTATATATGCTACAATTTACTTAAATTTTGAGATATTCTTCTTTAGTTTGCGTCCGTATTCAGATAGGCGTTGAACATCCAGATTAATTTTTCTTGTTCTCCTATGTAGTCGCTCATTAACGCACTAGTTCCTTCATCGTCATGTTCTCCTGCGAGGGCTAATAAGTCACGTTCAATCGGAAGTAAAATCTCGTACCCTTTAAGTATCTCCTTTATAGCCTTATCTCCATCACTAACATTTTTGGCCTCCGCAATTTTAGACACCTTCATATAATCGGAGTAGGCATGAACTGGGGTAAAACCTAAGGTCAATATCCGCTCGGCAATTTCATCTATTTTTACAAGTGATTCGTTATAGAGCTCTTCGAATTTTGCATGAAGTTCAAAAAATTTATTGCCTTTGATATTCCAATGAAATCCTCTGGCGTTCATATAAAATACTTGATAATTCGCTAGAAGCTCATTCAGTTTGTTTGAAATAATTTCTGACTCTCTTGATTTAAGTCCAATGTTGCTCAATTTCATGTTTTCTATTTTTAGTTTATTATTTTAATAATCAATCTTGTTTTTTAGCTGATAAAGCTTTTAGGTAATTACGTAATACATAATGTAAGATCCCTTCGTTTTTATAGTATGCAACTTCAATTTCCGAATCTAAACGGCACACGACCTCAAACCTTTTAAGGTTACCTTGCTCGTCTTCTGCCGTAATTCTAATAATCTTTCCTGGTTTCAACCCAGAAGTAATACCCGAAAACTCAAATTTCTCGGAGCCCGATAGACCTAGGGAATCAGCATTTTCGCCATTCTTGTACTCCAAAGGAAGAACTCCCATCCCCACCAAGTTGCTTCTATGAATACGTTCGTAGCTTTCGGCGAGAACAGCTTTGACTCCGAGTAGCATGGTGCCTTTTGCGGCCCAATCTCTGGAGGAGCCACTCCCGTATTCTTTACCTGCCAAAACTAAAAGTGGCACGTCGTCTTTAAGGTATTTTTGTGCCGCATCGAATATAGTCAATTCGGTATTGTCGGGGAAGTAGGTCGTAAAACCACCTTCCCTTTTTGCCAGTTTGTTTTTTATACGCACATTGGCAAATGTACCTCGCATCATAGCTTCGTGATTTCCTCTTCTGGAACCATACGAATTGAAACTTTCAATGGCCACTCCCGAATCTATCAAGTACTTTCCAGCAGGAGAGCTCGCCGAAAATCGACCTGCAGGTGAAATATGATCCGTTGTTACTGAATCTCCCAGCATTAATAGTACTCTCGCATTTTTTATTCCTGATAACTTATTAGGCTCACTTGAAATCCCTTCGAAAAAAGGAGCCTCTTTAATATAGGTGGAATCTTTATTCCAAACATAGTTCTGCCCTGAAGGAACTTCCATCTTTTTCCATTCTTCTTCCCCGTCAAAAATTACGTTATACGTTTCTTCAAAATCTTTTTGGGAAAGTGCTGCCGCTATAATTTCTTGTATCTCTTCCGTCGTTGGCCAGATATCTTTCATAAAAACAGGAATTCCATCTGTATCTACGCCCAAAGGCTCGGTGGTAAGGTCAATATTAACCGTTCCCACTAGCGCATATGCTATTACCAATAAAGGCGAGGCCAAAAAGTTCATCTTTACTTGTGGATGCACCCTAGCCTCGAAATTACGGTTAGAAGAAAGAACGGCGGAGACGTTTAATCCGTTTGTTTCTACAGCATTGGCAATGGCTTCTGGTAAAGGGCCACTATTACCAATACAACTAGTACAGCCATAACCCACCGTATAAAAATTCAATGCCTCTAAGTCCGATTGTAATCCAGATTTAGTTAAGTAATTGGTTACAACCTTAGAACCAGGCGCTAGACTAGTTTTGACCCAAGGTTTTACATTTAAACCGCGTTCTCTAGCTTTTCTGGCTATCAGCCCGGCACCTACCATAACATACGGATTGGAAGTGTTCGTACAACTGGTGATTGCTGCAATAACAACGGAGCCATCATTCAGTTCGAACTCTTTACCATCCATATTTACCAAGGTACTTTTCAACTCAACTTGCTCAGTTTTTTGATATAATTTATCGGCAGCCTCATATTCGAGATTGATCAATTCGTTAAAGCGTTCTTTTAGGTTTTTGACCAAAATTTTATCTTGAGGTCTTTTGGGGCCAGAAACGGTAGGCTCCAATGAAGATAAATCTAGTGTCACTATATCTGTATAATTGATTTTTTCATTTCCAGTACGCCAGAGAAAGTTTTCTTTTGCATAATACTCGACCAGACCCAAGGTTTCAACCGAGCGATTGGTTTTTCTCATGTAATTTATAGTTTGGTTGTCTATTGGAAAATAAGTGGCCGTACAACCAAACTCTGGGGACATATTGGCTATTGTCGCTCTATCTGGCACAGATAAATGATCCAAGCCATTACCAAAGACTTCAACAAATTTGCCCACAACCCCATAATCTCTAAGAAGCTTGGTTACGGTCAGCACCATATCTGTCGCATTGGTTCCTGCAGGTAGTTTCCCTTTTAGCTCCAAGCCAATAACTTCAGGGGTTGCCATGTAAATAGGCTGGTCTAGCATCGCAGCTTCCGCTTCGATTCCTCCCACGCCCCAACCTAGAACTCCGATCCCATTAACCATGGGTGTATGAGAGTCTGTACCTACTAAGGTATCTGGGAATAACCATCCATCTCGGTGCACAACACCTTGGGCCAGATTTTCAAGGTTTACCTGATGACATATCCCCATACCTGGAGGTACTACCCTAAAATTATCAAATGCTTGTTGCCCCCATTTTAGGAGCTTATATCTTTCATGATTACGTTCGTATTCTTTTTGAACATTTTTATCGTAAGAATCTTTACTACCGTAATAATCAACTTGAACGGAATGGTCAACAACAAGATCTACAGGAACACTAGGATTGATTTCAATACCTTCATACCCCTTTCTAATTACTTCGGAACGTATAGAAGCAATATCTACAATAGCAGGAACACCAGTAAAGTCTTGCATTAGAACCCGAGAAGGTTTGAAAGGAATATCCTTACCAATAGCCTCTGAATTCCAATTACTTAAGATATCGACATGACTTTGTGTTACCGCTAGGCCATCAACATTACGAATAATGTTTTCCAATAAGATTCTTATGGAATATGGCATGGTCTCTATGCCTTTGATGGCGGCAAGATTAACTACATTAGCCAGGTTTCCTTTGTAATTGAGTTTTTTTTTAAGTTCTATCATACCAGTTGGTGATTTATACCGTTCGGGAATTATGGAATATTTAATAAACCAAAGCCTAGTAAATCAAGTACTTTTCAAGCGTAGCTTCCCCATTTATACTTTAATCACTAAGATTATAAATTTTAGTATAAATCGCCATATACTTTTTCAATATTATGCTAAAATGTAGAAAAATTGCTGTTTGCAATTTTTCTGTTCAAAGTTTAGAAAGTAAAATGTATAATCGAAAAAACCCATCTCAAATCTTTTTCATTTCCCAAAGTAGATGAAATTAGGCAAGATGGGTTTCTTATTCGTAAGTTAAGCGTGATAATAACGTTCTCTGTATATCTTGCCATCTCTCCATTCCGTAGCAACAATCTGTTCTGAAACTAAAGTACTACCATCATTCAAATCCGCGGTAAAAACTGCATCATAAAATGAATGGTTACCATTTATTGCGTAATTACCAGCTTCGTACCCGATGAATTTCTTTAAATCATTATCTATCCAATCTTGTTCAAATTGGATACAGAATTTTTTCCCTACTTTGGGATTTCCATTTGCTTCACGTACAATTACGTCATCATGAAAGTACGTTTCCATTGCTTCAATAAATTCACCTTTAGCTAATAATTCGTGAATGTGTTTTAATTTTTTTTCTATTGGATTGTCCATTTTAATTATTTGTTATTAATTATTTAAAAAATTGATTTGTTTTTTGCCCTAGACAGCTTCCGTCAAAATCTGGGTCTCAGAAAGGAAAGTTCGATGTACCGGGCACTTATCAGCAATTTGCATTATTCTTTTGCGCTGCTCTTCGCTTAGATTACCTTCAAGTTTGACCTCCTTACGAAAAGTGTCAATTTTCGCAGTAGGATCCTCACAATTCTCGCAATCTTCCTTATGGCTTTTGTCATAACTTGTATGCACTTCCACACTTTTTAAATCCCAGCCTTTTCGAGCTACATACATTTTTATAGTCATGGCCGTGCAGGATGAAAGTCCCGCGGTAATGTAACCGTAAGGTGTGGGTCCAAAATCATTTCCTCCTACCGTTTCTGGCTCATCAGCAACCATATGATGTTTCCCAACTTTAAGTTGCGTCGTAAATTCTTCGAGATTGTCTAATTTGGCAACTACCTGATGATTGCTCCTTAAAATTGGCTCCTCGGGAATCTCTAAGTACCTAGAGGCCCAACCTACGATCACATTTCCAACGTATATGGAGTCTTCCTTTCTAGATAATAAATGATCGGCTCCATCAAGTGAAACAAAACTTTTCGGGTGTTTGGCGCTAAGATAAATTTCCTCCGCATTGTTGATTCCAACAGTGTTATCGTGCGGTGAGTGCAAAACCAATAAAGCTTTTCCCAAGGAGTTTATAGTGGTAGATAGCGAATTGGATTCTATATCATCTATAAACTGCTTCTTAATGGTAAAACCGCTTCCTCCAATATTGACGATTGCCTTTCCGCTTGCATTGATTTCCTCCAAGCTGTTTTGGATTAACCTTTTAACATAAACGGGGCTAGAGGGAGCTCCAATTGTAGCTACAACGCGGATAGAATCTATTTTTGAGGCAGCAAGAATTGAAGCTGAACCACCTAAAGAGTGACCAACAATAAGTGTTGGAGCAGAATAATTTTCCCTTAAATAATCTGATGCCGCAATAAGATCCTCCACATTCCCTGAAAAATTAGTGTCTTCAAACTCCCCTTCGCTATCCCCTAAACCTGAAAAATCAAATCGCAACACGCCAAAACCTTGTGCACTCAATGCATTGCTTATATTCCTGACTGCACTCAAATTTTTGGTGCAGGTAAAACAATGTGCAAACAGGACAAAATTATGTGCAAAGCGATGAATCGGTAGTTCCAACCTACCAGATAAGGTATTTCCATCTTTGTTTTTGAATGCGATCTTTGTTGTTTTCATCTCTAAAAAATTTTGGTTAAGTAATAGGTTTTAGTGAAACCACGAGAAAGACGGTGGTCTTCTCGTTGAGCGCTCATTAATTGGTGCTCTGGAGAGTTCTTCGATATCACCTTCTAATATACCAGTAGTAATTGCTGGTGAGGCTCCCCAAGAAGGAACTTCTTTTGTTTCTAAAATCTTTATTTCCGAGGTGTGTCCACCTACATAATCGATTGGAGTACCATAAATTACTTGTGGAATGTTATAATGACGAATGACATAGGAACACATTAGACATGGCTCCCGAGTAGAGTAAAGAAAACTATCCTTTAATACTTCTGCGCCCGCAAATTCTATCGCCGTATTAATGGCAATTATTTCTGCCCTATTGGTCACGTTCTGAGTGGTCTTAACCGAGTCTACTCCAGTTCCGATAACTTCTCCTTTGAGAACCAGAATTGTCCCTACTGGTTCATCTCCCCTTATTAGGGCTATTCGTGCTAGTTTAACTGCATATCGCATAAATTCTTCATGTAAATTCATCTTATTTATTTTTTGTGTTATCAAGTAATTCGAGTTCTCCCAACATTGTGGGTATAAGTTCAGATACAGTAGGATGTATGTGAGTGGAATTCTGGATCTTTTTATAAGAAAGACCAGCATTCATTGCAACAATGAGTGCGTGGATTACTTCATCTCCGCCTACACCCAAAATGGTGGCACCCAGTATTTCTTCAGTATCACCATCAACCAATACTTGCATAAAACCGGCATCCTCACTTTTTTCAACAGCGCGTGCTACTTTGCTAAAAGGACGGTATCCTTTTAATATTTTGCGACCTGTTTCCGATGCCTGCAATTCGGTCATACCTGCTCTGGCCAAAGGAGGATCTGTAAACAGCGCATAACAAAGCGTCCTATCCGAAATACTCCTTTCACCATCTCCGAAAAGTTGGTTTGCCACTATTTCAAAATCATTATATGTGGTATGCGTAAATCCTCCTCTTCCATTAATATCTCCAAGAGCCCAGATGCCATCAACATTGGTTTTCAGATGGTCATCTACTATAATATACCCTTGATTGTTCAGGCTTAAGTCCGTATTTTCAATACCAAGGTTAGTGGTATTGGGCGTACGACCAATAGCTACCAGAGCATGAGATCCAGAAACGGTAGGACTCCCTTTTTTGCAAGACAGATTGGCAACAAAATTTTCATTTTCTTTTGATAGCGCAATGCAATCCGCATCGAATCTAAAGTCAATGCCCTCTTGCTCTAAAACCTTTTGAATTTCGAGGGAGGTTTGTTCGTCTTCGCGAGAAACCACCCTGCTTCCACGTTCTATGACGGTAACCTTGCTCCCAAAACGTCGATACATTTGAGCGAATTCAAGCCCAATATAACTCCCTCCAATAACCAATAAATGTTCTGGAATAAAATCTAGATTCAGCATTTCAGAATGCGTGAAGTATCCCGCTTCTTCTGAACCCCTTAATTGTCTTGTACTATTACCAGCATTTATGAATATTTTAGGTGCTTTTAAGACTTCTTCACCAACCTCAACAGTTTTATTATCCACAAACATTGCGTGGCCTAGATAAAGGTCTAAATTTGAAATTCCTCTTAACCATTTTTCAAGGCCTTGATTGTAGTTTTTTACGATAGCATCTTTTCTAGCCATCACCTTTTTCATATCCACCTGAAAATCACCATCGACATTTATTCCAAAATCACCACTCCTCTTTACCATATGAGCAGCCCTCGCGCTAGCAATCAATGTTTTTGTTGGTGTACAACCATCATTGACGCAGGTACCCCCAAACCACTTTCGTTCTATAAGTGCCACCTTTTCTCCTTTTGAAGTAAGGGTCGCTGCCAAGGACGGTCCTGCCTGGCCTGCACCGATAATTATGGAATCGTAATTTCTCATCATTGCTATATAGATTAACTCTTTAAATATTTATTGCTTGGAAATAGCTTTTTCGAATTCTGGTCTTACTATTTTTTAGCCATTTCGGACACTAATTCCTCAGTAGTAAATAACTTACTAGAAATTAGCTTGAAGTTTACCTGAGCAGCCTTATTACCATCTAGATCTGGAAGCTTTGCAGAAGCCGTCGCGTCACCTACCACAGCCACCTCAAATCCGTTTTCAATGAGTTCTCTCATGTGAGATTCTACGCAAAGATTACCAGACATACCTCCCAGTATTACTTTGTCGATACCTTGTTTCCTCAATTGAAGTGCAAGATCATTTGATTCTGGGCCGTAAACTTTATGTGGCCCTGACACTGTTACATTGCCGCCATTGATGTATTGTTTGTATTGTGGCATCCAATCAGCTCCTGAGCCTTCAAAACCATTACTGCTTACCTGGCTCTCACGGTCGAACATTTTTATGTTATGCATGAGTTTTTCCAAAACGCCCTCGAACTTCCATTTGTGGTCATGTGGGTAATAGTAATGAGGAGATACAAAGACTGGAATTCCATGTTGTTCGCCCAATTTAAATAGCGTTTCAATATTGGCGATAGTATTGTTTTCCATAACACTTTCGCCTACGGCTCCCCAAGCCACTCCTTTAGTACTTAGAAAATCAATTTGAGGATCTGTGATGACGATGGCAATGTTACCATTAATTTCAAATCCTGGTTCTGGAAGTTGTGCATTTGCTACTTGGACCATACATAGTCCAATTGTTAAGTTCAATAACTGCTTTAAATAAATAGTTTTCATAATGTTAATTTTTAAGTGAGTAATAGATTAATATTTTGTCTTTTGACCTTTTTCTTCTGGTCAGAAAAAAGTGTTTTTGATAATGAAGCTTCTTAAATAAAAATGATTGAATTACGTTTTCATCTTTAACAATCTTCATTCTCTATTTCGTTCAAGACAAAATTCGAAGAAACTAAGTTTCTATTTCTCGGATATTATGCTGTACTATTGAAAAATTGCTCGTTTATGAACTTGGGTACCAAAAAGTGAATTAAGATTATTTCAGGAAGTGGAACTTCAGGCTCATATAATCTTAAGAAAAAATCTTAACCAAATACCAAAAAAGTCGCTTGCATTTTTGAATATGTTATTTGGCAATCCTATTTGACATCTGTTTTTTTCTAGAAGTAAAAGGATACTTCTCTTATCTACATATAAGGTATAAAGTAAAACCAATAATGTGGAGAACGACCTAAACTGTTAGTTCTGAAAAAGGTATTACCGCATAATTCTTATAGCAAGGCAATTTTTGAAAAAAACGAAAAGTAAACTTGTGCCACATTTGTAACATCAATACAAGTGGACTTTCTAAATAACTAAAATATAAAGAGATGAAAAACAATTCCAAAATCCGATCATTAGTTTTATTAGCACTAGTAATACTCTTATCTCTCGTTTATTTGAGTTTTAAAGTAGCGGACACTCCAAATAATATGGAGAATGCCGAAGCTGAAGTAACCGTTTTGTACAAAACCAAAAATATCGAGGGAGTCGATATTTTTTACAGAGAGTCCGGTAACCCTAAAAATCCAGCTTTAATACTATTTCATGGTTTCCCTTCTTCATCATATCAATATAGAAAGGTACTCGCCGCTTTGGGAGATGACTATTACCTGATAGCTCCGGATTATCCAGCCTTTGGACAAAGCCAATTTCCCAGTCCAAAAGAGTTTGATTACACGTTTGACAATATGGCTCACATTATGAACGAGTTTGTTGCATCGTTTGAACTTGAATCTTACACCTTAATGATGCATGATTACGGTGGTCCAGTAGGTTTCCGTATCGCACTTAAAAACCCTGAAAAAGTAAATGGCTTAATCATAAAAAATGCCAATATCTATGAGGAAGGTCTTGGAGCTGCTTGGATGGATGTTAGAAAATTATGGAAGGCAAACACTACAGAAAACAGGGAGCCACTCAAAAAGGTGTTTCATATTGAGAGTCTAAAATGGCAATACACTCACGGTGTAAAAAAACCAGAAATGGTAAGCCCTGATAACTGGGTATTAGATGCACATAATATGAGCTCGCCAGAAATGAGGGAGGTACAATTAGATCTTTTCTACGATTACCGTAAGAACTTGGAGGAGTATCCAAAATGGCAAAAGTATTTGAGAAGAAATCAACCCCCTATGCTTATTGTATGGGGCAAGAATGATGCCTTTTTTCCGGAATCCGGTGCGGAAGCATATAAAAAAGATGTTCAAAAAATAGACTACAATATCTACGACACGGGACATTTCGCCCTAGAAGAACATGCACATGATATCATTCCAGAGATACGATCATTTTTAAATCAATTGTCTCAAAAAAACTAGTATAAACTTTAAACAAATCATAATATAATGAAGAAGCAAGCAATAATTATTGGGGGAACTACAGGAATGGGTAAGGCCACGGTGGAACTTTTATTGAAGGAAGGGATTGAGGTCATAGTCACAGGACGTAAGGAGGAAAATCTAAAAGTAGTGGAAAAGGAACTTTCTGAGCTAGGCTCGATTAAAGCCATAGGATTTGATTTATTGGATATTTCTCAAGTAAATGATTTCATAAGTACGCTAAGTGAAATCGCACCAAACGTAAAGTATTTGCTAAATGCGGCAGGATACTTTAATCCAAAGCCATTTTTAGAACATACGGTTCAAGATTACGACATCTATCATGATTTTAATAGAAGCTTCTTTTTGATTACTCAAGAAGTTGTAAAAATCATGAAGGAAAATGGTGGAGGATCTATCGTCAATATTGGTTCAATGTGGGCCAAACAAGCCATTAAAGCGACACCTTCATCTGCATATTCTATGGCAAAGGCAGGACTTCATAGTTTGACACAACACCTGGCTATGGAATTAGCACAATATAATATTCGAGTCAACGCCGTATCTCCTGCTGTCGTCGTCACCCCTATTTACGGAACATTTATGGAAAAAGATAAAATTGAAGAAAACCTACAAGGCTTCAATGATTTTCACCCCATTGGACGAGTGGGAAGACCAGAAGACGTGGCGCGTACGATTCGATTCTTAATGCTTGATGATAGCTCATGGGTTACAGGGGCAGTATGGGATATTGATGGGGGCGTAATGGCTGGAAGGAACTAATTCTTAGAATTGGGAAGAGGGTTTCGACTATAACAAATTAGAAATTTTGAAAAAGTTAACCTATAAAATTAGCATTATGAAAAAGTTCAAATACATCATGACAATAGGTATGTTGGTATTGGGAGTAGTATGGAGCAATGCCCAAAATACACCACCGGATACATCTGTTCAACGATTGAACACAGACGGCGAAACAGCAATTTTCCTAACTCCCGAAGATTTGAAATGGGAAACAGCTTTTGATGGTTTTCCTATCAATTTCGCAAAGGTTAGTGGAAGTACTTTTAAAACGCCACATAGTACATTTTCGAAATTTCCCGGCGGGAATTTTATTACACCTCCCCACATACATGCTCATAGTTACCAGGCCGTGGTATTATCTGGTAAAATGATTAATCCCATGGAAGGCGAAAAACCTGAAGATGCCAAGGTCATGGGACCGGGATCTTACTGGTATGTGCCGGCCAATCAGATACACACTACAGGTTGTGTGTCTAAAGAACCCTGTGTTTTCTATATGCACCAACCTGTACCATTCAACTTTGAACCAAGAACATCCGAAGTAAAGAAAAACAAATGAGCTGATAATTGGGCTCTAATACCTGGAATTAATATGTGAATACCCTAAAAATTTAAACCAATGAAACATGATTTTATCAATCCCGAAAATGGCGGTTTATTTACCGTAACCGATTTTGAAAATATGAGCTATACTCCTTTATTCATGGATAGTGCTCTTTATAAAGTCTTTCTGAACACATCAGGAGAAACTAGATTATTAGTCGATGGCGATTTAAAGGTAATACAGCAAAATCAGCTTTTCTTTTGCAAGCCTTTGAATTGTGTTGAGGTAATTGGTAAATCGAATGGTCTGAAAGCTATAGCTTTTAACAAAGCGTTTTATTCGATTCAGGATTATGAAGATGAGATTTCGTTTTATTGGTTCTGGTTTTTTGGATCAAAATACCCCATGCTTCTTTCGCTCTCCGAGATGGACATAGAGACTTTCGAAAATATGTTTGATTGTTTCGAACGTGAATTTGAAAATAAGATAAATAGAGTGCAAGAAGAGATGTTGCGTTACGCGTTGAAACGGGTTTTAGTAATGTCAAACTCATATGTAAAAGATGAAGGTGCCAGTTGCAAACTACACAATAGTCAATTGGAAATGATACGAAAGTTCAATCAGTTGATTGAAAATAATTTTAAAGAGAAGCACCAAGTTTCGGATTATGCCGCCATGCTTTACAAATCTCCCAAAACCATATCCAATATGTTCAGAGAGCATACGGACAGTACTCCTTCTGGCGCCATCCGAGATAGGATAATCCTTGAAGCAAAAAGGCTTCTACTTCGAACGGACCAAACTATTGAGGAAATTACCTATGAGTTGGGTTATGAAACAGTTGGTCATTTTTCCAAACTTTTCAAAAACGTGGTAGGAATGTCTCCCTCAATATTCAGAAAAGCTGAAACAGAAGTATTAACAAGCTAAAATCAATTACTATGGAAACTAGACTTATTACATTTGGAGCCGGTAGCTTCTGGGCTATAGAAGCCGTATTCCAAGAAGTGGAAGGCGTGGTAAAAGTTACTTCAGGTTATAGTGGAGGCACGCATGAACCTTACCCCAACCATTATGCCGTATGGCCTGAAATGAAAAATTTTGCCGAGGTTGTACAGGTGGAGTATAACCCTGAAGTTTCCTCCTTGGCGGATCTTCTTTATATTTTCATGACCATACATGATCCTACATCTCCTATGCAAAAAGGATCGACCGCTGATTCTAGATATCGATCTATCATATTCTATGAAAATAACTACCAAAAAGCCATAATTGATTTGGTCATGGAGGACATGCAGCTTAGTTTAAGCAACCCGATCATAACAGAAGTTAAGCGATTCGAGCGATTTTTTATCGCACAAGAAAATGACCAAAAGTTCTATCAACGCCATAAGAAGTATGGTTCTTACATGCAATTTATAGAGCAAATACTAAGAAAATTTCGAAGACAGCATCTTGTTAAACTGAAAGTTGATTTGTCTTATACAAAACAATTAGAAAGCGCATGAAGTCACTACTTTTCATATTGCTACTAAGTTATCCGGTTTTCGGCTGTGCACAAGAAGGCAAACTTTCTTTTAAAAACAGCAATAAACCCTTAACCAATATTTCACCTGCGGAAAAAGAGACTATCAATCTTTATAAGAATGCACTTCCTTCGGTAGTTACAATTTTCACTAGTGCCAACGTGTCTACTGACAACGGATTGAAATCGGGAGGTGGGCTTGGTTCAGGTGTTTTGGTCTCGTCAAATTGCCACATACTTACAGCAGCTCATGTTGTAGCCCGGTCTACCGAGATTATGGTAAAGACCCAAGATGGCCAAATGAGAAGTGCTTCGATTCTTTTTAGCGAACCAAATGCAGATATCGCATTATTGAAACTGGATACACCAGATACTAGTCTGTCCCATGCTAAACTAGGGAACTCTCAAGGTCTGGCCGTGGGTCAAAATGTCTATGCCATAGGCAGTCCATATGGTATGGAAAATTCCTTTTCATCTGGAGTCGTTTCTGCCCTTAGAAGTTTTGATGAGATTTATGATGGTACCATAAAGGTTGGGTTTATTCAAACCGATGCTGCAATTAATTCAGGCAATAGTGGAGGACCATTATTCAATTCCCAAGGTGAGGTGGTAGGAATAGCTTCCAGTATTCTAACAGTATCGGGAGGTTTTCAGGGAATTGGTATGGCTGTTTCCATTGACACCGCTAAAGAGCTACTCGCATTCGAAGAACGACCATGGATAGGTGTTAACGGACTTATAATTGAAAAAGAAGAATTTGAACGTATTTTCAACTTGCCATTACAAGGGGGAATGTTGATTCAAAGTGTGGCCAAAGGAAGTCCTGCCGAAAAGGCTGGGCTACGACCCGGTTATATCAAAGCGGAAATTAATGGCAGGGATATAATTCTTGGAGGAGATATTATTCTATCCATCGAAGACCATAAAACTTGTCATATGGACTGCTTCTTCGAAACCAAACCAATGTTTCAAGGTAAGACCAATCTTACGATTCGCTATTTGCGCCAAGGCAAGGAATACAGTACGACTGTAGATGTCTCAGAGACAAGAAAGAACTTTCTAACCTTCAATTAATCGGGATTTCTATGGAAAGCTTTATAAAATATGGAACAACGATCTTAGGAGTATTGTTCTTTACAAGTGCTCTAGGGCAAGAAATACCATCGGATAAAACAATTTCACATAAATTTTATCTGGTTGGAGATGTTGGAGAGTACAACACTAGTACAGATTTGAAGAATAATCTTCAAGCGCTGAACATACACATGCAAAACTCACCCACAAATAATAGTACATTACTTTTTTTAGGCAACAACTTTTCAAAAAATAGTTTTGAAGAAGTTATAGTTCGTAAATCCGGTGATGACTCAGAGATATCCCAATTGATTCAAAGTACGGTTAACAACTACAAAGGTGAGACCTTTTTTATTCCGGGGGACTTAGACTGGCATGCTGGCCTTCTAGGACTAAAAAAACAAGAAAAGTTTATTGATAAGACATTCGGAAAAGGAACTTTTCAGCCAAAAAATGGATGTCCCTTAGAACGTATAAAAATTAACGATGATGTCGATTTACTGCTAATCGATTCGCAATGGGCTCTTATGGGGTGGAGCAATTATCCAGAATTCAATGAAGAGTGTGATATAAAAACTAAAGTGGAATTTTATGTTGAACTCGAAAGCACCATAAAGAAAAGTGAAGGCAAAACAGTATTGGTAGCTACACACCATCCTCTTAAGAGTTATGGAGAGTACGGAGAGCGGTTCAGTTTTGGAATCAATGATCAAGGTATAAGTAACGTACATTATAAGGAATTCAGCGACAGACTAATAACTATAGCACGTCAAACAAACAATGTCGTGTTTATGAGTGGTCACGAGAATAACCTACAATATTTTACCCACAACAGTATTCCAATGATTATTAGTGGCGCAGGTGGAAGTGCGTCACGCGTCAGTAAAATCAAAGAGGGGTTTTCTCAGGCCACACTAGGTTTTACTGAAGTAACAGTATATAATGATGGAGATTTATGGGTGCGTTTTTATGGTAAATCCAATAACTACACCACAAGTCTTTTTAACAAAAAAATTATCACATCTAGAAAAGAAAACACAGATACAAATTACTCTGAATATGACACTCCGGAATATGTAATGAAATCCATTTACAAACCTGAAGAACTTGAGCGAAGTGGTTTTTATAAAGCGTTGTGGGGAGAGCACTACAGAAACGACTATGCCACTCAAATTAAAATAAAAACAGCCCTGTTGGATACTCTTTATGGCGGCTTAACACCAATGCGCAAAGGCGGTGGCCATCAAACTAATTCCTTAAGGTTATCAAATAAGAATGGAAGACAATACGCCCTCCGCTCTGCAAAAAAAAGTGCTCTACGGTTTGTACAGTATTTCCTTTTCAAAACCAAATACCTAGAGGCAGATATAGAGGACACCTATTTCGTGCAGCTACTTCAGGATTATTGGACCACCGCCAATGCGTATGGAGCCTTGACTATTGGAGACTTGGCAGACGCAGTGGGGATTCTTCATCCTAATCCAGAATTATATTATCTCCCAAAACAAAAAGCTCTTGGTTACTACAACAAAGATTATGGGGATAAAATATATTTTATCGAAGAGCGTCTTTCCGAAGGGCAAGAAGATGTAGCCAGTCTTGGTAATAGTGATGAAATCATTAGCACCCTAAAACTGTTTGAAGAACTACGCAAAAAAGAGAATTTAGAGATAGACCAACAACTTTACATCCGTACTAGATTGTTCGACAATCTAGTAGGTGATTGGGATAGACATGCCGATCAATGGAAATGGGCAGTAACTAAGAAAGGTGGTAAAACTACCGCTAAACCCATACCAAGAGATCGAGATCAAGTATATTCTGATTTCGACGGTTTCATTTTGGGAGCTGTTACTGCGCTCTCACCACCATTGCGCTTTATGCAGCGCTATGATAGTGATTACAACTCTGTAAAATGGTATAACGACGCAGGAGACGATGTAGATTTAGCGGTTTTAAAGAACCATACCCAAGAAGACTGGATAAAAGAAGCACGTTTTATTAAAAACAACATTACTCCAGATATCATTGAGAAAGCCTTCGCAAATTTACCTCCTGAGATTGATCAAGAGAAGGTAGCTCGTAACAAAGAAGCTTTTAAAGGCAGGCTTGCAAACATCGAGGAAAACGCCATAAACTTATATAAATACCTTAAAAAGTGCTTACTGATAACGGGAACGGATAAGAAGGACTTGTTTGTAATCACACGAATGGATAAGGGAGTAACAAAAATTCAAGGCTACTCCATAATGAAAAATGGAGATAAACGCCTTTTTTGGGATGTGGATTATAATAGAAAAGATACCAAGGAAATCTGGCTTTATGGTTTAGCGGACAAGGATAGATTTGAAGTCAAAGGAAGAGGAACTAACCCAATACATCTAAAAATTATCGGTGGAAACGGAAATGATACTTACAACGTAGAAAACAGAAACAGTATTAAGGTTTATGACCATAAGACTGTTCCAAACACTTTTGAGACGCCCGTTTCAAAAATGTTATCGGACAATTATGACATGAATACCTATTATTTCAAAAAGCACCGAAGAGATATAAGTAATTGCACACCCCTATTTGGGTATGACCCTGATAATGGTGTTGGGTTGGGGCTACAGTATAATTATCAAAAAAATTCTTTGGTGAGAAACCCTTTTACAGATAATCATCATATTGGTTTAAAGTACTTTTTTGAAACTAGTGGTGTAGATGTCTACTATAGTGGAGAATTTGCCCATGTATTCGACAAGGTCAATTTCGGGCTTTCGGCACAATTTACAAGTCCAAATTTCACAAACAATTTCTTCGGTTTTGGAAATGAAACGATTAACCGAGATGATGAACTCGATTTGGACTTTAACCGAGTTCGCATACAGCAATGGTCACTTTCTCCATCTTTAATATTTCGTAAATATCAAGGAAGTAGCATAAAATTAGGGTTTAGTTACGAGCATATCGAGGTTGAAAAAACCGAAGGCAGATTTATAGAAAGTGCTGGATTAAATGATGCTGTTTTTGAGGGCCAAAACTATTTCGGCATACAAGGAACTTATGAATATGACAATCTAAAAACAGCTGTTATTTCAAAATCAGGGGTTGGTTTTAACCTTACAGGGGGATATAAAACAAACCTCGATACAAATGAAGGGTTTGGATACATAAATCCCTCTATGAGAGCAGCTGTACAAATAGATAAAAAAGGTTTGCTTATAGTTGCAACGAAGCTTCAGGGACAAATAAACTTAGGGGATGATTTCGAGTTCTTTCAAGCGGCAAACTTAGGAGCTACAGATGGATTACGAGGGTTCAGACAACAACGTTTTACAGGCAAAAGGGCTTTTAGTCAAAGCACAGATTTACGTATCTCTGTAGGGAAAATCCGCAATAGTATTATTCCTATTTCTATGGGGGTATATGCAGGGTTTGATTATGGTCGCGTCTGGATCGCTAATGACACTTCAAAGGAGTGGCGTACATCGTCAGGAGGAGGATTCTATTTTTCTCTGGGCGGCTTCACAGCTTTAAATCTAGCATATTTTAATTCTGATGATGGTGGGCGCTTCACATTCGGATTGAGTCTTCCATTTTAAAACAATAAGCAATGAGTACTTTTCAAATATCAAATCCTAAAGTAGAGAACGAAATCCATAAGATTATTCAATACCTCGTAGCTGCAGGTAATAGCTTCCTTCCGAAAAAAGCAGAGGATGGTCATACCAATCTCAAATCACTTCTAGGTTGTGGATATCTATCAACGAGACCTTTAAGTAAGGAGGGTGATGTACTTGTTTTTAGCTATTCTTCATTTGCAATAGAATGGTGGACGGGAAGTAATGAGAAATACCAATTGTATTTGGATGGAAAAACCCATAAGGAGATAACGAACTGGATAGCCGAAAAGGCAAAAGAGAATGACATACTGCTTCCTTATAAATATCATATGAGCGATGTAGGACCCTATGAGCCTATAACAGATAACTATGTTTATCATCTGAAAAATAAGGATTGCCTAAATGAAATAATGGATTACCGAATTCTATCCCATTTGGCTTTGGAAGGCACCTTGAAAGAATTGACATCGCATTCAGAAATACGAGTTTGGCCGCATCATCTTGACGTTGCTTCTGTCTACACAACGAAAGAAAACAAGCAACACTTTATAGGATTAGGGATGTCAATTCCCGATGCCAATAATCCAAATTTCTATCTATATGCCAAAGATTATGTAGACAATAGTACCCTTAATAGCTCAAATGTGGGAAACCTCGATTATGGGTATTGGGATGAAAACCTCAATGGAGTAGTACTAGAACTTAACGAGAACAGCTCCATAAAAGGAGGGCATAATTTTTTTAGACAAGCCGTAGAAATTATGTTAGCTCAGGGAATAAATTAAGCATCCCTTTGAAAAGTGAAAGCAATAATGTTTAAATAATAAGAACTTAAAAACCAGATGCACTAAGGAACCAAGTTCTTAAGAATATGAAATTTTTTATCAATTGTCAGAATATGTTGAATTATAAAATTATATGAAATGGGAAAATTAGAAGGTAAAGTAGCAGTTATAACAGGTGGTAGCAGTGGTATGGGCTTGGCAACCGCTAAGGAATTTATTAACAATGGGGCTAAAGTGGTCATCTTCGGAAGGAAACAGGCATTGTTGAATGTCGCTCTGCACGAATTGGGAGACAATGCCCATGCCGTGCAAGGTGATGTTACCATTATGGATGATTTGAAACGTTTATTTAACGAGACCAAATCCAAGTTTGGCAGTATTGATATTTTATATGTCAACGTAGGTCAAGGAGTAATTGTTCCTATTGCTGAAACCAATGAAGCATTATTTGACGCACAGGTTGGGGTTAACTTTAAGGGCTCTTATTTTACGTTACAGCAGGCAATTCCATTTTTAAGTAAGGGTGCATCAGTTATTATTACTACCTCATGGCTCAATCAAGTAGGATTTTCAGGGAGTAGTCTATTGAGTTCAAGTAAAGCAGCATTGAGGTCATTAGTGCGTGTTGCAGCGGCCGAATTGGCGGAAAAAGAAATTAGGGTAAATGCTATTAGTCCTGGCCCTATCGGTACGGCTTTTTGGGGTAAAATAGGCTTACCGGAAGATACACTTAATGCGGCGGCAGAGGCCATTACGGATCAGACAACTCTAAAACGTTTCGGTAAGGCCGAAGAGATCGCAAAATCTGTCCTATTTTTAGCTTCGGATGATTCGTCTTATATAACCGGTGAGGAATTAGCCGTGCAAGGGGGAATCACGGCAGTATAACTTAAAAGAGAGAATGACCAATATAATGTCATTCTGAAAATTGAAATTTATAGATCTGAATTATGGATAAGCAAAAATTAAAACAAGCACTTATTGCTTTAGAGAAAGAGTATATTGATGAAGATGAAATGAAGTATGCCGAATTCCTCAATGGTAATCTGTTAAAGAGAAATGAAGTAATCGATAGTGATGATCAATCGCATCATAGACAGAGCCTCGAAATTTCTGACCAATTGGAAGAGCAGGCACATGTGCATTTAGAGCATCTTGAAACGATTCATAAGTTATCATTTGAGGCCAAAGAAAGAGTGGAACCGGGAGCAGTGGTAAGTGTGAACGGCCGTTGTATGGTAATAGCAGTTCCAAAATCTTCCTTTACCATTGATGGGGTAGAATATCTTGGCATTTCTGCCCAAGCACCTATTTATAAGGCCATGAAAGGAAAAGCATCAGGAGATTCTTTTGAATTCAATAACAAAAATTTTGTAATAGAATCAGTGCGTTAAATTTGAACCGCTGTATGATAAAAAGAGGTTCGAATTCATGAGCTATTGGTACACACAACTTGTAAAATCCCAAACGGGTGGAAGAGAATACAATCTTTGAAATTATAGCATCCCTGCCAAAAGGCTATTTTGAAGGAGAATATCAAAAAAGAAAATATGGTATAACAAAGTCGATCTTCAACAAGGGTAATTCTTATAAAATATTCGCCAAAGAACTAAGGGGTAATGATTTTATTAGTTTAAACTTTTATAAAACCACGCAAAACGAAATACTAAGGCCTTGTGAAATGCCAGAACAAAAAGTAGTTGATTTTCTTAAAAATTTAAAAATCATTTAAGTAAGTAAAAAAATGGAAAATTATAAAAAAGCATATATCGCAGGAGGTTGTTTCTGGGGAATGGAAGACCTCTACCGGGTAAGACCAGGAATTATCGACACAGAGGTGGGTTACATCGGAGGAGAGAATGAACATCCCACATATAGAAATCATCCCGGACATGCAGAAGGAATTGAAATCACTTACGATTCAGAAGTTACATCATTCAAAGAAATTTTGGATTATTTCTTTCGAATCCATAACCCTACCACCGTTGATAGACAAGGTAATGATTTAGGATCTAGTTATCGATCTGCTATCTTTATTCAGAACGATGATGAAAAAGCGGATGCCGAAGAAGTTATTAAAATAGTCGACGATTCTAATAAGTGGGAGGCCAAAGTTGTTACCACCTTAGAACCATATACTACTTTTTGGCCCGCTGAGCCAGAGCATCAAGATTACCTTGTTAGAAAACCTAATGGGTACACCTGTCATTTCGAAAGGTTTGATGAAAGCTTTATATAGATTTCGCGAAGTATAAATTAAAAAAGGTACTATCCTTTAGGGCAATGCAAAAAAACGGCAATATAGGACTAGGAACCGCAGCCATAGGCAGACCACTATATATTAATGTAAGACAGGAAAACCCTGAAGCCTTTTCGCTGCCACGATTCAGAGAAAGTGGACTTCAGGTTTTGGAGGATGCCTATGGCAAGGGGATACGATTCTTTGATACAGCGCCAGGGTACGGTATAGCCGAAGAATTATTGGTAGCGTGGTTAGCAAAAAAGAATGACCCGACGATACGTGCTTCTACAAAATGGGGGTATACGTACGTAGCAGATTTTAATCCGAATGCCATGACGCATGAGGTAAAAGAACATTCTGTCGATAAACTTATGCAACAGTGGGAATTTTCAAAAATGCTACTTCCGTATCTAAAAATATATCAAATACATTCCGCAACACTTGATACGGGAGTGCTAAATAATCAGGGAATTCTAAAACTCTTACACCAAATAAAGAAAGAACATAATATAATTATAGGTTTAGCAACCACCGGATCCAATCAAGTAGAGGTTATCAACAAAGCATTATCCATAGCGATTGAAAATGAAAAATTATTTCAATCCTTTCAATGTACTTTCAATATTTTAGACCAAAGCATACTGGCATTAAAGAATACCTTAAGTAATGCTAATGTGGAATTTATCATCAAAGAAGCGTTGGCCAATGGTCGCCTTATACCAAACAAGTTATTCAATAGATATCAAAAATTGTATAATTTCTTAATGACTCTAGCGGTTAAATACAAGGTTGGGGTTGATGCGATTGCACTGCGGTATTGTATTGATTGTTTTCCCAATGCCATTGTTTTGAGCGGTGCTAAAAATTGTACTCATTTAAGTGCAAATCTTAAGGCACAACAGTTTTCGTTAAACCAAGCAGAAATAGAACAATTGCGTTCTATGAATATACACAGCAGAGATTACTGGGAAGAAAGAGCTCAGTTAAGTTGGAATTAAAAGGGAATTATAATCAAAAAGGGTATTGCATGATTGATAAGCAAGAATTTAAAGCTATAAAGCATAAAGATGCTGCTATCACAGATATTAAGCTCGTATTAAAAGGTAGCTATCTTCATTTATCCCAATGGATGTCTTAAGGGTAGAAAGAAAAATCATTTAATCAAATTTTTATACAGCGTAATCGTTTAGGGTTATATACATGCCATACCTTGAAAAGTATAGCGATTCGTATGTGATGTACAATCCTTTTCTTAAATTGAAGCGTATTGCATCCATAAATTTCTAAATACCAATCACATATAGATTGAAACCAACTGTAAAAATAAATACTCTTATTTCTAAAGATTTGATTCTATGTATAATCATGTCTGCTCTTTTTTCTTGGGTCAAGGCACAGAATATGGATGCTAACCAGAATAAGAATACTGGCATTTTAGTTGAAAAAGAATCAATAACTCATTTTTTGAATCTGGGCGATAGCTTGGTTTTAGCAAAAAATAATGAGAAAGCAGAAATAGCTTATAAAGAATCCTACCAATTATCTAAAAAGGCAGGTTATAAAGAACTACTTATCACTACAGGATTTAAATTAGAGGCCTTTCTGTTTCATAATTTAAGAAAAGATGCCGAAGCTCTCGAAATAATCGATTTTTTATTCGACTACTGCAGTAAAAATGAAGATCCTGATTGTTTGGTCAGAGCCTATTTTAGAAGTAGCGCATTACAAAATAGACAATTGCAATATAATAAGGCCTTAGAAAATATTGAAATGGGTCAGCAATTGGCCAATAAAAATAAAAACCTCAGATTGATATGGGAATCGCACTATTTAAAAGGAGATCTTTTTTTAAGTATCGGCGATTGGGAAATGGCAAAAAAAGAGTTTTCAAAATTGATTGCCGTGGTTCCTGAAGAGAACCACGAATATTATGAAACAATGACATATATTAATATGTCATCTTCCTTTAAAGACCCCGATTCTATACTACATTATTCACAGATAGCTGAAAAAAATTGCAAAGCTTTTGGCAACAAAAGAGAATGTAATCTTGCCTACAATAATATTGCGTGGGCCTATGTTTTAAAAGATATGCCACAGAGAGCATTGGATATTATCAATACTAATGTAAACATAAGTTCGGTAGAACATGATTACCGAGATTCTTTGTATGCCTCTTTAATGCACACTTTGGGTATCATTCATTACAAACTAGGAAATTATGAAAAATCAATTGCTTACTATAAAATGTCTTTAGAGTATGATATCAAGGACAATAATATCATAGAGATTATGATGACAAAAGAAGATATGTCGAGGAGTTATGAGAAGTTAGGAAACTTTAAATCAGCTGTTCAACTACTCAAGGAAGTGAAGTTATTAGATAAAAAATCAGATTACATTAATCTGAAAAGAGAAGTAGCAAAAATTGAGATGAAAAAAATTCTGGATAAAAAAGAAGAACAAATTGAGAATCTAGAGCAAGAGAATCAAGAAATTAGCATTGCGAAAAGTAAAACAAAGCTATTTAGTTACTTCTTGGGTGTTTTTCTGATACTGATACTTTCCGCTGTACTCTATAGAGGATATCAAAATAAGGTCAGGTTTCACCAATTGAACGAAGAGTTGAGTTTGAGTAAAATGAAATCACTTCGATCTATGATGAATCCTCATTTTTTATTTAACTCCTTCAGTACCCTTCAGAACTATATACTTAAAAAAAAGAACAAAGAGGCAAATGAATATATGACAGAACTTTCTAGTCTTATACGCACCGTATTGGCAAGCACTGAGAGTATTTATATCAGTTTAAGTGAGGAAACTGCGTTATTAAAATCTTATTTACGAATTGAACGAGAACGGTTTGACTACAAGTTTGAAGAAGTATTCGAGATAGAGGAAGAACTCTTGATAGAAGACCCCATAATTCCATCGATGATTATACAACCTTATATAGAAAATGCCATTATTCATGGATTCTCACATTTAGAAAGAAAAGGGCTGTTGTCAATAAAATTTAAACAAAATAAAAATACTATAATCTGTACCGTAACTGATAATGGAGTAGGTAGGTCGGCAGCAGAGCGCTTTAAAAAAGCAAATAACGCATCGAATCATTTATCCCTCGCAACGCGTAATACAAATGAACGTCTTCGAATTTTAGACCGTATTGCAAACAATAGCGCAAGTGTAACAATTGAAGACTTGGTCTGCACATCGAAAAAATCAAATGGAACTAGGGTAACCATTATATTACCTGTTAAGCAAAGAAATAAAAAAGATGAATCAGTCGCTTAATTGTATTATTATAGATGATGAAAAAAAGGATAGAGAAAATCTTTTCCTTCTGTTACAAGTATATTGTCCGTTCGTTACGGTTATGGGGGAGGCCAATGATAGACAATCGATTATTGAAATACTATCGAGATTAAAACCAGATTTGGTTTTTATGGATATTCAATTAGGAACAGCACCTATTTTTGAAATTCTCAATAATCTTAATTCTTTAAATTTCAAAATTGTATTTGTAACGGCCCACGATAAATATGCCATAAGAGGGTATCAATACGATGCCATAGATTATTTACTTAAACCTGTAGAGCCAAAACGACTGGTAGAAGCTGTAAATAAGATGGTGCATTTAAAAAGGAGCTCCTCCACTCAAACAAATATTATCAATGAATTTTACGCTAAAGCTGTTACATCAACCAAAATTTCTATTACCGATGCAAAAGGGGTACATATGGTAGAAGCCATTGATATTTTGTACTGTATGAGCAATGGAAACTACACTGTTTTCATTTTGATAAATGAAAGAGAAATTGTGATTTCAAAAAATCTCAAATACTTTGAGGTAAAATTAAAAGCATATGATTTTTTACGAATTCATAAATCTTACTTAATAAACCTCAATCATATAGATTTTATGGTAAAGGAACAAGGAGGTTATGTAGTTATGAAGAATGGAAAATCACTTCCTGTTTCTAGAAATGGAAAAAAAGAACTATATGATAGAATGAATATTTTGTAATATTTTTAGAGAACCCTTTAAGATATTTAATGGCCAAAAGAGTTCATGCTTGTACTCAATAATACCTTTAATACAGTCATATCGCCATTTAAAACATTCTCTTGTCTTAGTAGCAAAATGTATTGTTAATTTTAGTTAAATACAAAAATAAAACTATTAAGACATGAAAAAACATTTTTTAAAACTAGGCGGTTATGCATTTATGGCGATAATGCTTATCACTTCTTGTACGCAAGATGAAGTCTCTCAAGAACTGGAAAATGAAGCAGTGTCCTTAGAGGATTCCAAGCTTCAGACCCTTGCTTATTTAGGAATAGAAACAGAAGAGAATACAATTATTAGTAGACCACCTTCAGAATTGGAACCTTCCGGGGGGTATCTAGTAGGAGATTATTTTATTAGTAATGATGAAATGGATATCTATGCAAATGAACTCAAGGAGCTAATTTCATTATCCAAAAGTCAATCATCTAAAGGTATACAAGCTTCTACCCAAAAAGCGTTTGCATCAACCGCTAGGATTAAATTGCCCAGAAATGGTAAAAGGACAATTAAAATAGGGTTTAACAACCTTGGCCCCTCAAGTTTAAACAACACCATTCTTAGAGGGTTACAACAGGCAGCTCAAAGGTATAATGCGTTGAATTTAAATAAAATTGAGTTTCAAGTTATTCCTCTAGAAGAAAGAGATGGTTTTCGTAGACTTAGGATTGGTAAAATCGACACGTTCGTTATCAACGATGTTGATTTTTCAATTGTACCTAGAGGATCTTTTGCTGATGCGTTTGCAAGATTTCCTGTAAATGGTAATCCTGGAAGAATTATTGGATTTAATCCAAATGCAGCTGCCTTTACCCAAAAAGAAGCAATGCTCTTATTAATGCACGAAATGGGACATACTATAGGTATGGCACATTCTGATTTTAGAACGCGAAGAAGTTGTACAGGCAATACAGTACCATTTAGAAATCCACTTGGCGACCTTGCCGGAGTACGTTTTGTTGATGGTGTAAGGCACATTCCTGGTACTGATGATACAGGGAACTTTACAAATTCAATCATGAGAAGTTGTGGTTTCTTTGCCTTTAATGGATTTACTGGAGAAGATAAAAGAGCTTTTAGAAGACTATACAAAGGTGTACGTTTTCCATGAGATTCCATTATTTGATTAGTAAGGCACTATTTCAATGAGTTTTGAAGTTAACATAAAAAAGGGTTTGACTTTAATTAAAGCCAAACCCTTTTTTTATAGATGATAAGGAGCTCGTTTGTCAATGTATTACAGGGTAAATCATATTTATGGCCTTTTGATGATAGCTGTTTCGCAATATTATTTACCAGTACAAGAATTTAGTATTATCAATCATCAAGACTTCTTATTTTTAAAATAATCAAAGTAATGATTACGATAAAAAACCACAAAAAGAAGGTCTTTATAAATAACCATGATTGTACTAAATTCATGACCTGTGCCCATAGTTCAGAACTAAATGGAGACAAGCCTGTTTCGGAGGTGGTGAGTATTATACACCCTAATAAACTGATACCTCCTCCTATAAGTATAAATTTCAAAAGGATTAGTAATAAAGATTTCCAAAAAGGGTACTTGACCAACCAAGATTCCATGAGATTTACAGTATAGAACCCGCCAACGATAGCAGCAGATGTAGAAACAAGTAAATAATTAAGAAAACGGCCTAAAAAATTGTATTCATTATCCCTTGGTTCTCCATATAGAATACTCCAATGTTCTTGAAAAAAGAAAAAGTTCGCAATTAAGACCCAAATCAAAACAATCCACAAAGCTCGTTTCGTAACAGATTTCTCGATGAGCTTTCTTAAAAATCCCATACTTTATTTTGTTGAATTAAATGAAGAGTCTATATTTTTGATTTTGAGAATTATAAGGGTTATAACTACCATAAAAAGCCACAGAACGAAGGTTTTAATAAACAACCAACTTTGGACAAGCTCAAATGTCTTCAACCATAATTCAGAGTCAGAAAAGGAGAGACCAGTCTCGCTTCTTGTTAACGTAGCGGCACCGAATATACTTATTGTACCACCTATAAGTAGAAACTTACCTATAATGAATAGGGCAGCTAACCAAAATGGGTACTTAATAAGCCATGATTCCATCTTGTTTACTGTATAAACACCACCAATTATGGCAGCAAAGCTGGATATCATCAAGTAATTTAAAAATCTACCCCAAAGGTTATAATCGGCATCTCTCATTTCTCCGTAAAGAAGACTTGCGTGCTCGTAGAAGAAGAAGAAATTAGCAGTTAATACCCATATTAATATAATCCAAATAGCCCTTTTGGAACGGAACATTTGTAGCTTACCTTTTAACAAATTCATTTTCTAGCAATTGTTTGGTGAAACAAGTTATACAATATACAATTTTATTCACTCTAAGTGAGCTCTTATAAAATTGCGGATACAAAATGCACTCGTTAAACAAAATGAAATCAAAAAACTGACTCTAGAACACCAACCAATATTGTATTTATCTTTTACTAGAAATTTCTCTTCTCCATTAGCAAAAAAGCCTCCCAAATAATTGGGAGGCTTTTCTAAGTCGCTTTAGATCAAGCTAGTTTGTACTGCTAAAACTCAATTAAATCATCAATTTCTACCGGCCATTACCCCACCATCTACGTCCCAGATAGCGCCTGTGGTCCAACTTGCTTTATCAGAAAGTAGGAATGTGATAGCATTGGCCACTTCTTCTGCTGTACCGTTTTTACCAATTGGATGAAAGCTATTAAATCCTTCCAAGGCCTTTTCTGCTTCCTCTTTTCCTCCAAAAACACCATGGTATACTGGTGTATCCACTACTGCAGGAGATACCGCATTGACCCGAATGTTATAATCTGCCAATTCCATGGCAAGATGTTGGGTCAATGAATGTAATCCGGCTTTTTGCATAGAATATGCTGAAGATGGAGTAGCTTTTATAGCCTGTTTTGCCCACATAGAACCAACATTTACAATACTTCCACCACCATTCGTTTTCATTTTTTTGGCTACTGCCTGAGTGATAAAAAAGAAGCCACGGTTTAAATCAAGATAGGAATCATAATCAGCAACGGTATGGTCTAGGAACGGTTTTGGTCCAAAAATCCCTGAAGCATTGACCAAATAATCCACTTTTGGGAATGACGCTATCTTAGCGATAAAATCCTCCAAATCTTTTGGATCAGTGATGTCCACTCTGTGGGTGTGCACCTTACCTACTTCCTCAATTTCTGTCTTTGCTTGGTTCAATTTCGATTCTGTAACACCTACAATATGTACTTCTACTCCTTGTGATGCTAATTGTGTTGCTGTGGCTTTGCCCATTCCGCTATTGCCCCCTAAAATTATTGCTGTTTTCATACCTTATCTCTTAAGTTGTTAAAAGGTTATTTAAATTTTGACTTAGTACTTCTTTTGGTAATACTCCATTTTGTTTTCCTGCTATTTTTCCTTTTTTGAAGTAGAACAACGCCGGAATACTGCGTACCTGAAATATTGAGGATAACTCCGGATTTTTATCTACATTAATTTTTGAAATAACAGCCTTACCTTCAAACTCTTTGTCCAATACTTCCAGAGTTGGGTGTAACGCATTACAGGGCCCACACCAGTCGGCATAAAAATCAACCAATACTACTTCGTTACTATTTATGGTTTCCTGAAAATTCGATTTATCTAACTGTTGTATCATCTTTTTATTTTTTTAGTTATTATTTACTATTTGTTTTACAAAGTTGAGAAGAAATTGACCGCTCATGATAGGTATGTATTCCTGATAAGTAGGCAATTCTTCCCAGTTTGATTTTTATATTTCCACAGCTATTGGGAAGTCTATATCCACATCTGTAACATTGTGGAATAAATTGGTAATCGTAATTATACCTATAGCTACTATTAAGTCTACCAAGTTTGCTTCGCTATAACCCGCCCCATAAAAAGATTCCAATACTTCTTCTGAGACCTTCCCCTTTTTATCGGCTACTTCTCGTGCAGTTTGCGCTAAAACATTTGCCTTATAATCCCAACTGGCACCTCCTTTTCGTAGCTCGATAATCTGTTCATCGGTAAAACCGTTCATCTTCCCAAGTGCTGTATGAGCAGATTGGCAATAACGACAACCATTTAATTGGCTTACGGCTAAATCGATGATTTCCTTTTCCTTCTTTGAAAAAGATGTGGGTGCAGATGAAAATTGTAAATAACTGCTCAGCGCATTTTCAGAATGTGCCATCGCCGCGTAAATGTTAGGTACAAAACCTAAACCCTTTTGGAGATTATCAAAAACTGTTTGATTATTTTCAGATACTTCTCCTCTTGTAGGAACTTTGAATTTTGACATTGTCTATTTTTTTTAATTGTTAATACTAAATTTTGACAATGCAAAGATGCTGCAACAAAGGAAGGTGCTGTTAGGTAGGAATACCCGAAGAGTAGGCAATTCTTCCCATTTGCCATTTTTTACGAGAAATAGGGGGATTTACTGCTTATAAAGAATCACGAACCCATCATTTATCTGGGGGATTCTTTGTTAATGGCAATATCTATCAAAAGTAACTTTCAGACGCAATATGGAAGAGGTGCGATATTATGCATTCTATTGAATTATAGCAGCTTTCTTAAAGTCTGTTGGTGAAAGTCCCTCATGATTTTTAAAAAAGCGTCCAAAGGTCTGTAAATCTTCAAAACCTATCTCATAGGCTATTTCCTTAATACTCTTGTCGGTATATCGCAACAATCTTTTGGCTTCAAGCATTTTGCGGTCCTGAATAAATTGAAGAGGTCTCTTTGACGAGAGTTTTGAAAATAGATTAGAAAGGGTTTTGGGAGATTTATGCAGCATTTCAGCATACTCGGCGACGGTATTTTTGGTTCGAAAATGTTTTTCTACTAGGAAATTATATTCTCTAATAATATCAATGCTAGCATTTTCGATTTTATGATAGTTCTCTTGCGATTTAAAGACCCTTGTACACATAATGATGAAACGCTTTAACATAGACTGAAGCATTTCGAGTTGTAGTTCGTCGTTAGATTGCAATTCAATCTCAAACATTTTCCATACCGTCTGAAATTTTTCAAGCTCTTCTACAGGAATATCAAATACAGGTAGTTGTGAGGCACCAAAAAACAATATGCCTTTACATCCTACTTCGCTATCATGGTCGATGATACAATAAAACGCTCTATTAAATCGAATCAATTTGGCATTGCAAACACCGGAAATATCTACTTTGTGGAATTCCGTTAAGCTTACAATTTGATTTTTACAGAATCGATAATCAATATTATCAATAGTGATTTTACTACTGTCCTGTTCAAACCAAACAAATGTTAAAGGACTTTCCATAGCTTCCTTTTGAACAAAGCAGTTGTTACTGTGTATGTTCTCAAGCTGCAAATATTCGTTTGTAGGACCTTTGTATATCATTTATTTAGATTGTTACATTTATATTTCGATGGATTTGCTACTAAAATAGAAATTGAATTACGCCTACATATATTTCTTATTTACATAATCGCTAATCTAATGAATTTTGATTTTGCGGAACATTAGCTCCTTCCGAGATAAATGCTTTTTTTAGCTTATTTCAATTGTCGTCTGAAATATCCGAACTATACAATCAAAACACTCTTAAGTGATATCTTGCACCATCTTATCGGCAGTTTCAAAACCACTAGCTATAGCTCCATCCATATATCCTCCGTTGGAATAAGACGTTTCGGCCGCTGCGAAGAACAGTTTTCCATTGTGATAAGGCCGGTTAAAAAGAGCATTGCCATAGAATAATTTATAGGGTAACGTTTCACCATCTTTTATCGAAGTAAAATCATCTTTTGACCAGTCTTTCTCTGAATAATCGATATACTTGTTAATTTCCTTTCCAAATACATTTTCAAGAAAATTTAAAATAATTCTCTTCCTTTCTTCCTCTGGTAGGAAACGGAGTTCGTCCTTTACAAAACCCATTAACCCAAATACATTTCCATCGAAAGAAGAGTGGTCGTACATTTCGGTTATAGGGCTGGATTGTCCAAAAACAATCCCAGAAAACCCCTGTTTTCGCCAAAATGGACTTGAAAATGTGAGACCAACTTTGATCGCATGTGACATCCAAGTATGCGTTTTCTGCATCAAGTCATTTAATTGGTTTGGAAGGCTTGGTTCAAAGACCATTTGGTAAGCCAACTTAGGTGGAATACAAATTACTGCCTTATGACATTTAAAAACTTCATTCTTGGTATGTAGTTTTAAACCAACAGATGTATTTTCAACCTTTACAACCTTGGTCTGCATTTGAATTTTATGAGGAAACTCATCGGCTAATCGCTGTATTAATTTGATAGAACCTCCTGCTATGCGATACGTAGGAAGACCATTTGAATCTCCCTCAAAGTATTGTAGGGGAGTACCCGACTTAGAAGCTATAATTCCTTTTCCTGAAACATACTGCTCAAAACTAAACATTCCCAACTCTTCAAGAATTTTATGTATCCGATCGTGATGTTGCTGAAACCAAGCAGCGCCTAAATCGATACCATCGGCTGTCAAAATTCTTCCTCCTATACGGCTTCGTCCCTCCAATAGTATAAAATCTTCAATTCCTGATTTCATGAGTCGATACGCGACTGAAAGTCCCGTTAATCCTGCTCCTACAATGATATATCTATGACTTTTCAAATTAGATTCTTAAGGCATGTTTAAACATAATATTGGGTCCTTATCCCATCAAACTACCTAATTGAAATTTTAGAGATTTGCGTGCCCTGTGCAATGTTACCCATAAATTTGATTGATTTATACCGAGTTCTTCACAGATATCGTTGGTTTTCCACCCCAAGGTTTTAAGTCGAATTATTTGCGCTTGTCTTGCAGGGAGGTTTTCAATTGTTGTATGAATGATATCATTTACAACTTGACTATCTAGTTTAGTTATTTCATCTTCGCAAGCAGAATTGGCAACCTTTTCTTCTAACCAATTATAATTTTGGTTTCTGTTAGCTTCGCCAGCCCTCATAAATGCCTTTCCTTTTCTAGTATTGCACTTGCGATAATAATCTATTATTTTTCTTTTTAAAATTGCTATCAACCAGGTACTTTCCTTAGCATCTCCTTTGTAATTAGGGGCAGCCAAAAATGCCGCTAGAAAAGTGTCTTGTACCAAATCCCTTGCAGTTTCTAGATGACCCACCCGATTTAATGTATAAGTGACAAACATATCATTATAAGATTCAACCCACGCTTCCGGATTCAATATGCGTTTTTTTATTACAGTATTCATATTTTATGTTATTTGAAATTACTATAGGATAATGAATCATCGAGGGCTCACTATTAAGTGAGCCCTCAACGAATCAACTAAACCAACCAACTACAAAACAAACTAAACCAATTCAGTTTCTAATGGCTGGGCAATAGGAAAATCTACAGGAACACGTGTAGTATTATTTAGATAATTGGTAACGGTTTTGTCACCGGCTATCATAATAGCATCTACCAGATTTTCTTTGCTCCATCCATTGTTAAAAAAGTTCTCGAGTACCTCGGGACTCGTTCTCCCTCTATTTTCAGTTATATTTCTCGCAAACCTTGCTAGGGCATCAAGTTTTAAATCCTTTGATGATTTTCCTTGGCGAAATTCTATTATTTCCTCTTCTGTAAAGTTGTTCATTTTTGCTACCGCTGTATGGGCTGAAAGACAGTACTCACAGTTATTGACTTGACTGACAGCCAAATTTACTACCTCTTTCTCTTTAGCCTTGAGCGAACTCTTTGCATTGGAAAAATCTAGATAGTTTTTCAATCCATTCTCGGAATTTGCCATCGTAGCAAAAAGATTAGGCACAAAACCTACTGACTTTTTTAGATTGTCAAAAATTGCTTGATTGTTTTCACTTACATCTTCATGCTTCGGTACATCGAATGTTATCATAACTTTATTTTTAAAATTGATATATAATTGAGACTGTAAATTTCTGTAGAAAGAATTTTTTTCGTAATAGTGAATTTTCCCTAATATTTATTCATACTTCCCGATATGCAGTGATTTCATGTTTTGTACGGAAGACTTATCCCTGAATGCAAACTCTCTTTATAAAGAAGAAGATGCCTAAACCCCAACCATCAGTAGTAAAACTTAAATTTTCATTCTATTTTGTGATTTATAAGTAAAGTGCAAAATAAGACCCTAAAAAGTAGTGAAGTATTGCTTAAAGAGCCGTAAATTAAGTCATTAACAAAATCTCAAACAAGGACATGAATATGCAGGTCAAACTCATGAAAATTCAAATGATTTTTGCTCTCTTTGTATACCATGTCACTTTTGCCCAAACTACTTTCGAAGGAGAGGTTAAAGATGAAGAAGGAGAACCATTGGTCGGAGCCCATGTGACGCTCCAACCGAATAACCAATTTAGCATCACTGACATTAATGGAGTCTTCAAGGTACCGAATATTACACCAGGAACATACTTGGTCTCTATTACCCATTTAGGATCAAAAACGTATACAGATAGTCTTGAGATAAAGAATGACCCCTTATCAATATCGGTAATTATGGAAGATGACCTCCTTAGCCTTCAAAGTGTAGTGGTCACGGGCAGTTTTGAACCCCGTACACAATTAGAATCGAATACCGCAATTACAATTTTAAACTCGAGGGCTCTGGTAAAGACATTTCCAAGAGGCACAGCTGATTTATTGCAAAATATCCCTGGGACTTTTACAGACCCTTCCGCAGGCGAGGTATTTACGAGGGTATATACCAGAGGAATTTCAGCATCGGTAGAAGATGATCTGGGTTGGTATTATGTTTCGTTACAAGAAGATGGTCTGCCAGTAAGTTTGGTACAGCATTCTTTTTATAGTCCCGATATTTTCCATCGAACCGACTTAACTACTCGGAAGGTAGAGGCAATTCGAGGAGGAAATGCAGCGATTACCGCACTTAATGGACCGGGTGCAATTTTTAATTTTATATCTCGCGGTCCGAATAACAATTTTAATGGGGAATTTTCCATTTTGGGAGGAATTCAGGGGGATGGTAATGAAATCTCCAAATTAGATGGAACCATTGGTGGGCCATTGGGAAATGACTGGTATTTCAATATCGGAGGACATTACCGTTGGGACGAAGGTGCCCGAAACGTAAATTTTACTTTTAGTAAAGGAGGACAACTCAAATTTAATATCATAAAAGACCATGACAAGGGATACATTAAGTTTTATGGTAAGTTACTCGATGATTTCACTAATAGATATAATGGTGTAGCGGCGGTTAATTGGGATAATCCAAGTGCTGCATTTGGCCAAAATTTTAACACGACGGCATTATTACTTCCAAAATTAAATACAACTATTCCAGATGGTCGAAATACGTTGGGTGGTGCGTCGAATTCTTTCAATACTTCTGAAGGGCTACATGCTCAAGATCTGGCTTTCGGAATTGATGTTTTCCAAGAGTTTGAAAAAGAATGGAAACTCCGTCTGAACATAAAGTATTCTGATAAAAGTGCCGAATGGGAAACATCACAGGGAAACTCATTAATTTCATTAAATAACCCGGTAGCCTATTTTGCAAGTGGTGCGGAGCTTCCCATAGGACAAGTCGTCTTTCGGGATGCGAATTCTAAAGAAGAAGTGGCCAGGGTCAATAATAGTGGAATAGTAATGGGTAGTTCTTTTGAATATTTGAGTGATGGTAGACTACCTAACGATGGCATAATGGGAGCATTACCATGGTACAAACAAAACGAAACACAGGAATGGATCGGCCAATTCTCTGTAAGTAAAGAATTGGAAAGACATGATTTAAGCTTTGGTATTTCGGGCGGGTTTTCAGATACATCAACATTTACCCAAGCAAGTTTCGCATATGTTACGTATGAACCAAACCCCAGAATGCTAGAGGTAACCCTTGAAAACCCAGGACAGCCCGTAATTGATTTGTCGGATTCAAATGGCATAAGCAATTATGGACGTTTATTTTACGGTAATTCAAGAGCTAATGTTGAACAACTAGCCACTTATATCAATGACCGTTGGAATATTATTGACAGGGTACACTTAGACATAGGTTTCCGTTATGAGAATATTAAACACCAAGGCAGTAATGATAGATTTGCTCCCTTAGATCAGAGTGGTGGTCTTGATGGCAATGTTAACACAGCTTACGATAACGAAATACAAAGTTCAACAGGAATGGTCGATAATTTTAATTTCAACTATGACTACCTCTCATATTCCTTTGGTATAAATTATAAATTTTTTGATGAAGCTGCAGTTTTTACTCGTTTTTCATCAGCCAATAAAGCACCCGAGCTCAATTATTATTTTAATAATTTTTCGAATGTACCTATTAATCAGGAAGGACAGGTGCAAAAAATCCAACAGGCCGAATTGGGTTTCAAGTGGAACAAAAAAAGATTCTCGTCGACCGTTACAGCTTTCTGGAGTCAATTAAAAAATGTTGGCTTTATAGATTTTGAGTTTGACCCTGACGACGGTAGTATTTTTTATGCTCCAGTTCAATTTAATAATTCAAGGACCATTGGAGTGGAATTGGAAGCTGCCTATACGCCTATAACTAACTTAAGTTTTCTGGCCAATGCTACCATCCAACATGCAAAGGCCACAAAATGGACGGTTTATGATGCAGCCGATACTGTAGATATGAGTGATGATTCTATTGTCGATTTTACCGGAAATAGTTTGCCCTATAACCCAAACTTAATGTTGAATTCTACTGTAGAATATGATAATAATAAGTTTAGCGCTTTTTTGAAGTGGCAATTTATGGGTGAGCGTGAAGCAAACGTAGCCAATGGGTTTCAATTGCCAGCTTATAGTATTTTCAATTTGGGGCTCGGTTATAAAATAAGCCAAAAGTTATCTGCGAATTTATTAGTAACCAATATTTTCAATTCTGCCGGACTATCCAACTTTTTGGGAGTGAACAGTATAGGAGCCAATGTAAATGATGTGACCACCCAATTCGTAACACAAAATCCTGATACAAGTTTTGTGGTTGTTCCGGTTCTACCTAGGGGTACTATCCTCAAATTGAATTATAGATTTTGAAAGTGTTAAATTGATTGTCTTAAAAGAGTCTGGCAATCTTAATCCAGTCATAAGATATAAATACAAGAGAAATAAACATCTTCCCCCTATATTTCTAATTATTAACACCTACCTTTTCAATTACACCTGTTTCCAAAGCTGTTTTCCCTCTTAAATTCCTAAAAAGGGAAATAAGTATAAATAGTTAGGAAATGACACTATTCTCTAGTGTATTCTTCTCGTTTAGTTTTGTTTACATAAAACCAAAGTACAGAGATGAAACTTTCAAATTCAATAAATCATTTTATAAGTCTCCTCAAATGTCAGAAGCTCGAGGATAGCGTAAAGCTGTACATGGATGATAGTATTCAAGTAGACCATAACGGGAAAAGCAATAGAATAGAGCACAATTGTTGGAACAGATTTATGAAAAAAATCTTCCTTAATGAAAAGACCTCAATCCTGCAGCTCGATATTAGTGACGATAGTATTAATGAAAATTCCAATGCATTTGTCATTCATATAATCTGTAAAAAAGAAAGTGGAGAACTATTTTTTACCGAAATACATATTCAGAATACATGGATCAAAAACAAAATATCGAAACTGAGCTACAGTACAATTCACTTTTAAATAAATAATTATGACAAACAGATTTAACATTTTCGTAGTACTAGGTTTTTTGATTTTGTTTCAATTAACCTCTTGTATTGATCCAAAAGAGGAGTACGTTGCTGTTACGCACTTTACAATAGACGCCAACGGTGAATTAGAAAGACCAACAGGTTATCGAAGCTGGGTCTATGTTGGAACCCCGGTGACACCTAATGATATGAATGATGGTAAGGCACCTTTCCCAGAAATGCACAACGTATACATTGACCCTCATAGTTTTGACCACTACAAAAAAACTGGAAAATTCCGTGAAGGGACAATTCTTGTTAAGGAACTGGTAAGCATCGGCTCCAAGACGGCTGTTAGTGGAAATGGTTATTTCGCAGGAGAGTTTATCGGTTTAGAGGCATCTGTTAAGAGCAAGGAACTTTTCCCCGACGAACCCGGCAATTGGGCCATATTCAGTTTTACCAATCCGGAAGAAGGTACTTTAAAACAAACCGCGGCGGCCTTCCCAGCAGCCATGTGTAACACATGTCATCAGAGCAATGCAGAAGATGACTATGTATTCACTCAATATTACCCCGTACTAAGAGCGGCTAAGGGTATAGGAATGGATATAAGTCCAGAGGATAATCCAGAGCGAAAAGCCTCTAAAAAAGAAGTCAGTATTTGGGATGCTACAGTACCGACTCCAGAAGGTTTAGTCCTCGAAATTCCGTTAGAGAGAAACCAATTGTTCGCCTACCTGAAAGAGGGAAAATACAAGGCCTATAAAAATCAAGAAAAAGAATTACACCCTTCGGAAGGGCCACATCAAAAAGTAGGACTACCAGTTAAAGTATTCATCAATGACATATTGGCCAAGTCTCTTGAAGCAGGAAATGCAGAGCATCCTTTAGGTTCTGTTTCAGTCAAAGAAATGTATAATGAAGACAACCAGCCGGCGGGTTGGGCGGTTTTTGCCAAAACCCATGACAAAACTGATGGAGGTAATGGATGGTTTTGGTATGAGGTTACGGATTCAGAAGATGCCACCAAAATTGCAGCGATAGGAAATGGGGTAATTGGATGTACAAGTTGTCATACGATAGGAAAAGATATGGTACGATCTAAATTTCCACTTAATTAAATAACTCTTAAATCATTTACAAATGAAATCTACAAAAGAAAATATCATTCTTACAGTCAATAGCTTATTCGCGATTGCGATTATCGCGCTCTTCACAGTCGCCTGTTCAGATAAGCCATCGGACGGTTACGAAACTATTACCTATTACAAATTAGACACCAACGGTGAACTGATAAGGCCAACAGGATATAGAAGTTGGGTCTACGTTGGAACTCCTGTAACACCTAACGACCTTAACGATGGGAAAGCTCCCTTTCCAGAAATGCACAATGTATATATAGACCCTCAGAGTTTTGATCACTATAAGAAAACCGGAAAGTTCCGTGAAGGTGCTATTCTCGTAAAAGAACTAGTGAGCATAGGATCTAAAACGGCTGTAAGTGGTAATGGTTATTTCGCGGGAGAGTTTATCGGTTTAGAGGCATCTGTCAAGAGCAAGGAAAGTTTTCCCGATGAACCTGGTAATTGGGCCATATTCAGCTTTACCAACCCAGAAGAAGGCACGTTAAAGAAAACTGCTGCTGCCTTCCCAGCGAATATGTGTAACACATGTCATCAGGCAAATGCACAAGATGATTTTGTATTCACTCAATATTACCCCGTATTGCGAGCTGCCAAAAATATTGGTATGGACGTTAGCCCTGAAGATGCCGCCAAACGGATGGCGACAGCCAACAAATAATTTAAAGCTATATAAGGTAAGAGTTGACCTTTCATATAGTAGACTATGATTTTGTCAGGTAAGCTCAACTCATAAACATCAACAATGGCAATCATCTCGGCTCCATCATAATGTCGACTAGAAAATGAAAGAAATATATAAAAAATACAGGTTCTTTTTTGCTATTATGCTATGTTGTTCCGTGACATGTGTAGCTTATGGTCAAGAAGTTACGCCAGATTCTTCTGAAAAGAATCATTCCAAAAATAGACCGGGATTTGAGTTGGTAGTTTCGGGAGTTGTAATTCATAACCCAGAAGCAGGTCATACAGATCCTTTGACAGAACTTCATTTTACGTACTGGACTAGTCATACTTGGGCATTTGGTGTTGGGTATTCTTTAATCTATGAAGAAGAGGGAAGGGTTGGCCATGAAGTTGCAGCTTTAGTGAGCCATAAACCCTGGCCGATATTGACCTTGAACGCAGGACCCAGCTTTGCTCTGGCGAATTCAGAAAGTGACTTCGAAGTTTCGGCATATTTAGAAGGGGAGTTGAATATTCGAATCGGAAAGAACGGGTTTCATACAGGACCGGTCGTTGGCACCTTGATCGGAGGTGAATTCAGATATTTTGGAGGATTTCATTTAGGGCTTGAATTTTAAAAACAATTAAGTTTATGTGCACATCTACAAAAGATAAGGTTTCAACGGTTCATCCCTACACATCGAACATATCTGTTAATAGTGGGAAGAATCAGTCTATTCATAAGTCCTGTATCGCGTGTGTTGATTGTCACAATTGTAAAACACATTCCCAGGTCAAAGGCTGGGCGTTGTCAATACCAAGAATCAAAATGCATTTGTTATGGCATGTGAGAAAATTATTCTTACGAATTCAATCAACCCTGGTGGGGGTAATGACCAGCATGAGTAATTAGTCAACAAAGCATTTTCTTGGACTATATTAATGTTATTAATGAAGCCGATAAGTTGTTTAGTAATCCCATCAAATGGAAAAAGAGTAACGACAATCTCTTTTTAATTATTCAAAAAATAATTTAAGAAAATGAAAAAAATCATAGCGCTTGGCGCAAGTAACAGTAAGGCCTCAATTAATAAAAAATTCGCTGAATGGGTGGCTCAACGTTTAGGAGGTACTATGTTAGAAGTATTAGATTTAAATGATTACAAAATGCCTGTGTACAGTCCCGATTTGGAAGAAGAGAAAGGTATACCTGCCGTTGTTAACGAACTAAAAAGTAAACTCAGCACCGCTGATGGTTTTGTTATATCCTTAGCGGAATACAATGGAAATTATACAGTTGCATTCAAAAACACCCAAGACTGGTTGTCGAGAATTGATGGTAATATTTGGGGTAACAAGCCTACTTTTTTAATGGCTGCATCTCCCGGTAAAATGGGAGGGAAAAGTGTTTTGGGAATTGGAACGCAGAGTTTCCCCCACATGGGAGCATCAGTGGTTGCCACTTTCTCCTTACCCGAATTTCATAAAAACTTCATTGATGCGAAGGGTCTTGTGAATACTAACCTTTCAGCTGAGTTTATCATTCAGTTGACGAAGTTTAAAAATGAATTGAAAAAAGTTTTAATAACGTAATAAAGGGGTAATAGATAAGGGTGTCACAATCGACTTATTAGTCCTTAACTTTGAAGAAATTACCGAGTGTTACCTTAAAGGATGTGGCCATTGGTTATATATTCCTTTACTAGTTATTGGTCGTATTTCTTTGTTAAGTACAATTCGTATATTTCAAGGTTTCTTATGATTTTTATCATTTTCTGATTTCTTTCTAGTCTATAGATTTGAAGTTAATTCAGAATTATGGAAGCCAAAGGAGAATTCAAAAAATTAATAGAATTAGGAATTAAAGCACCCTCTGGCCATAATAGTCAACCATGGAAATTCAAAATCACCAACAACTCAATAGATATCTATCCAGATTTTAATAATTCCCTATCAGTAGTGGACCCATCAAATCGAGAGTTATTTGTTAGTTTAGGGTGTGCAGGGGAAAATATTAGGGTAGCGGCCTGGTCTTTAGGTTACTCAGCAGAATGGTCTTTGAATACTGAATCAAATAGAGAACGTTCAATCAGTTTTAAACTGAAAAAGATGAATTTCAAAGCCAATGATTCCATTCTGAAGACTATCAAAGAACGTCAGTCAAACAGAAACGTTTTCAATGGAAAATCAATTGAAGAGAACGATTTAGAAACCTTGAGGAAGGTACCTTTAGAAAAGGGTGTAAACATTTATTTCTTCAAAAAGGGATGTGGTCAATTCAATACCATTAAAGATTACATCTCGAAAGGAAATGAAATTCAAATGACCGATTCAAATTTTAAAAAAGAACTACTATCCTGGATAAGATTTAACAAAAGGCAAGTTGAAAAGACTAACAACGGATTGTCATATAAAGTTATGGGGGCTCCTGCTATGCCAACACCCGTTGGAAAAAAAGTATTCGGATTATTTTTGAATCCAATAAAACAGAATAAAGGGGATATGAAAAAAATAGAATCCTCTTCTCACTTTATTTTATTAACTACTGACAGCAATACTATTGGTGAATGGATATCTTTAGGTTTTTCCCTTGAAAGGCTATTGTTAATACTCACAGAATTGGGTATTGCCAATGCATTTCTAAATCCTCCATGTGAAATTGATAAGTTATCGTATGAATTAGGAAATCACCTCGGAATAGACAATGAATATCCTACTATAATTATGAGGGTCGGATACGCAAATAAAACTCCTTATTCTTCTAGAAGAAAGATAGAAGATGTACTATTGGACGCTTAAAAACCGAAACCGCAGTATTAACGTATCAATTCTTCACAATAGTTCATTCCTTAGAATTGTAAAATTTATTCCTTCAAAGATTGCACCAGACATTAGTTCCTTAAAACCAATGTTTTATGAACTCACTTTTTTTCTTTACTCAGCTCTTTTAATCTACTGTTTTGGAGTATGTCAAAAAGAGAACTTATTCGATTTTCTAAGTTCTTATCCGTTACTGTTAAAATAGCTTCATAGTTGCTCTTTCAAAATAACGTTTATAAAGAGATTGTATCAATGATTTCAATAGTATCTCCCAAGGTAATTAACTTGCCTACCTCGCTTTCTGACAAATAAGTGTTCACCGATAGGTAATACAGGTGCTCTCCATGAGTGGACAAGGTACTATCTTCAGGTAGACTGTTGGCTCTACTTTTGATCATGTTTTTTACAAAGGATTTATCTGTTTCGCCGGTTAGAGGATTTCTTGGTGGTACGTTGCACCGCGCGCGCGGACTAATGCCTATCATTTCAACATCATCACCAACCTTAAAACGAACCCCCGTCCCTGGGGTTTCGAACAAGTTTTCCTCCCAAAAGGGCGACGTACCTGAAAGTTCCAGATTCGCCCTAAAACGCAAACGCAGATCTTCGAGGGTATGTCCCGATAGGTCGGCATGTAACGATTGTAAGGAAGCCTCGCCCAAAATGGTTACGCTACTTGCACCGGGAATATCCATCAGCTCCCCTTTGGTGCGATGGTAGAGTTTTAATTTTATCTTGAAGTAATTTTCTAAATACCCGTTCAGTTCTTTATTACCTTCCCTAAGTTCAAAAGTTTGCGTTATGCCAGAAGCTGTTGGTGTTAACGAAATTAACCGTTTGTCAAGATCGTAGGTAGTTCCTAGCTGATTGACCCTACCAGTTCGTTTTCCGTTTACATAGCGCCTATCTTCTGCTACCATGGCAAAAGCCCGGTCGTGTTTTAACGAGCGAATACCGATTTCGGCCTCGTTAACTTCAACGGGGTCTAGCGATTTAACTGGATATAAACGTATTTTCGAGATGTATGGTGCTTTCATTTTCCAATTCTTAAGCTTCTATGATCGCAGCGGTACCCATACCACCTGCGGTGCAAATGGAAATCAGGCACTTGCCCCCACCATTTTCTTGCAATATTTTTGCAGCGCCGGAAAGTACCCTTGCGCCCGTTGCGGCAAACGGATGTCCTATCGCCAGACTACCGCCCTTAATATTCAATTTGTTTCTGTCAATGCTACCCAATGCTTTGGAGGCATTCAAATGTTCTTTTGAAAAAGTGTCGCTTTCCCAAGCTTTGAGTGTGGAAAGCACTTGCCCAGCAAAGGCTTCATGTATTTCGTAAAAATCAAAGTCTTGCAATTTAAGATTGTTCCTTTCTAATAATTTGGCCACTGCAAGTGTAGGAGCCATCAGTAGATCTTCTCCACCTACATAATTGAAAGCTGCATTTTGTACATCTACCAAGTAGGCCTGAATGGAATGCCCATTTTCTATTGCATATTCTTCCGAGGAAAGAAAAACTGTAGCGGCACCATCGGTAAAAGAAGAACTATTGCCCGCAGTAAGACTTCCATTTGCGCTGCGGTCAAAAACCGGTTTTAGTTTCGCCAATTGCTCCAAAGAGGTGTTCGGCCGTAAAATGGTATCCTTTTTAATACCTTTGAACTCCACTATCAAATCATCATAAAAACCCTGTTCATAGGCTTTCGCCGTATTTTTATGGCTATGGTAGGCCAATTCGTCTTGTGCAGAGCGAGAGATGTCCCAGTTCTTTACTGTCAATTCGGTATGTTCGCCCATACTCAATTTTGTTCTTGGTTCGCGAACATCAGGGTAAATCGGCTTTAATAAATCCAACCATCTTGTTTGGAGAGATTTTGAAAAGCGTTTGCCAAAGGACTTGGCATTTCTAATGTCCATCAAATCATGGGTCAAGCTTTGCTCTATTGTAAGGGGAACATCGCTATTCGTATCGCTGCCTCCTGCGATTCCGGATTCTATTTGTCCGGCTGCGATTTTCAGACCAATGGTATTGGCAGCGTCCAAACTGGTACCACAAGCGCGTGAAATGAAATGCACTGGGGTATGCGGATCCAAGCGTGTGTTCGATACATTTTCTTTGGCCCAGTTCCATTCCCCTGGATAGTGTATGAGCGTGCCGAGGGCAACGTCCCCCAATCGTTTGTTTTCAAGTTGATATTTTTCGACTAACCCATTTAGGGCGGCGGTCATCAGTTCACTATTACCGGTGCGGGCATACTGGGTGAACGATTTGGCAAAAGCAATTCTGCTTCCTCCGATTATTGCGACCTTCTTGTTGCTATTTCTCATCTTCTTTTTTTATTTTAAATGAATCGCTACCAATGAATTCTATAATTTTCTTTCCGCCTCTGTAATGGGCAGATTATTAATGCTGGTATATCTTTTCACCATCAATCTGCTCAAACCGAATTGCCAATTTTCTTTACCATAGCCCTTGAACCTCTGACCTTCTTTGTTCCTGAAATCATATTTGAACCTAACGGCGATTCGGTTTCAGCTAAAACCCTAAAATTCCTTTTTCAATTTATAATCGAGTTCATTGTCCCCTTTATTAGCAAGGAAGGCTTGAACTTCTTCCCATCCGTTGAGAAAGTCGATTCTGTTTCTCAATTCGGGATCTACGGTATATGCTCTTGATACTCCTAAAGAACCTTTGCTTTTCTTGGTATCTTCTGCAGCCTTTACTCTTGCCAAGGTCAACAACTTTATTGTTTCCGTTTTCCTAGGGTCAAGCATATTCAAATGTTCCCAGTCAAAAGGGCTGTTGAAAACGAGATAAAAATTAACCGTCAACTAAATCAAAGGTCTCGGGGTTAATTGAGAAATTGGTCTCTTTTGCACTCACTCGCCAAACACAATAACCACCAAACTGCTGTAGATATACTTCAGGTACTTTCACAAAACGCCCATATTCTCTTTTGTCGCGAAAAAGTACCGCACCTTAATTATGTACTGCGGTTATGTTGGGATATCCCTGTACCGCGGTATTCGAAAAGTAAGAACAACGTCGTAACCGCCTATTGCTATATTATGTTCATCAACGAGTTGTACCTGCGTAAATGATAAGGGGCTTATAGTCAAAACCCAAGAAAATACCATGTGTCTTTAATGTTTCATGATTTTCTAATTTTTTATATCATTATCGACTTGGCAAAGATTGTCAACTTTCAAGGCAAAGGGGATGGAGGATGTACTCCAATAAATGGACAATTTTCACCGATGCATTTTACTTCTGCATTCGTTCGTATTTTGACATATGAAGAAAAAAGCTTTGGAAAAATTTCAATGAGTATAAGATGTCGCTTTTATTTTGACCGGCACAGTCAGGATAGCAAATTTGAAAATGTTGGGTTTCGTTAGAGTTTTTTAGTTTTATCTCGCAAGCACTAAACAATCGACCAGTAACACGATATTGGACAAATCCCCATCACAGATTATTGTTGAACGCGTTGTTTTTGGAAGCCAAAATGTTGCTAAAACCTACAGCTCTTCTAATCGAGGAAATCGCATTTCGAACGAGTTTTGAAGATGTTTCCTATTTAATAAATATTTTAAAAGATATGAAGGGTTTTTTCATGGTATTTATAGAAATGATATAATCAACTAGTCCCAAAAAACATACCCAAATGTAATTCATCGAGTTTTATAGGACACCTTAGAATTATTATTTTTTAAGGACGGCGAAATCTATTTTGATAGTAGTTATAAAATAGAGCGAAAAAGTACTGCTCGCAACCAGGGCGTTTATAAAAAACTTACATATTAGTATTTATAAAACCATAGATTATCGAATTTAGTTCTTCTAGGTTATCAATGATGTATTTTGGTTTCAGAAGTCTACTTGAATGTACAGACGCCCGCGTGACATCATTGGTTACGGCAAAAACATGCATGCCGGCATCTAGTCCGGCCTTAATGCCATTTGTTGAATCTTCGATAACCAGGCATTCATCTGCATTTAGATTCAATTTGGTTTTGGCCTTTAGGTAAATTTCCGGACTTGGCTTTCCTTCAGCAACATCATCCCGTGTAAGTATAAAGTCAAGTTTATCGGTTATCCCCATAAGGGTAATAACTCTTTCCACTTCCTTTAAATGAGACATGGTCGCCAGAACCACATGAAAATCGTCATTACTTACTTTATGCAAAAGGTCTAGATTAAAAGGGCAAAAATGCTTAGACAAGAGGTTCTCATCTTTTAACATTTTATGGTAGATCGATAGTCTTGTTTCAATAATGATTTTCTGGATGGTATCCGAATCGAGGCCCAATAGGTGCTTTTGAAATGCCGATAAAAATTCTTTATAAACACCTTCTACAACCTCGCTTCTTGAAAGACCCACATATTTTCCAAAAACAGCAAGTACTTGCGCTTCCGTTATTTCTCCTTTGGTAATGGAATGGACCGCTTTGGCATATGAAGATGCCTTAAGTACTTCGGTCTGAATAAGCGTTCCGTCTAAATCAAAAATAATGGCTTTTATCATACCATTCGAATTTAGTTAAAATTAGATGAGTATATGATAATGGCATGTAAATTGTAACTTATTATAGTTGTTTCCACAAAATGAAATAAACATTATGATAAGAAATATAATAAGAGTAGTTTTTAGTATTCTTTTCTGTGTTAGTTGTAGTACCGATGATGAAAATTTATTCGACCCAAATGCCGAAAGAATCCCGCCCGAAATAAATAAAAGTGTTTTTGCTGATGCTAATTTAAGTATAGAGGCGAAGGATTTATATACTAGATTACAAAACTTAACTCAAAAAGGTATCGCATTCGGACAACAAGAACCTTTTGGTACCGGAAATAATTTTCCAGTTGATAACGAACTAGATAAAGATTTCAACATAGTAGCAGGGGACTATCCCGCAATAGCTGGTTTTGACCTTGAATTAATCGGCCGAAGTGATATTGACTCTTTTATTGAAAGAGTGACCAACGCAGTTGTAGAAGCACATGAAAATGGAAGTATTATTACTATGAGCTGGCATACTATAAACCCAAATGATGACTCGGCATTTGGTAATTTTGGTGAAAAAAAAGATGTGGTCTCCAAAATGCTGGAAAATGGAGAATTTAGACCTCGTTTTTTAGACCTTTTAGAACGAGTAGCCAAACTGTTTAATAATTTAAAAGACTCCGAAGGAAAACCAATACCCGTATTATTTAGGCCTTGGCACGAGATGAACGAGGATTTTTTTTACTGGGGAGAAGGTTTTAGAACAACGGAAGAGTATATGCAATTATACCGAGATACGGTTAAAATTTTGTCTGAAGACCTAGGCGTGCATAATGTACTTTATATATACGCACCAAATTTGGTTTCGAACCGTGCAGAATATTTAAAAAATTATCCGGGAGATGAATATGTAGATATGTTAGGTATTGATGTATATGATTTTAGGAATGGAAACTTTTTAAATAGTGCACTAGAAAATTTACAAATTGTAGAGGATATTGCCATCGAGAAAAATATGCTTTTTGCTCTTACCGAAACAGGGTTGGAAAATGTAACCCAAAACAACTGGTGGACAGAGAATCTTTATAAAGCTATCAGAAGTAGCAGTATTACTTATACTATGGTTTGGCGCAATGATACCACTACCTTTTTTTACGCCCCATTTTTAGGACATCCTTCAGAAAATAATTTTAAGGAATTTTTAAATAAGGAAAGTATTCTATTAAGTAGCGACATTCAGTAAAGGGATACCTAATTGTTGTTATAGTGAGAGTATGATTATGAAAACTATATTTTTCTAATTTCACTCATGCTACTTTAATTGTTGTAGATTATTAAAAAAATATGGACAATAGACCTTTTTCTGACAAAGTTCTAAAACCCTCTAAAGATTCATTGAAAAAAGTCCTTGGTAAGGGCAACGATTTATATGATGAATTGAATAATCTTACACTTAGATTTAAAAAAGATTGGAATTTTTCTAAGAGTAGTGGATGGATGCAGAAAGTGCATGACGGCAAAAAAGCATTATACTACTTCATTCCATTAAATGACTCTTTCTTGATAAGTTTAACATTGCGAGAACATGAGAAAATAGATTTTCTTTCTGATGACGATTTATATGACCTTCATGACCAAATTAAAACTGCAAAAAAATATTCTGAAGGCTATGCTTTGAGATTCTTAATCGATGACATTGCATCATTTTCCAAGTTTATCACATTAATCAAAAAGTTAATAGAAAAGAGAAGTCAACAACCTAAAAACAAACACTATTAAAATGGTCATTTATTCAAACCTTTGAAATCTTAATTTCTGAGTTGTCTCGTTAAACGACCGTTTCTTGGTACTTGACTTATTCCTTCGCTTAGTTCTTTTAATTGGCGGTTTATGAGACTACTCCGTTCTTAAACTTTTAACTGGGTCGGACAAAGCAGCTTTTACAGCTTGAAAGCTTACTGTTAATAGTGCAATGCCAATAGCAACAAGGCCTGCAAGGGCAAATACCCAAGGGCTGATTTCAATGCGATACCTAAAGCCCTCCAACCAGTTTTTCATTACCCACAAAGCAATAGGACCGGCAACTAGTAGGGCCATCAATACTAGACTCAAAAAGTCTTTGGACAAGAGTTTTACAATATCTGTTACACTGCTTCCCAAAACCTTGCGTACTCCAATCTCCTTTCGACGCTGTTCCGCGGTATAGGCCGATAGGCCAAATAACCCCAAACAAGAGATAATGATAGCAAGTATGGCAAATATTTGGGAAAGGCTGCCCATCATTTTTTCACTTTTGAACTTCGAATTAAAAGACTCGTCAACAAACTCAAATTCAAATGGAAAAACAGGGTTGTACGTTTTCATTACTGTTTCCATAACGGTCAAGGTTTTAGTAATCTCCGTACCTGATTTGGTTTTTACGTACATTAATTGAGCATAGGAAGGTTCGTTGAAGAACATAACCGGATCGCTTGTTCCATACATATCACCATATAAATAATCTTTGACAACTCCTATGACATTATAGGTGGTACCATATCGAAGGACCGTTTTGCCCAATACACTTCCTTCTCCCATTAACTTTGCAAAAGACTGGGAAATCAAGGTGTTCGTACTATCCTTGGAAACATCTTTACTGAAACCACGACCTTCGACGATTTCCATTCCCGCGGTCTTGAAGAAATCAGAACTGATATGCCTAAAGGAAATAAGCACGTCCTCAGTATTTACGCCACCTTGCCATTGTAAATTCGTTCCATTGTAGCCATCGGACAGAACGTGGGTACTGATAAGAGCTACATTCTCAACCCTGCCCGAAGCGATCAGTTCGTTTCTTATGGGATCGAAATTTTTAATCATATCCCCACTTACAGGCATCTTGATCAGATTATCCTTTGTAAATCCCAAATCTCGGCCCTTCACATGTTGTGTTTGTTGATATACTATAATCGTACTTATTATAAATACAACCGAAACAGTAAATTGAGCAACAACAAGCCCTTTTCGTATTGCAGCTGCACTACCTTGTTTGGACTTAACACCTTTAAGCACTTCAGCAGGCCTAAAAGAGGAAAGATAAAACGCCGGATACCAACCCGCCAGAAGGCCGCAGATTAAGGTTATACCCAGAAGTGAAAATAAATGTGTAAAATCTAAAAGCCGGAGTTCCAGCTGTTTCTCAACAAGGATATTGAACTGAGGCAATAACAACAGTAATAAGACTACGCTTACCACGGCCGCCAAACTGGAAGTCGTCAAAGCCTCAGCTATGAATTGCGAAATCAACCTTTTTTTATCCGATCCCAGTACCTTACGAAGCCCTACCTCCTTGGCTCTTTTTTCGCTTCGTGCCGTAGAAAGGTTCATGAAATTGATACAGGCAATCAGTAAAATGATAAGAGCAACAACGCCCATTAAACGAACAAAAGCAATTTGTCCACCTACCTTTACCCCATTTTCAAAATTGGAGCGTAAGTGCCAATCTTTCATGGGATGGAGGAAAAAGTAGGAATGAGGATCTTCCACTTTTTTAGAAAGTATCTCACGTACCTTGGCATCTACGGCCATATAATCAGCCCCTAGAGTAAGCTCCACATAAGTATTGGTAAAATTAGCGTCATAACCCTTCATCCATTCGTTGTCCTCGCCCTCATTAAACCGTTCGAAAGGTGCTAACCAATCAAACCCAATAGTCGTGTTTTCTGGAAAATCTTCGACAACACCCGTGACTACATAATTATTCTTGTTATTAACCTGAATTGACCTGTCTAAAACTGTAGTGTTTTCGCCAAACAGGTCCGAAGCGGTCTTTTGTGTTAGCACGATAGCATCCGGTCGATTAAGAGCATTTTCAGCATTTCCTTCTACAAAACGAAGACTGAAAATATCGATAAAATCTATATCTACATAACTACCTCTCCTCTTCACGGCATTCTCTCCAATAGTAAATAACATATTCCCGCTAGAGGCTCTTGCAGCCCCTACGATTTCGGGTATTTCATCTTTTAAGTCTTGCGCCAGAGGCCCGGGCGTCTGGCCGAAAGTGCGCCATTCCCCTTCAAAATTACTGTTGACCGTGATATGGTATGTTTGGTCTTGTTTAGGGAATATATTATCAAAGTTCACTTCATCTTCTATCCACAAAAAAATAAGACTAGCACAAGTAATACCAATAGTCAATCCAAAAATATTGAGAGCACTATAGCCTTTATTCTTCCAGAGGTGTCGCCAAGCGATTTTTAGGTAGTTTATAAACATGATTCTCGTTTTAGGTTGATGAGTAAGCTAGAGGTATCTTTATTGTAAGTTCAATGTAAACATCCTAAAGGATATTGTTTTATTGCCTAAAATTATGCCAAGTTATCAAGTGTCTCAATATCATTTAGTTACAGATAATTTAATAAAAATACTTCGATTTTACTGTAAAAAATATTTACACCAAACGTCTACTAATTGTACACATAGCTTTTACCATAAAAGCTTGGTATTAGCCAGTGGTCGATTGATATAAAGAAAGAGTCTAATAAAACGAACGTGGCTGTTGCACAACTCCGATAAACATCAATTTTTGCTTTTACCAAAGTGCGGAAATTGGTAAATTAAAGGTATGCAAGGCAAAAAGAACTATACCGAAAAACTCTTCCTCAGCTTCCGGTTATCGGACCGGATCCCAAAGGAAAATCTTTACAGAAGGCTACGTGAAACACTCGACCTAAGTTTTCTTTACAGGGATACTAAGGAACTTTATGGCAAGACAGGTAACCCCTCGATCGACCCCGTGGTCTTTTTCAAGCTGTTGATCACGGGATACCTTGAGAATATCACCTCCGACCGAAAACTGATGGAACATTGCTGCATGCGGATGGACGTGCTCTTCTTTCTGGGCTATGACCTGGACGAGGAGCTGCCATGGCACTCGACGATAAGCAGGACGAGGCAACTTTACCCGGAATCCCTTTTCGAAAAATTGTTCAACAAGGTATTTGCCCTGTGCGTCGACAGCGGGATGGTATCCGGCCATACCCAAGCGGTGGATTCGGCCCCGATAAAGGCGAACGCGTCCATGGAAAGCGTGGTGCCGAAAATGCCTGCAAACTCCTTAGGCGACCACTTGAAGAAAGTGTCGGAAGAGAACGGGGGAACCGCTAAAGAAGATGAGAGGACTGCTTCCCCCTCACGTATCTCCGCTCCAGAGCATGAGCTGAAGCGTGTGGAGAAACACCACAGAAACCTGCGGGACAGTCCGGTGCAACTGATGGGTGCATCCCACAAAAAGGCACGCTTGCTGAGCAACAAGACACACTACAACCCCCATGACCCGGATGCCCGAATATCGGTAAAACCGGGCAAGGCCAGAAAGCTGAACTACCATTGCAGTATGGCGGTGGATACCGCAGAAGGGGTCATCTCGCATATCCAGGCCGACTTTGCCGACGGCAGGGACAGCCAGTACCTGACCGATATCAGCCTGCAGATTCAGAACCGTTTAAGGAAGAACGAGCTGATAATGACGGATTTCCTCGCGGACGCAGGTTATTCCAATGGCGCCAACTACGATTTTCTCGAACAAAGGAAGGTTACAGGATGGATACCCGTTTTCGGGAAGTACAAACCCAAGATAGAAGGCTTTCCCTACAACAAGGAAAAGGACGAATACAATTGCCCGATGAACAGGCCAATACCTTTCAAGGGGTTCCGCACCAACCGGGACGGTAGCGTCCTGAAATGCTATTGGGCGGCACCGAAAGACTGCAAGGCCTGCCCCATGAAATCCCAATGTGTGCCGAATACAAAATGCAAAAAAATCACCAGAACGATCTATGATGAACAATACTTGAGGGCATACGCCCGACAGCACAGTGAAAGGGGCAAACGAATGAAAAAGCTGAGACAAAGTACGGTGGAGCCCGTATTCGGTAGTTTGACCCAGTTCTACGGCCTGAGAAAAATAGACGTACTGGGCAAGGCCGGTGCTCACAAGGTCATGCTCATGGCGGCAATCGCCTTCAACCTGAAAAAGTACCTCAAGAAAGGGGGAAGGAAGCCCTCCCTTGGCATTATAAGGACCATTATAAATACCTTACAAGACAACCTGACCATTTTTCTCCTGCAAATCCAACCGAGACCGGTTCTCATTAAGGTTCCGTAAAAACAGCCTACTCGGGTCGATATCATACGAACAGAGCACTTCTGCAACGGCCACGAACGTTTTAGGAGACAGATTATAATTGGGATTATTAAAATGAAGGTTACATTAAGTACCTAAAGAAGATCGGTATCTTTTATTTAGATAGAGTGATTTCTGTGAACCTCAGAAAGCTATTGGCTACCTTTAGTTTGAAATAAATTCAGACATGGAAACAAATGTTCTAGAAAAAGAAAAACAACTGGCCGCTTACAAGTCAATTACCTTTGTAGAAAATGGAATGGTAGTTGGGTTGGGTTCAGGTTCGACGGCTTCATACATGGTTCAAGAGCTCGGCAAAGCTGTCGCAAAAGGCCTAACCATTAAAGGTATTGCTTCTTCAGAGAAAACAGCGCAGCTTGCACGTAAAGTAGGTATTCCATTAATCACATTAGACAAAGTAGAATATTTAGATATTAATATCGACGGAGCAGACGAATTTGATAACAAACTGCAATTGATAAAAGGCGGTGGTGGTGCTTTATTGCGGGAGAAAATTATTGCACACAATTCAAAACTAAATATAATAATAGCCGATTCGGAAAAACAAGTGAATAAATTGGGCAAATTTAAATTACCCGTAGAGACTATTCCTTTCGCAACCCAAAACATTATAAATAAATTGAGTAAAATGGGTTTACAACCGATCCAAAGACAATTGGAAGGCAGTCCATTTATAACAGATGAAAAAAATTACATTGTTGATGTCGATATTTCCCAATGTGAAGATCTTAGTGGTCTAGACCATACCCTCATCAAGATTCCTGGAATTGTAGAAACGGGCCTTTTTCTCTCCATGACCGATATTGTTCTAATGGGAAAAGGTCAGACCACCGTTATTCTTAAAAATGATGATTTTCATAAGTTAGACGTTAACTTAATAGATTAGGAATCATACCTTTAATTCTTGGCAGATTTTTCCAACAACCTGGTTTAGGGTTTTTCTTTATTTATTATTGAATAATGGTATTTCGTTAACTTCGTATTTAGAGAAAAAATATAATAATGAGAATAAAACTAGCTATCCTTTTCTTGGCAATATTAATAGGAAGTTGTCAGGAAGAAAGTCGAACTGAAAATGCTTTCACTACCATTATCGGGAATATGCAATCCGATGAAGTCGAGTCTATCTTATTCTATAGCGATACAGTATTTAAAGTGATCCCTGTTGAAAGTAGAAAGTTCAAAGTAATGCTGCCAAAAAATACCAACAATAGTTTTTGGGGTGTTGCCGCAAAATTTAGTCGGGGCTATTTCTATGTTCCCAAAGGAGATACCATACATATGGATATTGACCTTGAAAATTTCAATCCCTCTCTTTATAGCAATTTCAAAGACCCTGTCAATACGTACTTAAAGGATAAACAAATGAAATTAAGAGCACGTTCTATTGAAAATATAGATAGTACTCAAATATCATTCTTCTTAGATTCACTTTCTGGAATATTGAAACAAGATTATCATAATTTTCTAGAAAAAAATAAACAGTTACCCTCAATTGTCAAAGAGGTTGAGTCGATGAACCTTACTGCCGAACTGCAACAAATAGATTTATCCAACAAAAATATGGTAGGAAGAAAATCACCTCTCAAAAACGAAATAGTATTTAGCGACAACTTTATGAAATCACCCAAGTACCTAGATCTTCTGGATGCTGCGAGATGGAGCTTACCTAGTCAAAGAATACAGGAGGAAGGAAGAGATATGAATACAATGAATATTGAAGAAATTATAAGTTATCAATTAGAAGAGATAAACAAAATTGACCAAAATCAAGTTAAAAGCTATCTAATGTTCAGAGCATTAAGAACGCAACTTATGATGAAAGGCGTAGAAGGTGCTAAGTCTAATTTGGATTTATTTAAATCAAATAATTCAATTGACAATTATAGCATAAGTATCGAAGAAATGGTACAAAAACGGAGAACAATAACAACAGGAATAACTGCTTCAGAATTCGAATATGAAGATCGCGAAGGAACAATTGTCAAACTATCCGATTTTAGAGGAAAATATGTGCTTATTGATTTATGGGCAACTTGGTGCAAACCATGTCTAATCGAAATGCCATATTTAAAGGAAATCGAAAAATCGATGGCAAATAAAAATATCGAATTTATCGCAATTTCAATAGATCAAGACAAGCAGAAATGGAAAGAATATTTAACAAAACATCATTTTGAGGGAAATCAACTTATTGCAGACAAAGCTGAAGAATCCTCAATCATGAAAGACTATAAAATAATGGGTTTGCCCAATTATTTGCTAATTGATGATAAGGGCAAGATAATATCTGTTTCCGCTCCAAAACCATCATCTGGTGAATTGAAAACATTATTAGAAAAGGAAGTGGAATAATAGAGGTCTTTAGATGATTACAAGATGGTCCATCCCCATAATATGTATCTTTCTTTAATATATCGGTTACTTAATTATTGGCTATTAGCCTAGATTCTATTTCTTCTACATTTCAGCCGCAGTCGTTTCGTCAAGGTTAGATCAGTTGAAAGGACCTGACAACCTCTACACGCAGGGATCAATATCCTATTAATACTATGGGGCTTTACCTATCATCAAGCAAAAAAGGGAAATTATACAATTAGAAAGGAAATGACACCACTCTTCCCTCTATTCTTATGGTCTAATTTTGAATTTATAAATGAGACAACAATAAATATCTGAAAAATAATATATAAAGATGTTTGTTTTTGATTCGTTTTTATGAAGAAAATACTGTAAGAATTGCGCACCTTAACATGTGTTTTCTAGTACCCTATTAGCTAGTATAATTGGTATTTGACAATTGAATACGTGAATTTAAAATTCCATATCGATGGTTTTACGTGTGAGATAATTCCTAGTAATTACTTTTAATTGGCCATTAAAATTTAAAAAAATTAATAATCATAAAAAAAGAAGAAAATGAAAAAAATTAAATTAGTATATGTCGCAATATTATCTTTAGGTATATTTTTTGCAAGTTGTGAAGACGGTGAGGACGGTGTTGACGGAATCAATGGAGTTGATGGGGTCGATGGTGCGGATGGTGAGGATGGTGCAGACGGCGAAGATGGTACCAGCCCCATGATGGTAGATGCAGCAGGTCTATTATTAGCTAGTATTGAAGCCGATGGAGGAATTCCTTATGACGCAAATAATCCGACACTTAGCTTTACAGCTGAGGAAAATGTGTTTTTGCCGAGTGTTTTAGGGATTGATTTTCGTACAGATAGATCTATTGTACCAGCTGGTCCTACCGCTAGATTTCCAATGTTTCAGGGGTGGGAGACTACACCTGAAGGTCAAAGAGAAGCGCATTATATAATTACTGAGGCATCTGACAGAGGCCTTGCCAGATTACTTGGTGTTATTTACGCTCCTAGAATGGCAGATGCGATAGGATCCAATGGGGAGCAAAACTCCCAATGGACCGACGATGGTAGGCTTATTTTTGAAGGATCTGTAGATTTTTCTCCTAAAAGATCTTTGACACCTGGTGGCACAAGCGAAGATGGCCTCTTGGTAGGATTTCCTCCTGCAGCCGTTACTCCTGGTGCTATCGCGGATGAAAACTGGTCATCTTATGTAGTATTGCCAGACACTGACGTTGTGATTAATGCACAGCTAGTAGCAAATAGTACTGGAATACACGATAGAATCCCTAATCCAGATGGAAATAGTCAAGCAGATGAGGATGATCAAAACAATCCAAACCTAGATAGAAATCAGGCTTCAGTTGTAATGCAGCTTTTAGATGGATGGCAAAACGGAAAGCCTTATTATTTCCATATTGTGACAGATACCTCTAATCCAGGACCTGCTACAATCGAGCTAGGGGTATATGCGCCAAGATTAAACAATTTACCAACCTTCGGTTTATTCCCAGGAGGTTCAATGCTACCTTTTAGTCCTACAGCAAATGGTAGAACTTTTGATAATGGTGATGGTTTCGGAGTACAAGGTTTAAATGCTGCTTCTTTAAGTGATAGACAAGTACAAGATCCGACAAATACGTTCCCGATTGACCCAAGAGACCCATCTTATGCGCCAATGTGGGATGCACATATTACAGAGTTTACAATACCAGAGGCTGATCGTCCTATTCTTAGAAGTTTTGAACAAATAAATGATCTTTTGGCTGATGGTACTTTGGTTCCTTTTAGAGGGAATATAAACCAAAATCCTTTAGCAAACTCGTTATCCGATTTGTTAACCGCAACAGGTGCTATAATTAATTGCCCAGTTATTACGCAGCCGTCTGAAAGTGTAATAGGAACTCAAATAGGTTCCCCACGTAATTAATGTCTTAAAAGACTGACTCTATATTCATGAGTAGTGTTTTGCCGAAGCACCACTTCACCTAAGTGAAGTGGTGCTTTTTATATTTAGGATTTACACACCTTAAGGTGTGTCTCGCATGTCAATTTCAAAATTGCAGGATGCGTCCTTTAAAAGAATCCAATGAATTCACCCTACGAGAATTTACTTCAACGAAATAGGTAAACAAGAAAATTCATTAATATGAAAAATTTCTACAGTCGATCTAAGAAATCATTTTGACTTGTTTTAACAAAGGATTGGGTTAAAACAATGGCATTGCCAAACACAAAAACTATAACCCAGAGCGTCGAATGCGAATACAGAAAAACTTTACCTCTCAGTCATCACTTTGCGTCAGTAAACAAAGACTGTCTTCATTGGCTTCCACAGAATGTGTAATCCCTACAGGAATTTCGAACTCATCATATTGATTAAGCACGGTATTTTCCTTCTCCTCTTGGTAGCTTACTGAGCCTTCTAATACCGTTAATTTAGAGGGCCATTTTGCCGTATGCGACTTCATCACCATTCCTTTTCTAAATCCTAGCACTAAGACACGAAAGGAGGTATTGTGATGCAGGGACTTTGCAATTGGTTTTTTTGCTAATTTTAATTCTTCTTTTATCTGTTTTATAATCATTGCGACTTTAATTTATAACCAGAACTCATCTGAAGTATTTTCAATAAATTCTTTTTCTTTATGAGACTTATATAGTGATGCTAACTGTTTCTCTGTCGCGACCCTCTGAATCTCACTGAACAGAAACCTTTCCTCAAACCGGATATGAAGGGAAAGTTCTTTCTCTATTGCCTTTAAAGACTCTTCCACATCTTCGTTGTCAGTAAATAGTTTTATCAGGCTTTTATGCTGGGCAATTGCCTTTTTTACCAACTCATCATGATTACCTAAGATGGGAAAAATATGCTGCTCTTCTAATTCAAAATGCGGTTTGATATGATTTTCATAAAACCAATCAACATATCTTTTTATACGGTTCAACTCAATTTTTTTTGAAAACCCCATTCTTATCTTCCAACACAAAAGAAGTCCATGATGATGGTCATGACTCAGCGGAATAAGTGCTTTATGTCTTTTTAAGGGTTGCTTGCTCATAGGTGCGGCTTTTTTTAAAAAGTATTTTTTTCGCTATTTGATAAATTAAAATTCGTTACTACGATAAGAATTAGTGAGATGACTTTGATTGCCTCTAAAACGACATAATAGAAATGCATGTACGAAGGTTCGGGCTTTATTCCAGCTATAATTGTCTCAGCTCTCAAATCCAAAACCGGCAGAACGTAAAGGGTCTGGATTACCAAAATAATAATGGGTGGCAAACACTGGATCATTGGTTTGGCACTTTCTTTCAGGTAATAAATGGAATGAATCAGGAGAATGGTTCCAAACAACAATTCCACTTTGTTTAAAGCGTTGAATACCAGCCTACCAATACTTAGACCTATTTCTAAAGTAACCCCGGGAGCTCTGAATTTAAGCCACGCTTCCATAAAACTAATTGCCGCGACAAACCCTATCCATAGGAGGGAGATTATAACCGGAATGGCAATTCTTCTTTTCATGGATTTATTACTCTTGATTATATTGGTATATTCTTGCCTGGAATATCTCTGCTATTCTCGCGGCTCTCATTTTTGCCTCCCCCGCTTTATGGCCGGTGAAATTTTCATTTAATGTTATATAAAAAAGCTCAAGCCAACGGTTAAAATGTTCCTTTGAAATAGGAAGGTTTATGTGATGAGCTAACGGATTACCTCTATACGAAGATTCATGTAAGAGCACAGTTTGCCAAAAGCGATACATTTTACCTAGATGTTCTGGCCAGTTATCTTGAATTACATTGTTGAAAATCTCTCCTAAAAGAGCATCTTCCCTGACTTTTGCATAAAAGGTATCCACCATGAGTTCGATATCTTCTTTGGTTTCAATTTCTTTTAGCATCAAACAAATGATTTATACAATTGTGGGCCCCAGTACATGATAAGGTAGAACAGGCCAAAAGCTGCAAATAGGATCAAAAGCGCCCATACCCAAGCAGGTATTGCCTTTGGTGTTTCAGAACCCGTTATTACAAATTCATCCTTGGTCTCGCTACCGTAAGCATTAATGGTAATTGGAATCTGGTCATCAATAACTTCATTTTCTTCAAGGCCAACAACTACAATCGCAGGCCCGTTACGTACTTCGAAAGGAATGTTCTTAATGCCTTCAACACCGTTTGAAGACTTCGCTATGATTTTTAAATTGTGTTTGCCATCGGGAATTTTTGTAGTATCCAAAACGAACTTAACCGGAGGAGAAAACTCAGCAAAAGGAACGTCTTCCTCATCTAGAAAAACTTTTATAACTCTCTTATCTTCCATAGCTTTAAAAATCTCTTTTTAGAATGCTGTTCTTAATATGATTTGGGTCATTCTCCTTAGGGTTAACTAGGTACTTAACACTATAAAAAAGTGTAAACCCAACCATGATAATGGCAGACCACGTAATGATGTAATCAATTGTTCCTGTAGGTCCCGTGCCATGGGTTATATTTTCCAATACTTTCGGCTGATTCTTTTTACACAGGTCACAAGCGTAGCCCGTATTTAAGCCTAGTGCCAGAAAGAAAACTAGAGAATAGATGACTTTTTTCATTTTTTTCAGTAATTATTTGCCGCAGCAATAGTTTGAAATTCTGTTGCAATAACTTGTGCAGATGCTATGAGAGAAACAGGGTCTTCTGCATAAATAGGACGTAATTTCTGTTTGATTTCCGTATCAGGCTGTATGGCTCCGACAGATTTCCGCGCTAAAGTAATTGCCAACTGTCTGCCTTCAAAGGGAGTATTAGTAATTAAACTTGGTAAATAATCTTCTTTTGTTTCCATATGTTCTATTGGTTTAATTGCATCACAAAATCTCTTATCCGCTTTACGTCATCTTCAGTAATGACTTCTCCTTCATTATCCCAACTTGTGCGCTCATGATTTACAATGGCTGCAATTTCAGCATCATCAAGCTGTTCCGCGAAGCCTGGCATCTGTCCATATTCACTCCTCGCATCATAGCCTTGTAAAATTATCTTTACCATTAAATCATAATCAGGGTCGTTAACGACATCACTTCCTGCCAGGGGAGGGAAAGCCCCTTTTAGACCTTGACCATCCTGTTGGTGGCATGCCGCACAAACCTGCATGTATAGGTTTTCTCCATTGACGGTAGCTTTCCCACCTGTTTCACTCTCGCCATCCTCACTTATTTTACTCGAAGGGATAAAACCTACGGTTGAGGCATCGGGCATCGGGGTTTGTTTCAATGCTTGGAGATAGGATACCAATTGAATGGCCTCTTGGGAAGCAACAACTTTATTCCCTTTTTTGGACAAGAACTTTTCAGGAACGGGAACAAGCACATCATTTTCACGAACCGATGTTGAGTCCAATTCTTCAAAAAGCCAAGGATATGATGGCATAACAGATTCTTTCACCACGATTCTTGGGTTGTATAGATGCAGCAAATGCCATTCCTTTCCAGGCTGGCGTTTTCCAACGCTGGTCAAATCTGGTCCAGTTCTTTCACTTCCCAGGAGCGAGGGAGATTGACGCAAAAAACCCAATCTTTTCTTACTATAATAATAGTCCGATGGAATAGAAGGTCGCTCTCCCCAGACATTGTCCATTTCGATATTCCGAACCTGTTGGGTATGACATGCGGCACAATTTTCGGCCACATAAATATTTAAACCAGCGGATTCATTTGGGGTCATGCCCGGTTGATTTGGCAACGGCTCGAAATCCTGCATTTGAAAAGCGGGTAGAACGGCAATGATAATACTTAGGCCCGCAAATACAGTAAGGGCAGTAACAACTAAGTTCTTATGATTTTTATGAAAGTCTAACATCTCCTTACTGATTTTGTGTGTTAAGTTTTTCTTCAACTAGAATATCCATGGAACCGATAACCTGGCGCTTTTTGACCATATAATAGAAGTTATAAGCGAATATTAAATGAGAGAGAAACATAAAGGATCCTCCCACGGCACGCCATAACCAATACGGTTTCATTAGTATCACAGATTCTATAAATGCATTCCCTTCAATCCAACTCAACCCTCTCAAAGTTCCTCCCGCCATCAGTGACATCATATAAGCGAATAGACCTATAAACGCCATCCAGAAATGAGCTCCCACAAATGCCTGAGGTGGTTCTTTGCCGGTAAGCTTTGGAATAAGGGAATAAATACACGCCCATAGTAAAAAAGTGATAATGCCATACATGGTCATATGTGAATGGGCCACATTAAAGTCCGTAAAGTGCCATACGTAATTGGTAAACCGAAATGCTTGAAAGCTACCTTGAGTAGAACCTACAAAGTAGAATACAACTCCCACTAAAAAGAAGGGTAGCACATAACTTTTAGAAATATTATTCCATGTACCCTTCATAGTCATAAAAAAGTTGGTAGTACCAGCAACTACTGGAATAAACATACCCGCACTAAACACAATAGCAACGGTCTGAAGCCACCACGGGAGTGGACTGAAAACAAAATGATGCGTGCCAATTAGGGTATAAAACAACATTTGTGTCCAGAAGGCCAATACGCCCAGGGAATAGGAGTATATGGGCTTGTTCAACGCAGAAGGCAAGAAATAATACACCAGACCAAGCGTAAAGGTCATAAACCACATACCAACCCCCATGTGCATGTAATACCCTTGTATGATGGTTTCTCCCAAGCCGTCTTGATAAAATGGCAAATAGGCAATCGTGGACAATATTATCGTCCAACCCAAAGCAGCCAATAGAAACCAATTAGAGATATAGATTTCCGATATTTTTCGAGTGGCAACCGTCTTGTAGAAATTGTGAAAAGTCAAGATAAGGCCAATGGCAAAAAGCAACATAATGGGCCACACATACTCTCTGTATTCACCTCCACCATTGTTTATGCCGGCCATAAGCGAGAGATTACCTATTATCAATGATGCATTGATAAGTACCCATGCGATACGTGCATTTTTATAACTAAAGATTTTAGTATTTGACGTTCTGGCGATAACAAAGTAGCCGAGCCCTATCATTGCTAGAGAAGCCCAACCCCAAAAAACCGTATTGGTATGAACAGGTCTAAGTCTTCCAAAGGACAGCCAAGATTGGCTATCCATTTCCGGCCAAACGAATTTCATTCCCAAGTATTGGCCCACCAATGTTCCAAATACTAACCAGATTACAGCAGCACTTAAATAGTAAATGATAATCTTTTTTAACTCTTCTGGAGTCTCAAGGCCTAAAAGCGTCTTTTTCTTTTCGTCAAACAATGGATTGTCTGGCTCATTTGTAACTTTGGAAATCAAGCCCTTTTTATCAAACACTTCTTTATCACTTCCAAGCTCAGAACCCTCTAAATTATATTTTAATGCTTTCTTTCGTTTCTCTAGAATAACATCTATTTCATCCTCATTCAAATTCAATATCTCCTCAGAAAATGCCAGTTCGTTCTTTTTAAGTTGTTTTCGTTTGTATTTATCTATGAATGAATTAAACCTGTAAAGCAGTATAATTACCGCTAAAAAGAATACGATAAGTAACAAAATGATTGTTCCGATAATACCTGGGCTCTGAAGCCAATTCTCCGTGGATATAGGTTCACTTTGGGCAGCGGCGATAATCGGAAACAATGATGAAGTGGTTAAAAGAAGTAATCGTTTTTTCATTAGTTGGAGTGTTAGACCTTTTTATCCTATATAATACTAAATATTTTATCTTTTAATAAATGTTAAGCCTACATATAAACCGCTTGCAAGTTCAAATAAGTTGATATTTCCCACTACTCGTCTCAAATCATCACGTATAACAGAGAACTTATCATGCACTGGACATGGTTTTTTTGCATTACATTGTTTTAAGCCCAGGCCACAACGTGTAAAAATCTCATCTCCGTCTATAGCATGAACTATTTCCGCCAATCGAATGACGTCTATTCTGCTCTTTTCAATTTGAAACCCGCCTGTCGGCCCCATGGTCGACTGCATAATGTCATCTCTTACCAGTTGTTGTAAAATTTTAGCAGTAAATGCAACAGGCGAATCTATTTCAGCGGCAATATCTTTCAATGTCACACGCTTGTCTTCAAGGGACTGAGAAGCAACGTAGATTGAGGCCTTTATAGCATATTCACATGCTTTTGAAAACATAGTCGGTCTTTAAATCATTATAAAAATAGGATTATGTTTTAAATAGGACAAATTTATCCGATTTTAAATGCTTCGGTTTAACCTTAAAGAAGATTTTTTAGATAAATATGATAAGCTTAGGTCATTGGCTATAGTTAAAATAATAAGAAAGTATGCAAGTTTAGGAAATTGTTATAACCAATAGAAAGATAAAGAACTGCAAGAAAAATTTGTACCCCCCAATTTGAATATTCTAAAATAGTGTCGAAATTAAAATCCTTGGTCTCGAGGGCAAAGTTTGAATCCCTCCTTACGATACCATTAAGTGAACCTACATGATTTTACGTCCGTTAAATGTTCAAACACTGATATTGGATTTTGGATTCGGTTTTTTTAACCCGAATTCTCGAATTGTATTTTGTAACGCTTCCAGTCGGGTCTGTACTCTCAATCCCCATTTTATATGCACCTCCCGTCCCGCCACAATCCCCTTTTTTAGATAGCAAAATAACAACATCCGTTCGTGGACGGCGGCATAAACCAGGACCCTGTCGGGCCTCTTTTTTATACGCCTTACCAAGCCCGGATATTGTGGTGAAGTACAGCATCAAAAAAAGGGAACCGCGACGGCCTTTAGTTTTGTTGCATAGATGAAATCTATTATGATGATGATGTTGAAAAGAGGGGGTCTGGGGGAGACTCATAACTTGGAATATTGTTGATAAGTCAAAAGGATGGTGCGAACC